>CAXXKO010000030.1:0-298496 GCA_963666705.2 Alphaproteobacteria bacterium | reverse complement strand
AACGCTTCCCAAGACCCTGGCGGCGGCCGAGGCAAACCTCGAGGCGGTGGATGTGGCGCCGACGGCCGAAGATCCGGCCGAATGTGTGACCGATAAGGGCTACCACTCACGGTTGGTCTTGAAGGCGCTCGACGACGGCCCCTGGAAGAGCCGGATCTCCGAGCCCAAGCAGAAGGGTTTTGCGCGCTGGCACGGAGATGATGCGGCTCGCCGGGCGGTCACCAACAACCGGACCCGGCTGTTATCGGGGGTGGCCAGGGAAGCCTTCAAGCTGCGCGCCGAGATCGTCGAGCGCTCCTTTGCCCACAACCTCGATCGCGGCGGTATGCGCCGGACCTGGCTTCGGGGCCGCGAGAACGTGCACAAGCGATACCTGCTTCACGTCGCCGGCCACAACCTATCGTTGCTGATGCGCCAACTCATCGGCGCCGGCACCCCGAAGGAGGCCGTGGCGGGCGGAATTGGCGCCTTGTTCGTGCTTGTTACGCCCGCTGGAGCCGTCCTGGTCGTTCAGATCGTCCTCATCGTCTCCGAGGATGGCGAAACCGCCTTCGCCGCGATATGCTTCGCCGTGGCGTGAAACCCGGTCAATGACGCCTTTTTCAACGGGCTGGTAAGCCTGTCGACAATGGCCGGTTGACGACAATCGACAAAACTGATACACTATTTTGACGCTAGGGGCTGCTAGGCGGCTTGGCAACAACCGCCATCAAGCGGCGTTGATTCACTGGGCAATAACCGCAATGGAGGACTTAGATATGCCAGATGCTCTCGCGCCTTGCGTTCGACGGCCACGTATCATTGCGATCGTGGCGGTCGTCTCTCTCATCGGGTTCTCGCAGATCGCAGCAGCACAGACCGTGAATCTTGTGGGCGACCGGAACCCGGCTAATGAATACTATGTGTCGAAGATCGAGACCGCCATTCCCGGCGTTGACGTCACTTCCACACTCACCAACTACGATGCTGTCGTCGAAAAAGAGATGATCACCCTATCGTCCGGTTCGGATGACATCGATCTTCTCTACGTGAACGACCCGCTGGTGAAACAGTACGCCAAGGCAGGGTGGCTACTCCCGCTCGATGATCTGTGGATAAAGTACACGAGTGAGTACGATCTAGGGGATATACCGGATTCGGTGCTGGAAGCTTTCAGATTCGAAGGCAAGCTTTATGCTGTGCCGATGTACTTCAACTCGATGTTTTTTTTCTACAGATCCGACCTTTTCGAAGAGGCGGGCCTGGAGTCACCAAGAACATTCGACGAGTACCACACCGCGGCCGCCAAGTTTAACACTGACGGGCGCGCCGGCACGACCTTTAGCCTGAAGCCCGTCGACGCCGCGCTCAACGAGACGCACTGGTACATGAACGCGCACGGCGCCGCTTGGTTCGACGAAGAATGGAAACCGGCCTTCAACAGCCCTGAAGGGGTGCGGGCGATCGAAGCAATGCGGGAAACCGCCAAATATGCGCCACCGGGCTTCACATCCCATGCCAACGACGAGGCTATGATAAGCTTCCAGCAGGACTTGGCGGTCATGGGCCTGCAGTGGTTCTCCCGCGCCGCTGCAATGGACGATCCGGCCAAGTCGAAAGTGGTGGGCAAGATTGAATGGGCGGTCCCGCCCGGCGGTGGTTCACGTCTCGCCGTGGACGGTTTCGCAATCAGCGCCTTTTCTGAAACGGACCCCGATCTGCTGTTTCTGATGCTGATGACCGCCATCGAGAAGGAAAGCATGCGGGGGGGTGCGGGTGTCGGATTCCCGCCCAGGAATTCCCTGCTTGGTGACCCGGAACTCCAGGAGCAGTACCGGTTCTACCCGGCCGCGCTGGAGACGATACAGGTGGCGAAGCCGTTTCCGAGCTTGCCCGAATTCCTCCAATTGGGCGATATAATTACGCGACAGATCCACGATACAGTCGCCGGAGATGCTCCTGTGAAGGAAACACTCGACGCATTGGCGGCGGAAGTGGAGGATATCCTCCGCAGACGTGGATACTATCAGTAAGAACCAACCTGTCGAAGAAGGCTTGGAATGAACGGTGGCCGGGCGAAACGGGCTCTACTGGTTCCTCGTTCCCAGCCTTCTTCTACTCTCCGTCGTACTCGCGTATCCGATTGGATACGCCGTGTATGTCAGCTTCTTTGAGTTCCACTTAGCCTCGCCTGACCGTTCCTTTGTCGGTCTCGACAACTACGCGGTGCTTCTGTCGGACCGGCGATTGTGGCGTGCGCTGGCCACGACCGTACTGATCGCGTTTTCCGGCGTTGCGCTGGAATTCGTGCTTGGGCTGATGATCGCGCTAGCGTTGTACTATGGGAGCCACGGTGTCAGGTCGTTTACTATCCTGAACTTCTTGCCACATGTCATCACGCCGGTCGTGGCAGCGCTGCTGTTGCGCTGGGTATTCGTCGGCCGGTGGGGATTGTTGGATTCGACACTTGCGGCCGCGGGATTTCACCCGCCTGATTGGCTGGGCGATCCCCAATGGGCTGTCATCAGCGTCATCCTCGCTGAGACTTGGAAGTTCATGCCCTTCACCATGTTGGTCCTCTACGCCGGACTCCAGAGCATGAACAGGACAATTCTCGAAGCGGCGTCGATCGACGGCGCATCGGGCTGGCGACTCCTCTGGCACATCATCCTTCCGACTTTGCGTCCCGTTATACTCTTCGTGGTCGTGATCCGACTTATGGATTCCTTTCGGTTCTTCGACACCGTTTACGTTCTAACAAGCGGTGGACCGGGAAGCGCCACGGAGACGATCACGATGTTCACCTACCGACTGGCTTTCCGTGCGCTAGAAATCGGTCGCGCGTCGACCGTGGGTGTGCTGACGATGCTCATCATTGCGATGATGGTCGTCGTCGTCATCCTGCTGATGTATCGCAAGGAAGATGCGCGCTTCTGATGATGAACAGGAGGCACCTTGGTCTGTTCCTAGCCCTGTGCGTCTTCACAGTGCTCAACCTCACACCGATCATCTGGGCATTCCTCATATCGATCAAGCAGCCTGTCGACGCGTTTTCGATTCCACCGACGCTCATCTTCACCCCGACATGGGAGTTTCACTACGAGGTCTGGGTGCCGAAGGAGTTCTGGCGTTTCCTCATTAACAGTCTGATTATCTCGATCTCGGTTGTCGGCATTTCCGTTCCGATCGGTACCCTTGCGGCTTACGCGCTCTCGCGCCTGCAGACGCCAAGAATGCGGTTGATTCTATTCGGTCTCTTAGCCACGCGGATGCTGCCCCCGATACTGCTGGCAATCCCCTTCTTTCTGATGGCAACCTTTCTGCGGCTGGTCGACACATATATCGTCATGGTTCTGGCGCTAATCGCTCTGAACCAGCCGTTCACCATTTGGTTGATGCGCAGTTTTTTCGTCGACGTACCGGTTGAACTTGATGAATCGGCTAGGTTGGACGGCTGCAACCACTGGCAGGTATTCTTTCTCATCGTCCTACCTTTGGTGCGACCCGGATTAACGGTTACGATGATGTTCAGCCTGCTGCTGGCCTATAATGAGTTTCTATTGGCTCTCATACTGACCGGATCAAAGACAAAACCACTGCCGGTCGCCATTGCCGAGTACGGAGGAGAAGACATTACCTACTGGTCGCTATCGGCAGCCGGAGCTATGGGCATCATGATCCCCGTCGTCCTGTTCGCGATCTTTTCACATCGTCACTTGGTTCGTGGCCTGACATTCGGGGCGATAAAGGAATGAACCGGCCGCTCACTCTCACAGATCCTGCTTAGGCTCAGCCGCCCAACGGACACCATTTGCGATCACCCGCTTGACCTCGGGTATGTAGTATGTGGGAAAGCTTTCGTGGCCGGGCCTGAAGTAGAAGACCCTGCCCCGCCCCCGCTGCCACGTCAGCCCGGACCTGAATACTTCGCCACTATCAAACCAGCTTATGAAGATTAGTTGATCTGGCCTCGGCAGCTCCATGGGCTCGCCGTACATTTCTTCCCTAGGAATTTCGAAGGAGCGGCCCAATCCCGATGCGATTGGGTGTTCCGGGGCGATGACCCATATTCGTTCAGTTTCGCCGTCCTCGTTCCAAACCGGTGTGTCGCTGCGTGTTCCCATCAGCGCCCTGAAGATTTTCGAGAAGTGTCCCGAGTGAAGGACGAGCAAACCCATGCCCGCCCATATCCGCGCCTTGAGGTCTTCAACTAAGGCGGAATCGAACTCCTCATGGCGGCGATGCCCCCACCAAACCAGCACGTCGGTTCGGTCAAGAACCGCCGTAGTTAAACCGTGTTGTGGTTCATCGAATGTGGCCGTCGCCACATCCGTCACGCCGTGTTCGACAAGCCCATCGCGAACGGCGGCATGTATCCCCGAGGGATAAGCCTTGCGGGCTGCGTCGTCCTCTCTCTCAACGTAGAACTCATTCCAGACGGTGACACGCGGTGACTTGTTCGGCATTAGTTTCGGTCGTGTCCGATAGTTGGTGGAAATTGGTTTTTGGCGTAGCTCCCGATCACGATCGGTTGCTCAATCAGGCGGCGAGGTCAATCGGCTTCTTGACCGGCGCTTGGTCGAGTGTTTGCCAGCCACCGACGCGGCGCATGGTGATCTGCCCCGAGGCCATCAAGGCCCAGAACAGCATGGCCGCCGTTTCCGCGTTGGGTAGTGCGCATTGGGTCTTCACCCGGCGCTTGAATTCCCCGTGCAGGCGTTCGATGGCGTTGGTGGTCCGCAAGGACTTCCATTGCTGCGGCGGATAGCGCAGGAAGGTGAACAGCCGCTCCCCCGCCTCTTCCAGGCTGTCCGCCACGCCCCGGCAGCGGAGCCGCCACTTGGCCAGGAAGGCCTTGCGCTTCTTGCGCACTTGCTCGGCGTTTTCGGCGTACATCATGTCGGTGTAGTCGGCCTTGACCTCGTCGTGCAACGCCTTCGGCGCATGGGCGAGGAGGTTGCGCTCCTTGTGCACCGTGCAGCGCTGCACCGGAATATCGCTCCACAGGCTGGCCAGCGCCGCCTCCAGGCCCTTGCCGCCGTCTACGATCAGAAGCTCCGGCGCCTTCAGGCCACGGCCGAGAAGGTCCTCCAGGACATGGCGCCAGGCCGCCTCGGTCTCCCCGCCCATGTTCTTGACCGCGAGCAGAACCTTCTGGCCGTCCCGCCGCACCCCAAGCACGACCAGCAGCGGGATTGACAGCACTCGCCCATCAAGGCGCGCCTTGACGCCGGTGCCATCCAGGATCAGCCGGACAATGTCCTCGCCCGACAAGTCCCGAGCCTGCCAGCTCTCCCAGTCGGTCTTTACCTTGCGCCAGGCGCGGCTCACCGCGTCCTTGCCGACCTTGCCCCCGAACAGGCCGGCCAGCGCTCGGCGGACACGGCGCGTGTTGGTGCCGGCAAGGTACGTATTGGCGATAATCGCCTCGGCCCGTTTGGTCAGCCGCTTGTAGGCCTGGATGGTCTGGCTCCGCCATTCCTTCTCACCGCCATCCCCATCGAGCAGGCGGACGCGGGGGAGCGAAACCGTCAGCGCTCCGAAGGTGCCGACAAGCTGCCGATGCCGGTGGCCGTTGCGATAACCCTTGGGCGCGCCGCTGCGTTGATAGCGCGCACGGCCGCCCAGCGCCGCTTGCGCTTCCTCCGCCACCACAGCCTCGATGAAGGCGCGGACGCGAAAGCGGATCGCATCCTCCAGGGGATCGAACCAATTCTCACCGGAAAATGGACTGGGCGACGTCGATGCCGTAAGATGTTTCATGGCGTAAGCTCCTTTCGGCGGCTGCACACCGCCTTTCTGAATGTTTTACAATCAGGAGTTTACGCCAGTTCTCCAATTTTCCACCAACCTTGCGACACCACCGTCCAAACGGCGCTGCGCAACTGTACGAGAGATGAAGGAGGGCCCTTCGGGTTCGGCGATCAGGAGCTGATCCCAAGCTACCGCAAGCTGCTGTGGTCAAAAGCCATGGTGGTGAGCGTTGCGGAAAAGTCGGGACGATGATCCCGGCAAGCACGGTTGAGAGAGGCGAGCGCAAGCGAACCACTGCTGAAGTGTCGAAAGCGGATTAGACGATGTCAAAACCGGGGGCTAGCCATTCTTCCGGGACTAGTTCGGGGGCTGACCTGGATGCTGCCCGAACGGCATCCGGCATGTAGGTGGCGCGAAGCTCAACCAGGCTTTTGTACGGAACGTGAGAACCTGGCCGGCGATGCCAAGGGAAAAGGCGCAAGCGGCTACCACCGCGAGGCCGAAAGTACCGATGCGCCGGAGAGGGGCGGACTGCCTCGTAGTAGTGATGAAGGCTCTGTAATGGAGTTGGAGCGAAGGGGGCAGGTCATCGCCGTTGAACTTGGGCCAACCGGAATGCCGGGAGGAGCCCTATTGTTCAGCGGAAGGCGGCAGCCTTCGTGCGATGGCATGAGCCGGATGATGCGAGAGTATCACGTCCGGTTCTGTGAGGGGCTCGGGGTGCAATTCCCCGGACCTACTCGGCATTGAGCGACATCGTGCCGGTAGAGTCGGTGACGTTCAAACGTGCACGACGTTGGCGACGCGAATGCCGCGGCACAGCTTGATGACGCAGAACGTTGGCACCTATTCCTCCTCAGAGCGAAACATCACAGATTGACACCGGCGGAACTTGCGAGTCTCGAACAGCCCGAGGAAGAGCCATCCTCGGTGTGGGGCACGTTGTTGATTCGAGCGGAATCGGCAACGGCGAAACGTCTCAATGAGGGGACCCCGCCTAGCGAGATACACCTAGTGATTGCCAAGCGCCAGGTGCGTGACTATGAGACCTGGGAACGGTGTCAGCATGTCATGTCAGTACTGTCGGAAGCATTCTACAAGGAGCGACTTACTGCGGTCGTTTATTGCAACATGGATGGGCAGCGGATAGCGGTTCCGGGACGCTGTTGGTACGCCAGGAACTGCGAGTTCGATATTTGCGCCAGCAAGGTGTCTTGGGCCGAAATCGATATCCCAGAGGACCACGTTGTTGTGGTCGGGAGCGATGAACTGGACGGCTACTTTAATGGCAGTGGCGGAGAATCGGCGGTATCAACTGAACCGCCGTCCTCGGTCGATACCGCGGAGACGCAGTCGCCCGGACCCAAAACATCGGCTCCCGATGGCGAGGGCGCGCGTGAGATGGACAAGGCGAAGCGGAAGGGCGGTCGGAAGCCGGGTCCGTATCGAGCGCATTTGAAACGCTGCCTTGAATGGTACGACGAGAAGCACCCCGGCGACTTGGATGAGGCCACTCTGAAAGATTTGGACACATTCGCACGGACGTGGTTAGCGAAGCACTATGTGAAGAAAATTCCAAAGCGGTCCACTTTGGAGTCTGCGATTAAAAAGGTACGCTCCGAGATTATGGATCGTCCCTATCCGGTTAATGCAGGTAGCGACCGAGTGTTCTTTATATGTTCGCTCTAAGGGTGTACTGTTCCCGCCTCTGAGGATTGGTCGGGAGACAGGGCATGAGCGGCTTGTTGACGTTCCAAGAGCGCTACCGAGACGAGGAATCGTGCATCCTGGCCTTGGCGGATCGACGCTGGCCGTCTGGGTTTGCGTGCGCCCGCTGCGGGCACCGGCGGGGCTATCGGCACAAGGCGCGGGCGCGCGTCTTCGAATGCGCGGCTTGCGGTCGTCAAGAGTCGGTGACGGCGGGAACCATCTTCCACCGCACCCGCACACCGTTGCCCAAATGGTTCCTGGCGGCGTGGTTGATGGGGCGGGACAAGCGCGGGGTCTCGGCCCTGTTCCTGGCGCGCGAGCTGGGGCTTCGCTATGAGACCGCATGGCTGATGGCTCACAAGCTGCGCCATGGCTTGGCGGAGCGGCCGGATGCGTTGCTGGACGGCATGGTCGAGGTCGATGAGAGCTACTACGGCGGGCGCGGCAAGCCCGAGAGCCGGGGCCGCGGGATGGCCAATGCCAACAAGAGCCTGCTCGTGCTGGCGGTGGAGAAGGTGGCGGTGGCGCCGGGCAAGGGGGTCGAGGGCAGCGGCTTCGTCGCCGGCCGGGCGCGGCTTGCCATCCTGCCCCGGGCCAATGCCGAGCAGCTCGGCGGCTTCGTGCGGGCCGCCGTGACGCCGGGCGCGCGCCTGCTGACCGACGATTTCAAGGGCTATGCCGGGCTCGGCGCCGTCTACCGGCACCAGCCCACCGTCCAAGGCCAAGGCAAGAACGCCGAGACGCAGATGCCGATCATCCACGTCCTGTTCAGCAACCTCAAGACCTGGCTCAACGGCACTTACCATGGCGTCAGCGCCAAGCACTTGCCGCGCTATGGCCGGGAATGGGCCTATCGCTTCAACCGCCGCCGGCGGATCGACGACCTCGGCGACTTCGTCCTGAGCCGCGCCATGGCCCGGCCAACCATCACATACCGCCAGTTGATCCACGGCTTGCAACCCCAGGGCGCACGACCTGCCTTAACCGGATAGGGACGTTATGGATACTAAGTCGCGCCGGTAATTCGCCGGTAACGATGTCGGTAATTCGCCGGTAATTACCCAACTAACTCACTGAAATCAAATGAAAGCCATGTCGATAATTCGCCGGTAATTCGCGAATATTTTGCGATTGCGCCCCAGACATGCCTCCGTCGTCCGTGACGAGTAGCACTGCTATGAACCCCGGAGGGCGGAATGCCAGAGCACATGCGCGAAGAGCTGGAGGTTGGCGCGGAGCTGTCGCCCGAACCCGGCATTGGCCATAACTCGGGTTCGGTCAATCCATTTGTAGGCGAGAACGCCTGGATCGATCGCTTCATAGGCGAGGCCGAATGCAAGGCAATCACCTCGCTCTCCCGAACGACTCGTTGGCGGCTTGAAAAACAGGGCAAGTTTCCAGGCCGACGAATATTGTCGCCAAACCGTGGCGGGTGGTTGCTCTCGGAAGTGATCCAGTGGCGGTGCGAGCGGGCCGTCGCCTGATGGTCGACAAAGTTTTCCTCCGCCTCAACAACCGTTGGGCGCTCGGGTACGACGAGCTTCAATGGATGATCATGAGGCGGCATCGGCGCAAGGGCGTGGCCGGATGGCAGTCCGTCGCCTTCATCTCGGACCAAAAGGCTGTGGTACTTCGCATCTTGCGGGAGAAGGGTATCGAGGTATCCCCCGGCGCGACTTGCGCACTCGCACAGCTCCCAGCCCGTTTCCGCGACTGGTTTCCGAGCCGGCAAGAGTGGATCGCCGAGCACGCGCCCTCGAGCATGGTAATGGCCGCGCGATGGACCGGCACCTGAAAATGAAAGCGCCGCCCGGATGCGAAATGCCGGGCGGCGCTGATTTCTTTTCATCGACGAGCCGCGTTTGGCGACGCGGACCACCCACAACCGAAGAGGTGCAGCCGATGTCTCCACATACCACTAGCTGCCCTATCGTCGCAACCCGCCTGCCGCTCCGGCGCGGTCATCGCCGCGTCGCTGCATGGCACGGCGGGGGGGCGTAATCATGGCCCGCGACGGCAGGCCGGACGCCACGGGTCGGAGTTCCGGGAGGCTCTCTGGCAGGGCGGCCAAGCTGCGGTGGCCACCAGAGGGCGAATCGTGGTCTTGGCTGACGACGCAGATGTTGATGAGCGCAGCCTGGCGGTCGATGGGCATTAACACACGCAAGCTCGTCGACTTTTTGCTCGTCGAGAGCGCGAACCACGCCGGTCGTAAAAACGGCGCTCTGATGGCGACCTACGATCAGCTCGTCGCGTACGGCCTCACTCGTTCAGAGGTCCCGGCTGCGATCGCAGAAGCTGAAGGCCTGGGCCTGATCCACGTCGAGCACGGCGGCCGGTATAACATGACGAATAAGCCAAGCGTCTTCACTCTGACCTTCTACGCCCACCGCGATGGTGCGCCACCGACCAACGATTGGCGGCGCGTTACAGATGAAAACGTGGCCGGCATGAAGCGCAGGCGGCGGCGCGAAAAACAGAAACTCATGTCGAAAAGTCGCACTACCGTAGTTCGGAAAGTCGCACTACGAAGCATTCCCGGCGGGAAGGTGGACACGTGAAAACCACTGAAAACAGCCATTCCTATGCGGCGTCCGTAGTTCGGAAAGTCGAACTGCTTCTATATATCCAAGGGGGTGGGGGCAGAGGTCGTCGGAGGACCCAAGAAAAGAACCATTCAAAGCGGCCGCCGCCGGAATTGGCGCGGCTGTTCGAGTCGCTCCGGAACGGCTGCACCTGCCTTCACGTGTGGACGGGGCAAAGAGGCGACGCGGGCGGCCAGCGGGCTGGGGTACGGGCCGATGGTTGACCCGGCCCTCGGCACTGCGGAGGTGGTGCCCGGCCACGACGGCACCACGGAGTTGAGGAGGTAGCGATGGCCCGCCACGCCAAGACCCTCCTGCTGATAGACGCGGCCCGTGCCGTGCTTGCCGAGCATCATCCCATGACGGTGCGGCAGGTCTACTACCAGCTCGTTTCGAGACAGGTCATCAAAAACACTCGGACCCAGTACCAGGCGGTCTCCAACCTCCTCGTTGCCATGCGGAAGGAGGGCGTCGTCCCGTGGTCGTGGGTCGAGGACCGAATGCGGCGGCCCCGTGCCGTGTCGATGTGGAGCGACCTGGCCGAGTTCGCGAACACGGCGACGGAAGCGTACCGACGCCAAGTGTGGACAACGCAACCGCGCTACGTCGAATGCTGGCTCGAGAAGGACGCGCTCTCGGGGATCATCGAGGACGCCCTTGAGGGCTACGGCGTCACGTTGAATGTGGGCAGGGGCTTTGACGGCTGGGACTCGATCCACAACGCGGCGGTGCGGTTCGGCGACGGCGAGGGCGTCACGGTCCTCTATTTCGGCGACTTGGACCCGAGCGGCGAGGGCATGGTTCGGTCGCTGCGCGAGCGGCTGGGCTTCTTCAGCTGTCACCCCGAGGTCGTGAAGTGCGCCCTCACGCTCGAGGATGTCGCGCGCTACGGCCTGCCGTCTGACTTCGCGAAGGTCACCGACAGCCGTCGCGCCAAGTTCGTCGAGCGCCACGGCGATATCTCGGTGGAGCTCGACGCCCTGCCCATCTCCGTTCTGCGCGATCGCGTCGTGTCCGAGGTCGAGGCGCGCATGGACTTGGACGCCCTGACGGTGGTGCGGGCTACAGAGAACGAAGAGCGGGAGAGATTGAGGACCGCGCTGAGCGGCGCGGCCGCGTGACGGGAAGAGGACCGACATGGACAAGCTGATACCTACCACCCCAAAGAACGCGCGCGAAGAGCTGAGGGTCGCCCTGAGCGAGTTCCGGACAGAGCGCGCCGTCCACCACATGGTGAGCGCGGGCGTCTTCTACGACGACGGGTCGAGCTTCAAGCCGGAGCAAAACGGACTCAACGTGGAGGTTGATCCGCTGCCCGAACTCATCGCCGCGTTACAGCAGGCCGAGCGCCAGGCTCGAACGGCTGGGCTGCTCGAGGACGAGGGTGAGCCGGCAGCGGCGTGAGCCTGGCCAGCGGCGACCTCGATCGTATGTCTGATGCGCCATCCCTCTCCCCGGTTTCCACCCTCGCCCGCAGCCGAGCGGATGCGGCGGCTGCGCGCCCGACGGCGGGAGGGGGCATTCGTCTGCCCGGTAGTGGTTTCCACGGAAGTCATGGAATGGCTGGTGGCCGTCGGGTTGCTTCCGCTGGACCAGTCCGCGAACCGGGAGGCTGTGGCCGAAGCTCTGCACCGCTGGCTCGAAGCCTCCGCCGAAACATCGGAACCGTGACGCGTAACGGGGTCGAAACTGTCGGTGGTAGAATAGGCTCTCCACATCAAGACAGGAGGGGCCAGATGGGGCCGTTTACTCCCCGGCAAAATCGGTTCGTTTCCGAATATTGCCTGGACTTGAACGCGACAGCGGCGGCCAAGCGAAGCGGCTATTCCCCGCAGAGCGCAAGGCAGCAAGGGTCGGTGCTACTGTCAAACCCGGCTATCGCGGCCGCGATCGCCGACGCGCTGGCGAATCGGTCGGAACGGACCAAGGTCGACGCGGATTGGGTGATCGGGAAGTTGACCGAGAACGTGGAGCGCGCGATGCAGACGGAGCCCGTGCGCGACGCTGCCGGGGATCCGACCGGGGAGTACACCCATAATGCCACAGCGGCCATTCGCGCCCTGGAGCTTCTGGGGCGTCACCTTGGCATGTGGCCCACGGGTGCCGCCGCTGCCGCCGCCGACCTGGGCGACAAGCCGCCGGGCTTCATCCCCCTTGAGGAGCGCTTGGCTATCTACGCCCGCGAAGAGGAGATCGCGCGCGGCGAGGCTGGGGAGAACGTGGTGCGGCTGGGGACCGTTGCCCCGCCTGCGGGCGAGGGGCCTCCAAACGTGCGTCCGTAGCTGCCCCACAGGTGGCGCCTGCTGTCTACATCGCCGCCCAACTCAACCTCGGCTTCATGTACGACAATGGCAGAGGCGTGGCGCAGGACTATGCCGAGGCGGTGAGGTGGTACTGGTTGGCCGCCGATCAGGGCGATGCCGTCGCCCAGAACCACCTCGGCTTCATGTACAACAATGGCAGAGGCGTGGCGCGGGACACCGCCCTGGCACAAATGTGGTTTTACGTCGCGGCGGTGAAAGGCAATGCCGCTAAAGTAAAAAACACAAAAATCATCGCCGGAAAGATGACACCCGCACAAATTGCCGATGGCCGGCGCCTGGCGCGAGAGTGGTTGGAGGCGCACCAGTGAGGCGAGTATGAAGACATTTGCATTAGGGCCTGTTGAGATTCATCGTGAATTGATGATTGCTGAACAGAGGTAGATCATGGCCTCGAAACTGTCGTCGGTTTTTTCGCTTCGCATGGCGATACGCTTGAACTCCTTGAGTTTGCAAAAGAAATTCTCGATCAGGTGTCGCCATTTATAGATTTCGCTATCGATGTCCAGTGGCTGGAGACGCTGCGGGCGTTGGGATATGACGATTTGCACGCCCCGTTCGTTCATGTTTTCGATGATCCAATTCGAATCGAACGCCTTGTCGGCGATCAGGCCGCCGAATTCGATATTCTCGATGAGCGGGGCGACGCCGACGGTGTCATGGCGTTGTCCGGGCAAGAGAACAAAGCGGACCAGATTGCCAAGCGCATCCGTCAGGGCCAGGATTTTGGTGCTCAACCCGCCCCTTGACTTGCCGATAGCCTGGCTTTGAGTCCCCCTTTTGCGCCCTGGCCGTGCCGATGAACCTTGACGATTGTGCCGTCGATCATCGCAAACTCCATGTCTGGATCGTCTGACACGGCGTCGAATATCCGTTTGAAAACATCGGCTTTGACCCAATCACGAAACCGCTTGAACACCGTATTCCACTTGCCGAACCGTACCGGCAAGTCACGCCATGGACAGCCGGTCCGCGCGATCCAAAGAACCGCCTCCAAAAACAACCGGCCATCGCCACCCGTTCGGCCAGGGTCCGTCTTCTTGCCAAGACAATGCGGCTCCATCCGCGCCCACTGCCTATCGGTGATCACAAAACGCTCCGATGTCATTCAAACCTCCTCCAAAAGAAAGTTTGAATCACATATTATGCCGTTTGGGAATCCTAAATCTCAACAGACCCTAGTGCGCCAAGCCGCAGCGTACCATGAAGCAGGGCACGCGGTCTTCGCTTGGCGAGGCCACAACATCATACGGGAGCCCGGGTTGAGTATCGACGGCCATGGCGGTGGTGTTAGCCATATCGACGGCCATGGCGGTGGTGTTAGCCATGTCCGTCTGCTGATTTCTCTCAACAAGCGAGAGGAGGTCGTGTCCCAGGACGTGGTGTAGGAGTTGTTGGAGCCTCTGGTAGCTGTGGGTAGGCGGCTTGCCGTAGCGACCGCCGAGAGTCTGGCGTAGGCAAGCCGGCTATCCACAGCGGAGGCCATCGCGGTTCCGGTTTAGGGTTGGGCTAGTGCGAACCAACCTGACCCGAAGGAGAACCACGATGACCCAGGACATGATGACCCTACGCGCGCTTTTGGAGAAGAGCTCCGATGCCGATCTGCTTCGCGAGATGATCGGCTTCACGGCCGAGCGGCTGATGGCACTGGAGGTCGAGGGCCTGACCGGCGCCGCTCACGGCGAGCGCTCGGCGGATCGTATCACCCACCGCAACGGCTACCGCGACCGGTCCTGGGAGACCCGGGCCGGCACGGTCGAGTTGAAGATCCCGAAGCTGAGGAAGGGGAGCTACTTCCCCGGCTTCCTGGAGCCGCGGCGGATGGCCGAGAAGGCGCTGGCTGCGGTGATCCAGGAGGCCTACATCCAGGGCGTGTCGACCCGCTCGGTCGACGATCTGGTTCAGGCGATGGGGATGTCGGGCGTCTCCAAGAGCCAGGTCTCCAGGCTGTGCGGCGAGATCGACGATAAGGTCAACGGCTTCCTTGATCGACCGCTGGAGGGCGACTGGCCCTATCTGTGGCTGGATGCGACTTATGTGAAGGTGCGCCAGACCGGACGCATCGTCTCGGTCGCGGTGACCGTGGCTGTGGCCGTCAACGACCAAGGCCGCCGCGAGGTCCTGGGCATGGCGATCGGCGCGTCGGAGGCCGAGACCTTCTGGACTGAGTTCCTGCGCTCGCTGGCCCGGCGCGGGCTGCGCGGCGTGAAGCTGGTGATCTCCGACGACCACAAGGGCCTGAAGGCCGCCGCGACCCGGATCCTCGGCGCCACCTGGCAAAGATGCCGCGTGCACTTCGCCCGCAACCTGCTGGCCCATGCCGGCAAGCAGGGCCGGCGCGTCGTCTCCGCCTTCGTCGCCACCGCCTTCGCCCAGGAGGACGCCGACAGCGCGAAGGTCCAGTGGCGTCAGGTCGCCGACCAGCTCAGGCCCAAGGTCCCCAAGCTCGCCGCCCTGATGGACGAAGCCGAGCACGACGTCCTCGCCTACATGAGCTTCCCCAAGGAGCACCGCCAGAAGTTGCATTCGACCAACCCGATCGAACGGCTCCATGCCGAGGTCAAGCGCCGCACCAACGTCGTCGGCATCTTTCCCAACGAAGACGCCATCACACGGCTCGTCGGCGCCATCCTTCTCGAGCAGAACGACGAGTGGGCCGTCTCAAGGAGATACATGACGCCACTAGTGTCCGGTTAACTGCGGCGGTTTTCCGGTTAGTGGGTTGTGGTTAAACGTTCTTTCGGGATATTCGCGTGTCACCGACTTGAACTCCCGGTGTTAAGCCAGACATGCTCCTGCCTTCCCGGTCAGGAGCATGGCTCATGTATGCAGGCAAGATCGTTTTCGCCCAGGTGATCGACCATCTGCCCGTGCACAGCTTGCGCCGTTGCGTCCACCGCTACGGCGGCGATCGCAGGCTGCGAAGCTTCTCCTGCCTCGATCGGTATCTGTGCATGGCCTTCGCGCAGCTGACCTATCGCGAGAGCCTGCGCGACATCGAGGCCTGCCTGCGCGCCCAGCACACCAAGCTCTACCACATGGGCATCCGCGGGCGCGTCGCCCGCGCCACCTTGGCCGACGCCAACGAGAGGCGCGACTGGCGCATCCATGCCGACTTCGCCCAGGCGCTGATCCGCATCGCCCGGCCGCTCTATGCCCAAGACAGCTTCGGCCTCGAGCTCGACCACACCGTCTATGCCCTCGACTCGACCACCATCGACCTCTGCCTCGCGGTCTTCCCCTGGGCCCCGTTCCAGCGCACCAAGGCCGCCATCAAGCTCCACACCCTCTTGGATCTGCGCGGCAATATCCCAACTTTCATCCATATCAGCGACGGCCGATGGCACGACGTGAGGGTGCTCGACGAGCTGGTCCCCGAGCCCGGCGCCTTCTACGTCCTGGACCGCGGATACATCCATTTCGCCCGCCTCCATCGCCTGAGCCAGGGCGCCGCCTTCTTCGTCGTCCGGGCACGGGCCAAGTTCCAGTTCCGCAGGATCGCGTCCCGCGCAATCGACAAGACCACCGGCCTGCGCTGCGACCAGACCATCCGCACCGCCGGCCAGCACACCGCCACCGACTACCCGGACAGGCTCCGCCGCGTCCGATACCGCGACCCCGAGAGCGGCAAGGCCTTCACCTTCCTGACCAACAACTTCACCCTGCCGGCGCTGACCATCGCCCAGCTCTACAAATGCCGCTGGCAGGTCGAGCTGTTCTTCAAATGGATCAAGCAGCACCTGCGCATCAAGCGCTTCTACGGCACCTCCGAGAACGCCGTCAAATCCCAGATCTGGATCGCCGTCTCCGTCTATGTGTTGATCGCCATCGTCAAGAAGCGCTTGGCTATCAACGCCAGCCTCTACACAATCCTCCAGGTCCTCAGCCTCACCGTCTTCGAAAAAACACCGCTCCTTCAATTGCTTACAAATCCAGAAACCACGACACCAATCCACCCCCATGCTAACCAATTGAATCTATTCGACTATTAACCGGACACTAGTGACATGACGCTGGAATCCATCGCTCCGCTGGGCGATGGTGTCCCCATCACGCTGCCCACCGTGGCAGCCTGAACGTCCCGGCCCTACCCGCCGGGAGCCGCGTAGAGCGCAACGCTCTTACACCACCTGCCGGGACACGATCCGAGAGGAAATAAAATCAATCCTCAATCCCAAACTCAGTGTCCGTCCCAGAAGTTCTTGAATCGAATGAGTCTGTTGTGATTCTATAAGTGGTGTTGGAATTCTGATGGAGACACCACATGTGGACGGACGAGAACCGAAGTCTCTACGAGCGCAAGGGCGTTCGGTATCCCAGCGATTTGACGGACCGGGAATGGACCTTGATCGAGGCGCTGATCCCGCCGGCCAAACGCGGCGGCCGCCCTCGACAGGTGGACGTGCGCGAGGTGATGAACGGGGTCCTTTATGTTCTGGCGACCGGGTGCCAGTGGCGCGCGCTGCCCAAGGACCTGCCGGCCAAGTCCACGGTGCACGAGTATCTGATGCTTTGGGATTGGGACGGCACGCTCGAGCGCATTCACCACGCGCTCTACGTTCTGAGCCGGGAGTTGGAGGGTCGCGAGGCCTCGCCGAGTGCCGGGGTGATCGACAGCCAGAGCACCAAAGGGGCGGAAAAAGGGGGGCGTGCATCGACCCGGCGGGCTATGATGCGGGCAAGAAGATCAAGGGCAGGAAGCGCCATCTCCTCGTCGATACCCTCGGCTTGATGCTCGCCGTCGCCGTTCATCCGGCCGACGTACAGGATCGCGATGGCGCCCTGTTGGTGCTGGATCGCCACACCCGCAGGCTGTTTCCCTTCCTGGAGGCCATCTTCGCCGATGGCGCGTACGGCGGCGACAAGCTGCGCCGGGCCATGGCCGATGCCGCCTGGCGCATCGAGGTGGTCAAGCGGCCCGCCACGGCCAGGGGCTTCGAGGTCATCCCCAAACGCTGGGTCGTCGAACGCACCATCGCCTGGATCAATCGCTGCCGCCGCCTCGCCAAGGACTACGAGAACCTCAACCGTACGGCTGTCGCCTTCATCCGCCTGGCCAGCATCCGGCTCATGCTCAGAAGGCTTACACGATACTGCTATCCATCATAAACTTTCCGGATGGACTCTTAGGGAACTGCATTGGAGTCATTATCAAAGGACCGTGGATGTAGGTGCGGCTCAATTGCTGTCCGGATGGTTATCGGAGCACCGTCATCATGGGCTTGGAGACCGGCAAATTCCTGAAAAGGCCGCCATATATGACCTCAGTTTACTTAAGAGTTTTGGTCCTGACGGGTCGAGAGGTACGCAAGAGATTCGTCTTTGACGATAATCTGGCAGCCGTTTGCATCCTCGCGGCAGCCCGGCTCGCAGATACCGAAAAGACCAGCCTTCAGGAATTGGACGAAGAAGATGCGGATTTCATTATGGCCCACCTTCGCCGCATTGAGAAACGTGTGTGGCGCGTCCTTGAACACCCTAGGAGGTGGAATGCTGTTACGTTACTCGCACAAGCACTTATGAAAAATGGGCTTGTCGGGCCAGAGGAAGCCGAAGCCAAAATTGAGGCTGCCAGAGCACCGCGCCCGCGGTGGAGATAATGCCCACCGCCGTAATGGATGCCCAGCGCCTGGCGCGGGAGTGGCAGGAGGCTCACCAGTGAGGGCGTACCATTGGTAAACGAATACGGCCGAGGCGACGAAAAGGCCGATGATCACGATGGCTCTGGCGAACGCGGGGAGACGAACGATGTCCACCCGGTCCACCCTCCGCACACCGATGCTCTCTCATCCGCGATTGGCTCTCTCATCCGCCCGAAACACCCGCAGCTGCCATTCATGGGGCCGTGGAAGGTGGCGATACCGGCAAGCGTAACAATGAAGTGCGGTTCCCTTCGACACGCTTGGCGAACTGGGCGGCAATCGCGAGCGCCGTAGCAACCATCGCAATTGCTGTTCTCATAGGTCTCCAATACGGAAACATGGACGAGCAACTCAAGCAGATGGAGGTTGGTAGGGATCAGCAAGACGATCAGTTGAACCAAATGCAGGCGCAAACTGACCAGATGAAAATCAACAGCGCACAGCAAATCGATCAACTTGAGCAGATGCGGCGCCAAGTAGAGCAGATGAAGGCCGACAGCGCGCAACAAGCGGAATTCAACCAAGCGGCACTTCGAGCGTACGTCTACGCCGTGCCGTCGGATATCTACCATGTAGACGACTCAACAAATGAACTGGTTCACTGCTGTCCGGTTAACTGAGCGGTGCTGGCTTTGAGAGCCAGGATTTCTGCGGGGTTTGAAGCGAAAATGCATGGTGTCGATTTGAATTGGATGGAGCACTTTTCGGAGTTTCTCCGAGGAGATGCTCATGAACACCGGCAAGACCCTGTTCGCTCAGCTCATGGACTTCCTGCCATGGACTACTTTCACGCGGATCGTCGACCGGTATGGCGGCGATCACCGGGTCCGGACGCTTTCCTGCGCCGAGCAATACCGGTCCATGGCCTTCGCCCAGCTGACCTACCGGGAAAGCCTGCGCGACATCGAGACCTGCCTCTCGGTCCACGCATCGAAACTCTATCACATGGGCTTCCGCCAGCCGGTCCGGCGCTCGACGCTGGCCGATGCCAACGAAAGGCGCGACTGGCGTATCCATGCGGCGTTGGCCCAGCGGCTCATCACCCAGGCGAGGACGCTGTACGTCGACGAAGAACTGGGGTTGGACCTGACCAATACCGTCTACGCCCTGGACTCGACGACCATCGCTCTGTGCCTGTCGGTCTTTCCGTGGGCGCACTTCCGCACCACCAAGGCGGCGGTGAAGATGCACACGCTGCTCGACCTGCGGGGCAACATTCCGAGTTTTATCCACATCTCGGATGGCAAGCTGCACGACGTTCATGCCCTCGATATGCTCTTGCCGGAAGCCGGAGCCATCTACGTCGTGGATCGTGGCTACGTCGACTTTGCCCGCCTTTATGTGTTGCACCAAGCCGGGGCCTTCTTCGTCACGCGTGCCAAGTCGAACATCGATGCTCATCGCGTCTATTCGGCGCCGACGGATCGCTCGACCGGCATCATTTGCGACCAGACCATCTCCCTGGACGGCTTCTACACCCGTCAGGATTACCCCGAACTTCTGCGGCGCATCCGCTTCAAGGACCCCGAGTCCGGCAAGACGCTGGTCTTCATCACCAACAACTTCTCGCTTCCGGCCGCCACCATCTGCGCGCTCTACAAAAGCCGCTGGCAGGTGGAACTCTTCTTCAAGTGGATCAAGCAGCATCTTCGGATCAAGCAGTTCTACGGCACGTTGGAGAACGCGGTGAAGACGCAGATCTGGATTGCCGTCTCGGTCTACGTCCTCGTCGCCATCGTCAAGAAGCGCCTCGACCTGGACGCCTCGCTCTACACTTTGTTACAGATCCTCTCGGTGACCCTCTTCGAGAAAATGCCCATACATCAAGCACTTGCGGGAGACGAAAACAGATGCAACGCTTCGCAAATAACCAACCAATTGAATTTATTCGATTTTTAACCGGACACTAGTGGAACTGGTTGCGTATTCACAACTTATAAGCGCTGAGCGTACACCCACTCATAGCGTGCAACAAACTGCCACGATAAGCGTTGAGAACGGCGGTGACAAATTAGTCCACGGAAGCGGCGGGATTTCCCAGCCGCGGGCGGAGTAAAACTCTGCCACCTGTAGCCTTCGATCTTTTTTGAGATGGAAGGCGGGAGGATGTACACCGTGGACCTATATCTGCGCGTTCGGCTGGCCTGCCATGTTGATGGTCTGATACATAGCGTAATTCCGGTGGTCACTCTCCCGGGCCTATGATTCGGGGTCGCGAGGACGCGCCCCAGTAGGCAAACCAAGGAGAGTGACCATGACGGAGTATGTTGGGTTTGATGTGTCGAAGGAAGAGACGGCGTTTTGCGTGAAGGACGTGGCGGGAAAGATATTGGCGCGGGGCAAGGTTGCGACCGATCCGAGGGCGCTGTTCGCAGCTTTGCGGGAGCATTGTCTGTGCCCTGGCCGTATCGTTCTGGAGACGGGTACGCTGAGTGGCTGGCTGGCGCGGGATCTGGGCCGGCTGGGGGTCTCGGTCGATGTGATCGACGCGCGCCATGCGAACGCGGTGATGCGCCTTCAGCACAACAAGACGGATGCGAACGACGCCGAGCTCTTGGCGGAGATCGCGCGCACGGGGTTTTGCCGCCCTGTGGCGGTGAAGAGCGAGGCGGCGCAGGAGGCGCGGGCACTTCTCAAGGCGCGCTGTCATCTGGTGCGCCAGCGGCGCGATACGGAGAACGCGATCCGTGGCCTGTTGGGGTCGTTGGGCCTTCGCTTTCCCAAGGGCTCGGGCAAGCTGGCCGGACGCGTCCGCGAGGCGTTGGAGGGGCGTCCCGAGCTGAAGGTGATGATCGAGCCGCTTCTGTCCGCGGCGGCGGCGCTGGGCCGCGAGATCGGGCGGCTGGACGAGGCGGTCGTGGCGCGGGCGAAAGGCTCTCCGGCCTGCCGTTTGCTGATGAGCACGCCGGGGGTGGGGCCGGTGACGGCGCTGGCCTATGTGGCGACCATTGGCGAAGCGGAGCGGTTCGCCAAATCGCGCACGGTGGGCGCCTATGTGGGGCTCACGTCGCGGCGCTGGCAGTCGGGTGGGATGGACTATTCGGGGCGCATCTCGAAACACGGCGACGCCATGCTGCGGGCGCTGCTCTACGAGGCCGCCAACAGCCTGCTGACGGTGGTGCGCCGGGCCCACCCGCTGAAGGACTGGGCACGCCGGATCAAGAGGCGGACCAGCCACAAGAAGGCCTGCGTGGCGCTGGCGCGCCGGCTGGCGGTGATCCTGCACCGGATGCTGATCACCGGCGAAGCCTTCCGCTGGCCGGAAAAGGAGGCGAGCGCCACGGCATAGCTGGATAAGGAGAAGAGAGAGTTCCGCGAGAAGCGGAAGACCCGTCCCCGCCGGGACGGTGGCCGAGGCGATCCCGTTCGCTTGGCTGCAAGGCGGACAGTCGTTCGCGATTGCGCCTGATACCTTGGGAGGCCGAAGCCAAAGGGCACTATCATGAAGCGACCCGGCGGACCCGTCGGGGAAGACTTCGCAGACAACCGTGTTCCCGGCGGAGACAAGGGTCCGGAAGGGCTTGACCAACGAACCGGAATTAGACAACCAAGCTGCGGTGATAGGAACCCATTGAGATCGCCTCTCCGGCTCCCCGGCTAGGAACGGGCGCGCAGGCGATGCGGCGCATCGGCAAGCGTTCGCGACGACGTCCGGGGAGCCGGAGAGGCGACCCTGCGGGCGCTTGTCCAAGCCTTTCGGACGGCGTCGAGGTCCGCTTCCGATGCGCCGCATCGCTGCGCGAACCTCTCCTTGCCGAAAGACTTGGACAAGCGTCTCAATGGGTTCCTATCACCGCAGCTTGGTCTGAGCCAGCGAGAGGCGGCAAGTCGGTTTGGCATTGCGCGCGAGACGGTGAGGAAGATGCTGCGGCATTCGGAACCGCCGGGATATCGGCGACGCCAGCCACCGAAACGCCCGAAACTGGCCCCCTTCACGGATATCATCGACCGTATTCTGGAGGAGGACCGAACGGTTCACCGTAAGCAGCACCACACGGCGAAGCGTATATTCGCGCGCCTTCGCGACGAACATGGCTTCACGGGCAAAGAGACCATCGTGAAGGATTACGTTCGGGAACGGCGCCTTCGTCGGCGTGAGATGTTTGTGCCGTTGTCACATCCTCCGGGCCATGCTCGAGCGGACTTTGGCGAGGCGGATGCGATCATCGCCGGCGTCAAGTATCGGGCGCATTTTTTCGTCATGACACTTCCCCACAGCGATGCCTGCTTCGTTGCGGCCTACCCGGCGGCGACGACGGAGGCCTGGCTGGACGGGCACAACAGAGCCTTTGTTTTTTTCGGCGGCGTTCCCCAATCGATTCTTTACGACAACGACAAGTGTCTGGTGTCGCGCATCTTGTCAGATGGCACGCGGCAACGAACGCGGGCGTTCAGCGGGCTGCAGTCCCATTACCTCTTCGAGGACCGCTACGGCCGTCCCGGCAAGGGTAACGACAAAGGCAATGTGGAGGGGGTGGTCGGCTATGCCCGGCGGAACTTCATGACGCCGCTTCCCCGGTTCGCGAGCTGGGACGCCTTCAATGGCCACCTGGAAGAGCAATGCCGCAACCGGCAAGGCAACGTCCTGCGCGGCCACCGCGAGAGCATCGGCGAACGGTTTGTGCGTGACCGCGAAGCGTTGAAGAGGCCACTGCCGGCACCGTTCGACGCGTGCGACAAGCAGGGCACGCGGGTCAACTCGCTGTCCCTGGTGCGCTACCGGACGAATGACTATTCCGTGCCCGTCGCCTACGGCCATCAGGAAGTCTGGATCCGTGGCTATGTCCACGAGGTGGTTATCGGTTGCGGCGCCGGGATCATTGCCCGACACCCCCGTTCCTACGACCGGGAAGATATGGTCTTCGATCCGATCCACTACCTGCCTTTGCTGGAGCACAAGATCGGTGCCCTGGATCAGGCCGCGCCGCTAGCCGGATGGGAACTGCCTGATGCCTTCCCAACCCTGCGCCGTCTCCTGGAGGCGCGCATGGGCAAGGCCGGCAAGCGGGAATACGTCCAGGTCCTTCGGCTTGTGGAGACCTTCGATCTCGAGGTGCTTCACGGCGCGGTGAAGGACGCCCTGCGCCTGGGTGCGATCGGCTACGACGCCGTCAAACACCTTGTGCTGTGCCGTATCGAGCGACGCCCGCCCAAACTCGACCTGGATATCTATCCCTACCTGCCTCGGGCCACGTCCCTATCCGGTTAATGCAGGTAGCGACCGAGTGTTCTTTATATGTTCGCTCTAAGGGTGTACTGTTCCCGCCTCTGAGGATTGGTCGGGAGACAGGGCATGAGCGGCTTGTTGACGTTCCAAGAGCGCTACCGAGACGAGGAATCGTGCATCCTGGCCTTGGCGGATCGACGCTGGCCGTCTGGGTTTGCGTGCGCCCGCTGCGGGCACCGGCGGGGCTATCGGCACAAGGCGCGGGCGCGCGTCTTCGAATGCGCGGCTTGCGGTCGTCAAGAGTCGGTGACGGCGGGAACCATCTTCCACCGCACCCGCACACCGTTGCCCAAATGGTTCCTGGCGGCGTGGTTGATGGGGCGGGACAAGCGCGGGGTCTCGGCCCTGTTCCTGGCGCGCGAGCTGGGGCTTCGCTATGAGACCGCATGGCTGATGGCTCACAAGCTGCGCCATGGCTTGGCGGAGCGGCCGGATGCGTTGCTGGACGGCATGGTCGAGGTCGATGAGAGCTACTACGGCGGGCGCGGCAAGCCCGAGAGCCGGGGCCGCGGGATGGCCAATGCCAACAAGAGCCTGCTCGTGCTGGCGGTGGAGAAGGTGGCGGTGGCGCCGGGCAAGGGGGTCGAGGCCAGCGGCTTCGTCGCCGGTCGGGCGCGACTTGCCATCCTGCCCCGGGCCAATGCCGAGCAGCTCGGCGGCTTCGTGCGGGCCGCCGTGACGCCGGGCGCGCGCCTGCTGACCGACGATTTCAAGGGCTATGCCGGGCTCGGCGCCGTCTACCGGCACCAGCCCACCGTCCAAGGCCAAGGCAAGAACGCCGAGACGCAGATGCCGATCATCCACGTCCTGTTCAGCAACCTCAAGACCTGGCTCAACGGCACCTACCATGGCGTCAGCGCCAAGCACTTGCCGCGCTATGGCCGGGAATGGGCCTATCGCTTCAACCGCCGCCGGCGGATCGACGACCTCGGCGACTTCGTCCTGAGCCGCGCCATGGCCCGGCCAACCATCACATACCGCCAGTTGATCCACGGTCTGCAACCCAACGACGCGCTACCTGCATTAACCGGATAGGGACGCTATCCCTACCTGCCTCGGGCCAACGTGGCGACCACGGCCGCCGCCAGTTATATGAGCTTGTTGGGTGGAGGCGCGTCATGACCGATACGCCGCAAGTGTTGCTGGCCCATCACCTCAAGACCCTGAAACTGCCGACGTTCCTGCGCGAATACGACAAGCTGGCCCGCCAATGCGCCACCGAGGGCGCCGACCATGTGCGGTATCTTGTCCGTCTGACCGAGTTGGAACTGATCGACCGTGAGCGCCGCATGGTCGAGCGGCGGATCAGACAGGCCAGGTTCCCCGCCGTCAAAAGCCTCGACAGCTTCGACTTCAAGGCCATCGCATCGCTCGACAAGATGCTGGTTCTGGAGTTGGCGCGATGCGAATACGTCGAGCGTCGTGAGAATATCATCGCGCTCGGCAACAGCGGAACCGGCAAGACCCATATCGCCCTCGGTCTCGGTCTGGCGGCCTGCCAAAAGGGGCTCTCCGTCGGCTTCCTCACGGCCGCTGCCCTGGTTCATGAACTGATGGAGGCCGGGGATGAAAAACGCCTGTTGCGCCTGCAGAAGCAACTGGCAAAGTATCACCTTCTGATCATCGACGAACTCGGCTTCGTGCCGCTCTCGAAGACCGGCGCCGAGCTGCTGTTCGAAGTCTTCAGCCAGCGCTACGAGCGGGGCTCGATCCTGGTGACCTCCAACTTGCCGTTCGATGAGTGGACGGAGATATTCGGCTCGGAACGCCTGACCGGGGCTTTGCTGGACCGCCTCACCCACCATGTCCATATCCTGGAAATGAACGGCGAGAGCTATCGTCTCAACCAAAGCCAAAAACGGCGGAAATCCCCAAAAATACCTGCTTGACCGCCGGTGCAATGGTTGACCCGGTGGGTCCACAGGAACCTCCCACGCTGCTTCGCTCCGCGTAACGCAAGCGCTACACGAAGCAGCGCGGGTCCCTCCTATGGACTACCGGGACAACCCCCCAACACCGCGTACCGCATAACGTTAAGTGGACTAGTTTTGCTCCGCCCGGGTGGACTAATTTTGCTCCGCCGTTGACAGTGCCTTCCGCGCGAGGACCGTTGCACCTTCAGCGGCACCCGGATTCGAGCCGGCGCCCCAGAGCAAGCACGGGGCAGACGTTGTCGATCGGGTCGATACTTAGCCCGGATTCCCCAGATGATTTATCAATTTGATGACGCCCCTGGTCGATTCTGCTTTAAGAATCAATGCAATACATCATCACAACGGGCGGGGCCCATGTCACCCGGCGGGTGAGTCCAGGAAACCTCATTTGCGGGTCGATTTCGACAGTCGCCTCAAGCTCGAATTCCATGGTTCCAAGGTTACGTCAGACGCCGGATTTCTCGCCTACCGGGAGCTTGACGATGCCCTTGGCCTGACCGAGGTTGCCAGGGGTCTTTTCCAAGACAGCCGGACCGGCAAGAACGGACGGCATGGCCTGGTCGGACAGTTCCGCCAGTCCGTTTTTGGCCGTCTTGGTGGCTACGACGACGTGAACGACGCCGACCGTCTGGGCCGTGATCCCGCCATGCGGTGGATCGTCGGCGGCCATGCTGTGACGAAACAGGCTGCCTCAGCCAGTCAGATGGGACGTTTCGAGACGGAGCTTCTGGCCACCGACGCGAACGTTGAAGCCTTGACTGAGATGAACGGGATGTGGATCGACAAGGTCCATGACCGTCGCCCACCGAAGATGATCATCCTCGACATGGACAGCAGCGTCAGCCCGACCCATGACGAGCAGGAGGGATCGGCCTACAACGGCCACTTCGGCTGCACTTGCTATCATCCCCTGTTCCTGTTCAACCAGTTTGGTGACCTTGAACGGTGTTCCCTGCGTCCTGGCAACGTCCACAGCGCAGACGGCTGGCGCGACGTTCTGGAACCCGTCGTCGAGCGGTATCGGGAACGGGACCTGCGCCGCTATTTCCGGGGGGATGCCGCCTTCGCCTCACCGGACATCTATGAGTTTCTGGAAGCCGGGGGCTTCCTGTATGCGATCCGCCTGCCAAAGAATCCGATTCTTCAGGAAAGCATCGCCCATCTGCTGACCCGGCCCGTTGGCCGTCCACCGAACCATGTGCGGCGCTATTACGCCAGCTTCAGCTATCAGGCGGGCAGCTGGAACAAGAGACGCCGTGTGGTGGCCAAGGTCGAATGGCATCCTGGGGAACTGGTTCCCCGTTTCGGCTTCATCGTCACCAACCTGAGCCGCCCAGCCGAACGGGTCGTCGCCTTCTACAATCGGCGGGGCACGGCGGAGCAGCACATCAAGGAGGGCAAGAACGCCATCAAGTGGACACGGCTTTCATGCCGGAAGTTTCGCGACAACGCGGTCCGGCTCCAACTTCACGCCCTGGCCTACAATCTGGCCAACTTCATGCGGACACTGGCCTTGCCGAAAGAGGTGGAGCACTGGTCATTGACGACGCTACGGGAGAAGCTGGTCAAGATCGGCGCGAAAGTGGTCAGCCATGGCCGATACGTCACATTTCAATTGGCCGAGGTTGCCGTCCCAAGAAGCTTGTTCCAGAAAATCTTGAGCCTGATTGATGATCTACGACGAAGACCCGTTCCGGCGTAGGCCGAGGGAATCGACGGAGAGGTGAAAAGTGCGGGAGAGGTACGCCTGGATGGCGGAAAATATGGCAAAATGGCCTTCCGGGCACAGCTAACTCACCAAAATCAGACTATCGGACGGCTGCGGAGGGAAAGCAAATTGAACGGCGGCGCAATTTGAGTATGATCGCCATGGATTTGAAGGCTATCTGGGAAATGTCCGCTTAGATTGGAGTTTCCGTATTGATCGGTCACGAGTCCCCGCCGGCGACTGGAGCGGGGTGTCCTTTCGGGCTCTGTCGCGGTTGTGGCGGCGGCTTGGCCACATCAATCGCTCGCCGAACCTCCGCCGCCGGCCCCTTCACGTAGGCGTAGGAGATTTCGGTGTAGTCGCCGTAAAGGCTGCGCAGATAGCGTTGTGGGTCACGCGGACAACAGACTTCGGCGCCGTAAAGGGTTATCGTCGAGGTCGGCACCACCATGTCGTAGGGCACGCCGTACCCGCCGCTGCCGAGCCGGGGCATGCGGGCCTTGGACCTCGGCCTTACCAGCATCTTGTGGCCGTCGTCCCGTCCCTTCCTCATGCCCTGCAGGTCGACCCGAAACTCGGCGCGAAGCCGGTTCCGCTCGTAACGCAGCGGCCAGGGCCGCGGCGGGTCGTAATAGATCGCGAGAAAATCCCAGTCCGGCATGGCCTCCAACTGGAAACCGTCTTCCCGCACCCGCGCGCCGAGCTCGGCAACCACTCTCCGCCAACCGGATTCCCCGTCTATCAGGAACGCCATATCGACGTCGTCTTCCCACGGTAGGAGGTCCCCGTCTTCCCGCACCCCGCCCAAGAGGGTTCCGCCGTCGATCCAATAGACCACACCCATCTCCTCGAGTTGGGCGGCGACGTAGAGACACACCTCGCGCAGGTGGTCGCGGCAGCAGGGCGGCGTGTTCAGGCCGAGGCTGTTGACGTAGTAATTGACCGCGCAGGGTGTCGTATCCTTGCCGCAACCGAGCCACTTGACATGGCCGTTTCCGCTCACCAGCTCGCCGATCCGGTGCCTGTGCGCGAAGGCCTCGATTTCGTTGCCGGACTGCGCGCGCAGGACCAGGAGGTCGTTCGCCCCCAGGGGCCGCGGCCGCCTGCGCCGCCAGGCGCGTGCGAGGCGCAGGAACCACGCGAGCTCCACCAGCGCAGCCACCAACAACACCGCCCGCAGCCTGTCGTTGGGAATGGCGTACCAGGCAGTCGCGGCGATCGGCAGCAGGCCCAGCTCGATGCGGCCCGCGTGGCGCTCGATGAACTCCACCAGCGGCGGCTGGGGTGACCGCAGGGCGAAGGACGGGGACCCTATGACAAAGAACAGGGCGGCGATCAGCACGCCCGAGACGACGAGTGCGGCGAAGTCCACGCTCGCTTCTGACACCGACACGAAGGCGACGACGAGTGCCACCAGCGCCGCTCCGGTCAGGACCTCTTGGGTCGGGGTCGGGAACCAATTCCGTGAAAATCGCATCATGTGCAGGAAGCTGAAATAGGCCACGAGATAGAGGACGACCGCCGCCAGGCTCAGCAGCGCGTCTCCCCCAACCTCGATCAACATTTGAATGACATCTCCGCCTGCACGTCGCAAATTATGGCCGTATCCGCCACTGACTGCCGTCACCGGCGGATCGGATCGATTTCGGTCCCCTCTGATGGGGCCGCGGCTCCCCGCCCCACGAGGCGTCCTAGTCGTTCGGTTCGCCCGGTCCCGGCGCACCTTGTCCGCACACCTTGCCGGTTGCGGTCTTGGGTAGATCGTCGAGGAACTCGATGGTCCTCGGCTACTTACAGGGCGGGATAGGCCTGATTACAAATTGGTAACATCCTAAGTTTACACTTATCCGATGTAGGATTTCATGTTTCCTTAAGTATTTTTACACACTCTCTTTTCACGCTAGCGTCAACTTTGTCTTCACCAGGCAATATTGCCCATTTCTCGGCAAGTTCACGTCGGCCATTGTAGTCCTTGAGCACATCGGGCGTAGCCTCGGGATCCAAACGAGCCCTCACCGCGCACAGCCCCGCTCTATATGCAACGACCCCGTCTTGAACCGCGCTTCCCATGGTGCTGGTGGTGACTTGCAAACCTATCATGCTGCTAATAATTGGCCCCACGATCAACCCCACCACGAGGAAGATTATGCGCGGCTTCCACTGTTGAATTAGTTCCTGCGATCGACTCGCTCCACCCGTGTTCGTCATGTGACATGCCTCTCCAATATTTGTTTGAATTGATATGTCCCGGATGACTCCTTCCGGTCGCCAGCGACAATAGCAGTAACGCGGGGCGATGGCGAATCCGGCCCAAATCTTCCGTGCGACATTTATGAGAACATATCGCCGGATATCTACGAGCAAGAGAAGACCGCTCAGGGATGGCCACGAGCGTCGATAGATACGATGCTTGCACTCTTCGCTGATGTTCGCGCCGGCATTGATTCCGTCGTCACCAATACGGTCGAGAGCGTGACGGACCAGGCGCCCTTCAGTTTTCAAAAATTTGCTCGTGACCACGCGACGAAATTCGATACCGAATTGACGTTGGCGGTCAGGCCGCTCACTTCTGCTGGTGTTAAGGGTTGTCGGACGCCTGCCGTGGCTGGTCGTCTGCGTCGGGGTCGGTTGGCAGGCGTCGGACAAGCCTCAGGGGAGGAAACCGCGGGGGGGGGGGGGGGGGGGGCTTAGGCTGGGCGTTGCGGCCTGCTCAGTCTATGGGGATTTGAGGACGGTTGGCTGGTTGCCGGGCGTCGCGGGGTCTGTCGGGTCGCGAGGGTCTGGCCGGCGACGGTCTCGGCGGGGTGGGTTGGCGACGGTTTTGCGGTGGCGCTGACGGGTTTTGCTGTCCGCTCCGCGGGCTTGGGGTGGCCTTGAGCCAAGGGTCGCCGTGGCCGGCGGTGGCCGGGCTCCTTGGCGCGTCTCGAAGGGGTGATTGTCATGGGCTGCCCGGCTTGCGCGCTGGCGGGGGGCGCGGTGCGTGTGCGGGCTCGAAGGTCTCGATGACGATCATGCGCCCGCCGCATCTGGGGCAGGGCTGGGGGAAGGTCTGGACCGCCTGGTCACGGTCATCGGCGCCGGGCTCGGGCGCGTCTTGGGGTGTCTGGGCGGCGAGCAGGTGGCGCGCCCGGGTCAGGTTCTCGGCCCGCCCTCCATTGGCGAAGAGGCCGTAGTGACGGATGCGGTGGAAGCCTTGGGGCAGGGTGTGGATGAGGAAGCGTCGGATGAACTCGTCGGCGGTCAGGGTCATGAGCTTGTGGCGGGCGCGTTCTTTTGCCCGGTAGTCCTTCCACCTGAAGGTGACGCGCCTGTTGTCGCAGGCGATGAGACGGCAGTTGGCGATGGCGCCGCGGTGGGTGTAGCGGGAGAGATAGGCGAGCACCGCCTCGGGGCCGGCGAAGGGGCGCTTGGCGTAGACCACCCATTCGATCTTGCGCAGGGGTGCGAGGTATCGGTCGAAGGCTCGGGCATCGGCAAGCCGCGGGCGATTCCCGAAGAAGTTCAGGCGCCCGGCCTGGTGGGCGGCTGTGAGCTTGTCCAAGGCCAGTCGTCGGAACAGGCGCGAGAGCACGCGCACGGGCGGGAAGAAGCCCGGCCGGCATGCGACCCAGCGCGCGCCGTCGAGGGAGATTCCGCCGCCGGGCACGATGCAGTGGACGTGGGGGTGATGGGTCAGCGCCGAGCCCCAGGTATAGCGTGCGGTGGTGTCGAGCTTCTTGTGACCCAAGAGCACCTGGATCACGCGGATGTCGACCTTCTGCTCCAGCAGGTGGGTGGCGAAGCAGTGCCGCGGGGTGTGCAGGGAGACCCGCTTGTCGCTCCCGGCCGCCGCCTTGGCGCCATGGAAGGCGCGATTGAGCTGCCGGATGGTCAGAGGATTGACCGGGTTCTGACCGGGGAAGAGCCAGCCCCCCGGCAGCATCACGCCGCGCTCACGTCCGGCCCGCCACCAGGCGCGCGGAAGCTCGAGCAGGGGCGGCGCGAGCATGGCGTAGCGGTCCTTGCGGCCCTTGCCCTGCTCGACCCGGATGACCATGCGGGTGCTGTCGATGTCGGCGACCTCGAGCGAGACCACCTCGGAGGCGCGCAGGCCGGCGCCGTAGGCCACGCTGAGCGCCGCCCGGTACTTCAAGCCCGGCGCCGCGTCCAAGAGGCGCGTGACCTCCTCGGGGCTCAGGATCACCGGCAGCTTGCGCGGCTCGCGGACGGTGGTCATCCCGACCGCCGCATGGTTGCGCCCCGGGGTCACGCCGAAGAAGAAGCGCAAGGCCGAGACGGCCGCGTTCATGGCGGTCGCCGAGGCGCCGCCCGATCTCATGTGCAGCTGATAGCGCCGCAGGTCCTCCGCGTTCGCACCATCCGGCGAGCGGCCGAGAAAGGCCGTGAAATCCTCGACCGCGCGGAGGTATCCTCGCTCGGTGCTCGGCGTGAAGCCGCGGACCGTCATGTCCTCGATCATGCGCCGGCGCAATGGGCTGATGGCTCTGTCCGTCATGGGTCTGCTCCCGTGTTGAGTGAGGTCTTGCAACCCCAAACTTCAACACGGGACAGACCCAGCCCGTTACCCCAAAGACCCCGCCACCGGCCCCACCAAACTACCGCGCGAGCGGTTTATACCATCGGGCATTGAATGAGACTCGTTTAGGGGATTCCCAATCGGTCAAAAGTCTGAATCAATGAGGCGAACGGCTTTGGAGGTTCGCCATGAGCAGAGCGGTTTCGTTACGCGCGGATTTTGATGGTCCGCGTTTGCGTCGATTGGCCAAGGTATCGAAGGATGCGGGCCAGAGCCGGCGTCTTCTTGCGCTGGCGGTGATCTACGATGGGGGCCGGCGTACGGACGCGGCTCGGCTCGGCGATGTCGGGCTTCAAGTCATCCGCGACTGGGTTCTTCGGTTCAACGCCAAAGGGCCGGATGGTCTGATTGACGGCAAGGCGACGGGCAAGCCGCGCAAGCTCGACGATGCGCAACGCCAGGCTCTTGCCCGGCTCGTCGAGGACGGGCCGATCCCGGCGATCCACGGCGTTGTGCGCTGGCGCCGGAAGGACTTGGCGCTTTGGATATTCGAGGAGTTTGGCATCTCGCTTGAGGAGTCGAGCGTAGGCCGCGAGCTGCGGGCGCTGGGGTTCAGCAAGATATCGGCGCGGCCGCGGCACAAGGGGCAGAACGAGTTCGCGGTCGAGGATTTTAAAAAAACTTCGCGGCCGAGCTGGAAGAGATCCGCACCGGCCTTCCAGCCGACACCGCCATAGAGATCTGGTGGCAGGACGAGGCCCGGGTCGGCCAGAAAACCAAGCTCACGCGGCGCTGGGCGAGACGCGGCAGCCGGCCCACGGCGGCCAAGGACCAACGTACGAAGTCGGCCTATATCTTTGGCGCCATCTGTCCCCAACGCGGCGTCGGCGCGGGCCTCGTCCTGCCCCGCTGCAACACCAAGGCCATGCAATGGCACCTCGATGAAATCTCGTCCCAGGTGGCGTCGGGCGCCCACGCCGTGCTCATCCTCGATCGGGCCGGATGGCACACCACCGGCAAGCTCGAAGTCCCAGCCAACATCACGCTGCTGCCCTTGCCGCCGAGGGCGCCCGAGCTGAACCCCGTGGAGAACATTTGGCAGTTCATGCGCGACAACTGGCTGTCCAACCGGATCTTCAAGTCATACGACGATATCGTCGCCATCTGTTGCCAAGCCTGGAACAAGCTCATCGACCAGCCGTGGAAGATCATGTCCATCGGTCTGAGGAAATGGGCGCATGGGTTCTGATTAATGCTCGTTGGTATTAGTCGTGTGCCCAGCATGTTTGATAGCTCGGGGGTGAAAGTCCCCTATCCAACCTGATGGAGGTGAAGGATTAGCGAAGCACAAGGGCGTCATCGCGAGGCGGCGTCTGAAGGCAGTGTGGAGCAAAACCGCGACCTGACGAACAGAAACCGGATATGAGGCATCCTTGGCCGGACGAGCGGGCGACTAGCCGCGAAGTCCATATCCATCAAAGGCCAAGACTGTAGATCCGGCAGGTGTGCGGGGAAAGCGATCGGACTTACCTGGGGAGGTCTGTGTCGTGTTCCGGGATTTGGAACTGAGGAAGCCGCAAGGCGACCTGACCGCGGCGCAGAAATCAGCAGAGGGCATAGTAGGTCATGCTGTCCGCGAGGCTATTGAGGCACTCCACGGCCGAAAGGCGGAGCAACAGATAGGCCGAGCCGGGAACGATGGCTGAAGGCCCGAACGGTTGGGAGAGGCAAGTAGGACCGGCAACTCATGAATGGAAGGCGGCAGACAACCCAGTGCTCACTGGCCCTGGAACCGATGGGCCGGGGTGAAGCCCCTGTCAGCGGATACCAAGGGGCCGAACCATTGATGGCGAAACCAGCACGAGCTATGGCTGAATCTTGGTGACGGTATGGGTCAGGCGGCGGCTTGCGGTTGTTGCCTGACGGCTTCGATGCCGTCGATGAACTTTACACCGACGATCAGCTTGGGCAACTGGTTGTGTCCGTCGAGGCGGCGCCAACTGTTTTGTGCCCCCTGGGTGAGCTTGAAGACCATGGCGAGCGCCGTCTTGTTGGAGAGGCATCCCTTGGATCGCACGGTACGGTGTCGCACGGTGGCGAATGTGCTTTCGATGGGGTTGGTTGTCCGCAGGTGCTTCCAATGCTCGGCGGGAAAGTCGTAGAACGCCAGCAGCGTTTCGCGATCCTTGGCCAGGCATGCAGCCGCCTTTTCGTATTTGACGGCGTAGGTCTCGATGAAGGTGTCGAAGGCGTTGTCTGCGTCGCTCCTGGTCTCGGCCATCCAGATGTCCTGGAGAGCACGCTTTGCCTTCGATTGCTGGCTCTTGGGCAGCTTGTTCAAGACGTTCGCGGTCTTGTGCACCCAACAGCGCTGGCCGCGCGTCCGGGACCACACTTCCTCGATCGCCTTCCAGAAGCCGAGCGCGCCGTCGGCGACCGCGAGTTCAGGCCCCATCGCGAGCCCGCGCCGCTTGAGGTCGAGCAGCAGCTCGCGCCATGATTGGGTGCTCTCGCGCACGCCGTCGATGAGGCCGACGAGTTCCTTCTTGCCCTCGGGCGTCGCGCCGATGATGACCAACAGGCATTGCGCGTCGTCCTCGAGCCGGGCCTGCACGTGGATGCCGTCGGCCCAGAAGTAGACGTAGCGCCGGGCCGACAGATCCCGCTTCAGCCAGTGTGCGTGCTCCCCCGCCCAGACTTCGGTGAGCCGCGCGATGGACGAGGCCGAGAGGCCGCCGGCGTCCGGCCCGAGTAAGGCCGCCAGCGCCTCGGTGAAGTCGCCGGTGGAGATGCCCTTGAGGTAGAGGATGGGGATCAGGACCTCGAGGCTCTTCGAGCGCCGCGCATAAGGCGGCAGCAGCGCCGAGGAGAAGCGGATGCGATCGGCGCCCAGCCCCGTGCGGTCGCGGACCCGTGGCCCGCGAACCGCGACCGGGCCGATGCCGGTCATGATCTCGCGTTCCGGCAGATGACCGTGGCGCACCAGCCGTTGGCGGCCTTCATCGGTGCGCTCCTCGGCGTGGCTCCCGAGGAACGCGGCCACCTCGGCCTCGACCGCTTGGGCCAAAAGGGAACGGGCGCCGTTGCGCAGCACCTCGGTCAACGGATCGGAAAACGTCGATGGCTGGGAAAGCTTCAAAACGTTATTGTCGGTCACGGCGTATCACTCCTTTGCTGGAGAAGTGGAGGCTCAATCACCCCCACGATACGCCACCTTAACCCTTCACGCCGTCACCAACTTCTGGCCATAGCTCAACCAGCACCCGAAAGCCCGGCTGAGGCGGAGCAACTCATGGAGGAGGTGTGCGACCGAGAGAATCTCGAAAGAGCGTGGAAACGCGTTCGAAGGAACAAAGGCAGTCCTGGCGTGGATGGGATCACCATCGACGCCGCCAAGGGCTACCTGCGTGAGCACTGGCCAAGCATCCGGGCCCGATTGCTCGAGGGAACCTACCAGCCGCAGCCGGTCAAGCGGGTCGAAATCCCCAAGCCGGACGGCGGGGTCAGAAAGCTCGGCGTACCTTGCGTCGTCGACAGACTGATCCAGCAAGCCCTGCTGCAGGTTCTCCAGGAGCGCTGGGACCCGACGTTTTCCGAGCACAGTTACGGCTTCCGACCGGGACGCTCCGCCCACCAGGCAGTGGCCCAGGCGCAACGCTATGTTGCCCAGGGTCACAGCTATGTGGTCGACATCGATCTGGAGAAATTCTTCGACCGAGTCAACCACGACCGCCTGATGGCGCGCGTTGCCGCACGGGTGTCCGATAAGCGCGTGCTCAAGCTCATCCGGGCATTTCTCGAGGCCGGGGTGATGGAAGATGGCTTGGTCCGCCCGGTGGGTGAGGGGACGCCGCAAGGCGGCCCGCTTTCGCCCCTCTTAAGCAACCTCGTGCTCGACGACCTCGACAAGGAGCTGAGCCGGCGTGGCCACCGGTTTTGCCGTTACGCGGACGACTGCAACATCTACCTTCGCAGCCGCCGCGCCGGCGAACGGGTCATGGCTTCCGTGGGCCGGTTCCTGACCGGAAAGCTGCGGCTCAAGGTCAACGAGGCGAAAAGCGCGGTGGCGCGCCCGGAGGAGCGCAAGTTCCTGGGGTTCAGCATCTCGAACGACGGGTGCGAGCGGCGCATCGCGCCAAAGGCGCTCGACAAGTTCAAGACGCGAATCCGGGACATGACACGTCGGACACGGGGGGTCAGTCTGGCGCAGCTGATCGAAGAGCTGACGCCATACCTCATCGGATGGCGCGGCTACTTCGGCTTCTGCCAGACCCCGCGTGTGCTCACGAACCTGGAAGCGTGGATTCGCCGAAGACTACGCGCGTATCTTTGGCGGCAATGGCGGAACGGGCACAACCGCTTCAAGGTGAGTCGGACCCGATTTCCTTGGACACAGAATTGGCTTAATCGAAGTGTCCAAGGAGGACCGGAACATGACCGATAATTTTGAGAAGAAAGTTGCTGTTGATGGGCCTGTGGTAAATGCGGGCGAGCTTGGCTCGTCCACGTTTTCCCCAGGCCAGGCTTTGCCGGCAGGCCCGCTGGGACTTGGCCAGCGATGGACGGTGGCGCGCAAGCGTGAGGTCGTTCTGCGGCTTTTGCGTGACGAGCCGGTGCAACTTCTGTCGCGCCAGTTGGGCGTAGAGATCTTCCGGCTCGAGCAGTGGCGTGAGAAAGCGATCGGCGGGATCGACGCCTCGCTCAAGCAACGCAAGGGCGATCCGGTGCAGGCGGAACTGGATAGCGCCATGAAGCGGATCGGAGAGTTGACCATGCAGGTGGAACTGCTGGAGGCCAAGACGGAGACCTTCGGCCCTTTGGGGCGGCGGAGGTCGCGGCGATGAGTGCCGCCACCTCGCCCGGCACGGGTCTGGCCTACGGCCTGCGGCGGGTCTGCGCCGCCTGGGGCATGGCCCGCTCCTCGTTCTACGCCATGACCTCCGGCCAGCACGCCGAGCAGCCGCCGGCAAAGCGTCGGGGACCGAAGCCCGCGATCTCGGACCAGGCGCTGCTGGTGGCGATCGAAGCCGACCTGGAGGCATCGCCCTGGGAGGGCGAGGGCTACCGCAAGGTCTGGGCTCGGCTTCGGGTCTGTCGCGACATCCGGGTTGCCCGCAAGCGGGTGCTCCGCCTGATGCGCGAGAACAATCTGCTCTCGCCCCATCGCTGCCGCCGCCGTGGCGGCAATCCCCATGACGGTGAGATCATCACTCATGCCCCGAACCTCATGTGGGGCACCGATGGCGTTCGGGTGTTCACGGTGGACGACGGCTGGGGCTGGATCTTCACCGCCGTCGAGCATTGGAACGCCGAGTGTGTCGGCTGGCATGTCTGCAAGCGCGGCGACCGCTTCGCCGCCCTGCAGCCGATCTCCATGGGGCTTGCCGGGCTGTATGGCTCGACCGCGGCCGGCGCGGCTCGGGGGCTGGCCTTGCGGATGGATCACGGCTCCCAGTATCTGTCGGACCACTTCACCAACCAGATCAAGTTCTGGGGCATCCAGCCGTCCTACGCCTTCGTCGCCGAGCCCCAGACCAACGGCGTCGCCGAGCGGTTCAATCGCACGCTGAAGGAACAGATCATCCATGGTCGCATCTACCGCAACATCGCGGAGCTGCGGGACGCCGTCCGCGACTTCGTCGAACTCTACAATGCCCAGTGGATCGTGGAGAAGAACGGCTACCTGAGCCCCGCTCAAGCTCGTCAGGCGTGGCACGCCGCGATCTCAACAAATCTCCAAGGCCCGCCAGTTGAGAGCGTGAGACAAACTTGTGTCCAAGGAACCGGGTGCGCTACAGTTGTTGTAGTGATCGACGAAAGCGCCGATCTGGTTTTCGAGATCGCCTGGTAGATAATAGTTTTCCAGCAGGACGCGGTTTTTCAGGGTTTGATGCCAACGCTCGATCTTGCCCTGGGTCTGGGGATGATAGGGAGCCCCACGGACATGATTGATACCTTGGTCTTCGAGCCATTCCGCGAGATCACCGGAGATATAAGACGAGCCATTGTCGCTGAGCAGCCTGGGTTTGTGGATGACCTTGGCTTGGTCGCAGCCTGATACCTTCAACGCCAGTTTGAGTGTTGCCGTCACATCATCCGCCTTCATAGTGGTGCAGAGCTTCCAAGCAATGATGTAGCGGGAATAGTCGTCGAGGATGGTCGACAGGTAAAACCAGCCCCAGCCGATGACCTTGAGATAGGTGAAGTCGGTCTGCCACAGCTGGTTCGGCGCCGTGGTCTTGTCGCGGAACTCATCGGCTGCCTTGATGACCACGAAAGCGGGGCTGGTGATCAGGTCGTGGGCCTTGAGAAGTCGGTAAACCGAGGCTTCCGAGACAAAGTAGCCCCTGGTGTCCGTAAACCTGACGGCCAGTTCCCGGGGCGACAGTTGCGTCTCCTCCAGGGCAAGATCGATGATCTGCCCCCGGACATCATCCGGGATACGGTTCCACACCCGGCCTGGGCTGCTGTTGCGATCCTCAAGACCGGCGTCGCCAAAGGCCAGAAAGCGATCGTACCAGCGATAAAAGGTGGTCTTCGGAATGCCCAGCTCGTCCAAAGTGGACCCGACGCCCAGGTGGGACTGCTCGACCAGGCGGATGATCTCCAGCTTCTCGGATGCGGGGCACCTCATTCCTCGCCTCCCCCATGCCCGATCATGTTTTTTTTAAGAAGACGGTTCTCCAGCGAAAGTTCGGCGACCAACTCCTTCAAGTCGCGCATCTCCTGGCGCAGGCCTTTAACCTCGCCCGAGGTCGCTTGGCGCCCGGTGTCGCCGGCGAGCCGCTTCTTGCCCGCTTCCAAAAACTCTTTCGACCAGCTGTAATACAGACCCTCGGCGATGCCCTCGCGGCGGCACAAGGCGGCGATGCTCTCCTCGCCGCGCAGGCCCGACACCACGATCCGGATCTTCTCCTCAGCCGTATACTGCTTGCGTGTCTTGCGGCGAATATCCCGAACCGTTCTTTCCGCCGGGTCGTTCTTGCTCATTGATTTCTGTCTCATCTTCGTTCCCTTCGGTCACTACGATGAGCCAGAAATCCTCCGTTATGCAATTACCTCAATTCGTCCCAAAGGCGCTGACGTCAGACACTATGGACTACCGGGACAACCCCCCAACACCGCGGGTACCGCATCAACGTTAAGTGGACTAGTTTTGCTCCGCCCGGGTGGACTAATTTTGCTCCGCCGTTGACACAATGGATTTTTCCGTTCGCTGTTTCTTTGGTGGGTTGTCATCTAGCACTCTCGCAAATCTCACCTACCATAACTTACCTAGGATTGTATCTGTCAAGGTGATCGCGTTGTCACCGATTTGAGGGCAAGACACGATTAAGCCGAAATTGCCGTATAGCATTTCCAGCAGGTCGAAAACCGTAGCAGATTGGCTGTCGAAGGCGACTCATCGCTAAACCTGTTAAATTGAATCCGGCATACTAAGCGCTAGTCTCGTGACAGGCGCGTGCGAGCCGTGGCGAGGGGGTAGGCCTCGTCGACTAGGCAGCGCACTGCCGGAGCCAGATCCTGAGGACCATTCACGTCGAACCGGCCCGGAAAACTCTTCTCCCATCCCGAACGTTGGGTTTTTCGTTCTCGAAATGCGATATCTCGACGGGCGCGCAATTTGTCGACGTCGCCTCTGCACCAGATTTCCAGGCTATCTGTTCTTTTCTTGTGTGCGACATAGGCAAATCTTGAGTGTGACTCTTGGTAAAGCCCACACCACTGCTTGGACTCGGAACGGTTTAGTCGCGGGATACGTACGGAGAGTTCTTCGAAGAGCTGATCGCACAAATCTCTCGATCCGCTGCAGGCTTTCGAATGTCCGGACATTGGCGATCCTCGGTCGCGTATTATTTTGAAAGGCCCCTGATCAGAGAGCTCTCGAATCGGGATTCCCCAGGTCGCTCCTCCCAATCGCGGGCAATGGTAGCACAATGGGCACCCGACCGGGAATTTGACCCTGAGCTGTTACGATAGGCTGTGGTCCGATCTTGATCAGGCCGATTTGGCGACGAGAAGCGCGGCCGCCTGACCATTTCGCACGGTGCGGGTGAGGGCGTGAGGAACACGAGAGAAAGGCCATCAACGCGTGCGTTGAAAATTCCGCGCCTCCGATAGCGGAATTCTCAAGATTTATGCTCAGCGGCTTTCTCTCGCGGCTCAAGGGATATTTCAGGCGAATTACCTCGGGTGCACCGTTGAATCCCGATTGTCTGGATCAATCAGCGACGCATGAGTACTCCATGACGGACTGAAACGTCTCCGCGCTATCGGACGTGCACCGTGAGCAGCGTTTCGACGGAATGACCACCTGCCATGCCCGTGATCCCGATGGACGCCCGGGCATGGTGGCCGAGCTCGCCGAACACCTCGATCAGCAAATCCGACGCGCCGTTGCCGACCTTGGGGTGTTCTGTGAATTCCGGCGTCGCGTTGATGTAGCAAACCATCCGAATGATATGCTCCACGTGGTCGAGGTCGCCGAGCGCCTGCTTCATGTCCGCAAGAGCGTTGATGGCGCAGAGCTTGGCGGCCTCATAACCGTCATCGGCCGTCAGATCGGCGCCGTAGCGGCCTTTGTACAACTCTTCCCCGTTCCGCGTCGGCAATTGCCCAGAGAGAAACAGGATATCGCCGACTTGATAGGAACGCAGGATGTGGGCCTCATAGCCGTAAATGTCCGGCTCGAACTCCTTCGGCGGGGGAGAGGTATCGGGAAGGATGATGCCGAGGGCGTGAAGCCGTTCTTCGATTATCGACATGATTTTCCTCTTGCGGCGGATGATGAACCCTGCAATGGACGCATGATCCGACGCTATACAGCGTGTGTTGATCTGGGATTCCTCATATGGACCCCTCTGAGTTGGTTGAGCCTGACTCGAATTCGCCCGAGGCGCAATCCGCTTGCGTCCTGCGGCCGCCTTTCCGCTGATTCCGCCTGATAAAGGGCCAATCGGCGGCGGTGAAGTGCGAAACATCCCCTTGCGCCCGGGGTCGCGACCATGTGCCGGCCCGCACAGCGCCGTGACGTCGTCCGCCATCATCTCTCGCAGCGCCGCGATGCCCGCGATCAGGCAGAACCGGTCCACGCTCATCCGCACGGCGTCAAACGCCGCCGATAACGACGGTACAGGCGCCGGCAAAGTGGCTTCTTGGACTTTCGATCGCAGCGAACTCGAACTATTCTTCCTCATGGCGTCGTTCTCCTTTCGGGATTCAGCACCCGGAGCCTAGCGGCTCCAGGCGAACGACGCCTACTTCACTTTTTCAACAATGACCGGGACATCCCCCTGCAAGGTAGGGGGCACAACCATGCAAGGTAGGGGTCAGCCTGTTGAATTGTGAATTGCGCGGCCGGGGTTATGCTTGTTGGGGACGGCATGGATCTACCAACTGCGCTCACCCGTTCGCCCGCCCCGCGCCACCCGATCGACATGCTCGCGGCACCGGTCGTCGGCACGCCATGAATATGCCTTGACCCGGTAGGACCTCATCCCCATATAGGACTGGCACCATCCCCCCGCCCGAAAGAGTGTCAAGGTTTGTCAAGGTTCAAGCCCTGATTTACCAACCCGTTGATATTGTTTAATACTGTTGCGCCGTACCTTGACATTCCTCGACATTTCCATGCTAATTCCAAGCCGTTGAACGGCCGGAAAGGGGCATCATGGCCCGCATCGCCATCGCCGGGTTCCAGCACGAGACCAGCAGCTTCGCGCCCACCGAGGCGGGCTATGAGGCGTTCGCGACGCCGGGCGGCTGGCCGGGCCTGACCCGCGGGCCGGCGATCCTCGAAGCCGTCGCCGGCATCAATATCCCCGTCGCCGGCTTCATCGACGCCGCGCGCGCCGACGGGCACGACCTCGCCCCCGCCCTCTGGTGCCACGCCCCGCCCTCGGCCCCCGTCACCGAGGCGGCCTACGAGCGCATCGCCGCCATGCTGCTCGCCGACATCGCCGCGTTGCTGCCCGTCGATGCCATCTATCTCGACCTCCACGGCGCCATGGTGGCCGCGCACCTGGAGGACGGGGAGGGGGAGCTGCTGGGGCGCCTGCGCGCGCTCGTGGGGCGGGGAATGCCGGTGGTGGCGAGCCTCGACCTCCACGCCAACCTGACCCCGGCCATGGTGGCGGGGGCGGACGCGCTGCCCGCCTTTCGCACCTATCCCCATGTGGACATGGCCGAGACCGGCGCCCGCGCGGCCGAGCAGGTGGGGCGCCTCCTCGGCACGCGGTCCCGCCGGCACACCGCCTTGCGCCAGGCGCCCTTCCTGGCGCCCGTCACCAGCCAGTGCACCCTCGTCGAGCCCGCGCGCGCCCTCTACGCCGCGGCGCGCGATATGGAGGGCGGCGCGGTCTCCTGCGTCAGCCTGTGCATGGGCTTCCCCCTCGCCGACATCCGCGATTGCGGCCCCGCCGTCGCCGTCCACGGCACCGACGAGGCGGCCGTCGGAAGCGCCGCGGACGAGATCGCGGCGCTGTTGGAAGCGAACGAATCGGCTTTCGAATCGGAATACTGGGAGCCCGACGCCGCCGTGCGCCGGGCCATGGCCGTCGCCGCCTCGGCCGGCCGGCCGGTCATCCTCGTCGATACCCAGGACAACCCCGGGTCCGGCGCCGACTCGGACACGACGGGCCTCATCGAATCCCTGGTGCGCCTGGGTGCCCAGGGGGCGGTCGTCGCCCTCCTCAACGATCCCGAGGCCGCGCGCGCGGCCCACGCGGCGGGGGCGGGGGCGGAGATCGAGATCGCCATCGGCGAGGGCTCGGGCCAGCCCGGCCACCGGCCCTACCGCAACCGTTTCCGCGTGGCGCGCCTGGGCGAGGGCGCCTTCACCGCCACCGGCCCCTTCTACGCCGGCAGCCGCATGCGCCTGGGCCCCATGGCGCTGCTGGAGGTGGGCGGGGTCGGCATCCTGGTCGCGAGCCGCAAGGTGCAGGCGGCCGACCAGGCCATGCTGCGCCACCTGGGCGTCGAACCCGCGGCCCAGAAGATCCTGGCCCTCAAGAGCTCGGTCCACTTCCGCGCCGATTTCCAGGCCCTGGCGTCGGAGATCCTCATCGTCACGGCGCCGGGCCCCAGCATCGCCGATACCACCAAGCTCGCCTACAGGCGCCTGCGGCCCGGCCTCCGCGTCGCCCCGGGCGGCCCGGCCTTCGGCGCGGCTTGAGCAATTAGAGTGAAGCCAGCTCAGCTGGAATCGCTCCAGGCCGCAAGGCGGCCCGCCGGTCGTCCGGCGCGCCCGCGCGGGCGCGGACCATTCGGTCCGCTGCCGTGAGCGAAATAGAGCACTAGAGTGGGTCCGATCGAAGCGGAACCGCTCTAGGCGGGCGGCGGCGGCCCGCGTGACGCCAGCCTAGATCTGGTACCAGCCCCTGGGGCCGAGGCTGGTGCGAATACGGCCCTGCACCGCATTGATGAACCGGCAGATGACGCGGCGTGTTTCGCTCGGATCGATCATCTCCTCGATACCGAAGGCCTCCGCCGTCTTCCAGGGCGAAGCCTCGCCGAGCAGTTTCTGCTCGATCTGCTTTCGGCGGGCGTCGGGGTCCTCCGCGGCCTCGATCACCCGGCGGAACGCGGCGGCGACACCGCCCTCGACCGGCATGTCGCCGAATTCCGCCGATGCCCAGCAGAACCGCAGACACAAGCGCTCGGGATTGCCGGTCGCCATCGCTGCCATGCCGTATGCCTTCCGCATCTGAATGGTGACGACGGGAACGGAGCATTCCTGCATCGACTGGACGGCGCGAAGCCCCTTGCGGAGCGTTCCGGCCTTCTCGGCGTCAAGGCCGATTAGAAAGCCCGGGGTGTCGACCAGGTAGACCAGGGGAATATGGAAAGTCTCGCAGACCTGGATGAAGCGGACCTGCTTGTCCGCCGCCTGGGCGTCGACAGCCCCGCCGAGATGCATCGGATTGTTGGCGAGGATCCCGACCGGATAGCCGCCGAACCGGCAAAGCCCGGTCACCAGACTACGCCCCCAATTCAGGCCGATCTCGAAAAAGGAGCCCTCGTCCGCGATCGTCTCGATGACCTTGTGGACGTCGTAGACCCGCCGCCTGTTCTCCGGGACGATCTTGAGAAGCGCGTCGCCGGGCCGATCGCTCGGGTCCTCGGTCGGGACGTAGGGCGGCATCTCCCACGCGTTCTGGGGCAGATAACTGAGCACCCGCTTGAGCTGGTCGTTCGCATCGGTCTCGTCGACTGCCACGTTGTCGACCATACCGGAAATGCGTGTATGGACGTCCGCGCCGCCCAGGTCGTACTTGTCGATCTTGTAGCCCAGGGCGCGCTCGACCACGGGCGGGCCGCCCGAGAACAGGCAAGCGGTATCCCGGGTCATCACCGAGAAGTGGCTGAGCGTCACGCACGCCGCGTGGCCCCCGGCGCACGGACCCATCGAGGCCGCAAGTACCGGGACCTGCCGCATCAGGGCCACGAGCGACCCGAAGGTCATCGAGTTCGGGACGATCGAGTAGCCCTTGCCCTGCTGGATATTGACCCCGCCGCCGACCCCCTCGACATTGGTGAGCAGCGGAATTCGATACTCGAGGGCGAGCTTCTCGGCATAGCCGTCGAAATGGCCCTTGGCCTGCTCCAGATTGACGGTGTAGCCGCCGCTCACGGTGAAATCGTCGGCGCCGATGACGACCGGACGGCCGTCGACCTCGGCCAGACCGGTGATGTAGGAGGTCGAGGTCGGTTCCAATGGATTGCCGTCCGCGTCGTAACTGCGGTCGACGGCGATGGTGCCGATCTCCTGGAAGCTGCCCGGATCGGCCAGCTCTGCCAACCGTTCGCGGGCGGTCCGGCGCCCGGCCGCGCGCTGCCGCGCCACGGCCGCCTCGCCGCCGTGCTCGAGCGCGCGGGCGCGTCGCGCCGCCAGTTCCTCGCGGGCCTTGGTCCAGGTGAAGTCCGTCATGAACCCCGCCTATCCTAGTGGATTGATCGGAACGAAAGAGTCCGATTTGGGATTCCATTTTGTGTGAGAACGGCAGAGCAATAATCCCCCACTGAAGCGGCCGGTCGATCCGGCTGCGGCGGACCAAAATGGGACCGCGTATAGCCTTCTGTCAGGGTTGCTCTGACTGGAAGGCGGGGGGGATGTATCGGGTGGAGTTGTACGCACGGGTTCGGCGGGCGTGTCATGTCGAGGGGATGAGCACCCGCGAGGCCTCGCGGGTGTTTGGTGTAGACCGCAAGACGGTCCGTAAGATGCTGTCGTTCTCGGTGCCGCCAGGGTATCGCCGAAGCGCGCCGCCGAGGCGGCCAAAGCTGGGTCCGTTCACGGGAATCATCGATCGGATCTTGGAAGACGATCGGACCAGCCACCGCAAGCAACGGCACACTGCGAAGCGCATCTTCGACCGCCTCCGGGACGAGTACGGTTTCACGGGCGGCTACACCATCGTGAAGGACTACGTTCGTGAGCAGGGGCTTCGGTCGCGTGAGGTGTTCGTGTATCGCACCCGGTTCCTTGGACACAAGTTTGTCTCATGCGGCGGGCCTGAGTGACATCGCGGTGTGCCACGCCTGACGAGCTTGAGCGGGGCTCAGGTAGCCGTTCTTCTCCACGATCCACTGGGCATTGTACTGTTCGACGAACCCGCGGACGGCGTTCCGCAGCTCCGCGATGTTGCGGTAGATGCGGCCATGGATGATCTGTTCCTTGAGCGTGCGATTGAACCTCTCGGCGACGCCGTTGGTCTGGGGCTGTTCGACGAAGGCGTAGGACGGCTGGATGCCCCAGAACTTGATCTGGTTGGTGAAGTGGTCCGACAGATACTGGGAGCCGTGATCCATCCGCAAGGCCAGCCCCCGCGCCGCACCGGCGGAGGTCGAGGCATACAGCCTCGCAAGCCCCATGGAGATCGGCTGAAGGGCGGCGAAGCGGTCGCCTCGCTTGCACACATGCCAGCCGACGCACTCGGCGTTCCAATGCTCGATGGCGGTGAATATCCAGCCCCAGCCGTCGTCCACCGTGAACACCCGAACGCCGTCCGTGCCCCACATGAGGTTGGGGGCATGGGTGATGATCTCACCGACATGGGGATTTCCGCCACGGCGGCGGCAGCGATGGGGCGAGAGCAGGTTGTTCTCGCGCATCACCCGGAGCACCCGCTTGCGGGAAACACGGATGCCACGACAGACCCGAAGCCGAGCCCAGACCTTGCGGTGTCCCTCGCCCTCCCAGGGGGATGCCTCCAGGTCGGCCTCGATGGCCACCAGCAGAGCCTCGTCCGAGATCGAGGGCTTCGGTCCCCGGCGCTTTGCTGGTGGGCGCTCAGCGGTGGCCTGCTGCCGGGATTTCATGGCGTAGAACGAGGAACGGGCAAAACTCCAGGCCGCACAGACCCGCTGGAGGCCGTAGGCCAAACCCGTGCCGGGAGAGGTGGCGGCACTCATCGCCGCGACCTCCGCCGCCCCAAAGGGCCGGACGTCTCCGTCTTGGCCTCCAGCAGTTCCACCTGCATGATCAACTCCCCGATCCGCTTCATGGCGATGTCCAGTTCCGCCTTCACCGGATCGCCCTTGCGTTCCTTGAGCGAGGCATCGATCCCGGCGATCGCCTTCTCACGCCACTGCTCGAGCCGGAAAATCTCCACGCCCAACTGCCGCGACAAAAGTTCCACCGGCTCGCCACGCAAAAGCCGCAGGGCAACCTCACGCTTGCGCGTCACCGTCCACCGCTGGCCAAGTCCCAGCGGGCCTGCCGGCGAAACCTGGCCCGGGGAAAACGTGGACGAGCCAAGCTCGCCCTCGTTTACCACAGGCCCATCAACAGCAACTTTGTTCTCAAAATTGTCGGTCATGTTCCGGTCCTCCTTGGACACTTCGATTAAGCCAATTCTGTGTCCAAGGAAATCGGGTCCGACTCAGCGTGAGGTGTTCGTGCCACTCTCCCATTCCCCCGGTCACGCCCAGGCGGACTTCGGCGAAGCGATGGCGGTGATCGGCGGCGCGTTACGGAAGATCCACTTCCTTGCCTTCGACCTTCCCCACAGTGATGGTTGCTTTGTTGCGGCCTATCCGGCGGAGACGACCGAAGCATTCTGCGATGGCCACAACGCGGCGTTTGCCTTCTTCGGCGGCGTCCCCCGATCCATCCTGTACGACAACACCAAGCTGGCGGTTGCCCGGATCCTGGGCGATGGGAAGCGGCAGCGAACGCGCGTCTTCACGGAGCTTCAGTCCCACTATCTGTTCGAGGACAGGTTCGGCCGGCCGGGCAAGGGCAACGACAAGGGCAAGGTCGAGGGACTGGTCGGCTTCATCCGGCGGAACTTCCTGGTCCCCGTCCCGCGTGCCGAGAGCTTCGCGGCCCTCAACGATGCTCTCGCCGAACAGTGCCGCCGGCGCCAGGCGGCGCGGCTGCGGGGCCACAAGGAGACCATCGGCGAGCGTCTCGAGCGGGATCGTCAAGTTCTCTTGCCATTGCCGCCTGCTCCCTATGATGCCTGCGATAAGCGCCCTGGACGGGCGAGTTCGCTGTCGCTGGTGCGTTACCGCAGCAACGACTATTCCGTGCCCGTGGCCTACGGCCACCGTGAGGTGCTCATCCGGGGCTACGTCGATGAGGTGGTGATCAGCTGCGGGGCCGAGGTGATCGCCCGGCACCGCCGGTCCTACGACAGCGAGGACCTGATCTTCGACCCGCTGCATTACCTGCCCTTGATCGAGCAGAAGATCGGCGCCCTCGACCAGGCCGCGCCATTGGCGGGCTGGGACCTGCCCGAGGCCTTCATCACTCTGCGGCGGCTCCTCGAAGCTCGTATGGGCAAGGCAGGCAAGCGCGAGTACGTCCAGGTGCTCCGTCTACTGGAGACCTTCCGGCTCGAGGAGGTCGAGGGTGCGGTCGGCGACGCCCTGCGGCTCGGCGCAATCGGCTTTGATGCGGTGAAGCACCTGGTACTGTGCCGCATCGAGCGGCGGCCGCCCAGGCTCAACCTCGACGTCTATCCGTATCTGCCGCGCGCCCGGGTCGCGATGACGTCCGCCAAGTCGTACATGAGCCTGCTGTCGGGGCTCGGCGCATGACCGACACACCGCAAGTGCTGCTCGCCCACCACCTCGAGACGCTGAAGCTGCCGACCTTCCTGCGCGAGTACGACAAGATCGCCCGGCAGTGCGCCTCGGAAGGCGTCGATCACGTCCGCTACCTGTTGAGACTCGCCGAGCTCGAGCTGATCGACCGCGAGCGCCGCATGGTCGAGCGGCGCATCAAGGCGGCGCGCTTCCCCGTGGTCAAGAGCCTCGACAGCTTCGACTTCAAGGTCATCCCCTCGCTCAACAAGGCGCTGGTCCTGGAGCTGGCCCGCTGCGAGTACATCGAGCGCCGCGAGAACCTCATCGCGCTCGGCAACAGTGGGACCGGCAAGACCCACATCGCCCTCGGTCTCGGCCTGGCGGCCTGCCAGAAGGGCCTCTCGGTCGGCTTCATCACCGCCGCCGCGCTGGTCCACGAACTCATCGAGGCCCGCGATGACAAGCAGCTGCTGAGGTTCCAGAAGAAGCTCGCCACCTACAAGCTTCTGATCGTCGACGAACTCGGCTTCGTGCCGCTGTCGAAGACCGGCGCCGAGCTGTTGTTCGAGGTGTTCAGCCAACGCTACGAGCGGGGCTCGACCCTGGTCACCACCAATCTGCCCTTCGACGAATGGACCGAGGTGTTCGGCTCCGAGCGCCTCACCGGCGCGCTCCTCGATCGCCTCACCCACCACGTCAACATCCTCGAGATGAACGGTGACAGCTACAGGCTCAACCAGAGCCGCAGGCGTCAAACCCCGACTGCTAACTGAACCGACCACCCAGCCCACGCTTGACCCCGTGGGCCCACAGGTCCCTCCCGCGCGCGCCGCCGCGTCAGCCTGTTGAGGGCACACCGCGTCGCGCGCGGGGCCCTCCCGTGGACTACGGGGACAAGCCCGCAGCCGCCAAGCGGTCCCTTCTTACACCGCCGAGGTGGTCCCTTTTTGCTCCGCCATTGACACACCGAGCTCGAAGTCGAGATCCTGGCCGAGCGCCATCCCGTCCGTGTCATCGACCCCCCACTCGCCGGGTAGGGGTGTCTGGGGACATATCCGCGAAGATCGTTGCGCCGGTCGTGAACACATGAACGGGCAACCATCATCTCCATAAAGAGATGCGCCGGCCCCATCTCAACATGTTGGGAAGGGGGCGGTGTCGGATCAAATCGAGACTAATTGAATAGACTGGAGCTTCGGTGATGTGGGTGGCCTTATAAAATATGTATCACCCAGCCACCGTCTACATTCAGAGTGTGCCCGTTTACATAAGAAGCTGCCGGGGATGCTAGAAACACCACGACAGATGCCACCTCGGACGGCTGCCCAATTCTCCTCATTGGTATTTTCTTCTCGGTCAGGTCTTTCACATACTCGGCGTCCTGCAAAAAAATCCTGCTCATCTCCGTTTCAATGTATCCCGGTGCAATTGCGTTGACGCGAATCCCGTAATCGGCAAGCTCATAAGCAAAGTTCTTCGTAATCTGGATCACCGCTGCTTTCGTTCCGTCATAAGCCGAAGATCTCGAACCATCGACGACCTGCCCACCAACGGATGCCAGATTGACGATGCTTCCTCCAGCCTGTCGTTGTTTCATGGAATTTCCAACAATCTGGCACATCCTGTACACGCCGCGATAATTGACGTCGACGGTGCGATCGAAATCTTCCATGGTATAGTCGAGGGCGACGCCGGGTACTGAGATGCCGGCGTTGTTTACAAGGATGTCGACACCGCTGAAATCCTCACGACATCTGTCGACGGCGGCGTTGATGCTGTCGACGCTTGTAACGTCGAGAGATTGCAATGCTATATTCGAGTGCTCTTTCAACTGATCCGGCATGGCTTCTTCGAGCAGGTCCATGCCGCGATCTGTCGCAACGACAGTTGCCCCGGCGGCCAAGAGCGCCTCGACCTGTGCGCGGCCCAGTCCTCCCGCGGCACCGGTTACCAATGCGGTCAAGCCGTCCAGCTTGAATTTATCCATGTCGGTCTTTCGCCTACCGTGGTGGATGGGGGCTTGCCAACGATCTCTTATACATAGCGTAATTCCGGTGGTCACTCTCCCGGGCCTATGATTCGGGGTCGCGAGGACGCGCCCTAATAGGCAAACCAAGGAGAGTGACCATGACGGAGTATGTTGGGTTTGATGTGTCGAAGGAAGAGACGGCGTTTTGCGTGAAGGACGCGGCGGGAAAGATATTGGCGCGGGGCAAGGTTTCGACCGATCCGAGGGCGCTGTTCGCAGCTTTGCGGGAGCATTGTCTGTGCCCTGGCCGTATCGTTCTGGAGACGGGTACGCTGAGTGGCTGGCTGGCGCGGGATCTGGGCCGGCTGGGGGTCTCGGTCGATGTGATCGACGCGCGCCATGCGAACGCGGTGATGCGCCTTCAGCACAACAAGACGGATGCGAACGACGCCGAGCTCTTGGCGGAGATCGCGCGCACGGGGTTTTGCCGCCCTGTGGCGGTGAAGAGCGAGGCGGCGCAGGAGGCGCGGGCACTTCTCAAGGCGCGCTGTCATCTGGTGCGCCAGCGGCGCGATACGGAGAACGCGATCCGTGGCCTGTTGGGGTCGTTGGGCCTTCGCTTTCCCAAGGGCTCGGGCAAGCTGGCCGGACGCGTCCGCGAGGCGTTGGAGGGGCGTCCCGAGCTGAAGGTGATGATCGAGCCGCTTCTGTCCGCGGCGGCGGCGCTGGGCCGCGAGATCGGGCGGCTGGACGAGGCGGTCGTGGCGCGGGCGAAAGGCTTTCCGGCCTGCCGTTTGCTGATGAGCACGCCGGGGGTGGGGCCGGTGACGGCGCTGGCCTATGTGGCGACCATTGGCGAAGCGGAGCGGTTCGCCAAATCGCGCACGGTGGAGGCCTATGTGGGGCTCACGTCGCGGCGCTGGCAGTCGGGTGGGATGGACTATTCGGGGCGCATCTCGAAACACGGCGACGCCATGCTGCGGGCGCTGCTCTACGAGGCCGCCAACAGCCTGCTGACGGTGGTGCGCCGGGCCCACCCGCTGAAGGACTGGGCGCGCCGGATCAAGAGGCGGACCAGCCACAAGAAGGCCTGCGTGGCGCTGGCGCGCCGGCTGGCGGTGATCCTGCACCGGATGCTGATCACCGGCGAAGCCTTCCGCTGGCCGGAAAAGGAGGCGAGCGCCACGGCATAGCTGGATAAGGAGAAGAGAGAGTTCCGCGAGAAGCGGAAGACCCGTCCCCGCCGGGACGGTGGCCGAGGCGATCCCGTTCGCCTGGTTGCTAAGCGGACAGCCGTTCGCGATTGCGTCTAATACCTTGGGAGGCCGAAGCCAAAGGGCACTATCATGAAGCGACCCGGCGGACCCGTCGGGGAAGACTTCGCAGACAACCGTGTTCCCGGCGGAGACAAGGGTCCGGAAGGGCTTGACCAACGAACCGGAATTAGACAACCAGCGGACGATGAGCTCGACTCATCGACCACTGGCAAGCGCGACCGCGCGCCCGAGCTTATGCGAGGCCAGCCTTAGCGGCGCTTGAGCGATATAAGAAGCCAAGGCCGCGGACGTGGCCGCCCGGCGCTTGAGGGATCATACAACGGGTCATCCTTATGAGCCGTTGGTATTACGCGCCCGCGGTGCCCATGTCCGCGATGGCGCGGGCGTGGCCCGCCGAAATGCCGTGGGCGCGGCGGGCCTCGGCGGCCAGGGTGTGGGTCGCCTCCAGGGTCGGCCCGACCGTCCCGGCCGCGACGCCGTCCACCCGCCGGCGAACGCCCCGCGGGCCGCCCGTCACAGCTCCGCGATGGTGCGGCCCCAGCCGTTCTTCTCGGTGGCGTGGAAATCGCCGATGACGTAGCGCGCGCCCAGCACCTCGCGGGGCTGGATCTCGTGCAGCGGGTCCGTGGCGATGCCGCGCAGGGTGACCCGGCCCTCGCCCATCTGCTCCGAGGTGAGCTCGAAGTCCGGCGAGGTGTCGCGTTCGATGACCCGCTTGTTCAGCACCCGGCCGTCGGGCCCGGGCTGGACGTGGATGTTGAGGTGGGGCGTGGTCACCAGCCTGGGCAGGTCCGCGACCGGCTTCGAAAGGTCGCAGTCGAGCTCGATAATGGCCTCGCCGTGGCGCACGGTCCGGCTGCTCACCCGCCCGCCCTCGACCGTCATGGTGGGCTCGGCGTACTTCTTGGCGTAACCCCACAGGTCGCGGCCGGCGGAGATGGCGACTTCGTTGTCCTCGTACACGAACAGGTAGTAGCCGCCGGTACGCTCGCCGAAGCGCACCAGGACGATGATGCCGGTGTCCATGTAGACGGCCTTGTCGCAGTTCGAGAAGTCGGAGACGTAGATCACGTAGCGATCGTCGATGGCCTCGAATGGCGTCGGCGCCAAGTACTTGGCCAGGCGCGCCGGATCGGTGCGGCAGATCACGAACAGGTTGGCGTTGCCCGGGCAATGGTAGGGCACGAAGGGATCCGGGATCAGCGGCGCATGCACGGGCATGTTGTTGCCCTGCCGCACGACGAACGCGGCGCTGGTCGCGGCACTGTCGTTCATCGGACCTCTCCCCGGTTCAGGTCGGGGCTTCCCGGATGATCCCCCAAGCACCGAAGACGGTGCCACGACCGGGCATCGAGGCGAAGCTTGGCCACCCAAGCTGGATTGGCCACCGAAGCGTCGGGGTCAAAGCGCCGCCGAGCTATGGCCAGAAGTTGGTGACGGCGTGAAGGGTTAAGGTGGCGTATCGTGGGGGTGATTGAGCCTCCACTTCTCCAGCAAAGGAGTGATACGCCGTGACCGACAATAACGTTTTGAAGCTTTCCCAGCCATCGACGTTTTCCGATCCGTTGACCGAGGTGCTGCGCAACGGCGCCCCTTCCCTTTTGGCCCAAGCGGTCGAGGCCGAGGTGGCCGCGTTCCTCGGGAGCCACGCCGAGGAGCGCACCGATGAAGGCCGCCAACGGCTGGTGCGCCACGGTCATCTGCCGGAACGCGAGATCATGACCGGCATCGGCCCGGTCGCGGTTCGCGGGCCACGGGTCCGCGACCGCACGGGGCTGGGCGCCGATCGCATCCGCTTCTCCTCGGCGCTGCTGCCGCCTTATGCGCGGCGCTCGAAGAGCCTCGAGGTCCTGATCCCCATCCTCTACCTCAAGGGCATCTCCACCGGCGACTTCACCGAGGCGCTGGCGGCCTTACTCGGGCCGGACGCCGGCGGCCTCTCGGCCTCGTCCATCGCGCGGCTCACCGAAGTCTGGGCGGGGGAGCACGCACACTGGCTGAAGCGGGATCTGTCGGCCCGGCGCTACGTCTACTTCTGGGCCGACGGCATCCACGTGCAGGCCCGGCTCGAGGACGACGCGCAATGCCTGTTGGTCATCATCGGCGCGACGCCCGAGGGCAAGAAGGAACTCGTCGGCCTCATCGACGGCGTGCGCGAGAGCACCCAATCATGGCGCGAGCTGCTGCTCGACCTCAAGCGGCGCGGGCTCGCGATGGGGCCTGAACTCGCGGTCGCCGACGGCGCGCTCGGCTTCTGGAAGGCGATCGAGGAAGTGTGGTCCCGGACGCGCGGCCAGCGCTGTTGGGTGCACAAGACCGCGAACGTCTTGAACAAGCTGCCCAAGAGCCAGCAATCGAAGGCAAAGCGTGCTCTCCAGGACATCTGGATGGCCGAGACCAGGAGCGACGCAGACAACGCCTTCGACACCTTCATCGAGACCTACGCCGTCAAATACGAAAAGGCGGCTGCATGCCTGGCCAAGGATCGCGAAACGCTGCTGGCGTTCTACGACTTTCCCGCCGAGCATTGGAAGCACCTGCGGACAACCAACCCCATCGAAAGCACATTCGCCACCGTGCGACACCGTACCGTGCGATCCAAGGGATGCCTCTCCAACAAGACGGCGCTCGCCATGGTCTTCAAGCTCACCCAGGGGGCACAAAACAGTTGGCGCCGCCTCGACGGACACAACCAGTTGCCCAAGCTGATCGTCGGTGTAAAGTTCATCGACGGCATCGAAGCCGTCAGGCAACAACCGCAAGCCGCCGCCTGACCCATACCGTCACCAAGATTCAGCCATAGCTCAGCTCACAAAGCGTCTGGGTCAGGTCTTGCATGTTGCATTGCCGCGGGGATCAACGATCACAAAGCGTCTGGGTCAGGTCTTGCATGTTGCATTGACCGCGGGGATCAACGATTCCGTTTTGGAGATTCGTCCAATGCAACATGCAAAACAAACCTCGTTCTCGTGTGCTGACAGCGAATCGGAGTGAAAACCAATTTGAGTCGGATTTGGCAAAACGCCACGTTGCATAAAGGACCATCACTTCATTGAATTGGTGGGAAATCAGAGCTATGGTTTGAAAACGGTTACATCTGAGTTGAAATTCACTGGGATACCCCCGTACGTCAATGAACATCAAAGACGCTGCCGCTGCGGTTCCGACGTTTGATGCATTGATGATTCCCGCCCTCAAGGCTTTGAAAGCGATGGGTGGTTCCGCGTCCAACCAAGAATTGCTTGATAAGATCATCGAACTTGAAGGATTCTCAGAGGAAGTGCAAAATTTCCTCCACACCGACCACCGCCAGACCAAGCTCAATTACAATCTTGCTTGGGCAAAAACCTACCTCCGAAAGGTGAGTGCTGTTGACAACAGTCAACGTGGAGTCTGGACTATTACAAGCACTGGTGAGCATGTTGTTTCTGATGACATCCCAGATTTTGTCAAGAAGGTTCGAAAGCAAGCGGCAGAGGAACGCAAGATTAAGGAGGCCGATAGCCAAGAGGATATTGAGGGGAACAGTGCCGATAACCGGAAGGACGCACTGCTAAAAGTGCTTACTAACATGGAACCCAGCGCGTTCGAGCGGCTGTGTCAGAGAATCCTAAGGGAATACGGTTTCACCAAGGTCAAGGTCACGGGCCGAGTTGGGGATGGAGGGATCGACGGTGTAGGCGTGTTACGCATCAAACTCCTGTCGTTTCACGTCGCATTCCAGTCCAAGCGATACAAGGGTAGCGTCTCCTCACCTCAGATTCGGGACTTCCGAGGTTCAATGAGTGCCAAGAGCGATAAGGGACTGTTCATCACCACGGGCACCTTTTCAAAAGACGCCCAAGATGAGGCTGTTCGAGACGCGGCAGTGGCGATCGACCTGATCGACGGCGGCGAACTCTGCGATTTGCTACAGGAACTAGCCCTCGGAATTCACACCGAGATGGTGCGGAAAATCACCGTTGACCCCGAGTGGTTTTCTAATATCTAACCCACCGCATAAGGTGCCTAATACCATCGGGCATTGAATGAGACTCGTTTAGGGGATTCCCAATCGGTCAAAAGTCTGAATCAATGAGGCGAACGGCTTTGGAGGTTCGCCATGAGCAGAGCGGTTTCGTTACGCGCGGATTTTGATGGTCCGCGTTTGCGTCGATTGGCCAAGGCATCGAAGGATGCGGGCCAGAGCCGGCGTCTTCTTGCGCTGGCGGTGATCTACGATGGGGGCCGGCGTACGGACGCGGCTCGGCTCGGCGATGTCGGGCTTCAAGTCATCCGCGACTGGGTTCTTCGGTTCAACGCCAAAGGGCCGGATGGTCTGATTGACGGCAAGGCGACGGGCAAGCCGCGCAAGCTCGACGATGCGCAACGCCAGGCTCTTGCCCGGCTCGTCGAGGACGGGCCGATCCCGGCGATCCACGGCGTTGTGCGCTGGCGCCGGAAGGACTTGGCGCTTTGGATATTCGAGGAGTTTGGCATCTCGCTTGAGGAGTCGAGCGTAGGCCGCGAGCTGCGGGCGCTGGGGTTCAGCAAGATATCGGCGCGGCCGCGGCACAAGGGGCAGAACGAGTTCGCGGTCGAGGATTTTAAAAAAACTTCGCGGCCGAGCTGGAAGAGATCCGCACCGGCCTTCCAGCCGACACCGCCATAGAGATCTGGTGGCAGGACGAGGCCCGGGTCGGCCAGAAAACCAAGCTCACGCGGCGCTGGGCGAGACGCGGCAGCCGGCCCACGGCGGCCAAGGACCAACGTACGAAGTCGGCCTATATCTTTGGCGCCATCTGTCCCCAACGCGGCGTCGGCGCGGGCCTCGTCCTGCCCCGCTGCAACACCAAGGCCATGCAATGGCACCTCGATGAAATCTCGTCCCAGGTGGCGTCGGGCGCCCACGCCGTGCTCATCCTCGATCGGGCCGGATGGCACACCACCGGCAAGCTCGAAGTCCCGGCCAACATCACGCTGCTGCCCTTGCCGCCGAGGGCGCCCGAGCTGAACCCCGTGGAGAACATTTGGCAGTTCATGCGCGACAACTGGCTGTCCAACCGGATCTTCAAGTCATACGACGATATCGTCGCCATCTGTTGCCAAGCCTGGAACAAGCTCATCGACCAGCCGTGGAAGATCATGTCCATCGGTCTGAGGAAATGGGCGCATGGGTTCTGATTAATGCTCGTTAGTATAACACGATTTCCGCGCCGCCTACCGCCGGTTCGTGGCCGAAGGAGTCGCGGCACCGGGCCCGTGGGCGGCGCTGGCGGGCGGCGCCGTGCTTGGCGGCGAGGCATTCCGGGCGGCGGTCGCGGCGGCGGCGCAGGGATTACGGTGACAGTGCACTTTTTTGATTACGGATTACGGTGACAGGATTACGGTGATTACAGTGACAGTGCACTTTTGACGGAGGTGGTATCACGCGCCGTCCCCCGCCACTCCTCACACGTACGGGTCGCCGAAGTAGTCGAGGCGCCCGCGCCTCGGCTTCAGGTATTTCTGCCGCACGGGCTCGAACCGCGTCCGCAGCTCGCCGCCCTCGCGCCGCACCACGATGCGCTTGAGCCAGTTGTCGTTGTCGGTGAAGGGGAAGTCGGCGCGGAAATGGGGGCCGCGGCTCTCCTCGCGCACGAGGGACGCGCTCGCCGCCGCGCGGCACACGTCGAGCATGTCCTGGACATCGAGGGCGTCCACGAGGTCGGTGTTGTAGCGCGCCGCGGTGGTGCGCAGGCGCATGTTCGGCACCATCTCCTCCTCGATGGACGCAAAAGCGGCGAGGGCCGCCTCGAGGCCGGGGCCGGTCTTCTCGTACATCATGTGGTCCCACACCACCGCGCGGATGCGCTTCTTGATCTGGATGGGGGCGATGTCGCGCTCGTTGCGCTCCCGCGAGGGCTCGGACAGGAGGCCGGCGAGGCGCGCCTCCCCTGCCCCGACCTGGCCCGCGACCGGCTTGGGCGCACCCGGCCGTCTTGCTTCGCGCGCGGCCTCGGCACCCGCGACCTCGCCGTCGAAGGTGGCGAACGGGATCCCGCCCAGCGCGTGGCCGCCGACGGCGCCGGCGATGAAGAGGCGCGGCACTTGCGTGCGCATATCCGAGATGTCGGCGCGCACGCCGCCCGCGCTCATGTGCCAGGTGGGCGCCGATTCGAGCGGGTCCTCGACCATGTCGAGGCCGATCTTCTCGTAGAACTCCCAGTGGTACTGGAACTTCTCGAGGAGCTCGGGCTCGACCTCGCGGAAGTCGGTGAAATTGCCCCCGTCCCAGCGCGCCTTGCCCGCCTTCACCTGGTGGTAGAGCGCCTTCATCTGGATGGTGTAGGGCATGTTGACGGGGTAGTCCTCGATCCGCATGTAGGTCTCGCCCTCGGCGTTCACCATCACCGGCCGGCGGTGGGTGCCGGTGAGCCGGTTGGGGTAGTTGTGGAGGCGCATCCAGCTCTCGGGATAGGCCATGTCGGAGGCGTGGTACCACTGGATCTCCAGGTTCTGGAGCTCGGCCCCCGCACCCAAGGCCATGGCGAGGCCGTTGGCCGCCATCTCCCGGGTCCCGGTGGCGCGGGTGGAGAGCCAGTTGGTGTGCCCGGTCGCGAGGATGGTGGTCTTCGCCACCACCTCGTAGAGGCGGCCGCGGACGTAATCGAGGACGAGCGCGCCCGCGACCTCGCCCCCGGCACCGCGTAACAAGGAGAAGACCATGGCCTCCTCCATCACGCCGACGTCGGTGGCGAGCACCTCCTTGCGCTTGGATTCCCCGAACAGGTAGCCGGTCATCCCGTGGCTGTGGAGCAGGTAGGTCGGGTTCTTGACGGGCGCGACCTCGGGGTCGCCGGCGGCATCGCGCAGGATGTAGGTCCCGTTCCGCTCGAGACCTGGGAAGAACGCCTTGGCGACCCACAGGCCGAAGTCGACGAAGTAGTCCTGGTCGGTGAGCCAGAAATGGTAATCGAGCACCTGCCGCAGCGACTCCGCGAGAGCGGCGGGCATCGGCGGCCGAACCGCGTCGGGCACACCCGAATAGAGCTTCTTCAAGGCCTTGAGCAGCGGGTAGGGGCCCGGAATCGGCGCGGCCGCCGCCAGGGCGCTCGCGAACGGCGTCGCCCCGCTGCGGCCCATCTTTCCCTTGACCACCATCAGCACGTCGGCGCCGTGCTCGCGCGCCCGCAAGGCGGCGGCACACCCGGCCGCGCCGCCGCCGATCACCAGCACGTCGGTCTCGATTCTCTGCGCCCTCATGAGCCAATCTCCCGCTGGCCGCGCGAAATCGCGCCAAGATGAACCTGTTCGACAGGAATGAGACGCGCACAGCATAGCATAGGAGTGGGCGCACTAAGATGATGCATCCGCCGGCCTATCACTCTTCAGCTGTCGGAGGGAATTGGATGGCCTTCGTGTCGGGATTGGCTATCGAATAATTCCGCCTGTTGCCTTCCAACCGTCATATGGGCACGATGTACATTGAAACACTGCTGTCCGGTTAACTGAGCGGTGCTGGCTTTGAGAGCCAGGATTTCTGCGGGGTTTGAAGCGAAAATGCATGGTGTCGATTTGAATTGGATGGAGCACTTTTCGGAGTTTCTCCGAGGAGATGCTCATGAACACCGGCAAGACCCTGTTCGCTCAGCTCATGGACTTCCTGCCATGGACTACTTTCACGCGGATCGTCGACCGGTATGGCGGCGATCACCGGGTCCGGACGCTTTCCTGCGCCGAGCAATACCGGTCCATGGCCTTCGCCCAGCTGACCTACCGGGAAAGCCTGCGCGACATCGAGACCTGCCTCTCGGTCCACGCATCGAAACTCTATCACATGGGCTTCCGCCAGCCGGTCCGGCGCTCGACGCTGGCCGATGCCAACGAAAGGCGCGACTGGCGTATCCATGCGGCGTTGGCCCAGCGGCTCATCACCCAGGCGAGGACGCTGTACGTCGACGAAGAACTGGGGTTGGACCTGACCAATACCGTCTACGCCCTGGACTCGACGACCATCGCTCTGTGCCTGTCGGTCTTTCCGTGGGCGCACTTCCGCACCACCAAGGCGGCGGTGAAGATGCACACGCTGCTCGACCTGCGGGGCAACATTCCGAGTTTTATCCACATCTCGGATGGCAAGCTGCACGACGTTCATGCCCTCGATATGCTCTTGCCGGAAGCCGGAGCCATCTACGTCGTGGATCGTGGCTACGTCGACTTTGCCCGCCTTTATGTGTTGCACCAAGCCGGGGCCTTCTTCGTCACGCGTGCCAAGTCGAACATCGATGCTCATCGCGTCTATTCGGCGCCGACGGATCGCTCGACCGGCATCATTTGCGACCAGACCATCTCCCTGGACGGCTTCTACACCCGTCAGGATTACCCCGAACTTCTGCGGCGCATCCGCTTCAAGGACCCCGAGTCCGGCAAGACGCTGGTCTTCATCACCAACAACTTCTCGCTTCCGGCCGCCACCATCTGCGCGCTCTACAAAAGCCGCTGGCAGGTGGAACTCTTCTTCAAGTGGATCAAGCAGCATCTTCGGATCAAGCAGTTCTACGGCACGTCGGAGAACGCGGTGAAGACGCAGATCTGGATTGCCGTCTCGGTCTACGTCCTCGTCGCCATCGTCAAGAAGCGCCTCGACCTGGACGCCTCGCTCTACACTTTGTTACAGATCCTCTCGGTGACCCTCTTCGAGAAAATGCCCATACATCAAGCACTTGCGGGAGACGAAAACAGATGCAACGCTTCGCAAATAACCAACCAATTGAATTTATTCGATTTTTAACCGGACACTAGTGACATTGAAACTTAAGCAAAAAAGCAAATCTCGGTTGCGAGGCGTTTATGTCAGAAATAACTAACGGCGCCGGCCCCAGAGAGTCCGAGGCATCGGAAGCACTGTCGGGCAACGGATTTTCAACACAGAGTGGTACACAGGACCTGGAATCGCCGCCCGATCTTCGCCTGCAGCGCACCGCGGTGACGCCCTATGATCTGATTATCCTCGTGCTCTTGCTGATCGTCGTGGCGGCTTATTTCGGCATGGGCTGGGCTACCAGTCGTGATCTGATTACCAACGGCGAATTTTCCCAAGTGATTATCTTGGGCCTGATTCCCGCGATCTTGCTCTACCACTTCCTCGACACACGCGCGCGTTTCATCAAGGGGTGGATCACTATTGCGGGCGCCGGAGCCATCGCTGCGACTGTATGGTTTGGGTTTCGTCCCTATCCGGTTAATGCAGGTAGCGACCGAGTGTTTTTTATATGTTCGCTCTAAGGGTGTACTGTTCCCGCCTCTGAGGATTGGTCGGGAGACAGGGCATGAGCGGCTTGTTGACGTTCCAAGAGCGCTACCGAGACGAGGAATCGTGCATCCTGGCCTTGGCGGATCGACGCTGGCCGTCTGGGTTTGCGTGCGCCCGCTGCGGGCACCGGCGGGGCTATCGGCACAAGGCGCGGGCGCGCGTCTTCGAATGCGCGGCTTGCGGTCGTCAAGAGTCGGTGACGGCGGGAACCATCTTCCACCGCACCCGCACACCGTTGCCCAAATGGTTCCTGGCGGCGTGGTTGATGGGGCGGGACAAGCGCGGGGTCTCGGCCCTGTTCCTGGCGCGCGAGCTGGGGCTTCGCTATGAGACCGCATGGCTGATGGCTCACAAGCTGCGCCATGGCTTGGCGGAGCGGCCGGATGCGTTGCTGGACGGCATGGTCGAGGTCGATGAGAGCTACTACGGCGGGCGCGGCAAGCCCGAGAGCCGGGGCCGCGGGATGGCCAATGCCAACAAGAGCCTGCTCGTGCTGGCGGTGGAGAAGGTGGCGGTGGCGCCGGGCAAGGGGGTCGAGGGCAGCGGCTTCGTCGCCGGCCGGGCGCGGCTTGCCATCCTGCCCCGGGCCAATGCCGAGCAGCTCGGCGGCTTCGTGCGGGCCGCCGTGACGCCGGGCGCGCGCCTGCTGACCGACGATTTCAAGGGCTATGCCGGGCTCGGCGCCGTCTACCGGCACCAGCCCACCGTCCAAGGCCAAGGCAAGAACGCCGAGACGCAGATGCCGATCATCCACGTCCTGTTCAGCAACCTCAAGACCTGGCTCAACGGCACTTACCATGGCGTCAGCGCCAAGCACTTGCCGCGCTATGGCCGGGAATGGGCCTATCGCTTCAACCGCCGCCGGCGGATCGACGACCTCGGCGACTTCGTCCTGAGCCGCGCCATGGCCCGGCCAACCATCACATACCGCCAGTTGATCCACGGTCTTGCAACCCCAGGGCGCACGACCTGCCTTAACCGGATAGGGACGTTGGGTTTTTTTATTGGGACCAGCTAGAGACACGTCGTGAGCTGCAATTCGCAAACGATCGCATGGATCAGTTGTATAGGGACCTGGAAGATCGCGAAACCATCACCGTTTACGTGCCGATCAACGACACGAGCGGAACGCTCGCCCACGATCGGCACAATTTTGTCTTTGGAGTTCTTCTGCAAGGAAACGTCCTCACGGAAAACGGCGAGAATATCTTTTTTGTAGAGAACGTGCCGCGGTCCACGATCTACCACGCGTTCGGATTTCACAGACAGGGAGGTTCCAGGACTGGTAGCCTCGTCATCACCCCGCAGCGGGCCCCTATTTCAGAAGGCGACATAAGGTTCCCCAACCCCATCGAAGTGGAGTAGGACGATGGCAATCGCCTCTCCATGGCGAAACTCTCGTGTGCGTACGCCGACGTCACGGCTGAGTTATTGCTTCGTCCTTTTACTGCTTTTCGCGAGCGCGATAGAGCTGCTGTCCAAGGCATCGGCCGGCGAAATGTTCGCGGTCGACATCGTGGTGATGGACAAGGGAAACCCGGCACCTGGCGTTACGGTCTCCATCGACTATTATACGGCCGTGACAGACAGAAAGGGTCGGGTGATATTCGAACTTTCTGCCGGTCGATACGAGCTGCAGATCAGCCGAGCCAAGGGGGCGTCTCCCGTCACCACGAATATCGCAGTCAATAGGGACCACACGGATTTTCAGGTGGACCTGAGCGAAATCGAGCAGACGCTGACCGTGGAACCAAGTCAGCCTCAGAGTCTGGCTCTGGGCGCGTTTGCCGGTTTCAGCGTCCTGGCACGTTTCTGGGAGAAGAACGCGGTCAAGGCGGAAGAGGCGCTTGGCAACGTGCGCGCGGTGCTCGATCGTAGCGCACCCGGTTCCTTGGACACAAGTTTGTCTCACGCGGCGGGCCTGATTGAGATCGCGGCGTGCCACGCCTGACGAGCTTGAGCGGGGCTCAGGTAGCCGTTCTTTTCGACGATCCACTGGGCATTGTAGAGTTCGACGAAGTCGCGGACGGCGTCCCGCAGCTCCGCGATGTTGCGGTAGATGCGACCATGGATGATCTGTTCCTTGAGCGTGCGATTGAACCGCTCGGCGACGCCGTTGGTCTGGGGCTTAGGACGGCTGGATGCCCCAGAACTTGATCTGGTTGGTGAAGTGGTCCGACAGATCTGGGAGCCGTGATCCATCCGCAAGGCCAGCCCCCGAGCCGCGCCGGCCGCGCCGGCCGCGGTCGAGCCATACAGCCCGGCAAGCCCCATGGAGATCGGCTTGGGCGGCGAAGCGGTCGCCGCGCTTGCAGACATGCCAGCCGACACACTCGGCGTTCCAATGCTCGACGGCGGTGAAGATCCAGCCCCAGCCGTCGTCCACCGTGAACACCCGAACGCCATCGCCCCACATGAGGTTCGGGGCATGAGTGATGATCTCACCGTCATGGGGATTGCCGCCACGGCGGCGGCAGCGGGGGCGAGAGCAGATTGTTCTCGCGCATCAGGCGGAGCACCCGCTTGCGGGCAACCCGGATGTCGCGACAGACCCGAAGCCGAGCCCAGACCTTGCGGTAGCCCTCGCCCTCCCAGGGCGATGCCTCCAGGTCGGCTTCGATCGCCACCAGCAGCGCCTGGTCCGAGATCGCGGGCTTCGGTCCCCGACGCTTTGCCGGCGGCTGCTCGGCGTGCTGGCCGGAGGTCATGGCGTAGAACGAGGAGCGGGCCATGCCCCAGGCGGCGCAGACCCGCCGCAGGCCGTAGGCCAGACCCGTGCCGGGCGAGGTGGCGGCACTCATCGCCGCGACCTCCGCCGCCCCAAAGGGCCGAAGGTCTCCGTCTTGGCTTCCAGCAGTTCCACCTGCATGGTCAACTCTCCGATCCGCTTCATGGCGCTATCCAGTTCCGCCTGCACCGGATCGCCCTTGCGTTGCTTGAGCGAGGCGTCGATCCCGCCGATCGCTTTCTCACGCCACTGCTCGAGCCGGAAGATCTCTACGCCCAACTGGCGCGACAGAAGTTGCACCGGCTCGTCACGCAAAAGCCGCAGAACGACCTCACGCTTGCGCGCCACCGTCCATCGCTGGCCAAGTCCCAGCGGGCCTGCCGGCAAAGCCTGGCCTGGGGAAAACGTGGACGAGCCAAGCTCGCCCGCATTTACCACAGGCCCATCAACAGCAACTTTCTTCTCAAAATTATCGGTCATGTTCCGGTCCTCCTTGGACACTTCGATTAAGCCAATTCTGTGTCCAAGGAAATCGGGTCCGACTCACGCGGTGCTCGATCGTAGCGGTAACTTCGCGGTCCTCGCCGGTCCAAGGGAACTACAAACTAGAGTTGAAATTGAGCGCTTTCTTGGTAGGGCCCGTGCGCGTGGCTTTTCGTCCAGCTTCACGCTTCCGGCCGAGTCTGTTGCCGCGATCCTGTCGGACGGCGCCGACCTGGCGTTGCCGGTAGTCGAGGATCGGCTGCTCAGCTTGCTGCGCGACGATGACACCGAGGTTCGGCGGGGAGCGCGCGTCGCCTTGGGCGCTCTGGGACAGCGTGCCGTAAAGGGATTGCTGGCGGTGCTGACCGGGAGGGACTACCGAACGGATCTAGGGGTCCTCGTCGCCCTCTCGAGGATCGACGGCTGGCGGGCCGAGGCCGGCGTGCTGCGCCGTCTATGGGAAGCCGCCTCGTCGTACAAGGACAGGGTGATCAACAACGCCCTCCATGACGCCCTGCGGGCGGTCGATACGGACGTGAAACTGGCTCTTCTCGACCTACCGCCCGGCCGCGCAGGTGTGGTTGCTTTCCAGCAGGCAAACGGATTGGTGCTGGACGGAATTGTTGGTGTCAGTACTATGCGGGCGCTCAACGACCGTGTCATCGCGACCCTGGCGAAGGACGCAGGTCGTCAGTGGGCAGGCTTCAAAATCGGGGTCTACGCAATCGACATCGACCCCGCGCTCTTTGAGCGGGTCAAGGAGATGATTCGCGAGAATGGGGCAGAATTCCGGGGCGGTTTCATTGTCGCCGAACGCCCGAGCTGGCTCGCCCCCCGTTCCACGGTTTTCTACTATTCTAGTGAATCGGAGTCAGACGCACGCAAACTCGCTGGGACATTGAAGCAGGAACTCGGAATGGCTATCGCGATTGAGCGCGATGCCGGTTTGGGTGTCTCTAAAGGTGAGGAGCGCGGAACCTATTTCGTTCACCTCATTGGCGAACGCACCTAATACATAGCGTAATTCCGGTGGTCACTCTCCCGGGCCTATGATTCGGGGTCGCTAACAAACGCCCCAATAGGCAAACCAAGGAGAGTGACCATGACGGAGTATGTTGGGTTTGATGTGTCGAAGGAAGAGACGGCATTTTGCGTGAAGGACGCGGCGGGAAAGATATTGGCGCGGGGCAAGGTTTCGACCGATCCGCGGGCGCTGTTCGCAGCTTTGCGGGAGCATTGTCCGTGCCCTGGCCGTATCGTTCTGGAGACGGGTACGCTGAGTGGCTGGCTGGCGCGGGAGCTGGACGGGCTTGGGATCGGTGTCGATGTGATCGACGCGCGCCATGCGAACGCGGTGATGCGCCTTCAGCACAACAAGACGGATGCGAACGACGCCGAGCTCTTGGCGGAGATCGCGCGCACGGGGTTTTGCCGCCCTGTGGCGGTGAAGATCGAGGTGGCGCAAGAGGCGCGGGCACTTCTCAAGGCGCGCTGTCATCTGGTGCGCCAGCGGCGCGATACGGAGAACGCGATCCGTGGCCTGTTGGGGTCGTTGGGCCTTCGCTTTCCCAAGGGATCGGGCAAGCTGGCCGGACGCGTCCGCGAGGCGTTGGAGGGGCGTCCCGAGCTGAAGGTGATGATCGAGCCGCTTCTGTCCGCGGCGGCGGCGCTGGGCCGCGAGATCGGGCGGCTGGACGAGGCGGTCGTGGCGCGGGCGAAAGGCTCTCCGGCCTGCCGTTTGCTGATGAGCACGCCGGGGGTGGGGCCGGTGACGGCGCTGGCCTATGTGGCGACCATTGGCGAAGCGGAGCGGTTCGCCAAATCGCGCACGGTGGGCGCCTATGTGGGGCTCACGTCGCGGCGCTGGCAGTCGGGTGGGATGGACTATTCGGGGCGCATCTCGAAACACGGCGACGCCATGCTGCGGGCGCTGCTCTACGAGGCCGCCAACAGCCTGCTGACGGTGGTGCGCCGGGCCCACCCGCTGAAGGACTGGGCGCGCCGGATCAAGAGGCGGACCAGCCACAAGAAGGCCTGCGTGGCGCTGGCGCGCCGGCTGGCGGTGATCCTGCACCGGATGCTGATCACCGGCGAAGCCTTCCGCTGGCCGGAAAAGGAGGCGAGCGCCACGGCATAGCTGGATAAGGAGAAGAGAGAGCTCCGCGAGAAGCGGAAGACCCGTCCCCGCCGAGACGGTGGCCGAGGCGATCCCGTTCGTTTGGTTGCTAAGCGGACAGCCGTTCGCGATTGCGTCTAATACCAGTGAGCGCCTGAATTGACTCTCGGGATATTCATTGATGGCGGATGATGGCGGATTGTGATTCTATGGTCTCCCACCAGATGTGGGGGATGTCATGGGATCAGCACTCAAGATACGGGATGATTTGACGCCTTTGGAGCTTCGGCGCTGGGCTCGCGTGGAATCGTACGGTCGAGCGGCGGCGCGGGCCTATGGGATCGCGAATGCTTTGGAGGAGATGCCCTGGGCTGATGCCGCGCGGCTTGCGGGGATGGATCGCCAAACGCTTCGCGACGCGGTTGTTCGTTACAATGCAAAGGGATTGGAGGGGCTTCACGACCGTCCAAAGGGCTACTCGCCGCGGCGGCTGACGGCAGACGAGGAAGCGGCGCTGGCGGCGGTCATCATCGCCGGGCCGGAGCCTGAGCGCGACGGGGTTTGCGCCTGGACCCGGGCCGATCTGTGCCGCTGGCTGGAGGAGCGCTTCGCCAAGACCTACCACCCCTCGAGCATGACCCGGGTTCTACGGCGGATGGGATTTTCCCGCCAGAAGGCGCGCCCGAGCCACCCGCGAAGGGACGCCGAAGCGCAGGAGCGCTTCAAAAAAGGGGGCTTCGCGACATCCTGAAGGCGACCGCCGCGGCGCATCCCGACAAGCGCCTACAGCTGTGGTTTCAGGATGAAGCGCGCGTCGGCAACAAGGGCCGGGTGTGTCACCGGTGGTGGCGCAGGGGCGAGCGTGCCCCCGGGACGCGTCAAATCGGCTACCAGTGGGCCTACATCTTCTCCGCCGTGCGCCCGGACACCGGCGACGACGTCACCCTGGTGATGCCGAGCGTCAACGCCAAGGTCATGGACCTGTTTCTCGCACACTTCGCCGATACCCTGGACCAGGATGCGCACGCCGTCATGATGTGCGACGGCGCCGGTTGGCACGACGAGCGCGCCCTCACCGTCCCCGACAACGTCACCTTGGCGCTGTTGCCGCCTTACAGTCCCGAACTCAACCCCGTCGAGCGGGTTTGGCTCTACCTACGCGAACGCTTCCTATCGCTCCGCGTCCTCGACGACACCGAGGCCATCATCGACGCCTGTTGCCAAGCATGGATCGACCTCATCGCAGAACCGGATCGTATGCGAACCCTCTGCGCCTATCCATGGATCATGAAGGTGATTTCATAGGCTCACAGGTATAATACCTTGGGAGGCCGAAGCCAAAGGGCACTATCATGAAGCGACCCGGCGGACCCGCCGGGAAAGACTTCGCAGACAACCGTGTTCCCGGCGGAGACAAGGGTCCGGAAGGGCTTGACCAACGAACCGGAATTAGACAACCAACGGCCCATAAGAATGACCCGTTGTATGTTCCCTCAAGCGCCGGGCGGGCGCATCCGCGCCCTTGGCTTACCTCGCATAAGCTCGGGCGCGCGGTCGCGCTTGCCAGCGGTCGATGAGTCAAGCTCATCGGCCGCCGGTATAACCACATCACAGCGCGGGCAACGGCGTCCGTGTCCTTCGGCGCGTGGGCGACCGTTCGGTGAGCCACACTCAGGCTCTCCCGGAACAACTTTTCCATCCCCACCGACCCCGCCACCGGCACGTGGAATGTGGGATGCTTGTAGCCCTTCAAGACTTGGCTCCCCGAACTGCCCCATCACGTTAAGGCGGGGGTCTGTATCATATAGTCATTTCCGGGCCGGCGGTGCTAGCCGGCACCGGCGTACGGGCATGCGGGCGCCAACCCGCCTCAGCCCTCGGCCAGGCGGTAGGCCGCGGCGATGTCGGGGATGGCGGCGGGCACAAGCGTCCCGGCCTCCTCGAGGGCGCGCTTGGAATCGTCGGTCAGGCGCACGAAGGCGCTCCAGCCCGGGGCCATCACGAAGGCCGTGCTCGCGGCGGCCGCGTCGGGGGCGGTGCCGCCCAGGCCGAGGACCTTCTCGCGGGCCGGGAGAAGCGCATCGCGCACGATGTCGATCCCCTGGGGGCAGACGCCGTCCAGGGCCGCGTAGAGCGGGAAATCGGCGAGCCCGCCGCGCTCGGCCAGGGGGCGGCGCTCGGTCTCGTCCCGGGGGTCGAGGGCGAAGCGGGCGAAGCGCACCAGCGCCGCCGGGCCGGCATAGCCCTCCCAGTCGATGCCGTCCCCGGTGAAGCCCTTGACCGGGACGGCGGCGGTGCAGACGTTGCACTCGATACATTTATAGAGGCGGTTGGCCGCGGCCATCTCGGCATGGCCGATGCGCTGCGGGAACTCGTGGTGGTTGGGGCGCTCCAGGTACGGCTTCAGGCCCATGATGACCTGCTCGTATGGCCCGGTGTCCACCACCAGGTCGCGCAGGATCGGGAAGTTCGTGAGCGGCTCGACCGTCATCTCGGGAAGCGCGGGCTCCCAGCAGCCGAGCATGGGCTGGCCGTTCACGTTGACGGCGCACTCGCCGCACTTCTTGGTGCCGCAATACCAGCGGTGGGCGAGCGGGACCTCGAGCTCGTCATAGACATGGGTGAGGATGTCGAGGACCCGCATGTAGGGCTTGTGGGGAACGGTGTAGCTCTCGTAACGGGGCACCTCGTCGGTGTCCGGGTCGAAGCGGAAGAGCCGCAGGCTCACCTGGTCGAACTCGGTCATGCACAGTCCCCCATCACGCCAGCGGGTCGCCCAAATAGTCGATCCTGCCGCGCTGGGGCCGCAGGTACTTCTGCCGCACGGGCTCGAAGCGCGTGCGCACCGCGCCCCCCTCGCGCCGCACCACGATCCGCTTGAGCCAATTGTCGTTGTCGGTGAAGGGGAAGTCGGCGCGGAAGTGGGGGCCGCGGCTCTCCTCCCGCGCGAGGGAGGCGTGGGCCGCCGCGCGACAGACATCGAGCATGTCCTGGACGTCGAGGGCGTCCACGAGGTCGGTGTTGTAGCGCGCCGCGGTGGTGCGCAGGCGCATGTTCGGCACCACCTCCGCCTCGATCCCGGCGAAGGCGGCGAGGGCCGCCTCGAGGCCGGGGCCGGATTTCTCGTACATCATATGGTCCCACACCACCGCGCGGATGCGCTTCTTGATCTGGATGGGGGCGATGTCGCGCTCGTTGCGCGCGCGCGGGCTCGGACAGGAGGCCGGCGAGGCGCGCCTCCCCTGCTCCGGCCTGGCCCGCGACCGGCTTGGGCGGCCCCCGCCGCAGCGCCTCGCGCGCGGCCGCGGCGCCCGCGACCTCACCATCGAAGGTGGCGAGCGGCAGCCCGCCCAGCATGTGGCCGCCGATGGCGCCGGCGATGTAGAGGCGCGGCACTTGCGTGCGCATGGTCGAGAGGTCGGCGCGCACGCCGCCCGCGCTCATGTGCCAGGTGGGGGCGGATTCGAGCGGGTCCTTGCCCATGTCCTTGCCGATCTTCTCGTAGAACTCCCAATGGTACTGGTACGTCTTCAAGACCTCGGGCTCGACGAGCCGGAAGTCGGTGAAATTGCCGCCGTCCCACCGCGCCTTGCCCGCCCGCACCTGCTTGTAGAGCTCCTTCACCTGGACGGTATAGGGCATGATGACGTCGTGGTCGCCGATCGTCATATAGGGCTCGCCCGCTTCGTTCACCATGACCGCCTGATGGGGCGTGCCGGTGAGCGGGTTGGGGTAGTTGTGGAGGCGCATCCAGCTCTCCGGATAGGCCATGTCGGAGGCGTGGTACCACTGGATCTCCAGGTTCTGGAGCTCGGCCCCCGCGCCCAAGGCCATGGCGAGGCCGTTGGCCGCCATCTCCCGGGTCCCCGTGGCGCAGGTGGAGAGCCAGTTGGTATGCCCGGTCGCGAGGATGGTGGTCTTGGCCACCACCTCGTAGAGGCGGCCGCGCCGGTAATCGAGGACCAGCGCGCCGGCGACCTCTCCCCCGGCACCCCGCAGCAGGGAGAAGACCGTCGCCTCCTCCATGACCGGGATGTCCCTGGCGAGCACCTCCTTGCGCTTGGATTCACCGAACAGGTAGCCGGTCATGCCGTGGGATTGCAGCACGAAGTAAGGGTTGTTGCCGGGCGGCACCTCGGGCCGCCCCGCCTCGTCGCGCAGGACGTAGGTCCCGGCCCGCTCCAGGGCGGGGAAGAACTCCTTGTCCGCCCACAGGGCGAAGTCGAGGAAGTAGTCCTGGTCCACGAGCCAGCAATGGATCTGGAGCATGGCCCGCATGGCGTCGGCGTAGGTGGCGGGCACCGGCAGGCGCACCACGTCGCTCACGCCCGCATAGAGCTTCTTCATGGCCTTGAGCAGGGGATAGGGGCCTGGAATGGGCGACGGCGCGCCGAGGCAGCTCGCGAGCGGCGTCGCCCCGCTGCGGCCCATCTTGCCCTTGACCACCACCAGCACCCGGGCGCCGCCCTCGCGCGCCCGCATGGCGGCGGCGCAGCCGGCGGCCCCGCCGCCGACGATCAGCACATCGGTCTCGATGGTCTCCGCCTTCATTGAGACACCCCTTGGCCGACCGTGCGCGGGCCGGCCCCGTCAGCAGGAACGAGACGCCCGCATCCTGGTATAACATAGGCGCCGGCGGAGGGGAGGGATTCATCGGCCGGCGCGCGGGCCGCCGCGCCTGCCTTCGATGCCGGATTTTCCGACCGACGCCCGGGCGGAGCCGAGGGGCCGTCGGGCGATGCCTCGGCCCACGACTACCAAAGTGGCTGGCTCATATTTTCCGCATATTCGGAAAACATGACATTGAAGCTGATGCTGATCCTCGTCTTGTCGCTTCTGTTGGCGTCCACCGAGTGCATCAACCATGACGGGAACATGAGAAGGGTGTCGTTCCGCACTTTCACGACGACCTGATCCGTATTCTCGGCGGTTAGGCCAGTGACTGGAGGCTTGATGATCCCGGTCTGTGGCCTGGGATCGTGGAAATTGATCGTATCCGCGCGCCCACTCGTCTTCACGTAATAGACGCCGCTCAGGACATTGTTGGGGTGGTTGTGCATTCCATGCGCGGCATGGGGTGGGTTCATGTTGGCCCAAAGCCCGGTGATCGCGAACCCCGCCCCGCCTATCTTCAGGAAATCCAAGACACTCCCGGCCGCGTGGGTCACACAAGATGCGAGCTCTCGAAACGCCTCCCGTTCGTGGAGGTCATGAGCGGACTGCCAAGCCTGGCCCGGGCCGGGTTTCGGGCCGGGCCGCCTCATCCGCTCGAGCTCGCGGATGACGCTTGTATCGATTCTTCGACGAACCTTCGGCTCGAGCTCGGCCCGCCGAACAAACGTCGGAAACATGCGGAGGACGTCCGTCGCCGCGAAGACGGTTTTCTGCGTTCCGGCCATTTCACCCGCCCTGCCTCATCCCCGATTCGCGAACCCGAGGCAATGATATGACGATCGTCGTCTGCGTGCGGAGATTTCGGCCGCCGATCGGCGAGGGGCTATCCAGGAATTCACGAACGCCATCAGTGAATGGGAAAGCTAGAGCGGTTCCAGTTCGACTGGAATCGCTCCAGGCCGCAAGCCCGGTCGCCCGGCGCGCCCGCGCAGGCGCGGACCATTCGGTCCGCTGCCGCGAGCGAAATAGAGCACTAGAGTGGGTCCGATCAAAGCGGAACCGCTCTAGAGTCCGAGTTTCGTGAGTCCGGGGTGTTCGTCGGGGCGACGACCAAGCGGCCAGTGGAACTTCCGATCGGTCTCGGCGATCGGCAGGTCGTTGATGCTTGCGATGCGGCGCTTCATGAGACCGTGCTCGTCAAACTCCCAGTTTTCATTCCCGTAAGAACGGTACCAGTTTCCGCCGTCGTCGCGCGATTCGTATGCGAAGCGCACGGCGATCCGGTCGCCCGCGAAGGTCCAGAGCTCCTTGATCAGCCGATAATCGAGCTCCCGCGCCCATTTGCGGATCAGAAATGCTTCGATCTCGGGACGCTCCTTCAAAAACTCGGCGCGGTTCCGCCAAAGGCTGTCGCTTGTGTAAGCGAGTGCGATTTTTGCAGGGTTGCGGCTGTTCCAGGCATCTTCGGCGGCCCGTACTTTGATACGAGCCGATTCTTCGGTAAATGGCGGTACAGGGGGGCGTGTCATGGTCTTTCTCTCTTTGCTGGTTTGCGCCCGAGGGGTCATGTGTGGACGGCCCGTTGTTGGCAAGGGAACACTGGCTCGTGATGCGCTGGTCGAGAGCGGTCATGTGTCCGGCCTGTTTGCGCGGTATCACCTGACCGCTGGCCTTGATGGTTTCCGTGCGCCGGGTCCCATTCAGGTCTGCGCGCTCACAGGCGCTTGACCCCTTGGCGGGTTGTCCTGGCTTACGGCTCGATCGGGTTGCCATCACTTACCTATAGCTCCTTGCCAACAAGGCGGCCGGTCGCGCCGGCGACCTCGTCTCGATGTCAGACCGTCGCCGCCCCGCGATATGCCTCTTCGCGCCTCAGCACCGCCCAGACGATGCGCGCCATCTTGTTGGCAAGCACCACCGTGACCAGGCGGTAGGGTTTCGTGCCGAGCAGCGCGCTTGCCCAGGGATAGGGGCCCGCCCCCTTGCCGCGCCGCGCCCCCTTGAGCACCGAGGTCGCGCCGATCACGAGCAAGCGGCGCAGATACGGGTCACCCCGCTTGGTGATCCGTCCCAGCCTGTTCTTGCCCGCGGTGGAGGCTTGCCGGGGCACCAGCCCCAGCCACGCCGAGAGTTGCCGCGCCGAGTGAAAGGCCGAGCCGTCGCCCAGGGATGCCGCCAGCGCCGTCGCCGTCATGATCCCGATGCCGGGTATCGTCGCCAGGCGCTTGCTCACCGGGCTATCCCGGTGCCAGGCCGCGATGCGCCGGTCCAGCGCGGCAATCTCGCCCTGCATGCAGCGCAGCTGCGCCACCAGCCCCAGCAACGCCGAACGCGCCACACCATCCAGCCCGCCGGCCGCCCCATCGCCCGCCTCGTCCCCTTCCACCATGGCGACCAGCGCCCTCACGCCGTCCCGGCCCTTGGCCGTGACCAAGCCAAGCTCCGCCAAATGCGCGCGCAGGGCATTGATTGCCATGGTGCGTTGCTTGATCAGCAGGTCGCGAACCCGGTGCAGCATCAACGCACCCTGCTGGGCAACACTCTTGACCGGAACGAAGCGCATATGCGGCCGGCTCACCGCCTCCGCGATCGCCGCCGCATCCGCCGCGTCGTTCTTCTGCCGCTGCACATACGGCTTCACATAGCTCGGCGCGATCAGACGAACCTCATGACCCAGCGCCGCAATCGAGCGTGCCCAATGATGCGAGCTGGCACAGGCTTCGAGGCCGACAAGGGACGGCACCAGTTCCGAAAAATACGCGAGCAAGGCGCCGCGCCGCAGCTTGGCCTCTCCACGACCGCACCTGACCCATCCGTGCAATGAACCTGAAAAACACTCTTCGCGATGTCGAGACCGATGATGCTATCGTGTTCCATGGATGGTCCTCCTTTGGCTGAAGTTCTTCGACAAACCTCAGTCTGGCACATCGATGCCGTTACAGGAGGGCCGTCCACACCATCATGTCTCGAACCGTGAAGTTTAACTCACGGCTCCAGTATTTTTGCTAGAGCGTTTCCAGTTCGACTGGAATCGCTCCAGGCCGCAAAGCGGCCCGCCGGTCGCCCGGCGCGCCCGCGCAGGCGCGGACCATTTGGTCCGCTGCCGCGAGCGAAATAGAGCGCTGGAGTGGGTCCGATCAAAGCGGAACCGCTCTAGGGTCCGGACTCAATTGAGCCACCAAATGAGTGTTGCGGCGATGAAGACAGCTGCGAGGAAGGTATGGTCGACGACGATGGGGACGGCGGGCCTGGCAAGGCGCGGGGCAAGCGCCGTCAGGGTGCGCCCGTCGATGAGGCGCCGCGGGTGCCAGCCGAACGCCGGGATGGCGCCGGCCACCCGCTCGAGGATATCGAGGTTGGCGGCGCCAGGCGCACCGGGGCCGCCAGGCCCCCGGACGTTGCCCGATACGCATGAGCGCCCGCGCCCCGGCTACAGGATGTGGAGCTCGCGCGGGAAGTCCGAGAAGTCCTCGCAGCCGTCCTCAGTCACGCGCACCGTGGCGCTGAAGCCGACGCCGAGCTCGCGATAGATCCAGCTGCACGAGATGATGTGGAAGGTCATGTTCGTCTCGAGCAGGCGGCTCTCGCCGCGCCGCAGGCTGAGGATCTGGCCCTCGCCCCAGTCGGGCGGGAAGCACAGGCCGATCGAGTAGGCCGCGCGGTTGAAATGGCGGTCGCCAAGGCCGTGCTTCTCCCACGCCGCGTGCATGGCCCGGTCGGGCTCCTCGCACGGGACGCCCGGCCGGATCGCGTCCTTCGTGGCCTGAAGGCCGGCGAGGGCGGCCTCGGCGAAGTGACGCACCCGCGCGTCCTTCGGCTCGCCGACCGAGGTGGTCAGCATGATCGCCGCCGAGTAGCGGTGTTGGGTCGCCGAGAGCTCGAAATACACGGGATCGCCGCGCCCTACGCGCTGCCCACGCCAGGTGCCGTGGGTCAGGGCGGTGCGGTCGCCGGCGAGGACGAAGTGGGGCAGGCCGGGGTACTCGCTGCCGAGGCCGACCAGCACGCGGTGGATCTCGGCCGCGATCTCGTTCTCGTCGACCCCCTCGCGCACCATCCCGACGCCGGCCGCGATGCCCTCGTCCAGCATCCGCGCGCAGCGCCGCATGAGCGCGATCTCTTCGGCCGACTTGACCACCCGGGCCTCCTCGACGATGCCGGAGCCGTCGAGCAATGTGGCGTCCGGGAGCGCCGCGGTGAGGGCCTTGTACTCCGCGATCGGCGTGAACCAGGCCGTCTCCTCGATGCCGAGGCGCGCGTCGGCGAGCCCGCGCCGCTCGAGGGTCGCGATCATGACGGCGAGGGGCTCCTCGAAGTCCAGGATCGGTTGCGTCTCGGCGAGCCAGGAGAACTCCCAGGCATTGGTTTCCTCGGACCGGCGGACCACCAGCACCGGGTCCTGGTCGAGCGCCACGATCAGGCAGTGGTAGCCGTAATAGCCGGGCGTCTCGTAGCCGGTCAGGTAGCAGATGTTCTCCGGCGTGCGGACGAGCAGCACCTCGATGCCCGTCTCGCGCATGCCGTGGAGCACCTTGTCGTAGCGCCGCCGGTACTCCTCGAGCGAAAAGGCGAGGCGGTCGTGTCGGTTCATCCGGAGATCGCTTGCCGTCCACATGTCATGCCCTCCCTGCGGGTGTCCGCGGCTCGCGGTGCCGTGGCCGATACGCCTCATCGGACGCACGATCCAACCGGGATTCCCCATTCGGCTTTCGTGCCACGTGTCTAGCTTGCTCGCATGACGATTGGAGGACAAGAGCCGGATTCCCTCGACTGTCGGTAACACCTGGTATGACCGGCCCACGGAGCATTCGATCTGTCCGGCTTCGGCGCTCTTCTGAAAGTGGGAGGGTCCGGGTGTGCCGGACGGAGCGGTCGCGGGGACTGAGGCTGATGAAGATCGCGGATGTCCATGGACCGCGCAATCGCGGCGCGCCGACCTCGGCGAGGTGGCGGTGGTGCTGACGCGGTTCGACACCCGCTACTGGGCCTTCGCGGCCAGGCGCTTCCGGGAGAAGCTGGTCTCGGAGCACGACCTCGCGCGCGGCCGCGACTGGGTGCGGCCGAGCCTGCGGGCGCACGGGCGCACGGGCGGACCTGGCGGGCCCAGCCGGCGCCGGCATGTCCCACGGGAGGCCGCTATGTGCGCTGACCACAGGTCGGGCGCGTCCGGAAACCGGCCCGGGGGACAGTTTCGCCCGCCACCGCCGACCCAATCCGCGGCCGCCTGGTGCCGCAAGCGCCATGGCCTATTATGGATCGACGGGGCAGGCACGATGTCGCAATATACCGCCTTGATATCCCTGTTCGCATGCGGCCGCGGACATGGTGTCGGAAGGATCCTGGCGATGGCGCTCCGGCCGATGTGCCCTACCACCGGCGCCGTATAGGCGACGCCGGCCGCGAGCCAACCGGCCACGGGGCGCATTCACGCGCGAAGATGTGGGCGGCCCGGGCGATTTCCGGAAGGCCGAAAAACACGGAAGCTCGGTGAGCGACCTGGGAGATAGTGAAATGCGAGTCGTCGTTGCGGCGTTTCTGCTGGCCTGCGGCTTCGGGCTGATCGAGGTTTCCGGGGCGATGGCTGGGCCCTGTACCATTGGCGACAACGATGGCGACGGCCTGACTAATATCGAGGAGACTTCAACGGCAACGGCGACTGCGACGACGATGATGCCAACTCGGACGGCATCCCGAACTACGACGACGATGACGACGACGCCGACGGCTGGTTGACCGTGGAGGAGCGCGATTTCGAGCCCGGCGCCGGCGCCTTGACCGACCCGTTTCTGCCCTCCTACACGACACCCGAGGACGTCGATTGCGACGGCCTCCCCAATTACTACGACCCGGATTCAGACGGTGACCTGCTGCCCGACGGCGGCGAAGACCTCTTCGCGACCGTGGACGGCGACGACCTCGCCGATATCTTCGATCCTGACGACGACGGGGACGGCATCCCGACTTCTCTGGAGGTGCAGATCGTCGACAACCTGCTGGCCGCACCGCCGGCCGGCTGGCCCTCGGACCCGTCCGTGGCCCGGGACATCGATGGGGACGGGCTCGCCAACTATCACGATCCCGATGCCGACGGCGACGGTAAGCCGGACGGCGACGAGGGCGTGGGTGATCCGGACGGGGACAACATCCCGAACCTCTACGACGCCGACGACCAGGACGGCCCGAACGGCGACCCCGACGGCGACGGCCTGACCAACTTCTTGGAGCAGGTGTACCGCAGCGATCCTCACGACAGCGACAGCGACGACGACGGGATCTTGGACGGTGACGAGGGCCAGGGCGACACGGACGGCGACGGCGACCCGAACCCGATCGACCCGGACGACGACGGCGATGGCATCCCGACCGCCGAGGAGAACTTCCGCGATCTGCCGCCCGGCAAGCGGCCGTTGTGGCTGCCCCAGGACGTTCAGGACCTACGGGACTATGATGGTGACGGGGTGCCTAACTATCTGGACGACGACTCGGACGGCGACGGCGCCCCCGACTCGATCGAGGGAACGGCTGACGGCGACGGCGATGGGGCCCCCGACTACCTCGGCTTCAGGCCCACACGAGTCTGGCCTGGGATCGACCCCGACGGCGACCGCCTGGGCTCGAGCATGGAAAAGCTGCTGGCCACCATCAGGGGCGACGGGAGCGAAGACGCCGATGGCGACGGTATCGTCGATTACCTGGACGACGACGATGACAACGACACCGTGCCCACGCTCCTCGAGATCGGGCCGAACGCCTACCCCGGCCCCGATGCGCTGCCCGACACGGACAGCGACGGAACCCCCGACCATCTCGACCCGGACGACGACGGCGACGGTGCGCCGACGGCCACCGAGGACTGGTTCTTCGACCAGGACTGCGACGGCACCCCGAACCACCTCGATGTCACGGACGACCGGGGATTCATGAGCCGCTTTTGGCAGTGGATGTCGGGAGATCCCGGGTGTTTCTGGGCAGGCGCGTTCCAGACGCCGCGCTGAGGGCCGCCGCGAAGCGGAGCAGGTTTCGGCCGAGCTCGTCGCCGCCAGTGCGCGGCGCATGGCCCAGGCAAAGCAAACGAGGATGGGACGTAGCCTCTGCCTTGCCACCCTCGCGACCCTGGTCTGGCTCACCGCCCGGCCGCAGCTTGGTATTGCCCCGGACTCGAGCGTTAGGTGGTACCACTAGGCGTCAGGGTGTCGTCCCGCTCTCGGTTGAACTTAGCGAAGCAGGCATGGTTGGGTTTCGAGCCCAAGCCGCGATCCTGACCTTCTCAAACATGGTGTCGGTCCTCGCGTTTTCAGCGTGCTTCTGGAGCGCGGCCACCGGCTTCCGCTTGTAGGGAGCCGGTGGCGACCGGAGGGCGCAAGCCGGCGGCCATCGCGTCGATCTTCGTCAGGTTGAGGTTATCGAGACAACAACCCGAAGAAGGAGACGACAAGATGACCGATGAGAGGATTGCGCTTCGGGCGCTGGTTGAAAAGGCCCCGGCCGCGGATTTTCTCCGTGAGATGATCGGCCTCGCCGCCGCGCGGCTGATGGCGCTGGAGGTGGATGGTCTTTGCGGCGCCGGGTATCCGGCCGGGCATCAAGGTAAGGCCGGCCGGGCATCAAGGTGAGGCCGGCCGGACATCAAGGTGAGGCCGGCCGGACGCATCGTCTCGGTGACGGCGATAGTCGCCGTCGCCGTCAACAGCGAGGGCCGGCGCGAAGTCCTGGGCCTGGCCGTCGGGCCCTCGGAGGCCGAGACCTTCTGGGCAGGGTTCCCGCGATCCTTGACGCGGCGCGGCCTGCGCGGCGTCAAGCTGGTCGTCTCGGATGGCCACGAGGGGCTCGAGGCGGCCGCCGCCAAGGTTCTCGGCCCCACCTGGCAGCGCTGCCGGGTCCACTTCATGAGGAACGCCCTGGCCCATGTCACCAAGGGACAGCGCCTCATGGCCGCCGCCGCCAAGCGCACCGCCTTCGTCCAGGATGGCCACCAAGCCGCCATCAACCAGTGGCGCCGGGTCGCGGACTCCCCGCGCGAACGCTTCCCAAACCTCGCCCGTCTGATGGACGATGCCGAACAGGACGTGCTCGCCTTCATGACCTTCCCCAGGGACCGCTGGAGCAAGATCCACTCCACCAATGCCCTCGAGCGCCTCAACAAGGAGATCAAGCGCCGCACCAACGTCGTCGGCATCTTTCCCAACGAGGCCGCCATCATCCGCCTCGTCGGCGCCATCCTCGCCGAGCAGAGCGACGAGTGGGCCGTCTCAAGACGCTACATGACCCTGGAAACCCTGGCCCGCCCGGGCCATCATCAAGACACTCCGATGGCTCTCGCCGCGGAATGAGCCGGTAACCTCGACCGGCGAAGTAGACGCAAGGACGTCGCTCTTACACCACGTCCCGGGACACGACCGACACCGGCCACTCAACACATTTCGAGACGGCCTCTTAGAAGGGAAATGCACCGCTCATGACCTATGCAACGATGCTCGACCCGGATTGGGAGGCGATCCAGCCGGCCGACCTCCGGCGAGCGGAAGCGGAAGCACTGCGCCGTCAAGTCGACTACGTCCACGCGGCCAGCCCGTTCTATCAGCGCAAATTTGCCGAGGCCGGCCTCGGACCCGACGCCATCCACACGCCGGACGATCTCGTTAAGCTGCCATTCACCACCAAGGCCGAACTGCGGGGGAGCCAGGAGCGAGAGCCGCCCTTCGGCGACTTCCTCGCTTGCGATCCGGTTAAGGTCGCTCGTATTCATCGCACCTCGGGCTCGACCGGGCGTTTCATCTTCACGGCCCTCACCTCGGCGGACATCAAGTGGGCAAATTTGGTGGGCGGACGGGCGTTCTGGGCCAGCGGGCTTCGCCCCCATCACCGTATCGTCCATTGTCTGAACTATCAGCTCTGGATGGGCGGCTATACCGAGCACGGGAACATCGAGCGGACCGGCGCGGCCGTGGTCCCCTTCGGGGTCGGCAACACCAAGCTGTTGGTTCGCGTGATCCGCGACGCCGGAGTCGACGCGATCATGGGCACCACCTCCTATCCGCGGGTACTGGAATCCGTGGTTCGCGAGGAACTGGGGGTCGAGCCGGGCGACCTGGGCCTGAAGCTCGCCATCCTCGGAGGCGAGCCAGGGATGGAAGACCCGGAGTTCCGCGCCCGGATCGAGCAGGTTTGGGGAATGCGAGCCCAGAACCTCTTCGGCATCTCGGACATACTTTGCACCTTCGGCGCGGTCTGCGATCACGTCTACGAGATCCATTATCAGGGCGCGGGTGCGATGATCCCCCAGCTCGTCAACCCCGAGACCGGGGATCCGTTGGCCATCGAGGAAGGAGCAGTCGGCGAGCTGGTTGGCACGAGCATCAACAAGGAAGCCCAACCCCTGCTGCGCTACCGCACCCGGGACGTGCTGGAGATCACCGGCACCGGGCCTTGCCGATGCGGGCGCACGGGCTTCCGCTTTCGGATGATCGGCCGAGCCGACGATATGGTTCACGTCCGCGGCATCAACGTCTTCCCAACTGGCATCGCCCGGGTTCTGAACGGCCTGCACCTGGCCGTCACCGGCGAGTTCCAGGTCGTTCTCGACCATCCTCCGTCGTATGAGGGCCTGGACATCACGATCGAGGAAGGCGAGGCCACGACGGACGATGAACGTCCCGCCCTCACCAACCGAATCGTTCGGGCGCTCAAGGACGAGCTCGATTTCACCGCGCGGATCGATCTCGTGCCGCCCGGGACGCTGCCCCGAAGTCAGGTCGGCAAGGCGATCCGGGTAAGACGCACCTACTGACCAAGGTCCGTACCCGCTCGCGCCGCTAATCGGGAGAGGACGAATTTTCGGTCTATCGCCGGTCGTCCCGCCTTCGGGTCGAGAAATCCTGGCCCGATCCGTGGGCTGGAAACCGAAAGCTCGGCCGGGGCGCCCTGGCTCTCGATCCTGTTTCCCGACCGAGCCGGCTCCAATATCCAATCCAAGAACGCCTTCGCCGGTGGCCGCTTGATCGTTTCGGCCCGATAGACCGAGCAGTTGGAGTATTCAATAGTCGGGGCGACTTCGAAAGGCACGACCAGCCGGCCGCTCTCCAACTCGTTACGAACCAGGGGCTCGCCGACGAGAACGACGCCCTGGCCCGTGATCGCCGCCTGGATCGCGGCATTGGTGTCGTTCATCGTCAACGCGCCATACACTATCGTGTCCCCCTCGACGCCCAGAGCCTTCTGCAATCGGTTCCACAACGCCAATTCGCCCTCATGCCAGGGAGTATGGAATATGGCGCGCATCCTATCGTTCCGGCGCGCATGAGCAGGGCCGCAGACCGGGACGGAGCGACTTTGGAGGAAGCGCGTCACGCCAAGCCGCCGCCACTCCTCACGAACCCAGCACAAGGCTAGAGCGTTTCCAGTTCGACTGGAATCGCTCTAGGCGTCGTCGTAGACTTGGTGCTTGCGGCGCTCGATCTCGCTTTGGAAGGCGACCGCCTCGGGCGCGAAGTCGCGCTCGCACGCGGGCTCGGGCGCGAAGTGGCCGTAGCGGTCCTCGCCCCGGACCAGGGTTGCGCTCTCCCCCTCGTCCACGGTCTGGCGCATGCTGGTGGCGGCGTACTGGAAGGAGAGGCCGATGCGCCGGTCGCCCGAGGTATTGGGGCCGGAGCCGTGCAGGACCCAGCCGTGGTGGAGCGAAGCCTGGCCCGGCGCCAGCACCACGTCGACGGCACGTGACAGGTCGGCGCCCCGGACCTCCTGGCCGCGGTGGAGGATATTGTCCTCCGCATGGGTGTCGGTGTGCGCCATGCGCCCGGCCCGGTGCGAACCGGGCGCCATCTTCATGCAGCCGCTCTCGGGCGTCGCGGGCGTGAGGGCGACCCAGGCCGTCACCAGGTCGTCCCTGTCGAGGCCCCAATAGGTCAGGTCCTGGTGCCAGCTCACGAAGCCCTTCCCGTCGGGCTTCTTGATGATGTAGGCGCAGTCCCACATCAGGATGTCCGGGCCGATGATGTCCTCGACCGCGTCGAGCAGCGCCGGGTTCCGCCCCAGCGCCGCGGCCGGGGTGAAGACGAGGTAGGGCTTCACCTTGTAGTGCATCGGGCCGTGCGTGCGCTCCGCCGCCTCGAGCAGCCGGCGGTGCTCGGCCGCCGCCTCGGCCGAGACGACGGGGACGGGGAAGACGAAGCCTTGGGCCTCGTAGGCGGCGCGCTGCTGGTCCGAGAGCTTCTTCGGCATGGTGTCGCTCCTCCGTGTCCGGCGCGGCCGCTACCGCTACCGCTACCGCGAAATCCCCGCCCGGATGAAATCGGCCGTCCGCGCATACCCCTCGGGGCCGAAATGCAGGCCGTCATAGAGGGCGCGGGGGTCGTCGAGCCCAGCCAGCATGGCGGTGAGGGAGACATGCGCCGCGCCCAGGTCCGTCCAGATGCCCGCGATGCGCGCCTCCAGGGCGGCGAAGGGGGCGATCTCGGCGCGGCCCAAGCGCCTGTGGTCGGGCAGGTAGACGAAGGTGGTCTTCCCGCCATGGGCGCGCTGGCGCCCGACCACGTCGCCCCAGATCGCGGCGATGGTCTCCCAATCCGTCTCGCTCAGCCCCGCCAATCCGTGGGGCACGACGGCGGGGCCGAAGAGGGCCGGGAAGGCCCGCCGGGTGAGGCGCAGGGTAGCGAAGGCGCGAAAGCGAGCGGCGAGGCCGGGGCGCCTCGCCGCGTCATGGATGACTTGGCCGACGGCGTCGGACGCCAGGCCCGCGTCCACGTAGCGCCGCATGGCGGCGGCGACTTCGGCACCCCGCGCCCGCAGTTCCTGGCTGTGATCGGGGTCGAGATAGGCGTGCAGGAGGGTGAAGCCGGATTCCTCGCTGAAGTCGAGCAGGTCGTTGCCCGCGTAGAAGAACCAGACGAGGTTCCGCGGCCGCTCGACGGCAACGAATTCCCGGTAGATGGCCGCTTGCGCCAGCATCGAGGTGCCGTTCATGCCGAAGCTGGCCACCGTCCCGGGTTGGCCCAGGTGGGCGGCGTAGGTGCCCTCGTCCGGCACGCAAAATCCCTGGACGAAGGAGTCGCCGAGGAGGGCGATTTTCGCTGGCCCGTCCCGCTCGCCGTTGCGAAAACCCAAGCCGTCGCTGTCGTACACGACGCCACGGCAATAGACCGTCGGCACCTCGGGGATTCCGGCGAGGGGCAGGACCGGCGCGCCATCGACCGTGATCGGGCTGGCTCCCCCCACCGCGCGACTCAGGTCGATGAAGCCGCTCGGGAATACCGAGGGATAGGCGGCGACCCCCCGGGCGCGCAGCGCGAGGGTGGCCTCGGCCTTGGAAAACGGGGCCGGCGCCGCGACCCACAGATAGAGCTCGAACAGATAGAGCGGGACGGCGAGGGTGATGGCGACGGCGACGGCGACGCGCCCGAGCGCCGCGAATGTCAAACGGCCCTCACACCGGCCGGTCGCCGTGGATCGACACCCGGTGCATGACCCGGCGCGTGCCGTGATAGTCGTTGAGCGCGTAGTGCATCGCGCATCTGTTGTCCCATATGGCGAGGGTGCCCGGTGCCCAGCGCCATCGGCAGGTGAGCTCGGGCCGCCCGCCGTGGTCGTACAGGAACTCGAGCAGCGGCGCGCTTTCTTCCGCCGTCATGCCGTCAAAATGCCTCGTATAGGCGCGGTTGACGAAGAGCGCCTTGCGCCCGGTCTCGGGGTGGGTGCGGACCACCGGGTGGATCGACTCCGTCTTCTCGGCCGCGTCCTCAGCGCGCTGGACGGCTGTGAAGTCGATCTGCTCGCGCTCGATGCCGTAATAGGCGGCGTAGTCCTCCTCGCTCAATTGGCGCCGGGTGGCATGGACCGCCGTCAAGCCGTCGAGCATGCCGCGCATGCCCTCGGAGAGGGATTCGTAGGCCAGGTACTGGTTGGCCCACATGGTGTCGCCACCCGCGTCCGGCACTTCGCGGGCATAGAGGGTCTGGGCCATGTCCGGGCGCTCGCGGAAGGTCACGTCGTGGTGCCACATGCCGCCGAAGTTCAGCGCCCGGTCGCTCGCCTCCTTGACCACCTCCAGCACCTCGGGATGGCCGGGGAGGGTGGTCAGCTCGAGGGGCCGGACGAAGGGCTGCATGTCGATCTCGCCGAAGCGCCGCGCGAAGGCCACCTGCTGGTCGGGCGTCAGGTCCTGGTCGGGGAAGAACAGCACCAGGTGTTCGAGCAAGGCCGCATGGACCTGGGCGAAGGCCGCGTTGCCGAGCGGCTCGGCGAGGTCGATGCCGCTCATCTCGGCGCCGAGGGCGCCGGCGATGGGCCGCGTTTCGAGCGATGCCGTTGTCAAGGCGGGACCTCCACTGCCGATGGCCACCGAACTCTGCTAGGCTCCCGCCCCTCGGGGTGGGGCGATTCCGCCGCCACTCTCGCACGACGGCACGGGCTGTCAAGCGCTCTCGATGGGCAAGGAGGACGGACATGGGTGATGCATCGCGGTCGCTCAAGCTGCGCAGCCAGCTCTGGTTCGACGACCCGGCCGACCCGGGCATGACGGCGCTCTATGTCGAGCGCTACCTCAACGCCGGCATCACGCGGGAGGAGCTGCAGTCGGGCAAGCCCATCATCGGCATCGCCCAGACCGGCAGCGAGCTTTCGCCCTGCAACCGCATCCACGTCGGGCTCGCCGATCGCGTGAAGGCCGGCATCCGCGACGCGGGCGGCATCCCCATCGAGTTTCCCGTCCACCCGATCCAGGAGAGCGGGCGCCGCCCGACCGCGGCGCTCGACCGCAACCTGGCCTATCTCGGCCTCGTCGAGCTGCTGCACGGCTATCCCTTCGACGGCGTGGTGCTGACCACGGGCTGCGACAAGACCACGCCGGCCTGCATCATGGCGGCGGCGACGGTGGACCTGCCGGCCATCGTGCTCTCGGGCGGGCCCATGCTCGACGGCCACTGGCGGGGGCGCCTGGTGGGCGCGGGCGCCGTGGTGTGGGAAGGCCGGGAACGTTACGCGACCGGCGAGTTCAGTCCCGACGAGTTCATGGAGTTCGTGGCCGCCGGCGCCCCCAGCCTCGGCCATTGCAACACCATGGGTACCGCCCTCTCCATGAACTCCCTGGCCGAGGCCCTCGGCATGTCCCTGCCGGGCTGCGCCAGCATCCCCGCCCCCTACCGGGCGCGCGGCCAGATGGCTTACACGACCGGCAAGCGCATCGTCGACATGGTGTGGGAGGACCTGGTGCCGTCGCGCATCCTCACCCGCGCGGCCTTCGAGAACGCCATCCTCGTCACCTCGGCCATCGGCGGCTCGACCAACTGCCCGCCGCACCTGATCGCCATCGCGCGCCACGCCGGCGTCGCACTCGGCCTCGACGACTGGCAGGACATCGGCCACGACATCCCGCTGCTGGTCGATTGCCAGCCCGCCGGTCGCCACCTGGGCGAAGGCTTCCACCACGCGGGCGGCGTCCCCGCCGTCCTCGGCGAGCTCATGAAGGCCGGGAAATTGCGTGAGGATGCGCTGACCGTAACCGGCCAGACCATCGGCGAGAACAACCGCGGCCGGGAGAGCGCGGATACGGACGTCATCCGGCCCTACGGCGACCCGCTCATGGCGGCCGCCGGCTTCGCCGTCCTCTCGGGCAACCTGTTCGACGGCGCCCTCATGAAGACGAGCGTGATAGGTGAGGATTTCCGTGCCCGCTACCTCTCCACACCCGGGGCGGAGAACCGCTTCGAGGCACGCGCCATCGTCTTCGAGGGGCCGGAGGACTATCACGCGCGCCTCAACGACCCGGCCCTCGGGATCGACGAGAGTTGCATCCTTGTCATCCGCGGCTGCGGCCCCGTGGGCTATCCAGGCTCGGCCGAGGTGGTCAACATGCTGCCCCCCGATGCGCTCGTGAAGGCCGGCATGGCGGCGCTGCCCTGCATGGGCGACGGCCGGCAGAGCGGGACCTCGGGCAGCCCCTCGATCCTCAATATCTCGCCCGAATCGGCCGTGGGCGGCGGCCTCGCCCTGTTGGAGACGGGCGACATGGTGCGCGTCGACCTGAACAGTCGCAGGGTGGACGTGCTGATCCCCGACGCGGCGCTGGCGCGCCGCCGCGCCGCGTACGAGCAAAGCGCGCCCGAGCACCAGACGCCGTGGCAGGAGATCTACCGCTCCATGGTCGGCCAGCTCGCCACCGGTGCCTGCCTGGAGCCGGCCACCGGCTATCGCGGCGTCGGGCGCAAGACCCCCCGCCATTCGCACTGAGTGGCGGGATCCGTGTAACATGGGGCGAGGCTGAAAAGACCTGGGGAGGCGCGGATGATCGGCACCAAGACGGCGGCGGTGGAGGCGTTCTGGAAGGAATGCCGCGAGGTCGCGGACATCGACGCCACCGAATACCACGCCGCCACCTTCTCGAACCCGGAGATGAGCCAGGTCACCGAAGAGATCGCCGAGCTGGCGCGCATCGGGCAGAAGCGCGGCACGGCCCATCTCGGGCTCGATTTCGAGCTCAACGGCGTTGCCCGGCGCCAAGTGGGCGACTACTGGGTCATCCTAAATTCGGCGAACGACCCGGTCTGCCTGGTGCGCATCACGGGCGTCGAGACCAAGCCGTTCGATGCGGTGAGCGCGGAATTCGCCGCCTCGGAAGGCGAGGGGGACCTGAGCCGGGATTACTGGGCCACGGTCCACCGCCGCTACTTCAAGAAGATGTGCGAGAAGCTCGGCCGCGAATGGCGCGAGGACCTGCCGACCGTGTGCGAGAGCTTCGAGCTGGCCCACGCCGTGGAGAAAGAGGGAGAAACAGGATGATCGTCACCAAATCCCCTGAGATCGAGGCGTTCTGGCAGGCCTGCCGGGCGGCGAACGGCATCGAGGCGACTGACTACCACGCCTGCACCTTCGCCGACCCCGCCTATACGGACAAGCTCGACTACATCACCGAGCATTGCCGCGCCGGGCACAAGCGGGGCACGGCCCACCTCGCCATCGATTTCGAACTGAGTGGCGTGCCCCGGCGCGAGGTGGGCGACTACTTCGTCGTGCTCGGCGACAAGGGCAGGCCGGTCTGCGTCGTGCGCATCGTCAAGGTCGAGGTCAAGCCCTTCGAGGAGGTCGGCGCCGACTTCGCCGCCCGCGAGAACGAGGGCGACGCCAGCCTCGAATACTGGGCCAACGGCCACCGCGGCTACTTCCAGAAGCAGTGCGCCACCTGGGGCCGCGAGTGGAGCCCCCGCCTCGACATCGTCTGCGAGTATTTCGACCTGATCTATACGGGCTGAGCGGCCCTACTCCGCCGCCTTCCGCCCGCCGATCCCCGGCGAGAACTCAGGCGCGACCTCGGTCGCGAAGCGGGCCAGCATCTCGTGGCGCACGGCGCGGGGGATGCCCACGGTCGCGACCTGGATGACGAAGCTGTTGAAGCCGATCTCGATGTAGCGCTGGAGCTGGGCGCGGGCGCTCGCGGGCGTGCCGACGAGCTGCAGGTCGAGCCAGGGGTCGATCTGCTCGGGATCGGCCAGGCGTTTCAAGTTGCTGAAGAACTTCGAGAACTGCTCGTAGGAGCGGATGTTGTCGTAGGCCGTCTCGTCGGCCTCGTAGTGCCGGGCCTGGAGGGCGAAGAAGGGCGGCACCCACCGTTTCGCGAGCGCCCGGGCCTCCGCGTCCGTGTCCGCGATCCAGGCCTGGATCATGATCGGTTTCGTGGCCTCCGTGGGCCGGCCGCGCTCGCGCATGCCTTCGGCCCAGTTGCCCAGGATGCGCTCCTGGACGTGGTGCGGGTAGTTGGCGACCACCATGGGCGCTAGGTCGAGCCCGGCCATGACCTCGGCGCTGCCCGGGCTGCCGATGGCGCCATAGAAGTTGATGCGCTCGCCATGGGGCTTGGGCCGGATGGGCACCGCGCGGCCCATCTGGAAATGCTTGCCCTCGAAGCGGAAGGGCTCGCCCGTATGCGCGAGGCGGGTGAGGGCGATGCATTCGGCGAAACGCTCGCGCGCCTCCTCCTGATCCACCCCCCAGGCTTCGTATTCGAGCTTCGCCGTGCCGCGCCCGAGGCCGAGGTGGAGCGGCCGGTCGCTCAAGACGCTCAGCATGGCCACTTCCTCGGCGAAGCGGATGGGATGGTACCAGGGCGTCACCAGCACGCAGGTGCCGAGCGAGAGGTCGGGGAACCGCGCGGCCAGGTAGGCCATGTGGAGCATGGGGCTCGGCGTGGGGAAATAGTCGGTGAAGTGGTGCTCGAGGAGCCAGGCGCTTCCGTAGCCGAGCGCGCGCCCAAGCGCGCAATCCGCCACCACCTCGCCATAGAGCGCGTCGTCGGAAGCGCCCTCGGCATCGACCGGCGCCGCCGTGAAGCCGAAATGAATGCCGCTCTCTTCGCCCATGTCCCCCTCGCCCCATGTGCCGCCAATTCCGTGTGGCGGAGCCTAGCGGAAATACCCGGCCTTGAAACCATGCCATGCCATGATTGGAGGCGGCCATATGGCGTGCTAACAATCGGTGGAAATATGGTCGACAATGGGGTGAGCGATGGCGCAACTGATCGTGGACGCGGACGGCCATATCCTCGAGCCCAAGGACCTGTGGCAGACCTATTTGGAGCCCAGGTACCGGGACCGAGCGTTGCGCATCGAGACCGACGACAAAGGCTTCGAGCACTGGGTCGTCAACGGCAAGCCCTACGACTACCGCTACGGCGTCTTCGGCGACATGGGGGCCATCGGCAAGAAGCTCGAGCGCTACTTCACCCCCGGCCAGGTCACCTACGACGAGGGCCGCGCCCTCTTTCCCGGCGGCGGCGACCCGCACGAGCGGGTCAAGCTCCTCGACGCCGAGGGTATCGACAAGGTGCTGCTCTACCCCTCCCTCGGCATCACCTGGGAAGGGGGCTGCGACGATGCCGAGCTGGCCCAGGCCTATTGCCGCGCCTACAACAACTGGCTGCTCGATTTCTGCAGCCATTACCCCGACTGCCTCTACGCCATCGCCCATATCTCGCTGATGGATCCGGAATTGGGTGCCAAGGAGCTGGAGCGCAGCGTCAAGGCCGGGGCCAAGGGGGCCATGCTGCGCGCCTACCCCTCGGGCGACCGCCCCTACGGCCATCCGGACAACGACGTCTTCTGGGCCACGGCCCAGGACTTGGGCGTGCCGGTCGGCCTCCATATCGGCGGCAACGGCCGCCTCGCCGGGCACGAGCTGTTCGACATCACCTTCGGCGCCGGGACCTGGTGGATCTACAACATGTTCGCCGTCGACGTGCAGATCGGCCTCATGAGCCTCATGCACGGCGGCGTCTTCCAGCGCTATCCCGGCCTCACGGTCGCCCTCCTCGAATCGGGCTGCGGCTGGGTCGGCTACTGGCTCGACCGCATGGACGAGACCTACCGCCACATGGGCTTCTCGACCCCGCTCGACGAGCAGCCGTCGGAATACTTCAAGCGCCAATGCATCATCACCATGGACCCCGACGAGGCGCTTGGCCCGGCCACGGTCCGTCACGTCGGCGCCCAATGCTTCATGTGGGATTCGGACTACCCGCACTCGGACGGCCACATGAACGCCGTCGCCGAGATCAGGGAGGCCGTCGCCGAGCTGCCCCAAGCGGACCAGCGCATGATCCTCGGCGACAACGCGGCCAAGGCCTACCACTTGGTGTGAGAACAGGGGCGGCTCAGTCGTCCTCCGGCCGCGCACCCGGCGGGATCGCCATCTCGACCGCGTGGACGTGGCTGCCGCCCTCGGCCGCGAGGGTGGCGCTGGCCGCCTTGGCCTCGGCCCCGTCGCGGGCGTGGACCCAGCAGACGATGCCGCCATCGCGCACGCTTTCCTCGTAGCGCCGGATCACGGCCTCGCCCACGTTGCGGGTAAGGAGGCCCTCGATGCCCGACTCGGTCTTGTTCGCCGTGGCGGCGGCGATCCCCACCGGCCCACCCACGGCGTAGGCCAAGCCGGCGGCGCCGACGGTGCCGATGGTCGAAATGGATTCGGCGATGAAATGGATGGCGGCTGAGAGGGCGCCTTCGGAATCCAGATCCTCGCGCGGCGTGTCGGGCCGGTCGGCCAGCTCCGCCGCCTCGGGAATGCGGCCGCCGAAATGGTCGCTCACGATCCCGTGCTTGGCGAGCACGCTGATCGCCGCCCGGTCGAACCCGGCATCCAAGAGGGCCCTGAGGGCACGTCGGAATGCCAATGCATCGTCGAACACGGCCGCGACCGTGCGGTCCCCGCTTGCTCCTGTCGGCTGTGTCACCGCGATACTCCAGCTTACGATCGGGCCTCGTACCCAAGGTGGGGATTCAGCTCGCCGCCGTCCAGGTATTGTCGACCATGAGGGCGGCGCCGTTCACGAAACGGGCGTCGTCGCTGGCGAGGAAGAGGGCGGCGCGGGCCACTTCCTCGGGCTCGCAGATGCGCCCCTGCTGGCCGGCGATGCCCTCTTCCGAGGCGTCCCAGCCGAGGGCGTTGAGCGCGTCGATCTCAGCCAGGCCGTGGGCCGTCCGCACGAAGGCCGGGCAGACCGCGTTGCAGCGGATGCCGCGGTCGCGGAACTCGACGGCGATCGAGCGGGTGAGCTGGAGCACCGCCCCCTTGGTGGTGCAGTAGGCGGCTTCCATGGGTGCCGCGGTGACGCCGGAGACAGACGAAGTGTTGACGATCGCCCCGCCGCCCGCCGCGATCATGCTGGGCAGGACCGCGCGGCTCATCAGGAACATGCTTTTCACGTTGATAGCCATGAGGCGGTCCCAGTCCGCCTCCGTCGTCTCCAGGAAGGGCTTCACGATGATGGTGCCGGCGTGGTTGCAGAGGATGGTGATGCCGCCGAGCGCGTCCCGCGCCACCCCGACCGCCCCCTCGACGGCTGCCGCGTCCGAGACGTCCGTTTCGATGAAGGTGGCGCGCCCGCCCGCCGCCTCGATCTCCGCCACGGCCTCCGCGCCCGCTTGCGCATCAAGGTCGAGGATCGCCACATCGGCGCCCTCGGCGGCGAACAGCACCGACATGGCCCGGCCCATGCCGCCCGCCCCGCCGCTGACGAGCGCCGTCCGGCCCGCGAGCCTGCCCTCGGTCATGCCTCGATCCTCCTGGCCCGTCGACGCGGCGGGATTACCGCTATTTAGGCGCGCCGTTGATTTGCGCTATCGCCGCCTTGACCTTGCTCTCGATCCAGTCGCTGAGGCGGGGTGCTATCTCGGACAGGATGATGGCGAGCGCGATGTTCGAATCGTCCGGCCCGCGGCCGGCGACGCGCTGGCCGAGCTTGCGGATGCGGTCTTCGGTCTCGCGCCGCAGATTGGCGTCGAAGAGGTCGTCCGGCAGGCTTGGCCAGGTGTCGCGCACGGGCTCGGCCGCCGCCGGGCCGTACAGCGGGACGATGGGCCGGCATGTGACCGGGGCGCCGTCGGTGGCCTTATCCACGTCGAACCCGGCATCGGACCAGCCGGCGAAGGCGGGGTGGGTGGCGGGCAGGACGAAATGCTCGCGCAGGAAGCGCCAGGCGTTCCAGCGCCCGAGGAAGAAGTCGTGCCGGCGGAGTGAGGGGTCGAAGAAGCCGAAGAACCCCGCGAGTGGGTCGGTGGCGAGGGCCTGGGCGACCGGGGCGCCGCCCGCGTCGAGGCGCGTGGGCGAGAGCAGGAAGCGCGTGAAGATCGATTCGTCGCGCGCCGCCAGAACTCCTCCGGCTTGAAGCGCGATTGCTGAATCCAGGTGCCAAGCAACTGGCCGAAAAGCTCGAAGAACTGAGGCGACGGCTCCGCGAGGCCGCCACCGTTCAGGGGGTCGATCAGGAGCACGACCTTGTCGATATCCTCGGGCACGGCCGCGAAGTGGCCGCGCGGCCCGACCAGCGCCGCGCGGGTCAGCTCCAGCGGCTCGTTGTTCACCGTGCCGGCATCGACGGCGTAGAAGGCGTGCTTCGCCGGGTGGCCCGCCGGCCAGTCGGGCGCCAAATTGCCCCCTGCGTTGCCCAGGTGGGCGTTGTACCGGCTGCGCGGCTTCTCGACCCGGCGCGCCGGGAAGACGAGTGGGAAGGCGCTCGTCGCCTGTGCCGCCTGGCGAAGGTCGTGCCAGCCCGGTGCGGTGGGGATGTCGGATATGGATTGCGGGAACTTCGCCGGGTCGAGGGGGATCGTGGCCGGGAGGGTCTTGCCCGTGGGGCTCCAGGCGAAGCGCAAGTGGTCGGCGTGCATGCGCATGCCGTGCCGGTCGATGCCCGGATCGCCGGCGGCCTTGTCGGTGATGAAGGGGATGGAGTAGGGCACGCCGCGCAGGTTGGTGGTGGCGAGGTTGACCGCGAAGGGGTCGGCGAAGAACGTGTAGTTGGTGGGCGCATTCGATGTCACGAAGGCGAGGTCGGAGACGATCTCCAAAATGTCGCCGTTGAGGATCGAAAGCGGGCGGTCCGCCGGGCCGTCCGCCCGGTCGAGATCGCCCGAATCGACGAAGGCGGCGACGTTCAGGCTATCGACGGTCCATAGGTTGTAGAGCGGGTTCTCGAAGGACCCGATTGCCTGGGTCGGGCTCTTCATGTGGGTTATGCGCTTGGTCGCGGCGACGGCCAAGAGCGCCGCACAGATGCCGCCGCCGGAGGAGCCCGAGGCGGCCTTGAGGATGGGGCGGTGGGTCGGCGCGTCGGCGTCGCCGGACGTCCGCTTGGCCTCGAAAGCCGTCAGCGCCTCCAGCAGGAAGTCGACGACGCCCGCCGTATAGGCCCCGGCCGAGACCGTGCCGCCCAGAACCAACCCGATGTCGATCTCGCGTGCCATGGCTGACCTCCTGTCACTCCGGCGTGTGTTCTAAGCCCGCTTGCGGCGCCTCTGGGTCGTGCGGATGTTGAGCGATTGCGCCATGTACTGGCCGGTGTAGCTCCCGGGCACGCCCGCGATCTGCTCGGGCGTGCCGGCGGCGATGACGCGGCCGCCGCCGTCGCCGCCCTCGGGGCCCATATCCAGGATCCAGTCGGCGGTCTTGATGACCTCGAGATTGTGCTCGATCACGAGGATGGTGTTGCCCTGCTCGACGAGGGCGTGAAGGACCTCGAGGAGCTTCCTCACATCCTCGAAATGGAGGCCCGTGGTCGGCTCGTCGAGGATGTAGAGGGTGCGCCCGGTGGCCCGGCGCGAAAGTTCCTTGGCGAGCTTCACGCGCTGCGCCTCGCCGCCCGAGAGGGTGGTCGCCGGCTGGCCCAGGTGGATGTAGCCGAGGCCCACCTGCTCGAGCGTCACCAGCTTGTTGCGGATGGTGGGCACGGCCTTGAAGTAGCCGGTCGCCTCCTCGACCGTCATGTCGAGCACGTCGGCGATGGACTTGCCGCGGAAATGGACTTCGAGGGTCTCGCGGTTGTAGCGCCGGCCCTTGCAGACGTCGCACTGGACATAGACGTCGGGCAGGAAGTGCATCTCGATCTTGATGACGCCGTCGCCCTGGCACGCCTCGCACCGCCCGCCCTTGACGTTGAAGGAGAAGCGCCCGGGCTTGTAGCCGCGCGCCTTCGATTCGGGCAGGCCCGCGAACCAGTCGCGGATGGGCGAGAAGGCGCCCGTGTAGGTGGCCGGGTTGGAGCGCGGCGTGCGGCCGATGGGCGACTGGTCGATATCGACGATCTTGTCGAGATGCTCGAGCCCGTCGATGCGGTCGTGCTCGCCCGGCAGCTCGCGCGAATTGTAGAGCCGGCGCGCGATGGCCTTGTAGATGGTGTCGATGATGAGGGTCGACTTGCCACTGCCCGAGACGCCCGTCACGCAGGTGAAGGTGCCGAGCGGGATCTCGGCCGAGACGTCCTGGAGGTTGTTGGCGCGGGCGCCGGTGATGGCCAGGGCCTGGCCCCGGTGGCCGCGGCGGCGCGCCTTGGGCACCGGGATCTGGAGGAAGCCGGTCATGTATTGCGCCGTCAGGCTCTCGGTCGAGCGCATGACCTCCTCGGGCAGGCCGGCGGCGATCACGTGCCCGCCGTGGATGCCGGCGCCCGGCCCCATGTCCACGAGGTAGTCGGCCGTGCGGATGGCCTCCTCGTCGTGCTCGACCACGATCACCGTGTTGCCCAGGTCGCGCAGCCGGGCGAGGGTGTCGAGCAGGCGGCGGTTGTCGCGCTGGTGCAGGCCGATCGAGGGCTCGTCGAGCACGTAGAGCACGCCCGTGAGGCCCGAGCCGATCTGCGAGGCGAGGCGGATGCGCTGGCTCTCCCCGCCCGAGAGGGTGGCGCTCCCGCGTGAGAGGGTGAGGTATTCGAGCCCCACGTCGACGAGGAAGCGCAGGCGCTCGCGAATCTCCTTGAGGATGAGTTTCGCGATCTCGCGCGCCTTGGGCGTCAGGTCTTCTTCCAGGGTGCCGAACCAGTCGTGGGCGCGGGAGATCGGCATCTCCGTCAGCTCGCTCACGGTCAGGCCGCGGATCTTGACCGCGAGGGCCTCGGGCTTGAGGCGCTGGCCGCCGCAGTCGTCGCACGGCTTGCTGGTCTGGTAGCGGCCGAGCTCTTCCCGGATCCAGGCGCTGTCGGTCTCGCGCCAGCGCCGCGCCAGGTTGGGCACCACGCCCTCGAACGGCTTCTTGGTCTCATAGGTGCGCAGGCCGTCGTCGTAGCGCATGGTCACGGCGTCCGTGCCGGAGCCGAAAAGGATGGCGCCGCGCACCGCCTCGTCCAAATCGCGGAAGGGGATGGTGGTGCTGACCTTGTAATGGCGCGCCAGGCTGTCGATGGTCTGGTCGTAGTATTGCGAGGGCGAGCGCGCCCAGGGCGCGATGGCGCCCTCGCGCAGGCTCAGCCCCTCCTTCGGCACCACGAGGCCGGGGTCGAAATACATCTGCACGCCGAGCCCATCGCAGGCCGGGCAGGCGCCGAAGGGGTTGTTGAAAGAGAAGAGTCGGGGCTCGATCTCGTCGATGGTGAAGCCGGAGACGGGGCAGGCGAACTTGGCGGAGAAGGTGGTCACGTCGCCCGAATCCGCGTCCTCGGCGAAAACCAATCCGTCCGAGAGGGCGAGCGCCGTCTCCAGGGAATCGGCGATGCGGTTGCCCAAATCCTCGCGCACCACCAGGCGGTCCACCACCACCTCGATATCGTGCTTGACCTTCTTGTTGAGCGCCGGGGCCTCGTCGATCTCGTAAACCGCGCCATCGATCCGCACGCGCTGGAAACCGCGCTTGGAGAGGGCCGCCAGCTCCTTGCGGTACTCCCCCTTGCGCCCGCGCACCACGGGGGCGAGCAGGTAGAGCCGCGTGCCCTCGGCCATGGCCAGGATGCGGTCCACCATCTGGGTCACGGTCTGGCTCTCGATGGGCAGGCCAGTGGCGGGCGAATAGGGGATGCCGACGCGGGCATAGAGGAGGCGCAGGTAGTCGTAGACCTCCGTCACCGTGCCGACGGTCGAGCGCGGGTTCTTCGACGTGGTCTTCTGCTCGATGGAGATGGCGGGCGACAGGCCCTCGATCGAATCCACGTCGGGCTTGGGCATCAGCTCGAGGAACTGGCGCGCATAGGCCGAAAGGCTCTCGACATAGCGGCGCTGGCCCTCGGCATAGATGGTGTCGAAGGCGAGCGAGGACTTGCCCGAGCCCGAGAGCCCCGTGACCACCACGAGGCTGTCCCGCGGCAGGTCGAGATCGACGTTCTTGAGGTTGTGCTCGCGTGCGCCGCGAATGACGATACTGGGGGGCATGGGGCTTTCGAAACGGGGTCGGAGAGGCGCGGAATTCGACCGGAGAGAATATATGGCCTCGCGCGGCGAATGGCGACTCCGGAGATCGGCCAAATTGGCCAAATCGGTCTTGGCGGCGATGTTGCCGGCAGCAACGATGTCACAATTTCAACCTGTCGGCGGATGGAATATTTCACGAACGTCAACCCGTGAGCCGCCACGGAAGTCGGGCGAGGCGTGGACGGCTGGTTCCACCGGGGTTAGGTTTCCCTTTGGCCGGATCGATTTCGCACCAGGCCGATGGGTTTCCGGCACAGGAGCCGCTCGATGGAAATGCACCAGATTCGATACTTCCTCGCGGTCGCCGAAACATTGAACTTCACGCGCGCGGCGGAGGCGTGTCACGTCGCGCAGCCGCCCTGTCGCGGGCGGTCCGGAGGCTCGAGGAAGAGCTCGGCGGCGACCTGTTTCGCCGCGAGAGGAACCGGACCCATCTCACGGACCTCGGCCGCGAGATGCGCCCGTTGTTGCGCCAGGCCTTCGATAGTGCTGCGGCCGCGAAGGCGCAGGCGGCGAGCTACAACAGCGCGGCGCGCGCCCCGCTGCGAATCGGGCTCTCGCTCACGGTCCGCCTCGATTTGATCGCGCCCATGCTAGCTGAGCTGTCGCGGGCCTTTCCGGGGCTCGAGCTGAACCTGGTTCGGGGCAAGGCGGCGGAAATACTGTCGGCGCTCGGGGCCGGCGAGATCGAGCTCGGTATCGCCGCCGATACGAGCCTGGACTGGGACCGGCTCGACCACTGGCCGATGTTCGAAGAAGGTTTCGTGCTGCTCGCGGCGCCCGATCGGGCCCGCTCGGCCGTGACCCTGGCGGCGATCGACGAGGCCACAATTATCGCGCGGCCATACTGCGAGACTTTCGCCGCGTTCCAGACGGCGACGACCGGCGCCACGGGCGAGCCACGGCACCGGCACGAGGTATCGAGCGACGAAGATGCCGCGCGGTTGGTCGGCTGCGGCATGGGCGTCGCGATCGTGCCGGAAAGCACGGGGCGCCTGCTGGCCGGGTCGTTCGTCGCGATCGACGATTTCGCGCGGACCCGGACGGTTCGGGCCTATGGCGTCGCCGGCCGCCAGCGTTCGGCGGCGGCGGGCGGGATGCTCGCGCTGCTGCGGGCGGCCGACTGGTCGGCCCTCGCCCCGCATTGACCCTCTCTCATTACCTCGGTCTGGTACGAGGCGTTCGCCGCCGGGTGCCGGCGAAGAGTTTCGTTGACCCCCGCCACCCTCTGACGCGAAAGTGAGACCGCCCGGCGCGGGCCGCGGAAGGTCCGTAAGGGCGCCCGGCCGGGGGATAGGTGACGGGGTATGAGTGAGCCAACCGGTGGTGGAAGGCGCGCGGGCGGGCGCGCGGCCCGCATCGCCCTGCGCGCGGCACCGCCCGACCCGGCGGCCCGGCCGGTGCACCCGGGCCATCTCGGCGGTCAATACCGGCCGCTCGACGACGACGGCATGGCGCGGATCCACCGGGCGGCGCTCCAGGTCCTGGAACGGACGGGGCTCGGCGACGCAATCCCGAGTTGTATGGCGCTGGTGACGGAGGCGGGCGGGCGGCTCACCGAGGGGGGTCGCCTGTGCTTCCCGCCGGCCCTGGTGGAGGATACGCTCGCCAAGGCGTCGCGGGGCTGGATGCTGCACGGCCACGACCCGGCCCACGACCTCGATATCTCCGGCGCCCGGGTGCATTTCGGCACCGCCGGCGCGGCCGTGGAGATCCTGGATATCGAGACCCGGACGTTCCGCGAGACGATCCTCGCCGACCTCTATGACATGGCGCGCCTCATCGACACGCTTGAGCACATCCACTGGTGCCTGCGCCCGGTGGTGGCGCGCGACATGGCGACCCCGCGCGACCTCGACATCAACACCGCCTACGCGGTCATGACCGGCACGGCGAAGCCCTGCGGCCTCGGCATCATCAGCCCCGAGAACGTGGCCGCCGTGGTCGCCCTGTTCGATACGGCACTGGGGGGCGAGGGGATGTTCCGCGCCCGCCCCTTCGCCCATGTCAACGTCTACCACGTGGTGCCGCCGCTCCGTTTCGCGGCCGAGGCGTGCCGCACCCTGGAGGCGGTGGTGCGCGCGGGCGTGCCCATCCTGGTCGGCAGCGTCGGCCAGGCCGGCGCCACCAGCCCGGCACCGCTGGCCGGGACGATCGTGCAGACCGTGGCCGAGGCGCTCGCCGGGCTCGTCTATGTGAACCTGATCTCGCCCGGCCACCCGGCCCTCTTCGCCGGCTGGCCCACGGTCTCGGATTTGCGCACCGGCTCGCTCACGGGCGGCGGGGGCGAACAGGCGCTCCTGGGCGCCGCCTCGGCCCAGATGGGCCGGTTCTACGGCCTGCCCTGCTCGGTCGCCGCCGGGCTCACGGATTCGAAGCTGCCCGACGCCCAGGCCGGCTTCGAGAAGGGCTATACCAATGCCCTCGCCGGCCTCGCGGGGGCCAATATGGTGCACGAATCGGCGGGCATGCTGGCGAGCGTGCTCGGCACCGCGCTCGAGAGCTTCGTCATCGACAACGACATGCTGGGCGCCATCAACCGCGCGGTGCGCGGCATCGAGGTGACGGACGAGACCCTGTCGGTCGATGTCATCGACGCCTGCGCCACCGGCCCCGGCCACTATCTCGGCCACCCCCAGACCCTGGGGCTGATGGAGAGCGGATTCGTCTACCCGCGCGTGAGCGACCGCATGCCTCCGGCCGTGTGGGACCGGATGGGCCGCCGCGACATCGTCGAGCGGGCCCGCGACACGGTGCGCGAGACCCTGCGCGACCATTATCCCGGCCATATCGGCCCCGACGCCGACGCCCGGGTGCGCGCACGCTTCGACATCCGCCTGCCGCGCGAATTCATGGCGCCCGGAAACGGCCGCTGGTGAGCCCCCGGGGGGCTACGTCCACCCCAGGCGCCGGAAGACGGGGCGCATGACCAGCGGCATGTAGTAGAGCGGGAACTGGGTGCAGACCAGGAACAGCACCACGTCCGGGCCCGCCACGTCGATCACCGCCGCCGTCATCATCGACATGTTGCGGTTGCCCGAGACCAGGGCCATGACCAGCGCCTGGCCCCGGTCCCGCCGCCATAGCGGTAGCGCGCCAGCGGCCTGGAGGCCGATATTGATGGCGAAAGCGGCCGCGACATAGCCCGCGACCAGCCCCGGCTCGACCATCAGGTGCCCCATCACCCCGTCCATCAGGCCGATGCCGAAGGCGGAGATCAGGAGCACGACGAGGGCGCCCAAGACCGTCCCCTGGCGCGCGATGCGCTGGGCGCCCATGACCCGCTTCACCGCCCAGGCCCCGGCCAGCGCCACCGCCACGATGGCGAGGAGGCGCAGGAGGAGCGAGCCTTCGTCCACCCGCACGGCGTCGAGCCCGAGGCCGGCCAGCACGGCGGGCGCCGTGAAGGGCGCCAGCGCATTCCCCAGCACGCCCGCGATCACCGCCGGCACCGGATCGATGCCGACGATGAGGGCGTAGGCCGGGGCGGAGAAAATGGGCGGTGCGGTCGCGTTCAGCATCAGGCCCGAGAGCAGCGGCGAGCCCGCGGGCAATAGCGGGGCGGAGACCGCGAAGACCAACACTGGCGCCCCCACCAGCACCCAGGCGAGCACCGCGGCCACGCGCCCCGGCCGGCGCAACTGGGCCCCGATCGGCGCCCAGTCCATGCGCGCGACGGTCAGCAGCATGGCGGAGACGGCGATGGGCGTGACGGCCGGACGCAGGACCGCCGCCAGGTCCTGCCACACCAGGCCGATGGGCAGGCTCGCGGCCAGGACGCGGGTGCCGTGCCGGTCGAGAATGGCGCAGGCGGCGTGGAGCATGGCGGGGACAGTGGCGGCAATCGCCTCCCGCCGCAAGCCGGCGCGCCGGCCCCGGCCGCTGGCGGTCAATGGACGGACCCGCTATTCTCCCCGCCGCACCGGAGCCGAGGGAGGACCACATGGCGGGACGGATCGACGCGCGCTTGAAGGAATTGGGCATCGAGCTGGCCGCGGCGCCGGCACCCGTCGCCAACTATGTGCCCTACGTGATCTCGGGCAACCTGGTCTTCGTCTCGGGCCAGATCACCCTGTGGAATGGCGAGGTCAAGCATACGGGCGTGGTGGGCGACGATTTGAGCGTCGAGGACGGCCAGGCGGCGGCGCGCATGTGCGCGATCAACCTGATCGCCCAGGTCAAGGCCGCGTGCGGCGGAGACCTGGACCGGGTGAAGCGCGTCGTGCGCCTGGGCGGCTTCGTCAACTCCGCCCCCGGCTTCAGCCAGCAGCCCGCCGTCATCAACGGCGCCTCGGACCTGATGGGCGAGGTGTTCGGCGAGGCCGGCCGCCACGCCCGCGCCGCCGTCGGCGCCCAGGGCCTGCCCCTGGGTGTCGCCGTCGAGGTAGAAGGCACGTTTGAAATTGAATAGGACGCGGGCCCGGGCTCACGCCGTCAGATTGCGCGCACCATCCGCGCGCGCCCGAGGTCGCTCAGCCCAATATCGCGCAGGCGCTCGCCACTCAACGCCTCGATCTCCGCGCGGTTCCGGCGGCGCGCGCGCCATTGGCCGGGAAGTGCCAGAAGCGCGAAAAGCGCGCGAACCGGTCCGGAGATGCGCGCTCCCTGTGCCTGGATCGTCATGGTGCACTCTCCAAATTAAGATGTGATGAAGGATGCGGACTCTCTATCCGACCCTAACTGCCTTTAATAAGGTGTTTATTCTCTTGACAGCCAGGCATTTGATATGAGTCCATAATTTAGATAAACTAATCTCTAGCATGAGCGACTGGCTGCCATCCCTGAATGCGCTGCGGGCCTTCGAGGCCGTTGCGCGGCATCTGAGCTACCGCGATGCGGCGGCGGAGCTGCACGTCACGCCAGCCGCCGTGAAGCAGCTCGTCGGCAAGCTCGAGGCGGCCCTGGGCGCGGCCCTGGTCGAGCGCCGCGGGCGGGGCATCGCGCTCACCCGGGCCGGGGCTGAAGGCGCGCCGGGCCTTCGCGCCGCCTTCAAGCAGATGACCGACGCGGTCGAGAGGATGCGCGCGGGCGGGCGGCGGCACCCGCTCACGATCACGGTCGAGCCCTCCTTCGCCGCCGCCTGGCTGGTCCCGCGGCTCGACGGCTTCAAGGCCGCCAACCCCGAGATCGACGTCCTGATCGATTCCGCCATGCGTATCGTCGACCTCGAGCGCGAGGCGGTCGATATCGGCATCCGCTACGCCATGGGGCCGGGCGGGGCGCTCATCCGCCACCGTCTCTTCGACGACGAGACCCTGGCCGTCTGCAGCCCACGACTGGCCGCGGGCCCGCCCGCGCTGACCACCCTCGGCGACCTCGAGCGCGTAACCCTCATCCATATGGAGTTCGGCCATATGGCGTGGGTCAAGGTGGCCAGCCATTGGTTCGACTGGGAGAACTGGCTCGCCGCCGTCGGCGCGGCGGGCATCGCGTCGGGCCACGGGATTCGCTTCAACGACTACAACCTCGCCGTCCAGGCCTCGATCGCCGGACAGGGGATGGTGCTCGGCAGCCTGCCCATGGTGCGCGACGCCCTCGCGGCCGGCCTGCTCGTGGCGCCCTTCGCCGAGAGGGCGCGGACCGGCGCGGGCTACGACCTGGTGACGACGAAGGAGGCCATGGCCAGGCCGGAGGTCGACCGCTTCGTCGCATGGATCCTCGCCGCGGTCGAAGCCGCCGCCGGGCCGGGACAGGACACCGGCGCGTCCGCTATACTGGGCACGGGACCGCGCCACCAGGCGGGGCAAAGGGGAGAGACACCATGAAGATCGATGGCGGCTGCCATTGCGGCCATATCACCTACCGGGCCGAGGTCGACCCCGAATATGTCGTGGTGTGCCATTGCACGGACTGCCAGACCCTCTCGGGCTCCGCCTACCGCACCGTGGTGTTCGCCGCCGAGGACGCGTTCGAGCTCCTCGGCGGGAGGCTCAAGACCTACGTCAAGACAGCCGAGGGAGGCAGCAAGCGGGCACAGAACTTCTGCCCCGAATGCGGCTCGCATATTTATGCCACCGGCGTGGGCGACGGACCGAAAACCTACGGCATCCGCGTCGGCACCGCGCGCCAGCGCGCCGAGCTGCGCCCGACGAAGCAGTTCTGGTGCCGCTCGGCCCAGGACTGGGTCATGGACCTGGGCGCGGTGCCGCGGGTGGAGATGCAGTCCTAGGCCGAGAGCGGTTCCATCTTGAATGGACCCGCTCTCGCTTCTTGTCGCTCGCGGCAGCGGACCTTCTGGTCCGCGCCTGCGCGGGCGCGCCGGAGTGCCGGCGGCCGCCTTGCGGCCTGGAGCGGTTCCATCCCCGCTCTCGCTTCTTGGCTCGCGGCAGCGGACCTTCTGGTCCGTGCCTGCGCGGGCGCGCCGGAGTGCCGGCGGGCCGCCTTGCGGCCTGGAGCGGTTCTAGATGAACTGGACCCGCTCTCGCTTCTTGTCGCTCGCGGCAGCGGACCTTCTGGTCCGCGCCTGCGCGGGCGCGCCGGAGTGCCGGCGGGCCGCCTTGCGGCCTGGAGCGGTTCCAGATGAACTGGACCCGCTCCAGATCCTGGCGGCGGCGCGCACCCTACGGTGCGGCCCGTACCGCCTCGGGCACGAAATAGAGGTGGTCCTGCTTCGCGCGCGCTAGATGGCAGGCGATGCAGTATTCAACGCGCGCCGCGCCGACGCCCTTGGTGGTGCCGGCGACCGCCCCGTCGGGCCCGATCTCGGTATAGCGCCAATCGCCGGTCACATAGCTGAAGCCCGCGGCCATCTTCTCCATGAGGAAGAGCGGCCCCGTCCGCACCGCCCCGTCCGCGCCGACCACGAAGCTGTCCTTGGCGATCGCGGCGCCCTCGGGCAGGACGCCCGCCGCCTCGAAGCGACCATAGGCCGCCGCGGCCTCGTTGGCGTAGTTGTTGACATAACGCCGGCCGTGGGTGGCCGAGCGGTAGGGTGCGGTATTGTAGCGCCGCCAGCCGCGGTAGGCCGCCGCCGCGGGATGGCCGGACGCGGCATAGCCGGCCGCCATCGCGTCGTTGAGCGCGGCGTATATCGCTTGCGCGGCGCCGGGCGAAAGCTCCGCCGTGTCCCGTTCGCGGAAATGCCGGCGCGGCTCGTCCGGGTCGCCGCTGATGGGCGGGAGCTCGGTCCGCACGTCCTCGATCCCGCCGGCCAATCCGGCCGCCGCGCCGAGCGCCAGGGCCAGCGTCGCGGCCAGGGTGGCGGCCAGGGTGGCAATCGCATGTGGGCGCATGGCCCTCTCCCCCTTCATCGGGTCCGCCGGGCGCGCGCTCGGGGTACGTGCCCATCCTCCCTTACTTGGTGCGGCCCCCCGGTAACGTCCGATCAAAGCCATGTGAGCCGCCCGCGATCACGCGCCGGCCCGGCCTTGCCGATCGATGCGCGGCGCCTCGATTTCAGGCCACAAAAGGCATAATTCTCACTGTCGGCCCCCGCGTCGCCGGCGCGAAATGCTATGGTCCGTCGCGGCTCGGGCCGAAGACGCCGAAATGGGTTCCGGATTCCAGGTTCCATGAATTGACGACGAGACCTCATCCATCCCTTCGCGGCCCCGCCGCGGCCTCGATGCCAACCCGGGGCGGCACGCCCCGCCCGGCCCATGCCTGACGGTGGCGAGGCGCTCACCCTCCGCGTGATCGACGGCATCGGGTGCGTGCCGGCGGCCGAGTGGGACGCCTGCAACGCCGACGACAACCCTTTTACCTGCCACGCCTTCTTGGCGGCGCTCGAGGAGAGCGGCTCGGCCACGGGCGAGACCGGCTGGCTGCCCCAGCACCTGGTGGCCGAGGACCCGGCCGGGCGCCTGCTGGGTGTCGTGCCCATGTACCTCAAGAGCCACTCCCACGGTGAGTACGTGTTCGACTGGGGCTGGGCCGACGCCTACGAGCGGGCCGGTGGGCGCTACTATCCCAAGCTCCAGGTCTCGGTCCCCTTCGCGCCCGTGACCGGCCGGCGCCTCCTGGTCCGGCCCGGGGACGGGCGCGACATCGAGGGCGCGCTCGCCGCCGGCATGGCCGAGGTGGCCCGGCGCTCGGGCATCTCCTCGGTCCACGTCACCTTCCCCACCGAGGCCGAATGGCGGCGCCTGGGCGCGGACGGCTGGCTCCAGCGCCTGGGCGAGCAGTTCCATTGGCGGAACCACGGCTACGGGTGTTTCGACGATTTCCTCGCCGCCCTCGCCTCGCGCAAGCGCAAGGCCATCCGGCGCGAGCGGCGCAAGGTGGCGGAGAGCGGCATCCGCGTCCACGCCTTGACCGGCGACGATCTGCGCCCCGCGCATTGGGACGCCTTCCACGGTTTCTACCTCGCCACCAGCGACAAGAAGTGGGGCTACCCCTATCTCACGCGCGACTTCTTCCACCTCTTGGGCGAGACCCTCGCCGACAAGGTGGTGCTGGTCATGGCTGAGGCCGAGGGGCAATTCGTGGCCGGGGCCTTCAACATGCTGGGGCCGGATGCGCTCTACGGCCGCAATTGGGGCGCGCTCGGCGAGTTCCGCTTCCTCCATTTCGAGGCCTGCTACTACCAGGCCATCGAGTTCGCGATTTCCCGTGGCCTGGCCCGGGTCGAGGCCGGGGCCCAGGGCCCGCACAAGATCCAGCGCGGCTACGTCCCCGTCGCCACCTATAGCGCCCACTGGATCGGTGACGAGCGCCTGCGCGCGGCCGTCGACGACTTCCTCGCGCGCGAGCGCCGGGCCGTCGAGGCGGAGATCGACTATCTCGCCGGCCACGCCCCCTTCCGCCGCGGCGGCCAAGGCGGCGACGGGAACGACGACGAAGGCGGCGATGGGAACGGGGGTGGGCCGGCGCCGGCCTGAGTCCGAAGACTCCGCCCGGCCCGCGGGGCGGGCCGATTCGGGAAATCGACGTGGCGGTGGCCGAGCTGGCGCCCGAGGCGGAGGACATCCTCGGCGCCCATTTGGGCCTCAATTCCCGCGACGATGCCCGGGTGGCGGAGAGCCGGGGGCGGGTCGAGGCCGCCGCCGAGGAGGCCTTCTTCCGCGCGCCCGGCTTCGACGCCCTGCCCCGGCCCCTGGGCCGCCAGCTCTTCGCCGCCGGCCTCCAGTCGACCCCGGGCCGGGCCGCCGACCTGCTCGCGATCGCCCTCGCCGAGGTCGGCGCCCCGCCGCGCAAGCGGCGCAAGACCCCGGGCGGCGCCAGCGTGAGGCCCACCCTCACCCCCGAGCTCGCCCAGGCCGTGCGCCGGGCCGAGGTGGTGGGCGCTAGCGGACGCTAGTCGGCCACGCAAGGTATACGCTGCTGTGAGAATTATAAAAGTTTTGCTTGACGGATAACGCTTATCATGATAGAACGAACAACGAACACATCAAGGAGGCCGCTCATGCCCACCCTCGAACGTTGGTTTTGCAAGCTTGCCCTCGCCGCCGTCCTCGCGCTCGTGGTGCCCGGCCCGCCCGGCATCGCCGCCGAGGCGCCGCCGCCCGAGACCGAGGCCGCCAAGGCGGAGATCGTCGCGCGCATCCTCGAGGGGCGCGCGTTCGAGTCGTTCAAGGAGCGCGACCTGGACGTGTGCCTGCCGCTTCTGGAAGCGCTGCGGGCGGGCGGCGCGGCGCTCGAGTTCGTCGAGCCCATCGTGCGCGCCGAATATTACCACGACGAGGCGCTTTTGCCCTACCGCGCCATGTGCCCCGGCATGGAGCTCAACAAGCGAACCGAGCTCACGGGCGACCCCTTCGTCGACGGCGTCAGGGGCCTGCCGGAGGCGGAGCGTTACGACGCGATCGAGGCGACCGCCCGCATCTACTTCAGCACCCGCAACTTCAAGCTCTACCGGGTCGATCTCGACCACGACCCCACCAACGGCGAGGAGTACGTCTTCTACGGCGAGCGCCAATACATACGCGATGACGTCATCCCCCTATACCTGCGCTACGAGGAGATCCCGCGCTCGGTCGATTGGAACGACATCCTCCCCCCGGAGAACGTGCCGGGCGACGCCAAATTCTACAGCGGCCAATACACCATCCTCGACCTCGACCGATGCGAGCGCCTCGCTATCACGAATACCTACGATCCCTACGACTACGTCGCCGGGCGCGCGGAGGACAACCACAACGCCATCATCCGGCTCCAGGGCCGCCACTACATCCTCCGGCTAATGGGAGACCGCCCCAAGCCGCTACCGCCGGCCCGCGTGCCCTATTGGGTCGATTTCCAGCGGTTCAATGATGGGGATTTCTTTGGCTACTGCTCGTTCCACGAAAAGAAAGAAGAGAAGTGATCCCCAGTCCGTTCAATCCAGTACCCACCTTCCGCCGGAAAGGAGAATGCCATGACCAGTCACAACACGCCGATCGATTCCGATACCCTCGACGCCGCCATGAAGTACACCAAGCTTTGGGAAGGGATACATTCGACGGTGGGACCCGATGACAAGGGCGTCCCGACCCTCGGCCACGGCTTCGCCCTCATCATCGATGACGGCACGAAATGGGTAATCAGAAGCGACCTGGACGACAAGCTGGCGACGGTGGGCATCACGCTCGAGCCACAGGACCTGGATGAGCTCAAAGATATACGAGATGCCCTCGCGAACGGCGACATCGCCGAGGCGATGCGGCTGACCGAGGCGCACGACTTCCCCAGCGTCACCGGGGAACAAGCGGAAACCCTGTTCAGGGTGACCATCACCGAGAAGGCCAAAATGGCGCGCACCAAGATGGGCGCGGCGGCCTTCGACCGCCTCTCGCCCGAGCGCCAGGCGGTCGTCATCGACACCGCCTACCAACGGCCCAGGGAGTTCCGCAAGATCGCGACCCGCCTGGCGGCGGCGGTCACCGCCGGCGACCATGAGAGAGGCGCCGAGGTGCTCAAGAGCGTCGGCGGCGGCGGCCGGCTCCGCGCGAACGACAATGCGCGCTATTACCGCGATCCATATGACGGCACGGTGGTCCGGGTCTATGACATCGCGGGGGTCATCGCCCTCGACAACAACATGTCGGAGAAAGAGTTTCACGAGCTCAATCAGGGCCTCGGTCCCGAGCTCCCCGTCATAATGGGCCAGTTGGTGCGCATCGCCCCGGCGATCCTGGCGGCCCCATACGCCGACCTCGCTGGAAAGATTGAGGAACAAAACAAGAATAAGACCGAGGATGCCCCCCTCGGCCCGGGCCAGTGGCGGGTCGAGGAAGGCCAGAGCCTGTGGAGCATCGCCCGGACACTGACGAAAGAGCGCGGCTACGTGATAACGGCCGAGGACCTGATGGAGCGCAACGGCATCGACAAGGACGAGGTCACGGAGATCCCCATCGGCCGGGTGCTCATCGTGCCCACGAACGACACGGACGCGGCGCCAGCCACGCCGCCGGCGCAACCGCCCGCTCCCGGTCCGGGCGGCTCGCTGTTGCGCGAGCTGGGGGTCGATGTGGCGGAGCTGGCGCCCGAGGCCAGAAACATCCTCGGCGGGCGGCTCGGCTTCGATACCCGCGACGAGGCCCGGGTGGCGGAGAGCCGGGGGCGGGTCGAGGCCGCCGCCGAGGAGGCCTTCTTCCGCACTCCCGGCTTCGACGCCCTGCCCCGGCCCCTGGGCCGCCAGCTCTTCGCCGCCGGCCTCCAGTCGACCCCGGGCCGGGCCGCCGACCTGCTCGCGATCGCCCTCACCGAGGCCGGCGCCCCGCCGCGCGAGCGGCGCAAGACCCCGGGCGGCGCCAGCGTGAGGCCCACCCTCACCCCCGAGCTCGCCCAGGCCGTGCGCCGGGCCGAGGGGGCGGGGCGCTGGCGGACGCTAGTCGGCCGAGCGTGCGGCCACGCAAGGCATACGTTGCTGTGAGAGCACTAAAAGTTTTGCTTGACGGATTACGCTTATCATGATAGAACGAACAAAGAACAAATCAGGGAAGCCGCTCATGCCCACCCTCGAACGTTGGTTTTGCAAGCTCGCCTTCGCCGCCGTCCTCATGCTGGTCGGCATGCCGGCCCAAGCCGCCGAAGCACCGCCGCCCGGGACCGAGGTCGCCAAGGCGGAGATCGTCGCGCGCATCCTCGATGGGCGCGCGTTCGAGCTGTTCGGCGAGCGCGACCCGGCCGTGTGCTTCCCGCTCCTCGACACGCTGCGGGCGGGCGGCGAGGCGGTCGAGTTCGTCGAGCCCATCGTGCGCACGGAATACTACCGGGACGAGGCGCTTCTGCCCTATCGCGCCCTATGCCCGGGCCTGGCTCTCAACGAGCGGATCGGCGCGACCGGGCGGGACGCGGCGGAGCTTCCGGCGGCGAACGGCGGTGGCGGGCCCGGGTCCGCCTATTTCGGCACCGCCGCCTTCAAGCTCTACGCCCTCGAGCCCGATGGCGCGCCCGTGGGCGGGGCCGCCCACCTGTTCTATTCCGAGGGGCATTACCGCCGCGCCGAGGCGATTCCCTTCGCGCTACGCTACGACGAGCTGCCGGCGACGCTCGACTGGAACGACCTCCTCCATCCCGAGAACGCCGAGGTCGACTACCTCTTCCAGGGCGGCTACACGGCGCTCGATCTGGTGCGCTGCCGGGTGGGGCCGTTCCATCAGGTGGCGGAGCGCACCGACTACGCCGCCCGCCGGCGCGAGCAGGCGCGCAAGGAGGCCTACCGGCAGTCCTGGGGCCCGGCCTTCACCACCGCGCTCCTGAGCTCGCAAGCGGACTTTCCGAGCCATGCGGAGGCGCCGGACCCCGACAACTGGAGCGCGCCGGTCCGGATCGCGGGCCGGCCGTTCATCCTCGAGGCCATCGAGACCGGCCGCGACCCGGACGGGCGCCCCATCCACCGCCTGGTGCTGACCCGCTACGCGGCCGGGCCGGCGGGTCCCACCCTGGCCGAGGCCTGCAAGTTCGGAGAAGCGCAATGAACCGCCATCGGAATGCCGGCCGTCCGGCCCGGGCCCCTCGCGGCGGGGGCCGCGGCATTGGGCTTGGCTTTTTCCGCGCCCTCGCTCTCCTCATCTTCCTGGTCTCGTCCGGCATGCCAACCCGAGCCGCAGAGGCGCCGCCGCCCGAGGCCGCCAAGGCGGCGGCCCTGAAGAGCGTCCTCGAGGGGCGCGCGTTCAAGCTGTACGCCGGGGACGACCCGGTCGTGTGCCTGCCGCTGCTCGACACGCTACGGGCGGGCGGGGAGGCGGTCGCGTTCGTCGAGCCAATCGTGCGCGCCGAGCGCTACCACAACCCGGCGCTCGCGCCCTACCGCGCCATGTGCCCCGGCATGGAGCTCAACAAGGAGAGTATCGGGACCGGTCACTCGCTCAGCCTCAGCGACCTGCCGGACGAGATGCAATATTACCTCATCGAGGCGATCGCTTGGCACTATTTCGGCATGGGTGATTTCAAGCTTTACCGTCTCGACCTCGATGACGACCCCGCCAACGGAGAGGAGTACCTGTTCCACGCCGCGCCCTACTACCTGCGAAACAAGCTCACACAATCCTATCTCCATTACGAGGAGATCCCGCGTTCCGTCGATTGGAACGACATCCTCCATCCCGAGGACGTGCCGGGCAGCGCCGAATTCACCAACGGCCGCTATACCGTCCTCGACCTCGAACGCTGCCGCCTACTAGCCAGTGCGGATAAATACGACATCTACGAATACGTCGGGGATTCCCCGCGCCTCCACATGAGCGCGGTCGTCGAGCTCTTGGGCGGGGCCTACTTGCTTCGATCGTTCAGAGGCGAGCCCGACAGACATTCGGCGGGGCGGAAGCTGTCCTGGGTCAACCTTGTGAAATACAACGGAAAATTCTTCGAAACGACATGTGCGTTCAATGAGCTATGGGCGGAACCGGAATAAGGAAGCTTCGAGCGTCACGACAACCCAACGAACATTTGGAGGAAACGAGAAATGTCGACAAACAACAACCCCGTTCATCCAAGGGGCATCGACGCGGCGATGACCTACACCCGGCCCTGGGAAGGGTTCCACGAAACCGTGGGATCGGCGGGCGAAGGCGTGCCGACCCTCGGCCACGGCTTCACCCTGATCATCGATACCCGCGGAGCGTGGGAGGTCCGCACGGGTCTAAAAGACACGCTGGCATCCGTTGGCGTCACTCTCTCGCCCGCTGACGAGGAGAAACTTATAAAAATCCGCGATGCCCTTGGAAGAGATGACAGGGGGGAAGCCGACCGGCTGATCGCGGAGCACGACTTTCCCACCATCACGCGTGCCGGCGCGGCGACGCTCTTCCGCGCCACGATCACGGAGCAGGCCAGGAAGACTCGGAAATGGATCGGCCCGGACGCCTTCGACAGCCTCTCGCCCGAGCGCCAAGCGGTGCTCATCGACTTCACCTACCAGCGCGAAGGGCACCTCAAGAAAATCGGGTCCGCGGTGGGCGCGCTCATCGCCACGGGCAAGCTCGACCAAGCGGCCAATGCGCTTGAAGGCATCGGCGGTGGTACGTCCGTGAGAGTGACGGACAATGCAGCCTACTTCCGCAATCCGGACGACCCCGGGATCGTGCGGGCACGGCCGGGCGACGGCCTCGACCGAATTGCCAGACGCTACAACCTCGACCCCGAGCAGGTGGAACGCCAGAACACCCATATCGACTTCCACGGCAAGGGCGTTCTCATTGGCCAGCGCGTCCGCATCGGCCGCGCCGACGGCGGCGAACTTGATAAGGAACAAAACATGAATAAGACCGAGGCGACGCCACCCGATACCGACGGCTCGCTGTTGCGCGAGCTGGAGGTCGATGTGGCGGAGCTGGCGCCCGAGGCCAGAGACATCCTCGGCGGCCGGCTCGGCTTCGATACCCGCGACGAGGCCCGGGTGGCGGAGCGCCGGGGGCGGGTCGAGGCCGCCGCCGAGGAGGCCTTCTTCCGCACGCCGGGCTTCGACGCCCTGCCCCGGCCCCTGGGCCGCCAGCTCTTCGCCGCCGGCCTCCAGTCGACCCCGGGCCGGGCCGCCGACCTGCTCTCGATCGCCCTCGCCGAGGCCGGCACGCGGCCGCGCAAGCGGCGCAAGACCCCGGGCGGCCCCAGCGTGAGGCCCACCCTCACCCCCGAGATCGCCCAGGCCGTGCGCCGGGCCGAGGGGGCGGGGCGGCTCGGGGAGGTGCGCGAAGGGTTCGCCCTCGGCGCCTTCCGGGACATGGCCGTGCGGGCGGCGAGCGACGAGCGCGTCTCGCGCGGGCTCGACGGCGGGCTTCGGCGCAATCTCGGCCTCGCCTTCGGCGAAAGCGGCGGCCGGCCCGAGGTGCGGGCGCCACAGGCGCTCCACAATGGCCTCGTCTGGGTCAAGGGCGGCCGCGCCGCCCCGCTCGCCCTCGACGGCGTGGCCGGGCCGAAGACCCGCGCCGGCTTCACCCGTATCCTCGAGAGCATCGGCCCCGACAGGATGGCCCGCGACATGGCCGAAAGGCTGAGCCGGACGTGAGCCGGCGGGGCGGCCGCCCATCATACATGGAGAACGACATGCCGCACGAAATCGAGATCATCATCACGCCAATGGACCGCCTGGTGCTCGAGGATCTCGCCCGTTCGCGCGACCGCCGCGAGGCGGACCGGGCGCGCGCCATCCTGTGGTCGGCGCGAGGCGGCGCCGGGCACGAAATCGCCCGGGCCTATGGCGTGTGGCCGTGCCGAGTGTCCCAATGGCGCATGGGCTACCGCGCCAGGGGTACCGCGGCGCTCAGGAGCCGGCCCAACCCGGGGCGCGCGCCGGTCAAGGCGGCGGCGCTGCTGGGGGAGGCCAAGGCGCTCGCGCGCGAGACTTTCGCCGCCGCCTGGACCCTGGCCCGACTGCGGCGCGAGATCGAGGCGCGGGCAGGCATGACCGTCACCACCAAGCATGTCGAGGGCGTGCTGCGGCGCGAGGGGCTGTGGCCACCGGCGGTGCCGCGGCACCGGCCGGCCATGCCGCGGCGCGAAGCGGCCGGCGTTCGAGGCGCGCGCGGCCGCACGCGTTAGAACGTTTCCAGTTCGACTGAAATCGCTCCAAGCCTCGAGGCGGCTGAAAGACTCTTTGTGACGCGGACCCGCGCACCCCTCACCCCGGCCCTCTCCCCGAGGGGAGAGGGGGACTCTTCTGTCGCACTCACACCACCAGGGCGCTACTCGACGAGCGCGGACTTGCGGCCCTTGCTGGCGCCGCCGCCGTCCTTGGAGTAGGCGAAGACGAGGCCGCCCTCGCCCACATCGACCTCGACGAGGCCGCCATTGGCGAGCTTGCCGAACAGCAATTCCTCGGCGAGCGGCTTCTTGACATGCTCCTGGATGATGCGGGCCAGGGGGCGGGCGCCGAAGGTGGGCTCGTAGCCCTTGGCGGCCAGCCACTTGCGCGCCGCGTCGGTGAGCCGGAGGCTGACGCCGCGGTCGCCGAGCTGCTCCTCGAGCTGCATGGCGAACTTGTCCACGACGCGCAGGACAGTGGCCTCGGAGAGCGGGGCGAAGCCGATGATGGCATCGAGCCGGTTGCGGAACTCGGGCGTGAAGGTGCGGTTGATGGCCTCCTCGTCGTCGCCCTCGCGCCGGGTGCGCTCGAAGCCGATGGCGGGCTTGGCGAGGTCGGCGGCGCCCGCGTTGGTGGTCATGATCAGGATCACGTTGCGGAAATCCACGGTCTTGCCGTTGTGGTCGGTGAGCTTGCCGTAGTCCATGATCTGGAGCAGGACGTTGAAGACGTCGGGGTGGGCCTTCTCGATCTCGTCGAGCAGCAGGACGGCGTAGGGGTGCTGGTCGATGGCGTCGGTCAGCAGGCCGCCCTGGTCGAAGCCCACATAGCCGGGCGGAGCGCCGATGAGGCGCGAGATCGAGTGCCGCTCCATGTATTCCGACATGTCGAAGCGGTGCAGCTCGACCCCGAGGGTGCTGGCGAGCTGGCGCGCCGCCTCGGTCTTGCCCACGCCCGTGGGGCCGGAGAAGAGGTAGCTGCCGATGGGCTTCTCGGGCTCGCGCAGGCCGGCGCGGGAGAGCTTGATGGCGGCCGTGAGCGCGTCGATGGCCTGGTCCTGGCCGTAGACCATGCGCTTCAAGTCCCGCTCCAAGGTCTGGAGCGAGGCCTTGTCGTCGCGCGAGACGGTCTTGGGCGGGACGCGGGCGATCTTGGCCACCACGGCCTCGATCTCCTTGACGCCGATGGTCTTGCGCCGGCGTTTCTCGGGCAGCAGCATCTGCGAGGCGCCGGTCTCGTCGATCACGTCGATGGCCTTGTCGGGCAGCTTGCGGTCGGTGATGTAGCGGGCCGAGAGCTCCACCGCCGTGCGCAGGGCATCGGCCGTGTAACGGACCTTGTGGTGCTCCTCGTAATAGGGCTTGAGGCCGCGCAGGATCTTGATCGTGTCCTCGATCGAGGGCTCGTTCACGTCGATCTTCTGGAACCGGCGGACGAGCGCCCGGTCCTTCTCGAAATAGGTCCGGTACTCCTTGTAGGTGGTCGACCCGATGCAGCGGAGCGTGCCGCTCTGCAGGGCGGGCTTCAAGAGGTTGGACGCGTCCATGGAGCCGCCGCTCGTCGCCCCCGCGCCGATCACCGTATGGATCTCGTCGATGAAGAGGATGGCGCCGGGTTGGGACCCGAGCTCGTTGAGCACCGCCTTGATGCGCTCCTCGAAGTCGCCGCGGTAGCGCGTACCGGCCAGCAGCGAGCCCATGTCGAGAGAGAAGATGACGGCGTCCGCGAGCACGGCCGGCACCTCGGCGCCGACGATGCGCCGGGCCAGGCCTTCGGCGAGCGCCGTCTTGCCGACGCCCGCGTCGCCCACGTAGAGCGGGTTGTTCTTGGTCCGCCGGCACAGGATCTGGATGGTGCGCTCGATCTCGGCCTCGCGGCCGATCAGAGGGTCGATGCGCCCCTCCCGCGCCTTCCGGTTGAGGTCGACGCAATAGGCGTCGAGCGCCTCCAGGCCGCGCTGGTTGACGGGCTCGCCGTCCTCCGCCTCCTCCGCGCCCTCGACGGTGCGCGGCTCGGACTGGCCCGCCACCTTGGCCACGCCGTGGGAGATGTAGTTGATGGCATCGAGGCGCGTCATGTCCTGGAGCTGGAGGAAGTAGACGGCGTGCGATTCGCGCTCGGCGAACATGGCGACGAGGACGTTGGCCCCGGTCACGCTCTCCCGCCCCGAGGACTGGACGTGGATCACCGCGCGCTGGAGGACGCGCTGGAAGCTCGCCGTCGGCTTGGCTTCGTCCAGGCGGTTGGATATGAGGCTCGCGAGCTCGTTGTCGATATAGTCGGCAAGGTCGGCGCACAGGCGGTCGAGCTCCACCCCGCAGGCGCGCAGGACCGGCACCGCGTCGTCGTCGTCGACGAGGGCGAGCAGCAAATGCTCGAGCGTGGCGTACTCGTGCCGGCGCTCGTTGGCGAAATCGATCGCCTGCCTCAAAGTGCGCTCGAGATTGGGTGAAAGCATGCCCACCGATCCCCTTCCTCCTTCAGTCCTTTTCCATCGTGCACTGCAGGGGGTGCTCATGCTCGCGCGCGAACTCCATCACCTGATGCACTTTCGTCTCCGCCACCTCGTAGGTAAAGACCCCGCATACGCCAACGCCCCGCCGGTGGACGTGGAGCATGATCTGCGTCGCGCGTGGATGGCTCATGTTGAAGAACCGCTCCAGGACATAGACCACGAACTCCATGGGCGTGTAGTCATCATTGAGCATCAACACTTTATACATGTCCGGCTTCTTCGTCTTGGGCCGGGTTTCGAGCACGACGCCGGTTTTGGGCGCGCCGCCGCCGCCCTTGTCGTCGTCCTGTCCGTCGTTCGGGTCGTGGCTCATCCTGGGCGGCATGTTTCCGATCGGGTGGGCCGGCGGGGCTCCGTGGCCCGGCCGCGCCGGCAAAAACAATATGGCATTCTTTCCCGATCGGCCAAGGGCGCAGATTTCGGCGGCGGGACGGCCATCATGTACGGCCGGGATGCCCGACCCACAAGCGCTAGGCGCAGCCGTCCCTTGACCTCCTCCCATGGCCGACAACAACCGAAAAACCGCCAAAATCAAATTTCATAAAATAATAGACAATAAAATCTTAATTTCTTAGAATTAAGTCAGCAGGTGTGCTGTTCGTTTGAATTGGAACGGGCCGATACATTGAGGGGGAACGATTTCGTCTGGTGTGCCGATGGACTCCGAGCGCCGCGTATGGCGGCCCGGGGTCTTCTTCTAGTGGCCGCTCTCCTGTTCGCCGCCCTGCTGTACGCCCCCCAGCCTGCCCTGGCCAAGTACGCCTCCATCGTGATCGACGCCGAGACCGGCGCGGTGCTGCACGAGGTCAACGCGGACACCCGCAACTACCCGGCGTCGCTCACCAAGATCATGACCCTCTACATGGTCTTCGAGGCGCTCCGGGATAAGCGCCTCGCGCTCGGCGACAAGCTCCAGGTCTCGGTCCGGGCGACGCGCCAGCCGCCCTCCAAGCTGGGCCTCGGGCCCGCAGACACCATCGCCGTCGAAGACGCCATCCTGGCGCTCGTCACCAAATCGGCCAACGATGTGGCGGTGGTGATCGCCGAAGCGCTGGGCGTCACGGAGAAGCGGTTCACGCGCCTCATGACCAACAAGGCCCTTGCCCTCGGCATGTCGCGGACCTCCTTCCGCAACGCCTCGGGCTTGCCCGACAAGGGGCAGCTCAGCAGCGCGCGCGACATGGCCATCCTGGCGCAGGCGATGCTGCGGGACTTCCCGGGGCTCTATCGCTATTTCTCGACTCCGCGCTTCACCTACCGCGGCGCCACCTACCGCAACCACAACAAGCTGCTCGGCAAGTATGAAGGGATGGACGGCATCAAGACGGGCTACATCCATGCCTCCGGCTATAACCTCGTCGCGTCGGTGGAGCGCGGCGACAGGCGCCTCATCGCCGTCGTCTTCGGCGGCGACTCGGCGTCGTCCCGCGACCGCCATATGGCCAAGCTCCTCGACCGGGGCTTCGCTCAGATCGCGGCCCCGGTCATAGATGTCGCGGTGCCGCGGCAGATCAAGCCACAGCCGCCGGAGCGGCCCGCCACGACCGTGGCCAGCGCGCCCGAGGCGCCGCCCGCCATCCCCAGCACCCCCGCCAACACGGTGCCCGGTGGCGCCGAATGGTCCATCCAAGTCGGCGCCTTCCGCCGCTACGACCAGGCGCAGAGCGCGGCCGAGCTCGCGACCCGGCTGGCGCCCGTCCTGCTGATCGAAGCGTCCGTCCATATTCTACCGATCGACGGCCGGGTCGGCTCGCTTTACCGCGCCCGGCTTTTCGGCCTCACCGGGCCCAACGCACGCACGGCCTGCCGCCGGCTCGAGAGCAAGAAGATGGATTGCATGGTGGTGGCGCCGCGGCGATCGACGGAGCTGGCCTCGACCGCGAACTAGAGCGTCTCCACCACGACTGGAATCGCTCCAGGCCGCAAGGCGGCCCGCCGGTCGCCCGGCGCGCCCGCGCGGACCACTCGGTCCGCTGCCGCGAGCGAGATAGAGCGCTAGTACCCACTTTCATAATTCCGTGTGCCATACGACGGCGCCCCGAGGTTCCCGGCTAGGAGCGTGGCGCACCGTGATGCCGGGGCATCACAAGCGGCGCGCGACGACGTCCGGGGGCCTCGGGGCGCTGCCCTGCGGGTCGCTTTTCCTGCCCCCTCGGGGTGTCGGGGATGCTTGACGATGCCCCGGCATCGCCGGCGCACCCCCTCCTGCCGAGGAGACGGGAAAAGCGATCGTATGGAACACGGAATTATGAAAGTGGGTACTAGAGTGGGTCCGATCGAAGTGGAACCGCTCGAGCGCGAGCCCGGCCGGCCCCTCCCGAAACGAAGTCAGGCGAGCGGCGGCTCGATACCGCTTGGGCGGAGGGCGGTGGCGAGCGCGTCCTTGAGGCGCTCGAGCCCCGCTTCCGTCTCCGATTCGCAGCGCGCCACGAGCACATTCTGCGTGTTCGAGGCGCGCAGCAGCCACCAGCCGTCGCGGGTACGCACGCGCACGCCGTCGATGTCCGAGAGGTCGGCGCCCGCATCCCTGAGGCGCGCTTCGACCTCCGCGACGATGGCGAATTTCCGCGCCTCCGAGCATGGAAAGCGAAGCTCGGGCGTGTTGACCATGCGCGGCAGCTCGTCGTGGAGGTCGGCCAGGGTGCGCTCGGACCGGGACACGAGGCCGAGAAGGCGCACGGCGGCATAGAGCGCGTCGTCGAAGCCGTAATAGCGGTCGGCGAAGAATATATGGCCGCTCATCTCCCCGGCGAGGGGGGCGCCGGTCTCCGCCATCTTGGTCTTGATAAGCGAATGGCCCGTGCGCCACATCAGCGGCCGACCGCCCAGCCGCGCGATCTCGTCGAACAGGGCCTGGCTGGCCTTCACGTCGGCGATGACCGTGGCGCCGGGCCGCGCGCGCAACACGTCGCGCGCCAGCAGCATCAAAATCTGATCGCCCCACAGGATGCGCCCCCGGCCGTCGATGACGCCGATGCGGTCGCCGTCGCCATCGAGGGCGATGCCGGCCTCCGCCCCCTCCGCGGCCACCGCGCGGCGCAGGTCGGCAAGGGTCTCGGGCAGGGTCGGGTCGGGGTGATGGTTGGGGAAGCGGCCATCCACCTCGCCATAGAGGACGCGGTGCCGGCCCGGCAGGCGGTCGCACAACGCCTCGATGGCCGGCCCCGCCGCGCCGTTGCCGGCATCCCACACCACCGTCATGTCCCGCCCGCCGTCGAAATCGGCGGCCAGGCGGGCGACGTAATCCTCGGCGACCGCCACTTCAGTCGCGCGGCCCTGGCCCGTGCCATAGGCGCCGGCGGCGGCGAGCGCGCCCAGGCCCTGGATGTCGGCGCCGTGGAAGGACCGGGTGCCGATCATCATCTTGAAGCCGTTGTATTCGGGCGGGTTGTGGGAGCCGGTGACCATGATGCCGCCTTCGGCGCCCAGGGTATGGACGGCGAAATAAAGCATCGGGCTCGGCCCCAGGCCGACGCGCACGGCATCGATGCCCGCGGCGGTCAGCCCCTCGACCGTGGCGGCCTCGAAGGCGGGGGAGCTGAGGCGCCCGTCGTAGCCGACGCAGACTCGGCCGCCGCCGCCCGCGGCGACGATGGTGCCGAAGGCGCGGCCGAGGGCATGGGCGTCGGCCTCGGACAAGGTGTCACCGACGACACCGCGAATGTCGTATTCGCGCAAGACCGTGGGATCGAAGCGGTGCCCGGCGCCCACTGGACGCCTCAATCGCCGCCGGCCGGCGCGTCCGGGCGGCCGATGCTGATATAGTCGAAGCCGGCGCGGGCAACCTCGGCCGGATTGTAGATATTGCGCAGGTCGATGAGCCGCGGGTACCGCATGAGCGATTTCGCGCGTTCGAGGTCGAGGGCGCGGAACTCGTTCCACTCTGTGATGATGACGAGGGCGTCGGCGTCCGCCATGGTCTCGTAGGCATTCCCGCACCAGGTGACGCCGCTCAGCAGCGCGCGCGCCTCGCCCATGCCGGCGGGGTCGTAGGCCTTGAGCTCGGCGCCCTCGGAGGCGAGGGCCGGCAGGATCGCCAGGCTCGGCGCGTCGCGCATGTCGTCGGTGTTGGGCTTGAAGGTGAGGCCGAGGATCGCGATCCGCTTGCCCGCGACCGAGCCGCCACAAGCCTCGACCACCTTGCGCGCCATGCGCAGCTTACGCTCGTCATTGACGGCCATGACCGCCTCGACGATGCGCACGGGCGCCCCCTTCTCCTGACCCGTCCGCGCGAGCGCGAGCGAATCCTTGGGAAAGCACGAGCCACCGAAGCCCGGGCCCGGGTGCAGGAACTTGGGCCCGATGCGCCCGTCGAGCCCCATGGCCCGGGCCACGTCCTGGATGTCGGCTCCGGTCTTCTCGCAAAGATCGGCCATCTCGTTGATGAAGGTGATCTTGGTGGCCAGGAAGGCGTTGGACGCGTACTTGATGAGCTCGGCCGTCTCGAGCGTGGTCGCGATCATCGGTGTCTCGGCCAGGAACAGGGGCCGGTAGAGCTCGCGCATCACCGCCCTCGCGCGCGCGCTGTCGGTGCCGATGACCACGCGATCGGGCCGCATGAAGTCCTCGATCGCGGACCCTTCGCGCAGGAACTCGGGATTCGAGGCAACGTCGAAATCGCCGTCGGGCCTCTTGCCGATCAGGATGCGCTCGACCGCGCGCCCGGTGCCGACCGGCACGGTGGATTTGGTCACCACCACCGCGTAGCCCGTAAGCGCATCGGCGATCTCTCCGGCGGCCGCGTGGACGTAGGTCAAATCGGCGTGGCCGTCACCGCGCCGGCTCGGCGTGCCGACGGCGATGAAGACGGCGTCCGCGCCTTCGACGGCGGGCGCGAGCTCGCCCGAGAAGGTGAGGCGGCCGGCCGCGACATTGCTCTCGATTAGATGGTCGAGGCCCGGCTCGTAGATCGGGACCTCGCCCGCGCGCAGGCGCGCGATCTTGTCATCATCCTTGTCCACGCAGGCCACGTCGTGGCCGAACTCCGAGAGGCATGCGCCGGAGACGAGGCCCACATAGCCGGTGCCGATCATGGCGATCCGCAAGACCCCGTCCTCCTGATTTCCGCCGCTCGCTCAGCCCACCGGGGCGGCGCCGCAACGCGCTACATAGCGGCGCAGGACCGCGCGCACGGCCTCCCCCAGATCCTCGCGCTCGAGCGCGAAGGCCAGGTTGGCCTCGAGGAACCCGACCTTGTCGCCGCAGTCGAAGCGCACGCCGTCGAAGCGCAGGCCGTGAAAGGGGCCATGGCCGATGGTGCGGGCGAGGGCGTCGGTGAGCTGGATCTCACCGCCCGCCCCGGCCTCCCTGCGCGCAAGATGCTCGAAGACCTCGGGCTGGAGGATGTAGCGGCCGATAACGCTGAGGCTCGAAGGAGCGTCGGCGGGCGCGGGCTTCTCGACCAGGCCGCGGATCGAGACCAGGCGGCCCTCGTCGCGCTCGATATCGACGATGCCGTAACGCCCGGTCTCCTCGCGTGGGACCTCCATCACGGCGACCAAGTTGCCGCCCCGCTCGGCATAGGCCGAGATCATCTGCGCGAGGCAGCCCGGGCGGGCCAGGATGAGGTCGTCGGCCAGCAGCACGGCGAAGGGCTCGTCCCGGACCAGGCGCCGCGCGCACCAGACCGCATGGCCGAGCCCCAGGGGCTCATGCTGGCGTACATAGGCGACCTGTCCGGGCTCGAACAGGGTTTCGGCGAGGCTGCGGAGCTCGGCTTCCTTGCCCCGGCTCGCGAGATAGCTGCTGAGCTCGTCGCGGTCGTCGAAATGGTCCTCGATCGCCGTCTTGCCCCGGCCGGTGACGAAGATGAACTGCTCGATTCCGGCCGCGCGCGCCTCCTCCACCGCGTATTGGATGAGCGGCTTGTCGACGATCGGCAGCATCTCCTTGGGCATGGCCTTGGTCGCGGGCAGGAACCGCGTCCCAAGGCCGCCGACGGGGAAGACGGCTGTGCGAATCGGGTTGCTCATGGGCTGGCATGCTCGAGGGCCGGAGGCGGCATGGTTGTGCCACAGGGCGCGCGGCGAGCGCAAGTCGGGGCTCCGTCCAGCGGCCTCCGGTCGGGGCCGGCGGTGGCCTCGAGCGTCACCCGGGCTCCTCTCGGCTCGCGGGCCGCGCCGGCGACGCGACCGGCGCCGCCCGCTCCCGGGCCAGGCGGCTCGCTGTTGCGCGAGCTGGGGGTCGATGTGGCCGGGCCGGCGCCCGAGGCCAGAAACATCCTCGGCGGCCGGCTCGGCTTCGATACCCGCGACGAGGCCCGGGTGGCGGAGAGCCGGGGGCGGGTCGAGGCCGCCGCCGAGGAGGCCTTCTTCCGCGCGCCCGGCTTCGACGCCCTGCCCCGGCCCCTGGGCCGCCAGCTCTTCGCCGCCGGCCTCCAGTCGACCCCGGGCCGGGCCGCCGACCTGCTCTCGATCGCCCTCGCCGAGGCCGGCACGCGGCCGCGCAAGCGGCGCAAGACCCCGGGCGGCGCCAGCGTGAGGCCCACCCTACGCCCGAGGCCGCATAATGTACTTTGCCACGAGAATTCGAAAAGTTGTGCTTGACGGATTACTCTTATCATGACAGAACGAACAAAGAACACAATATGGAGACCTCTCATGCCCACCCTCGAACGTTGGTTTCGCAAGCTCGCCTTCGCCGCCGTCCTCGCGCTCGTGGTGCCCGGCCCGGCCGGCATCGCCGCCGAGGCGCTGCCCCCCGAGACCGAGGCGGCCAAGGCGGAGATCGTCGCGCGCATCCTCGAGGGGCGCAGCTTCGAGCTGGTCGGCGAGGATGACCCGGCCGTGTGCCTGCCGCTCCTCGACGCCCTACGGGCGGGGGCGGTCGATTTTGTCGAGCCCATCGTGCGCGCGGAATACTACCGGGACGGCGCGCTTCTGCCCTACCGGGCCATGTGCCCGGGCATGGAGCTCAACCGATACAGCTACAAGGGCGGGCATCCAATCGCTGACGACATAAGCGACCTGACGGAGGCGGAGCAATACGAGGTTCTGGAAGCAGTTGGCTACAACTCCTTCGGCACCCGGGACTTCAAGCTATACCGCCTCGACCCGGACGACGATCCGGCCGGCGGGCCGAAGTACCTGTTCTTCGCCGATGACTATTATTCCCGGAATGAGCTCACACCATTCTATCTCCGCTACGAGGAAATACCGCGCTCGGTCGATTGGAACGAGATCCTCCGTCCCGAGGACGTGCCAGCGGACCTGGCGGCTTCCGAGCCACTCTATACGATTCTCGACCTGGACCGCTGCCGGTATGGTCATGTGGCCTATATATGGGACCGGATTGACCCGGACATCGATTGGCCGCTCGACAACCACAACGCCGTCATCCGCCTCGGGGACCACTTCTATATCCTGGAGCACTGCTGTCCGGTTAACTGAGCGGTGCTGGCTTTGAGAGCCAGGATTTCTGCGGGGTTTGAAGCGAAAATGCATGGTGTCGATTTGAATTGGATGGAGCACTTTTCGGAGTTTCTCCGAGGAGATGCTCATGAACACCGGCAAGACCCTGTTCGCTCAGCTCATGGACTTCCTGCCATGGACTACTTTCACGCGGATCGTCGACCGGTATGTCGGCGATCACCGGGTCCGGACGCTTTCCTGCGCCGAGCAATACCGGTCCATGGCCTTCGCCCAGCTGACCTACCGGGAAAGCCTGCGCGACATCGAGACCTGCCTCTCGGTCCACGCATCGAAACTCTATCACATGGGCTTCCGCCAGCCGGTCCGGCGCTCGACGCTGGCCGATGCCAACGAAAGGCGCGACTGGCGTATCCATGCGGCGTTGGCCCAGCGGCTCATCACCCAGGCGAGGACGCTGTACGTCGACGAAGAACTGGGGTTGGACCTGACCAATACCGTCTACGCCCTGGACTCGACGACCATCGCTCTGTGCCTGTCGGTCTTTCCGTGGGCGCACTTCCGCACCACCAAGGCGGCGGTGAAGATGCACACGCTGCTCGACCTGCGGGGCAACATTCCGAGTTTTATCCACATCTCGGATGGCAAGCTGCACGACGTTCATGCCCTCGATATGCTCTTGCCGGAAGCCGGAGCCATCTACGTCGTGGATCGTGGCTACGTCGACTTTGCCCGCCTTTATGTGTTGCACCAAGCCGGGGCCTTCTTCGTCACGCGTGCCAAGTCGAACATCGATGCTCATCGCGTCTATTCGGCGCCGACGGATCGCTCGACCGGCATCATTTGCGACCAGACCATCTCCCTGGACGGCTTCTACACCCGTCAGGATTACCCCGAACTTCTGCGGCGCATCCGCTTCAAGGACCCCGAGTCCGGCAAGACGCTGGTCTTCATCACCAACAACTTCTCGCTTCCGGCCGCCACCATCTGCGCGCTCTACAAAAGCCGCTGGCAGGTGGAACTCTTCTTCAAGTGGATCAAGCAGCATCTTCGGATCAAGCAGTTCTACGGCACGTCGGAGAACGCGGTGAAGACGCAGATCTGGATTGCCGTCTCGGTCTACGTCCTCGTCGCCATCGTCAAGAAGCGCCTCGACCTGGACGCCTCGCTCTACACTTTGTTACAGATCCTCTCGGTGACCCTCTTCGAGAAAATGCCCATACATCAAGCACTTGCGGGAGACGAAAACAGATGCAACGCTTCGCAAATAACCAACCAATTGAATTTATTCGATTTTTAACCGGACACTAGTGATCCTGGAGATAAACGAGGCCGACCCCGATAAGCATCCACGAGGTCAAGCGCCTTATTGGGTTACACTAAAACGCATCGAAAACGGAAGATTGAACTTTAGTTGTTCCTTCGTCGAGCGGAAGTGACGCACGGGGGAAATCACCGAACCGATCATCTAAGGAAAACCGACGCAATCACGGAAAGGAATAACCATGACGTCTACGAAACTGAGCGCGCCGATCGATCCGCGCACCATCGACGTTGCGATGAACTACACCCGGCCCTGGGAAGGGTTTCACGAGCGGGTGGGGCCGGATAGCACGGGCGTTCCGACCATCGGCCACGGCTTTGCCCTGATCGTCAAGGTCGGGAACAAATGGAAACTGAACGCGCAGACCCGAAAAGAGTTGGACGCCAAGCTGAACAGGTTCGGCGTCGACCTCGACAACGCCGACTTCAACAAGCTCGACAAGGTCATAGAAGCCCTCAACGCGGGAAACACCGCACTGGCCAAGTCGCTGACCGCGGCGCACGACTTCCCATCGATCACCAAGGGGGACGCCGCTCAGCTCCTGCGCGAGACCATCACCGAGCATGCCGAGAAGGCGCGGGGCTGGCTCGGCGAGACGGCCTTCGAGCGGCTCACGCCCGAGCGTCGGGCGGTGATCATCGACATGGCCTACAACCGGCCCGAGCAGCTGGAGAAGATAGCACCCGGCCTCGCCGCCCACATCAACGCCGATGACCTCGAGGCGGCGGCGAACGCGCTCGAGAAGATCGGCGGCGGCGTCAGGAAGCGCGTCACCGAGGGGGCCTTCTACTTCCGCGTGGCCGGTGAGCCCGGCCTGATCCAGGTGCGGCAGGGCGAGACGGCCGGCACCATCGGGGCGCGCTTCGGGCAGGGCGCGGACGAAGTCGCGCGACGGAACCCGCAAGTCAAGAATATCGATGTCGTGAGCGCTGGCCAGTTCCTCCGCATCTGGGACCCAGTGACGGTTCAAGAAACACAAGAACAAAACATGAATAAGATTGAGGATGCCCCCCTCGGGCCGGGCAAATGGCGGGTCGAGGAAGGCCAGAGCCTGTGGATCATCGCCCGGAAACTGGAAGAGAAGCTCGGCCGCCAGTTGGAGGTCGAGGAGCTGATGGAGCTCAACGGCATCGACGAGAGCGAGGTCAGGAAGATACCGGTCGGCCGGGTGCTCATCGTGCCCACGGACGGCGCGGCGGGCTCGGAGGCCGCGCCGCCGGCGCAACCGGCGCCGCCCGCTCCCGGGCCAGGTGGCTCGCTGTTGCGCGAGCTGGGGGTCGATGTGGCGGCGCTGGCGCCCGAGGCCAGAAACATCCTCGGCGGGCGGCTTGACTTCGATACCCGCGACGAGGCCCGGGCGACCGCCGACCGGGGGCGGGTCGAGGCCGCCGCCGAGGAGGCCTTCTTCCGCGCGCCCGGCTTCGATGCCCTGCCCCGGCCCTTGGGCCGCCAGCTCTTCGCCGCCGGCCTCCAGTCGACCCCGGGCCGGGCCGCCGACCTGCTCGCAATCGCCCTCGCCGAGGCCGGCGCTCCGCCGCGCAAGCGGCGCAAGACCCCGGGCGGCGCCAGCGTGAGGCCCACCCTTACCCCCGAGATCGCCCAGGCCGTGCGCCGGTTCGAGGTGGTGGGCGCTGGCGGACGCTAGTCGGCCGAGCGTGCGGCCGCGCAAGGCATATGTTGCTGTGAGAATTCTAAAAGTTTTGCTTGACGGATTACTCTTATCATGATAGAACGAACAAAGAACACATCAAGGGGGCCCCTCATGCCTACCCTCGAACATTGGTTTCGCAAGCTCGCCTTCGCCGCCGTCCTCGCGCTCGTGGTGCCCGGCCCGCCCGGCATCGCCGCCGAGGCGCCGCCGCCCGAGAGCGAGGCCGCCAAGGCGGAGATCGTCGCGCGCATCCTCGAGGGCCGCACGTTCGAGCTGTTCAGCCAGCGTGACCCGGCGGTGTGCTTTCCGCTGCTCGACGACCTGCGGGCGGGGGCGGTCGAGTACGTCGAGCCCATCGTGCGCGCCGCGCGCTACCACGACCAAGCGCTCCTGCCCTACCGCGAAATGTGTCCGGGCATGGAATTCAATCGCCGCAGCGTCAAGGGTGGGCACCCGATTTACGACGATCTCAGCGACCTGCCGGAGCAAGTGCAATACGAGATCATGGAAGCGATCGGCCACCATTCCTTCGGGACCCGGGACTTCAAGCTCTACCGCCTCGACCCGGCCGACGACCCGGCGGGCGGACCGAAGTACCTGTTCCATGCCGACGACTATTATTCCCGGGAAGACCTGCCGCCATACCATCTCCCCTACGAGGAGATCCCGCGATCGATCGATTGGAACCACATCGTCCATCCCGAGGATGTGCCAACCGAGCTCACGACCTCAGGACCCCTCTATACAATCCTCGATCTGGACCGCTGCGAATACGGCCACTCGACCTCTTTTTTTGGGGCTTATACGCCAAACTAGCCAACGGAAAGCGGCCCGGTGATCCACACCGGGCCGCGCCATGTTACATCAGAGTCTCAAAAGCCGGCTGGACTTCCGATTCTCCCTCTTCATCGTCGGCCCGGTCGACCAAGCGATACTTGCCCCGCTCCCCTGTCGATTCGAAGCGATCTGAGCCTGACAGAAATGTATAGAGCCGGACGGTGGCCGTTCTTCCGTTGCCGTCAAGCAGGCCGGTATCAACGAGAGCGGATCGCGCTTCGGTGCTCATCAGTTCGCCGCCATGGTGCGCCGCGAACTTCACCAAGGCATCCTCAATCGACAGGCCATGCAAGTCCAATGCCTGGTGCGCCGATTCGTCGCGGCATTCGGCGATGACCATTTCGAACGCGGCGATCTTCGTTTTCAGGCCAGCCAAACGGCCTTCCAACTCAGCGTGTTCTCTTTTCAAATCTTCGAGTTTCTGCCCCACGATGGGTACCGTGACCTCGTTCATCGCTGCTCTCCCGTGCATTTGGGGTTGACTCCTTCTTCCCCCGCACGGCAACCTGCCCGTGCGAGGGTGGCGGAGGCGGTGGGATTCGAACCCACAGAACACCGAGGCCCCTTCCAAGGAACGGTGTTCGCCGGAACCTAAATCCGGTGCTTTAAGCCGCTCAGCCAAGCCTCCGACTTGAGTGACGAACCGGGATTGGGCTCTTGCCTGATCCCGGACTCACTTTGCACTCCGACAGGACAGTTGTCAACCGAATCACGCGCGCCGTGATAAGCTGTTGTTGTTGTCAATTTCCCTATTGACATCTCCGCAGTCGTGGCTAATATAGTGCCTATAAATAGGAGGCCGCGATATGCCACAGAAAGCCCCAGGACGTTCGCACCGAACCGGCATGACGGTCATGGAACTCCTGCGGATGTTTCCCGATGACGCGGCTGCGGAGCGGTGGTTCGAAGAACAGCGTTGGCCGGAAGGCCGCTATTGCCCTGACTGCGGATCGACCAACACGGCGGTCGTAAAGAGCCGCAAGCCCATGCCCTACCGATGCCGCGACTGCCGGGGGCATTTCTCGGTGCGTAAGGGTACGGTCATGCAGTCCTCGAAGCTCGGGCTCCAGAAATGGGCTATCGCGCTATACATGATGACAACGGGTATCAAGGGCACGTCGAGCATGAAGCTCTACCGCGAGGTCGGTATCCGTCAGGCAACCGCATGGTTCCTGATGCAGCGCATCAGAGAAGGCTTCCTAGACGGATGCGACAAGCCGTTCCCCGGCCCGGTTGAGGCGGACGAGACCGCCGTGGGCGGCAAGCGGAAGAACATGTCGAAAGCGAAGCGGAAGGAACTCATGGGGCGCGGTTCTGTCGGCAAGACCATCGTCGCAGGCGTCAAGGACCGGCCGTCCAAGCGGGTGAGCGCTGCCGTTGTAGAAAAGACGGACGCCAAGACGCTCCAGAAATTCGTGACCGCCCGGACTGAAGAAACCGCGATGGTCTATACGGACGATGCAAGCGCCTATACCGGCATCGCCCGAGAGCATGAAGCCGTCCGGCACAGCGTTGGCGAGTATGTCCGGGGCGAGGCTTCGACGAACGGCATGGAATCGTTCTGGAGCCTGTTCAAACGCGGCTACCACGGAACATTCCATCATCTATCCGAAAAGCACCTCGACCGCTATGTCCGGGAATTCGCGGGGCGGAACAACATCCGCGACTTGGACACTGTAGATCAAATGGCCGCGCTGGCGCGTGGCTTTGTCGGGAAGCGGCTGCGCTATCGGGACTTGGTCGCGTGATGGCTTCAAGGGAACGGAGGGCCGCCCAGTGACCACGAAACCCGCCCCGAAGCGGCCGAAGGGACGCCCTGAAACCCGCATCATCAAACTGGACGCGACGCCGGAGGAAGCGGCCCGAGCCATATTCTCCGCGGTCAAGAAGCCCGACCCAGCGCTACAAGCGAGAAAAGCGGAAAACCCCGACAAGCCAAAGGACTAGCGTCTGTTCGGCTAGTTAGGCGTATAAGCCCCCTTTTTTTGGGGGCTTATATACTTGACGCCGCCAGCTTCCTAGACCAAACTCCCGTGGATGCAAAAAGGGCCGCGGATAGTAAACCTTATAGATGATCTTCTTGTTGCTCGGAAGACCGTTGCGGGCGAACCGGATTGGCGCGACATCTACCATGGCAAGTCCCGACTGGTCATGCCGCTGCACGTAGGTGGTGTGAGCAGTGGCTCCGATCTTCATATTTCGGCATACCCATTGATCGGGGATTCAAAGTTCCGTATCATGCTTTGTGCTCCGAAGTGTGTTTGGCGGGTAGACCACGTTTTCGATGAGCTGCACGTAAATTCATTTAATCGCCCGGCTGATCTAAAAGAACTGTCGTTTAGCCGGCCGCACTATCATGCGTGGGCGGACAATCGGAGGTTCTGCACGCATGCCACATTGCCCGACAGGCTGGAGAACGCTAGGATTCTACAGAAACCATTGTCGTTCGATTCCGTGCTTCGGTGGTTCTGTGGCGAGACAAATATTGAACAGCCACAGAGCGGGGCGATCGCGTTGCCTCAGAGAAGGGATCTGCTGTGATCACACCGGACAAGGTCGTTGAGCAGCTCTCCAGGATGATTGTTGCGTCACCGACAGACGACGGCGTACGCGTCTCCACCCATGTTTTATATCCGTCTAATGCGGCAGTAAGCGTCGTAGTGCGTGGCGGAAAAGATGCCTTCCTTGTTTCCGACGAAGGCGGGGCAGTCTCCAACCTCGGAAGCGCCGGTATTCCCGCGATTCTCAGCGACCGCATAATTGGCACACAAATTCGCTCGAAGGGCTTGCGCGTGCACGATGGATCGATCATATCACCCATGGTGTCGCTCGATGACGTGCCATCGGCGATAATGATTGTCGCTAACGCATCCCGAACTATCGCTGACTGGGGGCTAGCCCGCCTCCCGTTCGTTACACCGCGGAATTTCCGAAAAGACTTGTTGGCTCTTCTAGGGCGTCATTTCCATGACAACCTCAAAAACGACGAGGCAATTATAGGAAAGAGCAACAAACCCCACAAATTCGGTCACGTAATTTACTTGCAAAGCTCTCACAGATTGCTGATCGACCCTGTTGTTAATGAGGCTTCGTCCATAAATGCTCGCCTCGTTGCCAACCTAGATGTTCGTATGAACGAAGACCCACAAACCAGTCAACTGATCGTGTTTGACGACCGGTTGAAATGGAAGTCTTCGGATCTAAAATTGCTGGAATTGGGCGCACAGACGTTGGCTTTTTCCCACGCAGAACCAAAAATCCGTAGGATCGCAGCATGAGCGCAAGGCGACAGAAATCGGCTTAAGATCAACTGGAAGCTAAGCAGGACACTAGCAGGTGGGCCTAGCCAGCTACCAGTTCACGGTATGGCAACTGCTTGCCGACCATCCCAGCAACCACGGCGTTCATCTGGCCCAGCGTGTCAAGCTCACGGACACCGTGACGGCCCGCGAACTCATCCACGTATCGTTGCAAGTGCTTGGGGCTGATCTTGTGATAGACGCCCTTGTGTGCCCGCTTGAGCATGCTCCAGAACGACTCGATCCCGTTGGTATGGGCCATGCCGTCAACGTACTCACCAACGCTGTGGCGGACGCTCGTGTGGTCGAAAGGCATGCCCCGGTAAGCGGCTGCATCGTCCGTGAAGACCTTGGCGCCTTCGGCGGCGTTGTCGGCGACGAACTTCTGTAGGGTTTTGGCGTCGGTATTCTTGATGACCTTGGCCCGGACCTTGTTTGTCTTGCGATCTTTGGCCCCGACAACGGCGGTCTTGCCGACAGTACCGCGACCGGCCTTGAGCTTCTTATCCTTGTGTTTGTTGCGCTCCTTGCCGCCCATGTAGGTTTCGTCGATTTCAACCGGGCCAGCGAACGACCAGTCATCATCGTCGTTGTTCGCCCATGCCTTGCGGATGCGCTGTAGCATGAACCATGCGGTCTTTTGCGTGACGTTGATATCACGATGCAATTTCATGCTCGACACGCCCTTGAGGCTTGTCAGGTGGAGATAGATAGCAATTACCCACTTACGCAAGGGAAGGCGGGATTCCTCAAGGACGGTCCCGGTACGAACGCTGAAGCGTTGTTTGCAGTCGGGGCACCAAAAGGTGAACTGGCGCTTGCTGGGCGCGGTACCGGTTGAACCACAGCGCGGACAGTGGCGTTCGGTCTTACTCCAGCGTTGCTCCACGAACCAATCGTGCGCGGCTTCCTCAGTAGGGAAAATATCCATGAGTTGGACCAGTGACATCCCCTCTCGATAGTGCTTGCCGGGCGCTTTGTGAGCCATGATCATCTCCCTCATGACTCATATGGGGATTGCCCACTGTGGTTTCAAGTATATAAGCCCCTTTTTTTGGGGGCACTACCCGGCGCGGTATCGATTGGCCGCTCGACAACCACAACGCCGTCATCCGACTCGGAGACTATCTGTACATTCTGGAGATCGACGAAGGCGCCCCTGACAAGCACCCGTGGGGCCAAGCGCCTTATTGGGTGACATTCCACCGCATCGAGGAGGGAAGAATGATCCTTGCCTATCCGGTTATCACCCACACCCACTATATGTAGCGTCCCTATCCGGTTAATGCAGGTAGCGCGTCGTTGGGTTGCAGACCGTGGATCAACTGGCGGTATGTGATGGTTGGCCGGGCCATGGCGCGGCTCAGGACGAAGTCGCCGAGGTCGTCGATCCGCCGGCGGCGGTTGAAGCGATAGGCCCATTCCCGGCCATAGCGCGGCAAGTGCTTGGCGCTGACGCCATGGTAAGTGCCGTTGAGCCAGGTCTTGAGGTTGCTGAACAGGACGTGGATGATCGGCATCTGCGTCTCGGCGTTCTTGCCTTGGCCTTGGACGGTGGGCTGGTGCCGGTAGACGGCGCCGAGCCCGGCATAGCCCTTGAAATCGTCGGTCAGCAGGCGCGCGCCCGGCGTCACGGCGGCCCGCACGAAGCCGCCGAGCTGCTCGGCATTGGCCCGGGGCAGGATGGCAAGTCGCGCCCGGCCGGCGACGAAGCCGCTGCCCTCGACCCCCTTGCCCGGCGCCACCGCCACCTTCTCCACCGCCAGCACGAGCAGGCTCTTGTTGGCATTGGCCATCCCGCGGCCCCGGCTCTCGGGCTTGCCGCGCCCGCCGTAGTAGCTCTCATCGACCTCGACCATGCCGTCCAGCAACGCATCCGGCCGCTCCGCCAAGCCATGGCGCAGCTTGTGAGCCATCAGCCATGCGGTCTCATAGCGAAGCCCCAGCTCGCGCGCCAGGAACAGGGCCGAGACCCCGCGCTTGTCCCGCCCCATCAACCACGCCGCCAGGAACCATTTGGGCAACGGTGTGCGGGTGCGGTGGAAGATGGTTCCCGCCGTCACCGACTCTTGACGACCGCAAGCCGCGCATTCGAAGACGCGCGCCCGCGCCTTGTGCCGATAGCCCCGCCGGTGCCCGCAGCGGGCGCACGCAAACCCAGACGGCCAGCGTCGATCCGCCAAGGCCAGGATGCACGATTCCTCGTCTCGGTAGCGCTCTTGGAACGTCAACAAGCCGCTCATGCCCTGTCTCCCGACCAATCCTCAGAGGCGGGAACAGTACACCCTTAGAGCGAACATATAAAGAACACTCGGTCGCTACCTGCATTAACCGGATAGGGACGATATGTAGTGTGCACCCATTTTCCTGAGTAAAGCTCGGTGCAGGTCGAAGCGGAGATATCTCCGGCGATGCCGAGCAGGGACTCGGACGGCATTGTAGCGGCTTTTAGGCGACACTTTAGCGTGGTGGAAATCCTAATCATTGAGTCGGATTTGGCAAAACGCCACGTTGCATAAAGGACCGTCACTTCATTGAAATTTATCTGAAATCGGAGGTGAACGACACCGATGGAATATTCCAGGAAATCAGAGCTTCATTGAATTGTAGGATTCGAGTGCCGGATTATTCACAAATAGCTCTGTGAACTGGTTTTCAAGTTCGCTCAATACGTCATATGGAGTAAACGGATTGAGGATCACGTTCTTGCGTGTCGCTTCGTCTTCGCTGCGACTCAAAACGCGCAGGAGACTAACAGGCGCGGACGGGTTCTTCGCAACGATTCGTGCCAGCGCGTCGCTTTCTTCGACTAGTGCCGTCAATCGCTCAGACGATGTCGTTTCATCAGCAGCTTCCCGTCTGGCCGTGGGTTTCTTCGTTTTTCCCTTGGTCGCCACCGTTCCGTCCCCCGATGTTAAGTACGTGACGTGAATTAAACTCCGGTTCGGTTTTCAGAACAATCAAGAATTAGCCGGATCGCCTCCTCAATGCGCCTGCGCCGGCCCTTGCCTGCAGTCCAAGGAGACACACTACATATAGTGGGTGTGGGTGATAACCGGATAGGCAAGGAATGATCTTCAGCTGTTCCTTCGAGGAGCGGAAGTGAGACGCAGATGACATTAGAGAACTGAACAATCAGGGAAAATCAACGCAATCACGGAAAGGAGCAGTTATGACGTTTACGGAACGGAGCGCGCCGATCGATGGACGCACCATCAACGTCGCCATGGACTACACGCGGCTGTGGGAAGGGATTCACGAGCGGGTGGGGCCGGACGGCGCCGGCGTCCCGACCATCGGCCATGGCTTCGCCCTGGTGGTCAAGGTGAAAGGCAAATGGATATTGAATGAAAGGAATGCAGGAGAGCTACAGGATAAACTCGGCAGGTTCGGCGTCGATCTCGACCCAAATGACATCAAGAAGCTCAACGAGGTCATAGATGCCCTCAACGCCGGCGACTCTACGCGAGCCAAGTCGCTGGCGCGCGCACACCGATTCCCGTCCATCACCGGGGCGGACGCGGACCGCCTGCTGCGCGAGACGATCACCGAGAGGGCGGAGATGGTGCGCGACAGGATCGGGGAGGACACCTTCGCCAGCCTCTCGCCCGAGCGCCGGGCGGTGCTCATCGACTTTGCCTATCAGCGCGAGGGCCGCATGCGGAACATCGGCCCCGCGGTGGGCGCCCACCTCGCCGTCGGCAATATGGAGGAGGCGGCGAAAGCCCTCGCCAACATCGGCGGCGGCGACCAGCCCCGGGTCGATGACAACGTCGCCTACTTCCGCGCACCCTACGCCCCCGGCGTGGTGCGGGCACAGCCCGGCGATGGCCTCATCACGATCGCCGAGCGCTACGGCCTCCTGACCGATAAACACGACGAAACAGGCACAATCAGACGGCTCAACCCGCACATCGACTTCGACAAGACAGGCGCAGGCGGCGTCACCGCGGGGCAGTTCGTGCGCATCGCCCCGGCCGCCCCCCATACCGACATCGGCGAGACGCTGAAAGAACAAAACATGAATAAATCCAAGGCGACGCCACCCGATACCGACGGCTCGCTGTTGCGCGAGCTGGAGGTCGATGTGGGGGAGCTGGCGCCCGAGGCCAGAGACATCCTCGGCGGCCGGCTCGGCTTCGATACCCGCGACGAGGCCCGGGTGGCGGAGCGCCGGGGGCGGGTCGAGGCCGCCGCCGAGGAGGCCTTCTTCCGCGCGCCGGGCTTCGACGCCCTGCCCCGGCCCCTGGGCCGCCAGCTCTTCGCCGCCGGCCTCCAGTCGACCCCGGGCCGGGCCGCCGACCTGCTCTCGATCGCCCTTGCCGAGGCCGGCACGCGGCCGCGCAAGCGGCGCAAGACCCCGGGCGGCCCCAGCGTGAGGCCCACCCTCACCCCCGAGATCGCCCAGGCCGTGCGCCGGGCCGAGGGGGCGGGGCGGCTCGGGGAGGTGCGCGAAGGGTTCGCCCTCGGCGCCTTCCGGGACATGGCCGTGCGGGCGGCGAGCGACGAGCGCGTCTCGCGCGGGCTCGACGGCGGGCTTCGGCGCAATCTCGGCCTCGCCTTCGGCGAAAGCGGCGGCCGGCCCGAGGTGCGGGCGCCGCAGGCGCTCCACAACGGCCTCGTCTGGGTCAAGGGCGGCCGCGCCGCCCCGCTCGCCCTCGACGGCGTGGCCGGGCCGAAGACCCGCGCCGGCTTCACCCGTATCCTCGAGAGCATCGGCCCCGACAGGATGGCCCGCGACATGGCCGAAAGGCTGCGCCGGACGTGAGCCGGCGGGGCGGCCGCCCATCATACATGGAGAACGACATGCCGCGCGAAATCGAGATCATCATCACGCCGGCCGAGCGCCTGGTGCTCGAGGCCCTCGCCCATTCGCGGGACCGCCGCGAGGCGGACCGGGCGCGCGCCATCCTGTGGTCGGCGCGGGGCGGCGCCGGGGCCGAAATCGCCCGGGCCTTCGGGCTGACGCCGAGCTGGGTGTCCCAATCGCGCACGCGGTACCGCGCCGGCGGGGTGGCGGCGCTCAGGAGCTGGAATCGCCCGGGGTGCGCGCCGGTGAAGGCGACGGCATTGCGGGAGGTGGCCAAGGCGCTTCTGCGCGAGGCTTTCGCCGCCGCCCGGACCCTGGCCCGACTGCGGCGTGAGATCGAGGCCCGGGCAGGCATCACCGTCACCACCAAGCATGTCGAGGGCGTGCTGCGGCGGGAGGGGCTGTGGCCACCGGCGCGGCGGAGGCGGGGTCCGGCGACGCCGCGCGAAGCGACGGGTGCCCGAGACGCGTGCGGCCGCGGGCACGAGGGGCACGGCGGAGAGCGCCGCTCAGGCACTTTATTTCGCTCGGACGCCGCGAGGGCACTTCTAATTCGCTCGAGCACCCCACGGGAATCTCTGGTTCGCTCGAGCGCCGATAGGGCACTTTTATCTCCCTCGAGCGCCGCTAAGGCTGGCCTCGCATAAGCTCGGCCGCGGGACGGCGCTTGCCTGTTGGCGACGAGGCAAGCTCATTGCCCTTTGGAGTCAGGTGCTCAGGAGCAGGTCCTTGGCCTCGTTGATCTTGGCCGCGAGGTAGGTCGAGCCGCCATGGTCGGGGTGGACTTGGCTCATCAGGCGGCGATGGGCCTCCTTGATCTCCGCCTGCCCGGCGCTGGGCTCGATGCCGAGGATGCGGTACGCCTCTGCGCGCGTCATGGGGCCGTCGGGCCGTCCCGCATCGGCCGCGCCGCCCGTGGCCTGCTCGCGCCAGTCGGGATGGGCGCGGTCGAGATAGGCGGCGAGAATCTGGGCCGATTCTTCGTCCTGGCCGACGATCTCCTGGAGTAGCATCAACAGGGATTCGACGGAAAGACGGTCGAGCCGGCGCCCGGCATAGGCGCCCTCCAGCACCTCGCCGTTCATCTCGCCGCTATCGTGGTCGAGCCACATACCGAGGAACCGGGTCTTCACCTTCGTGTGCTGGCCCGGGCTCGGGCCGCGCGCGCTCCGCGCCCCGCGGCCTCGCAAGCGCAGGCGCCTGACCCACGGCAGGGCAAGGAACAGGATATAGGGCGCCCAGCTCCAGCGCCCGCTGATGACGAGGAACGCAACGAACGCGACGGCCAGGATCGCGGCCAGCCATTTGAGGGTGCGGACCAGCACGGCGGGGTCGGCGCTCGCGAACCAGCGCAGGAAGAGGGCGCCGCCGGCGAGGAGCCCGATGACCAGAAACAGATAGGACACGGCCGCTTCCTGGAGCTCCTACCTGAGCTGGGGAGCGATCCGCGGCACCGCGCCGCCCTTGCGGCGGCCGAAGTCCTCGAGCGCGCGCCGCCCGCCCGCCGCGTAGACGGCGACGGCGGAGAGCAGGTCGCGAAGCTGCCTGGCACTGGTGCCGTCGAAACTGCAATAGGCGCCGCGCGTCAATTTCGCGATCTGCTTGAAGGCGTTCGCCGCCCCCGGCTCCCCGCCCTCGTGGAAGATGAAAGCGGGCACGCCCTGGATGCCGAGCTGGCCGGCCGTGTGGCAGACGCGGTCGATCTCCTCCTCGAAGCAGTCGCCGACGAAGACCAGGGCATCGACCTTCTCGCGTTTGCTCTCACCGATGGCGTGGGACAGGACGCGATCGAGCTGGGTCTGCCCGCCGAGGCAGAAGACGCCCGCCATGCGGCGGACGAGCGCATCCGCGTTGTCGAGCCACGGGCTCGCGTCGAGCTCCCGGAAGCCGCGGTAATAGACGAGCTGGATCGAGAGCCCGCCGAGCGCCTTCGTCTCCTCGAACATCTCGGCCTGGATGTGGGTGGCCCGGTCCCAGCTCGGCTGGCGGCTGGCGGTGGCGTCCATGGCGAAGATGAGGCGCCCCTTGGCGCCCGCGGGCTTGATGGCCGGCGTACGCGCCACCCGCTCGAGGAAGGCGTCCACCTCGCTCCGCGATGATTTGCTCGGCAGCTTGCCGCGGTCCTTCGCCATGATCCGTCCGGGCCTCTCCTTCGCGCGATGCGCCATACTAACATAGTGTCCTGGCCGGGGCTCAATCATGGTGCTCCAGGGTCTGGGCCGTCAGCCTGCCCTTGCTGAAGATGAAGATGAGCGGAATGGCGCCGATGGCCATGACGGCCACGAGATAGAAGTAGTTGAGATAGCCGATCATGGCTGCCTGGCGCATGATTTCGACCTCGATCGCGGCCAGGCCCGCCATGCTGCCCGTGTCCCACGTCTCCGGGATGAAGGAGTACCGGAGCAACTCGTTATAGTCCGTGACATGCTCGGCCAGCGTCGCGCGCAGGACGGTGGTGCTGCGGGTCAGCACGTTGACGGCCACCGCGATGCCGGCGCCGATGCCCATCATCAGGAGCAGCATGAACAGGGTGAGGCCCTCGGCCCGGTAACGGCGCTCGATGGTCGAGAAGGTCTTCACGCTGAGCGGCACGAAGGTGCAGCCGCTGGAGAAGCCCGAGAGGGCTCCGGTCCAGATCACGGCCCAGGCGCCCACCTCGGCCGTCCACTCCGTCATGGCCCAGGCCGAGATGGCGAGACAGGCGCCGCCGAAGGCCATGACGTAGCGCGGATCGAAATACCTGAGCAGGAGATTGGCCGAGAACATGCCGACGACGACGCCGAAGCCGCGCGGGGCCAGCACGTAGCCGAGGGTGATCACGGGATAGCCGCGCAGCTCCTGCATCATCAGCGACAGGAGGACCAGCGTGCCGTGCAGGAGAAAAGCCCAGACGACGACCAGGAACAGGCCGGTGACGACATTGCGGTCGCGGAAGATGGCGAGCTCGATGAACGGCCGGCGCGCGGTCAGGCTGTGTACGACGAAGAGGTAGATCGACAGCACGAACACCGCCGCCTCGACCACGATCTCCAGGGAATCGAACCAGCCCAGACGCTCGCCCCGGTTGAGGATGAGCTGCAGCACCCCGACCGCTGTCACCAGGGTGGCGAAGCCGAGCCAGTCGAAAGCCCGGCCCGCGTCGCGCGTGCCCTTGGGCAGCAGGATCCAGCAGGCGATGATCGCCAGCACGCCGAACGGCAGGTTGAAGTAGAAGATCCAGCTCCAGTGGTAGAACTCGGCGATATAGCCGCCGATCACCGGGCCGGCGACGGGACCGAACATGATCCCGATGCCGAAGATCGTATTGGCGGTGCCGTGCTGGTGCCGGGGAAAGGCGTCGAGCACCATGGCGAGCCCCACGGACATGAGGGGTGCGCCGATGGCACCCTGGACGAAGCGCCAGGCCACCTCCTCCAGGAGGCCGGTCGCGGCACCACAGAAGAACGACGAGACGGTATAGCCGATCAGCGAGAACATGAAGAACTGCTTCTGGCCGAAGCGCTCGCTGAACCATCCGGCCCAGGTCAGGCCCATGGTCATGCCGACGACGAAGGCGGTGACGATCCATGCCACCTGGTTGTGAGTGGCCGAGAAGCTGCCCTGCATGTGGGGCAGGGCCACGGTGACGTTGGTCAGGTTGATCTCGTAGACCGCGGCGCCGAGCATGACGGCGGACAGCATGAACGCCCGGCGAAGCCGGCTCGGACTCGGTTGTGCCGCTACTGCCGCCATGGCGCGCGCATCCCCCTGTTATACTGATCGGCCTTAAGGGAGACCGATCGTATGTTCCCTCAAGCGCCGGGCGGCCGCATCCGCGGCCTTGGCTTACCTCGCATAAGCTCGGGCGCGCGGTCGCGCTTGCCAGGCGGTGATGAGTCAAGCTCATCGCCGCCCGGTATTAGGCCACCTCACCTTGGGTCCCAACCCAGAGCCGGATCAACGAAAATCGGTGGCCTCGCGGCCGGCCGGCTGCCCCGCCGCCACGCCGATGGCCTCCAACAGCGCCCAGACCTCCTGGCGCGCGGCGATATGGGACAGGCTGAGCTCGACATCGAGGCCGGCGTCGCGCAGGTCGAGGAGGGTGAGCCCCTTGAGGAACAGCTCGCGGAACACGACGCGCTCGCCAAAGCCCGCGACCTGGCGGAAGCCGATGCGCCCGGCGAGGCGCTCGAGCACGTCCGCCATGTTGCGCTTGTTGACGGCGTCGAGGCTGGTGAGGCGGTTGCGCAGGACGATCCAGTCGATCGAGCCGCCGTCGCGGGCGGCGCGCTGCTTTCGTTGCTCGAACACGGCGGCGCTATAGCGGCTCGGCCGCACGACCCGCAGGTCCTCGGGATCCACCCACGCGATCAGGTCGAGATCCACGAAGCTGTCGTTGATCGGGGTGATCAGCGTGTCCGCATAGCCGTGGGCGAGGCCCGAGAGGTGGCTCTCGCTGCCCGGGGTGTCCATGACCACGTAGTCGTGGTCGGCGGCGAGGCGCGCGAAGGCCGCTTCGAAGCGCGCGCGCTCCTCCTCCCGCACGCGGGCGAGGTCGTCGCCAATACCCGGCCGGATGGTGCCGTGGGCCGGCATCGGCAAGGTGAGGCCGCGAGCCGCCACATAGGCGACCCGGTTCTCGATGTAGCGGCTGAGGGTTCCCTGGCGGGCGTCGAGATCGAGGGAGGCGACGGTGGCGCCGCGGCGCAGGAGGGCGACGATGACGTGGAGCGCGATCGTCGATTTTCCGGTGCCGCCCTTCTCGTTGCCGACGGTGATGATGCGGGCGCGCCCGCGGGGCGGCATATGCTTTCTTTGCGCGATCAAGCCGCCCGCAGCCACACGGCCGTATCGTGGAACGCGGCGCCCCCGTATGGCCGGCCGGCCTCGGCGCTGACCAGGGTGTTGATGCCCATGCCCTCCTCGAAGGCGGCGTTGGGCCAGACGCTCTCGACCACAACCACGCCGCGCTGCACCCCGTCGAAGGCCTTGGCGTGGAGCAGGACCGAGCCGCGGTCGTTGCCGATGCGCACCCGCGCGCCGTCGGCGAAGCCGAGCGCCGCGCAGTCCTCGGGATGGACCATGACCGACGGCCGCCCCTCGCGCCGGGAAGAGCTCGGCGTCTCGGTGAAGGAGGAGTTGAGGTAGTTGCGCGCGGGCGCGGTCACGAGGCGGAAGGGGCGGGCCTCGTCCGCCGCATCGATGGTGGTCACATGGTCGGGCAGGCGCGGGATGCCTGCGTGGTCGCGGCCCACTCGCGCCCAGTCGGCCTCGAATTGGAAGCGCCTGTCCGGGGTCGGGAAGCCGTCGAGGAAGTGGGCCGTCTCGAATGGCGGCGCGCAATCGGCCCCGCCTTCCCGGTACATGGTCTCGGCATCGGGCAGGCCCGAGGCGGCGAGGGTCGCATCGATGATCTCCCAGGCCGTCATGGAGAAGCCGCGATGCTCGGCCCCCAGGCGCGCGGCGAGGGCGCAATTCACCTCGTGGTTCGAGCGGCATTCGGCATAGGGCTCGATGACCCTCTTCGTCACCTGGAGCGTCGTATGGCCGCTCGCCGTATAGATGTCGTCATGCTCGAGGAAGGTGGTGGCCGGCAGCACGATATCGGCCATGGCCGCCGTCTCGGTCATGAACTGCTCGTGAACGCAGGTGAACAGGTCCTCGCGGGCGAAGCCCTCGCGCACCTTGGCCGATTCGGGCGCCACCACCATGGGGTTGGTGTTCTGGATGAAGAGCGCCTTGATGGGCGGCCCGTCGCCCAAATCGTCCCGGTCGCCGGTCAGGATGGGGCCGATACGCGACTGGTCGAGCAGGCGGATCGAGGAGTCCTTGACGTCGCTGCCGTCGATCAGGGTGCGGTCGAGCGGGTAGATGGCGCTCTGGCCGTAGAGGGCGCCGCCGCCCTCGTATCGCCAGGCGCCCGTGACCGCGGGCAGGCAGGTCACCGCGTGGACCTGGGAGGAGCCGTTGCGCGAGCGCGAGAAGCCGTAGCCGACCCTGATATAGCTGCGCTTGGTCGCGCCGTAGAGGCGAGCGAAGGACGTTATCTCCTCGACCGAAAGGCCGGTGATGGCCGCGGCCCATCGCGGGCCGCGAAGCTTCAGGTGCTCCTCGAGCAACTCGGTGCCGGCGGCGTACTTCGCCATGTATTCGCGGTCGGCATAGCCCTCGGCGAACAGCACATGCATGACGGCGCAGGCGAGCGCCCCGTCGGTGCCCGGGCGCACCATCAGATGGATGTCGGCCTGCGCGGCCGTCGGCGTGCGGTAGGGATCGACCACCACCAGCTTGGCGCCCCGGGTCTTGCGGGCGCGCGCGATGTGGGTCATCAGGTTGACCTGGGTCGAGACGGGATTGCCGCCCCACACCACGATGAGATCGGATGCGGCCACCTCGCGCGCGTCCACCCCGCGCTTCTCGCCCACGCCGGCGTCCCAGCCCGCGTCGGCCAGGTGGGTGCAGATGGTGCTGAACTGGCGCGAGTAGCGCATCGCAAAGCGCAGGCGCTCGATGCCGTCGCGCTGCACCAGGCCCATGGTCCCGGCATAGAAATAGGGCCAGACGGATTCGCTGCCGTGGCGCTCGGTCGCGCCTTCAAGAGCCGCGGCCACCGCGTCGAGGGCGTCGTCCCACGCCATGGGCTCGTATGCGGCCATGCCGACGCCGCGCTCGCCGACCCGGCGCAAGGGCGTCGTCAGCCGGTCGGGGTGGTGCACCCGCTCGGCATAGCGCGCGACCTTGGCGCAGATCACGCCCGCCGTGTAGCCGTTGCGGCGCGAGCCGTGGACGCGCCCGATATGGTGGGCATCCAGGCGCTCGACATCGAGGGCGCAGGTGCTGGGGCAGTCGTGCGGACAGACGGACGGGAGAATCTCGATCGCTTCGTCGCGCGGCATGGCGGCGATCCATGAATGTGGTGGGCCGAGAGCTAACTACGCTCTGGGGGCGGCAATGTCCAGAACGGCCCCCAGGGTCCCTCAGTCCACGCCCAGCTCGCGCTGGTTCGGGCTCGCGTGAAGGATGCCGTCCGGGTAGAAGGCGCGGAAAGCGAAGCCGAAGCTGAGATCGTAGACCGCGTCCTCGAGGCCGTATTGGGTCTTGCGCTGGACCGTCACGTTGCCCACGTCGCGGCCTTGCGAGACGAAGGCGCTGTCGAGGGCCGAGGCCTGGCCCGGCTCCCACATGAGCACCAGATCGGCCGTCTCGATGCGCCCCTCCGCGCGCAGGAGCGAGAGGCTCCACCCCTCCCCGTCGACCACCACGACGCGCGCCAGGGGGGCGATGTCCTCGGGCATGGGCGGGCCCAGGTGGAGGTTGTAGGGCTTGCCGCGGCGATCGTAGAATTCGTAGGGATTGCGGCCGTAGGCCCGCGCGTGGCGGTCGGTCGGCACCAGCAGGAGACCGCGGGGATGGCGCCCGCGGAAGAGGGCCATGGATTCGACGCGCGACGGCAGCGCCTCGAGCCGCGCGCCCGTGAGGGTGCCCACGATCGCCTCGCCCAGGATCTGCTGCCACCAGCTCTCCGTCTGGCGGTCGTACATGACGAGGTCGGAGTAACGCACCCGCCCGGTGTTGCCGAAATCGAGCACCCGGCCATCCAGGCGCCGGTCGAACACCACGGCCGAGTTGCACAGGGGGCAGTAGGTCACGACCACCGGCACGCCGCCGACCACGTCGTTGACGATCTCGTGCCACATGAGGATGCGGAGCGGATAGGCCCGCGCGTCGCCATTGACGTTGATCGAGACCACGGCCTCGATATCGGCCACGCCCGAAGCCGCGCCCGTGACGGGGACGAGGCGCGGCTCGTCGATGGCCGTGACCTCGTCGCGCTCGAGGGCGGTGACGATCTCGGACGGAGAGAGTGAAAGGATCGTGAAGTCGCCCTTGGGGAAGTCCTCCTGCCAGGCCGGCGGTACGTCCTCGACGCTCAATACCGGCATATTCCAGGGGGCGGAGCCCGGTTCCGGCTCGGTGCCCAGGCGCTCGCCGGACCGGTCGCTCCACAGGACCACGAGGACCCCGGCGACGAGGCTGAACACGGCGATGACGGCCAATCGCTTCACGGAGCCTCACTCTCGCGCTTCACGCGTCCGATGCCGTCAGACAGGCTCGTGCCGATCCGACCAGCATCCCCGTCACACCGTCTCGTGAATAATCCGGGTTATGTCACCATTTCTCCATCAACGACCCTTCCACACCGGGTCGCGGCCCTCGGCGAAGGCGAGCGGGCCCTCCTTGGCGTCCTCCGAATCGTAGACCTGGTCGTACCAGTGGAGGCCGCCCGCGCCCTGGAAGCTCTTGATCTCCTGGTGCGAGAGGTGGTCGCACTTGGCGACGATCTCCTTGCACGCGCGGACCGCGAGGGGGGCCGCTCCTGCGATGCGCGCGGCCACCGCGCGCGCGGCGGCAAGCGCGCCGCCGGCAGGCACCACCTGGTTGACGAGGCCCGCGGCTTCGGCCTCGCGCGCGTCGATCGCGCGGCCCGAATAGATCATGTCGAGGGCGAGGCCGCGGGGCACGCGGCTCATCAGGCGCTTGAGGCTGATCGGGCTCGCGCACAGGCCGACATTGACCTCGGCCAGGAAGAAATTCGCGTTCTCCGCCGCCACCATGATGTCGGTGGCGAGCGCGATCTCGAGGCCGCCGGCCACGCAGTAGCCGTTGATGGCGGCGATCACGGGCTTGTCGAGGTCGAGCATCTCGACGATGCCGCCGAAGCCGCCCGGCCCGTGGTCCTCGTCGGTCTCCTCGCCCCTGGCGGCGGCCTTCAGGTCCCAGCCGGCGGAGAAGAACTTCTCGCCCGCCCCGGTGACGATGGCGACCCGCAAGGCGGGGTCGTCGCGGAACTGGGCAAAGACCTCGCCCAGGCGCCGGCTGGTGGCGGCGTTGATGGCGTTGGCCTTGGGCCGGTCGATCGTGACCTCCATGACGCTGCCGTCGATCTCCACGCGGGCCGGGTCGCTCATGATTGCCTCCCCTCTATCCGGAATCCGGCCGATAGTATCCGAGCCCGCGCATCCGCGACACCAGCACGGTCGTCATGCCGGTTTGGCGGATCGATCGTCTCTTCCCTTCAAGGCACACGAATGTAAACTCGCCGGTGGGACCGAGCCGGGCGGCGAGTCATGGAGCCGTCGGCCGCATGTCGAAAAGCTGATGTGATAGAAGGTGACAAGTATCATGGATTTGAAGTTCAGCCATGTCGATGTTCTGGTGGACGATGTAGAGAAGACCGCAAGCTACTATGAGAGGGTGTTGGGCTTTAAGCCGTCGCAAAAACAAGTATGGAAACGTGGGGATTTTCAGGTCGAATTCATCGTCATGTTCAAAGGCGAGGAGAAAATTTTTTTCGCCCACCCCATCTCTGGGAACCTCAAGGACTTGCTCGAGGAAAGGGGCGAGGGTACGATTTACAGATACTGTTTCACGTCCAAGGATTTGCGGGCCTGCTATCGGGAACTGGTCTCATCGGGCGTCCAGCCCGAGGACCAGAACGGCAAGCCCATGGCCGAGGACGATCTCGACAATCCCTTGGGCGGCGTTCAATGTATTTGGCTTCCCAAGGCATTCGGAAACCTCTCCATGGAGATCCTGGACGAGACGGACATGGAGAGCTTCATGGACGAATTGCGGGCGACGATCGTGTGATCGCGAATTCGGTGGGATCGCACGGGGCGGACCCCGCGCGGCTCGAACACCTGAACCAACCGAGGAGGAAAGCGCCATGGCGGTGGACATCAAGGATATTCCCGAGGAGCTGTCGAAGCTCACCATGCTGATGGGACGGCGCGCGGACTCGCCGCACGACGACATGGACGCGCATCATAAAAGCCTCGGCAGCCTCAATGGGGCGGCAATGGTGGTCGCGAGCTTCCAGGGCCAGGGCTGCTGGGAGCGCCACCCCAAGGGGGAGGAACTGGTCCATATCGTCGACGGGGAGGCCGAGCTGACCGTGATGACCGACGACGGGCCGGAGACCGTGACCATGACCAAGGGTCAGCTCCTGGTCGTGCCGCCGGGGGTGTGGCACCGGTTCACGGCGCCGGACGGTGTGACGCTGATGGCCGCGACGCCCCAGCCCACTGACCACTACTACGACGCCGACCCGCGCGACACGGCGTAGCGCCGCGGCGGGGCGGGTGCGGCTACGCCGCTACCACATGGAGGTCGCGCGTGGCCTCGGTGAGGGATTCGCACCCCCCCTCTGTAATCAGCAATGTCTCGCTCAAGCCGATGCCGAATCTGCCCGGGACGCGGAAGCAGGTCGGCAGGTGGAAGACCATGCCAGGCGCCAGCTCTGTCTCGCTGCCCTCGGCGATGAAGGCCGAGCGCTCGGCCCATGAGGGCGGGAACTGGCCGCCGACCGCGTAGCCGTAGACGCCAGTGTGGAACGCCTGCGCGGCTACCGGGGCGAAGGCCTTGCCCGCCTCGAGGGCCACGTCGTGGCAGGAGCGGCCCGGGCGCGCGGTGGCGAGGACGCGCTCGACACAGTCCTTGACGGCGTCGGTGATGCGCAGGACATCGTCCGGCGGCGCGCCGATATAGGCCGTCCGCATCATGGGCGCGCAGTAGCGCTTGTAGACGCCGCCGAACTCCAGGAACACGGCGTCGCCGGCCGCGAGGGGGACGCGCATGAAGTGGGTGTGCGCCCAGCTCGAGCGGTAGCCCGCCGCGACGATGGGCTGAACGCTCATGAACTCGCTGCCCGCGTCCGCCATGGCGGCGTAAGCGGCGGCGGCGACGTTGTTGTCGGTGCGCCCTGGCGCGATCGCGTCGAGGCCGGCGCGGATGCCGATGCGGGTGAACTCGGCGGCCTTGCGCATGCACGCGATCTCGGCTGGCGACTTGACCACCCTCAGGCCGAAGATCGCGTCCGAGGCGTCGGGGAACTCGGCCCTGGGCAGGGCCGCTTCCAGCTCGCGGACGAGCGCCACCCGCAAGGCCGGGAGGTGCGCATCGATGCCGATGCGGCCCGCCGCGAGCCCCCGCGCCTCGACCCAGCCCACGATCTGATCCGAGACCCCGGCCGTCTGGGAGCGGTCGAAGCTCAGGATCTCGTCGATCCAGGTCTTGAGCACGGCGATGGCGACTTCGAGGGACGCGACCTGGATCGCCGGCGCGCCCCTGCGCGGCAGGAGGACGCAGGCGTGGAGCGATGTCTCGAAGGTGTAATACCAGTGAGCCTATGAAATCACCTTCATGATCCATGGATAGGCGCAGAGGGTTCGCATACGATCCGGTTCTGCGATGAGGTCGATCCATGCTTGGCAACAGGCGTCGATGATGGCCTCGGTGTCGTCGAGGACGCGGAGCGATAGGAAGCGTTCGCGTAGGTAGAGCCAAACCCGCTCGACGGGGTTGAGTTCGGGACTGTAAGGCGGCAACAGCGCCAAGGTGACGTTGTCGGGGACGGTGAGGGCGCGCTCGTCGTGCCAACCGGCGCCGTCGCACATCATGACGGCGTGCGCATCCTGGTCCAGGGTATCGGCGAAGTGTGCGAGAAACAGGTCCATGACCTTGGCGTTGACGCTCGGCATCACCAGGGTGACGTCGTCGCCGGTGTCCGGGCGCACGGCGGAGAAGATGTAGGCCCACTGGTAGCCGATTTGACGCGTCCCGGGGGCACGCTCGCCCCTGCGCCACCACCGGTGACACACCCGGCCCTTGTTGCCGACGCGCGCTTCATCCTGAAACCACAGCTGTAGGCGCTTGTCGGGATGCGCCGCGGCGGTCGCCTTCAGGATGTCGCGAAGCCCCCTTTTTTGAAGCGCTCCTGCGCTTCGGCGTCCCTTCGCGGGTGGCTCGGGCGCGCCTTCTGGCGGGAAAATCCCATCCGCCGTAGAACCCGGGTCATGCTCGAGGGGTGGTAGGTCTTGGCGAAGCGCTCCTCCAGCCAGCGGCACAGATCGGCCCGGGTCCAGGCGCAAACCCCGTCGCGCTCAGGCTCCGGCCCGGCGATGATGACCGCCGCCAGCGCCGCTTCCTCGTCTGCCGTCAGCCGCCGCGGCGAGTAGCCCTTTGGACGGTCGTGAAGCCCCTCCAATCCCTTTGCATTGTAACGAACAACCGCGTCGCGAAGCGTTTGGCGATCCATCCCCGCAAGCCGCGCGGCATCAGCCCAGGGCATCTCCTCCAAAGCATTCGCGATCCCATAGGCCCGCGCCGCCGCTCGACCGTACGATTCCACGCGAGCCCAGCGCCGAAGCTCCAAAGGCGTCAAATCATCCCGTATCTTGAGTGCTGATCCCATGACATCCCCCACATCTGGTGGGAGACCATAGAATCACAATCCGCCATCATCCGCCATCAATGAATATCCCGAGAGTCAATTCAGGCGCTCACTGGTATAATAGCCCGAGACGTAGAACATGTTCCCCGAATCGCAGATCAGCATGGCGTCGAGGCCGCGCGCGTCCATCTCGGCCTGAAGCCTTGCGACGCGCGCCTCGTACTCGGCCTTTGGGAAGGCCAGCTCCGAGGGGACCGGCCTGCTCCGCAACGCCCGCACGTAAGCCTTGTCGTCCATGACGCTATCCTCTCGCCGTCCGGCTACGGAACTGATGAGAGTGAGAGTGCGCCTACCCGCGAGCCTCACGCAACGGCGAAGTCGCGCAGGCGGACGGGCTGGCGCCTGGCGCCCCAGTCGCCGGGCGGACCGTCGAAGACACCGGCGCACCGGGTGCCGCAGGAATTGCAGCGGCTCTCGGCGTCGAGGCCCCATTCCGAGAGCACGTACCAGTCGCGGCCGATCAGGCGCTCGCCGCAGCCGTGGCAGTAGGTGCTGGAGCGGCCCGCGTCGTGGACGTTGCCGACGAAGGCGTGGCGCACGCCGTTGGCGAGGGCGATGCGCCGGGCGGCCGCCACCGTGGCGTGGGGCGTGCGCGGCTTGTCCAGCATCTTCCAGTCGGGGTGGAAGCAGGTGAAGTGCATGGGCACGTCCGGCCCCAGGCGCTCCACGACCCAACCCGTCATGGCGTCGATCTCGGCCTCGGAATCGTTCTCGCCCGGGATTAGGAGGGTGGTGATCTCGACCCACACATCCGTCTCGCGCACGAGGTATTCGAGCGTCTCCAGCACCGTGGCGAGGTGCCCGCCGCAGACCTTCTCGTAGAAGCGCTCGGTGAAAGCCTTCAAGTCGATATTGGCCGCGTCCATGTGGCGGAAGAGCTCGGCGCGCGGCTCGGGCGTCACGTAGCCGGCGGTCACCGCGACCGTCTTCACACCCCGCGCGTGGCAGGCCTGGGCCACGTCGACGGCGTATTCGTGGAAGATGACGGGGTCGTTGTAGGTGAAGGCGGCGGAGCGGCAGCCCAGGCGGACGCAGGCCTCGGCGATTGTCTCGGGTGCCGCGGCATCGGCCAGGGTATCGAATTCGCGCGACTTCGAGATGTCCCAGTTCTGGCAGAACTTGCAGGCCAGGTTGCAGCCGGCGGTGCCGAACGAGAGCACCGGCGTCCCGGGCAGGAAATGGTTGAGGGGCTTCTTCTCGATGGGATCGACGCAGAATCCGCTCGAGCGGCCGTAGGTGGTGAGGACGATGCCCTCGCCCTCCCGCGCGCGCACGAAACAGAGGCCGCGCTGCCCCTCGCGCAGGCGGCAGAAGCGCGGGCACAGGTCGCACTGGACCCGCCCGTCCTCGGCCATGTGCCAGAAGCGGCCGGGGTGGCTGTCGAATTGCTCGGGAATAGCGCCTGCCGGCTCCATGCCTCTATACATGGGCGGGCGGGCGACGCCGTTCAATCGGAGGGTCTTAAATGACGTCCTCGCACGAGAGGCCGAGGAGGTTCAATCCCGCCTCCAGGTAATCGGACAGGAGTGGTGTGCCTATCAGGTAGTCGGCCGTCGGCGCGCTGCGGTCGGCGCGGGCTTGCTTGACGGCGTCGCCCCACTCCTCGGTGGTGAATTCGCCCCGGCCTAGTACCCACTTTCATAATTCCGTGTGCCATACGACGGCGCCCCGAGGTTTCCGGCTAGGAGCGCGGCGCGCCGTGATGCCGGGGCATCACAAGTGGCGCGCGACGACGTCCGGGGGCCTCGGGGCGCCGCCCTACGGGTCGCTTTTCCCGCCCCCTCGGGGTGTCGGGGATGCTTGACGATGCCCCGGCATCGCCGGCGCACCCCCTCCTACCGAGGAGACGGGAAAAGCGATCGTATGGCACACGGAATTATGAAAGTGGGTACTAGCCACATGAGGGCCACCAGGTCGAGGCTCTCCTCGTCGTTGAGCGACTCGATTGCGTCCTTGAGCTCGGTCTGGGTCATATCGTCGCCGTAGTCCTCGATCACGGTGGCATCTTCGGCGTCGGTCGGGTTCGAGTTCCAGTTCGGCTCGCTGGGCTCGACCTTGACGTCGAACTCGCGCGCCTTGGTGATGATGAAGCAGACTTTCTCGAGGGCGATTTCAAGCATGACAGGCAAGCTTTCAGATCCCGAGCGATCCGACATCGATCGAAATTGGAGCGTATGACAATCGCGACCGGACCGGCGCGAGAATACCCTTGGCCGGCGGGGGCGGGTTGCTATGATCCGCGCCCCGCACCCTCCGGCAAGGGACCCCCCGGAATGACCGAGCTGCACCTCGACCACCTGCTGGCCCAGTCACGCCTGCTTGCGCTCGAGGCCGGGGAGGAGATCATGCGCCTCTATGCGGCCGGGGTCAGCGTCGCGCGGAAGGTGGACGACACGCCGGTGACGGACGCCGATCACGCCGCCGAGGCGGTCATCCTGCCCGGCCTCGCGCGCCTGGCGCCCGACATCCCGATCATCTCGGAGGAGGCCGTGACGGCCGTCGGCGCGCCGAGTGTCGCCGGCAACCGGTTCTGGCTCGTCGACCCGCTCGACGGCACGCGCGAGTTCCTGGCGCGCAATGGCGAGTTCACGGTCAACATTGCCCTCGTCGAGGACGGGCGCCCTGTCCTCGGCGTGGTCCACGCGCCGGCTATCGGGGCAACCTATATGGCGGCCGGCCCGGGCACCGGGCTTGTCGATACCAAGGAGGGCGGCCTCTCCGGCCTCGCCGCGCGCCGGCCGCCGGGGGAGGGGATCACCGTCTGCGTCAGCCGCTCGCACGCCAACAAGCCGGCCCTCGCCGATCACCTCGCGGGCCTGAGCGTGGCCGAGACGCTCACCGCCGGCAGCTCGATCAAGTTCTGCCTCATCGCCGCCGGCCAGGCGGACCTCTACCCGCGCCTCGGCACCACCATGGCGTGGGACACGGCCGCCGGCCACGCGGTGCTCGCCGCCGCGGGCGGCCATGTGCGCACCCTCGAGGGCCGCGAGCTGACCTATGACCCGGCCCGACTCGAGAACCCCCACTTCCTCGCCACCGGCGCGGACGCCTGAGGGGGCTTCGGAATTGCACTCGGACCGTCTTGGCGAGCGCCGCGACATGACGGCTGGGCACCACCTCGCGCCGCTCCTCGCCCCCCGGTCCGTGGCCCTTGTGGGCGCGTCGCCGCGCGAAGGCACGGTCGGCCACTGGATGCTCGATTGCTTCGTCTCGGGCGGCTTCAGGGGCGATCTCCATCTCGTCAATCCGCGTTACGAGGAGATCGACGGGCGCCCCTGCCACGCCGCGCTCGCGGCGCTGCCCGGCCCCATCGACATGGCCGTCCTCAACGTCGCCAGCAGCCGTATCGAGGGATTGTTCGAGGAGGCGCTGGCGGCCGGCGTGCGCGCCATCGTCATCTTCGACTACTGCATTCTCGAGGAGGATACCGACCCGCCGCTGCTCGCCCGTCTGCGCCGCCGGGCGGCCGAGGCGGGCGTGCCGGTCTGCGGCGGCAACGGCATGGGCTACTACAACCTCGACCGCGGCACCCATGCGAGCTTCTACAACGCGAGCCGCCTCGTGCCCGGGCACATCGCGCTGATCGCCCATTCGGGCTCGGTCTTCACCGTCCTCACCCACAACGACCCGCGCTACCGCTTCAACCTCGTGGCCTCGGCGGGGCAGGAGATCGGCACCACGGTGGACGAATACCTCGATTATGCCCTCGACATGCCGACGACGCGGGTCGTCGCCCTCTTCATCGAGACCGTGCGCAACCCGGCGGGCTTCATCGCCGCGCTCGAGAAGGCGCGGGCGCGCGATATCCCCGTCGTCATCACCAAGGTGGGGCGGACGGAGGAGAGTGCGCGCCTCGCCTTCACCCATTCGGGCGCCATCGCCGGTGACGACGCGGCCTACGACGCGCTCCTCGATCGCCACGGCGCCATACGCGCGCGCACCATCGACGAGATGATGGCGACGGCCCTCCTCCTCTCCCAACGGCACCGGGCCCGACCCGGCGGCCTCGGCGCCGTCACCGATTCGGGCGGCCTGCGCGAGCACCTGATCGACGTGGCGGACGAGGTTGGCGTGCCCTACGCCCGCATCAGCCCGGAGACTGTCGCGCGCCTGGCCGCGGCCTTGCCCCTCGGCCTCGAGCCCGTCAACCCCCTCGACGCCGCCGGCCCCCTCCGCCCCGATTTCAGCGAGATCTTCGAGAATACCCTGCGCATCATCATGGACGATCCGGACGTGGCCATGGGCGCGTTCGAGTTCGACGCAAAAGACGCCTACATCTACGACCCGGCCTTCGTCGCCCTCGCCAAATCCATGCCGTCCTATGTGGAAAAGCCGTTCTTCATGCTCAACACCTTCTCCGGTGCGCGCAATCCGGAGCTCGCGGCCGAGATGGGCGAAGCCGGCGTGCCGCTCATCAACGGCGCCGAGCTGGCCTTGCGCGCCGTGCGCCACGCTTTTGCTTATCGCGATTACCGCGCCCGGCCGCCCCTGTGTCCCCCCGCGTCGCCGGGGCCGGAGGTCGTGGCGAAGTGGCGCGGCCGGCTCACCGCCACCGGCACGCTGACCGAAGCTGACGGTCTGGCGCTCCTCGCTGACTTCCGCGTGCCCGCGACGGCGGCACGGCCCGCCGCCGACCGCGAGGGCGCGCTCCTGGCGGCCGTGGCGCTCGGCTACCCCGTGGCCCTCAAGACGGCGGCCGGGGACATCCATCACAAGTCGGATGCAGGCGGGGTGCGCCTTGCACTGCAGGACGCGACCGCTGTCGGCGCCGCCTACGACGACCTCGCGGCGCGCCTCGGCCCCCATGTCACCGTTCAGGCGATGGCCGGCGCCGGCGTCGAGCTGGCCTTCGGCCTCGTCGATGATCCGCAATTCGGCCCCCTCGTCATGATCGGTGCTGGCGGCACCTTGATCGAGGTCCTGCGCGACCGGGTGCCTGCCCTCGCCCCCTTCGATGCGGCCGAGGCACTGCGTCTTATCGATCGCCTGTCGATCCGGCCGGTGCTGGACGGGGTGCGCGGCGCCCCGGCGGTGGATTTGGATGCGTTGGCCGATGCGTTGGCCCGTTTCTCGGTGCTGGCGACCGAGATCGGCGGCGCCATCGCCGAGATGGACGTCAATCCCGTCATCGCCGGCCCGCAAAGGTGCGTCGCCGTCGATGCGCTCGTGGTGGGCCGGCGCTCCGCACTTGACGTATCGTAACGGGCAAGAGAGGGAGGTGGTTATGACGAGCGTCCCTATCCGGTTAAGGCAGGTCGTGCGCCCTGGGGTTGCAAACCGTGGATCAACTGGCGGTATGTGATGGTTGGCCGGGCCATGGCGCGGCTCAGGACGAAGTCGCCGAGGTCGTCGATCCGCCGGCGGCGGTTGAAGCGATAGGCCCATTCCCGGCCATAGCGCGGCAAGTGCTTGGCGCTGACGCCATGGTAAGTGCCGTTGAGCCAGGTCTTGAGGTTGCTGAACAGGACGTGGATGATCGGCATCTGCGTCTCGGCGTTCTTGCCTTGGCCTTGGACGGTGGGCTGGTGCCGGTAGACGGCGCCGAGCCCGGCATAGCCCTTGAAATCGTCGGTCAGCAGGCGCGCGCCCGGCGTCACGGCGGCCCGCACGAAGCCGCCGAGCTGCTCGGCATTGGCCCGGGGCAGGATGGCAAGCCGCGCCCGGCCGGCGACGAAGCCGCTGGCCTCGACCCCCTTGCCCGGCGCCACCGCCACCTTCTCCACCGCCAGCACGAGCAGGCTCTTGTTGGCATTGGCCATCCCGCGGCCCCGGCTCTCGGGCTTGCCGCGCCCGCCGTAGTAGCTCTCATCGACCTCGACCATGCCGTCCAGCAACGCCTCCGGCCGCTCCGCCAAGCCATGGCGCAGCTTGTGAGCCATCAGCCATGCGGTCTCATAGCGAAGCCCCAGCTCGCGCGCCAGGAACAGGGCCGAGACCCCGCGCTTGTCCCGCCCCATCAACCACGCCGCCAGGAACCATTTGGGCAACGGTGTGCGGGTGCGGTGGAAGATGGTTCCCGCCGTCACCGACTCTTGACGACCGCAAGCCGCGCATTCGAAGACGCGCGCCCGCGCCTTGTGCCGATAGCCCCGCCGGTGCCCGCAGCGGGCGCACGCAAACCCAGACGGCCAGCGTCGATCCGCCAAGGCCAGGATGCACGATTCCTCGTCTCGGTAGCGCTCTTGGAACGTCAACAAGCCGCTCATGCCCTGTCTCCCGACCAATCCTCAGAGGCGGGAACAGTACACCCTTAGAGCGAACATATAAAGAACACTCGGTCGCTACCTGCATTAACCGGATAGGGACGATGACGAGACCCGATCCGGCGAATGTACGCCGCGTGGCCTGCGTGGGCGCTGGCACCATCGGTGGTGGCTGGGCCGCCCAGTTCCTGAGCCGCGGCTACGACGTGGCCGCCTGGGACCCGGCACCTGACGGGGCGGAGCGGTTGCGGAGTCAGGTCGACGCGGCCTGGCCGGCGCTCGAAGCCCTGGGGCTTGCCGCCGGCGCCTCGCGCGACCGGCTCAGCGTCACGGCCATCCTCGCCGAGGCCGTCGAGGGCGCCGAGTTCATCCAGGAGAGCGTGCCCGAGGTCATGGCGGTGAAGATCGATGCCCTGGCCGAGATCGACGCCGCCGCGGCGACCGACGCGGTCATCTCCTCCTCGACCTCGGGCTTCAGCATGACTGACATGCAGGTGCGCTGCGCCCATCCCGAGCGCACCGTCGTCGGCCACCCCTTCAACCCGGTCTATCTCGTCCCGCTGGTCGAGGTGGTGCCGGGGGCGAAGACAGACCCCGCCACCGCCGAATGGGCGGCCGCTTTCTACGGCCATGCCGGCAAGTCGGCGATCATCGTCAAGGACCAGGTTTACGGCTTCCTCGCCAACCGCCTGCAGGAAGCCCTGTGGCGCGAGGCGCTCTACATGATCGAGGCCGGCGAGGCCACCGCGGACGACCTCGATCGCTGCATCAGCGAGGGGCCGGGCCTGCGCTGGGCCATCATGGGGCCGTTCCTCACCTTCCATCTGGGCGGCGGCCCCGGCGGCCTCGGCGCCTATTTCGACAAGTTCGAGGGCGACGAGGAGGCCCCTTATACCATCGGGCATTGAATGAGACTCGTTTAGGGGATTCCCAATCGGTCAAAAGTCTGAATCAATGAGGCGAACGGCTTTGGAGGTTCGCCATGAGCAGAGCGGTTTCGTTACGCGCGGATTTTGATGGTCCGCGTTTGCGTCGATTGGCCAAGGCATCGAAGGATGCGGGCCAGAGCCGGCGTCTTCTTGCGCTGGCGGTGATCTACGATGGGGGCCGGCGTACGGACGCGGCTCGGCTCGGCGATGTCGGGCTTCAAGTCATCCGCGACTGGGTTCTTCGGTTCAACGCCAAAGGGCCGGATGGTCTGATTGACGGCAAGGCGACGGGCAAGCCGCGCAAGCTCGACGATGCGCAACGCCAGGCTCTTGCCCGGCTCGTCGAGGACGGGCCGATCCCGGCGATCCACGGCGTTGTGCGCTGGCGCCGGAAGGACTTGGCGCTTTGGATATTCGAGGAGTTTGGCATCTCGCTTGAGGAGTCGAGCGTAGGCCGCGAGCTGCGGGCGCTGGGGTTCAGCAAGATATCGGCGCGGCCGCGGCACAAGGGGCAGAACGAGTTCGCGGTCGAGGATTTTAAAAAAACTTCGCGACCGAGCTGGAAGAGATCCGCACCGGCCTTCCAGCCGACACCGCCATAGAGATCTGGTGGCAGGACGAGGCCCGGGTCGGCCAGAAAACCAAGCTCACGCGGCGCTGGGCGAGACGCGGCAGCCGGCCCACGGCGGCCAAGGACCAACGTACGAAGTCGGCCTATATCTTTGGCGCCATCTGTCCCCAACGCGGCGTCGGCGCGGGCCTCGTCCTGCCCCGCTGCAACACCAAGGCCATGCAATGGCACCTCGATGAAATCTCGTCCCAGGTGGCGTCGGGCGCCCACGCCGTGCTCATCCTCGATCGGGCCGGATGGCACACCACCGGCAAGCTCGAAGTCCCAGCCAACATCACGCTGCTGCCCTTGCCGCCGAGGGCGCCCGAGCTGAACCCCGTGGAGAACATTTGGCAGTTCATGCGCGACAACTGGCTGTCCAACCGGATCTTCAAGTCATACGACGATATCGTCGCCATCTGTTGCCAAGCCTGGAACAAGCTCATCGACCAGCCGTGGAAGATCATGTCCATCGGTCTGAGGAAATGGGCGCATGGGTTCTGATTAATGCTCGTTGGTATTACAGCCGCCTTCCCGGGCCCGCGCTCACGCCCGAGCTGCGCGCGGCGGTGCTCGACGGCACCGACCGCCTGGTGGGGGAGCGCTCCTTCGAGGACCTGGTGGCCGAGCGCGACCGCTGCCTGGTCGCCATCCGCAAGGCCGTCGCGGTGAACCGCGGCGGTTGATACCAAGCACCGCCGTCAGGGGCGCCGTCAGGGATAGAGCAGCCACTGGCGCATCAGCGCCGTTACCGCCTGGGCGCGCGCGAGGGGGGCGTAGTGGGCACAGTCCTCGATCATGGCGAGGCGCGCGCCAGGGATGCCGGTCGCCAGCTCCTCGGCCATCTCTGGCGTGGTGATCTCGTCCTGGCGGCCGCAGATCACGAGGGTCGGGCAGGCGATGCGCGCGAGGTCGCCGCGGCTGTCCGGGCGCGTCATGCAGGCGCGCTGCTGGCGCACGAAGACCTCAGGGCCCTGGCGCATGAGGACGGCCCGTATTGATGCGGCCAGTGCCGGGTCCGAAGCCACGAAGCGCAGGAACTCCTCCTCGAGGGTGTCCTCGAAGCGGCCCGATAGGGCGAGGCGGATCTGTTCCGTGCGCTGGGCCGCCCGCGCTGGGACATCGGGCCGGGCCGAGCTGTCGACGAGGGCCAGCGCCCGCACCCGCTCCGGCGCCTGGCGCATGATCTCGAGGGCGACGAAGCCGCCCATCGAGAACCCGGCGAGGGCGAAGGGCCCCTCGACCCCGGCCAGCACTTCCGCGGCCAGGGCCGCCATGGTCTCGTGCCCCGTGATGGCGCACACAAGCGGCTCGGCCAGGTCGGCGAGGTGGCGCACCTGATGGCTCCAGATGCCCGCGTCGTCCATCAGTCCCGGTAACAGAATCAGGGGGTATCGCTCGCTCATGGCCATCGCTCCCACCGTCGCGCCGCTCGCGTCGAGTATGGCGCGCCCGGTCTACCTGCGATAGACTCTCGCCACGCGCGCGCGGCGTGAGGCACTGCGCACCTGAAAGGGGAGGATGGGATGACGGGCAGCACGAACGGCGCCGGCGACGGCATCGTCTATATCGACGGCGACTACTGCCTCAAGGCGGAGGCCAAGATTTCCATCTTCGATCTCGGCTTCCTGCTCTCCGACTGCACCTACGACGCCCTTCACGTCCACATGGGCAAGTTCTTCCGCATGGACGAGCACCTCGAGCGGTTCGAGCGGTCGATGGCCGGCCTGCGCCTCGAGATTCCCTACGACCGCGCCGCCGTGGCCGAGATCATTCACGAATGCGTGCGCCGCGGCAGCTTGCGCGACTCCATGGTCATGGTCATCGCGACGCGCGGCATGGTGCCGCCAGACGGCCGCCGGGACTTGCGCAAATGCACCAACGGCTTCATCGCCGCGGCGCTGCCCTACCACACCGTGGTGACGCCGGAAGAGCTCGAGAAGGGCATCGACATGATCGTGAGCTCGGTGCCGCGCATCCCCACCGAATCCGTCGATCCCCGGATCAAGAACTTCAACCGGCTCGATTTCTGCCGCGCCCTCTTCGAGGCCTACGACAGGGGAGCCAACTACGCCGTGCTGCCGGACCACGAGGGCAACCTGACCGAGGGCCTGGGCTACAACATATTCGCGAGCCGAGGCGGACGCCTGATCTCGCCCGACTGGGGCGTGTTCGAGGGCATCACCCGTCGCACCGTCTTCGAGATGTGCGCGGAGACCAACGTCAAGGCCGAGCTCGTGAAGATGAAGGCCGACGACCTGCACGCGGCGGACGAGGTGTTCATCGCGAGCACCGCCGGTGGCATCATGCCGGTCAGCACGGTGGACGGCGCGCCCGTCGGCGACGGCACGCCCGGCCCGCTGACCACCCGCCTGACCGAGATGTACTGGGCGTGGCACGAGAAGCCGGAATACGCCACACCCGTCGAATACGACTGAGCGGCGCGGGCGCCTCCCGACACCTTGTAAGAGGCAACCGACGGGTCGATCACCGGCCCGCCGGCACGACAGGTCGCGCGCCGCGCCCGAAATCGCCTGTTGAATCCACGGCCTGTTGATATACCATCCCGGCCGCTTCGAGTTGTGCGAGGGGGAACGATGGCCGAGAAGAAGACCACGACCACGAAGACTCCGGCTGCCAAGGCCGATAGCGCGGGCGCTTCGTCCGCCACGACCGAGACCAAGACGGACAAGGCCGCCAAGACCGAAAGCGCGGGCGATTCGTCCGCCTCGACCGAAGCCAAGTCGGACACGGCGGAAAAACCCGACGGCGAATCCACCGTATCCGGCCGCGGCGAGCGGCAGAAGGCGGTGAGCGAAGCCTACCGCAGCAACTGGAACGAAATCTTCGGCAAGAAGCAGCGGAGGGCGAGGAAGGAATGATCCGGGCGGCCCCAGGCCGCGCCTGAGCCCGCAACCGACCCGCGCGGGCGGCGCCAGGGCACTCGTCCCGGCGAAAGAGTCCCCCTCTCCCTTGGGGAGAGGGTCGGGGTGAGGGGACGCGCGTCGGCGCGTTATCGAGAGTCTTTCCGCCGCCTACCGGCGGCCAAGCCCTCACCCTCCCGCTTCGCGGGTCCCTCCCTCTCCCCCCAAGGGAAGAAGTGGGGAGAGGGTTCGAAGTGTCAGACGCGAACCGCTAGTCCCGACGGACGGCATCGGATATCGGAGCGGATGGAAACGATGAATTTCGAGGGCAAGGCGGTCCTGATCACGGGCTCGACACGCGGCATCGGCAAGGTGACGGCCCGCGGCTTCCTGGAGCGCGGCGCGCGGGTCGCCATCAACGGGCGGACCGAGGAGTCCGTCGCCGCCGCCATGGCCGGACTCGGCCCCGCCGAGCGCATGGTCGCCGTCCCCGGCAGCGTCGATACCGCCGCCGGCTGCGAGTCCGTGGTGGGCCGCGCGCTTCAGGGCCTGGGCGGGCTCGACATCCTCGTCAACAACGCCGGAATCTATCCCATCAAATCGATCGAGGAGACCGACGAGGCCCTGTGGGACAGCACCATGGACCTCAACCTCAAGGGCACCTTCTTCTGCAGCCGGGCGGCGCTCCCGGCCCTGCGCGCGGCGCGCGGCAACATCGTCAACGATGCTTCGATCGCCGGCCTCATGGGTTTCGGCGGGGTCACCCTCTACTGCGCGACCAAGGGCGGCATGGTCAACCTGACCCGGGCCATGGCGCTGGAGCTGGCACCCGACGTGCGTGTCAACTGCGTCTGCCCGACGACGGTCGATACCGAGATGGGGCGCCAGGAGTTCGATATCACCGACGACCCGGCCGCCGCCTTCGCCGCCTTCGAGGCGGCGAGCCCCATGAAGCGCATCGCCCAGTCCGAGGACGTGGCCGACGCCATGCTGTTCCTGGCTTCGGAGGAGGCGCGCTACCTGACCGGCGTCGCGTTGCCCGTCGATGGCGGCAAGGCCGCGGGGCAGTTGTCTGACGTCAGCGCCTTTGGGACGAATTGAGGTAATTGCATAACGGAGGATTTCTGGCTCATCGTAGTGACCGAAGGGAACGAAGATGAGACAGAAATCAATGAGCAAGAACGACCCGGCGGAAAGAACGGTTCGGGATATTCGCCGCAAGACACGCAAGCAGTATATGGCTGAGGAGAAGATCCGGATCGTGGTGTCGGGCCTGCGCGGCGAGGAGAGCATCGCCGCCTTGTGCCGCCGCGAGGGCATCGCCGAGGGTCTGTATTACAGCTGGTCGAAAGAGTTTTTGGAAGCGGGCAAGAAGCGGCTCGCCGGCAACACCGGGCGCCAAGCGACCTCGGGCGAGGTTAAACCGACATTCCCCATATACCATCCAAATTCGTGGAAATCGTACCACTTTCCCACCGCCAAGGGAACTGTATCCCCTATGCAGCCATCCGATGGCATGATTTTGGTAATCGGCCCGCGCTTGGAAGGCCACTCGGTCATTTTTCTCGCCATCCAGACACACCTCTCCTGTCGCTTTCTCCTCGCCGTCGATTCCCTCGGCCTACGCCGGAGCGGGTCTTCGTCGCAGATCATCAATCAAGCTCAGGATTTTCCGGAACAGGTCCCTCGGCACCGCCACCTCAGCCAATTGGAACGTAACGTAGCGGCCATGTCGGACAACCTTGGCCCCGATCTTCACCAGCTTGTCGCGCAACGTCGTCATCGACCAGTGCTCCACCTCCTTCGGCAAAGCCAGTGTCCTCATGAAGTTGCCCAGATTGTAGGCCAGGGCGTGAAGCTGGAGCCGAACGGCATTGTTGCGGAACTTGCGACATGACAGACGGGTCCAGTTGATGGCGTTCTTGCCTTCCTTGATGTGCTGCTCCGCCGTGCCACGGTGATTATAGAACGCCACCACCCGCTTGGTAGGGCGCGACAGATTAGTGACGATGAAACCGACGCGAGGAACCAGCTCGCCGGGGTGCCACTCCACTTTGGCCACGACACGGCGCTTCTTGTTCCACGATCCGGCCTGATAGCTGAAGCTGGCGTGGAAACGGCGAACATGGTCGGGCGGGCGACCGACAGGTCGCGTAAGCAGATGGGCAATGTTCCGCTGGAGAATCGCGTTCGCTTTGAGGCGGATGACGTAGAGTAATCCCTCGGCTTCGAGATATTCGTATATCTCCGGTGAGGCGAAGGCGGCATCGCCACGAAAATACAGCCGCACCTTCCTTTCCTTATAGCGCATCACCACCGGCTCCAGAACATTCCGCCATCCGTCGGCACTGTGAACATTACCGGGGCGCAGGGAACATCTCTCCAAGTCGCCGAACTGGTTGAACAGGAATAGCGGATGGTAGCAGGTACAGCCGAAGTGACCATTGTACGCTGTTCCCTCTTGTTCGCCATGGGTCGGGCTGACGCTGCTGTCCATGTCGAGAATGATCATCTTCGGCGGATGGCGGTCATGAACCTTGTCGATCCACACCCCGTTCATGTCGACCAAGGCTTCAACGTTCTCGTCGGTGGCCAATAGCTCCGTCTCGAAGCGTCCCATCTGGCTGGTGGAAGCGGCCTGTCTTTCGATGGCCTTGCCGCCAACAATCCAGCGCATGGCGGGATCGCGTCCCAGACGGTCGGCGTCGTTCACATCGTCATAGCCGCCAAGGCGCCCGAAAACGGACTGGCGAAACTGACCCGTCTTGCCGTGCCATCCGTTCTTGCCGGTACGGCTATCCTGGAAAACACCCTCGGCCATCTCAGTCAGGCCGAGGGCATCGTCAAGCTCCCGGTAGGCGAGCAACCCGGCGTCAGAAGTAATCTTGGAACCATGGAATTCAAGCTTCAAGCGACGGTCAAAATCGACCCGTAAACTGTCCCGTTTCGATTCACCCATCGGGTGTCCCATACCTGCTGCTCCATCAATGCATCAACATATTGATTCTTATAGCAGAATTCCCATCACGGGGCATGGAATATCGAGTTCACTTGGGAAATGGGGGTTAAAGGCCTGCGCCAGGAGATGCGCGACTTGAAGGAGTTGGTCGCCGAACTTTCGCTGGAGAACCGTCTTCTTAAAAAAAACATGATCGGGCATGGGGGAGGCGAGGAATGAGGTGCCCCGCATCCGAGAAGCTGGAGATCATCCGCCTGGTCGAGCAGTCCCACCTGGGCGTCGGGTCCACTTTGGACGAGCTGGGCATTCCGAAGACCACCTTTTATCGCTGGTACGATCGCTTTCTGGCCTTTGGCGACGCCGGTCTTGAGGATCGCAACAGCAGCCCAGGCCGGGTGTGGAACCGTATCCCGGATGATGTCCGGGGGCAGATCATCGATCTTGCCCTGGAGGAGACGCAACTGTCGCCCCGGGAACTGGCCGTCAGGTTTACGGACACCAGGGGCTACTTTGTCTCGGAAGCCTCGGTTTACCGACTTCTCAAGGCCCACGACCTGATCACCAGCCCCGCTTTCGTGGTCATCAAGGCAGCCGATGAGTTCCGCGACAAGACCACGGCGCCGAACCAGCTGTGGCAGACCGACTTCACCTATCTCAAGGTCATCGGCTGGGGCTGGTTTTACCTGTCGACCATCCTCGACGACTATTCCCGCTACATCATTGCTTGGAAGCTCTGCACCACTATGAAGGCGGATGATGTGACGGCAACACTCAAACTGGCGTTGAAGGTATCAGGCTGCGACCAAGCCAAGGTCATCCACAAACCCAGGCTGCTCAGCGACAATGGCTCGTCTTATATCTCCGATGATCTCGCGGAATGGCTCGAAGACCAAGGTATCAACCCCCATTTCCCAAGTGAACTCGATATTCCATGCCCCGTGATGGGAATTCTGCTATAAGAATCAATATGTTGATGCATTGATGGAGCAGCAGGTATGGGACACCCGATGGGTGAATCGAAACGGGACAGTTTACGGGTCGATTTTGACCGTCGCTTGAAGCTTGAATTCCATGGTTCCAAGATTACTTCTGACGCCGGGTTGCTCGCCTACCGGGAGCTTGACGATGCCCTCGGCCTGACTGAGATGGCCGAGGGTGTTTTCCAGGATAGCCGTACCGGCAAGAACGGATGGCACGGCAAGACGGGTCAGTTTCGCCAGTCCGTTTTCGGGCGCCTTGGCGGCTATGACGATGTGAACGACGCCGACCGTCTGGGACGCGATCCCGCCATGCGCTGGATTGTTGGCGGCAAGGCCATCGAAAGACAGGCCGCTTCCACCAGCCAGATGGGACGCTTCGAGACGGAGCTATTGGCCACCGACGAGAACGTTGAAGCCTTGGTCGACATGAACGGGGTGTGGATCGACAAGGTTCATGACCGCCATCCGCCGAAGATGATCATTCTCGACATGGACAGCAGCGTCAGCCCGACCCATGGCGAACAAGAGGGAACAGCGTACAATGGTCACTTCGGCTGTACCTGCTACCATCCGCTATTCCTGTTCAACCAGTTCGGCGACTTGGAGAGATGTTCCCTGCGCCCCGGTAATGTTCACAGTGCCGACGGATGGCGGAATGTTCTGGAGCCGGTGGTGATGCGCTATAAGGAAAGGAAGGTGCGGCTGTATTTTCGTGGCGATGCCGCCTTCGCCTCACCGGAGATATACGAATATCTCGAAGCCGAGGGATTACTCTACGTCATCCGCCTCAAAGCGAACGCGATTCTCCAGCGGAACATTGCCCATCTGCTTACGCGACCTGTCGGTCGCCCGCCCGACCATGTTCGCCGTTTCCACGCCAGCTTCAGCTATCAGGCCGGATCGTGGAACAAGAAGCGCCGTGTCGTGGCCAAAGTGGAGTGGCACCCCGGCGAGCTGGTTCCTCGCGTCGGTTTCATCGTCACTAATCTGTCGCGCCCTACCAAGCGGGTGGTGGCGTTCTATAATCACCGTGGCACGGCGGAGCAGCACATCAAGGAAGGCAAGAACGCCATCAACTGGACCCGTCTGTCATGTCGCAAGTTCCGCAACAATGCCGTTCGGCTCCAGCTTCACGCCCTGGCCTACAATCTGGGCAACTTCATGAGGACACTGGCTTTGCCGAAGGAGGTGGAGCACTGGTCGATGACGACGTTGCGCGACAAGCTGGTGAAGATCGGGGCCAAGGTTGTCCGACATGGCCGCTACGTTACGTTCCAATTGGCTGAGGTGGCGGTGCCGAGGGACCTGTTCCGGAAAATCCTGAGCTTGATTGATGATCTGCGACGAAGACCCGCTCCGGCGTAGGCCGAGGGAATCGACGGCGAGGAGAAAGCGACAGGAGAGGTGTGTCTGGATGGCGAGAAAAATGACCGAGTGGCCTTCCAAGCGCGGGCCGATTACCAAAATCATGCCATCGGATGGCTGCATAGGGGATACAGTTCCCTTGGCGGTGGGAAAGTGGTACGATTTCCACGAATTTGGATGGTATATGGGGAATGTCGGATCAATCATGTCCGTGGGGCTCCCTATCATCCCCAGACCCAGGGCAAGATCGAGCGTTGGCATCAAACCCTGAAAAACCGCGTCCTGCTGGAAAACTATTATCTACCAGGCGATCTCGAAAACCAGATCGGCGCTTTCGTCGATCACTACAACAACCGCCGCTACCACGAGAGCCTAGCGAATGTAACCCCCGCCGATGCCTACTTCGGGCGCGATACCGCCATCATTGAAAGGAGGAACAGGATCAAAAAACTGACTATCCAACACCGCCGCTTGAACCATCAACAACAAGCGGCTTAACATCAATCCAAGATGAGCCAGATCCTCCGTTATAAAACAGGCTCAACAGTCCCAAATGTTTTGACGACGGACATCGGTGGTCTATACATGGCGGGGATGGCGGCGGCGCCTCATTTCGGCGCGCAAGGCCACCCGGCAGGAACGGAGGAGATATGAAACGGGTCAAGCTTGATCCAGGACACCCGCTGCCCGATCCGACGGACTGGGACAAGTTGCGGGCGAAGCCGGACGGCGAAGTCAATGCGGCGGCGCGGGCCGATCCCGACGCCAAGCCGCTCACGGCGGCGGGACTCGGGCGCCTGCTTCCAGTCCCGGACGTAAGGGCCATTCGCCGCGGCCTCGGCATGACACAAGAGCAGTTCGCCCGCGCCTTCAAGCTGGCCCTCGGCACGGTGCGGGACTGGGAGCAGGGCCGCTCCGGGCCCGATGGCCCCGCTCGCATGCTGCTCACCGTGATCGCGCGGAATCCCCAGGCGGTGCGCGACGCCCTGGCAGCGGGTGAGCACGCAACCGGGCCAGGGAAAGACCGCGCCGCGAAGTCGGCGGCGTGATGGATCGAGGCTCGGCCCGAAGTCGGCGGCGGTCTTGCGGCACTTGGCAATTTTTGGCTTACGCCACTGGCGGGCTCTTCCTGATCGAGAGGGTGATGCCGCCCTTCTCCGCCGCCTCGAAGTACGTAAAGCCGCTGCCGTTCTCACGGCGGCCGCGCATGAGGACTTCGAGGCCGCGCGCGACGGCGTCGGCCTCGGCGGCGTCCACGTCGTCGACGACAAAGCCCATGTGGAAGACGCCCTCGCCACGCTCGGCGAGGAAGCGGCCCTGGTAGGTGTCGCCCTCGGGCGGCTGGCCGAGCTGGATCTGGATGGGGCCAACTTGGGCGAGCTTGAAGTCGAGCCGGCGGAAGGCCTCGTTGTCGGGCGTCATGAGCTCGGTGAACTCCTCGAGCGGCGGGTAGTCGAGCCAGGGGCCGATGCCGATCGATTCGTAGAAGGCGATGGCCTTCGCCATGTCGCGCACGATGATGCAGATGTGGTGCGGGGTGTGGAAGGGGCTCTTGCCGGTTTCGTCCGCCGCCATCTCTCGAGTCCTCCGTTCGTTCGGGCGCCGCGTGCGCTCACTCATAGGGCGCGAACTGGTCGCGCAGGTGCGCGAGCGCCGGGCCCAGGCCCTCCTCGTTGCGGATCTTGTTGAAGGCTTGGTATTCGGGCGTATCCGAGGCGTCGAGCATGACGCAGGCCTCGAGGCCGTAGGCGAGGGCGCTCTTGACCCCCATGGTCTCGTAGGCTTGGTTGATGGCGCGTTTGTTCCAGCGCAAGCAGTCGAGCGCCACCCGGCTCATGCGGTGGGCGATCTTCATGGTCTCGTCGCGCAGCTCCGCCTTGGGGAAGACGCGGTTGACGAGGCCGATGCGCAAAGCTTCCTCGGCGCCGAACTGGTCGCCCGTATAGATTTTCTCACGGCTGATCTGGCCCACCACCCAGGGCATGATCATGCACAGGATGCCGTTGGAGAAGCGTGTCTCGACGACGCCGAAATTGGCGTCGTCCGAGCAGTAGCGCATGTCGCAGCACTGCACGACTTCCATGGCGCCGGCCAGGCAGTGGCCCTCGATCATGGCGATGACGGGCTTGGAGCAGTCCCACGCCGCCATGGTGAAAGTCATCTCCCCGGCCAGCAGCGCCCGCCAGTCGCCCAAGCCGCGCTCCATGCCTTGAATCGTCTCCTTGATGTCGTAGCCGGCCGAGAAGGCCTGGCCGCCCGCGCCCGTGAGGATGAGGACGCGCACGCCGTCATCGGCGTCGGCCTCCTCGATCGCCGCCACCATCTCCTCGCGCACGGTGGCGCCGAAGGCGTTCATGCGATCGGGCCGGTTCAGGGTGATGACCGCCACCCGGTCGTCGACCTCATAGAGAATGTCCTGGTACGCCATGTCCTGTCCCCCCGTTGTCACACCGCCAGCGGGGCCGATCATGCCGCCCTCGGCGGCGGGGAGCAAGACGGGGCGGAAATCGTGGAAATCACCGCCGGCTTGTATTGATCGCCCCCGGCCTTCGTGCCACCTTGAAGTCGCCTGGGCGGCCGTGAGAGAGGTGGGATATGGGACAGTACGACGCGCTCTTGAAGCCGCTCGAGATCAAGCATCTCAGGGTACGCAACCGATTTCTCAGCACCAGCCACCAGCCCGCCTACAACGAGCAGGGCAATCCGAGCGACCGCTACATCCGCTACCAGGAGGAGAAGGCCCGTGGCGGCATCGGCATCGCCCAGTGCGGCGGCGCCACGGGCATCGCACCCGAGAACTCCTCCCACTACGGCCAGATTGACGCCTCGCACGACGGCGTCATCCCACACCTCGAGAAGCTCTCCGACCGCCTGCGGGAGCACGGCGCCGTCAGCACAATCCAGCTCACCCACGGCGGCCGGCGCGAGCGTTGGGACTCGACCAACTGGCTGCCGGCCTACGCGCCATCGTCGCGGCGCGAGCCGGTCCACCGCTCCTTCCCCAAGGAGATGGAGGCATATGACATCCGGCGCGTGCGCGACTGCTACGCCCAGGCGGTGCGCCGCTGCAAGGAAGGCGGCATCGACGCGGTCGAGGTGACGTGCGCGAGCCAGACCCTGATCGAGCAGTTCCTGTCGCCCGACGTGAACAAGCGCAGCGACGAATACGGCGGCAGCCTGGAGAACCGCATGCGCTTCGGCTTCGAGGTGCTGGAGGCGGCGCGCCGCGCGGTGGGCGCGGATTACGTCATCGGCATCCGCCTGACCGGCGACGAGATGACCGAGGGCGGCCTCGACCCGGCCGAATGCATCGAGATCGCGCGCGCCTACGCCGCCAGCGGCCTCATCGACTTCATCAGCGTCATCGGCGGGGTGCCGAGCGATTACATCTCGACGGCCAAGATCTGGCCCAGCATGTGGCTGCCGAGCGCGCCCTTCCTGCATCTGGCGAGCGCTATCAAGGCCGAGGTGGACATCCCCATCTTCCACGCGACGCGCATCACCGACCTCGCCACGGCCGCGCGCGCCGTCGAGGAAGGCCACCTCGACATGGTCGGCATGACCCGCGCCTTCATCGCCGACCCGCACTTGCCCGCCAAGCTGATGGCGGGACGGGAGGACGATATCCGCCAGTGCGTGGGCGCCAGCTACTGCGTCGACCGGGTGCTCATGGGTCACGACGCCGTGTGCATCCAGAATGCGGCCACCGGCCGGGAAGAGACCATGCCCCACGCCGTCCCCAAGGCCATGAACGGCAAGCGGCGCGTGGTCGTGGCGGGCGCCGGCCCGGGCGGCCTCGAAGCGGCGCGGGTGAGTGCCGAGCGCGGGCATGAGGTCGTGTTGTTCGAGCGCGAGGCGGAGACCGGCGGCCAGCTCGGCATCGCGTCGCGCGTCGCCTGGCGCGAGCCGCTCTCTGGCGTCACGCGCTGGCTCGACGGCCAGGTGCGCAAGCTCGGCGTCGATTTGCGCCTCGGCCGGGAGGCGACGGTCGAGGCCGTGCTGGCGGAGAATCCGGATGTCGTGGTCATCGCCACCGGTGGCTCGCCCAACAAGGGCTGGTTTGAGGGCACGGAGCTTTGCGCCACCACCTGGGACGTCCTCGCGGGCCGGGTCGAGCCGGCCGAGAACGTGCTCGTCTACGAGGACCAGGGCGCCCAGCAGGGCCCGCTCTGCGCCGAGTTCATGGCCGAGCGGGGCTCGAATGTCGAGATCATGACGCCCGCTCGCGAGCTTCTGAGCGAGGTTTCGGACACGAACTTTCCCGCCCACATGGCCGAGCTCTACAAGCGCGGCGTCATCGTGACGGCGGATACCCGCCTCCTGGCGGTCAAGCGCGAGGGCAACAAGCTGGTCGCCGTCCTGCGCAACGAATTCGCGCAAGCTATGGAGGAGGAGCGGGTGGTGGACCAGGTGGTGGCCGAGCACGGCACCCTGCCCAACGAGGAGCTCTACCTGGCCCTCAAGCCCCTGTCGCGCAACCTGGGCGAGCTCGACCTGCGCGCCCTCGTGGCGGGCGCGCCGCAGGCCATCGCGACCAATCCGGAGGGCGCCTTCCAGCTCTTCCGGGTCGGCGACGCGCTCGCCAGCCGCAACATCCACACCGCAATCTACGATTCCTTGCGTCTGTGCAAGGACCTGTGAGCGGCCGGCCGGCCGCGGGATAGGTGGGACATGGGACAGTATGACGCGCTCTTGAAGCCGCTCCAGATTAAGAACCTGACCATCCGCAACCGGTTCCTGAGCACGAGCCATTGCCCGAACCACAATCACGCGGGCCGGCCGAGCGAGCGCTACATCCGCTATCACGAGGAGAAGGCGCGGGGCGGCATCGGCCTGACCCAGTTCGGCGGCGCCACGGGCATCTCGCCCGAGAACTCCTACCACTACGGCCAGCTCGACGGCTCGACCGACGACATCATCCCCGATTACCAGAAGATGACGGGGCGCCTCAACGACCTGGGCGCGGCCTGCATGATCCAGCTCACCCACGGCGGCCGGCGCGAGCGCTGGGACCTCCTGCACTGGCTGCCGGCCTACGCGCCCTCGCCCCGGCGGGAGCCCTCGTTCAAGTCCTTCCCCAAGGAGATCGAGGACCACGATATCAAGCGCATCCAGGGCGATTACGCCCAGGCCGCGCGGCGCTGCCGGGAAGGCGGGCTCGACGGCGTCGAGCTGGCCTATTCGAGCATGACCCTGGTCGAGCAGTTCTGGTCGCCCGACGTGAACAAGCGCACCGACGAATATGGCGGCAGCCTGGAGAACCGCATGCGCTTCGGCCTCGAGGTGCTGGAGGCGGTGCGCGCGCTCGTCGGCGACGACTACGTCGTCGGCATCCGCATGACCGGCGACGAGATGATCGAGGAGGGGTTGAGCCAGGCGGATTGCATCGAAATCGCCAAGACCCATGCGCGCAGCGGCCTCGTCGATTTCATCAGCGTCGTGGGCGCCATGCCGCGCGACGATGTCGGCGCCGCCACCCTATGGCCCAGCATGTGGCTGCCGAGCGGCGCCTTCATCCCCCTGGCGAGCGCCATCAAGGCCGAGGTGGACATCCCCATCTTCCACGCGACGCGCATCACGGACCTGGCCACGGCGGCGCGCGCCGTCGAGGACGGCCATCTCGACATGGTCGGCATGACCCGCGCCTTCATCGCCGACCCGCACTTCCCCAAAAAGCTCATGGAGGGGCGCGAGGACGATATCCGCCAGTGCGTGGGGGCGAGCTACTGCCTCGACCGGGTCGGCCTCGGCATCGACGCCCTCTGCATTCAGAACGCCGCCACGGCGCGCGAGCAGACCATGCCCCACGTGGTGCCCAAGGCGGCGAACGGCAAGCGGCGGGTGGTGGTGGTGGGCGCGGGCCCGGGCGGCCTCGAGGCGGCGCGGGTGAGCGCCGAGCGCGGCCACGATGTGGTGCTGTTCGAGCGCGAGGACAGCCCCGGCGGCCAGATCAACATCGCCGCGCGCGTGGGCTGGCGCGAGCCGCTCTCGGGCATCACGCGGTGGCTCGACGCCCAGGTGCAAAAGCTCGGGGTCGATATGCGCCTCGGCCGGGAGGCGAGCGCCGAGGACGTGCTGGCCGAGTCCCCGCAGGTGGTGGTGCTGGCCACGGGCGGATCGCCCAACAAGGGCTGGTTCGCGGGCTCGGAGCTTTGCCATACCACCTGGGATATCCTCACCGGCAAGGTGGCGCCGGGCGCAAGCGTGCTGATCCACGACGACAACGGCGCCCAGCAGGGGCCGGGATGCGCCGAGTTCCTGGCTGAGCGCGGCGCCAAGGTGGAGATCGTCACGCCCGAGCGCAAGCTGGTCTCCGAGATGGGCACGTCGAGCTTCCCCGCCCACATGGTCGAGCTCTACAAGCGCGGCGTCGTCGTCACCGCCAACTACCGCCTGGTGGAGGTCTATCGCGAGGGCGACAAGCTGGTCGCGGTCCTGCGCAACGAATACGCGCGCGAGATGGAGGAGGAGCGCCTCGTCGACCAAGTGGTGGCCGAGCACGGCACCCTGCCCGACGAGGCGCTATACGAGGCTTTGAAGCCGCTCTCGCGGAACCTGGGCGAGATGGACCTCGCGGGTCTGGTGGCCGGCCGGCCCCAGGCGGTGGCGCCCAACCCGGACGGGGCCTTCCAGCTCTTCCGGGTGGGCGACGCGATCGCCGGCCGCAACATCCACGCCGCCATCTACGATTCCCTGCGCCTGTGCAAAGACCTGTGACCTTCAATTTCCGTTATCGCGGGTACTATCCACGGCCTCACCCTTCGACAGGCTCAGGGTGAGGCGGCTCAGGGTGAGGGCGGCAGGGACAGGGTAGGGTTCGAGCTCATGATTGGGAGTGTCACGAGCCTCATGCTGAGCCTGTCGAAGTATGAGGCGTTCTCGCGGCCAACGCCGGCGCAACCCTCCCCCTTCGACAGGCTCTGGGTGAGGGCGGCAAGCTCGGGGCGAGGCCCTCATGTCGAGCCTTCTCATCCCGGCGCTTGCCGAGGGACGAAGCATGAGAGCCGGGGGGGGAATCCAGGTCTCTTGCACGCAAAGTCTAGTGGAACGGTTCTGACGCTTCGAACCCTCTCCCCACCGGGGGAGAGGGTGGCGCGCGGAGCGCGCCGGGTGAGGGGGCGGCCGCCGACAGGTGGCCAAAAGACTCTTTGGGCGCGCGAACGCGCCACCCCTCACTCCGACCCTCTCCCCAAGGGGAGAGGGGGATTCATATGCCGCGATTTCTCTGCTACCGAGGCCGGACGGCAATGGACCAAGTGACAGCCTGGCTGATCGGCGCGACCTTGGTCCTCGGCGCGGCCTTTGCGCTGGCGCGGGCGCGGCGCTGGGCGGACGGGCGGCCGGCGCCCACGCGCTGGGTCCGGGGGCTCCTGCGCCTGCCGCTCAGCTACTTCGTCGATGTGCATCATGTCGTCGCCCGCGACGCTTACGCCACGCGCATGCATGTGGCCGTCGCCGGCGGCTTCGTCGGCGCCGTGGCCCTGGTCGTCCTGGTCCACCTTTTCCGTCTGCGAAGCGAGGCCCTGGCCTGGGTCCTCCTCGCACTCCTCCTCCTCATGCTGGCAGGCGCCCTCCTGGCCGCGGGGCGGCGAGTGCGCCGGCCCGCGCGCCTCTCGCGCGGCGCCTTCAGCCGCCTGCCTTTCAGCCTCATGGCCTTCGCGCTCTTCTTCATCCTCATGACCCTGCCGCTCCTGGGCCTCCTCCCCGCGATTCCCCCCGGCTCGACAGTGGGCGTCGTGGTCCTGCTGCTTGGCGTCTGGGGCTGCCTCGAGATGTTCGCCTTCTTCCCGGTGGGGCCCATGAAGCATGCCTTTGCCGGGGCCGCGCACCTCGCCTTCCACCCGCGGCCCGGGCGGCTGGGCGCCGTGCGTCCGGACGCGGCTTTGCGGGCACTCGACCTCGATGCCGGCCCCCTCGGTGTCGAGCGCCCGGTGGACTTCGCTTGGAACCAGCTCCTCGCCTTCGACGCCTGCGTCCAGTGCGGCAAGTGCGAAGCGGCCTGCCCGGCCTTCGCCGCCGGCCAGCCCCTCAATCCCAAGAAGCTGATCCAGGACCTGGCGCTCGCCATGGACGGCACGGGCCACGACGGGGGCTATCGCGGTAGCCCCTATCCCGGGCGCGAGGCGGGGCGCGCGAAGGGCGGGCCATACCGCCCGATCATCGGCGCCGGCGCCATGATCCAACCCGATACCCTCTGGTCCTGCACCACCTGCCGGGCCTGCGTTTACGAGTGCCCGATGATGATCGAGCATGTGGATGCGATCATCGACCTGCGCCGGTTCGAGACCCTGGAGAAGGGTGCCGTGCCGGGCAAGGGCGGGGAGACGCTGACAGCACTGCGCGAGGCCGACAACCCGGGCGGCCGGGCACTCGGCGCGCGCCTCGACTGGGCCGCCGACCTCGCGCTGCCCGTGCTCGGCGAGACCGGCGCGTGCGACACCCTGATATGGCTCGGCGACGGCGCCTTCGATCTGCGCAACCAGCGCACCTTGCGAGCCCTCGTCCGCCTCCTGCGCCGGGCCGAGGTCGATATCGCCGTGCTCGGCGCGGAGGAGCTCGATTGCGGCGACATCGCCCGGCGCCTGGGCGACGAGGCCACCTTCCAGGATCTGGCCCGGCGCAACATCGCCACCCTCGCCAAATACCGTTTCGCGCGCATCGTCACCTGCGACCCCCACGCCTTCAACCTGCTGGCCAACGAGTACCCGGCGCTGGGCGGTACCTACGAGGTGCTGCACCACACCCAGCTCCTGGCCAGCCTCCTCGCCGAGGGCCGGCTCGTGCCGGGCGCTGGCGGTGTGGGGGCGGTGACCTATCACGACCCCTGCTACCTCGGACGCTACAACGGCGAGACGGGCGCGCCGCGCGCCATCCTCGACGCCATCGGAGCCGAGCGGGTGGAGATGGCGCGCTCAGGTCTGCGGTCCATGTGCTGCGGCGGTGGCGGGGGCGCCCCGCTCACCGACATCCCGGGCGAGCGGCGCATCCCCGATCTGCGCATGGCGCAGGCGCGCGAGACGGGTGCGGCCATCGTCGCCGTGGCCTGCCCCAACTGCGCCGCCATGCTGGAGGGCGTGGTCGGGCCGCGCCCGGAGGTGATGGACGTGGCCGAGCTGTTGCTGAAATCGGTGGAGGCGGGGGCGTGAGCGAGGACGGCGGAGAGAGGCGCCGGGTGCGCAAGGACCCGCATGCCGCGCGCGAGGTCGGTGGCCGCAAGCGCATCGACCGGACGGCGGAGGCGGCGGCACCGGTATCACCGCCGGCTGCGGCTACCGGCGGGCGCGTGCGCAAGGACCCCCATGCCGAGCGGGGCAGGGCACCGGCGACGGGTGGCCGCAAGCGCATCGACCGCGGCGCCGAGGCGGCACCCGAGCCGCCCGCGCCCGGCGGCCGGACGCGCCGCGACCCCCGCGCCGACCGGCAGGCGCGGCGGAGCGGGGAGGCCGTGGCGACGGGCCGCGCGGCAGCCGCCGAGCCCGCGGCGCCCGCGGTGCCCGTGCGCCGAGTCGACGACCCCGCCTGCCTCATCCTGGCGGCACCCGACCTCGAGGACGGCCGGCTGACTAGCCACGACCGGGACACGCTCGGCGCCGCCCGCCTCGTCGCGGATGCGCTCGGCGGTGCCGTCGTCGCCATCGTCTTCGTGCCCGAGGCCGGCCCACACGCGGACCTGGATCTGGCGGCGGCGGGTGCCGACCGCCTCATCCTCATGCGCCATGCCGCCTTCGACCGCTATGCGCCCGAGGCCCGTGCGGCGGCTATCCTCGCGGCGCTTGCGCGCTTGGATGCCCGCCACCTCCTGCTGCCCGACGATGCCGTTGCCGGGGGCGATGTCGGCCGGCGGGTCGCGGCGCGCCTCGGCGACCGGGCGGCGACCAACGTCCAGCGCATCGCCGCCGACGCCGTCACCCGCCGGGGTGGGGGCGGGAAGTCCGACTTCGTCATGGCGCCGCCGCGTGTCCTCCTGATCGCGGCCGAGGCGGCCGACCCGGTGATGGACGAGCGCTTCGAGGCGCGCCCGCTCGATGCGGTCGAACTTGCGGCGGAGATACGACTCGAGGACGGCGGCCTCGCCGCCACCGACCCCTCGGCGGTGGCCATCGCCGAGGCCGACTTCATCGCCAGCGCCGGTAACGGCATCACCGACTGGGACGCCTTCCACGCGGTGGCGGCGGCGCTCGGCGCCAGCGAGGGCGGCAGCCGGGTCGTGTGCGACGCCGGCCTCCTGCCCAAGAGCCGGCAGGTCGGCGCCTCGGGCACCCTGGTCGAGCCGCGCTGCTACATCGCCCTCGGCATCGCCGGCGCGCCCCAGCACTTGCAGGGCATCCAGCGCTGCGAGCGGGTGGTGGCCGTCAACACCGACCTCTACGCCGACATGGTGAAGCGCGCCGACCTCTCGATCATCCTCGACGCGCAGAAGGTCATGCCCGCCCTCACCAAGCTCATGGTGGAGAAGCGCCGTGGCGCTTGAGGTCGCGGTCCTGGTCTCGGTCGGCCGGCACCCGGCATCGGGCCGGGGTCGGCGCGCCGACGCCGACGCGCGGGCGCTCGAGCTGGCCCTCGGGATCGCGGGCGCCAAGGTCCGGGCGATCCACGCCGGTGACGCGGGCGCGCCGGCTTTGCGCGACTATCTCGGCATGGGGCTCGACCGGCTGACGGTCCTCGATCTGCCGCCCGAGGCGGATCCGGTCCCGGCCCTCGTCGAGCACCTGGCGAGCGCGCCCCCCGACCTCGTGCTCGCGGGCCCGCACGCCGAAGGGGGCGAGGACAGCGGCCTGGTGCCCTACCTCCTGGCCGAGGCGCTCGGCATGGCGCTGGCGCCCGGCATCGTCGAGCTCGGCATCGAGGACGGGTGGGCGCGCATGCTCCAGGCGTTGCCGCGCGGCCGGCGGCGTATCCTCGCCGCGCCCCTGCCGCTCCTCGCCACCGTGCCGGTCGCCGCCCCGCCGGCCCGCCTCTCGGCCCTCGGGCCGGCGCGGCGCGGCCGTATCGAGCCCGTCACCGTCACGGCGGCGCCGGACCGGGCGCGCGCCGATTGGGAGGAGCGCCCGGCCCGCCGCCGGCCCAAGCGCCTCAAGGTCATGAGCAAGGGCAGCGCCGCCGACCGGGTCAGGGCCGTCACCGAGATGCAGGCCGGCAAGGGCCGGCACATGACCGACGCCAGCCCCGAGGAGGCGGCCGAGGCGATCTACGGCTACCTGGTGGAGGAAGGCATCCTCCAGAAGGAGTCGTAGCGGAGAGAATTCCCGACAGAGGTATCTCCCTCTCCCCCCAAGGGTGTATGGACCGGGGAGAGGGTCGGGGTGAGGGGTGCGCGTCAGCGCGTCGCAAAGAGTCTCTTGGCCGCCTCCCGGCGGCCATCCCCTCACCCGGCTCGCTCCGCGTGCCACCCTCTCCCCCAAGGGGCGAGGGTTTGACGCGTCGGAGTCGATCCACTCCCCCTACACCCCGGCGTTGAGGTCGTTGCACACCGCCAGGATGGGCACCGAGGCGGCGTTGGGGAGCGAGATCACCAGGCTCACGATGGCGGCCAGGGTCTCGGGCTGGGTCAGCTCCTCGCCAGGGTCCCGGTGTCCGGCCATGTCGGTCTGGGTCGGGCCGGGGCAGAGGGCCGTCGCGCGCACCCCGTCCTCCCATCCTTCGTGCCGCGCGCCGTGGGTCAGCGCCACCTCGGCGAACTTGGTGATGCAGTAGTCGGCGCTGCCGCTGATATATGTGAGGCCCGAGCGCGAGGAGATGTTGACGATGCGCCCGGTGCCGCATTTGCGCAGGTGCGGCATCGCCGCGGCCGTCAGGCGGTAGGGCGCTTTCAGGTTCACCTCCCAGGCCTCGTCGAGGCGGTCCTCGTCGTAGTCGTCGATGGCGTGGAGATGGAGGATGCCGGCGTTGTTGACGAGGCCGTCGAGGCGGCCGTAATGGGCGGCCGTCTCCTCGACCCAGGCGGCGGCGGTGGCCTTCTCGCGGGCGTCGAACCGGCATTGCAGCACCCGCTCGCCCGCGAGGTCCGCGACCGCCTCGGCGAGCGCCTCGGGCCGCCGCGCGCCCAGGCTCAGGCTATAGCCGTCGGCATGGAGGCGCCGGGCGATGGCGAGGCCGATGCCCCGATTGGCGCCCGAGATCATGATCACCCGCCCCGCGGGGCTCAGCACTGCGTCCTTTGTCTCAGCCATCGTCATGCTCCTTCATGGAAATCCCAATGTGATCGCGCTCGGCACGATGGCTCAATGAACCACCAAGGCGCCAAGACACCAAGGAAAAGCACCGCCGGCCGGCCAGGGCCTCGCCACCCTTGGTGCCTCCGTGTCTTGGTGGTTGACCTTATCCTTACCGCTCCTTACGAACTCCGCGCCAGCTCGCGGATCACGTCCCACGCCGCCTGGACGTGGTGGCGCCTGGTGTTGGCTTGGCCGACCGAGACGCGGATCACGGCGCGGCCGGCCAAGCGGGTCTGGGTCAGATAGATGCGCCCATCGTCGTTGATCGCTTCGAGCAGGCGGGCATTGAGGGCGTCGAGCGCCGCCTCGTCGTCTACCTCTTCCGGGTGGTAGCGGAAGGTGAGGAGGGCGAGCCGTGCCGGGCTCGTAAGCTCGAAATCGGGCGCCGCGGCGACCTGGTCCGCGAGCTCGCCCGCCCAGGCGATATGGTCGCGGATCATGGCCTTGAGCGCGTCGACGCCATAGGAGCGGATCACGAACCAGAGCTTGAGGGCGCGGAAGCGGCGGCCGAGCGGCACGCCCCAGTCGCGGTAGTCGATGACCCGGCCCCCCTCCCGGCTTTCGAGGTAGGCCGGCAGGATGCCGAGGGTGCGCACCAATGCCTCTTCGTCGCGCACGAAGTGGGCCGAGCAATCGAAATTGGTCAGCAGCCACTTGTGGGGGTTGAGGACCAGGCTGTCCACATGCTCGATGCCCTCGATCATCCAGCGCCATTCCTCGCATATGAGCGCGGCCCCGGCCCAGGCCGCGTCCACGTGGAGGAAGACGCCGTGGCGAGCGCAGATCTCGCCGATTCGGCGCAAGGGGTCGATGCCGCCCGCGCCCGTCGCACCCAGGGACGCGACGACACAGGCGGGGACCGCACCCGCCGCCTTGTCCCCCAGGATCGCGCGTTCGAGCGCTTCCGCATCCATGGCCGATTCGGCGTCCGTCGTCACTTTGCGCAGGTTGGCGCGGCCGATGCCGGCGATGCCCACGTCCTTCTCGGTCGCCGAATGGGCTTCCTCGGAGGTATAGACCGTGAGGCGCGGGACCGCGCCCATGCCGTCCTCGTTCGCGCGCCAGCCCGTGGCGCGCTCGCGCGCCGTCAGGATGGCGCAGAGGATGGCGCTCGACGCCGAATCCTGGATCACGCCCTTGAAGCCAACGGGCAGGCCGGTCATCCGGCGCAGCCAGTCGAGGACGCGGGTCTCCATCTCGGTCGCGGCGGGGGAGGTCTGCCACAGCATGCATTGGGCGCCGAGGGTCGCCGTCAGCATCTCGGCGAGGATCGAGGGCGGGCTCGCATTGGCCGGGAAATAGGCGAAGAAGCTGGGGTGCTGCCAGTGGGTGACGCCGGGCAGGACGATGCGCTCGAAGTCCGCGAAGATGCGCGCCATGGGCTCGCCCTCGGCCGGCGGATCCTCCGGCAGCCGGCTCGCGATCTCCCCCGGGCGCACCTGGGCGCGGACCGGATAGCCCTCGACCCCCTCCATGTAGTCGGCCATCCAGTCGACCATCTCGTGGGCGTGGCGGCGGAATTCCTCGGCGTTCACCGAACTGGTCCCTTCGACTGCCGGCGCATGACCGCATACTATAAACAAGACGAAGGGAAAGGCGGCGGGAGAAGGAGAGGGACATGACACAGGACAAGGACGGCCACACCGGCGGATGCCTCTGCGGCGCCGTGCGCTACCGGGCCGCGGGCGCGCCCGACTGGGTGGGCCATTGCCATTGCCAGAGCTGCCAGCGCAACAGCGGTGCCGCCATGCTGACCTTCGCCGGCTACACGCAGGACCGGATCACCTGGACCGAGGGCGAGCGGCAGATTTTTGAATCCTCACCGGGCGTGCGGCGCGGCTTCTGCGGACGCTGCGGCACGCCCATCACCTACGAGGCGGACAGCTACGGCGACGAGGTCCACCTCACCATCGGCACCCTCGACGCGCCCGAGGCGCTGGCGCCCACCCTCCACGTCTGGACCGAGGCCCAGCTCCCCTGGCTGCACATGGCCGACGGCCTGCCGCGCCACGAGAAGACGCCCGGCAGGGACTGAGCCGGCGGGGTCGCGCCTGGTATCCACATTCAATAAAACGAGACTTGCGGCTCACCCCCTCACCCCGACCTTCTCCCCATTGAAGGGGGAGAGGGAGACAGGTAGTCGATGCGCCTTTCTGAACCCTCTCCCCCCGTGCGGGGGAGAGGGCAGGGTGAGGGGGGTGGGCACGAAGCCACGAGCGCGGAAAAAGTGGGTACTAATCCTCCCCGACGGCGGCGATCTCGGCCTCCCGCGCGGCATCGGCCAGCATGGCGCTCTCGCCCGGCGCCTCGAGGGTGCTGTGCGGGTCTTTCATGTCGACCCAGCCGAGGAAAGGCGGGTGGATGGCGTAGCCGATGAGGCGCTGGACGTCCTCGGGCAATGTCCGCGCCACCGCTGGCGGGCAGGCCAGGTACTGGTTCTCCTCCTGGCGCAGCCAGCCGAGGCTGTAGCCGAGGATGATGCCCGTGCGTGGGTCGGGGGAGCGGTTCTCGCCCGCGCCGTGGAAGACCGAGCCCAAATAGATGAGAACCGAGCCGCTCGGCATCGCCGCCTGCACGAAATCATCCTCGTCGGGCTGGCGTGTATCGTCCCAGTCGTGGCTGCCGACGACGACCCGGGTGGCCCCGTTCTCAGCTGTGAAGTCGCCGAGCGCCCAGATGACGTTGGTCAGCACCTCGGGCCCGGGGTGGGGGAAGTAGCCGCGGAACAGCTCGTCGTCGCGGTGGAGGAACTGGCCCGTCTCGCCGGGGTAGACCCGCACGCCGTTGGTGGCGTGGAGATGGTAGGTCTTGCACATGGGCCCGAGGACGCGCTGGATCGCACCGAGCACGAAGGGATTCGTGGCCAGCTCGCGGCAGCCCCTCGACTTGGCGATCAGGCTGGTCGCGCGCCTGGTGCGGACACCGAGGAACTCCGAGCCGCCGACGGGAATGCCGTCCCAGTCGGGCGCCAGCTCGCGCTCGATCGAATCCATGGTCGCGGCCGGCGCCAGCCGCTCGATGATGACAGCACCATCCTCCCCGAGGATGGCCATCACCTCGTCGATGCCGGCCTCCGGCGTAAGGCGCCTCAATTCCTTCATCGCTCGCTCCCTATCCCCCGCGAAACCATCGCCCCTACCGGTAACGCGAGGCGAGGACGTTGGTCGCGGGCGCGCTTCCGAGGTCGAGGTTGGTGGTGCGTTGTTCCTCTTCGGCCCATGCGACGAGCTTGGCCAGCTCGTCCGGATCGTCGAAGCGGATGTGCTTGCCTTCCGTCTGGGCGCGGTTCATGAGGATGCGCATCATGCGGTGGAGCGCATCGTTCCCCGCCACCTCGTCCCCATAGCCGAGCTCCTCCAGGCGCTTGCCGATCACGTAGTTGGGCGCCCAGGCGGGCGTGATCTCGTAGCCCGGCTTCCGGCCGATGAGGGTGGGGTCGAGGTCGCGCGGCAGATCGGTCTGCTCGAAATACTGGTCGACGTAGCGGTAGGCGCGCGCGCCCACCACGGGCTGGGTCGGCGGGATGGGGCCGCGGTCGTGGATCTGCCACATGGCCTCCGCCGTCTCGGTGAGAGTGCCGATGCGGTACATCTCGCGCACGTGGGGGTTGCCCGCGCGCAACAGGTTGGCGAGGAACATCATGACCGAGCCGTGGGCGCCCTGCGCCGCCTGGGGGGTGAAGCCGGACCACAGGCCGTCGGCGCCGGCCAGGATCGCCTCGATGGTGGCCGCGTCCTCGAGGCCGTTGCCGGAATGGGGATGGACCAGGATCTTGCGCGGCACCGGGTTGTAGTGGCGGGCGAGGCGGATGATCTCGTTCGATTCGAAGGTGAAGCGGGTGCCGCGCACGTCCTCGAACAGGATGCCGCTGATGGGCAGGGCGCCCAGACGCTTGAAGGCGCGCATGACGCTCTCGGGGTCTTCGTCGAAGGCGTCGAAGGGGTCGGCGACGCGCACGTGGATACGGCCCGTGCGTGCGCTCTCCGCCGGCAGGCGCGCCCGGAAGTGGCGCACATAGCGGTCGAGGTCGCCCATGGCCTCGTCGGCCGAGCGGCCGATCGTGGCGAGGGTTGCCGGCCGGATCTCGATCATCAGGATGAGGTTCGCGATGCCCGCCCGCTCGATTGCTTCGACCGTCCGGTTGGGGGCAACCGCGTGCCCGTCCACTGGGGGCTCCACGGCCAGGGTGGTGAAGAAGGAATCGAGGTCGATGCCCTCCTCGATCAGGAAATCGAGGAACTGGTCGGAGACCGAGGGGAAGTCGAAGAAGCTCGGCAGGCCGAAATCCGTGAAGCCGAAATCGCGCGCGAGGCGGTAGAGCGCCTTCTTGTCGTCGAGGGTATGACCGTGGGCGGCGGCGAGGGTCGCCTCACGCCCCGACATGTCGATGATGCAGGGCACCACGTCGCGCAGGCGCGCCATTTTCTCGTCCATGCGTGCCTTGGCGGCGCCGAGGACCGCGCGGTCAGCTTCGTCGAGCTGGATGGGATCGCTTGTCGTGGGCATGGCTCTCGTCCTCCCCCGGGGGCGCGCGCGGCGCGGCGCGGTCTCGACAGCCTATACAAGAGTCGGCGTTTTGATGAGAATAAGTCGTGCGCCGCGCAAGGGCCAAGTGGGCCACGCGGGGTCGGGGAGGGGACATGGTCGTCGAGGGTGAAGGCACCGCCGCGCATATCCGCGGAATCGTCGGCGCGCGCCAACTGAGCGCGCTGATGGTGCGTCACGACGGGCCGGGGCTCATCTTCCTGGCCGGGCATCTCGGGCTCATGGAGGCGACGGGCCTGCTCGTCTGGGCGGCGCGCGGCACCTGGTGGATCATCCCGGCGGTCTTCGCCCACGGCATCGTCATCGTGCATCTCTTCGCACCCTTCCACGAGGCGATCCACCACACGGCCTTCCGCTCGCGCTGGCTCAATTCGGCCCTGGCCTGGTTCGCCGGGCTCGCCCTCATGCTCCCGCCGCTCGTGTTCCACTACCAGCACACGGACCACCACACCTATACGCAAGACATCGCGCGCGACCCGCAGATGATCCCCATGAGCGAGCGCCTGGGCAGCTATCTCCTCTATGCGACGGGCATCCCCTACTTCGCGGCCATTCTGAAAGCCCTCTTCACCCACCCGTTCGGCATATTGAGCGAGGCCGAGCAGCGCGCCGCACCCGCGAGCGCCCATGCCGCCATCCGGCGCGAGGCCTGGATCTTCTGGGGCGTCTATCTGGGCCTCGCCGTCGCCTCGGTATGGCTGGGGACCTGGGCGGTCGCGGTCTACTGGCTGATCCCGCGGGTGGTGGCGGAGCCGGTCATGCGCGTGATCCGCATGTCGGAGCACGCGGGCTGCGCGCGCTCGCCCAACATGCTCGAGAACTCGCGCACCACCCTGGCCTCTACCCCTGTGCGCTGGCTCGCCTGGAACATGCCCCTCCACGCCGCCCACCACGCGGCGCCCCTCGTCCCCTTCCACGCCATCCCGGCGCTCAACCGCATCCTCCTGCCCCATTTCGGTGAGGTGCGGCAGGGCTATGTGGACGCGGTCGGCTTCCAGGTGCGCAACGCGCTCGCGGCGGTCGCCTGAGTCGTACCAAAACCAAGGAGGAAGGCCATGTTCGCGCGCTTGTCGAAGATGAAGGTCAAACCGGGGAAGATGAAGGAGCTGGAGCACCGCACGCGGACCATCACCCTGCCGGGGAACCAGGCGCAGGAGGGTTTCCACGGCGCCATGCTGCTGATCGACCCGCGCAGCGGCAACACCATCGGCCTCTCCCTGTGGGACACCGAGGAGGCCATGCTCGCCGTCGAGGAAAGCGGGCACTATCAGGCTTCGATGTCGGGCTATACCGACATCTTCGACGGCGAGTTCGTGCGCGAGGTCTACCAGGTCGCGGTCAAGAGCGACGATATCTGAAGCCGCGGCCTACAGCGGCGCGATCCTCACCCTTCGACAGGCTCAGGGTGAGGGCGGCGGTCACCGGGCGAGGCTTGACCCGAAGACCGGGAGTGGCACGACCCTCACCGGGCAAGGCTTGACCCGAAGACCGGGAGTGGCACGACCCTCACCGGGTGAGGCTTGACCCGAAGACCGGGAGTGGCGCGACCCTCATGCTGAGCTTGTCGAAGTATTATGCGTTCGCGCGGCCAAGGCTGGCGGCACGATCCTCACCCTTCGACAGGCTCAGGGTGAGGGCGGCGGTCACGGGGCAAGGCTTGACCCGAAGACCGGGAGTGGCACGAGCCTCATGCTGAGCTTGTCGAAGTATTATACCATCGGGCATTGAATGAGACTCGTTTAGGGGATTCCCAATCGGTCAAAAGTCTGAATCAATGAGGCGAACGGCTTTGGAGGTTCGCCATGAGCAGAGCGGTTTCGTTACGCGCGGATTTTGATGGTCCGCGTTTGCGTCGATTGGCCAAGGCATCGAAGGATGCGGGCCAGAGCCGGCGTCTTCTTGCGCTGGCGGTGATCTACGATGGGGGCCGGCGTACGGACGCGGCTCGGCTCGGCGATGTCGGGCTTCAAGTCATCCGCGACTGGGTTCTTCGGTTCAACGCCAAAGGGCCGGATGGTCTGATTGACGGCAAGGCGACGGGCAAGCCGCGCAAGCTCGACGATGCGCAACGCCAGGCTCTTGCCCGGCTCGTCGAGGACGGGCCGATCCCGGCGATCCACGGCGTTGTGCGCTGGCGCCGGAAGGACTTGGCGCTTTGGATATTCGAGGAGTTTGGCATCTCGCTTGAGGAGTCGAGCGTAGGCCGCGAGCTGCGGGCGCTGGGGTTCAGCAAGATATCGGCGCGGCCGCGGCACAAGGGGCAGAACGAGTTCGCGGTCGAGGATTTTAAAAAAACTTCGCGGCCGAGCTGGAAGAGATCCGCACCGGCCTTCCAGCCGACACCGCCATAGAGATCTGGTGGCAGGACGAGGCCCGGGTCGGCCAGAAAACCAAGCTCACGCGGCGCTGGGCGAGACGCGGCAGCCGGCCCACGGCGGCCAAGGACCAACGTACGAAGTCGGCCTATATCTTTGGCGCCATCTGTCCCCAACGCGGCGTCGGCGCGGGCCTCGTCCTGCCCCGCTGCAACACCAAGGCCATGCAATGGCACCTCGATGAAATCTCGTCCCAGGTGGCGTCGGGCGCCCACGCCGTGCTCATCCTCGATCGGGCCGGATGGCACACCACCGGCAAGCTCGAAGTCCCGGCCAACATCACGCTGCTGCCCTTGCCGCCGAGGGCGCCCGAGCTGAACCCCGTGGAGAACATTTGGCAGTTCATGCGCGACAACTGGCTGTCCAACCGGATCTTCAAGTCATACGACGATATCGTCGCCATCTGTTGCCAAGCCTGGAACAAGCTCATCGACCAGCCGTGGAAGATCATGTCCATCGGTCTGAGGAAATGGGCGCATGGGTTCTGATTAATGCTCGTTGGTATTATACCAGTGAGCCTATGAAATCACCTTCATGATCCATGGATAGGCGCAGAGGGTTCGCATACGATCCGGTTCTGCGATGAGGTCGATCCATGCTTGGCAACAGGCGTCGATGATGGCCTCGGTGTCGTCGAGGACGCGGAGCGATAGGAAGCGTTCGCGTAGGTAGAGCCAAACCCGCTCGACGGGGTTGAGTTCGGGACTGTAAGGCGGCAACAGCGCCAAGGTGACGTTGTCGGGGACGGTGAGGGCGCGCTCGTCGTGCCAACCGGCGCCGTCGCACATCATGACGGCGTGCGCATCCTGGTCCAGGGTATCGGCGAAGTGTGCGAGAAACAGGTCCATGACCTTGGCGTTGACGCTCGGCATCACCAGGGTGACGTCGTCGCCGGTGTCCGGGCGCACGGCGGAGAAGATGTAGGCCCACTGGTAGCCGATTTGACGCGTCCCGGGGGCACGCTCGCCCCTGCGCCACCACCGGTGACACACCCGGCCCTTGTTGCCGACGCGCGCTTCATCCTGAAACCACAGCTGTAGGCGCTTGTCGGGATGCGCCGCGGCGGTCGCCTTCAGGATGTCGCGAAGCCCCCTTTTTTGAAGCGCTCCTGCGCTTCGGCGTCCCTTCGCGGGTGGCTCGGGCGCGCCTTCTGGCGGGAAAATCCCATCCGCCGTAGAACCCGGGTCATGCTCGAGGGGTGGTAGGTCTTGGCGAAGCGCTCCTCCAGCCAGCGGCACAGATCGGCCCGGGTCCAGGCGCAAACCCCGTCGCGCTCAGGCTCCGGCCCGGCGATGATGACCGCCGCCAGCGCCGCTTCCTCGTCTGCCGTCAGCCGCCGCGGCGAGTAGCCCTTTGGACGGTCGTGAAGCCCCTCCAATCCCTTTGCATTGTAACGAACAACCGCGTCGCGAAGCGTTTGGCGATCCATCCCCGCAAGCCGCGCGGCATCAGCCCGGGGCATCTCCTCCAAAGCATTCGCGATCCCATAGGCCCGCGCCGCCGCTCGACCGTACGATTCCACGCGAGCCCAGCGCCGAAGCTCCAAAGGCGTCAAATCATCCCGTATCTTGAGTGCTGATCCCATGACATCCCCCACATCTGGTGGGAGACCATAGAATCACAATCCGCCATCATCCGCCATCAATGAATATCCCGAGAGTCAATTCAGGCGCTCACTGGTATTAGGCGTTCGCGCGGCCTACAGCGGGGCGACCCTCACCCTTCGACAGGCTCAGGGTGAGGGCGGCGGTCACGGGGCAAGGCTTGACCCGAAGACCGGGAGTGGCACGAGCCTCATGCTGAGCTTGTCGAAGTATGAGGCGTTCGCGCGGCCAGGGCTGGTGGCGGGGAGCGCCGGAGCTCGTATCAAGCACCGCCTACCGCGTCAGCTTCACCCCGGCCCTCACCCGGTCCCAGGTCGCGCCCCTTCCTTTCCCCCTACGGGACCAGGGCCACGTGTTCGAGGCCGCTACCGCTGTCGTGGGCGGCGGCGATGGCCTCGTTGACTTGGGCGAGCGGGAAGGCGCGGGCGCTGAGGGCGCTCAAGTCGAGCGCCCCGCTCGCGATCATGGCCAGCATCTCCCCGGCCGCCGCACGCGGGAACCAGGTCGAGCCGAGGATAGTCAGCCCGCGCAGCACCATGTAGGTCGCGGCGACGGGCGGCTGCGTCGTGAGGCCGCCGACGAAGACGGCCCGGCCGCCGCGCCCGAGCGCCCGGATGGCGCCCCGGGTCATGGCCGCGTCGTCCGTATCGCCGACGGCGTCGAGGACCACGTCCGCTCCCCGCGCCGCGGCGGCGATGTCCCTCGCCGCGTCCCCGCCGTCCTCGACCGCGACGGGGGTGATGCGCCTCGGGTCGAGCGCGGCGAGCGCGTCGAGCGCCGCCCGCCTTCGGCCCAGGGCCACGATCCGGCCGGCCCCCATGGCGCGGGCGAGGAGGATGCCGCTCGTCCCCACGAGCCCGGTGGCGCCGGTGACGGTGAGGCACTGGCCTGGCCCGAGGCCGGCGCGGACGAGGGCGCCGTAAGCGGTGCCGAGCCATCCCAGGCGGCACAGCATCTCCGGCGCGACCGATGCGGCATCGCCCAACGGCGTCAGGTGCTCGGCCGGCAGCACCAGCCGCTCGGCGAAGCCGCCGTCGGGCCAGCGGGCGAGCACCGGGATCGAGTCGCGGCTCATGCCGAAGGCGCCGAGGAAGCAGTGCCCCGGCGGGTGGTAGTGGTCGCAATAGACGGCTTCGCCGGGCTCGATCCCGGCCACGTCGTCCGCCACCTCCTCGACGGTGCCGATCGTGTCCATCCCCGGCGTGAAGGGCGCTGGCGGCAGGATGTAGCCGGGCGCGGTGCCGAGCAGGTCCGCCGTCACCGGCGGCACGAAGGTGCTCCGGACCCGGACGATGGCGCTCCCCGGCCGCAATACGGGCTCCGGCACCGCCTCGATGCGCAGGGGCTCGCCGCCGCCGTGGGATCGTGCCGCCTTCATGGTGCCTCCATCATGTCTTCACCGCCGTTACCAGCACCGCGGGGCAGGGGATGCCGGCCTTGCCCGTGCGCAGGATGCGCTCGGTGCCGGCGATGAGGAAATCCCGGATGCGCTGCTTCACCGCCGGCGTCTGGCGCTCGTAGATCATGGCCGAGCGGACCGAGCCCTTCTCCAGGAACTCGATGACCGTCTCCGGCCCGGCGACGGGCCAGACGATGTCGAGGTCGCGCGCGACGATATGGCCGAAGCCGGCTTCCTTCAACATCGGGTCTCTGGTGCGCGGATCGCTTAAGAGGAACAGGGGCGAGGCCGGCGGCAGGCCCACCGCCATGTCCGCGTGGGCCGCGTAGGCGCTCGTGACGAGGCCGAGGAACGCGTTGCCCTGGTCCGGGGCATGCCAGCCCGTGAAGGCGAACCACCCGCCGGGCCTCAGCACCCGCGCCGCCTCGGAGATGCCTTTGGCCGGCCGTTCGAGGTGCATGAGGCCGAAGCCGCACGCGGCGGCGTCGAACTGTGCGTCCCCGAAGGGAAGGGCCTCGGCGTCGCCCTCGTGGAACCGCGCCGCTGGCACGCGCTTGCGGGCGAGGGCCACCATGTTCGCGGCCACGTCGATGCCGGTCACCGCGGCGCCCCGGCAGGCCGCTTGCTCGGCGAGGTGACCGGTGCCCGAGGCGATTTCGAGGAGGCGCATGCCGCGCAGCTCCCCGAGGCTCTCCAGCAGCGGCGCGATGGCCTGTCCGGTCGCCGGCAGCATCACCTCGGCATAGTCCGCGGCCCTGCGGTCCCAACCAATGCGCTCGATGTCCGCGAACGACGCTTCCGTCATTGCCGCACCTTCGCGTGCCGCCATCAGTTGACGACGAGCGCGTCGAGGGCGTGGGTGATCGGCTCGCAGGCGCCCTCGGTGACGATCGCCTGCTCGCCCAGGGCCATCATGTGGCCGCTGGCCCGGTCGACCATCAGCATGTGCATGAAGAAGACCATGCCCGGCTCCAGCACCTGCGGGTCGGCTTCGCGGATCAGGGGGTCCTCCATCCATGTCGGCGGGTAGACGGCGCCCATGGTATAGCCGCAGACGTTGAGGTAGCTGTCGCCGAAACCCCCGGCGACGAAGGCCTTGCGGTATCCCTCGAACACGTCGCCGACCGTCCGCCCGGCCCGCAACGCGTCCTCGCAGGCTTCCAACGCCTCGCGGCAGGTGGCGAACATGGCCCGGTGCGCTTGGCTGGCCTCGCCCGTGACGAGCGCGAAGGTGAGTGCCGCGTGGTAGTGCCGGTAGGGGGCGGCGAACTCGTGGAACACCTGGTCGCGCGCCCCGATGCGGCGCCCGCCCGACTTGTAGCGCACCAGGAGGGCCGAGGGGCCGCTGCCCATGGGCCAGACGTGGGCGGGGGTGTCGCCGTCCGCCGACCAGACGACCCGGTGCATGGCGGCGCGGATATCGCCCTCGAAGGCGCCGGGTACGGAGAGGCGCACCGCCTCGTCCTGGACGGCCTGGCAGATCGCCCCGGCCTTGCGCATGCAGTCGAGCTCGGCCGGGCTCTTGACCAGGCGCTGGCGGCGCAGGAGGTCCGAGGCATCGACGAGATCGCAAAAGCCGTCGAGCGCCGCCTCGAGCATCCGGCCCCGCTTGGCCGAGAGTCCGTAGGCATCGTATTCGACGCCGATGCGTTTTCCGCGCATGCCGTGCCCCTCGAGCATGTCGCGCACGTCGTCGCCCGGGTTCTGGGTGCCCGAATCGACCCAGATGCGGACGTCCTCGATGATCGAGGTATAGGCCGCCTGGACCCGGTCGGCCGAGCGCGTGACCAGGGTCAAGGCGCCGTCGAGGCCGAGGAACAGGGTCTGGAACAGCACGAACCCGTCGGTGTCGTAACCGGTCAGGTAATACATGCTCTCCTGCTTGAACATGAGCAGGCCGTCGAGGCCATCCGCGGCCATGCGCCGCCGGGCCTCCGCCAGGCGCGCGGCGAATTCGGCCTGGGTGAAATGCAGGTTCATGGATCCCCCGATACTCCGACGACCGCTGACGAGGCGGTTGCTCCACCGGTCGGGCCGCCCTGGCCCGTCCGCCGCTATCTTGCCGCCCGGCACCCGCGCCGGCAAGGCGCCGCGCCGGGCGCCGTCGATGCCGTCCGCGGCCATGTCGAACGGGCCGCCGGCCAATTCGCCCCACCCGACTTTCGGTGCGTGCGCCGCCCGGCTCGACATCGCCCAGCCTCTGCATGCGGGCGCCGACCGTGAGGCGTTCGCGCGCTATTGCGCGCGGTGATCGGCCCCCGGCTCCCGGCCCATTTCGGCCATTCGAGCCGGATACGGAAACGGTGGCCAATCGGGCCACCGTTTCGCCCTAAAACCGTGTTGCTATATTGCTTCGATCAAGCGGCCCGCCGGCTCCGCCGCGGCCCGCGACTCTTTACCTCGCCCGAGCGCCACCTGGGCTGACCGCGCGTGTGCCCGGGCTCGCCGTGGGGCTTCCTGGCCTTGTCCCGCCCCACGGGCGCCGTGGCGGCGGGCTCTTTTCCGATCACGGTCAGCCGGCCGCGGATCAAGCGTTCGATGTCGCGCAGGTAACCGCGCTCGGTCGGGTCGCAGAGCGAGAGCGCCACCCCGCCGGCGCCGGCCCGCGCGGTCCGCCCGATGCGATGGACATAGCTCTCCGGCTCGTTGGGAAGCTCGTAGTTGATGACATGGGTGACACCGTCGACATCGATGCCCCGGGCCGCGATATCGGTCGCCACCAGGACCCGCGCGTCGCCGTCGCGGAACCGTTTGAGGGCGCGCTGGCGCGCACCCTGGGACTTGTTGCCGTGGATAGCCTCGGCGGCGACGCCGCATTTGTCGAGCCGCTCGGCGACGCGGTTGGCGCGGTGCTTGGTGCGCGCGAACACGAGCACCCGCGAGAGCGCGGGATCGTCCAGGATACTGGCGAGCAAGGCCCCTTTGCCGGCGGCGTCGACATGGTAGATGTTCTGCTCGAGGCGCGCGATCGGCGTGGCCTGGGGCGTCACCTCGACGCGAATGGGATCGGTCAGGATCTCGCCCGAGAGGCGCGCGATCTCGGCCGGCATGGTGGCGGAAAACAGCAGCGACTGGCGCCTCTTGGGCAAGGCCGAGATGATCTTCCGGACGTCGCGCGCGAAGCCCATGTCGAGCATCCGGTCGGCCTCGTCGAGTACCAGGAACTCGACCGCCCCGAGCCCGACCCGCCGCTGGCCCATGAGGTCGAGCAGGCGGCCGGGCGTGGCGACGACGATTTCGACGCCGCGGGACAAGGCAGTGTCCTGCGGCTTCTGGCTGACGCCGCCGAAGATCACGGTCTGGCGCAATTGCAGATACTTGCCGTAGGCGCGGAACTCCTCGCCGATCTGGATCGCGAGCTCGCGGGTCGGCGCCAGGACCAGGGCGCGTGGGCTGCGCGGCCCGTTGTTTCCGCGCGTTCGGGAAAGCTGGTGGAGAATGGGCAGCGCGAAGGCCGCCGTCTTGCCGGTGCCGGTCTGGGCGATGCCCAGCATATCCCTGCCGGCAAGAAGCTCGGGGATGGCCCGCGCCTGGATCGGCGTCGGGATGACGTGGTTTCTGGCAGTCAAGGCACGCTGTATGGGCTCGGCCAAGCCGAGCTCCGAAAAACAACTATCGGTCACTTGGGATTCCTTATGCGCCAAAAAGTGTGGGCGGCGTCCTCGACGCGGCCGGTCCCTGGCGTTTTTACCCTGCCCCAGGCGCGGCCGGGGCGGGAAGTTTCTTGATTATTGTGCCCGGGACTTGGCGCCACGATTTGGCGGCGCTTCGCGCAATCGCGAGACAATCGATAGAGCAGAGATGGGTACTCTTGCCCGATATGTCAAGCAAATCATGTTTTTACGTCCGGCGGCTAGAGCGATTCCAGTTCGACTGGAATCGCTCCAGGCCGCAAGGCGGCCCGCCGGTCACCCGGCGCGCCCGCGCAGGCGCGGACCATACGGTCCGCTGCCGCGAGCGAAATAGAGCGCTAGAGTGGGTCCGATCGAAGCGGAACCGCTCCAGGCCGCAAGGCGGCCCGCCGGTCACCCGGCGCGCCCGCGCAGGCGCGGACCATACGGTCCGCTGCCGCGAGCGAAATAGAGCGCTAGAGTGGGTCCGATCGAAGCGGAACCGCCCTAGGGCCTGCCGCGTGCCCGGGCGGAGGATGCCCGCCTATGCCCGGTCGCGTAATCCGGGCGGATCGGGGCGGCCCCGGCGCGAAGCACCGAGCAGACATTCGAATTCAGCTCGCGCATTCAGCCGAATCCAACTTGCGCATTCAGTGCAACAAGTCACAAACTGGGGCATCGAATCACACGGGCGCGGATTACGAGAGGGAAGCGATGGAGCCATCGGACGCCGCCGTATCGAACGGGTTCTCGGTCGAGGCGCTGCACCCGACCTTCGGTGCGCGCGTGACCGGGCTCGACCTTGCCCGGCCATTGGGCGACGATATCTTCCGCGCCGTCCGCGACGCGTTCGAGCGCCATGGCCTGCTCGTCTTCCCCGATCAGTTGCTGAGCATGGAACAGCAACTCGCCTTCAGCCGCCGCTTCGGCGCGCTCGAGGCCTTCCCCGAGGAGACCGTGCGGAAGGAGCGGCCGGAGTTCTACAACATCTCCAACGTGGACGATGCCGGCCGGCTCGCGGGCGGGACCAGCGTCCAGATGCGCCTGCTTCAGTTCAACGCCCTGTGGCATACGGACAGCTCCTACCGCACCATCCCGGCCTATGCCTCAATCCTGTACGCCACCGAAGTGCCGGACGAGGCGGAGCCCGGCGGCCAGACCGAATGGGCCGACATGTTCGCGGCCCATGATGCCCTGCCCGACGACCTGCGCCGGCGCATGACGGGCCGGCACATGGTGCATAGCCCGGAGTTCGACCGTACCCTCGACCCCAGCCTGCCGCCCTTCCCCAACGAGAAGAAGTGGGGCCTGCCGCCGGTCACCCACCCGGTGATCCGCTATCATCCGGACCGCAAGCGGTGCTCGGTCTACGTCTCCATGAACGTGGGCGCCGAGATCGGCGGCATGGACCTCGATGCCGGCCGCGCCTTCCACAAGGAGATCGTCGAGGCGGTGACCCAGCCGCGCTTCGTCCATCGCCACCGATGGCGCGTCGGCGACGTGGGCATGTGGGACAACCGGCGCCTCCTGCACCGGGCCATCCCCTACGATGTCGATCGCCAGCGCCGGGTGATGCGGCGCACCACCGTCGCCGGCACCGAGCCGGTCATTGGCCCGTGGATGGTGGTCGCGGACGCCGAGGCCGGCTGAGGCCGCCCCCTCTCAAGCCCGCCCGAAATAGGGCAGGGAGAGCTCTCCCAGCACTCGGAAGCTTGCCGTCACGCGGTCGCCGATGGCGAGGCCGTCCGCGCCGTGGGCCATGATGCGCACCCCTTCGTCGAGGTCCACGAGGAGGATTGAATAGGGTGCCAGCGCGCGGTATTCCGGCGTCGGTGCCCGGACGATGCGGGTGAGCGAATAGACCGTCCCCAAGCCGGCCGAGGCGCGCCACACCGGCGCCCCGTGGCCGCACTTGGCGCAGAAGGGCCGCGGATAGAACTGCGCCGAATCGCACGCTGGGCAGTGCTGGTAGCGGATCTCGCCCTCGGCACAGCCGGCCCAGAAATACTTGGCGGTTGCGTCCATGGCTCAATCCCTCATCAGGACCAGGCTGATCTGGGACGAGAGGATGCCGCCCTCGCCGTGGATCAAGCCGATGCACCGGTCCCCGGCCTGCCGCGGCCCCGCCTTGCCGGCGATCTGACGGTAGACCTCGCCGATATGGGCCATGCCCCCGGCCACGCCCGAATGGCCGAAGGACAGAAGCCCGCCATGGGTATTGACGGGCACGGCGCCACCGATGCCGAAGCGCCCCTCGCGGGCGAGGCGCGCGGCCTGCCCACGCGGCGCCAGGCCCAGCTCCTCGAGGAAGATGAGGAGCGTGATCGAGAAGGAATCGTAAATGCCCGCGATCTCGATCTCGTCGATTCCGATCCCTGCCTCGCCGAGCGCCCGCTCCGACGCTCTCGCGCTGCCGAAGGAGACGAGCGAGTCCGCCGCGATCACGTGCTGGAAGGGATGGGTCTGGCCGGCCCCGGCGATCCGCACCGCCCCGGGGCCATCACCTTGGGCGCCGACGATCAGGGCCGCCGCCCCGTCGGAGATGGGGCAGCAGTCGAGGAGCTTGAGGGGCTCGGCGATTGTCCGCGACGCCATCACGTCGTCGACGGTGATGGGATCGCGGAACTGGGCGCCCGGGTGGCCCGAAGCGTGGGTGCGCATGAGGACCGAGAATGCCGCCAGGTCCTCCTCGGCGAGGCCGTGCTCGTGCATGTAGCGGGCGGCCACCAGGGCGTAGAAGCCCGGAATCGTTGGCCCGAACGGGGTCTCGTAATCGGGGTGGCCGACCCCGGCCAGGGTGCGCACGGTCTTGTCCGCGCCAACGCCCGTGAGGCGGTTCTCGCCCGCGACGACGAGGATATTGCGGCACTGCCCGGCCTCGCAGAGGCGCTTGGCCAGCATGGTCATGGCGCTGCCGGTCCCGCCGCCGACCTGCACGGTGTGGCAGTAGGCGGGTCGGATGCCGAAATACTCCGCGAACACGCTTGCCAGCATGAGGTGGGGCAGGGCCGTGCTGTAGCCGGTGAGCAGCCCGTCGATGTCGCCGCGCGCGAGGCCCGCGTCGGCCATGGCACCGGCCGCCGCCCGCGCCATCAGGGAAAGGGTATCCTCCCCCTGGTGCCGGCCGTGCACCGTCTCGAACGCGCCCCTGATCCAGGCCATCGCGGTCATTCGCCCCGTGAGACTGAGCGGTCGTAACGGCGCGATTGTGACCCGCGCCCCGGACCCGCGCCACTGCATAGTGCAACCCGGCGCGGCGGCCTCCGACGGGCGGAGACGCAACTCGGGCGCAAGGCAGCCGACCCGCCGCCGCCGTCGAGGGCGAACGGTTCGGCCTGACGCAAGCGCGGGTCGCCGGCGTTCATATTCCCGCGCCAGCGGTCGTTGGTGAGCCGCCACTGATAGGCGTGGACCGCCTCCTCCACCGCGACGGAGACGATCGTGCCGCGCAGATCCTCGCCCCATTTGAAGAGGTCGCTCTCGGGATCGATGATGACGGTGTTGGTACGGGCGTTGTAGCGGCCGGCCGAGCCCTCCATCGCCCGGAACTTGACCCTGGGCGGGTTGCGGATGCCGTAGGCCTGGGCCACGGCGAACACCACCTCGCGCACGGTGCTCTCGCACGCCGCCCGGTCCCGGTGCGCCCAGTGCTTGCCCGTGTCGCGGATGAAGGGCCGGACCAGGGTCCGGCAGGTGAGAGCGGGTTGCCGCATTTTCGCCATATTGATTGTATATTCGATTTAGCACGCAACTAATGCTACGCCCAGGGGGCCGAGATGAGAGCTTCCGTCCTCGCCGCGGCGATCGCCGTGGCCCTCGCCGCGATGCTTTCCGCCTGCGCCACCTATCAGGACGGTCTCGCGGCCTACGACGCCAAGGAGTACGGGCGTGCCTACCGCATCTGGCTGCCCCTCGCCGAGGCCGGGCATCTGGAGGCGCGAAAGGGCATGGGCAGAGTGTTTCTTCTTGGCGATATGTACTGGCGCATCAACCGTCCCGACCTCGACCCGGACGCGGAGGCCGAGCGTTGGTTCGAGCCTTGCGCCACCCTTGGCGATTCCGAGTGCCAGTTCTTGCTGGGCTTACTGCACGACACCCGCCGGGAATCCTACGACCACGTGGACGACATGATCCATTGGTACCGCCGCGCCGCCGAGCAGGGCAGAAAAACTGCGATGTGGCGCTTAATCGGCATCCTCGGTGACTCTCAATTCGAGGGGCACGATTACGTCGAGGCGCTCAAATGGGCGCTCATCTACGACCGGCTCTACCTCATCCCGGAGGCACGCGCCGCCGGCCACACCTATGCGGCCACCTTCGACGATGTCGAAATGACCGACGCACACAGGCGTGAAGCCGAGCGGCGGGCCGCGAAATGGTTCGCGGCCCACCCGCCCTGAGGTCAACCGCCGCCTTCACGTATTTCCCTGAGGGTCTCCTCCCACTTCTTATCGTCATAGTCGGATAGCGTTCGCTTGATCTCCTCCGCAACGGCCTTGGCATGCCTCTCCATGGGCTGGCCGCGGTAGCCGTGGCGGTCTTCCGGCGTCCTCAGGTAGAGGATGTTGCCGTTACCGTTGAGGAGGAACAGCTCGGCCTGGCGGAAACGCGGGTCGCTCGCATCCATGCGACCATGCCAGCGGTCTTGGATGAGCCGCCACTGGTAGGCGTGGACCGCCTCCTCCACCGCGGCGGAGACGATCGTGCCGCGCAGATCCTTGCCCCGTTTGAAGAGGTCGCTCGCGGGATCGATGATGACGGTGTTGGTGCGTTCGTCGTAGCGGCCGACCGAGCCCTCCAGCGCCCGGAATTCGACCCTGGGCGGGTTACGGATGCCGTAGGCCTGGGCCGCGGCGTGCACCACCTCGCGCACGGTGCCCTCGCGCCCGGCCCGGTCCCGGTGGGCCCAGCGCGTGCCCGTGTCGCGGATGAAGGGGCTCGCCATGATACGCTCGACGAGCGCGTCCCGGCGCCTGGTGTCGTCGGCGAGGAAGGCGGGGTCGTCGGGCAGGGCGGCATAGATGGCGTTGAGGGCCGCCGCCTCGTCGCCGGCGGGCCGGGTGCCCGCCGCCTGGTGCTTGGCGTGGAGATGCTTGAGCGCCGCGCTCAGCTCCGCCTCCGTCATCCCCGCCGCCACCGCCGGCGTCAGGCCGGCGAGCGCCCGCTCGGCCCGAGCCGCCGCCGCCGCCGGGAGGTTCAGGAAGGACGGGAGCGCAGCCGGCGCGGGTGCTTGCGGCGGCGCCTGAGGGGGTGGCGCTTGCGGCTTGGGCGGCGCCTCGGGCGCGGGGGGCGCCGCGCCACCGGTCGGTGCGCCCGCGTCCGAGGCGTCGGCCAGGGCGGGCGCCGCCCGCTCGCCCGCGCCGGCCCTCGCGCCGAAGGCTAACCGCGAGAGCAGCGAGGTGCCTACACCGGCGCCCCCGTCGTCCAGGATGCGCCCCGCCGCCATGTGGCGCGCGAGGGAGGGCTGGCTTCCCCGACCATCTTCACCAGGTCGGCCCGGAAGCGCTCACCGTGCGCGCGGTTCAGGACATCGACCTGCTCGGCCAGTTGGATCACCGCCTGCGGCGCGCCGCCGGCAGGGCGGCGGGATTGTCCTCCATCGCCCGGCGCATGAGGACGATCGCGCCCCGGTGGTCGGACCGCCCCACGACGCCCTTCGCCATGCCCCGCGACTCCCGGTAATTGTCGGCCGTGAGCGCCTCGAAGCGGATGGGGCCGGTGCGCTTGGGCCGGGCGGCCAGCTCGGCCGCGCGATCCACAGCCTTGCGGAGCTCGCCCTCGGTCGGGCCGCGCGGGGCGGCGTACCCGTCCACCACCAGCCCCTCCCGGTCCTGGAAAGCGCGGAGCGCGTCGCCGACCTCCGCCTCGCTCGGCACCACGCCGCCCGCCGGGCCGCCGCCCGCCGGGCCACCGCCCACTGGGCCACCGCCCGCCGGGCGGGGGAGGAACCCGGTGGCCCGCAGCGCTTCGGTGATCGTCTCCACGTCGCGGGGATCGTTTTTCGTGCCGGCCATGAAGCTCTTGCGGAGTATCAGTGGGTCTCTCATGGGTCGCCTCTCTGAAATCGGTTCGGGTTCGATCGGTGTTGCGAACACATAATAAACAAATGATCGTATTTCAAGAGGCGCGAACGACTTTTTGCAAATAAATTTACCTTCGTACCACCCGATATCGCCAGAGACCCGGCTATCCGGTTCGAAGTCGTATGGGATATTATGATTTTGTATCAGTGTCTTAACGCATCATTTGGCCACCCACACCCTATGCCATGCCGACACCGGCTGGCGGCGGGACCTGTCCCAGCGTCCGTTCGCATGGCCTCCTTGACATTTCAGAATCTATACCTATATACTGAGCTCGACCAAGCCCGTCCGCCGGCCTTGCGGGGGGAATATGTCAAGGTTTGTCAAGGTTCGGCTCCGGAATTGCCAACAGGTTGATATTCAACGCTCTCAGATCGCGACACCTTGACGGACCTTGACGATTTCGGCTTCGGGAGGGGTGGTTTCGGCGCCCGCGCGGGCGCGGACCACTCGGTCCGCCGCCGCGAGCGACGAACAAAGGCTGGAGTGGGTCCGATCGAAGCGGAGCCGCTCTAGTACCCACTTTCATAATTCCGTGTGCCATACGACGGCGCCCCGAGGTTCCCGGCTAGGAGCGTGGCGCGCCGTGATGCCGGGGCATCACAAGCGGCGCGCGACGACGTCCGGGGGCCTCGGGGCGCCGCCCTTCGGGTCGCTTTTCCCGCCCCCTCGGGGTGTCGGGGATGCTTGACGATGCCCCGGCATCGCCGGCGCACCCCCTCCTACCGAGGAGACGGGAAAAGCGATCGTATGGCACACGGAATTATGAAAGTGGGTACTAGCGGGCGGCTCGGCCGCCCCCGGCCTCAGGCCGCGCGGCGCCAGGCGGCGTGGATGGCCTGGCTGGCGATGGCGGCGAGGATGATGGCGCCGCCGACGATGGTGAGGCCCGTCGGCACCTCACCCACTCCGATCCAGGGCCAGACCGGCGACAGCACGATCTCGGTCATGGTCAGGAAGGCGAGGATGCCGGCGGGCACGTAGCGCGCGCCGCGCACGAAGGCGAGCATGCCGATGGCGAGGATCACTGCCCCCATGACGAAGGCGATCGCGGCGTCGTGGAGGGAGATGACGATGGCGCCGCCGGAGAGCGCGAGGCCGGCGAGCATCCCGAGTCCGCCGCCGTAACACAGGGTCGGCAGCATCTCGACCCGGCGGCCCCAGCGCAGGACCACCGTGAGGCCGGCGAAGCCGAGGGTGGCGATGAAGGCGAGGAAGTTGCCGAGCAGGTGCCCGGGTGCCAGGCCCTGGAACACCATGACGCCCACGCCGAGGAGCGCCACGGTCATGGCGATCCAGGCGGCGCGGCTCAGGCGCTCGCCCATCAGCGCCCAGGCCAGGAGCGCCGCGAAGAAGGGGGCCGTGCCGAGGACGAACATGACGTTGGCGATGCTGGTCAGGAGAAAGGCGTAGATGATGACCACCGTCGAGGTGACCTGGCATAGGCCGCCCACGACCGCGAGGCCGCCCGCGCGGCGGAAGGCCGTCAGCAGGCGGCCGCGCTGGAGGATGGTGAGGGCGACGATGAGGGTCACGAACTGGCCGTAGTTGCGCCAGAAGATGATCTGCGGCGCCGCGGACTCGTCGATCAGTCGGATGAAGAGGCCCTGGAGACTCCACAGGACGCCGGCCAGCATGACCAGGACGATGCCGAAGATGGGCCTGGGCGCCCCCATCTCGGTGATGTCGCGGCCCTGGGGCAGGGACCGCCGCCCGCTTTCGCTCCCCTTCATCGCCGGGCGGCCCGCCGGCGGGCGCTTATAACGGACGGCGATGAGCCTCGCTCATCACCGTCTGGCAAGCGCGACCGCGCGCCCGAGCTCATGCGAGGCCAGCCTCAGCGGCGTTTGAGCGTAATAAGAAGCCAGGGCCGCGGACGCGGCCGCCCGGCACCTGAGGGAACATACGATCGGTCTCCCTCAAGGCCGATCGGTATAACGCCGCGCCGCGCGGATGGCGCGCCACACGCGCTCGGGCGTGGCGGGCATGTCGATGTGGCGCACGCCCAGGGGGGCGAGGGCGTCGAGGACGGCGTTGACGACGGCGGGGGGTGCTGCGATGGCGCCCGATTCGCCGCAGCCCTTCACGCCCAGGGGGTTGCTCGGGCAGGGGGTGCCGTCGAGGGTGACGCCAAGGGCCGGCAGGTCGCCCGCGCGCGGGATGCAGTAATCCATGAAGGAGCCCGAGAGGAGCTGGCCATCGCGATCGTAGACCGTGTGCTCGAAGAGGGCCTGGCCGATGCCCTGGCCGGTGCCACCGTGGAGCTGGCCCGCGACGATCATGGGGTTCACCACCACGCCCACGTCCTGGACCATGTGGTAGGCGAGGAGGCGGGTCGCCCCGGTCTCGGGGTCGATCTCGAGCTCGCACACATGGCAGCCGTTGGGGAAAGTGTGCTGCTCGGCGCGAATGCTGGCGCGGGCCTCGAGGCCACCCTCGGCTCCCACCGCGCGCAGGACCTGGCGCATGGTGACGCGCCGGTCGGTGCCGGTGATACGGTATCCGCCGCCGGCGAATTCGAGGTCCGCCACCGCCGCCTCGAGCAGGCTCCCCGCCACCGGCTTGGCCTTCTCGACGATTCTGTCCATGGCCACGGTCATGGCCCAGCTATCGAGCACCAGGGAGTGCGAGCCCAGTGTGCCGATGCCCTCGCTGACCAGGCCGGTATCGCCCTGGACGATGCGGGCCTCGCTCAAATCGAGGTCGAAACGGTCGGCGACGAGCTGGGCGAAGGCCGTCTCGTGGCCCTGGCCGTTGGACATCATGCCGCTCAGGACGGTGACGGTGCCGTCCGCCTCGATCCGTATGGTGGTGGGGGCGTCGGGGCCACCGCCGCTGTTGCGCTCGACATAGGCGGCCATGCCGATGCCGCGCAGGCGGCCGCGCCGGGCGCTCTCGGCGCGCCTCTCGGCGAAGCCGTTCCATCCCGCTTCGCCGAGCGCCCTGGTCATGGCGCCTTCGTAATCGCCCGAATCGTAGGTCATGCCGAAGGGCGTGGTGTAGGGCAACTCGGCGGGCGGTATCATGTTGCGCCGCCGGATCTCAGCCCGGTCGAGGCCGATCTCGCGGGCCGCGGCGTCCACCAGGCGCTCCATCAAATAGATGGCTTCGGGCCGCCCGGCGCCGCGGAACACGTCCAAGCGAACGGTGTTGGTATAGACCGCGCGAACCTCGACATGCATCGCCGGCGTGCGGTAGGGGCCGGCGAGCGAGAATGGTCCGTTGATGGGCGCCAGCGCCCCCATGTTGGAGAGGTAGGCGCCCATCGCGGCGGTGGTGCGGACCCGCAGGGCCAGGAAGCGGCCATCGCCGTCCAGCGCGAGCTCGGCCCGGCTCACATTGTCGCGGGCCTGGGTATCGCCGAGGAAGCGCTCCTCGCCACCGCCGGACCACTTGACCGACCGGCCCAGGCGCCGCGCCGCCCAGACCACCAGCACGACCTCCGGATAGACCATGTTGCGGGGGCCAAAGGCGCCGGCCGCGTCGCCGACGATGACGCGCAGGCTCTCCTGTGCCTCGCCGAGGGCCTCGGCGACGTATCGCCGGGTCCGGTGCGGCATCTGCCCGGTGCTGTGGAGGGTGAAGCGGCCACTCTCCCGGTCCCAAGACCCAAGGGCCCCGCGCGGCTCGATCGAGGTGGCCATGAGGCGGCTGTTGACCAGCTCCACCACCGTGATATGGGCGGCGCCGGCGAAGGCCGCGTCCACCGCCGACCGACTTCCCTTCGCGTACGCGTAAACGAGGTTGTCGGGGGCGTCGGCCCAGACTTGCGGTGCCCCGGGCCGATCGGCCTCGGCGGTGTTCGTGACCGCCGGCAAGGTCTCGACGGCCATTTCGATGCGTTCGGCCGCCGCCCGGGCCGCGCGCCCCGTCTCCGCCACCACGGAGGCCACCGGCTCCCCGATATGACGCACGCGGCCCCTTGCCAGAATGGGGAGGCCCGAGGCGAACACGAGGTCGCCTTCAGGTGGGGCGGGGAGATAGAAGGGGGGAAGGTCGCCAATGCCGTCGGCGGCCAGGTCGGCGGCGGTGAACACGGCCAGGACACCGTCCGATGCCGCCGCCGCGCGGATGTCGAGCTCGACAATGCGGGCATTGGCGTGGGGCGAGCGCAGAACGTACGCGTACGCCTGGCCAGGCAGGTTCACATCGTCGATGAATCGGCCCCGGCCGGTCAGGAGACGGGGGTCCTCCTTGCGCCGGACCGAGCGCCCGATACCCGCCGCATTCACGCGGCGAGTCCCGGCATCCGATGGGTTTCGAGCCCATGGCGCTCGCCGGCCAGATCGATCTCGAGCGCGCCGGCGCCATCGGGGAGAAGCGCCATCACGAGGGCGCGGCCGAGGCCGGGCACGAAGACGGCGGAGCTGGCCAGCACGACGGGCGCGCCGTCCTGCAGAATTGGTTCACCCGCGGCCGGCCTGATCGCGCCGTCGGTGAGCGCGAGGACGCGCAGCCGGCGGCCGGGCGCCCCCGGCGCGAGCCCCGCCTCGGGTAGGGTCACGGCCGGGCTCACGTCGCGTCCGGCGGCCGGCAACCCGGCTTCCATACGCAGGGCCTCGGCCGCCAGGTGGCCGGCGTGGCGGAGGTCGAATTCGGTGCCCGCCGCGACCAGGGCATCGTAGGCCGCGATCGCGCTCTCGCCCGGGACGATGAGGCGCCAGGCCCCGCTGAGCGGACAGCGCAGCAGCGTGGCGGTGGCGTAGCCCACCTCGATTTCCCGGATGGCGCCGGGCGCCGGCGGGTCGGCCATGAGCCCCCTGGCGCCCGCCGCCTCGAGGAGTGCGGCGGCCTTGGGTCCGTGGAGGGTGAGGAGGGCGCGGCCCGGCCCGGCATCGGTGAGGGCGGCGCGCGGCGCCGCCGGCCGGTTGCGCTCGAGCCAGCTTCGCGTATGGGTCACCTGCGTGGGCTCGTCGAGCACCAGCCAGCGCGCTTCGCCGGTGCGCGCGACCATGGGCAATGATTCGATGCCGCCGCGCGGGTTGGCCATCGGCACGCGCGCGGCCCGCCCGACCCCGATCCCGGCCGCCTCGCCGGCTACCGCGGCCAGCCAGTTGCCGCCATCGGGGCCTTCGAGGGCAAGGGTGGTGGCGGCCGAATCGTCGAAGAGGGCGACCGCGTCCCGCGCCGCCCCGTATTCGGCCTCGAGCGCGGCGTCCCAGCCGTCGGCGGCGCCGTACCAGACCGGGCGCTCGAAGCCGACGACACTCGAGAAGACGGCGCCCGCGGCCGCGACGCGCTCGTGCAGTGGAGAGCGGCGCAGGCCGCGCCCCTCACGGAAGTCGTGGGCCGGGCCGTGGACGTCGAAATGGAAGCTCGGCATCTCGCTCACCCGGGCGCGCAGGAAGGCCGCGTTGTTCTGCGCCGGCGCGAAGCGGCGGATGTCGATGGCCGAGACGTCGATGGGCGCTTCACCCTCGATCATCCATTCGGCCAGCACGCCGCCCGAGGAGGAGAGGGTGATGCCGCCCGAGTTCATGCCCGCGAGGACGTGGAAGCCGCCCAGCTCCGGCGCCTCACCCATCATCATCACGCCGTCGGGCGTGAAGCTCTCGGGACCGTTCAGGAGGGTGCGGATCTCCGCTGTCTCGAGCGCGGGGAAGCGCTCGATGGCGCCAGGCAGGTAGGGCCCGAACTGGTCCCAGTCCTCGTTCAGGAGGCCGAAGGCGAAGTCGTCGGGCAGGGCCTCGACCGGCAGCGGCTTGGCGTTGCGGTCGAAACAGCCGACGAGCAGGCCGCCCACCTCCTCGCGCCCGTAGATCAGGGCGTCGGGGTCGCGGAAGACGGGCGTCTCCGGCGTCACCCCGTCGATGGGCTTGGTCAGCATGTAGAAATGCTCGGCGGCGTGGAGGGGCACGTCGACCCCGGCCATGAGGCCGATGCGCCGGCTCCATAGGCCCGCGCTCAGCACCACCGAATCGCACGTGATGGTGCCCGCCGGCGTCTCGACGCCGGTGACGCGGCCCTCCTTTTGCGTGAAGCCGGTAACGGGGGTGTCCTCGAAGAGCCGCGCGCCCCGGTTCCGCGCCCCGCGCATGTAGGCGGCGGTGATATCGGTCGCGTTGACCCGGCCGTCGCCGGGGCTCCATATCGCGCCCACCAGGTCGTCGGTGCGCATGATGGGGAACTTCTCCTTGACCTCGCTGGGCGTGATGACCTCGACCTCGGTGCCGAGCAGTCGGCCGATGGACTGGATGCGCTTGAGGTCCGTGAGCCGCTCCTGGGAGCGCGCGACGACGACGCGGCCGCAGCCGCGCCAGCCCACGGATTGGCCGGTATCGGCCTCGAGCTCGGGGAGATAGTCGGCCGTGCGGTTGAACAGGGTCATCGGCACGGGCGTGGTCTCGAGCCGGGTGATGTTGGCGGCCGAATGCCAGGTGGTGCCGCAGCCGAGCTTGCCGCGCTCGAGCACCACCACGTCCTTGCGGCCGAGCCTGGTGAGGTGATAGGCGACGCTGGCGCCGATCACGCCCGCGCCGATGACCACCGTCTGGGCATGTGTGGGAAGCGCGGCCGCCATCTCGAATTCCCCCCTCTAGGCAAGCGAGGGCGACAGGATAGCGGGCCGCGATCCCCCGGGTACAGGGGCAATCGCGGGATCAGGGAATGGCGCGGATTGGCGGTGACCCGTGCCGTCCGCTCAGTGCCTTTCGGCGACGGTCCAGGTGTTGCCGTGGCGCAGGAGGGCGTTGAGGTCGCCCGCGGGCGCGCCGGCGCGGGCCTGCTCGGTCTGCTCGGCCACCAGCGCCTCGTAGGTCGGTGCCGGGTTGCAATAGATCACGCCGAGGGCAACGGGCATGGGTGGCTCCAGGCGCACCAGCAGGCCCGCGAGGGTGAGGTCGGTCTCGTCATGCACGAGGACGTCCGATTCGCCGAGGTCGCCTTCGCCCAGCCCGACGACCTCGAGCTCGTGGGTGCCGGGGGTGAGCCTGAGGCCCTTGTCCCGGTCCTTGCCGAAGACGAGTGGCTGGCCGTGCTCGACATGGACCTGCGCGTCCTCGGCCACGTCGCGGGCGGTGAAGGCGCCGAAGGCGCCGTCGTTGTAGACGATGCAGTTCTGCAGGATCTCGACGAAGGAGGCGCCGCGGTGCTCGTGGGCGCGCTTGAGGATGGCGGGCACGTCCTTCTGCCGTGTGTCGACCGCGCGGGCGACGAAGCGCGCGGCGGCGCCAAGGGCGAAGCCGCAGGCCGAGACCGGGCGCTCGACCGAGCCCATGGGCGTGGATGGCGAGCGCGTGCCGACCCGCGAGGTGGGCGAGTACTGGCCCTTGGTCAGGCCGTAGATCTCGTTGTTGAACAACAGGAACTGGAGGTCGATGTTGCGCCGCAGCACGTGGAGCAGGTGGTTGCCGCCGATCGAGAGGGCGTCGCCGTCGCCCGACACCACCCAGACGTCGAGCTCGGGGTTGGCGAGCTTGATGCCGGTCGCGATCGCGGGCGCGCGACCGTGGATGGTGTGGAAGCCGTAGGTGTTGAGATAGTAGGGGAAGCGCGCGGCGCAGCCGATGCCCGAGACGAAGACGGTATTCTCCGGCCGGGCGCCGATATCGGACAGTACGCGCTCGACGGCCTTGAGGATGGCGTAGTCACCGCAGCCCGGGCACCAGCGCACCTCCTGGTCGGAGGCGTAGTCCTTGGGCTTGAGCTGTTGGGGTGGCGTGGCGAGGTTCATCTCAGCCCTCCAGGCGTTCGCGGATTGCGGCTTCGAGCTCGGCGATCTTGAACGGCTGGCCCGAAACCTTGTTGAGCCCCGTGGCCGGCACCAGGTACTCGCTGCGCAAGACGGTGACGAGCTGGCCGGTGTTCATCTCCGGCACCAGGATCTTCTCGAATCCGGCGAGGAGGTCGCCGAGGTTCGACGGCAGGGGCCAGATATGGCGCAGGTGGATCTGGGACACGTCGGCCCCTTCCTTGCGCAGATTGCCGACGGCGCGGCTGATGGGGCCGTAGGTGGAGCCCCAGCCGACGACGGCCATGCGCCCGGTCTCCCCGCCCTGCTCGACATCCTGGCGGGGCACGTCGCGCGCCACCCCCGCGACCTTGGCCATGCGCACGTTCGTCATGCGCTGGTGGTTCTCGGCGTCGTAGGAGATGTGGCCGCTGTGGTAATCGCGCTCGATGCCGCCGATGCGGTGCTCGAGGCCGGGCGTGCCGGGCCGCGCCCAGACCCGGGCCAGGGAGTCCTCGTCGCGCAGGAAGGGATGGAAGCCCTCCGCCTCCTCATGAAAGCGGACGGGAAAGCGCTCGAACCCGTCCACGTCGGGGATCTTCCAGGGCTCGGCCGCATTGGCGATATAGCCCTCGGTGAGGACGATCACCGGGGTCATGAACTTGACGGCGATGCGCACCGCCTCGATGCCGACTTCGAAGCAATCCGAGGGCGAGCGCGTGGCTAGCACCACGGCGGGGCTATCGGCGTTGCGACCCCAGACCGCCTGGAACAGGTCCGACTGCTCGGTCTTGGTGGGCAAGCCGGTCGAGGGGCCGGCGCGCTGGGAGTTGACGACTACGAGCGGCAGCTCGGCGCTGATGGCGAGGCCGATGGCCTCGGTCTTGAGCGCGATGCCGGGACCCGAGCTCGAGGTGACGCCGAGCGCGCCCGCGTAGGAGGCGCCGATGGCGCAGCAGGCGGCCGCGATCTCGTCCTCGGCCTGGAAGGTGGTGACGTCGAATTGCCTGAGGGTGGCGAGGGTGTGCAGCAGGCCCGAGGCGGGCGTGATGGGGTAGGAGCAGAAGACGAGCGGCAGCTCGGCAAGCTGGGTGCCGGCCACCAGCCCCCAGGCGAGCGCGTCCGTGCCCGTCACCGTGCGGTAGAGGCCGGGCGCGATCTCGGCCTCGGGCACCGTATAGCCATGCACGTCGCCCGGCAGCTCCGCCGTCTCGCCATAGGCGTGCCCGGCATTGAGCGCGGCGATGTTGGCCTCGGCGATATCGGGCCGCGCCGCGAACTTGCCACGCAGCCATTTGACGCTGGCATCGCGGTCGCGGTCGTACATCCAGTAGACGAGGCCGAGCGTCCACATATTCTTGCAGCGGAGCGCCTCTTTCTGGCTGAGGTCGAAGGGCTTGACCGCTTCGAGCGTATGGCGCGAGACATCGATCGGCATGAGGATGTATTTGGCGAGGCTGCCGTTCTCGAGCGGGTTCGCGTCGTAGCCCGCCTTCTTGAGGTTGCGCTCGCTGAAGGAGCCGGTGTCGACGATGGCCACGCCGCCGGCCTTCAGGTCGCCCACATTGACCACCAGCGCCGCCGGGTTGAGCGCCACCAGCACGTCCGGCACGTCGCCCGCGGTGCGAATGTCGCGGGCACCGAAATTGATCTGGAAGGCCGAGACGCCGTAGGTGGTGCCCGCCGGCGCGCGGATCTCGGCCGGGAAGTCGGGGAAGGTTGCGAAGTCGTTGCCCGCGAGGGCGGTCGCCAAGGTGAAGTGACTGCCGGTCAGCTGCAGGCCGTCGCCGGAATCGCCGGCGAAGCGGACGACGACCGATTCGAGCGGCTCGCGCTCGGGCTCGTCATGCTTGACCGCGATGGATCCTGCCATGGTCGAGGTAATCTCCGCTTTGTGTTGGGGCCGGTGCGAACGTGCCAGCCCATCGGAACTTATGCACTCGTCGGCTTCGTTTCACCGTCCACCCGCGCAGGCCAGCCCCGCGCCCGGGACATGTCACCCGCCCCCGTCGGCGGCGAAACCGCCACCAGGATTAAATAGAGCTATTCGGCCCATTGGTCCACAGCCCTCGGCATCAACGGCCCTTGGCATCAACGGTCTTCTCCCAGCACGCCCAGCATCTCGGCGACCGTGGGGAACTTGCGGCGCGGCGCCGCCGGCGCGGCGTTGGCCACCTCGGCCGCGTCGATCTTGCGCCAGTCATCGTGGCTGACCCAGCGCACCGCCCGCTCCCCGAGCAGCCGCTCGAACGCCTCGCGCCCGGGCCGGGCGCCGGCTGGGGTGGTCTCGAGGACGCCGCGCGCCACCTCGTCACCGTCGGGCTTGTTGGTGCCGATGACGCCGACGGGCCCACGCCGGATCCATCCGGCCGCGTAGACGTTGCCCATGACGCGGACCCCGTCGCAGACCACGACCCCCCGCGCCGCATCGAATGGCACGCCATTCATGGCCGGGGCCTGGTAACCGATCGCCGGGATCACCACCCCGCAGGCGATCTCGAAGGTCTCGCCGGTGCCGACGGCGCGGCCACCCTCGACCCTGGTGCGCTCGAGACGCAGGCCCTCGACCTTCTCGCCGCCCAGGATCTCGACCGGGTTGGCGTGGAAGGCGAAGTGCACGCGCTTGGCCTTGCCGGCGGGGTCGAGCTCGGTGAAGCCGCGCAGGCTGGCGAGGTTCTTCTCTCGCACGCGCCGGTCGCGCCCGGACATCTCGCCCGTGACCTCGGCCGGCAGCACAGCCCCGTCGACGACCGGGTGGCAGTCCTCGAGACGGCCCATCTCGCGCAACTCGACATTGGTGAACTTTGCATCCACCGGCCCACGCCGCCCGAACATGTAGACATCGGTGATGCCGCCCGCATCGATGGCTTCGCGGGCGTAGCCCGGGAGGTCCGATTCGGCCATCTCCGCCGGAGTCTTGACCAGCACGCGCGCGATGTCGATGGCCACGTTGCCCACGCCGATGACGGCCACGGCCGCGGTATCGAGGTCGGGGTCGAGCCAGCGGAAATCGGGGTGGGCATTGTACCAGCCGACGAAAGCCGCGGCGCCGTAAACGCCTGCCTTGTCTTCACCTGGAATGCCGAGCGGCCGGTCCTGGGGCGCGCCGGTCGCCAGCACCACCGCGTCGTAGAGTCCGCTCAACTCATCGAGGGTGACATCGCGGCCGACTTCGACGTTGCCGTAGTAGCGCAGGGCCGGGTCGAGGGCCATTTTCTCGAAGGAGCGCGAGACGCCCTTGGTGGACTGGTGATCGGGCGCGACGCCGCCCCGGATCAGGCCGAAAGGTGCCGGCAGGCGCTCGACGATATCGATGCGGACATCCGCACCGGCCTTCAGGAATGCGTCCGCCGTGTAGAATCCGGCTGGCCCGGACCCGACGATTGCGACGCTCAAACTCATGCGTCGGTCCCCAGTTTTCGTCCCCTGGATTGCGCCGAGCCCATTGAAGCTATGGGGATGATAGCGTTCCTCGCTCCCAAGATCACCCTCTCTTGATCGTATTGACGAAATTCTTCCAGGTCCGTCCGGGGCGGGAGTGAAAAAGTGCAATCGGACGCTGACAGCGCCTTATCCCCGACCCTCGCCGCCCACCCTTGCCACCGATTGAGAGTGGGGCGGCTATGCGGTACCGTCGCGCTTGGCGGGGCGCTTCGCGTGGGAAGCCTCCAGCAGAACGGACACGGCCTGGGTGGTGATTGGATGGACGAGGTCACCGGGCGGCTCGGCGCGGATACCCCATCGCCCGGCGACCAGCGTAGGCTGGTGGAGAGCGAGCCGTTCGACACCAATGTCGGCGCCTTCCTCGCGCGCGTGACCAAGCGGCTGGGCGACCGGATGGCGTTCGAATTCTTTACCGAGCCCGACGGGACGCCGAATCGCTCGATCACCTATCGCGATCTCGATACCCGCGTCACCCGCCTCGCCTCCGGCTTCCATCGCCTGGGCATCCGAAAGGGCCAGCATGTCGGGGTGATGCTGCCCAATTCGCCCGCCTTCATGTTGACCTGGCTGGCGCTCGCGCGCCTGGGCGCGGTCATGGTGCCGATCAACATACGGTATACGGCGCGCGAGCTGGCTTACACCTTGACCGACTCCGATACCGGGTGGCTGGTGACCCACGCGGACTATCTGCCGCTGCTGCCCGAATTGGGCGATGTGCGGTTGCCCGATGGCCGGGTCATCGTCGCGGAGGCGAGCGACCCCGCCCCCTACATCGACTGGCACGCGGTGCTGGAGGGCGGTGAAGAGTCGTTCGTCCCGGACGACGAGCCGGCGCTCGACGACCTCGCCACCATTCAATACACGTCCGGCACCACCGGCTTTCCCAAGGGCGTGATGCTGGCTCACCACCACTGGCTGGTCTACGCGAAGGTCGGGACGGTCGATCTGCGCCATTTGGGCATCGAGCGCCTGCTTCTCCTCCATCCTTACTATTACGTGGCGGGACAGGCGGTATCGCTGTTCGGCTTCTTTCTCGGCGCCACGATTTTCGTCGCCCCCCGGCTTTCCAGAAACCGCTTCATGCCGTGGATGCGCGAGACCCGCGCGCAATACGCCTTCGTCAGTCATGCGATCTGCAAGCATCGCTTGGCGCCGGCGGACCGGTACGACGGCATCAAGTTCCTGCACATCTCCGCCGCCTTCACGAAAGAGGTGCACGAGGAGATCGAGCGCCAGTTCGGCGCCCCCCTGAGGAACGCCTACGGCATGACGGAGAACTCCCTCGCCACCTATATGCCCCTCGCCGCCACGGACAGGGTCGGCCCCGACTGTATTGGGATCCCGGTTCCGTTCCGGGAGGTCATGATCGCCGACGCGGACGGGAATTCGCTGGCGGACGAGGCGGTGGGGGAGATCTGCGTGCGCGGGCCGGGCATCCTCCTGGGCTATTACAACAATCCGGGCGCCAACCGGGATTCGTTCTTCGGCGAATGGCACCGCTCGGGCGATCGGGGCTATCGCGACGGGGATGGCTACTTTCATTTCCTCGGCCGCATAAAGGACGTCGTCCGCCGCAGCGGCGATAATATCTCCGCCGTCGAGGTGGAGACGGTCCTCGTGTCCATGAAGGGTGTCGAGCGGGCGGCCGCGGTCCCCGTGCCGGACGAGATGCGGGGCGAGGAGCTGAAGGTCTATGTGCAGCTGAACGACGGCCTCACCCGGGCCGAGGTGCCGCCGTCCGCGATCGTCGCCCATTGCGCGCGCTACCTGGCGTCCTTCAAGGTTCCCCGCTACATCGAGTATAGGACGGAGCTGCCCACGCCCGGGACGGCCGACAAGATCGAGAAACTCAAGCTGATCGGGGAGAAACCCGACCTTCGCGTCGGCTCCTACGACCGCGAGCACGATGTTTGGCTGTGAGCGTACGGCCCGCGCGCGCGAACCGAAGAGAGAGGAGGGCGAAAGCCGCCATGACACGAGAGGCCGACGATATCGAGCGCCTGCGCCGGGATTGCGATTTGGCCTGGACGGTCTGGTTGCGCCAGACCGGGGCCATTCAGCTCGTCCTCCTGCGTGAGAAGGGTGTGGAGGAGCTGTTGCGCCTCAAGCCCGTCGTCATCGATCAGCATCAGGGCGCGCACTACCTGGACGGGCTCAGGAAGCTCGGCATCCATGACGACCCGCCGGCGCTGGCCGCGAGCTATGGCCAGAAGTTGGTGACGGCGTGAAGGGTTAAGGTGGCGTATCGTGGGGGTGATTGAGCCTCCACTTCTCCAGCAAAGGAGTGATACGCCGTGACCGACAATAACGTTTTGAAGCTTTCCCAGCCATCGACGTTTTCCGATCCGTTGACCGAGGTGCTGCGCAACGGCGCCCGTTCCCTTTTGGCCCAAGCGGTCGAGGCCGAGGTGGCCGCGTTCCTCGGGAGCCACGCCGAGGAGCGCACCGATGAAGGCCGCCAACGGCTGGTGCGCCACGGTCATCTGCCGGAACGCGAGATCATGACCGGCATCGGCCCGGTCGCGGTTCGCGGGCCACGGGTCCGCGACCGCACGGGGCTGGGCGCCGATCGCATCCGCTTCTCCTCGGCGCTGCTGCCGCCTTATGCGCGGCGCTCGAAGAGCCTCGAGGTCCTGATCCCCATCCTCTACCTCAAGGGCATCTCCACCGGCGACTTCACCGAGGCGCTGGCGGCCTTACTCGGGCCGGACGCCGGCGGCCTCTCGGCCTCGTCCATCGCGCGGCTCACCGAAGTCTGGGCGGGGGAGCACGCACACTGGCTGAAGCGGGATCTGTCGGCCCGGCGCTACGTCTACTTCTGGGCCGACGGCATCCACGTGCAGGCCCGGCTCGAGGACGACGCGCAATGCCTGTTGGTCATCATCGGCGCGACGCCCGAGGGCAAGAAGGAACTCGTCGGCCTCATCGACGGCGTGCGCGAGAGCACCCAATCATGGCGCGAGCTGCTGCTCGACCTCAAGCGGCGCGGGCTCGCGATGGGGCCTGAACTCGCGGTCGCCGACGGCGCGCTCGGCTTCTGGAAGGCGATCGAGGAAGTGTGGTCCCGGACGCGCGGCCAGCGCTGTTGGGTGCACAAGACCGCGAACGTCTTGAACAAGCTGCCCAAGAGCCAGCAATCGAAGGCAAAGCGTGCTCTCCAGGACATCTGGATGGCCGAGACCAGGAGCGACGCAGACAACGCCTTCGACACCTTCATCGAGACCTACGCCGTCAAATACGAAAAGGCGGCTGCATGCCTGGCCAAGGATCGCGAAACGCTGCTGGCGTTCTACGACTTTCCCGCCGAGCATTGGAAGCACCTGCGGACAACCAACCCCATCGAAAGCACATTCGCCACCGTGCGACACCGTACCGTGCGATCCAAGGGATGCCTCTCCAACAAGACGGCGCTCGCCATGGTCTTCAAGCTCACCCAGGGGGCACAAAACAGTTGGCGCCGCCTCGACGGACACAACCAGTTGCCCAAGCTGATCGTCGGTGTAAAGTTCATCGACGGCATCGAAGCCGTCAGGCAACAACCGCAAGCCGCCGCCTGACCCATACCGTCACCAAGATTCAGCCATAGCTCCTGGCCGCCGCCAAGTACCACTACCTCTCCAACATCGTGGGTGGCCTCAAGGTGGCCTATATGGAGGAATCACCCAAGAAGGCGTGGATTCGCTACCACCACCCCATGGAGTTCTATCATGGCAGCGGCCTCATGGCCTTCCCCGCCGCCGTCCAGCGCGCCGTCTTCCGGAACTGGCACGCGCGCAACGGAGAGAGGATGGGCTGCCCGCGCCTCGGCTACGTCTGTACCAAGATCATGCAGCAAGGCGAGCCCTACGACGAAGGCTACTTCATCGAGTACGATCGGGACTTGGCCCCGGGCGAGACCTTGCGCTTCGAGGCAGCGACCCAGACACCTGAATTCGACCCCGCCAAGGCCCCGGTGCTCGATCCCGCGGCGTGGCCGGCGGCGCGCATCCACCGCGCCAAGCGCAAGTATGCAGGCGCCTATTTGAAGACCTACATAACCGCGGTTTGGAACCTGTTCGGGCTGGATCCCGCATGCCACGTGGTGGCGCAGACCATGTCCCTCGCGGCCATCCAGAACGTCGAGGAGTTGTGCGCCCGCATGGGTATCGAAGGGACCGGCCTCGAGGACGCCGTTCGCTTCCTCGATTCCCTGCTCGGCTCGCGCGGCGACGACTATGAGGTCGAGATGGCGGGCTCGACCAAGTGCACAATCGCGCTCCGTTCCTATAAGCCGCTCGACGACGCGGCCGTCGAGCCGTTGCGGCAGGCCTGTTTCGCCTTTCCCGCGACCTGCGTCCGGCTGATGAACGGCCACATCCGCATGACCCGGCGGATGGAGGCGGACAAGGGTGCCTGCGACGTCGAGGTCTGGGAGCTCGAGGATACCGGCCGCTGGCTCTATTAGGGCCGGCCAACCTTGCGCCCGCGCCACCGGCCGAGTTGAAATCCGGCGGGCCGTATGATTAGGGTTCCCGCGCGAGCGTAACCTCCGTCAAGGCCTCCGGTTCGAGCCCATGCCCTCTTTCAAGATCCTCGATGATCTCGACGTACGGGGCCGCCGGGTACTCGTGCGCGCCGACTTGAACGTGTCGTTGGATGGCGGCGGAGTCACGGACACGGCGCGCCTTGATCGCTTGGCACCCACGGTCGCGGAGCTGACCGCGAAGGGCGCGCGGGTCGTCCTCATGTCCCATCTCGGCCGGCCCAGGGGCGCCGTCGACCCGGCCCTCTCCCTGGGCCAGGTGGCCGCGCCCCTTGCTGCGGCGCTGGGCGGCCGACCAGTCGCCTTCGCCCGGGATTGCATCGGGCCGGAGGCCGCGGCGGTGGTGGCCGGTCTCCGCGATGGAGAGATAGCGCTCTTGGAAAACCTCCGCTTCCATGCCGGCGAGGAAGCCAACGATCCCGATTTCGCCCAGGCCCTCGCCGCGCTCGGCGACGCCTATGTCAACGACGCCTTCTCCGCCGCCCACCGCGCCCATGCCTCGACCGAGGCGCTGGCCCGGCTCCTGCCCGCCGCGGCGGGGCGCTTGATGCAGGCGGAGCTCGAGAGCCTCGGCCGTGCGCTCGATCACCCGGCGCGGCCCCTGGCCGCGATCGTCGGTGGGGCCAAGGTCTCGACCAAGATCGAGCTGCTCGGCAATCTCGTGCACAAGGTCGACCATCTGGCCATCGGCGGCGGCATGGCCAATACCTTCCTCCACGCCCGGGGCGTGGCGGTCGGCCGCTCCCTGTGCGAGCGCGATATGGCGGCGACCGCGCGCGATATCGAGGTCGCCGCGGTGGCGGCGGGGTGCGCGCTCATCCTGCCCACGGATGGCGTCGTGGCCGCGGCCTTCGAGGCCGGCGTCCCGTGCGAGACACTGGCAATCGAGGCCGTGCCAGCCAAGGCCATGATTCTCGATATCGGCCCCGCGACCGTGGCCCGCATCCGCTCCACGCTCGAGGCGAGCCGCACGCTGGTCTGGAACGGGCCCCTCGGCGCCTTCGAGAAGCCGCCCTTCGACGAGGGCACGAATGCAGTCGCCCATACGGCGGCGGCGCTCACCCAGCGCGGGGCGCTGCTTTCGGTAGCGGGTGGCGGCGATACCATGGCGGCCCTCGCCCATGCCGGCGTGGCCGACAAGCTGTCCTACGTCTCGACCGCGGGCGGCGCGTTCCTCGAATGGCTCGAGGGCCGGACCTTGCCCGGCGTCGCGGCCCTCGAAGCGGCAGCGGCCAGCGCCTAGTGTCCTGATTCCTAAGTTCGTAGCATTTTGGATCGCTTTTCCCGTCCTCTGGGTAGGAAGCGCCGCGCCGGCGATGCCGGGGCATCGTCAAGCGGCGATGACGCCCCCAGAGGTCGGGAAAAGCGACCCTCCGGGCGGCCTTGCGGGCCCCTCGGTCGTCGTCGCGCGCCACTTGTGATGCCCCGGCATCACGGCGCGCCACGCTCCTCGCCGAGAGACCCGCAAGGCCGTCCTAAATGCCAAGAACTTAGGAACCAGGACACTAGATCCTATCGCCGCCGGGCAGATAGGTGAAAATGACCGGCAGGATCGGCGTCGCGCTGAGGCGGCCGCCTGCGTCCTTCTCGATCAGGGTCAGGTCCTGGCCTCTCTCGGGCGGGCCGATGGGCGCCACCAGGCGGCCGCCGGGCTTGAGCTGATTGAGCAGCACGCCGGGTACGTGGTTGACCGCGAGGCGGATGATGATGACGTCGAACGGGGCCTCGTCGTGCCAACCGAAATAGCCGTCTCCAACGCGGATCTCGACGTTGGCGTACCCCTGTCCGGCGAGGCGCGCGCGGGCCGCCTCGGCCACCGGCTCGATGAGCTCGACGCTGAAGACCTCGGCCGCGAGCTCGGCCAGGATGGCGGCGTGGTAGCCGCCCCCCACGCCCACCTCCAGTACCCGGTCCGCCGGTGCGATGCGCGCGAGGTCGGTCATCAGCGCGACGATGAAGGGCTGGGAGACGGTCTGCCCGTGACCCACGGGCAGTGGCTGGTCGAGGTAGGCGAAGCGCTCGAGCGCCGGTGGCACGAACCGGTGGCGCGGGACCGCTCCGATGGCTTCGAGGACGCGCGCGTCGAGTGTGGGGCGGCCGGTTATGTCGGCCGCGCGCCGCGCGGTATCCACGATCTCAGCCACGAGGCGGGCGCGCGAAGGCGCGCTTTCGTCCGCGCCCTGGGTTGCGGCCGGAGCCGACCATGTGGTGGCGGCGAGGACGAGGGCGGCGCCGAGACGGCGGGGTCCGAGGGCGATGGCCATGGCGCATTATGGATGCATTGGCCGGTCCCGATCCAGGCGTTGCACAGCGCTTCCCCCAGCGAATAGATTGCGGCCCGCCACTCATGCCGGTGGCGGCCGGGGAGGAGTGCCACCACCGCCATGCGCGTCTTCGAGAAGCTGGGACACGATCCGCTCTACCTGCGCGGCGCACTGCTGGTGCTCGGCGCCGGCGCGACCTGGAGCATCGCGGGAATCATGATCCGCAACATTGACGCCGCCTCGGGTTGGCAGATCCTGTTCTATCGCTCCCTCGGCTTCACGGCCACGCTCCTGGTGGTCCTGATCCATCGGACCCGGGGGCGGGTGCCGGCGGCCATCCGCGCGGCCGGGCCGACCGGTGTCGTCGGCGGCCTGTGCCTTGCTTTCGCCTTCATCACCAACATCTTCAGCCTCCTCAATACATCGGTCGCGAGCGCCGTCTTCATGCAGAGCACGCAGGTGTTCTTCGGCGCCGTCCTCGGCTGGCTGATCCTCCGGGAAGAGGTTCGGCCGGCGGTCTGGCTGGCCATGGTGGGGGCCCTCGCCGGCGTGGCCCTGATGGTGGGCGATGGGATCGCCGACGGCACCCTGTTCGGCAACCTGCTGGCGCTCCTGACCGGGCTCGGGGTTGCCGGGCTCGCCGTCTCGCTCCGCTGGGGCCATGCGGTCGACATGCTGCCGGCGGTCCTGTTCGGCGGCATCTTCACCGCCATCGGCAGCGGCCTCCTGGCCGACAGCATGATCGTGAGCCGGCACGACCTCATCCTCGCCCTGGCCATGGGCGTGATTCAGATCGGCATCGGCTTCATCGCCTTCACCGCGGGTTCGCGCCACGTGCCGGCGGCGGAGCTTACGCTGCTGGCGCTCTCGGAGGTGGTCTTCGCACCCATCTGGGTGTGGATCGGCGTCGGCGAGGTGCCTAGCGCGCTCACGCTGGCCGGTGGTGCGATCCTGATCGGGGCGGTGGTGGCGCTGGTGCTGGCGGGGGCGCGGCGCCCACCGGCGCAGGCATATCGGAAAGTAGGCTAACTCTCCACCGAGTCGTCCGGCCCGGCCTCGTCCAGGATGCGGATGGCGTTGAGGTATTCGGGGTCGAGGCGCCAGCGCTGGAGGACCCGCCGCGCGTTCTCCATACCCAACCGGTCATAGAAGGCGAGGACGGTCGAGACCTCGCCCGGTTCGACCAGCTTGTCGCCCGGCCGCGCCTGGCGGCTGAGCAGGAAGATCGAGGCGAAGACGGGCTTGCCGATGCCCGTCGCCCGGCAGGCGATGGCCATCGCCTCGCCGCCCGGCTCGTAGAGGATGCGGCGCGCGAGCTGCAGGCGCAAACCGATATGGCGGGCGAACAGGACCTCGAAGAAGGCGATCTTACCCTGGCGCAGGAGTCGCACCAGGAAGTCGGGCGTGATATCGCGGTCCTTGACGAGCTCGTCGGCAAGGGCCGCCAGCTTGTCGATCGTCTGCGCGTCGCGTTCGTGGCCGCCGGGCGCGATAGCCTCGACGGCCTCGACGATGGGGTCGTCGAGGTCGGTGGGGTCGATGTCGTAATGTTCGAGGATATGCTCGCGCAATGCGGCCGAGACCCACCAGTACATGCGGCGCGCGAGCCTTGGCGGCAGATCCTCGCGCTTGACGATGGGCTCCCGGTATCTCTCGACGGATTTCGACTCCGCGACGAGTTGCTCGAGCGTGCTATCCGAAATCGAAGCACCCAGGTTTCCCAAGAGGGTCGTGATGACGTCCTCGCTGCCCGTCTCCACGAGCGCATCCGACACCGGCTCGCTGACCTCCTCGCGCATGGCGATGGCGAGCTGGTGCTCGAGGGTACGGTGGCGGATGACCTCGATCAGCTCCAGATCGTGAAGAAGCGGGCTTTGGAGCAGGATGGAATGGGCGACCTCGATGGTGTCGTTCGCGAGGGCGACGATCAGGCCTGGGGGGGCGTTGCCGAGGATCGACAGCCGGTCCGCCAGCTCACGGCGAACCGAAACTTCCACCTCGTGAACGAGATGGCGCAGAATCTCGGCCATCAGCGTGCGCTCGCGCGGGCTCAGCTCTTCCTCGCCACCGCCGAACAGATCCGTCAGGGTCGACAGCAGAGCGGCGCGTCCGGCGGCGGACTTGTCCCGCGCGAGCCGGAGAAGATTCTCGATACCCAGTTCCTCGGCCATCTCCCCGCCAGTTCCTCGGTGCCCGCTCCCAGGATCGGATGTGCCGTCGAAATGTGGCGCGTCGTCCGCGCGAGCCCGCGCGGATGGGCTCGCCGTCGGCAGTCTTGCGCGAGTTCACTATCAAATCGTTAATATTTTCAGTCCGTGGGCGGGAGCCCTGGAAGACGGCCATTGCCCATTCTCGCCCTCCCGCGCCTCGGTTTGGCCGTGCATAATGGGGCCATGATCTGGGGCGCCTCTTGGTGGCGCCCGAAACTCGGGGCGGATGGATGACACCAATGTCGATTATTTTGGCGCGAGCCGGGCTCGGTCCGTTGATCGCCGCCATCATGCTGCCCATGGCCGGTCTCGCGCACGCGGGCGACCAGGCGCCGGGGCAGAGGTTTCAGATCCGGGTCGAGGATCTGCCGCCGCCCTACGCCAGCGCAAGCACCCAGAACTCGGCGGCCTACAAGTGTTGTCCCCCGGGGCAGACGCTCAGCCTGCCCGAGGGGTTCCATCTCAACGCCTTCGCCACCAGCGTGGCCCACGCACGCTGGCTCGAGGTGGCGCCCAACGGCGATGTCTTCGTCGCCCAGTCGAGCCCGGGCCGCATCGGCCTTCTGCGCGATGCCGACCAGGATGGGGTTGCCGAGCTCAAGTCGGTGTTTGCCGAGGGATTCGACCGGCCCCACGGCATGGCCGTGCGCCCGGGCTGGCTCTACGTCGCCGACACCCGCGCGGTCTGGCGCATCGCTTACGAGCCCGGCCAGACGGCCGCCCACGGGGCGCCCGAGCGGGTCACGCCCGAGGGCGCGCTCGGCGCCGGCTCGGGGCACTGGACCCGTTCGCTCGCCTTCAGCCCCGATGGAGCGCGCATCCACGTCGCCATCGGCTCGCGCGGCAATATCGGGGAGGAGGCCGCGCCCCGCGCCACCGTGCGTGTGTTCGGCGCCGACGGCGGCGGTGGGCGAACCTATGCCGCCGGCCTGCGCAACCCGGTGGGCATGGCCTTCTACCCCGGGACGGACGACCTCTACGTCGTTGTCAACGAGCGTGACGGGCTCGGCGACGGCCTGGTGCCCGACTACCTCACCCGGCTCGAGCCCGGTGGCTTCTACGGCTGGCCCTACAGCTACCTGGGCGCCAACCCCGAGCCTTCGATGGCCGGCCGGCGGCCCGACCTGGTGGCCGAGGCGATTCTGCCGGACGTCCTGTTCCAGGCCCATTCGGCGCCGCTCGGCCTCGTCTTCTACGACTCCTCGCAGTTCCCGGAGGACTACCAGGGCGATGCCTTCGTGGCGTTCCATGGATCGTGGAACGCGGCCCGGCCCACGGGCTACAAGATCGTGCGGGTGCCGTTCGCGGACGGCCGGCCCCGCGGCGATTACGAGAACTTCGCCACCGGCTTCTGGTTCGAGGGGACCGATCGGGCGATCGTCTGGGGCCGGCCCGCGGGCCTGGCCGTCGCGGCCGACGGCAGCCTGCTGATAGCCGACGACACGTCGCAAAGCGTGTGGCGCATCAGTTACGCGCCGTGAGCCGGCGCCGGGCCGGTTTCAGGCGACCGGGAAATGCCCTAGTGTCGTCGGTCGGAGCAGTGGAAGAGAGGTTCGGAATGGGTATGCGAAGCCTGATCGCCGGCTTGTTGACGGTCGGCCTGCTGACGGCGGGGCAGGCGGGGGCGGCGACCCTACAGTCGGATACCTCGATTTGCGACACGGTGCAGAAGCTGTACCGCGAAGGCAACAACACGATCGAGAGGTATAACGACACGCCCGACCTCGATCCCCAGCTCGGGCTGTTGCGCCACCTCTACATCAACACGCTCATGACCCGCCAGCTGATCGCTCTCTCGGTGATCGAATGGTACAACTGCGACCTGCCCGCCTCTCCCTTGCCGCCCCTGCCTATACTCGACGTCGATACCTTCCTCGAGGCCGCCGTGGCGGCGGCGGGGGCCGAGGAGATTGCGGTGCTGAGCGAGGGCCGATTGAAGCGCAACCGCACCCGTATCCTCAATCGCTTGCGCGACGTGGCGGCCATCAACGCCCTGCCCGCCGCCTGCGCAGGCAGCGCCGCCTTCGCCGCGACGGATATCCAGGAGCTGTTCGATTCGCTCTATCAGATCGGTTACAACACCGCCGACGTGTATTACTTCCAGAGCCAGTACGAAACCGCCTTCGAAGCGCAGCTCGCGGCGTCGCGCCTTTCCATCAAGCAGGCCGGCTTCGATGCCATCTGTGACCGCGATTTGACGACGGAGACCACCAAGGCCTTCGAGAAGATGGAGGAAATCCGCGAGCTCGTGCGCTAGTGGGGGCGAGCCGGCGCGGATAAGCCGCCATGCGCTGCGTGCTGGACGCGCGCGCCGCGCTCGGTGAGGGGCCGGTCTGGTGCCCCGAGGAGGGCGCCCTCTATTGGATCGACAGCATGGCGCCGAGCCTCAACCGCTTCGATCCGGCGACAGGCGGCCGCCGGCGCTGGCCGGTGCCGGATCTGATCGGCTCGTTCGCGCTGCGCCGCGCGGGCGGCGCCCTCCTCGCCCTTCGCCATGGGCTCGCAGTCCTCGATTTCGAGCGCGGCGCGGCCCGCATGGTCAAGGAATTCGCGGACGCGGAGCGGGATAACCGCTTCAACGACGGCAAATGCGACCGGCGTGGCCGCTTCTGGGCCGGAACCATGCATTTTGCCGGCCTGCCGCGCCAGCCACGTGGGCGCCTCTACCGCTTCGCGGCGGATCTCTCCCATGCCGTGCGTGAGACCGGCATCCGCACCTCGAACGGGATTGGCTGGAGCCCGGACGACCGTACCATGTACTACACGGATACGCGGGCGTCCCGCATCCATGCCTACGACTACGACATCGAGACGGGCGAGAACACGCGCCGCCGGGATTTCGCCGTCGTGCCCGAGGAGACGGGGTATCCCGACGGCCTCACCGTGGATAGCGCCGGCTATGTCTGGAGCGCCAATTGGGGTGGCGGCCGCATCGTCCGCTACGCACCCGATGGGGCGATCGACCGAGTGGTCGCGACCCCGGTCTCGCGCCCGACCAGCGTGGCCATAGGCGGGCCCGGGATGCGAACCCTCTACATCACCTCGGCGCGGGAGGGCTTGAGCGCGGCCGCGCTGGCCGGAGAGCCGCTGGCGGGCGGAATCTTCGCCCTGGCGGTCGAGGCTCCCGGCCTGCCCGAGCCGCGGTTCGCCGGTTGAGACGCGCTTAACCCTTTCTTAGGGCGGCCGCCATTAGGGTCGCGCCCATGACACCCACCGCCTCGCTCCTCCAAGCCGTCTCCCAGTATATAGCGCCCCAGGCCACCGGCCCCCAGCAGCCGCCGGCGGTCGCGCGGATGGCGGCGCCGCCGGTGCCCGCGCCAGCCGCCCTCAAGCAGCCGCTTCCGGCCGATGGCCCGCCCGATACGCCGACGCGACGCGGCACCTACCTCGACGTCACCGCCTGATACCGCAGCCCGGTATAAGTTCGGCCCGCCCGCTTGCCTCGTGCTCCGGTTGGGGCCAGAGTCGCCCCATGGCCGAGGACCGATCGACCGAGACGAGATTCGAGAGCCGCGTTCCCGAGGGCGACAACCGGGAGCGCCTGGTGTGCGGCACCTGCGGCCATATCCAGTACGACAATCCCAAGATCGTCGTCGGCGCCGTCTGTGAATGGGAGGGCCGGGTGCTGCTGTGCCGGCGCGACATCGATCCGCGCATCGGCTTCTGGACGCTCCCGGCGGGCTATCTCGAGCTCGAGGAGACGCCCGTCGAGGGCGCCTTGCGAGAGGCCAAGGAAGAGGCCGAGGCCGATATCGAGATCGACCGGCTCCTGGCCGTCTATCATGTCCGGCGACTGAGCCAGGTGCAGCTCATCTACCGCGCCCGGCTGCGCTCGGCCGCGGTCGCGGCCGGCCACGAGACCCGAGAGGTGGGCCTCTTCGCCTGGGACGATATCCCGTGGGACGACATTGCCTTCCCGACGGTGCACTGGGCATTGAGGGACTGGCGCGCACTCAAGGGGCGGGCAGAGTTCGCGGCCCGCATCAACCCCGAGGGCGAGAGCGCCGACCGGCTCCCTCAGGCCTGAAAGGCGGTTTCTTCCCGCCGTCCGTCCGCGGCCCTCACGCGCCGACTCGCGAATTGCATTTGCAATTCGGCAATTTTCCGGCGTTCTAGGAAAGTCGCACCGGCACGCCCGTTGGGCTCGGGTTGCAACGCCCAATTCGCTGGTCTGGCCGGTGCCGCGCAAGCAGCCACCCTGAAAAACACGGTTATTCAATAGGTTGCGGCCAGAGCCGGAGCGCGCTTCCGGCTCTCCGCTTTGCACCCACGACAGGCGGACCACTTGGCCCGGGCTTTGCGTTCTCTATAGGCAAGTCGGGGCCGGTTGCTTTGACAGCGCCAACTGGCTTCGAGCAAAGGAGCCGTTACCGCCGCCTGGTGGTGACGGCTCTTTTTCTTTCGGGCGGCGGCGGCGATCGTCGCGGTGGCCCAACGCGAACGGCCGACGGATAGGACGGATAGAATGCGCGTGTGGGGGAAACATGAAGAGGAAGTGTCTTTGCGGCCGGTGCGGTGAGATCGACCGCGATCCGGTCGTGCCCGAGCGCTGCAATGCTTGCGGCGCGCCGACGCGCCCGGCGGCCCTCGGGATCGACCTGTGGATTCTGTCCGTCGGCCTGACCCTCGGCGGGATGATCGTCTTCCGCGCCGCCTTGTGGTAACGCCGGCCGGGGACCCGTCCTTGCTCGGCATGCTTTACCGAGCCCGGGCGCCGCGCCGTCAGCGCGCCGCCCCTTCGACCATCGCTCGCTCGGCCAGCACCAGGTAGCGCATCGGCCCGCCGGGCCGGAGGGCATCGAAGGGATAGCAGGTGACGAGCACGAGGGTGCGCGTGGCACCGGGGGTGAGTCGGGCGTCGTCCACATGCGCCACGGCCATACCGGTGACGGCGTAGTGGTAACGGACGCCGTCCTCCTCCGTCAGCACCAGATCGTCACCGATCTCGAGGTCGGCAAGGAAGCGGAAATGGGTGTCCCGGTGGCCGCTCAGCATGGTGTGGCCCCGGTATCCCGACTCCGTCCCCTCGGCCGTCCGCCCCGGGCCGAAGGCGAGGGCGCTGCCCGAAGCGCCCTCGAGCACGATGCGTGAGATACCGAGCCTGGGCGCCTCGAGGCGCGCGGCGGGCCAAATGTCGGCCCAGGGCCAGGGCCTGGGGCGGCTCTCTCCCTTCCGGGCGCGATCCCAGGCAAGCTCCAGCAACTCCTGGGCCACGACCGCCTTGGTGAAGATCCAAAGGCCCCCGCCGACCTGCCATAGGCCGGCGGCGAGAAGGATGATGCCGAGGGCCAGGCGGGCGCGGGCGCGCATCACGCCCGCCGCCGCCTCGCCATCAGCAGGATTGCACCCATGCCGAAGAGGGCGATGCCGATGAGCAGTGAGAGCTCGGCCCCTGTCGCCCCTTGCGGCAGGTTGAGGCGAACGGGCTGGGGCGCGGGCATCACGCCGGGCACGTACCGCGCGGGCGCGGCGCCCTCCGCCTCGGGCGCCACCATGCCATGGGGCAGGTTACCCGCGATCCGGCGCTCGAGCAGCGGCTCCGCCTCGGGCCGCGCGGGCGTCGCGTCGACGGCCACCAGGCTCGTGTACGGGCTCATCACCCGGTAGGTGAGGGCGAGCTCGGTGATGGCCTCGCGGATCGCCTCACGCGGGGCACCGACGAGGTGCTGGGCGCCCAGATCCTCGATCTTTCGCCCGGCCCAGAGCCTGGCGATGCCGGGCATCGTCGCGGCCTCGTCGAGCGCGAGGCTGGCGGTCCAGGGCCGCGCGCCGGCCGCGGCCGAGACGGTCACGGAAGCGGGTAAATCCTCGCTCCGGGCCAGGACGAGCAGCGGCTCGCCGGCATAGAGGTCGGGGATGGGCCGGGGCAGGGTCTCGATCTGGCCGCCGCCGCGCCAGACGACCTGGATACCCTCGAGCGCCGGCGTCTCGAGCTTGACCAGGAAATCTTGCATCCTCTCGGCCACCTCGTGGGTTGCGCCGATGAATGTATGGCTGCCGCGGCCGGCCCTGGCCGCCCCGCGCATGAAGGCGCTGTTCGGTGCCTAGCCGATGCCGATGGTGAACAGCCGGCTTTCACCGAGCCGGGCGGCGATCTCGCCCAGAAGCTCCGCCTCGTTGCTGACGGCGCCGTCGGTGATGAACACCACTTGGCGCAGATAGCCGGGCGCCGGCTCGATCCCCAGGGCGAGGGTGAGGGCGGCCATCATCTCCGTGCCGTCTTCCGCGTCGAGGCGGTCGAGCCAGGTGACGGCGGCCTCGATCAAGTCCGGCTCGGCCGCCCGCGGCCTGGGGAACAGCCGCACCGCCACCTCGTCGAAGCGAATCAGGTTGAAGCGGTCGGCCGGATCCAGGCGCCGGAGAGCCATGGCGAGCGCATTTTTGGCCTGAGCGATCGAGGCGCCCGCCATGGAGCCCGAGGTGTCGAGGACGAACACCACCTCCCGCCGCCGGGGCTCCGCTTCCATTGCCGCCGCGTCCGGCGGTGTGATCATGAGGAGGAGATGGTCGCGGCCGTCCTGCCGCTCGACGAAGGTGGCGATCTGGGGTGCCGCGGCATCCACCGGTCGCCAGGTGAGCTCGAAGTCGCGGTCGGCGGGAATGGCGTCGGCCGAGAGGGCGACGCGGTAACGTGGGCCATTGGGCGCCGCGGTCACCGTGACGCGGTGATAGGTGGCCTCGATTCCCGCCGCGACGAAGCCGGGCGCCAGTTCGACGGTGATGTCGACGGGATTGGCGGTGCCGCTTCCCGGCGCGCGCACGGCGATGTCGATGGGAGCGTTCGGATCGTCGGCGGGCCGTCCGGGAGCATCGAGCGCCGCGAGCAGCGCCCCGCCGGCCCCATCCGGCCCGTAACGCGGCGTGATGGCGAGCGGCAGGCGCAGGCGGAAGGTGCCCTGGTCGTATCGCACCATGTGCTGGTACTCGATCGTGACGGTCATGCGCTCTCCGGGCCCGATGTTGGCGATGGCGGCCTCGAACAGGTTCCCCCGCCGGGTCTCGACGAGGCTCGCGCGGCGCCCTCCTTCGGCGGCCGCGCGGTAGGTTTCCCGCGCCCTGGCCTTCTCCTCGATGCGGCCTTCGTCGATCCGCTCGCCGATGCGCATCAAGAGGCCGTCGACCACCGCGTCGTCGGGCAGGGGAAAGAGGTAGGTTCCCTCGACCCACCGCGTGGACGGGTTCTCGAATATCTGCGTCACGCGAACGCGCGCGACGATGCCCGCGACATCGACGGTGATCTCGGTGCCCAGGGCCGGCGCGGGGACACGCTCGTTCCCGTCATCGGGACGGCCCAGGTAAAGGCCGCCGGGCCCTTGTGGGAGAGTGCCGCCCCGGGCCGGCCCGATCTGGCCGAGAAGCCCGAGAATGGTGTAGGTGAGGAGGATGGCGGCGAGGGCGGCGGGGAGGCTGGCTACCACCCGGCGCTTGAGCCTGAGCTGGTCGACCGTTGTCATGGCATATACCCGATATCGGTGCGCGACAGGGAGCGAATTGAACCGGGAAAAGTGTCGTCAATCGGGGCGCAATGAGGTGATTTCGCGGCGTCCTCAGGGATCGAGGCCGTCGATGACCGATTTCAGCTCCAGAACCTCGATGGGGCATTTTGGCCAATTGTGCACCCAGCAGACGACCAGATCGCAGTGCTCGGGATCGTGGCCGTGGGCCTGGAAGGACCGGCTCGCATACTCGAACTCTATGCGGACGCGCTCCCACCGGCTCCCGTTCCTGCTGATGCGGCGCTTGGCCTCGCAGTCGGGATAGCCACCCTGCACGCTCTCGACCGCGTAGCCGAGCTCGTGGGCGACCACGCCGAACAGCAGCACGACGCCGCTCTCGTTGATGGGGGCGTGCCGCAATCCCCTGAAATTGAGCGGCTCCCCGAACTGCCGCTTGCCGCCGGACGGCCATATGGTGGCGCTGGCGCTGGCGCCGTCAATTGGCGCCGGCCGGTCAGGCTCTTCGAGCCCGTCCGGGGCCGGATCCTCGGCCGCCGGCAGCTCGGCCAGGATGGTACAGCCAGGATAGCGCGGCAGCAGCCAGTCGTGGAACCGGTGTAGGACGCGCCGCCATGGCCCCCACCTCCGCACATAGACGGCGATGCTGTACGGGCAGAGCTTGCCGAACTTGAGGCGCGTGGTGACGCCGCCCGCGTCGTGGAAGGTCCGGTGCATGGCCTGGAACAGCTCGTCGTCCGGAATGGGGCCGTGGTCGTGGGGCACCAGGCCGGCGGCGGCCACGAACTGGTTCCAGGTGTCGAAATGCTCGAGGACGTGCCAGTCGCCGATCCCCGTCTCGCGCTTGAAGGCTGATTTGGAGACGGTGTCCCGGTCGAGCTTCGCGGCCAAGTCCTTTATCGTACGGAGGAGCGCCCTTTTCCCCGGCATTTAGAGCCCGTCGACCTATATCAGGTCCGGCGCGCCCGCTGCTTCCGTCTTCTCCACGGCCGCGCGGGTTCGGGTTCGCCAGGTTGGACCGTTTGTGGAAAGCCGGCTTCGGCGTCCCGACCGATCGGCGATGGTCATACAATCCTCCCGGTTTGCGGGTATATCCCGACACAAGAAAGAGTGTTCATCATGTCGGCATTGGGGCGAGGCTCGTCTCGATCGATAGTATCTTGACAGTCTTCAACTTAAGAAATGATGTATTCCTATAGTTCTTTTTATATTTACGATCACTGCTGTCCGGTTAACTGAGCGGTGCTGGCTTTGAGAGCCAGGATTTCTGCGGGGTTTGAAGCGAAAATGCATGGTGTCGATTTGAATTGGATGGAGCACTTTTCGGAGTTTCTCCGAGGAGATGCTCATGAACACCGGCAAGACCCTGTTCGCTCAGCTCATGGACTTCCTGCCATGGACTACTTTCACGCGGATCGTCGACCGGTATGGCGGCGATCACCGGGTCCGGACGCTTTCCTGCGCCGAGCAATACCGGTCCATGGCCTTCGCCCAGCTGACCTACCGGGAAAGCCTGCGCGACATCGAGACCTGCCTCTCGGTCCACGCATCGAAACTCTATCACATGGGCTTCCGCCAGCCGGTCCGGCGCTCGACGCTGGCCGATGCCAACGAAAGGCGCGACTGGCGTATCCATGCGGCGTTGGCCCAGCGGCTCATCACCCAGGCGAGGACGCTGTACGTCGACGAAGAACTGGGGTTGGACCTGACCAATACCGTCTACGCCCTGGACTCGACGACCATCGCTCTGTGCCTGTCGGTCTTTCCGTGGGCGCACTTCCGCACCACCAAGGCGGCGGTGAAGATGCACACGCTGCTCGACCTGCGGGGCAACATTCCGAGTTTTATCCACATCTCGGATGGCAAGCTGCACGACGTTCATGCCCTCGATATGCTCTTGCCGGAAGCCGGAGCCATCTACGTCGTGGATCGTGGCTACGTCGACTTTGCCCGCCTTTATGTGTTGCACCAAGCCGGGGCCTTCTTCGTCACGCGTGCCAAGTCGAACATCGATGCTCATCGCGTCTATTCGGCGCCGACGGATCGCTCGACCGGCATCATTTGCGACCAGACCATCTCCCTGGACGGCTTCTACACCCGTCAGGATTACCCCGAACTTCTGCGGCGCATCCGCTTCAAGGACCCCGAGTCCGGCAAGACGCTGGTCTTCATCACCAACAACTTCTCGCTTCCGGCCGCCACCATCTGCGCGCTCTACAAAAGCCGCTGGCAGGTGGAACTCTTCTTCAAGTGGATCAAGCAGCATCTTCGGATCAAGCAGTTCTACGGCACGTCGGAGAACGCGGTGAAGACGCAGATCTGGATTGCCGTCTCGGTCTACGTCCTCGTCGCCATCGTCAAGAAGCGCCTCGACCTGGACGCCTCGCTCTACACTTTGTTACAGATCCTCTCGGTGACCCTCTTCGAGAAAATGCCCATACATCAAGCACTTGCGGGAGACGAAAACAGATGCAACGCTTCGCAAATAACCAACCAATTGAATTTATTCGATTTTTAACCGGACACTAGTGATAATACTCATTGAATTCCGAGCGATCCCGGAGCGATTCTCGCCGGCTCGCGACTGCCCGGCTCCCGGTATGCGGGAATCTACAGCTCCGTGCGTACGATTCGCGCGCCAGCCACCATGGCGCCCAGCTTCTCGCGCGCGAGGTGGCGCGGGAGGGCGGAGAAGCCGCAGTCGGCCGTCACGGCGAGCTTGTCGGCCGGCATGTATTCGAGGCACTGACGGATGCGCCGGGCCACGTCCTCGGCCGATTCGGGGTACCAGTTCTTCACGTCGACGACACCGGCGGCTATCTCGAAGCGCTCGCTGAGAGGGGCGAGGAGCTCCACCCCGGCCATCCCGCGGTTGGCCAGCTCGATGAAGAGCTGCTCGCAGTCGAGGGATTGGATCGCCCCCATCAGCGGTTCGAGGCGGCGGTCGGCGAAGGGCCGGCCGGCGTTGTTGCCGAAGCAGACATGGACCGCGCGCTTGCAGGGGAGGCCCGAGAGCGCGCGGTTGACGACCTGGGCCCCCTCCTCGGGCGAGAGGCCGTAGGGCCGGCGTGGCAGCGCCGGCTCGTCGAGCTGGATATAGCCAGCACCGGCGGCGACGAGGCCGTCGAGCTCGGCCCGCACCATGGCGACGATCTGGTCGACCAGCGCCGCCGGGTCGACGCCGCCGGCACGGATCGAGTAACCGAAGGTGAGCGGCCCCGGCATGGCGATCTTGAGCGGCCGGTCGGGCGCCAGCCGCCGGAGCGCCAGGAAATCCTCGACCACGCCGAAGCCCTCGGGCGCCGAGAGCGGCCCCTCCGCCACGAAGGTGGGCGCCATGTCGTAGCCGGGCACGCCCAGGCGCCGGCGCGGCGGGACGCGGGCGATGCCGTCGACGCGGTCGAACATCTCGTAGACGAAGCGCTGGCGGCGCAGCTCGCCATCCGTCAGCACGTCCACGCCGGCCTCGATCTGGTCGGCGATGACGACGCGCGTCGCGTCCTCGAACAGCTCTTCCACGTCCTGGGGGCCGAACCCATCCTCGCGCATCATGCGCCGCGCGGCCACCAGCCAGCCGGGCGAGGCGTAGCTACCGACGCCCATGGTGGGCAGGGGGGGCAGGCTCGGCATGCCCGCTTCTCCCCTCACGCGCCCGTATCGGCCGCGAACGCGCGGCGCAGCGCAACCTTGTCGACCTTGCCGGTGCCGGTGTGGGGCAGCGCGTCCGCGAGGCGCACCTCGTCGGGCACCCACCACTTCGCCACCCGCTCGGCGAGCCAGTCGCGCAGGCCCTCGGCCGTGACCCGGGCGCCCGGTGCCGGCACGGCGACCAGCATCGGGCGCTCCTGCCACTTGGGGTGCGGAATGGCGATGACGGCCGCCTCGGCCACGTCCGGGTGGCCGACGGCGGCGTTCTCGAGGTCGATGGAGCTGATCCATTCGCCGCCCGACTTGATGACGTCCTTGAGCCGGTCGGTCAGGCGCATGCTGCCGTCCGCGTCGATCACCGCCAGGTCGCCGGTGCGGAGCCAACCCGCGTCGTCGAGGGCCGCCACGTCGTCGCGCCGGTAATAGGCGCTCGAGACCCAGTAGCCGCGGACCAGGAGCTCCCCCGCGCTGCGGCCGTCCCAGGCCAGGGGCTGGCCGTCATCGCTGGCGAGGCGCATCTCCGCGCCGTAGACCGGCTTGCCCTGGGAGAGGCGGGCGTCCAGCGCGGCGTCGCCCTCGAGGCCGGGGTCGGGCATCGACATGGTGGTGCCCGCCGAGGTCTCTGTCATGCCCCAGCCATGGGTGGTGGCGACGCCATAGTCGCGCGCGAGCGCCTCCATGAGTGCCCGCGGCGGCGCCGTGCCGCCGGTGAGGATGCGCTCGAGCCGCCCCAGGTCCTGGCTCGTCTCATTCAGGTATTGGAGCATGGCGAGCCATATGGTCGGCACCGCCATGGCCATGGTCACGCCCTCGCCCACGATCAGCTCGTGCAGGCTCGCCATGCCCATCTCGCGCCCCGGCAGCACCAGCTTCGCCCCGGTCATGGGCGCGAGGTAGGGCACGCTCCAGCCATTGCCGTGATAGATGGGCACCACCGGGAAGGCCGTGTCCCGGTAGGACATGGCGGTGGCGTTCGCGCCCGCGACGGCCATGGCCTGGACGACCGAGCTGCGATGGCTGAAGACCACGCCCTTGGGGTGCCCCGTGGTGCCCGAGGTGTAGCAGATGACCGAGGCCGTGCGCTCGTCGAAGCTCGGCCAGGCGTAGTCGCCGTCCTCGGCCGCCAGCAGGTCCTCGTAGCAGAGCGCGCCGGGGAGGGCGTCCTCGGGCATGTGCGCGGCGTCGGTGAGCACGATGATCCCCTCCACCGTCTCGAGGTCGTCGAGGATGCCGGCGACGGTCTCGACGCAGCCGAGATCGACCAGGAGGAAGCGGTCCGCCGCATGGTCGATCATGTAGATCAGCTGCTCGGCAAAGAGCCGCGGGTTCACGGTGTGCAGGATGGCGCCCATCCCGGAGACGCCGAAGAACGCCTCGAGGTAGCGCGAGTGGTTCCAGGAGACGCCGCCGACGCGGTCGCCCGGCCGGACGCCGAGCCGCGCTAGCGCCTGGGCGAGGCGCCGCGCCCGCGCGTCCGTTTGGCGGTAGGTCGAGCGGTGGATCGGCCCCTCGATATTGCGCGAGACGACCTCCACGTCGCCGAAATACGTGGCCGCGTATTCGAGGACCGAGGTCACCATCATCTCCCGGTCCTGCATCAGGCCCCGCATTCAGGGTCTCCCGGGCCCGTCCGTCCACCGCCAGCGCCGGGCGAACGGGTTCGCGATCGCGCCCCGCGCCCCGCCCGCTGGGCCGGTATGGGAGGTCATTCGCCTTCCTCGCGCCTCCCCTAGAGATGGGTCTTCAGGAAGGCAATCGACCGCATCCACGCCCGCTCGCTCGCCTCCTCGTCATAGATATCCGGCTCGTCTTCGTTGGCGAAGGCGTGTTTGGCGTCGTAGCGGTAGATCTCGTGGACCGCCCCGGCCCCCTTCAAGGCGGCCTCCAGCGCGTCTACCGCCGCCGGCGTGCACCAGTCGTCCTCGTCGGCGAAATGGCCCTGGAAGGGGATGCGCATCTTTGCCGGGTCGGCGATTTCGATGGGCGCGATACCGTAGTAGCTGATGGCGACGTCCGCCTCCTCCAGGCGCACGCCGGCGGCGACGGTCAGGGCGCCGCCGAGGCAGTAGCCGGTCACGGCCACCCGGTCGTCCGTGGCCTTGAGGAACTGGAGCGCGCCGCGCAACTCCCTGTCCGTGGCCGCCGCCCAGTCGAGCCCGTCCATCAGGTGCTCGGCCTCGTCCGGAAGCGCCGTCAAGCGGCCTTCGTAGAGGTCGGGCGCGAGCGCGTTGTAACCCGCGGCGGCGTACCGATCGGCGACGCCGCACATCTGTTCGTTGAGGCCCCACCACTCCTGGACGATGACGATGCCGCCCTTGCTTTCCTCGGCCCTCGCCAGATAGCCCTTGGCGCTGCCGCCGCCCGGCAGCGCGAATTCGATCATCTCACCCATGTCTCCCGCTCCCCAGTTGCCCAATTGCCCAATTGAATGACGGGATTAATGCACACGGCCCAGCGTCCGGCAAGGATTGGACCGGGGATTCCGGCGAGCAGGCCGATGGCCCGGTCGAAGCCGGTTCCCAACTCTACAACCAGTCTGATACGGTTCGCCGCGCGCTCGAATTGAACGCGGGTGCCATCGAAGGGGGTGCGGGTATGATCATGCAGTTCGGCTTGGGGTTCGGCCAGGACCAGACCGTCCACACCATGACGGAATACGCCCAGTTGGCCGAGGAGCTGGGCTTTCATCAGCTGACGGCGATCGACATGAACAACCTCTCGCAGGAAGTGAATGTCATGATGACGGTCGCGGCCATGGGCACGAGCCGCATCCACATCGGCCACGGCGTGACCAACCCAGACACCTATCACCCGGGTGCCATCGCCAACGCCGTGGCTTCGCTGCGCGATCTCACGGACGGGCGCGCGTTCGTCGGCATCGGTGCCGGCGGGCCCTATGGCCAGCTCTCAACAAGGGCGTCCTCATGCGCGAGCTGCGCGAATCGCTCCAGTTCATCCGCGACTATTCCTCGGGCGGGGAGGGGACGTGGAAGGGCGATAGCTGGCACAACGAATGGATCCGCGCTTCGAGATGGAATGGCGAACCGGTGCCCATCTACGTCGCCGTGGCCGGCCCCAGGACGTGCGAGATCGCGGGCGAATTCGGCGACGCGGTGCTCAGCATCGGCATGGATCCGGAGCTGCAGAAATGGCGCATGGAGCAGGTGGCCGAGGGGGCCGAGAAGGCGGGGCGCGACCCGGCTGAGATCGATGTCTGGATCCGCACCCAGTGCTACATCACCGAATCCAAGGCGGCGGCCAAGCGCGAGCTCGAGCCCTACGCCGCGACCTGTACCTGGGAGCTGATGCAGATCCTCAAGCGCCAACACCCGGCGACGATGGACCTGCAGAAGCGCATCGAGCGCCGGCATCCCGGCATCATCGACGAGTTCCGGCAAATCTTCGACGCCTACGACCCCTATTGGACCGAACGCGTCGGCGGCCCCCAGACCAAGTTCGTGACCCAGCGCGTCATCGACTTCTTCCTCGCCGCCGGCACGCCCGAGGACATCACAGAGCAGGTCGCGGCCCTCGAGGACATCGGTGCCAAGGGCATTTCGAGCGTGATGTTCTCGATCGATAAGGACGTCGACATGATGCACGGCATGGCGTCGGAGATCATGCCCAAGTTCCAGTGACGCCCCAGCCCTCAGCCCTTGCCGGGAATCAGTCCTCGATCCAGGCGACGCGGAGGAGATTGGTGCGCCCGGGCGTGCCGAAGGGCATGCCGGCGGTGATGACGAGGCGTTGGCCGGGCGCGGCGAAGCCTTGTTCGACGGCGCACCAGCAGGCGGCGGCCACCATCTCGTCCACGTCGGTGACATCGGACGTGTGCACCCCGTGGATGCCCCAGGCGAGTGCGAGGCGCCGGGCCGTGCCGAGGTCGGGGGTAAGGCAGAGGATGGGCACCGGTGGCCGCTCCCGCGCCGCGCGCAGGGTGGTCGAGCCCGAGGTCGTGAAGGTGACGATGGCCGCCGCCGAAAGGGTGCCGGCGACCTGGCGCGCCGCCGCCGTGATGGCGTCGGCCGAGGTCGGCTCGGGATCCGGGTGCTCGGCATCCATGATCTTGCGGAAATTGGGGTCGAGCTCCACCCGCTCGACGATGCGGTCCATCATGGCCACGGCCTCGATCGGGTGCTGGCCCGCCGCCGTCTCGGCCGAAAGCATGACCGCGTCCGCCCCTTCATAGATGGCCGTCGCCACGTCGGACGCCTCGGCCCGGGTCGGGCGCGGGTCGCGCACCATGGATTCGAGCATCTGGGTCGCGACCACCACCGGCTTGCCCGCCTCCCGGCAGGTCCGGACGATGCGTTTCTGCAGGATCGGCACGTCCTCGGGCGGCAGCTCGACGCCGAGGTCGCCGCGCGCCACCATGACCGCGTCCGAAAGGTCGACGATCTCCTCCAGACGCTCGATGGCCGCCGGTTTTTCGAGCTTGGCCAGGATCGATGCCCGCCCCTTGATCAGGTTGCGCGCCTCGGTGATGTCGTCGGGCCGCTGCACGAAGCTCAAGGCCACCCAGTCGACGCCCAGGTCGAGTCCGTACTCGAGGTCCTCCCGGTCCTTGGCCGTGATGGGCGAGATGGGCAGCGCCACGCCCGGCACATTGACGCCCTTGTGGTCGCTGAGCTCGCCACCGCTCACCACCTCCGTCTCCGCGAAGTCGCTCCCCGCCTCGGTCACCCGCAGGTGGATGCGCCCGTCGTCGATGAGGAGGGCGCTGCCCGCCTCGAGGGCCGAGAAGATCTCGGGATGGGGCAGGCACGCGTGGCGCGCGTCGCCGTCCCCCTCCGCGAGCTCGAGCCGGAAGGGCGTGCCGGCCTCCAGATCCACGTGGCCGCCGGGGAAATTCCCGACCCGCAGCTTCGGCCCCTGCAGGTCCAGCATGACGCCGATGGGCCGCCGCGTATCGGCCTCGATCCGGCGCAGGATATCGACCCGCTCGGCGTGATCCGCGTGGGTGCCGTGGCTGAAATTGAGGCGAAAGACATCGACACCGGCGTCGAACAGCGCCCGGATGGTGTCGGCGTCCGAGCTCGCCGGCCCCAGCGTGGCGATGATCTTCGCGCGGCGCGATCGTCTCATGGGCCAAGCCTAGCCCCGGCCCGCCGGGGGCGCCAGCGCTCGTTGGGCGGGGCCAGGCCGGTCAGGCGCGCTCGCCGCTCGCCAGCACCCGGTCCAGGATCCAGTTGATGAGGAGGTGGACGACGCGCTCGCGATAGGAATAGGGGCCGGGGACATGGAGCACCGATTCGAGGCCGCGCTGCTGGAGCTGGCCCGTATCGTTGTCCTCGGCGATGCCCATGTCCCAGCGACGGTAGTATTCCTCGACGTCCTTCGCGAATTTGGGCTGGGCCACCGTCTCCCTGGGAAAGGCGAAGCCGAAGTCGGCCCGGCACCGGCCAGGGCCGAGGGGCGTGAAGGTAAGCCACCACATGCTGTCCTGGGTGCAGGCGAACTGGGTGTTGGGGTAGATCACCGTGAAGTAGGCGCCATGCGCGAGCTCGCCGGGCAGGTTCGCGACGTGGGGGAAGGGGGCGGTCTCGCCCGGCAGGATCGAGACGCTGGTCTCGCCCGGCAGGTAGAGGGCCTCCCAATTGCCGTCCGTCGTCACGTCCTCGCTGACTTGCGTGCCGAGCGAATCCGCGTGGACCGTGGTCGTGTGGTAGGCCTCGAGCGCATTCTCGATCAGAAGCTTCCAGTTGCAGTCGAGCTCGTAGACCGAGCGGCGCACGCAGACCCAGTCCGAGAAGCCGTAGGGCGCGAAGCGCTCGGGCATGTCGCCCAGATACTCGATCAGGCTCTCGCCCGCGGGGTTGAAGTTGATGAAGGCGAAGCCGTCCCACACTTCGAGCCGCACCGGGTGGAGGCGGTAGTTCGCCTTGTCGAAGCCGGCCGTGCGCTCCATGTCCGGCGCGCCGGTGAGGCGGCCGTCCAAGTCGTAGGTCCAGGCGTGGTAGGGGCACATGATGGCGCGCTTGCAGTTGCCCTTGCCGTAGAGGAGGCGCGAACCCCTGTGCCGGCAGTTGTTGGCGTGGGCGCGGAGGGTGCCGTCGCGGCCGCGCACGACGATCACCGGCCCGCCCGCCGTATCCACCGAGGCGTAGTCGCCGGCCTCGGGCAGCTCGTCCGCGCGGCAGATGAAGATCCAGACCTTGAGGAAGATTTCCTCGACCTCGCGCGCCGTGAAGGCCGGGTCGGTATAGCACCACGCCGGCAGCGTCTCCGCCTCGGGGAGCGGCTTGCGCACGTTCGTGTAGTGGCTCGGCTCGAATATATCTCGCGCGCTGCTCATGGTGTGGTGCTCCTCCCGTGCTGGCCTAGGCGATCAGAATAGCGCGGAAATCGTTGACGTTGGTCCGGGTCGGCCCCGTCGTCACCAGATCGCCCAATTCGGCGAAAAACGCGTACGAATCGTTGTCCGCCAGATAGTGCGCCGGGTCAAGGCCGACGGCGCGGGCACGGGCGAGCGTGTCGGGGCCGACCAGCGCCCCGGCATTGTCCCCGGCGCCGTCGGTGCCGTCGGTATCGCAGGCGATGGCGTGGATGCCGGGCGCGCTCTCGAGGGCGATGGCGAGGGCGAGCGCGAATTCCGTGTTGGGCCCGCCCCGGCCCCGGCCCCGCACGGTCACCGTGGTCTCGCCGCCCGAGAGCAGGACCCGGCCCCCGCCGGCCGCCTCCCGCGCGCACGCGGCCTGGGCCGCGGCGACGGCGCGCGATTCCCCCTCGATCGTGTCGCCGAGAATGACTGGCTCCAGGCCCATCCCACGCGCCGCCCGTGCCGCCGCCTCGATGGCCCGCCTGGGGTCGGCGACGATGCGTGCCTCCGTGCGGTCGAGGCGCGCGTCGCCCGGCTTGGGCGTCTCGTCGCCGTCGCCGTGCAGCCGGTCCAGGACCGGGGCTGGCACCGCCACCCGGTATTTCTCGATGACGGCCAGCGCGTCCGCATGGCGCGTGGGGTCGGCCACCGTGGGGCCCGAGCCGATCACCGCCGGGTCGTCACCGGCCACGTCGGAGATGAGGAGCGCCACCGTACGCGCCGGCCAGGCGGCGGCGGCGAGCCGCCCGCCCTTGATGGCCGAGAGGTGCTTGCGCACGGTGTTGAGCTCGGTGATGTCGGCGCCCGCGGCGAGGAGCGCCTTGGTCACCGCCTGCTTGTCCGCGAGGGTGAGGCCGGCGGCGGGAAGGGAGAGGAGCGCCGAGGCACCGCCCGAGACCAGGACGAGCGCCAGGTCGTCCGCGCCGAGGCCGTGGGCCAATTCGAGGATGCGCGCCGCCGCCGCCCGCCCGGCCGCGTCCGGCACCGGGTGGGCGGCCACGACGACCTCGATGCGCGCGCATTCGATGCCGTAGCCGTAGCGCGTCACGACCAGGCCCGAGAGCGCGCCCGGCCAGTGGTCCTCGACCGCCCGGGCCATGGCGGCGCTCGCCTTGCCGGCACCCAGCACCACCGTGCGGCCCCTGGGCGGCGAGGGCAGGTGCGGCGGCACGCATGTGGCCGGGTCGCCGGCGGCGACCGCGGCGTCGAGCAGCGCGCGCAGGCGCCGCTCCGGCTCCGTCACGCGGCGGCCGGCAGCCAGGGCCGGATCCAGCCGAGTCCGTCCAGCGTGCCCGCGCGCGGCCGGTACTCACAGCCCACCCAGCCGGCGTAGCCGAGCGCGTCGAGGCGCTCGAGGACGACCGGGTAGTTGATCTCGCCCGTCCCCGGCTCGTGCCGCCCCGGGGTGTCGGCGATCTGGATGTGGCGGATGTGCGGCAGCACCCGCTCGAGGGTGGGGATCAGGTCGCCCTCCACGATCTGGCGGTGGTAGAGGTCGAACTGGAGGCCGAGGTTGCCGCCGCCGGCCGCCGTGATGGCCTCGAGGGCCTGGTCGGTCCGGGTCATGAAGTAGCCGGGCACGTCGCGGGTGTTGATGGGCTCGACGAGGGGCGTGACGCCGGCCGGCGCCGCCGCCTCGGCGGCGAAGGCCAGGTTCTCGAGATAGGTGTCGCGCACGGCCTCGGGCTCGGCATTGGCGGGCGCCACCCCGGCCATGCAGTGGAGGTGCCGGCAGCCGAGGGCGGCGGCATAGTCGAGCGCCAGGAGGATGCTGTCGCGGAACTCGTCCCCGCGGCCCGGGTGGCAGGCGATGCCGCGGTCGCCGGGGCCGCCCTCGGGCGTGTTGTGGAGGACGAGGCCGAGGCCGTTGTCGCTGAGCCGGGCGGCGATGTCCTTGACCGTCGCCGCGTAGGGCTGCTGGCACTCGACGGCCTCGAATCCGGCCCGCGCGGCCGCCTCGAAGCGGTCGAGGAACGGGTGCTCCGCGAACATGGTCGAGAGGTTGGCCGCGAATTTGGGCATGGCTCCTTCCTCTCCTCAGGTGTGCTTTGCCGCGCCGCCGCCGGCCCCGGTCTCTCGAATGAGGAGGGCGGCGATCATCCCCACCAGGGTCGCGCCCGGCAGCATCATCATCGCCGACTGGTAGGCCGCCGTCGAGTATTGGCGCGCGCCGTCGATCTCGACACCGCCCCAGTTGAGGTCGAGGGCATAGCCGACGGCCGGGTGGATCAGGGCCGCAGCGATCATGACCATGGCGTTGATGGTGCTGAGCGCGGCGCCCGCCTCGCCGGCCGGGCTCGATTCGCGCCCCGTCGCGAAGCCGATGACGATGCCCGCAGAGCCCGTGCCGAGGAGGAACAGAAGGGCGTGGACGGCCCAGTGGGGCAGGCCGGGCAGATAGAGGATCGCTGAGAGGGCGATCAGCTCGAGGCAGGAACAGAGGAACAGGATCGGCTTGCGCCGGCCGATGGCGTCGGAGACCCAGCCCATGACCGGGCTCATGAGGCCTTGGGCGCCGAGCAGGAGCGAGAGCCCGAGGGCCGCTTGGGTCCGGCTCATGCCGTGGGCCTGGGTGAGGTAGGGCACGCCCCACAGTGCCGCGAGGCCGATATAGGGCACTACCGTGGTGCTGATATAGAGGCCGATGAGCCAGGTCTGGTGCGAGCGGACGGCGCGGCGCAGCCCGTCGAGCAGCGGCGCTGCCGTCGCGGGCGCCGCCATCTGCCCGCGCGCCGCGGCACCGCCCGGTATCAAGAGCCACACCAGCCCGGCGATGGCGAATGAGACGGCGGCGGCCGTCAGCATGGCCTCGCGCCAGGTGGCGGCTTCGATGAAGGCGGCGAGCGGCGCCTGCGCCAGGATGCCGCCGCCCATGCCGACGAGCGAGGCGATCCCGGCCATGAGCGCGAACCTGCGGGGTGGGAACCAGAGGGCGATGACCACGAGGGTGCCGATCCAGCCGAAGCTCACCCCGGCGCCGATCAGGAGCCGGCCGAGGTAGGCGACGTTCAGGTCCTGGGCGGTGGCGAACAGCACCGTGCCGGCGCCGGCGGCGAGGGCGGCCGCGGTCAGGACCGGCCGCGGCCCGAAGCGGTCGAGCAGCACACCCACGGCGAGCTGCATGACGGCGTAGGAATAGAAATAGAAGGCCGTGAGGTTGCCGAGCAGCCAGCCGCCCACGGCGAAGTCGCGCATCAGCTCGCCCGCCATCACGCTGGGCGCCGTGCGCTGGAAGAAGTTGTAGGCGAAGAAGAGCGCGCTCGGCAGCCAGATGACCCACAGCCACCAGCCCGGGCGCCGGGCGCGTTCCTTCATGCGGCCGGCGCCACCAGTGGCGGGCCTGCATGGAAGCTCATCATCGGAGGGTCAACGCACCAGATCGTCGAGATCCACACCAAGAGCCTCGGCGATGGCTTTGAGGGCGCGCACCGAGCCCGCGGCGCGACCGGTCTCGATGCCGGCCACGTAGGCGCGGGAGACGCCGACGGCCCTGGCCAGTGCCGCTTGGGTCAGGCTACGGTGCTTGCGCCATGCGCGGACGGGATTCTGGCCTTCGCCGAGCGCGTCGACCACGGCGCCGGGCACCAGCGCGTCACCACGCGTGCGGTGATAGGCCGCCGTCGCGGCCGAGTCCTCGTCGAGCTCGGCCAGCCGCCGGTACTCTACGATCGGCAGGATGGCATACTCCGGCTCGCCCTCACGGGGGATGTACTGAATATGGGTGGCGCCGGCCTTGGGCGTTGGGCTCATCGATAGGCTTCTCCTCTGGATGCGACCTCGAACACCTCCAGCATGCGTGAGGCGCGGTGGATTCCATAGCTGACCCACCAGTCGCCGACACGCAGCTGTTGGCGGTCCGCAAGTCCCTGGAGGGGATTTCCCTGTTGTGCGCTGCGGGTGCTTGGGATGTCGAACATGACATCAGTGTGTATAATATCGTCATACAGAATACATAAAAGTCATTATTTACGACACTTTCCCCCACCTTAATGAGTTCCCCTCACCGGCTGCCGCGCCGCGCCAGGATCACGCCGGCGAGCACGATGGCGGCGCCGAGGCCCTGGACGGGGCTGACCGGCTCGCCGAGGACGGCCCAGGCGGCGAGCGCCGCCGTCACCGGCACCACCAGATAGCCGACGGAGGAGAAGGCGGCGGGTAGGTGGGCGAGGGCGAAGGTCAGCAGGCTTTGTCCCAGGCCCTGGCAGGCGACGGCGATTGCGATGACGATGGCCCATCCGGCGAGCGAGGCGGGGAACAGCGCCGCCTCCGTCAGCAGCGCCGGGGGCAGCAGGACGGCCGCGCCCACGACGCAGGTCCAGGCCATGACGGTGGAGGTCGCGAAATCCGCCCGCAGGCGCGCGATCACCAGGATGTAGCCGCCGAACAGGATGGCGGCCACCACGGCGATGGCGTCGCCGGCCAGGTTCGTGAGGCCGATCGAGAGGCTCTCGCCCATCAGCACGGCACCGCCGGCGAGCGATATGGCCATGCCCAGGAGGAAGCGGCCCGACACCCGGTGGCCGAACACGAGCCATCCGCCGAGGGTGACGACAATGGGGGCCGAGTTGCTGAGGAAGGTCGCGTTGGCGACCGAAGTGAACTGCAGCGACCAGTGCCAGATGCCGATCTCGACGCCGAACAGCACCCCGCCTGCCACCAGCAGGATATAGTCGAGGCGCCCGATGGGCCGCCGCCGCCCGGCGGTTTTTCTGGGCTCGACGGCCATCCAGATGAAGATCACGGGCACGGCGAGCCCCATGCGCCAGAACGCGGTGCCGAGCGGCCCGACCTCGCTCAGACGCGCGAGCGTGCCCGAGAATCCGACCAGAAGCGTGCTGCCGAAGAGCATGAGCAGCGCGATCCTGACGCCGCGCCCGCCCGCCTTGCCGCTGTTCGTGGGAGCCGTATTCATGGGTCGGGATGTTAGGGCCCACGAACTTCCGGCGCCAGCACTCGCGGGCCGCCCGGGGGCGATTTCGAGCAAGTCGCTTACTTGCCGGTGCCTGTATACTTATCTGGAACCGGCACGGCGCCTCAGATCACGCCCTCGGCCGCGAGGGCGGCGATCTCCGACTCGGTGAGGCCGAGCTCGCCGCCGTAGACGTCCCCGTTGGCCTCGCCGAGGGTGGGGCCGAGCCACCTCACGCGGCCCGGCGTGCGCGAGAGCCGGGGGGCCACGTTGGGCAGCACCACCTCGCCCGCCACCGGGTCCTCGAGCACCGCGAAGTTCTCGCGCGCGCGGTAGTGCGGGTCGGCGAAGATGTCGGCGATGGAGAGGATGGGCGCGCAGGGCACCTCGAATTCCTCGCACTTCGCCACCAGCGCCGCGCGGGTGAGGGAGGCGGTCCAGGCCGAGGTCATGCCCTCGACCTCGTCGCGATTCTCGAGCCGCGCGGCGTTCTTCGCATACCGCGGGTCGGCCGCCAGTTCGGGCCGGCCCATGGCTTGGGCGAGACGGCCGAACATGCGGTCGTCGGTGCAGGAGAGCGAGGCCCATTGGCCGTCGCCCGTGGGGAAGTTGGCGTTGGGTGCGACGGCGGGGGTGCGCGAGCCGCTCGGCTCCCGCACCCGGCCGTGCTTGGCGAAGGCCGGCAGGGCCTCGTCGAGGGAGCGGAACACCGCTTCGTAGAGCCCCAGGTCCACCATCTGGCCGAGGCCCGAGGCGTCGCGCGCGCGCAATGCCAGCAGCACGCCCATGGCGCCGTAGACGGCGGCCATGTAGTCGGCGAGGGAGGAAGGGCCAGGGTTGACCGGCGGCTCGCCGGGATGGCCGGCGAGGTAGCCGATGCCGCCGAAGGCGTGGGCCATGCGGGCGAAGCCCACCCGGTCCTTGTAGGGCCCGGTCTGGCCGAAGCCGGTCACGCGCAGCATGACGAGGCCGGGGTTGAGGGCGGCGAGCACGTCCCAGCCGAGGCCCCAGCGCTCCAGCGTGCCGGGGCGGAAGTTCTCGCACACCACGTCGGCATCGGTGGCGAGGCGCTTGAACAGCGCGGCCCCCTTGGGCTTGCGCAGATCGAGGGTGATGGAGCGCTTGTTGCGCGCCTCGTTGAGCCAGGAGAGGGTGGCATCGGGCCGGCCGCTCGGCATGCCGAAGACGCGCAGGGGATCGCCCGTGCCGGGCTTCTCGATCTTGATCACGTCGGCGCCGAACTCGGCCAGCATGGCCGCCGCCGCGGGGGCGGCGATGTAGGTGGCGCAGTCCAGCACCCGGACGCCGGAGAGCGGGAGGGCATCGCCGCCATTGCCGCCCCGTGCCGAGTCCCGGTTCGTGGTTGAGCCAAGTTCCATATCGACACCGAGCCGGCCTCACCCTTCGACAGGCTCAGGGTGAGGCGTCACCAGGCTCGGGAAGATGTTTCCACCGATTCCGCGGGAGGCCCTCATGCTGAGCCTGTCGAAGCATGAGTGTCGGTATCGCTGACGGTGGCGATCCTAGACGAGCCCCGCCGCCGGCACAAAACGGTTGTTCGCCTCGGAGTGCCCGTGCAGAGTGGCGCGGGGACGCGGGAGCACGCGGGCATGAAACTCGGCGCGGAAATACTCTATCTGTCCAACGCGGACGTGGAACGCTGCGGCGTGACGCCGGGTGAGGCCGAGGGCGCGCTCGAGGCCATGTTCCGCGAGAAGGCGGCGGGTCGCACCGCCATGAAGCCCAAGCAGTTGCTCCAATCGCCGGGCGGCGCGCTCTTCCTGTCCATGCCCGCGGGCATGGAGAGCCCGCCGCGCGCGGGCCTCAAATGGATCGGCGTCGCCCCCGCGGACCGCGCCACCCATCACCCCCATATCAGCGGCCTCGTAGTGCTCAACGATTACGAGACCGGCATGCCGCTCATGGTCATGGACGCGCGCTGGATCACGGGCGTGCGCACGGCGGCGATCACCGGCGTCGCCGCCAAGCACCTGGCCCGGCCGGGGAGCATCTCGGTCGGCTTCATCGCCTGCGGCGTCCAGGCGCGCACCAACCTCGCTGCGCTCATGGAGAATTTCGCGGTGCGCGAGGTGCGGGCCTACAGCCGGCGCATGCGCACGGCCGTGGGCTTCGCGGGCGAGGTGCGGGCGCTCGGCATCGCGGCCGAGGCGGTCGAGGACCCGCGCGCCGCCGTCGAGGGCATGGATGTCGTGGTCACCAGCGTGCCGCTGATCCCGGCGGTCGAGCCCTTCCTCGACGTGGCTTGGCTCGCCCCCGGCGCCTTCGCCGCCATGGTCGACCTCGGCAAGCCGTGGCTCCCGGGATCGCTCGGCGCGCTCGACCGGGTGGTGACGGACGATTTCGACCAGTCCGGGCCGAGCGGCGAGGATCTCGGCTACCCCAAGCCCTTCGACGCCGAGGTGGCGCAGCTCGTGGTCGGCGCGCGGACGGGCCGCGCATCGGACACGGAGCGCACGGCGCTCCTTTTCGGCGGCCCAGCGGTGGCCGACGTGGCGGTGGCGGAGGTGGTCTATGAGCGCGCGCGGGCCGAGGGCATCGGCCGCGTGCTCGCGCTCTAGTACCCACTATCATGATCGTCCCTATCCGGTTAATGCAGGTAGCGACCGAGTGTTCTTTATATGTTCGCTCTAAGGGTGTACTGTTCCCGCCTCTGAGGATTGGTCGGGAGACAGGGCATGAGCGGCTTGTTGACGTTCCAAGAGCGCTACCGAGACGAGGAATCGTGCATCCTGGCCTTGGCGGATCGACGCTGGCCGTCTGGGTTTGCGTGCGCCCGCTGCGGGCACCGGCGGGGCTATCGGCACAAGGCGCGGGCGCGCGTCTTCGAATGCGCGGCTTGCGGTCGTCAAGAGTCGGTGACGGCGGGAACCATCTTCCACCGCACCCGCACACCGTTGCCCAAATGGTTCCTGGCGGCGTGGTTGATGGGGCGGGACAAGCGCGGGGTCTCGGCCCTGTTCCTGGCGCGCGAGCTGGGGCTTCGCTATGAGACCGCATGGCTGATGGCTCACAAGCTGCGCCATGGCTTGGCGGAGCGGCCGGAGGCGTTGCTGGACGGCATGGTCGAGGTCGATGAGAGCTACTACGGCGGGCGCGGCAAGCCCGAGAGCCGGGGCCGCGGGATGGCCAATGCCAACAAGAGCCTGCTCGTGCTGGCGGTGGAGAAGGTGGCGGTGGCGCCGGGCAAGGGGGTCGAGGGCAGCGGCTTCGTCGCCGGCCGGGCGCGGCTTGCCATCCTGCCCCGGGCCAATGCCGAGCAGCTCGGCGGCTTCGTGCGGGCCGCCGTGACGCCGGGCGCGCGCCTGCTGACCGACGATTTCAAGGGCTATGCCGGGCTCGGCGCCGTCTACCGGCACCAGCCCACCGTCCAAGGCCAAGGCAAGAACGCCGAGACGCAGATGCCGATCATCCACGTCCTGTTCAGCAACCTCAAGACCTGGCTCAACGGCACCTACCATGGCGTCAGCGCCAAGCACTTGCCGCGCTATGGCCGGGAATGGGCCTATCGCTTCAACCGCCGCCGGCGGATCGACGACCTCGGCGACTTCGTCCTGAGCCGCGCCATGGCCCGGCCAACCATCACATACCGCCAGTTGATCCACGGCTTGCAACCCCAGGGCGCACGACCTGCCTTAACCGGATAGGGACGATCATGATTCCGTGCCTCGTACGATCGCTTTTCCCGTCTCCTCGGCAGGAGGGCGCGCGCCGGCGATGCCGGGGCATCGTCAAGCGCCCTCGACGCCCCGAGGGAGCGGGAAAAGCGACCCGGAGGGCGGCGCCCCGAGGCCCCCGGTCGTCGTCGCGCGCCACTTGTGATGCCCCGGCATCACGGCGCGCCGCGCTCCTAGCCGGGAACCTCAGGGCGCCGTCGTACGAGGCACGGAATCATGATAGTGGGTACTAGGCGGGCGCCGCGCGCCATGGAGCCCGGCAAGGAGATCCTCTTCCTCTCGAGCGCCGATATCGAGGCCGCGGGCGTGACGCCGGGTGAGATCAACCGGGCCGTCGAGGCCATGTTCGCGCAAAAGGCAGCGGGCCGCACGGCGCTCCGGCCCAAGCTCTCCATCAACCTGGCCGGCGGCCAGCAGTTCCAGGCCAAGGTTGGCGTCATGCAGTCGCCGGCTTATGCCGCCGTCAAATGGGTGGCGCCGACGCCGGCCAACGAAGGGCGGGGGCTGATGAGCTACCGCCCCCTCATCATCCTCAACGATTCGGTGACCGGCCTGCCGCTCGCCTTCATGGACGGCATGTGGGTCACGGGCACGCGCACGGCGGCGATCTCCGCCGTCGCCGCCAAGTATCTGGCGCGGGCCGACAGCCGCACCATCGGCTTCCTCGCCTGTGGCCTCCAGGCGCGCTCTCACCTCGACGCCATGCGCGCCGAGTTCGGAATCGAGCGCGTGCTCGCCTATAGCCGGCGGGCGGAGACGGCCCAGGCCTTCGCCGAGCGGGCGCGGGCCATGGGCCTCGCGGCGGAGGCGGTCGAGGAGCCGCGCGCGGTGGTCGATTCAGCGGACATCCTCGTCTCCTCCATCCCCCACGGGCGCGGCGTGCCGCCCTTCCTCGACGCCGGCTGGCTGCCGGCCGGCTGCTTCGCCGCCCTCACCGACCTCGGGCACTGCTTCCACGCGGGCTCGCTCGTGGCCATCGACAAGATGGTCACCGACGATCTCGAGCAAAGCGCGCCGGGTGGTCCCGAGGCCATGAACTACACCTTCCCCTATTACGCCGAGATCGGCGAATTGGTGGCGGGCACCAAGCCGGCGCGGGAATCGCCCGCGGAGCGCAACGGCGTCATCTTCTCAGGTATCGGCCTCGGCGACGCGGCGGCTGGCGGCCTCGTTTACGAGCGGGCGGTCGAGCAGGGCCTCGGGCGGGTACTGACTCTATGACAGCGGACGGGATGGCACCATGAAGCTGGGCGAGGAAATCCTCTATCTCTCCAACGCGGATATCGAGGGCGCCGACATGCCGCCCACGGATCTCGCGGCCTCGGTCGAGGCCATGCTGGCGCAGAAGGCCGTGGGCCGCACCGTGTTCAAGCCCAAGCTCGGCCTCTACCCCAAGCCCGGGACCTTCTTCCAGGCCATGGCGGGCGTCATGGCCGAGCCGGCCTATGCCGCCGTCAAGTGGACGGGCGTGGTGCATGACAACGATCGGCGCGGCCTGCCGCATGTGAGCCCGCTCATCCTCCTGAACGATGCCGAGACGGGCCTGCCGCTCGCGCTCATGGACGGGAAATGGATCACCGGCCACCGCACCCCGGCCATCACCGTGGTCGGGGCCAAGTACCTCGCGCGCAAGGACAGCACCACCATGGGCTTCATCGCCTGCGGCCTCCAGGCGCGAACCCATCTGCGCGCGTTCATGGCCGCCTTCCCCATCCGCCGGGTGGTGGCCTATAGCCGGCGGCGGGCGACGGCCGAGGCGTTTGCCGCCGAGGTGCGCGAGACGGGAATCGAGGCGGGCGTGGTCGACGAGGCGCGCGCCGCCGTCGAGGGGCTCGACATCGTGATCTCGAGCGTGCCGGAATCGCCCGGCCTCGAGCCCTTCCTCGACCCGGGCTGGCTCTCCCCCGGCGCCTTCGCCGGCATGACGGACGTGTCCCGGTCCTGGCGCTGGGAAGGGACGGCCGCCCCCGAAATCATGGTCACGGACGACCACGATCAGAGCGCCACCATGGTGAAGGCCGGCCGCCTCGCCTACCCCGAGCCCTTCGACGCCGACCTCGCCGAGCTGGTGGGAGGCACCAAGCCCGGGCGCGCGGACGACCGCCAGCGCACGGGCCTCGTCTTCTCGGGCCTCGCCCTCGCCGACGTGGCCGTCGCCGGCACCTTCTACGAGCGGGCGCTGGCCGAAGGCTTGGGCACGGCCCTGCCGCTCTAAAGCGATTCCACCTCGTCTGGAATCGCTCCAGGCCGCAAGGCGGCCCGCCGGTCGGCCGGCGTGCCCGCGCAGGCGCGGACCTCTTGGTCCGCTGCCGCGAGCGACAAATAGGGCTAGAGTGGGTCCGATCAAAGCGGACCCGCTCTAGGGTCTGTTGAGATTTAGGATTCCCAAACGGCATAATATGTGATTCAAACTTTCTTTTGGAGGAGGTTTGAATGACATCGGAGCGTTTTGTGATCACCGATAGGCAGTGGGCGCGGATGGAGCCGCATTGTCTTGGCAAGAAGACGGACCCTGGCCGAACGGGTGGCGATGGCCGGTTGTTTTTGGAGGCGGTTCTTTGGATCGCGCGGACCGGCTGTCCATGGCGTGACTTGCCGGTACGGTTCGGCAAGTGGAATACGGTGTTCAAGCGGTTTCGTGATTGGGTCAAAGCCGATGTTTTCAAACGGATATTCGACGCCGTGTCAGACGATCCAGACATGGAGTTTGCGATGATCGACGGCACAATCGTCAAGGTTCATCGGCACGGCCAGGGCGCAAAAGGGGGACTCAAAGCCAGGCTATCGGCAAGTCAAGGGGCGGGTTGAGCACCAAAATCCTGGCCCTGACGGATGCGCTTGGCAATCTGGTCCGCTTTGTTCTCTTGCCCGGACAACGCCATGACACCGTCGGCGTCGCCCCGCTCATCGAGAATATCGAATTCGGCGGCCTGATCGCCGACAAGGCGTTCGATTCGAATTGGATCATCGAAAACATGAACGAACGGGGCGTGCAAATCGTCATATCCCAACGCCCGCAGCGTCTCCAGCCACTGGACATCGATAGCGAAATCTATAAATGGCGACACCTGATCGAGAATTTCTTTTGCAAACTCAAGGAGTTCAAGCGTATCGCCATGCGAAGCGAAAAAACCGACGACAGTTTCGAGGCCATGATCTACCTCTGTTCAGCAATCATCAATTCACGATGAATCTCAACAGGCCCTAGTGTCCTGATTCTGAAGTTTGCGTGATTTGTTGTTGGTGCTCGGCGATACGAATGTTTGCGAGGCAGAAACGCTTGATTGAGGCCAAGATGTCGTCGGCTGATTTGGTCCAACGGAATGGCTTTGGATCGGCATTGACGGTGTCCATATAGCGAAGGATGGCGGCTTCGAGCTCCTTGGTGGAGCGGTGGACGCCGCGGCGCAGCTGCTTTTCGGTCAACAGGGCGAAGAAACGTTCGACCTGGTTGATCCAGGAGGGCGAGGTCGGCGTGTAATGGGCCTGCCATCGGGGGTGGCGGGCGAACCAGTCGCGGATCGCCTTGGTCTTGTGGGTCGCCAGGTTGTCCATGATTATGTGCACATCGAGATCGGCCGGCACCCGCGCTTCCACGGTGTTGAGGAAGGCCCGGAACTCGCGCGCCCGATGGCGGGCGAAGCAGCGGCCGATGACTTGGCCGGTCGCGGTGTCGAGAGCGGCGAACAGCGACAGGGTGCCGTGGCGTTTGTAGTCGTGGCTGCGCCGTTCGGCCTGACCGGGGCGCATGGGCAACAGCGGCTGGGTCCTGTCGAGGGCCTGGATCTGGCTCTTCTCGTCGACGCACAGGGCCAACGCCCGTTCCGGCGGATTGAGATAGAGCCCGACGATATCGCGGACCTTCTCCACGAAGAACGGGTCGCTCGACAGCTTGAAGCTCTTCGAACGGTGCGGTTGCAACCCGAAGGCACGCCAGATGCGGTGGATCGTCGACGGCGCATAGCCGGTCGACCGCGCCATGCTGCGTAACGACCAGTGCGTCGCGTCCGCCGGCGTCTCCTCGAGCGTCCGCCGGATCGTCTCGGCAACGGCGTCGTCGCTGATCCGTCGCGGCGTACCCGGGCGGGGCTCGTCATGAAGGCCCTCCAGACGCCGCTCGGCGAAGCGTCGGCGCCAGACGCCGACCGTATCCGGCGCCGCGCCAAGCTCGGCCGCGATGGTCTTGTTCTCGAGCCCCTCGGCGGCCAGAAGAACAATCCGCGCCCGTCGCGCCAGACCCTGTGCCGTCCGCCGCCGCCGCGCCAGCTCATCGAGTTCCCGACGCTCCGACACCGAAAGCTCAATCGCAACCGCTACCCGACCACGCGCCATAACATGCCTCCACGATCCCAAAAAGAAATCATAGAAACTTCGCGATCAGGACACTAGGCCGCAAGGGGGCCGGCTGGTTCTCCGGCGCGCGCGGAGGCGCGCGGTCGCAATGAGGAGGAGCAGCTCGTGTGTGGCGAGGAGCGAATCGACCGGTCGATCCTGGACGGAATCGGCGATACGGCACTGGTCGAGCTTCGGCATGTCGTGCCCTCGGGCCATGCGCGCATTCTGGTCAAACTGGAAAGCGAAAATCCGACCGGCGGTATGAAGGACCGAATGGCCCTGGCCATGATCGAGGCGGCCGAAAAAGATGGCCGATTGCCGAAGGGCGGAACGGTCGTCGAGTACACCGGCGGCAGCACGGGTTTGTCCTTGGCACTCGTCTGTTCCGTCAAGGGATACACCGCGAAAATCGTCACGTCCGACGCTTTCAGTGACGAGAAACGCAAACACATGAAAGCGCTTGGCGCTGAATTGACGGTGGTCCCGAGCATCGATGGTGGCATGGACGCGGCTTTGACCCGAAAGATGATCGAGGCTGCCCGCGCGATCACCGAGGAAACGGGCGCTTTTTGGACGGACCAGCTCAATAATATCGATCAAGTCGCCGGCTACCAGAAGGTGGGTGAGGAAATTTGGCGGCAGACCGCTGGCAACATCGACTCCTTCGTTCAAATGGTCGGGACGGGGGGTTGCGTGCGCGGGGTGGCGAACGCGCTGCTTCGTTTCGATCCGGATATCCATATCGTTGCGGTCGAGCCGAGCGAATCGGCCGTCCTGTCCGGTGGCCAAACGGGTGTTCACAAGATAGAGGGCACGGGCGCCGGCTTTGTCGTGCCGTTGTGGGACCCCGGCATCGTCAGCGAGATCTCCGCGGTATCGACCCCGGAAGCCATGGCGATGTCACGCAGGCTGGCTCGCGAAGAATCGCTGTTCGCTGGCACGTCCACCGGCGGCAATGTCGTTGCCGCCCTGAGAGTGGCGGGCCGGCTGGGGCCCGAAGCAACCGTTGTAACCGTGATGTCGGACTCGGGAACCAAATACTTGAGCACGCCCCTCTATAACGACATTTGAGCCGAATGGCCCCGAATGTTCGCCGCGTCGCAAAATCCTTCCTCCATAAAGGTGTCAGACAGAAAAGGTGCCTGACACCTTTTTCGCCGACGTCCGCATCTTCACGGGCGACCGGAAAGGGTGCCTTGGCCACGGAAGACCACGATCACGACCAGAGCGCTTTCATGGTGAAGGCTGGCCGCCTCGCCGACGCGAAGCCCTTCGACGCCGCGCGGGCGCGCCGGACGGCCGGCGGGCCGCCTTGCGGCCTGGAGTGATTCCAGTCGAGGTGGAGGCGCCCTAGTACCCACTTTCATAATTCCGTGTGCCATACGACGGCGCCTCGAGGTTCCCGGCTAGGAGGGTGGCGCGCCGTGATGTCGGGGCATCACAAGCGGCGCGCGACGACGTCCGGGGGCCTCGGGGCGCCGCCCTTCGGGTCGCTTTTCCCGCCCCCTCGGGGCGTCGGGGACGCTTGACGATGCCCCGGCATCGCCGGCGCGCCCCCTCCTGCCGAGGAGACGGGAAAAGCGATCGTATGGCACACGGAATTATGAAAGTGGGTACTAGGCCCGGGAGCCGGCTATGTATTGCTACCGCCGGGGGCGGGCGCTGACCGAGATGCGGTCGGGGTAGCCCGCTGCAGCGCGCGCGTCGGCGCCGCCCTCGGTGCGGCTGATGGCGCGGGCGGTATCGAGCACGATACCGGCCAGGCGCTTGCGCACCGCCGCCACCGTCCAGCGGCCCGAGGGCACGGCCATGTTGACGGCCGCCACCGGCCGGCATGAGAAATCGAACACCGGTGCGGCGATGGAGAGGTCGCCGATATAATATTCCTCGGCGGCGACGGCGAAACCGTCGCGCCGGGCCTCGGCGAGGCGGCCCATGAGGGCGTCGAGATCGGTCTCGGTGACCTCGGTATAGGCGATGCGGTCGGACCGTTCCAGGATGTCGCGCGCCTCGTCCTCGGGCAGGAAGGCCAGGATGGCGCGGCCGGTCGCCGTGCAGTAGGCCGGCAGCCAGGTACCGAGGATCACGTCGACGCTGATGACGTGCCGGCTCGGCACGCGCGCCACATAGACGACCTCGGTGCCGTCGAGCTCGGTCAGGTTCACCGTCTCCTCCGAGCGCCGGCTGGCTTCCAGGAGATAGGGTGCCGCGCGCTCCACCAGCGCATCGGTGCGCAGGTAGGTGAAGCCGAGCTCCAGCACCTTGGGTGCCAGGCTGTAATGCTTGGTCTTGACATCCTTGCGCAGGTAGCCGAGCTCGAAGAGGGTGTGGGTGAAACGCTGGGCCGCGCTCTTGTCGAGGCCCGTGGCGGCCGCGATCTCGGTCAGGCGCAGGGAGCGCCGCGTCTCGTCGAAGGCGCCGAGGACGCGCAGCCCCTTCTCCAGCGAGCCGACGAATAGGGGTGAATCGCGCCCGGTGCGCGGTCGCCGCTCGGTCATGTCCACGATTTGGCCTGCTTGCGCCATGGCTTCGGTCTCCGTTTCGATCGTCGCCCGGCGGGAATGCGCCGCGCGCGCGTTTAACCGGACACCAGCCCAATGCCGGCACCTATCTCGCGGCCGCTGTTGACACTCCCAGGGCCGCATGGTTCACTTTTATCAGAATAGAATATTTGGTATTGAATTACAATATCCTCTGGGCGCATGTGCGCGAGCCCGCGCCCAGGAGACAATCGCGGGAGGCGAAGAGGGATGTACGAATTCATCAAGAAGGACACGGATGGCGCCGTCGGCATCGTCACTCTCGACCGGCCCGAGAAGCTCAATGCCTGGCATACGCCCATGGTCAAGGAGCTCGGCCGCGCCCTCGAGGAATTCGACGCGGACGAAAACATCCGCGCCATCGTGCTGACCGGTGCCGGGGACCGCGCCTTCTCGGCCGGCCAGGACCTCGCCGAGACCGAGAAGTTCATGTCGGGCGACGACGGCAAGGCCTGGCTCCAGGGCTGGAAGGGCATCTACGGCATTATCCGCGGGCTTACCAAGCCCTTGATCGCGGCGCTCAACGGCGTGGCGGCGGGCTCGGCCTTCCAGATAGCGCTCCTCACCGACATCCGGGTCGGGTGCGAGGATTCGCGCATGGGCCAGCCCGAGATCAACTCCGGCATCCCCAGCATCGTCGGGCCGTGGGTGATCAACGAGCGCCTCGGCCTTTCGCGCACGACCGAGCTGTGCCTCACGGGGCGGATGATGGAGGCCGACGAGGCGCACCGCGTCGGCCTCATCCACTACATGGTGCCGCGTGGCCAGGTCATGGCCAAGGCGCTCGAGGTGGCGCGCGCGGTGGCGGCGAAGCCGCCGGTGGCCATGATGCTCAACAAGCGCCGCTTCGCCGAGGCGACGCAGGCCGGCTTCGAGGATGCCATGGAGGCGGGCAGCCGCCTGCAGGCCGAGGCCTTCGCCAGTGGCGAGCCCCAGCGCTACATGGCCAAGTTCTTCGAGGACCGGGCGGCGCGGCGCGCCGAGGGCTGATCGGGCCCGCGGCCCTCGCGGGGCAGCTCTCGTGAAGCTGCTCGAGCACCAGGGAAAATCCATCCTCTCGCGTCACGGCATCGCGGTGCCGAACGGGGCGCTGTGGCCGGCGCTGCCGGACGGCGCGGCGCGTTTCGCCGTCAAGGCGCAGGTGAGGAGCGGCGGCCGCGGCAAGGCCGGCGGCATACGCTTCGCCCATACGGCCGCCGATGCGGGCGTGGCCGCGCGGGCGCTTCTCGCGGCACGGATCGGCGGCCACGCGGTGACGGCGGTGCTGGTCGAGGAGCGGCTCGATATCGCGCGCGAGCTCTACGTCGCCATCGTCATCGACCGCGACGCGCGCTGCCGGGCCATCCTTGCCTCGCCCGACGGCGGGGTCGAGATCGAATCGGTGGCGCCGGCGCGGCTGCTCCGCGTCCCCATAGACCCGCTCCTCGGCCCGCGCCCCTATCACCTGCGCCGGGTGGCCGCCTTCCTGGCCCCGCCCGAGGCGGCGCGCGCGGCGGTCGAAGCGGCGGTGGCGGCCCTCTACGCCCTCGCCGAGGGCGAGGACGCGACCCTCGCCGAAATCAATCCCCTCGCCATCACCGCCGCGGGCGCGGTGGTGGCGGCCGACGCCAAGCTCGTGCTCGACCCGCGCGCGGCCTACCGCCAGCCCGCCTACGCGGGCCTCGCGGCCCCGCCCGAAGGCTCGGTGATCGAGCGCGCCGTCGCCGCCGCCGGCGGCACGGCCGTCGAGATCGACCCGGAGGGTGACGTGGTGGGCATCGTCAGCGGCGCCGGGCTGACCATGGCGACATGCGACCTTCTGGTCGACCTCGGCGCGCGGGTGCGCTGCGTCATCGACCTGGGCAGCGGCCCCATCGGTAACCCCGAGGGCATGGTGCCGGTGTTCCGCGCCGTGGCCGCGCTCGAGCCACGGGTCACCTTCATCAACGCCTACCTCCATTCCTCTCTCGCCGACGACTTCGCCCGCGCCGTGGCGGTCGCCCACGGCCAGTCGCCGGTGCGGGGCCGCGTTCTGTTGCGCCTGCTCGGCCGCAATGCGGAGGAGGGGCGGCGCATCCTCGCCCCCCTCGGCTTCGAGGTGCATGAGGAGCTCGTGGGCGCGCTCGAGGCCGTGGTCGGCGCCGCGCGGACGGCAGCCTGAGGCGGGGCAGCCATGGCCATCCTCCTCGACGCGGGTTCGCGCATCATCATCCAGGGCTTCACCGGCCGTGTCGCCGGCACCATGGCGAGCCGCATGATCGAGGCGGCGACGCCGCTCGTCGGCGGGGTGACGCCGGGCAAGGGCGGGCAGGTGCGTTTCGGCCTGCCGGTCTTCGATTCGTGCCACGACGCGGTGGCCGCGGCCGGGGCCGATTGCAGCTTCAACCTGGTGCCGGCCCCCTTCGTGCTCGATTCGGTGTTCGAGGCCATCGACGCCGGCATCCGCCTCGTCACGGTCTATTCCGATTCGGTGCCGCTCGGCGATGCCATGCGCATCGCCCATCACGCCCGGGCGCGCGGGGTCGTCGTGCTGGGCCCCAACGCGGCCGGCGCGTTCAGCCCCGGCGGCGCCAACCTCTCGGACTTCAACGACCGCTATATCCGCCCGGGCCGCATCGGCGTGGTGACCAAGAGCGGCGCCATCACCCACGAGGTGGCCGAGTTCATCCACGGCCTCGGCATGGGCATCAGCACGGCCGTGGCGCTTGGCGGCGACGGGGTGACGGCCACCGGCCCCGACGATATCCTGGCGCGCTTCGAAGCGGACCCGGGAACCGATCTGGTGGTCCTGATCGGCGAGATCGGCGGCCGGGCGGAGCTGAGCGGCGCCGCGCGCATCGCCGGCATGAAGACGCCGGTGGTGGCCCACATCCTGGGTCGCTCCGCGCCGCCGGGCAAGAGCATGGGACATGCCGGCGCTCTTCTGGGCGCCGTGGAGGAGAACGCACCCGGCAAATCCGCCGCGCTGCGTGAGGCGGGCGCCCTGGTGGCCGAGCGGTTTACCGAAGTGCCCGGGTTGATCCGGCGGGCCCTGGCGGCATGAGTGGCCGGCGGGAAGTCCCGGCCCGTGGGCCAGGTCCGACGGATCCGCGGCGCCCGCTGGAAGCTGGGCGAGTGTCGATAACAATCTGAATTGACCGGTTTATGTACCATATGAATTGACCGCTTCTGTTGTTGCTGTTGGCCCTGTGGGGAAGTGGTCAGGTCGGCGCAGCCGAGCTGTCCACTTATCCACAGGGCGCGGGCCGGTCGCGTCGAAGCGGATCACGCGGCCTGGCTTTCGGTGCTCTCGATGGGCGTGCCGTCCTCCCGGTAGCGCGCCAGGCAGCGCGGGCCATGGAAGATTGCCAGAGCCTGGTCCGGGTACTCGTGCACGCGGACCCTGGCCTTGACGTAGTGGTGGCGGTGGCGGTCGGCCGGGATCTGGAGCGTGCGGCCGTGGTAGCGCACGGTGTTGTCGTTGCCGACGACACGCTCCTCCTGCACGCACAGAATGTCCGCGAGATCGCCGGCGAAGGGCACGAAGGCGGAACCCACCGCCTCGGCCGGGCGGGCGAAGCGCGCGTTGTGGGCCGGCAGGTAGACCTCTTCGAGGAACCGGTTGGCTGCCGCCATGTCGGTGATGCCGGCGAGCCTGAGCTCCTGTGGCAGGCGCTTCTGCAGGGTCCCGAACATGCGCTCCGAGCGCCCCCGGGCCTCGGGTGAATAGGCCGGGATCAGCTCGACGCCGAGCTGGGCCAGCGCGCGGCCGACCTGGGTCGGGTTGTCCCGGTCCACCTTGCCGCCGGCCTCTGGCGTGTGCCAGTAGTGCGACGCCCGGTCGGCGTAGAGCGAGCAGAACAGCCCCTTCTCCGCGATCGCCTCGGCGAGCCCCCGAAAGCTGCTCATGGTGCCCTCCTCGGCGACGAAGAAGGCCGAGTAGATGTCGCTTGTCGCGTCGTCCATGGTCACGATCAGGTCCCAGGACTGGTCCCTCACCCAGTGGTGCGTGGAGCCGTCCTGGTGCAGCATCATCCCCGCCATCGGCCGCCGCGGCCGCTTCCTGCGGTGCGCGCCGCGCCGCGGCGCCGGCCGCATGCGCCCGTGCGCCTGCAGGCTCAGACGCACCCAGTTGTAGCTGCGCTTGAAATCGTGCTCCGAGACCAGCTTCTCCCAGAAGTGCTTGGCCGTGAAATCCCAGTAGCGGGTGTCGAACAGCGTCAGCACCGCCATCACCTCGTCGACACCCGCGCGCCGCGCCGAAGCCCGCTCGAGCCGACGGTCGTAAAGCCCTTCCGCCCCCTCCGCCTCATAGCGCCCCCGCCACCGCCGAAAGGTCCGCTCGCTCATACCCAGAACCTCCGCCGCCTCAACCTGGCTCGGCTCGCCGCGATAGGTGCGGCCATAGACATCCTCGAACTTCATCAGCCTCAGTCCCTGTAACTGCTCCGTCCGGCGCATCCAAACCCTCCCCCTTTCGGAAGGATTCTAAAGCCGGACAGATCATTTGTTGCATAGACCGGTCATACCGCGTGTTACCGACACTGGAAGCTGGGCGAGTGTAGATAGCGAATTAAGTTGGCCGGTTTATGTAGCACATCGATTGACCGCTCTGTTGATGTTGTGGCGCCTGTGGGGAAGTGGTCAGGTCGGCGTAGCCGAGCTGTCCACTTATCCACGGGCGGGTCGCGTCGAGCGGCATCACGCGGCCCTCTTCATGGTGTCTCCTTCCAGAAGCGCGCCATCGCCTCGGTAGCGGGCGATCGGGCGCGGCCCGTGGAATATGGCGTAGGTGGCGTCCGGATAGTGGTGGACGCGGACCTTGGCCTTGACGTAGTGCGGCCTCAGCGATGACGGCGGGATCTGCAGGACGATGCCGTGGAAGCGTACGGTGTTGTCGTTGCCGACGGTGCGCGTCTCCTGGACGCACAGCACGTCGCGCCACTGTTCCGCCGGCACGGCGACGAAGGCCGAGCCCGGCTCTTCGGGAGCGATCGCGAAGCGCGCATTGTAGTCGGGAATGAAGGTCTCGGCGAGGAAGCGGTTGGCCCCTTCGATCGTCGAGACGCCGGCCAATGCCAACTCCTTGGGGAGCCGGTCCTGCAAGGTGCGGAAGGCGCGCTCGGAGCGCCCGCGCGCCTCCGGCGAATAGGCCGCGATGTGCTCGATGCCGAGCTGGGCCAAGGCCCGTCCGAGCTGGGAGGGCTTGTCGCGGTCCACCTTGCCACCCGCCTGGGGGGTGTGGAAGTAGTGGCTCGCGCGGTCGGTGTAGAGCGCGCACGGCAGCCCGTGCCGGCCGAACACCTCGCCCAGCCCCTGGAAGCTCGACATGGTGCCCTCCTCGGCGACCAGGAAGCCCGAGTAGATCGCCCCGCTCGCATCGTCCAGAGAGACGATCATATCCTGCTCTTCGTCGCGGCCCGGCAGCCAGCGGTGCGTCGAGCCGTCCTGATGCAGCATCATGCCCACGAGCGGCCGCCGCGGCCGCTTGCGCCGGTGCGCCCCGCGCCTGGGCGCCGGCGCCGCCAGGCCGCGGCCGTGGAGAAACGTCTTGGTCCAGGTGTAACCCCAGCGGAAGCCGTCTTGGTCCAGGTGTAACCCCAGCGGAAGCCGTGGTCCTTCACCAGGTCCTTCACCAGGTGCTCGTGGAAGTGCTTGACCGTGAAACCCGCGTAGCGCTCGCGGTAAAGAGCTTCGACCCGCATCGCCTCGTCCACCGGCACCCGCTTGGGCGACGGCTTGCCCAGACGCCGGTCCAGAAGCCCCGCATCGCCCTCACACTCGAAACGACGGCACCAGCGCCGAAACGTGCGCTCGCCGACCCCAAGCACCTCCGCCGCCTCCAACTGGCTCAACGATCCCGCCTCACAACGACCGAAAACATCCCGAAACCTCATCATGCGCACACCTTGCAAAACATCTGTCCGTCTCATCCCACCCCCTTCAAACAGGAGGCTCAATAAACCGGACAGATCGTGTGCTACATAGAACGGACAGATCGTGTGCTACATAGCCAAGAACGGATCGGCACCGACGGTCGCGGAACGTGCGCTGCGCAACGCCGAGATACCGCCGCCGGCCTCTACAAAAGACTGGAAGCTGGGCGAGTTGCCTCCGTCATTGCGCTATCTATGCGGCTAATATGACTATTGCCTGGCGCTATCTATGCCGAAGGCGCGCGTTCGAGACGCCCCGGCTCTGGGGAGGAAGCGGTCCAATGACCCGGGCTGTTTCGAGACAGTAACGAGACGGGTTGTTTTGATCGCGCGGGCACTGGTCATGGCAGTCGCGATTGTGGGGGCGGGGCCGCGTGAGTGGCCCACTCTTCCCGGGTTCGTCCAATCGGTCGCCCGAGGCGGGCGGCGGCGATGCAGGGATTTTCAACAGAGGAGGAGTCTCTATGGCGAAGAAAGTAAAGGGCACGAAGCTTGGGACCGCGACGGCCAGCCGCCGCCAGGTCCTGAAGGGTGCCGGCCTCGGCGCGGCGGCCGTCGCGTTCCCGCTGGTCTTGACGCCGCGCAAGACCCGCGCGGCGGTGAATATAACCGTCCGCGATCCGGGCGGTCCCTACGCGAAGGCCTTCGGCACGGCCTATTACGAGCCCTTCAACGAGCAGTACAAGGGCGAGATCGAGGTCATCGGCGTGGCCGGCAAGCACGAGCCGACCTCGCAGATCAAGGCCATGGTCGACACCGGCAGCTATACCTGGGACGCGGCGCTCCTCAGCCTCGCGGCGCAAAACCTGCTGATCAACGAAGGCGACGGCTACCTCGAGAAGCTCGAGATCAGTGGCCCGGACTGGGACGAGATCCCGGCCAAGTTCAAGACCGAATACATGCAGGGCTCGGACGTCTATGCCACCATTCTGGCCTATCGCAACGACGTCTATCCCGCGACCGCCCCCGTCCCTGACAAAGGCTGGGCCGACCTGTGGAACATCGAGGGCATCCCGGGCCGCCGCGCCATCCGCAAGCACCCCTTCGATACCCTCGAAGAGGCGCAAATGGCCACCGGCACCGCGCCGACGGAGGTATACAACTACTTCCGGGCGAACGGCTTCGACACGGCCTTCACGTCGCTCGACAAGATCAAGGAGCATATCGACATCTGGTGGACCGGTGGTGCCCAGACTTCGCAGCTCCTGCAGACCGGCGAGGTCGACATCATCCCGACCTGGAATGGCCGCGCCCAGGCCTCGATCGATGCCGGCGCGCCGGCATCGATCTCCTGGGCCCAGGGCCTCTATGGCTATGAGGGCTGGTGCATTCTCAAGGGCGGGCCCAAGGTCGACGCCGCGCGCAAGTTCGTGGCGTTCTGCGCCAACGCGAAGCGCCAGGCCGTGCATGCCAAGTACATCGCCTACGGCCCGGTCAATCCGATGGCGTACGACTATATCGACGCGGTGCGGGCGGCGGTGCTGCCGACCATGCCCGTCAACCTCGATGTCATGTCGCCGATCGACATGGTGTTCTGGGGCAAGGAGAAGGATCAGGCCACCGAGCTGTTCGACGCCTGGCTGCTCAGCTAGGTAAGGTCGCGCGTCACATTACATTCCAGGGCGGGCGCGGATGCCTATTCGCGCCCGCCCCCTTTATTTATAATTCGGTAGGCGTAATCGACTGATCTCGTGAGGGGGGGCCGTGAGCGAACCGTCATACAAGTTGCAGATTCGTGACTTGCGCAAGACCTATGGGTCGGTCGTGGCCCTGGCCGGGGCCAATATCGAGCTGCGCGAGGGGGAGTTCCTGACCCTCCTGGGGCCGTCGGGCTCGGGCAAGACCACCATGCTGCTCCTGATCGCGGGCTTGTTGCAGCCCGACAGCGGCGAGATGTGGATCGACGGCCGTCTCTCCACCTATATGCCGCCCAACAAGCGGGACATCGGCATGGTGTTCCAGAACTACGCCCTGTTCCCGCATATGACCATCTACGAGAACATCGCCTTCCCCTTGCGCATGCGCAAGATGCCCGCCGCGCGGATCAGGGAGGAAGTGCACCGGGTCCTCGACATCGTCCAGCTTCCCGACGTGATGAACCGGCAGCCGCGCCAGCTCTCGGGCGGGCAGCAGCAGCGCATCGCCCTCGCGCGCTGCATGGTCTATCAGCCGCCCATCATCCTCATGGACGAGCCCTTGGGGGCGCTGGACAAGAAGCTGCGCGAACAGCTCCAGCTCGAAATCCGGCAGCTCCACCAGGAAATCGGCATCACCGTCCTCTACGTCACCCACGACCAGGAGGAAGCCCTGGTGATGAGTGACCGCATCTGCCTCATGAACGGGGGCGAGATCGAGCAGATCGGTAGCCCCAACGACCTCTATTTCCGGCCCGAGACGGTGTTCGCCGCCGACTTCCTCGGCGAATCCAATCTGCTCGACGCCACGGTCGCGTCGGCCGGTGGCGACGCGGTTCGGCTCCGGGGCCCCGGGGGCGTCCCGATCGAGGCGTCCCCGCGCGGCGAGGTGCGGGACGGCGAAGCGCTCAAATTCATGATCCGGCCCGAGAACGTCAATGTCCTGGGGGTGGGCGAGGATGCGCCCAACGTCCTCACGGCCACGGTACTGGACGTGATCCTGGTGGGCCAGGTGACCAAGTTCTACGCCACCCTGCCCGACGGCACCGGCATCTCGGCCACCGAGCTCACGCGGCATGACCTGCCCAGGTACGAGCAGGGCGCCGAGATTCGCTTTGGCTTCGATGCCCAGAGCACGGTCCTGGTGCGGGGGGGTGGGGCGTGACCGCCATCGCGGCGCCGGGCGCCACGCTCGCGAAAGCCTCCCGCGGCCGGCCGGCCTGGTTCGCCCTGTGGCCGATCCTGCCCGTCCTCATCTACCTGGCGATCCTGTTCGTCGTCCCGGTTTTCCAGCTCCTCGGCTTGAGCTTGGTGAACAAGGGCGACGACCTCTCGGCGATCTTCACCGACCCGACTCTCGGCTACTACAAGAAGCTGTTCGCGACCAAGACCTATTTCCTGGTCCTCGGCATCACCTTCAGGGTGGCGGCCTGGACCACGGTGATCTCGGTGATCGCGGCCTATCCCGTCGCCTATCTCCTGGCGACGGCGACCGAGCGGACGCGCAACAACCTGATCCTGTGGGTGCTGATGCCGTTCTGGACCAGCTTCCTGGTGCGCACCTTCGCCTGGATGGTGTTGTTGGGGCGCAACGGCACCATCAACGACTGGCTCCAACAGCTCGGCATCATCGATGCACCGGTAAGGATCATCTACAACTTCGCCGGCGTCATGATCGGCATGGTCCACGCGCTGATGCCGCTCTGCGTCATCACCATGCTCGCGGTCATGCGCAACATCGACAGCAATCTGCCGCGGGCGGCCAACACCCTGGGCGCGCGCGGGGGGCAGGCCTTCTGGCGCGTCTATTTCCCACTCTCCCTGCCGGGCGTGGTTTCGGGCGCGCTGCTCGTCTTCATCGTCTCCCTCGGCTTCTTCATCACGCCGGCCCTGCTCGGCGGCGGCCGGGAGATCATGGTCGCCCAGGTCATCATCCAGCAGATCGAGGAGCTGTTGAACTGGAACTTCGCCGGCGCGGTCGCCGTGCTTCTCCTCGCCGTGACCTTCATCACCTTCTTCGTCTACGACCGGCTTTTCGGCCTCTCGTCCCTCTCCGGCGAGGCCGCCGTGGCCGCGGGGGGCGGGCGCCAGGGTCTCATCAGCCGCGCGGGCGGCTATGCGGGCTTCCTCCTGATCGCCGCCATGGGAAGGGTCTGCGACCTGTTCAGCGACGCGATGGAGGTGGTCCGGCCACCCCGCGCGGGGCGGGCGCGGGCCAACATCTCGCGCAAGGTGCTCTGGGTCGCGGCGCTCTCCATCATCGTCTTCCTGGTGGCGCCGTCCTTCTTCGTCATCCCCATCTCGTTCTCCGTGAACAAGTTCATTCAATGGCCGCCCAAGGGCTTCACGTGGGAGTGGTACGACCTATGGGCGACGAGCCCGCTCTACGTGGGCGCCATCATCCGGTCCTTCGTCATCGGCATCATCTCGGCCTTCATGGCCATGGCGATCGGGGTGCCGGCGGCCTTCGTGCTGACGCGCCAGGCCATGCCGCTCAAGGGCGTGGCCTTCGGGCTGATCCTCGCCCCCATCATCATCCCGCACATCATCATCTCGATCGCGCTGTTCTACTTCTACGCCCAGATCGGCTTCCTCGGGGCGTCCTTCTACCTGCCGCTCCAACTCGTGGGGTACAGGAGCGTATCCGTCCCCATAGATCTCATCCTCGCCCATGCGGTCATCTCGGTCCCCTTCGTCGTGGTGACGATCATGGCCGTGCTCAAGAACTACGACGAGCGGTACGACCAGGCGGCGTCGAGCCTCGGCGCGTCCAAGATCGCGGTCCTGCGCTATGTCACATTCCCGCTGATCCTGCCGGGGCTGATCGGGGCGTTCCTGTTCGCCTTCGTGATCTCGCTCGACGAGCTCACTATCGCCCTCTTCATCAGCGGCGGCCCCTCGCCGACCTTGCCCAAGCAGATGTGGGTCGATGCCGTCTTCAAGCTGAGCCCGATGGTGACGGCCGTCTCCACGTTCGTTCTGTTGTTCGTCACGGGCCTGATCCTGATCGCGGAGTTCGTCCGCAGGCGCTCGGAGAAGTACGCGGGGGTCTGACCCGGCGCCGCTGCGCCCGTGGAAAGGTGAGTCCATGACGAGCCACGAGGCCCGCAAGGTCGCGGTCGTAGGCGCTGGTGCCGTCGGCACGGCCTGCGCCCTCTACCTCCAGCGCGAGGGCCACGAGGTCACGCTCATCGAGCGCGACGAGCCCGGCATGGCCACCTCCTTCGGCAACGCCGGCGGCATCAGCCCGGCCTCGGTGGTGCCCACCTCCACGCCGGGGATGGCGAAGCAGATCCCCAAATGGCTGCTCGACCCCATGGGGCCGCTGTTCGTGCGCTGGAGCTACCTGCCGCGGGCGACGCCGTGGCTCCTCAAGTACCTGCGCGAGGGCCGGCGCGAGCGGGTGTTGGAGATCTCGAAGGCGCTCTATACCCTCAACGGGCCGACCTTCGACGCCTATCAGCCCCTGCTCGAGGACGCGGGCGTCGAGCACCTCTTCCACCAGACGGGCCAGCTCACCGTCTATCGCACCGAGGCCAGCTTCAAGGCCGACGCCCTGACCGTCGCGCTCAAGTCGGCGACCCCGCACAAGGTCGAGATCCTCAATGCCGACGAGATCCGCCAGCTCGAGCCGGCCCTCGCGCCCATCTTCGAGCGCGGCGTCCTCATCCCCGACAACGGCCACTGCAAGAACCCGGGCGGGCTGGTCCAGGCCCTCGCCGCCAACTTCGCGCGCCGCGGCGGGACGGTGATGACGGCCGACGTGACCGGCTTCGAGATGGGCGAGCGCGGCCCGCGCAAGGTGCGCACCAGCGCGGGCGAGGTCGCGGTGGACGCCACCGTGATCGCCGCCGGCGCCTGGTCGGGCCGGCTCCTCCGCCCGCTCGGCTACCGGGTGCCGCTCGAGAGCCAGCGCGGCTATCACGTGACCATCGAGGATCCGGGCGTGGAGCCCCGCATCATGTGCTTCCCGGCCGAGAACAAGTTCGCCATCACCCCCATGGATATGGGCCTGCGCTTCGCCGGCACGGCCGAGATCGCCGGGCTCGACGCGCCGCCCAACTACGCCCGCGCGCGCGTCCTCCTCGAGTTGGGCCGCCAGGTCCTGCCCGGGCTCCAGACGGCGAAGTACACCGAGTGGATGGGCCACCGCCCCTGCACGCCCGACAGCCTCCCCCTGCTCGGCCCCGCCCCCCGCCACCCCGACCTCTACTTCGCCTTCGGCCACGGTCACCAGGGCCTGCTGGGCGCCTCCAAGACCGGCCAATTGACCGCCGAGCTGGTGAGCGGGCGCCCCCCCTCCATCGACCTCGCACCCTTCCGGGCGGACCGCTTCTAGGCGGACGGGCCGGCGGCCGCCGTCTGGCGCGCGAGCTGCGCTTCGCGGCGGGCGATATAGGCGGTCGAGGAGACGATGACGGCGGCGCCGAGCCAGGTCCAGCCGTCGGTCGCCTCGCCGAAGGCGAGGTAGCCGATGAGGACGCCGATCGGCAGCTTCGCGAAATCGAATGGGAGGACGAAAGACGCGTCCGCGGTGGCGAAGGCGCGGGTCATGAAGAGGTGCCCGATGGTGCCGAAGGTGCCGAGCGCCGCGACCCAGAGGAGCCCCTCCCAGCTCGGCCATGTCCACACGAAGAGCGCCGCCACCAGGGTCAGGGGGGCGATGAGCAGCGAGTGCATGGCGACGATGAGGGCGACCGGCTCGGTGCGCGAGAGGAGCTTGACCAGGATGTGCTGCGCCCCCCAGGAGGCCGAGGCGGCGAGCACGATCAGGGTCGCGTCGCTGACTTGGGTGAAGCCGGGGCGAATGACGATGAGGACGCCGACGAAGCCGAGCGCGACCGCCGACCAGCGCCTCAGGCGCACCACCTCGCCAAGGATCAGCGCCGCGAAGAGGGTGGCGAAGAGGGGGGCTGTGAAGTTGATGGTGATGGCGTCCGAGAGTGCCAGAAGCGGCACACCCCAGTACCAGGCCAGGGTCGAGACCAGGCCGAGCACGGCGCGTAGGCTGAATAGCCCGAGCCGGCGCTTGGGCAGGCCCTGCTGGTGGACGAAGCGCACCAGGAACGGCGCCATCCACAGGATGGTGACGAGGTAGCGGAAGAAGGCGACCTCGAAAGGGTGCATCTCCGCCGCCGCCATGCGCACGGTGCTGAGCATGGCGGTGAAGGCGGTGGCGGCGGCGACCATCCAGATGGCGGCGCGGGTTGGCGCGCTCAACCGGCCGAAGGCGGATACCAAGAATGGTGGCGCGATCCGAGCTGCCCGCCACATCAATTGTGTCCAGCGCCAAACGACGTCACTTCCGAAACCCTGATGGTGACCGCGATAAAGTACATGCACATTTGAAATGCTCGCGAATTTACCCCCTCTTAACCAATTTATACGACAACCTCTTTGTCTGACGATTTATGGACGACGTAACAGCTGTGTTTGGCGGCGCCGATTGGTGAGGCGTGCGCACAATTTAGCCCCCACGGCACCCTAGGAGGAAGCTATGACACCGTTCGAAATACTGCGTCTGAGTCGGCGGCATATTACATTGGTTGCGATGTTGGCCGCATTCTTCAGTGCCACGTTTGTGGGCCCGAACATGGCCTACTCCGCGTCGAACGCCGACGGCGAGGAAATCGCGCTCAGCCTGGCGACCTTGCTGCGCTCCGCGCGCGCCGTCATTTCGAAAAACCAAAAGCACATCAATGACCCGTCCGTCGGCGACAAGGGACTGAGCGCCGCGGCCGTGCTCGAGGCAGCGAAGGCGAACTACATGACAGCGACCGGGGTCGATCTCGACAGCATCGACGCCTCGGGCCTTCATGGCGAGCTGCTGCAGGCGGAGCTGAAGGCCATCGCCGAGGTCATGGACGACGCGCAGGCCTCCATCAATGAGGAGGGCGTCGGGCTCAAGGGCTTCCTGCCGGCAGTGTTCGCCAGGTTGGTAACCGAAAGGTTTCGCGCCTTGAAGGGTGAGATTGCTCTTATACGGCTGACGGCGCCCGCGGATCTGGTCCGCAACCGCGCCAATCGGCCGGACGCCTGGGAAAAGGCCATCATCGAGGAGCAGTTCAAGGACCCGTCATATCCGACCGGCCAGCAAGTCGTCGCCGAGGCGGATTACAAGGGTCGGCCGGCTTTCCGGCTCATTCTCCCGGAGTATTACAAGGAGTCCTGCCTGGCCTGCCATGGCCAGCCCGCGGGCGAGCTCGACATCACCGGGGGTAAGAAAGAGGGTGGCGAACTAGGCCAGCTCGGCGGCGCCATCAGTGTCTTGATATTCCAGTAGGAACGGGCTGGTCCAACCATCTCCCGATGGTTGGACCAGCCCCTCTCGTCTCGTAATGGAGCAATGATATGCGCCGACCCAGGATTACAGTGAGGCTCACCATCCGAGCCAAGCTGCTGCTGCTTTGTGGCACTCTTCTGGTGGTACTCGTCGGATCGAACGCCTTCATGGGCAAACGGATCGTCGACAGCAACACGGTTTTTCATCGCCAGACGGAGCTCCAGGCAAAACTTGGTTCCGCCACATTCGCCATACAGACGTTTGGGGAGATCAAGTTCTGGCTCGCCGATCTCGAGGTGAGCTGGTTGAACGAATCGGAAGAATTGGCCGTCGAGGCCCGGGATGCCCTGTACGAACAACTGCAATCCGGCGACTTCGATCCCACCCAGGCCGATGAAATTCGGCAAAACGTCGAGGCTTTGTTCGATTCCTCGATAGAGGCGGTTGACGCCTATATCGATGAGAATCGAGTGCTCGGAAACAGTCTGGTGGCCGGTGCGCGAGCCAATATCGACGCGGTCAACACGATACTGGGCGAGCTCATCCGCCAACAGAAACAGGATGCCCAGGTCGATCGGGATTCGGCGATCGCGAGCGGCGACGAGGCTTTGAAGCTATCCGTAGCGAGTTTGATCGTCGCAACGCTGTTCGCCATGTTCCTGACCTGGATGACGTTGCGTTCCGTTCTGAAACCGATCAAGAAAATGGCGTTTGCCATGACCGAAGTAACGCGCGGCAACACGGACGTCGAGGTGCCGACGACCGCCAAGGATGCCCTCGGCGATATGGCCCAGGCACTCCTGGTGTTCAAGGACAGTGTTGCCGAGAAGTGGCGCCTCGAGTCTCAGCAAGAGGAGCTGGCCCGCCGCGCGGAGGAGGAGAAAAGCAAGGCCCTGCTCGATATGGCCGAGAGTTTCGAGTCCAGCGTCAAGGTCATCGTGGACCAGGTTTCCGGAGAAGTCTCGGTGATGCGTGACACGGCGCAGTCCATGTCGGTGACCGCCGAGGATACCTCGCGCCAGACCTCGGCGGTGACCACCGCCTCGGACCAGGCCGCGGCCAATGTCGACACCGTCGCTTCCGCGGCGGAAGAGCTGTCCTGCTCGATCGCCGAGATCGGCAATCATGTCGTGAAATCGGTGGAAATCGCCAAATCGGCCGTTGGCGAGGCCGAACAGGCCAACCACCTGGTCGCCGGATTGGCAACGGCGTCGCAAAAGATCGGCGAGGTCGTCAATATCATCAGCGATATTGCCTCGCAGACCAACCTCCTGGCGCTCAACGCCACGATCGAGGCGGCCCGCGCCGGCGAGGTCGGCAAGGGCTTCGCCGTGGTCGCCTCGGAGGTCAAGACCCTGGCCGACCAGACCGGTAAGGCGACCGAGGAGATCGCGTCCCAGATCGGCACCATCCAGGACGCCACGAGTCACGCGGTGACGGCGATCGAGGGGATTGGCAACACGATCAGCGAAATCAGCGAGATCGGGACGGTCATCGCGACAGCCGTCGAGCAGCAGGGCTTGGCGACCGCCGAGATCAGCAGCAACGTTCAGGAGGCCGCGCACGGCGCCCAGGACGTCAGCCGCAACATCACGGGCGTCGATCAGGCGGCGCGGGAGACCGGTGAAGCGGCGGATCAGGTGCAGGAAGCCATGAGCAAGATTGCCGATCGGACCGCTACCTTGAGCCTGGAAATCGACAACTTCCTGCATACGGTGAGAAGCGGGGCGGGGACCGCCACCCCGAGTGAGTCGGTGCCGGACCTCGCGGCGGAATGAACGGGAAAGCCCGGCCCGCCGCCGTCATTGCGGCAACGTCCGGCCCACTTGGGTTGGCGCCTCCACGCGCGCCGCGCGGCGGCCGATATAGAGGGTGCTGGCCACGATGATGCCGGCGCCGAGGATGGTCATGGGGTCGGGCACCTCGGCGAAGAGGACGAATCCCAGGGCGGCGGCGAAGATCAGGCGCGAATAATCGAACGGGGCGACGGCCGTGGCCTCGCCCACGGACCACCCCCAGACGGCCACGTACTGCCCCGCCGTGCCGAGCGCGCCGATCAGGGCGAGGAGGGCGAATTCGGCTCCGTTCGGCCAGCGCCAGACCGCGATCGCCGGCCCGATCGACATGAGCATCCCGACCAGGGCGAAATAGAGGATCATGGTCAGTGCCGATTCGGTGGCCGACAGCTTCTTGACCGAGGTGAAGACCAGGGCGCTCAACAGCGCGCCGAAGAGGGCGACCAGCGCCGCCGCCTCGACCGCCACCATGCCCGGGCGCAGCATGACGAGCACGCCGGCGAAGCCCACCGCCGTCGCCGTCCAGCGCCGCCAGCGCACCCGCTCGCCCAGGAGGAGGACGGCGCACAGAATCATGAACAGCGGCATGGTGAAGGTATAGGCGATGGCTTCGGCGAGGGGCAGCCAGCTCACCGCGTAGAAGTAGCAGGCCATGGCCAGGATGCCGAGCACCGAGCGTGTGATATGGAGCGCCGGCCGGGCGGTCGCATAGGCGCCCAGGCCGAGGCGCGGGAAGGCGGGGCTCAGGATCAGGAACGAGAAGGCGCAGCGGAAGAAGACGATCTCGAAGATATGGAGGCCGGCGCCGAGCTTTTTCACGACCGCGACCTGCAGGGTCATGATGAGCGCCGCGAGCAGGATCCAGAGGGCGCCCCGCGTGTTCCCCGGCAAGTGCCGCCAGCGCCCGCGGGCGGCGATTCCGGTCGCCCGGACGCACCTCACGGGTGCCCCGACGGCCTCACTCCTCGTAGTCCGAGCCGTCGCGGTCGAGGGTGCGTTTCAGGGCCTCGAAATGCCGGATCGAGTTGATCCTGAACTGCCCGAGCTGCGCCTTGGTCATCTCGACGACGTCGTCGGGGATGATGTGGAGCGGCTTGCCCATGCTGGCGGCGAGCACCTGGACCTGGCTCGCGCGCTCGAGGAAGTACATTTCGTCGAAGGCTTCGGCGATCGTCTCGCAAACGACGATCGGGCCGTGGTTGGCGAGGAACATGACAGCCTTGTCGCCCTGGATGCGGGCCAGGCGCCGGCCCTCCTCCGGATCGACGGCGATGCCGTTGAATTCGTCGTCGTAGGCGAGGTAGCCGTGGAAGCGCACCGAGTTCTGGTGGCACATTTCCAGCCGGCCGCCCTCGACCGCACAGATCGCCGCGGCCCAGGGCACGTGGGTGTGGAACACGACGCCGCCATGGGGGTGCGCCTCGTGGATCGGGATATGGATGCAGATGCCCGAGCGCGGCGGCACGTCGTCGCCTTCATGGACCGTGCCGTCGCGGTCCACCACCAGGATGTCGCTGGCCCTGACTTCCGACCAGTGCAGGGACTTGGGATTGATGAAATAGCGGTCCAGCGTGCCAGGGACGCGCGCCGTCAGGTGGTTGTCGATGCCCTCCGCCATGCCCATGCGCGCGGCGAGCTGGAGTGCCGCCGCCATCTCGACCCTGGTGCGCCGAACCTCGTCCTCGGATGTCTCGATCTGCTCGACGGCCGCCATCGCGCTTCTCCCTTGTCTCGCCCGCTCGAAATCCATCATAGCAAGAAACCCGCATGATACCCCAGCGCTCTCGGCTCATGGGTGCTGTTAATTAGGGACAGTATATATTTTCCGTCACCCTGGCCGAGATTTGCAATCCTATTGATAAATACTGTCCCCATTTAATGCTGTCCCCATTTAATCCGCTCCGCTAGAACAGCGCCCTCACATGCCCGCCATCCATGACGATGCTCTGGGCCGTGATGTAGCCGGCGTGGCGCGAGCAGAGGAAGGCGCAGCAGGCGCCGAACTCTTGGGTGGTGCCCATGCGCTTCATGGGGCCCTGGCTGGCGTAGAGCGCGACCGCCTCTTCTTCCGAGAGGTCCTCGCGCTGGGTGATGTGGCGCGAGACCCGGCGCAGGAGCGCCGTATCGAACGGCCCCGGGGCGATGTTGTTGACCGTCACCCCCTTGTCCGCGATCTCGCGCGCGAGGGTGCCGAGCGCCCCCACCACCCCCGTCTTCAGTGCGTTGGCGAGCGGCGTGTTGGGCGTCGATTCCTTGACCGAGAGGGTGCTCACATTGACGATCCGGCCCCAGCCGCGCGCGATCATGTCCGGCACCGCGAGGCCGGCCATGTGGATCGCCGAGAGCATGGTGAGCTCGAAATAAGTACGCCAATCGTCGAGCGTGCGCTCGAGGAAGGGGCCGGTGGGCGGCCCGCCGGCGTTGGTCAGCAGGATCGAGACATGGCCGAGATGGGCCACCGCTTCGTCGAACAGGCGCTGGCGGTCGTCGGGCTTCGCCACGTCGGCCTGGACGAAGTGGGCGCCCGGGCCGAGCGCCGCCACCGCCTTCGCACCGGACTCGGCGTTGCGCCCGCTCACCACCACTTGCGCGCCCTCGGCCAGCAGCACCTTGGCGCAGCCGAAACCGAGCCCCTGGGTGCTGGCCATGAGGAGGGCCTTCTCGCCCTCGAGGCCGAGATCCATGCGCCGCGTCCTCCGATTCCTATTCGGCCGCCTGGCCCGCCCGCGCCCCGCCATGGGTGGCGAGGTCGCCCAGCTCGCGCTCCATGGCCGGGATCACTTGTCCGCCCATGCGCTCCATGGAGCGCATGACCTGGGGTCCCGTGAGGCCGCCGAACTGCATCACGCAACTGATGTGCTCGGGCCCGAGCGTGCGCACCTCGTCGATGAGCTGCGCCGCGCACTTCTCGGGATGGCCGATGATGGCGCGCTCGGCGATTTCCTCGAGGGTGGGCTCGCCCTCGACGGGCCGGGAATTGATGATGTGGCCGTCGAATTCCATCGGCCCCAGGCGGAAGCCGTGGGCGATGCGGTAGGTGTAGCGCAGGTGCTCCGCCGCCGCGAGGGCGTCGACCGGGTCCTCGGTGACATAGACGAAGCGCTGCACGGCGAGGCGCAACTCCGCCGGGTCGCGGCCCACGGCCCTGTAATAGCCCTCGATCTGGCGCCGTGTCTCGAGCACTTCCGAGGCCGGCTTCCACTGGGCCGAGATGAAGGGCACGATGCCCGCCCGCGCCATGCGCGTCTGGAGCGCCTCGTCCCGGGTGAGGCCGGCGAGGTAGAGCTCGGGATAGGGCTTCTGGTGGGGGAGCACGCTGAAGGCCGTAGGCGGGATCTTGTAGAAGGCCCCGTCGTGGCTGAAGGTCGCCGAGGTATACGCTTTCTCGATGAGGTCGATCGTCTCGCCCAGCATGGCGCGCGAATCAGCCAGATCGACGCCGAAGCGCTCGCACTCGTGCTCCTGGTAGCCCGAGCCCAGGCCGATCACGAGGCGCCCGCCGCTCAACTGGTCGACGAAGGCGATGTCCTCCAACAGGCGCATGGGCTCGTAGAGCGGCGTCACGATGACGGCCGTGCCCAAGCGGATGCGCTTGGTGAGCCCGGCCACGTGCGCCGCCATGGTCAGGGGCGAGGGCACCAGCGAGTAGTTCGAGAAATGGTGCTCGGCGAACCAGGCGATGTCGAAGCCGAGATCCTCGGCGAAGCGGATCTGTTCGATCCCCTCGGCCGCGGCCACATGCACGGGCTTCTCCCCGTCGCGCTGGGGCATGAGGATGAAGAGGCCGAACTTCATGGCTTGGTGCCCCCGCCGCTCAGAATCCGACGACGGCCTGGCCGCCGGTGGGGGCGATCACCTGGCCGGTGATGAAATCGGCCTCGGGCGAGCACAGGAAGGCGACCAGCGCCGCGTTCTCCTCGACCTTCGCGAAGCGCCCGAGCGGGTTCTTCTTGGACCGCGCCGTGAAGGCCTCGAGGCCCTCCTTCTCGACCGCCATCTGGGTCATGACCCCGCCGGGGGCGATGGCGTTCACGTTGATGCCCCAGGGCGCGAACTCCCTGGCCCAGGCCTTGGTGAAGGCGAGCAGCGCCGATTTGGCCGCCATGTAGGTTGAGCCGTACTCGTGGCCGGTGAGCGACCACATGGACGAGACGTTGACGATCTTTCCCCAGCGCCGCGCCTTCATGCCCGGCACCACGGCCTTGGTCACGAAGAAGCTGCCCTTGACGTGGATGTCGAGCATGCGTTGGAGGAAATCCTCGTCCACGCCCTCGATGCCCGTGCGCTCGGCGCCGACGCCGGCGTTGTTGACCAGGATGTCGATGCGCCCGAGCGCCGCCTCCGCTTCCGCCGCGTGGGCCGCCATGGCGAGTGTGTCGGTGATGTCCGCGACGATTCCGTGCGCCCGTCGCCCCGCGGCGCACACCAGCGCCGCCGTCTCCGCCGCCCAGTCGGCATTGATGTCGTGAACGACGATATCGGCGCCCCGCTGCGCCATCATGACCGCGTGGGCCCGGCCCATGCCGCGGCCCGAGCCGGTGATGAAAGCGACGCGCCCGTCCATCTGGCCCAAATGCCGAGCCCTCCCTAGGAGCCTGTCCGAGAATTCGGATTTGGCTCGACGTGGGTATCGGAGTGTGATTCGTTAAACGGCATGAGCAAAACCTTTCGAGCTTGGGACGTGGATCAGGTCTGGCTGTTGCCGGCTTCGGTCCATGACTTCGTGCCGGCGGGACACGCGGCGCACCTGGTGCGGGATGCGGTGCGCGAGAGCCTGGACCTGTCGGCGATCTTTGCGGCCTATGGCGAGGCGCGCGGCCAGCCGCCCTACCACCCGGTGATGATGGTGGCGCTGTTGCTGTACGCCTACAGCGTCGGCGTCTATTCGTCGCGCCGCATCGCCAGGGGGTGTGAGGAGCGCGTCGACTTCATGGCGGTGACGGGGATGCAGCGGCCCGACTTCCGCACCATCTCGGATTTCCGCAAGCGCCATCTCGCGGCGCTGTCGGGGCTGTTCGCGCAGGTGCTGGCCCTGTGCCGCCGGGCGGGGCTGGTCAAGCTCGGCCATGTGGCGCTGGACGGCACCAAGATCAAGGCCAACGCCTCCAAGCACAAGGCGATGTCTTACGCCCGCATGGTCAGGGCGGAGGCCGGGCTCGAGGCGGTGGTCGAGAGCTGGCTCGATCGGGCGGCGGCGGCCGATGCGGCGGAGGACGAGGCGTTGGGGGTCGCGGCGCGGGGCGACGAGATGCCGGCCTGGGTCGCCGACAAGGCCAAGCGTCTGGCCAAGATTCGCGAGGCCAAGGCCGCCCTGGAGGCCGAGGCGCGGGACGCGGCCGCGCGCGCCGCCCAGACGCGGGCGCCGAAGCGCCCGGGACCCAAGCCCAAGCCGCCGGCGGATGTGCCGGCGGACAAGGCGCAGCGCAACTTCACCGACCCCGAGAGCCGCATCCTCAAGACCAAGGACGGCTTCATCCAGGGCTATAATGCCCAGGCCGCGGTCGATGCCAAACGCCAGATCATCGTCGCCCACGCCCTGACCGATTCGACCAGCGACCAGGGCCAGCTCGAACCCCTGATCGACGCCATCGAAGCCAACCTCGGGCGGCGTCCCAGGGAGATATCGGCGGACGCCGGCTACTGCTCGAAGGCGAACCTGGAGGCCGCCGATAGGCGGGGCATCAAGCCCTACATCGCGACCGGGCGGCAAAAGCACGGCCAAGCCGCCGCCGTGGGCCCGCGCGCCGCGCCGCCCGGCGGCCGGGTCGCGGCCATGGCGGCCACCCTCAGGCGCGCCGGGCGCCGCAGCCGCTACCGCCTGCGCAAGCAGACCGTCGAGCCGGTGTTCGGCCAGATCAAGCAGGCCCGGGGCTTCCGTCAGTTCCTGCTGCGCGGCCGTGAGAAGGTCACATGCGAATGGGCGATGATCTGCACCGCCCACAACCTGGCCAAGCTCGCCGTCGCCCAAGCGCCATGAGACGCCGAGACCAATCATGCCTCTCGCCGCGCCAAGCCCCTGAAGGCAACCACCCATGAGCCAAACCACCAAAATCACGACAAGACCACTCGCCATCACCCCAATGCTTGCCAACAACCACTAGTGTCCGGTTAAAAATCGAATAAATTCAATTGGTTGGTTATTTGCGAAGCGTTGCATCTGTTTTCGTCTCCCGCAAGTGCTTGATGTATGGGCATTTTCTCGAAGAGGGTCACCGAGAGGATCTGTAACAAAGTGTAGAGCGAGGCGTCCAGGTCGAGGCGCTTCTTGACGATGGCGACGAGGACGTAGACCGAGACGGCAATCCAGATCTGCGTCTTCACCGCGTTCTCCGACGTGCCGTAGAACTGCTTGATCCGAAGATGCTGCTTGATCCACTTGAAGAAGAGTTCCACCTGCCAGCGGCTTTTGTAGAGCGCGCAGATGGTGGCGGCCGGAAGCGAGAAGTTGTTGGTGATGAAGACCAGCGTCTTGCCGGACTCGGGGTCCTTGAAGCGGATGCGCCGCAGAAGTTCGGAGTAATCCTGACGGGTGTAGAAGCCGTCCAGGGAGATGGTCTGGTCGCAAATGATGCCGGTCGAGCGATCCGTCGGCGCCGAATAGACGCGATGAGCATCGATGTTCGACTTGGCACGCGTGACGAAGAAGGCCCCGGCTTGGTGCAACACATAAAGGCGGGCAAAGTCGACGTAGCCACGATCCACGACGTAGATGGCTCCGGCTTCCGGCAAGAGCATATCGAGGGCATGAACGTCGTGCAGCTTGCCATCCGAGATGTGGATAAAACTCGGAATGTTGCCCCGCAGGTCGAGCAGCGTGTGCATCTTCACCGCCGCCTTGGTGGTGCGGAAGTGCGCCCACGGAAAGACCGACAGGCACAGAGCGATGGTCGTCGAGTCCAGGGCGTAGACGGTATTGGTCAGGTCCAACCCCAGTTCTTCGTCGACGTACAGCGTCCTCGCCTGGGTGATGAGCCGCTGGGCCAACGCCGCATGGATACGCCAGTCGCGCCTTTCGTTGGCATCGGCCAGCGTCGAGCGCCGGACCGGCTGGCGGAAGCCCATGTGATAGAGTTTCGATGCGTGGACCGAGAGGCAGGTCTCGATGTCGCGCAGGCTTTCCCGGTAGGTCAGCTGGGCGAAGGCCATGGACCGGTATTGCTCGGCGCAGGAAAGCGTCCGGACCCGGTGATCGCCGCCATACCGGTCGACGATCCGCGTGAAAGTAGTCCATGGCAGGAAGTCCATGAGCTGAGCGAACAGGGTCTTGCCGGTGTTCATGAGCATCTCCTCGGAGAAACTCCGAAAAGTGCTCCATCCAATTCAAATCGACACCATGCATTTTCGCTTCAAACCCCGCAGAAATCCTGGCTCTCAAAGCCAGCACCGCTCAGTTAACCGGACAGCAGTGGCCAACAACATCAAATCTCGGACAGGCTCCTAGTGGTTCGAGTCCGACGCTTCGAACCCTCTCCCCCGTATCGTCCCTTGGGGGGAGAGGGTGGCGCGCGGCGCGCGCCGGGTGAGGGCGTGGCCGCCGGAAGGCGGCCGAAAGGCTCTTTGTGACGCATTGTGGCGCGCGGGCGCGCACCCCCTCACTCCGACCCTCTCCCCGAGGGGAGAGGGGGATTCTCTTGGTGCGTTCATTCCACTATATGCCCACGATGGCCTGGCCGCCGTTGATGCCGACGGTCTGGCCGGTGATGAAGTCCGATTCGGCGGAAGCCAGAAAGGCCACCGTGTAGCTGATCTCGTCGGCCTCGGCGTAGCGGCCGAGCGGCACCGCCTTCGACTGCTCGCGCACATAGTCCATGCCGCCCTTGCTCATGACCATCTCGGTGATGACGCCGCCCGGCGCGATGTCGTTGACGCAGATCTTGTGGGGCGCGAGCTCCTTGGCCCAGGCCTTGGTGAGGCCGAGCACCGCCCCCTTGGCGCCGATATAGGTCGAGCCGAAGTGGTGTCCCGTCATGGCCCACATGGAGGAGACGTTGATGATCTTGCCCGCGCCCTTGGCCTTCATGCCGGGGACGACGGCTTGGGTCGTGAAGAAGGTGCCCTTGACGTGGACGTCGAAGAGGCGCTGGAAGAAAGCCTCGTCCACGCTCTCGATGCCCTCGCGCTCGGCCGGCACGCCCGCGTTGTTGACCAATATGTCGATGGCGCCGAGCGCGGCCCCGGCCGCCGCCACCGCGTCCGCCATGGCCGCCCGGTCGGCGACGTCGGCATGGGAGACGAAGGCGCGCCGGCCCTTGGCGCGCACCAGCCCAGCCGTCTCGTCCGCCTCGGCCGTCAGGATGTCGTGGACCACGATATCGGCGCCGCGCTCGGCCAGGAGCACCGCGTGCGCCCGGCCCATGCCGCGGCCCGAGCCCGTGATCATCGCCACCTTGCCGTCGAGCTGTGCCATTCACCAATTCCGTGCTGGGAGAAATTGTATTGTAAAACAATACGTTCGAGGAGGTCTCACGGGGATTGAACCACCGCGCCCGGCGGAGTGTCAAGGCGCGCCTCCGGACGGCAGTCGGTCAGTCTAAATTTAAACCTTTAAACTTGTGCCTGAGTGCTACGACACCATATGAGTGTCGTTGGCCCCGCAAGGGGCTTATCAGTGCCTAGCTCAGTTGGCAGAGCACTCGATTTAGGATCGAGGGGTCGGGGGTTCGAATCCCCCGGCACTCGCTTGATTCGCCACGCTTCTTGTACGGCCCGCGAGGACCGGACTTTGGTGCGCGAGCATCGATAAGCGCGACGACACATCCCATGTCACGATACTTGTCCGTGAATCCCGCTGCCATCGCTGGCGTCATGCGCAGGAAGGTCGTGTCCCAGGACGTGGTGTAGGATCTGTGGGTAACCGGCTTGCCGTAGCGACCGTCAAGAGTCTGGCCTAGGCAAGCCGGTTATCCACAGCGGGCGGCCATCGCGGTTTCCGGGTTAGGGTTGGGTTGGAACAACGCAACCTGGAACCGAGGAAGACCACGATGACCGACGATATGATGACCCTTCGCACGCTGCTTGAGAAGAGCTCGGATGCCGATCTGCTGCGCGAGATGATCGGCTTCACCGCCGAGCGCCTGATGGAACTGGAAGTCCTGGGCCTGACCGGCGCCGGCCACGGCGAGCGCTCGCCGGAACGGATCAACCAGCGCAACGGTTACCGCGACCGGGTCTGGGAGACCCGCGCCGGCACGGTCGAGCTGAAGATCCCCAAGCTCAGGAAGGGCGCCTACTTCCCCGGCTTCCTGGAGCCCCGCCGGATGGCCGAGAAGGCGCTCGCGGCGGTGATCCAGGAGGCCTACATCCAGGGCGTCTCGACCCGCTCGGTCGATGACCTTGTCCAGGCCATGGGCATGTCCGGCATCTCCAAGAGCCAGGTCTCGCGGCTGTGCGCGGAGATCGACGACAGGGTCCATGGCTTCCTGGAACGCCCCCTGGAGGGCGACTGGCCCTATCTTTGGCTCGACGCGACCTATGTGAAGGTGCGTCACGCCGGGCGCATCGTCTCGGTCGCCGTAATCGTCGCCGTCGCCGTCAATGCCCAGGGCCGGCGCGAGATTCTGGGTATGGCGATTGGCGCCTCGGAGGCCGAGACCTTCTGGACCGAGTTCCTACGCTCCCTGGCCAGGCGCGGCTTGCGCGGCGTGAAGCTGGTGATCTCCGATGACCACAAGGGCCTCAAGGCCGCCGTCGGGCGAATCCTGAACGCCACCTGGCAGCGCTGCCGGGTCCACTTCATGCGCAACCTCCTGGCCCATGCCGGCAGGCAGGGCCGCCGCGTGGTGGCGGCCTTCGTCGCCACCGCCTTTGCCCAGGAGGATGCCGAGGCCGCCAGCACCCAGTGGCGCCAGGTCGCCGACCAGCTCCGCCCCAAGGCGCCCAAGCTGGCGAGCTTGATGGACGAGGCCGAGCCCGACGTCCTGGCCTATATGACCTTCCCCAGGGAGCACCGAACCAAGCTGCACTCGACCAATCCCCTCGAACGCCTCAACGGCGAGATCAAGCGCCGCACCAACGTCGTCGGCATCTTCCCCAACGAGGCCGCCATCACCCGACTGATCGGTGCCATCCTGCTCGAACAGAACGACGAATGGGCGGTCCAGAGGGCACGCTACATGACCCTGGAAACCATCGCCCCGATCAGCCAAGATGACTGGGTCAAGCTGCCGCCCGAGGCGGCTTGATCGGTCCGGCTCAACCCGCCGGATCCCGTGAGGCGCCCGCCGCTCTTACACCACCCCACGGGACACGATCCGCAGGAACGTTTGGATGCGCACGAAGTTGTAGTAGACAAAATACAGCACCTGTGCGTGTCAATGGTTCTCGGCCTTCATACTGAATGCGTTAGACAGTCTCGTGAACCACGGTATCCCCATCCACATGGACAGGTTGCTACGCTCGACGTAAGACGCGCTCACATGGTCGGGATCAGGATGGCCGATGAAATTCTCCCACCAGGCGCAGACGCAGACAGGCGGGCTATAGCTGCGCGATGCCTCTGGCGCTGGCCCGTAAAACTTGATCAGAGCCGCAGGGTCCACGTCGATCTCGGTGAGTCGGACCCGATTTCCTTGGACACAGAATTGGCTTAATCGAAGTGTCCAAGGAGGACCGGAACATGACCGATAATTTTGAGAAGAAAGTTGCTGTTGATGGGCCTGTAGTAAATGCGGGCGAGCTTGGCTCGTCCACGTTTTCCCCAGGCCAGGCTTTGCCGGCAGGCCCGCTGGGACTTGGCCAGCGATGGACGGTGGCGCGCAAGCGTGAGGTCGTTCTGCGGCTTTTGCGTGACGAGCCGGTGCAACTTCTGTCGCGCCAGTTGGGCGTAGAGATCTTCCGGCTCGAGCAGTGGCGTGAGAAAGCGATCGGCGGGATCGACGCCTCGCTCAAGCAACGCAAGGGCGATCCGGTGCAGGCGGAACTGGATAGCGCCATGAAGCGGATCGGAGAGTTGACCATGCAGGTGGAACTGCTGGAGGCCAAGACGGAGACCTTCGGCCCTTTGGGGCGGCGGAGGTCGCGGCGATGAGTGCCGCCACCTCGCCCGGCACGGGTCTGGCCTACGGCCTGCGGCGGGTCTGCGCCGCCTGGGGCATGGCCCGCTCCTCGTTCTACGCCATGACCTCCGGCCAGCACGCCGAGCAGCCGCCGGCAAAGCGTCGGGGACCGAAGCCCGCGATCTCGGACCAGGCGCTGCTGGTGGCGATCGAAGCCGACCTGGAGGCATCGCCCTGGGAGGGCGAGGGCTACCGCAAGGTCTGGGCTCGGCTTCGGGTCTGTCGCGACATCCGGGTTGCCCGCAAGCGGGTGCTCCGCCTGATGCGCGAGAACAATCTGCTCTCGCCCCATCGCTGCCGCCGCCGTGGCGGCAATCCCCATGACGGTGAGATCATCACTCATGCCCCGAACCTCATGTGGGGCACCGATGGCGTTCGGGTGTTCACGGTGGACGACGGCTGGGGCTGGATCTTCACCGCCGTCGAGCATTGGAACGCCGAGTGTGTCGGCTGGCATGTCTGCAAGCGCGGCGACCGCTTCGCCGCCCTGCAGCCGATCTCCATGGGGCTTGCCGGGCTGTATGGCTCGACCGCGGCCGGCGCGGCTCGGGGGCTGGCCTTGCGGATGGATCACGGCTCCCAGTATCTGTCGGACCACTTCACCAACCAGATCAAGTTCTGGGGCATCCAGCCGTCCTACGCCTTCGTCGCCGAGCCCCAGACCAACGGCGTCGCCGAGCGGTTCAATCGCACGCTGAAGGAACAGATCATCCATGGTCGCATCTACCGCAACATCGCGGAGCTGCGGGACGCCGTCCGCGACTTCGTCGAACTCTACAATGCCCAGTGGATCGTCGAAAAGAACGGCTACCTGAGCCCCGCTCAAGCTCGTCAGGCGTGGCACGCCGCGATCTCAATCAGGCCCGCCGCGTGAGACAAACTTGTGTCCAAGGAACCGGGTGCGCTACACACGTCGATCTCGGCGCACCGTCAAATGCGAGTTAGCAAGCAATTTCTCAGGTTAATTTGGTCTGTTAACCGTTCCCTTTGTGAGTCAATGTTCGATCAGCCATTGCATCCATCACCTGTTGACTTATATGTCAATTCGAGATGAAATCAACATTCACGTCGCTGCGAACAGGCTCTTTGAGATTACGCCGCCCATCCCTGGTGATCCGATTGAGCGCACAATGTTGGTTTCAGCCGGAATCTCACTAGTGTCCGGTTAATAGTCGAATAGATTCAATTGGTTAGCATGGGGGTGGATTGGTGTCGTGGTTTCTGGATTTGTAAGCAATTGAAGGAGCGGTGTTTTTTCGAAGACGGTGAGGCTGAGGACCTGGAGGATTGTGTAGAGGCTGGCGTTGATAGCCAAGCGCTTCTTGACGATGGCGATCAACACATAGACGGAGACGGCGATCCAGATCTGGGATTTGACGGCGTTCTCGGAGGTGCCGTAGAAGCGCTTGATGCGCAGGTGCTGCTTGATCCATTTGAAGAACAGCTCGACCTGCCAGCGGCATTTGTAGAGCTGGGCGATGGTCAGCGCCGGCAGGGTGAAGTTGTTGGTCAGGAAGGTGAAGGCCTTGCCGCTCTCGGGGTCGCGGTATCGGACGCGGCGGAGCCTGTCCGGGTAGTCGGTGGCGGTGTGCTGGCCGGCGGTGCGGATGGTCTGGTCGCAGCGCAGGCCGGTGGTCTTGTCGATTGCGCGGGACGCGATCCTGCGGAACTGGAACTTGGCCCGTGCCCGGACGACGAAGAAGGCGGCGCCCTGGCTCAGGCGATGGAGGCGGGCGAAATGGATGTATCCGCGGTCCAGGACGTAGAAGGCGCCGGGCTCGGGGACCAGCTCGTCGAGCACCCTCACGTCGTGCCATCGGCCGTCGCTGATATGGATGAAAGTTGGGATATTGCCGCGCAGATCCAAGAGGGTGTGGAGCTTGATGGCGGCCTTGGTGCGCTGGAACGGGGCCCAGGGGAAGACCGCGAGGCAGAGGTCGATGGTGGTCGAGTCGAGGGCATAGACGGTGTGGTCGAGCTCGAGGCCGAAGCTGTCTTGGGCATAGAGCGGCCGGGCGATGCGGATCAGCGCCTGGGCGAAGTCGGCATGGATGCGCCAGTCGCGCCTCTCGTTGGCGTCGGCCAAGGTGGCGCGGGCGACGCGCCCGCGGATGCCCATGTGGTAGAGCTTGGTGTGCTGGGCGCGCAGGCAGGCCTCGATGTCGCGCAGGCTCTCGCGATAGGTCAGCTGCGCGAAGGCCATGCACAGATACCGATCGAGGCAGGAGAAGCTTCGCAGCCTGCGATCGCCGCCGTAGCGGTGGACGCAACGGCGCAAGCTGTGCACGGGCAGATGGTCGATCACCTGGGCGAAAACGATCTTGCCTGCATACATGAGCCATGCTCCTGACCGGGAAGGCAGGAGCATGTCTGGCTTAACACCGGGAGTTCAAGTCGGTGACACGCGAATATCCCGAAAGAACGTTTAACCACAACCCACTAACCGGAAAACCGCCGCAGTTAACCGGACACTAGTGCCGGAATCTATTCACTTCTTCAAGGACCATGGGAAAATCGAAGCATAGGGCGAAGAGCCGGCCGGCTACGAGCCGATTTGGAGGTTTTCGTGAAGGGCCAAGTGATCACAGTTTCCTTAACTCCATATCAACATAAAACAGCGTTCATGGGTCTATTGGACCGACCAGAAGATGAGGTCTGGGATATCCGAAGTCGCGATCCAAACCCTGGGCTTAGGCTCTTTGGTCGGTTTGCCGAAATTGATGTGTTCATAGCTCTTAATTGGCGCCCTCGCTCTGTTAAATGGTTAAATCAAAAACCTCTCGGCAATAGCAGATCGATCGACTGGCATTTGGAGATTTTAGAATGCCAACAAGCCTGGAGTAAGCTCTTTCCAAACCACACCCCAATATCTGGAGTACAAATCGATGACTACATTTCGGAGAGAGCCATTTCTATCTGAACTCGTAGAAACAGACACTCCAATTCCCGAGGAAAAACTTGAGTACTTGGGAGAGCGTCTGCGCAATAATTTGTATAACTTTATTATTTCAAAGTTCTTGGAGCGTCAAGAAACTCATGGATTGACGCAGGCCAAGCTTGCTCGACGTATTGACTATGACCCAGGGCGTCTAAGCAAACTACTTGGTGCGCCTGGAAATTGGACAATGAAAACAATTAGCGACTTATTGGCTGGAATTTCAGCGGAGGAACTAGAGCCCAAATCAAGATCACTTTTAGGTCGTCCCCCTCGAAATTATCGTGGGGTAAGTTGGCTATACCGTTCAATGAATGAACCGCAAGAACGAGAACACTCTCTAGCAGAACATTTGGCCTCAACAGAAAACTTCTGGGAGCGGTCGTTTATGGAAAATGACCATCAAGAATTCAGAAAACAAATGTGAGTAGAGAAATGGAACTTGTCAAAATACTAAATACACAGACAGCCCGTCTAATTGAATTTTCTACACCTTCTAATCAGAATGTTCGTGTTGCGAGACTGTGTCGTTATGTAGAGGATAGATATTCATTTCTACAGGGTCCACAAGTTCTGAGTGACTATGATATAACCTCAGGAATAACTTTCCTGCATGGATTTTTTAATAGTAACCTTGTCATTGATAAATTTCAAATTTTTGATCAAGGAGTTTTAGCAGAAGGTAAAATAAATAGTAACGATTTGGATAGATTTATTGATGATACTATTAACGGAGTTAAAGAACAATTTGATATTTCCACTGAATTTATGACAACAGAGAGAATATTTAAAAGTATTGTTGAGGTAAAATGTACAAAAGAAATAGGAAAAAAATTGGACCGGTTTAATGAGTTAAATAATATTCTCAGCAATATATTGGAGTCGTATGGGAAGACAAGGACCAAATATGAACTTTATGGTGTTATGCTATATAACGAGGTACAACCAGAAGGAACCATCCGCCCCGGTCAGTTTAGATTTGAACGCCGAGATGGGGTTCTACATTCGTCGGGACTATATTACTCCGAAGCCCCGTTGAAAACGGATGATCATCTCAGCTTTCTTCACGAACTAGAAAAGATTCTCTAGTCTCCCGGTCTGTCCCATCGTTTTTCTGCGACTTATTTCGCAACCTTGCTCCGTTGTTCATCGCTCATCTATTTTGGGCCCACGCCTTTCTTCCCTTGCGCCCCGACTCCTGGGCGACTTTTTCCCTACCGTCGTCGGTAGAAACTTTAATTTTTCCCGCAACCATCTTGGCGACGGTGAACGCGGTCCCATCAACATCGACCGGTGGCGTCTCGCCCTCCCGTCCTCTAGGCATCTTTGCTTCGAAGAATAATCTCTGCTGCCCCCGGCGCCTTTTCTTCCACATGTTCCGCCGCTTCTTCATAGGTGTCGTAGCACGTGGCTATTGCAGTCCCGTCCGGCTTCATTAGGACTGCGAGATAAGGCAGATCTGGCGCGGGAGGGTTGTAGACTGTCATCCTGTATTTGGCCATGGTCACAACTCCTATCCCCCATTTCCCAAGTGAACTCGATATTCCATGCCCCGTGATGGGAATTCTGCTATAAGAATCAATATGTTGATGCATTGATGGAGCAGCAGGTATGGGACACCCGATGGGTGAATCGAAACGGGACAGTTTACGGGTCGATTTTGACCGTCGCTTGAAGCTTGAATTCCATGGTTCCAAGATTACTTCTGACGCCGGGTTGCTCGCCTACCGGGAGCTTGACGATGCCCTCGGCCTGACTGAGATGGCCGAGGGTGTTTTCCAGGATAGCCGTACCGGCAAGAACGGATGGCACGGCAAGACGGGTCAGTTTCGCCAGTCCGTTTTCGGGCGCCTTGGCGGCTATGACGATGTGAACGACGCCGACCGTCTGGGACGCGATCCCGCCATGCGCTGGATTGTTGGCGGCAAGGCCATCGAAAGACAGGCCGCTTCCACCAGCCAGATGGGACGCTTCGAGACGGAGCTATTGGCCACCGACGAGAACGTTGAAGCCTTGGTCGACATGAACGGGGTGTGGATCGACAAGGTTCATGACCGCCATCCGCCGAAGATGATCATTCTCGACATGGACAGCAGCGTCAGCCCGACCCATGGCGAACAAGAGGGAACAGCGTACAATGGTCACTTCGGCTGTACCTGCTACCATCCGCTATTCCTGTTCAACCAGTTCGGCGACTTGGAGAGATGTTCCCTGCGCCCCGGTAATGTTCACAGTGCCGACGGATGGCGGAATGTTCTGGAGCCGGTGGTGATGCGCTATAAGGAAAGGAAGGTGCGGCTGTATTTTCGTGGCGATGCCGCCTTCGCCTCACCGGAGATATACGAATATCTCGAAGCCGAGGGATTACTCTACGTCATCCGCCTCAAAGCGAACGCGATTCTCCAGCGGAACATTGCCCATCTGCTTACGCGACCTGTCGGTCGCCCGCCCGACCATGTTCGCCGTTTCCACGCCAGCTTCAGCTATCAGGCCGGATCGTGGAACAAGAAGCGCCGTGTCGTGGCCAAAGTGGAGTGGCACCCCGGCGAGCTGGTTCCTCGCGTCGGTTTCATCGTCACTAATCTGTCGCGCCCTACCAAGCGGGTGGTGGCGTTCTATAATCACCGTGGCACGGCGGAGCAGCACATCAAGGAAGGCAAGAACGCCATCAACTGGACCCGTCTGTCATGTCGCAAGTTCCGCAACAATGCCGTTCGGCTCCAGCTTCACGCCCTGGCCTACAATCTGGGCAACTTCATGAGGACACTGGCTTTGCCGAAGGAGGTGGAGCACTGGTCGATGACGACGTTGCGCGACAAGCTGGTGAAGATCGGGGCCAAGGTTGTCCGACATGGCCGCTACGTTACGTTCCAATTGGCTGAGGTGGCGGTGCCGAGGGACCTGTTCCGGAAAATCCTGAGCTTGATTGATGATCTGCGACGAAGACCCGCTCCGGCGTAGGCCGAGGGAATCGACGGCGAGGAGAAAGCGACAGGAGAGGTGTGTCTGGATGGCGAGAAAAATGACCGAGTGGCCTTCCAAGCGCGGGCCGATTACCAAAATCATGCCATCGGATGGCTGCATAGGGGATACAGTTCCCTTGGCGGTGGGAAAGTGGTACGATTTCCACGAATTTGGATGGTATATGGGGAATGTCGGCCTATATGTTTCCCAGTAAGCATATAGGAGCGAGGTGGGATCGCACTAGGTTGTCAATCCCATCGACTTTTAAACTGATGTACCACCTGCTGTACGATGGCGCGGGCGCGTCTCTCAGCCCGGCGCCACGTCCGCCGCGCCAGCGGGCAGGAGCGTCACGGCCTCGGGCGGGACCTCCGCCCACACGCTGGCGCCGTGCGAGAGGGGGATCCGCGCCGGCAGGTTCGGGCTCTCGACGAGAAGCGAGATGCCGCCCGCCAGGGCGATCCGGTAAAGCAGCGTGGCGCCGCCATAGACCACGTCCACCACCTCCCCCCGGGGGGCGCCGTCGACCGGCGATCCGGTGAGGCCGATGGCCTCCGGCCGCACGACCGCGAGCACGCGCGCGCCCGGCGCGAGGCCGTCGGAATCCGCGGTGCGCAACTGCCAGCCCTCGCCGGCCTCGATCCGGGTCGCGCCGCCTTCGGTACCGACCACGGTTGCCTCGAGCAGGTTGGCCTGGCCGATGAAGCCGGCCACGAAGGCCGTGCGCGGCCGGTGATACAGGGCGGCCGGGGCGTCGAGCTGCTCGATGCGCCCGAGGTTCATGACCGCGATGCGGTCGGACATGGCCAGCGCCTCGCTCTGGTCGTGGGTCACGTAGACGGTGGTGATCTGGAGCTGACTCTGGAGCCGGCGCAGCTCGAGCTGCATGTCCCGGCGCAGCTTGGCGTCGAGGTTGCTGAGCGGCTCGTCGAGCAGCAGCACCTCGGGCTCGATCACCAGTGTGCGCGCCAGCGCCACGCGCTGCTGCTGGCCGCCCGAGAGCGTGCGCGGCAGGCGGCGCGCGAACGCCTCGAGCCGGACCAGCTCGAGCGCCGCCTGGACCCGGCGCCTGATCTCCGCCCCCGACAGGCGGCGGACGCGGAGGCCGAAGGCGACGTTCTCGAACACCGTCATATGCGGGAACAGGGCGTATTGCTGATAGACCATGCCGATGTTCCGGCTGCTCGGCGGCACGTCGGTGATGTCCCGGCCGCGCAGCCATACCTGCCCCGCGTCGGGCTCGACGAAGCCGGCGATGATGCGGAGTGTCGTCGTCTTGCCGCAGCCGCTCGGCCCGAGCAGGGTCACGAACTCGCCCTCGCGGATATCGAGGGACAGGTGATCGACGGCCAGGAGGGCGCCGTACTGTTTGACCAGGCCCTCGAGATGGATGGCCGGGCGGCCCTCGCCCGCGGGGTCCGTGCCTGCCGCTATCGTCGCGTCGCTGTCAGCCACCCGTGCTCACCTCCCCGATTATGGGCGCCGTCCGCGGCCTCACGCCCCGCGCAGGGCGTCGAGGTCGACGCCCACCTCGGCGGCGATTCGCTCCACGTTGGCCCAGTCCTCGTCCCGCAGGGGGACGCCGTCGCGGGCGCGGCGCTCGGCGATCTGCTGGGCGCGCTCTCCGGGCATGACGATCTCGCTGAAGCCCTCGGCCAGGCGCGTGCCCTTGCAGCTCCGGATCAGCTTGTCGACCTTCGCCTTGAACTCGTCCAGATCGACCAGGCCGGCGATGTCGACGGCCATGAGGAATTGGCCGCCGGTCCAGGGGTCTTCGGCGGTCTGGTGGAACGGAATCGCCTTGGCCGACGTCATGCCCGACATGAGGCCCGAGAGAACATCGACCAGGATGAGCCACGCGAACCCCTTGGGGCCGAGCGGCAGGATGGCGCCGAGCTGCTCGGAGTTGCGGTCGAAGATGTCGAGGATCAGGGGGGTCGGGTCGTCCGTGAAGCGCCCGTCGTCGCCGACCAGCGGGTCGCCGGGCAGGCGCCGCTGGTCGCGCGCCGCCAGCACCGTGTGGCCGTGGGACACGGCGCTGGTGGCGCCGTCGTAGATGATCGGTCGCTCCTCGCCCGCCGGGATGGCGAAGGCCATGGGATTGGTGTTGAAGACCGGGTCCCGGCCGCCCCAGGGGGCGACGAGCGGCACCCCGTTGCACGCGGCGAGGCCGAAATAATCGTGTTCGAGCGCCATGATCGCGTAGTTGGTCGCCATGGTGAAGTCGTTGGCCCGGCGCACCCAGACACAGCCCACCGTCGCCGCGCGCGCCTTCTCCATGGCGATCTCCATGGCCCGCATGGCGACCACCTGGCCGGGGCCGTGGTTGCCATCGACGAGGGCGAAGCTGGGGCCCTCCTTGACCACGTCGATGGGCTGGCCGAAGCGGACGCCGCCGTCCCGCACCCAGGGATAGACCAGCGGGATGCAGGCGATGCCCTGGGTCTCCTTGCCCAGCAGGTCGGCCTTGACGAAGCAGCGCGCGAAGTCGCCCGCCTCCTCCTCCCCGGCGCCAAGGGCGCGCCAGATGGCCGCGTAGACCGCTTGAAGGTAGTCCGCCGATTCCGTCCGCATTGGTCCGCTCCCATGCAATTTGCCGCACCACCGCCCGCACATGCGGGGCCGGCGCGGCGATGCCCGCTACGATGGATCCCCGTCCCGCGATCGGCGGCCAGGCCGGGTCGCGGGGCGGGTTGCGAACGCCGCGCCGGGCGTCAGGCTCGTCCGTCCGGCGCGGCTATCCGCGATCCTTCGAATCCGACCGGATTCAGCTGGCCAGCGCCTTGGCCCATTGCTCGGTCCATGGGTCGAGCATTTCGCCCATCCACAGCCAGTCGAAGTGGTTCATGGCGTCCACCTCCTCCCGGGTCAGGAGCTGTGCGGCCAACTCCGGCGGCAGCTCGACGGTCGTATTGATCGGGGTGACGAAGAAGGTGGCCAGCTTGGCCTGGGCCTGCCGCGACAGGGCATGGTTGAGATAGATCGCTCCCATGTCCTCGCGCGCCTTGTCCCCGGTGCGGATGATGCTGATCGCCTCGTTCGTGGCCGCCATGCCCTCCTTCAGCGAGGTGAAGGCGTTGACCGGCAGGCCGCTCTTCCGGAACAGGCTGTTCTCAAAGGTCGAGCGGATGGTGATCCAGGTGTCGCCGGAGCGCAGCAGCTGCTCGGCCTCGCCGTCGCCGTCGTAGAACTTGAGGACCTGGGATTTGAACTGCTCCAGGAGGTCCCAGCCGGGCTGAACGTCGTGCGGCTTGCCCGACTCGACCGTGCCCGCGCCGCGCATCATGGCCAGGGTGCACAGGCCCCAGCCGTTGCCCCAGTTGATGTTCGGCCAGCCGACGCGCTGGCTGTAGGCGTCGTCGAGGATGACGTCCCAGCTGTCGATGGCGCTGGCGGCCGCCTCGTCGATACGGTCGGTGCGGTAGACCAGGGTCCAGGCGTAGGTCCATGGCGGCAGGCCGTAGTTGCTCCAGATCGCCGGGTCGAGGCTCGATTCGGAGAGCTCCGCCATGTTCGGGATCAGGTCCGCCTTCTCGGCGATAGGCACGACCTCGTCCAGCTCCCGCGCCATGATCGAAGCCGCCGTCGGCGTCCAATAGACCACGTCCAGGGTCTGGTGCCCCTTCTCGGCGCGCATCTGGGTGAGCTTGGCCGAATCGCCGCCGCGGACGTAGTTGATCTTGACGCCGGTCTCGGCCTCGAACGATTCGCCGACACCACCGTGGATCATCTCGCCATAGAGGCCGCCCCAGGCCCCGACATTGATCGAGGTCGGCATGGTCTGCGCCCAGATCATCGGTGCGCCGATCGTGCCGGCCACGGCGCCACCGCCCAAGGCGGCGGCACCCTTCAGTACCTTCCGTCGCGTGATCTTGCGAGTAAGAGTCATTCGTCGGCCCTCCCTTCGTAGGTTTACCGGGGTCTCGGAGCTCGAACCCCGAGGTTACGCCCGAGTCTTCTCCACAAGCGATCTTAGACCAAAGATTCGCTCCACGAGGATAAAAAGAACCACGGTCAATACGATCATCAGCGTCGCCAGGGCCAGGATCGCGGGGCTGAAATCGTGTCTGAGGATCAGCCAGATGGCGATGGGCAGGGTTTCCTTGGCGGCCAGGAACAGGGACATGAAGAAGGCGTCGAGGGACACGATGGTGCCGAGGACGGCGCCGGCGATGAGCCCCATGCGGGCGTGCGGCAGGACGATGCGCCGGAAGGTGGTCAAGCGCGAGGCGCCAAGCCCGATGGCCGCCTCCTCGAGCTCGGGGTTGAGGTTCGCCAGACTCGCCACCGTGGTCCTGAGGACGAAGGGGAAGACCAGCACCGTGTGTCCCACCACCCCCAGGCCGAAGGACCTGCCGCCGCCGAACAGCGCCCAGAGCTGCAGCAGCGCGATCGCCAGGATGATCTCGGGCACGATGATCGGCATCAGCGTCACCGCGTCCAGGAGGCGCCGGAACCGGAACTTGAAGCGCGTCAGCGCATAGGCCGAGGGCGCCGCGATGAGAATACTGATGGCCACGGCGAGGCCGGCGAGGGTGAAGCTCATATAGAGCGGCGAGGCGAACTTCCCCTCCCTGAACAGGGTCTCGTACCAGGCCAGGGTGAAGCCGCGGGGCGGCACCTCCACGTAGCCGGCGGGGCCGAAGGATGCCGAGACCACCACCAGGATGGGGAGCATCTCGAAAGTGAAGACGAGGGCGATCAGAATCAGGGCCGGGGCCGGCAGCCGGAACGCATTTCGGACCCGGCCCTTCATCTCGCCAGCGCCGTATCTTCACGCTGCATGAGGCGCATATAGAGCATGATCGCCGCCAGCGCGTAGACCAGCACGAGCATGGCGATCGCCGTGCCGAAGGGCCAGTTCCCGGCCCCGGAGAAAATGTCGAAGATGGTCTCCGCGATGACTGGGTCGCGGCGGCTGCCGAGCATGGCGGGGGTGATGTAGGACGCCACGCACAGGGTGAAGACGAGCAGCGAGCCGGCGGCCACGCCCGGCAGGCTGAGCGGCAGGACGATGCGCCGCAGCACCCGCCAGCGCGACGCGCCCAGGCCCTCGGCCGCCTCTTCCAGGGTGGGGTCGATTTTCTCCATGCTGGCCAAGAGGGAGAGGATCATGAAAGGGAGGAAGACGTGGGTCAGGCCGATGATGGTCCCGGTCCTGTTGTAGACCAGCGCCAGGGGCAGATCGATCAGGCCCATCCCCTCGAGCGCCGAATTGACGAGGCCGTTCGCGCCCAGCATGTAGGTCCAGGAGAACACGCGGATCACCGAGGGGATGAAAATGGGCGTGATGGTCAGGGCGATCAGCAGGCCCTTGCCGCGCTTCGCCCGGGCGATGAAGTAGGCCGGGGCGTATCCGAAGGCGAGGGTCAGGAAGACCACGAAGACGCCCACGAACGTCGTCGTCCCGAGGACCCGCAGATAGTACCGGTCGAATATGAACCGCGCGTAGTTCGCGCCCGTCCATTGGTCGTAGATGATGATGCCCGTCTCGAACTTGCGCAGGCTCATCACCACGGTGGCGAGGAACGCCGCCACCAGCAGGATGGCAATGCCCCGAAGCGGGATCAGCCACCAGCCCGGCCGGAAGAAGACGTCGCCCCGGGGGCGCGCTTGCAGGCCTTGGCGTGCGACCGATACCTGGGTCATGTTCCCACCGACCCGTCACGGTCGGCGCGGATGGCGTCCCCGTCGACGAGGCCTTGCGCCATATCGCCCTCAGATCTGCTCGATCAGCGGGGCCCGCTCCTCCAGGAAGGCGTCGAAGGCCGCCTCCAGGCCGGCGAACTCCTTCTCCGTCATGGGCAGGGAGAGGTTGATCATGCCGCGCCGCGCCACGTAGTGGTCGCGCCTGATCATGTCGAGGTGGAACAGGTCCTTGGCCGGCCCGTTGTCGTCGTAGGCATCGTAGATGGTCTCGACCGGGTTGCGGTTGAAGTGGACCGTCATCATCGAGCCCATGCCGGTGAGCCGGACCGGGAGGCCGCGCTTGTCGGCGAGCTCCTGGAGGCGCGCGCGCAGCTGATCGCCGCGGGCGTTGAACGCGAGTGCCCGCTCGGGCGTATAGATCTCCGTCAGGCCCGTGAGGCCGGCCGACATGGTCAACACGTTCTGATTGAAGGTGCCGGCATGGGGCAGCACGTCGGGACGTCGCGGGTCGAACAGGTCCATGATCTCGGCCTTGCCGCCGAAGGCCCCGAAGGTGAGGCCGCCGCCGATATATTTCCCGAAGCTCGTCAAGTCGGGCAGCACGCCGTGGATTTGCTGGATGCCGCCGGGTGAGAGGCGCGAGGTCATCACCTCGTCGAAGATCAGCACCACCCCGTGCTCGGCCGTGGCGCGGCGCAGCGCCTGCAGGAACTCGAGCTTGGCCGGGATGCAGCCGGCGCCGCCGGCCATGGGCTCGACGATCACGGCCGCGAGCTCGGGCCCGTTCTCCGCGATCAGCTTCTCGGCACCCGCGGCGTCGTTATGCTTGCCGATGACCATGTCGTAGGGCGCGTTGGTAGGCGATCCGCCCTTGCGGAAATAGAGCACGCCGCCGTGGTAGCTGCCCTCGAAGGCCATCAGCTTCTCGCGCCCGGTCGCGGCGCGCGCCGCGTTGATCGACATCAGGTTCGCTTCGGTGCCCGAGTTGCAGAAGCGCACCCGCTCGACCGAGGGCCAGCGCCCGACGATGGCGGCGGCAAGCTTGGCCTCGATGGTGTTCTGCCCGCCCAAGGTGATGCCGTCGTCGAGCGCCGCCTTGACCGCGCTGATGATGCGGGGGTCCGAGTGGCCATAGAGGCCGGCCGTCATCTCACCCACGAAGTCGGCGTATTTGTGGCCGTCCACGTCCCACAGGTAACAGCCCTCGCCCTTGGCGAGGGTGAGCGGATAGGGCGGATAGTACAGCACCGTGCGCGTATTGCCGCCCGGCATGACCTCGCAGGCCGCGTCGTAGGACTTGCGGCTTTTCGGGTTGGCTTCGATGAAGCGTTGCTCGGCCTCCTGGTAGGCGGCTTCGAGATCGTAGTTTCGCTGGGACTCGACGTTCATGACGGGCCTCCCCCGGGGCGGCTGCGGTAAGGCCTCACTAGAGCAAATTCCGGGCGCCAATACAACGTGCGAACGTCGCGCGCGGCGCCGGCCGCGCCCGCGATTGACAGCCCCCCGGGCGGCTGTCACCGTCCCGGCTCGAAAATCCTTCCAGGGGGCATTCTTTAGATGAGCGACAGCGAATTCGGCGGCCAGGTGGCCGTGGTCACGGGCGGGGCGCAGGGCATCGGCTTCGCCATCTCGAGCCTCCTGGCCGAGCGCGGGGCGATCGTCTGCCTCCTCGACATCGATACCGAGCGTGCGCAAGAGGCGGCGGCCGCGCTCGCCAAGATCGGCCCCGGCGCGCGCGCCTACGAGGCGGACGTGACCAAGGAGGACACGCTGATCGCCGCGCGCGATGCCATCCTCGCCGATTTCGGCCATATCGAGGTGCTGGTCAACAACGCCGGCATCTATCCCCACGCGACCATCCGCGAGATCACGGTCGAGTCCTGGGACCAGATGTTCGACGTGAACGCCAAGGGCATGTTCTTCGCGACCCGCGTCTTCATGGACCCGATGATCGAGAAAGAGTACGGGCGCATCGTCAGCATCGTCACCAACGATATCTACATCGCCAAGCCGAGCCTGCCCCACTACGCCGCGTCCAAGGCCGCCGTGGCCAGCCTCATCAAGACCTTCGCGCTCGAGCTCGCCCCCCACCAGGTCCTGTGCAACGGGGTGAGCCCGGGCGCCGTGGCGACCGAGCGGGCCAAGAGCCAGGACTGGCTCGCGAAACGGCTGCCGCTCATCCCCGTCCGGCGCGCGGCCGAGCCCAGGGACATGGCGGAATACGTCGTCTTCCTCGCCTCGGACCGCAACCGCTTCATGACCGGCGAGACGGTGATCGCCAACGGCGGCTTCACCATGATTTAGGGAAGGGTTTGAACGCGATGAGCGAGTCCGAGTTCGGCGGCCAGGTGGCCGTGGTGACGGGCGGGGCCGAGGGCATCGGCTTCGCCACCTCGAAGCTGCTGGCCGAGCGCGGGGCCCGGGTCTGCATCCTCGACGTGAACGCGGCGGCGACGGAGCGCGCGTGCGCCCGCCGCGCGGCCGATGGGGCGGAGGTCGGCGCCTATCACGCCGACGTGACCGACGAGGCGTCGATCATGGCCGCGCGCGACGCCATCCTCGCCGAGCACGGCCAGGTCGACGCGCTGGTCAACAACGCCGGCATCTATCCCCTCGCGACCATCCGCGTGATCACGGAAGAGAGCTGGGACCGGGTGTTCGACGTGGACGTGAAGGGCGTCTTCCTCTGCATGCGCGCCTTCATGGACACGATGATCGAGAAGCGCTACGGCCGCATGGTCACCATCGTCTCCGAGGACGCCTACATACCCAAGCCCACCATCGGCCACTACGCCGCCGCCAAGGCGTCGCTCGTGAGCCTCATCAGGACCTTCGCCCTCGAGCTCGCCCCCCACCAGGTCCTGTGCAATGGGCTGAGCCCTGGTGTGGTGGCGGTCGAACGGGCCAAGGGCCAGCCCTGGCTCGTCGATCGCGTCCCGCTGATCCCGGTCGGGCGCGTGGGCGAGCCCGAGGACATGGCGGAATATGTCGCCTTCCTGGCGTCGAGCCGCAACCGCTACATGACCGGCGAGACCATCGTCGCCAACGGCGGCCACATTATGGTGTGAGGGGGAAGAGGCCGATGGCCGAGCAGGAGCTCGACGGACAGGTCGCCATTGTCACGGGTGCCGCGGGCGGCATCGGCTTCGCCATCGCCCGCCTCCTGGCCACGCGCGGGGCCACCGCATGCATCTTCGATATCGATGGCGATGGCGCCAAGGCGGCGCGCGCCCGGCTCGAGGGCGAGGGCCTGGCGGCCCGCGACTTCGCCCTCGACATCACGGACGAGGCCCAGGTGCTGGCGGCGCGGGACGCGACCCTCGGCGAGTTCGGCCGGGTCGACGTGCTGGTCAACAACGCCGGGCTCTACCCCGAGGCCACCATCCGCGAGATGACGGAAGAGGGCTGGGACCGGGTGTTCGACGTGAACGTGAAGGCGCCCTTCCTGCTCATGCGCGCTTTCATGGACGCGATGATGGCGCGCGGCTACGGCCGCATGGTCTCGATCGTCACCATCGATTCCTATACCCCCAAGGTGACCAAGCCCCACTACGCCGCGTCCAAGGCCGCGCTCGGGAGCCTCATCAAGACCTTCGCGCTCGAGCTGGCCCCCAGCGGCGTCCTGGTCAACGGGGTGAGCCCGGGTGCGGTGGCGACCGAGCGGGCCAAGCAGTCCGACTGGATGCCGGGCGCCGCCGCCGCCACGCCCCTCGGCTACGTGGCCGAGCCCGAGGACATGGCGGAATACGTCGCCTTCCTGGCCTCGCCCCGCAACCGCTTCATGACCGGCGAGACCATCATCGCCTCGGGCGGCCTCTATATGGGGTGAGGGCAGGATTCCCCCTCTCCCGCATGCGGGAGAGGGAGGGGCCCGCGCAGCGGGAGGGTGAGGGGTCGAGACTGAGTCCCGCGCAGCGGGAGGGCGAGGGGTCGAGACTGAGTCCCGCAAAGCGGGAGGGTGAGGGGTAAGGATAGTGTCCCGCGCGGCGGGAGGGTGAGGGGTGGAGAAAGAGTCCCGCGAAGATAAAGGACAATGACCATGGCGACCGAAGAGTTCCTGACCGGCGTGCAGACCTTCATGGGCATGCCCTATTCGCCCAATCCGGCGGGTGCCAAGGCGGCCATCCTCGGCATCCCCTTCGACTGCGGCGACCATCCGGTGCGCGTGGGTGCCCGCATGGGGCCGGCGGCGATCCGCAAGGAATCGTCGCTCGTCCGGCCCTACCAGCCGCCCTTCGGCGACTACCACGTGGTCGAGGCCCTCTCGGCTGTCGATTGCGGCAATGTCGACGTGGCCTTGGGCGATATCGTCGAGACCTTCCGCCGCATCGAGGGGGCGCTTGCGCGCATCCTCGACGCGGGCGCGGTTCCAATCACCTTCGGTGGCGACGGCGCCGTGACCCTGCCCCAGCTCCGCGCCGTCCACCGCAAGCACCCGGATCTCGTGGTGCTGCATTTCGACGCCCACACGGACACCTACCGCGACAAGCCGGGCGTCGCGGGACCGGGCGCGAACGTGGCCCAATACGACCCCTCGACCACCTTCGTCCGCGCCGTCGAGGAGGGGGTGATCGATGTCGCCAATTCCTTCCATGTCGGCCCGCGCGGCACCATCGGCCAGCAGGGCGTGTTCGACTTCACGCGCGAGACCGGGTTCGAGCTCATCACGGGCGCCGAGCTCATGGACCGGGGCATCAAGGACATCCTCGCCCATCTCCACGAGCGCCTCGCCGGCCGGCCGGTCTACCTGTGCTGGGACATGGACTTCTTCGACCCCTCCTGCGCCCCCGGCGTCTTCACCCCGACCTGGGGCGGGGTCAGCGCGCGCGAGGGCCTGGCGGTCATTGACAGCGGCGGTCTCCTTGCCCATACGGCGCTACCGAACGGCCTTGCCAACACGCGGGGTCAGCGCGCGCGAGGGCCTGACCCTGGTCCAGGGCCTGCGCAGCCTTGACAGCGGCGGTCTCCTTGCCCATACGGCGCTACCGAACGGCCTTGCCAACACGCGGGGTCAGCGCGCGCGAGGGCCTGGTACCCTGGTCCAAGGGCCTGCGCAGCCTCGACCTGGTGGCCTTCGACGTCAACACCACCAACCCCCTCTACGACGTGGGCGGCATGACCGCCTTCCTCGCCGCGACGGTGGTCGTCGAATGCATGTTCCTCGCCGCGCACAAGCTCGGCTAAAATGGGGACAGTATATATTTAAAAATCCAAAGGACCATCCGATGCGGCAGTAAAAATATACTGTCCCCATTTTACTCGAGAGATCATCGAGGACGTCCTTTCCATTCGCCCGCTCGCGCTCATCCGGCCCGGCGGGATCCAGCGGGGTTCGACGCCATGCGGTTTCAGCTCGTCATCAACATGGAGCGCTTCGCCCCGACCCAGGACATGGCCGAGATCGAGCGGCACACGCTCGACATGGTGCGGATGGCGGACGAGGGCGGCTTCGACATCGTCTGGGCGGCGGAGCATCACGCCCTGGAAATGCTGGTCGCCCCCAACCCGTTCCAGATTCTCACCTGGTGGGCGGCGCACACGTCCCGCATTCGGCTCGGCACGGCCGTTGCCGTCGCCGCCTACTGGCATCCGATCAGGCTCGCCGGCGAGGCGGCTCTATGCGACCTCTACAGCAATGGCCGGCTCGAGCTGGGCCTCGGGTCGGGCGCCTATCAGCGTGAGTTCGACCGCATGCGCCCGGGCGTCAAGCAGAGCGAGGGCTATCGCTACATGCACGAGATTCTGCCCGCGGTCAAAGGGTTGTGGGCGGGCGATTATGCCCATGACGGCGAGTTCTGGTCGTTTCCCACCGCCACGTCGGTGCCCAAGCCCGTGCAGACGCCCCATCCGCCGATCTGGGTCGCGGCGCGCTCGCCTCTCACCTACGACTGGGCGGTGGCGAACGAATGCAACATCCTGTCCTGGCCCCTGACGCGGCCCCTCTCCGAGCTCGAGCGCTACAAGGCGCTGCTCGAGGAGGCCCTGCGCGCCCATCCGGGCAAGCCGCGGCCGATCTTCGCCACCATGCGGTATACGGCGGTCTGCGGCGACCGGGACCAGGTCGAATCGGCGCTCGATCACACGGTCCAGCAGACCAAACGGTTCGAGAACCTGTTCAAGAATCTCGGCGACGTGCACCAGGGCTTCACCCAGGAAATCGACCTCGGAGCGATCAATGAAAGCGGCGAGTTCGATCGCGAGGCGATGCGCGAGAACCTGATGTTCGGCACCCCCGACCAGGTGATCGCGCGGCTCGAGCCCTACGCGGCGCTGGGCGTCGATCACTATACCTATTGCGCGAGCTTCGGCCTCGACATGGCCGCCCAGAGGCGCTCGCTCGGCCTCTTCATCAAGGAAGTGATGCCGGCCTTCGCCGACCCCGTCGATCGGTGAGATATTTGCCTTGGATCGAATACGACCGCACAAAATGGGGACAGCAAAATGGGGACAGTATAAATTTAACAATTCAAACGCCCTTCCAAAGCCGCAGTAAATTTATACTGTCCCCATTTCCTGCTGCGACCAATAACACGCGCCTCGGTCAAATACGACGGCCGTCATGAATAATTGTGGCTATCTGGTTAGGGTTCATCCTCTATTCGTGAGCGTCGCTTTACGTTGACCGCTGGGAAGTCGGGCTCTGCCACCCGCCGATGGCCCCCTCTTGTCCGCTTTGCGATCTCAAGGATTTTGGGGCTTCGGGCGGGAGCGTAGATGTGTCGGAACGCTTGTCCAATGATACGCCTGTTCAGCATCTCGGTCCCAAATGCAGGAAGCGACGCGGATGGAAATTTCTCCCAGGTTCCAACAAACATCGCCCGCCTGTTCAAAGGAAAAAGCAGTTCCACCCTCTTGTTCAACAGCCCCCCATCGCCATATAAAGGGTGGTGTGTTTTGGGAGGCGAGCTCACTAGTGTCCGGTTAAAAATCGAATAAATTCAATTGGTTGGTTATTTGCGAAGCGTTGCATCTGTTTTCGTCTCCCGCAAGTGCTTGATGTATGGGCATTTTCTCGAAGAGGGTCACCGAGAGGATCTGTAACAAAGTGTAGAGCGAGGCGTCCAGGTCGAGGCGCTTCTTGACGATGGCGACGAGGACGTAGACCGAGACGGCAATCCAGATCTGCGTCTTCACCGCGTTCTCCGACGTGCCGTAGAACTGCTTGATCCGAAGATGCTGCTTGATCCACTTGAAGAAGAGTTCCACCTGCCAGCGGCTTTTGTAGAGCGCGCAGATGGTGGCGGCCGGAAGCGAGAAGTTGTTGGTGATGAAGACCAGCGTCTTGCCGGACTCGGGGTCCTTGAAGCGGATGCGCCGCAGAAGTTCGGGGTAATCCTGACGGGTGTAGAAGCCGTCCAGGGAGATGGTCTGGTCGCAAATGATGCCGGTCGAGCGATCCGTCGGCGCCGAATAGACGCGATGAGCATCGATGTTCGACTTGGCACGCGTGACGAAGAAGGCCCCGGCTTGGTGCAACACATAAAGGCGGGCAAAGTCGACGTAGCCACGATCCACGACGTAGATGGCTCCGGCTTCCGGCAAGAGCATATCGAGGGCATGAACGTCGTGCAGCTTGCCATCCGAGATGTGGATAAAACTCGGAATGTTGCCCCGCAGGTCGAGCAGCGTGTGCATCTTCACCGCCGCCTTGGTGGTGCGGAAGTGCGCCCACGGAAAGACCGACAGGCACAGAGCGATGGTCGTCGAGTCCAGGGCGTAGACGGTATTGGTCAGGTCCAACCCCAGTTCTTCGTCGACGTACAGCGTCCTCGCCTGGGTGATGAGCCGCTGGGCCAACGCCGCATGGATACGCCAGTCGCGCCTTTCGTTGGCATCGGCCAGCGTCGAGCGCCGGACCGGCTGGCGGAAGCCCATGTGATAGAGTTTCGATGCGTGGACCGAGAGGCAGGTCTCGATGTCGCGCAGGCTTTCCCGGTAGGTCAGCTGGGCGAAGGCCATGGACCGGTATTGCTCGGCGCAGGAAAGCGTCCGGACCCGGTGATCGCCGCCATACCGGTCGACGATCCGCGTGAAAGTAGTCCATGGCAGGAAGTCCATGAGCTGAGCGAACAGGGTCTTGCCGGTGTTCATGAGCATCTCCTCGGAGAAACTCCGAAAAGTGCTCCATCCAATTCAAATCGACACCATGCATTTTCGCTTCAAACCCCGCAGAAATCCTGGCTCTCAAAGCCAGCACCGCTCAGTTAACCGGACAGCAGTGAGGCGAGCTATAGACTACAGGTGTATCGCTTGTCACAAAGTAGTCTTTAGGGACTATTTTCAGTATATTCCATTCCATATCGAAGAAAACATTGGCTAGCTTCTCGATGAGGGTAAATGATTTCAAGGTAGATTGTTCATCAACCACCGCATCAAAGTCTCCCTCAGTTAGATACTGTCTGAATTTTTCATGTGTTATATCCACTTTCGGCTCAAACCCATCCTTCTTCCTTGCCTATCCGGTTATCACCCACACCCACTATATGTAGTGTGCGCCCATTTTCCTGAGTAAAGCTCGGTGCAGGTCGAAGCGGAGATATCTCCGGCGATGCCGAGCAGGGACTCGGACGGCATTGTAGCGGCTTTTAGGCGACACTTTAGCGTGGTGGAAATCCTAATCATTGAGTCGGATTTGGCAAAACGCCACGTTGCATAAAGGACCGTCACTTCATTGAAATTTATCTGAAATCGGAGGTGAACGACACCGATGGAATATTCCAGGAAATCAGAGCTTCATTGAATTGTAGGATTCGAGTGCCGGATTATTCACAAATAGCTCTGTGAACTGGTTTTCAAGTTCGCTCAATACGTCATATGGAGTAAACGGATTGAGGATCACGTTCTTGCGTGTCGCTTCGTCTTCGCTGCGACTCAAAACGCGCAGGAGACTAACAGGCGCGGACGGGTTCTTCGCAACGATTCGTGCCAGCGCGTCGCTTTCTTCGACTAGTGCCGTCAATCGCTCAGACGATGTCGTTTCATCAGCAGCTTCCCGTCTGGCCGTGGGTTTCTTCGTTTTTCCCTTGGTCGCCACCGTTCCGTCCCCCGATGTTAAGTACGTGACGTGAATTAAACTCCGGTTCGGTTTTCAGAACAATCAAGAATTAGCCGGATCGCCTCCTCAATGCGCCTGCGCCGGCCCTTGCCTGCAGTCCAAGGAGACACACTACATATAGTGGGTGTGGGTGATAACCGGATAGGCAAGCCTTCTTCATCCTCTCAGTCAGCGCGTTGTACCGCTCTTCCGTGGCAGTAGCGACCTCAACCCTTCTTAAGCTAAGGTGCACAGCCATCTCAGCGACCATCTGCCGCGCGTTTGGGCCACGAACGTGCATTGCCGCCAAGAACTCGGCCCAATGCATCCGGTCTTGTGCTTCTAGATCTTCGCCTGCAATCAAGCGCCTGATCAGACTGGGGGCCAGGCTCTCCATCTCGGATAGATACCCCTCAAGCATGAGAGTCCGTCCGGAAAGTTTATGATGGATAGCAGTATCGTGTAAGCCTTCTGAGCATGAGCCGGATGCTGGCCAGGCGGATGAAGGCGACAGCCGTACGGTTGAGGTTCTCGTAGTCCTTGGCGAGGCGGCGGCAGCGATTGATCCAGGCGATGGTGCGTTCGACGACCCAGCGTTTGGGGATGACCTCGAAGCCCCTGGCCGTGGCGGGCCGCTTGACCACCTCGATGCGCCAGGCGGCATCGGCCATGGCCCGGCGCAGCTTGTCGCCGCCGTACGCGCCATCGGCGAAGATGGCCTCCAGGAAGGGAAACAGCCTGCGGGTGCGGCGATCCAGCACCAACAGGGCGCCATCGCGATCCTGTACGTCGGCCGGATGAACGGCGACGGCGAGCATCAAGCCGAGGGTATCGACGAGGAGATGGCGCTTCCTGCCCTTGATCTTCTTGCCCGCATCATAGCCCGCCGGGTCGATGCACGCCCCCCTTTTTCCGCCCCTTTGGTGCTCTGGCTGTCGATCACCCCGGCACTCGGCGAGGCCTCGCGACCCTCCAACTCCCGGCTCAGAACGTAGAGCGCGTGGTGAATGCGCTCGAGCGTGCCGTCCCAATCCCAAAGCATCAGATACTCGTGCACCGTGGACTTGGCCGGCAGGTCCTTGGGCAGCGCGCGCCACTGGCACCCGGTCGCCAGAACATAAAGGACCCCGTTCATCACCTCGCGCACGTCCACCTGTCGAGGGCGGCCGCCGCGTTTGGCCGGCGGGATCAGCGCCTCGATCAAGGTCCATTCCCGGTCCGTCAAATCGCTGGGATACCGAACGCCCTTGCGCTCGTAGAGACTTCGGTTCTCGTCCGTCCACATGTGGTGTCTCCATCAGAATTCCAACACCACTTATAGAATCACAACAGACTCATTCGATTCAAGAACTTCTGGGACGGACACTGAGAGGGTCTTCACCGAGGTCTTCAGCGGCATCCAGGCGATAATAGTCCTTCCTTACGGCCGCGTTTTTCCACTGACGTGGCAAAACATTCCCCCGCCTCCTTATCGTAGACAAAAACCTTTCCAGGCGATTCCCGTGGGGCAAACCCGCGAAGGTAAAAACTCGGGAACGTAATGGTGACGTCGAGGCTTGCTCATGGGCGGCGAGTATACCGGATTGAAGCCTAGTTAGCGCCGCCCCGGACAGGCCGGCTCCTGACCCGTTGCGATGGCGGCGGCGGCCACCTCTTGCTTATTAGGGATAGTATACATTTAGATTGGCGTTTCCTGTGTGAAGCCCTTCGATAGGCATGATCGCGGCGCGTCGCGCACCGTTTTCGACGCACGTCACGGTCCTTCAAGAGCTGCAATTTCCTCTTGACATCATGGGATCAGATCCCCATCTGAACAGTTGCTCGCGTCCACCGCGCGGGCGAATTGTTAAGTTTTGTCAAGGTTCGAAACCCAATTTTCTAACCGATTGATATCAGGGAATTTCATTGTCCTATACCTTGACAGACCTTAACACTTTCGCCTGCTTTTTCGCGCGATTCCACGCCACCGCCACGCCCACGTGCCCGGTGGGAAGGCCGCCGCGCGCTCCCCGACATCCGATGCCCCCACGCCGCCCACTCACCCGCCCGCGGCCTTGGCGCGCCCGTAGTGGCGGCGGGCCTTGGCGCGGTTGCCGCAATCCGCCATGGCGCACCAGCGCCGCCGGCCGCTCTCGTCGAGGAACACCCAGCCGCAGCCCGGCCCCTCGCACCGCTTGACCCGTGGCGCCTCGCCGCCCGTGAGCAGGCTGGCCGCGGACCAGGCGACCGGCCACAGCACCCGGTCGGCAGGCGGCGGGTCGGGCGCCGCCGCCCAGCCGTACCCGCCCTGGCCCGGCGCCACCCGGCTCCGCGCCGGGGCGCGGGCAAGCTCGGTGTTGAGTATTTCCAGCGCGGCCCCCGCGCCCGGCCGAGCCGGTGGCGAGCGCGTGAATCGCCTCCCGCAAGGCCCGCGCCCGCATCAGCACCTCGGCCGCCACCACCGGCCGGCGCTTCGCCTCTCGCCGCAGCGCCGCCGCCTCGGAGCTGGGGAGGAGGCCCGCGTGCCGGCTCCACGCCAGGAGGTCGCCATAGGTGCCGAGCAGCTCCACCGGCGCGTCGCTCGCCCGCCAGTCGACCGTGTTGACGAAGTCGAGGCAGGCGCGGCCGGCCAGGAGCTTGACTGTCGAAGCCGTATCGATCTTGCGCGCCATCGTCCCCTTCTCCGCCCGCCGCTATTCTAACCATCATACCGGTTGACACGAGGTAACGCGACCCATACACATGGCCCTATTCTAACCAGTAAGAAAGTTAGTATATGGCGAGCGAGCAGGACGCGCCCGGCGCGCCGGACTTCACGCTTGCGGGCCTGTGGCGCGGCGCGCGCGCGGCCACGCCCCTCGGCCTCGGCACCGTGCCGTTCGGCCTCGGTTTCGGGGTGCTGGCCGACCAGAAGGGGGCTGAGCCTCCTCGATACCCTGGCCATGAGCGCCTTCGTGTGGTCGGGCACGGCGCAGATGGCGGTGATGGAGCTGTGGCGCGCGCCGCTGCCCATCCTCGCCATCCTCCTGACCACTCTCGCCGTGGGCACGCGCATGCTGTTGATGAGCGCGTCCCTGCGGCCGTGGCTCGGCGGCCTCGCGCCGCACCGCGCCTACGGCGCGCTGGCCTTCGTCTCCGACGGCAACTGGGCTCTCGCCATCCGCCGCTTCCGGGCCGGCGAGCGGGGACGCCGCCTTCCTGGTCGGCGGCGGCCTCGCCATGTATGGGGGCTGGCTCGCGGGCAGTGCGGCGGGGCACCTGGGCGGCGCCCTGGTCGCCGAGCCCAGGCGTCTGGGCCTCGACTTCGTCTTCGCCGCCTTCATGCTGGCGATGGCGGGGGCGTGTGGCGCGGCCGCGCCGATATCCTGCCCTGGGCGGTGGCGGGCCTCGCGGCGGTCGTCACGGCGGCGCTGGTGCCGGGCTACGCCTACATCTTCGCGGGCGCCGGTGCCGGCAGCCTCCTCGGCGCGCTCCGGGACGATCGTGGATAGCGCCACCCTCGGCGCCATCCTCGTCATGGCGGCGGCCACCTACGCCATGCGCGCAGGCGGCTACTGGGTCATGGGCCGGGTGCCCATCGCCGGCTTCGTCGCGGCCTGGCTGCGCGCCCTGCCGGGGCCCGTCCTGATCGCGCTCATCGCGCCCGGCCTCCTCGCCGGCGGCGCGGCCGAGTGGGCGGGGGCGGGCGCGACCCTCGCCGCCCTCCGGCTCTTCGGGCGCGAGGACCTGGCGGTGCTGGCGGGCGTCGCGACCGTCGCGGGCGCGCGTGGCTTCCTAGCCGTCTGACTCTCGCTCAGATCGGCGGCCGCTTCTCGGTCCAGCGAAGCGCGCCTTCGAGGGCCGCGCCGATGCGCAGGACCGCCAGGTCGTCGAACCGGTTGCCGACGATCTGCAGGCCCGTCGGTAGCCCCTCCCCGGTCCAGCCCGAGGGCACCGAGAAGGCCGGGCACTGGCCCACCATGTTGAAGTGGGAGGTGAGCTCGATGGTGACGTAGCGCCCGTCATCGTCGAAGTAATCAAAGTCGCCGTCGTCGAGCCCGGCTCGGGCGCCGGGATGGCGGCCGTGGGGCAGAGGAGGGCGTCGTGGCGCTCGAAGAGGGGGGCGAGCGCCTGCCAGTGCCGAGTGCGGGCGTATTCCCATTTCTTGGCCGTGACCGCGTCCGTGGCCAGACCCTTCTCGATCATCTCGACCAGGCTCGGGTCCATGCGGCCCCGCCATTCCGCGAGGCGATCGCCGAGGAGGGCCGCGTAATAGACACCCCAATGGCCCCAGCCCGTCTCGGGCCTGATGGGCAGGGCGAGGTCGATCTCCTCGACCACGGCACCGAGGTCGCGCAGCACCTCGACGGCGGCGCGGGTATTCGCCGCCACCGCGTCGTCGATCCGGCAATGGCCCAGGTCCATGCTGAAGGCAAGCCTGCGGCCCCGTATGTCGCTTGGCACCGGGATATCGATGTCGAGCCTTTGGGGCAGGGTCTGGATATCGCGCTGGTCGGGGCCGTGGGCCACGTCGAGGAACAGGGCCGCGTCGTCCACCGTGCGGGCGAGGGGGCCGAAGTGGCAGGTCTGGTCGAAGACGCTGGGGAAGATCTCGAAGGGGATGCGCCCGAAGCTCGGCTTCAGGCCGGTGAGGCCGCAGAAGGCGGCGGGGACGCGGACCGAGCCGCCCATGTCCGAGCCTTCCGCGAGTGGCACGCAGCCCGTCGCCACGGCCGCCGCCGAGCCGCCCGAGGAGCCGCCCGGCGTGCGCGAGGGGTTCCACGGGTTGCGCGTCACGCCCCACAGCAGGCTGTCCGTGAACCAGGAGAAGGCGTATTCGGGCGTCGTCGTCTTGCCCACCAGAATGGCGCCCGCGGCCAGCAGGCGCTCGACCACGATGGCGTCCGCGTCGGGCACGTCGTGTTCGTGGATGAAGGAGCCGCGCGTCGTGCGCTTGCCCGCGGTGGGGGTCAGGTCCTTGATGGCGATGGGCACGCCGTGGAGCGGGCCGAGCGCCGCCCCCGCCATGACGGCCGCCTCGGCCGCGCGCGCCTTCTCGAGCGCCTCCTCGGGATAGGTGAAGCAGAAGCAGTTGAGCGCCCGGTCCACCTCGGCGATGCGGGCAAGCGAGTTCTCGATCACCTCGACGGGCGAGAGCTTCTTCTCCCGGATCAGCGCGGCGAGGCGCGTGGCCGGCGTGTAGCTGAGGTCGAGATCGGGCATTCGTTATCCGTTGCCGATGACGCGCTCGGCGATCCAGCGCCCGAAGGCGCCACGTTCGCTTCCATGTAGGAGAGCCGGCCGGCGCGCGCGAGGGGGGAATCGAGAGCCCTCTGTTGCCGCTCCAATATCACGATGTCCTCGTCCATGGCCAGCGCCCAGCGCTCGTAATAGCCGGCGGCGATGCACTCGAAATCCGGGCGCGCCGCCGTCTCCCGCGGGAAGCAGGTCACCATGTCACCCGCGTGCGGCCCGGCGCCAGCGGATCGGTCACGAAGAGCCACATGCAATCGGTGGTGCAGGCGAACGTGAAGCTGGGGAAGACGAGGGTGTACCGGGTGCCGCTCGCGGCCCGGCCGCTCAGCGAGGGGATGGTTGGGAACGTCGCGTGCCCCCCGTCCTTGACGACTGCACCCGTGCCCTCGTGGGTGCCGAACTGGGTCACGTAGCTCCCGCCCGCGGGATCGGGCGGATCCGGCCGGTCGTAGTTCATGCCGATGGAGCTCGGGTGGACCAACCGCAGGTGGTAGTACTCGTTGAAGACCTCGAGGAAGGACTTCCAATTGCACGCGATCTCGAAGCTGGTGCGCCTGCTCGCCACCATGTCGGCGAGGCGATAGGCCGCGTGGTAGCGCCCGCAGTCGCCGAGATGGTCGGCCAGGCTGCCCGCGTCGGGGTCGAAATTGGCGAAGAGGAACCCCTCCCAGTCGTCGAGCCGGACGGGGACGAGGCCGTGGTCCTCGCGCCTGAAGCCCCGCGTCTCCTCCATGTCCGGGGCGCCCGTGAGGGTGCCGTCGAGGGCATAGGTCCAGCTATGGTAGGGGCACTGGATGGCCCGGCAGTTGCCGTTG
>CAXXKO010000029.1:0-637450 GCA_963666705.2 Alphaproteobacteria bacterium | reverse complement strand
GCGTATCGCCAGGCGGCACCGGCACCCCGCCGACGACGACGCGCGTGGGGTTGCCTTCGGTGTGTGAATCGATCGTCTGGATAATGCGCTCGAACCTCACCGACATGATTTAGGATCCCCCCCCTCTCAACGCTCCTGGAACGCCTCGTGCCGCAGCTTGAGGACCGGGCGCAGAAGATACTCCATCACCGAGCGCTCGCCGGTATGGATATCTGTAGCGCACCCGGTTCCTTGGACACAAGTTTGTCTCACGCGGCGGGCCTGATTGAGATCGCGGCGTGCCACGCCTGACGAGCTTGAGCGGGGCTCAGGTAGCCGTTCTTTTCGACGATCCACTGGGCATTGTAGAGTTCGACGAAGTCGCGGACGGCGTCCCGCAGCTCCGCGATGTTGCTGTAGATGCGACCATGGATGATCTGTTCCTTGAGCGTGCGATTGAACCGCTCGGCGACGCCGTTGGTCTGGGGCTCGGCGACGAAGGCGTAGGACGGCTGGATGCCCCAGAACTTGATCTGGTTGGTGAAGTGGTCCGACAGATACTGGGAGCCGTGATCCATCCGCAAGGCCAGCCCCCGAGCCGCGCCGGCCGCGGTCGAGCCATACAGCCCGGCAAGCCCCATGGAGATCGGCTGCAGGGCGGCGAAGCGGTCGCCGCGCTTGCAGACATGCCAGCCGACACACTCGGCGTTCCAATGCTCGACGGCGGTGAAGATCCAGCCCCAGCCGTCGTCCACCGTGAACACCCGAACGCCATCGGTGCCCCACATGAGGTTCGGGGCATGAGTGATGATCTCACCGTCATGGGGATTGCCGCCACGGCGGCGGCAGCGATGGGGCGAGAGCAGATTGTTCTCGCGCATCAGGCGGAGCACCCGCTTGCGGGCAACCCGGATGTCGCGACAGACCCGAAGCCGAGCCCAGACCTTGCGGTAGCCCTCGCCCTCCCAGGGCGATGCCTCCAGGTCGGCTTCGATCGCCACCAGCAGCGCCTGGTCCGAGATCGCGGGCTTCGGTCCCCGACGCTTTGCCGGCGGCTGCTCGGCGTGCTGGCCGGAGGTCATGGCGTAGAACGAGGAGCGGGCCATGCCCCAGGCGGCGCAGACCCGCCGCAGGCCGTAGGCCAGACCCGTGCCGGGCGAGGTGGCGGCACTCATCGCCGCGACCTCCGCCGCCCCAAAGGGCCGAAGGTCTCCGTCTTGGCCTCCAGCAGTTCCACCTGCATGGTCAACTCTCCGATCCGCTTCATGGCGCTATCCAGTTCCGCCTGCACCGGATCGCCCTTGCGTTGCTTGAGCGAGGCGTCGATCCCGCCGATCGCTTTCTCACGCCACTGCTCGAGCCGGAAGATCTCTACGCCCAACTGGCGCGACAGAAGTTGCACCGGCTCGTCACGCAAAAGCCGCAGAACGACCTCACGCTTGCGCGCCACCGTCCATCGCTGGCCAAGTCCCAGCGGGCCTGCCGGCAAAGCCTGGCCTGGGGAAAACGTGGACGAGCCAAGCTCGCCCGCATTTACCACAGGCCCATCAACAGCAACTTTCTTCTCAAAATTATCGGTCATGTTCCGGTCCTCCTTGGACACTTCGATTAAGCCAATTCTGTGTCCAAGGAAATCGGGTCCGACTCAGATACTCCATCACCGAGCGCTCGCCGGTATGGATATCCACGCTGGCCTGCATGCCGGGCGTGATGCGCAGCTCGTCTATTTCCGCGCCGAGATAGGCACTGTCCGTCTGGACCACGACGCGAAAATAAGGCGCGCCTTCCTCGTCGATGTGTCAATGGCGGAGCAAAAAGGGACCACCTCGGCGGTGTAAGAAGGGACCGCTTGGCGGCTGCGGGCTTGTCCCCGTAGTCCACGGGAGGGCCCCGCGCGCGACGCGGTGTGCCCTCAACAGGCTGACGCGGCGGCGCGCGCGGGAGGGACCTGTGGGCCCACGGGGTCAAGCGTGGGCTGGGTGGTCGGTTCAGTTAGCAGTCGGGGTTTGACGCCTGCGGCTCTGGTTGAGCCTGTAGCTGTCACCGTTCATCTCGAGGATGTTGACGTGGTGGGTGAGGCGATCGAGGAGCGCGCCGGTGAGGCGCTCGGAGCCGAACACCTCGGTCCATTCGTCGAAGGGCAGATTGGTGGTGACCAGGGTCGAGCCCCGCTCGTAGCGTTGGCTGAACACCTCGAACAACAGCTCGGCGCCGGTCTTCGACAGCGGCACGAAGCCGAGTTCGTCGACGATCAGAAGCTTGTAGGTGGCGAGCTTCTTCTGGAACCTCAGCAGCTGCTTGTCATCGCGGGCCTCGATGAGTTCGTGGACCAGCGCGGCGGCGGTGATGAAGCCGACCGAGAGGCCCTTCTGGCAGGCCGCCAGGCCGAGACCGAGGGCGATGTGGGTCTTGCCGGTCCCACTGTTGCCGAGCGCGATGAGGTTCTCGCGGCGCTCGATGTACTCGCAGCGGGCCAGCTCCAGGACCAGCGCCTTGTTGAGCGAGGGGATGACCTTGAAGTCGAAGCTGTCGAGGCTCTTGACCACGGGGAAGCGCGCCGCCTTGATGCGCCGCTCGACCATGCGGCGCTCGCGGTCGATCAGCTCGAGCTCGGCGAGTCTCAACAGGTAGCGGACGTGATCGACGCCTTCCGAGGCGCACTGCCGGGCGATCTTGTCGTACTCGCGCAGGAAGGTCGGCAGCTTCAGCGTCTCGAGGTGGTGGGCGAGCAGCACTTGCGGTGTGTCGGTCATGCGCCGAGCCCCGACAGCAGGCTCATGTACGACTTGGCGGACGTCATCGCGACCCGGGCGCGCGGCAGATACGGATAGACGTCGAGGTTGAGCCTGGGCGGCCGCCGCTCGATGCGGCACAGTACCAGGTGCTTCACCGCATCAAAGCCGATTGCGCCGAGCCGCAGGGCGTCGCCGACCGCACCCTCGACCTCCTCGAGCCGGAAGGTCTCCAGTAGACGGAGCACCTGGACGTACTCGCGCTTGCCTGCCTTGCCCATACGAGCTTCGAGGAGCCGCCGCAGAGTGATGAAGGCCTCGGGCAGGTCCCAGCCCGCCAATGGCGCGGCCTGGTCGAGGGCGCCGATCTTCTGCTCGATCAAGGGCAGGTAATGCAGCGGGTCGAAGATCAGGTCCTCGCTGTCGTAGGACCGGCGGTGCCGGGCGATCACCTCGGCCCCGCAGCTGATCACCACCTCATCGACGTAGCCCCGGATGAGCACCTCACGGTGGCCGTAGGCCACGGGCACGGAATAGTCGTTGCTGCGGTAACGCACCAGCGACAGCGAACTCGCCCGTCCAGGGCGCTTATCGCAGGCATCATAGGGAGCAGGCGGCAATGGCAAGAGAACTTGACGATCCCGCTCGAGACGCTCGCCGATGGTCTCCTTGTGGCCCCGCAGCCGCGCCGCCTGGCGCCGGCGGCACTGTTCGGCGAGAGCATCGTTGAGGGCCGCGAAGCTCTCGGCACGCGGGACGGGGACCAGGAAGTTCCGCCGGATGAAGCCGACCAGTCCCTCGACCTTGCCCTTGTCGTTGCCCTTGCCCGGCCGGCCGAACCTGTCCTCGAACAGATAGTGGGACTGAAGCTCCGTGAAGACGCGCGTTCGCTGCCGCTTCCCATCGCCCAGGATCCGGGCAACCGCCAGCTTGGTGTTGTCGTACAGGATGGATCGGGGGACGCCGCCGAAGAAGGCAAACGCCGCGTTGTGGCCATCGCAGAATGCTTCGGTCGTCTCCGCCGGATAGGCCGCAACAAAGCAACCATCACTGTGGGGAAGGTCGAAGGCAAGGAAGTGGATCTTCCGTAACGCGCCGCCGATCACCGCCATCGCTTCGCCGAAGTCCGCCTGGGCGTGACCGGGGGAATGGGAGAGTGGCACGAACACCTCACGCGACCGAAGCCCCTGCTCACGAACGTAGTCCTTCACGATGGTGTAGCCGCCCGTGAAACCGTACTCGTCCCGGAGGCGGTCGAAGATGCGCTTCGCAGTGTGCCGTTGCTTGCGGTGGCTGGTCCGATCGTCTTCCAAGATCCGATCGATGATTCCCGTGAACGGACCCAGCTTTGGCCGCCTCGGCGGCGCGCTTCGGCGATACCCTGGCGGCACCGAGAACGACAGCATCTTACGGACCGTCTTGCGGTCTACACCAAACACCCGCGAGGCCTCGCGGGTGCTCATCCCCTCGACATGACACGCCCGCCGAACCCGTGCGTACAACTCCACCCGATACATCCCCCCCGCCTTCCAGTCAGAGCAACCCTGACAGAAGGCTATACGCGGTCCCATTTTGGTCCGCCGCAGCCGGATCGACCGGCCGCTTCAGTGGGGGATTATTGCTCTGCCGTTCTCAATCGGCCTCGCGGCGCGCGCGGCATCCACCTCGCTCATAGCCGTGACGCTGGTCATCTTCATCTTCGTCCATTCGGGCGAGTGGCCGGACTTCATCATCTGGGGCTTCGCCATGATCTACGTGGTCACCAAGGGGCCCGGCGAATGGTCGATCGACCACTACATCCGGCGCTGGCTGCTGCCCTGACGGCGAGTGGGCGTGAGTGACCGGCGGAGGGCGCGGGGGCGGCGGCGTGAGCCCCGCCCCCTAATCCTCCATTTCCCAAGTGAACTCGATATTCCATGCCCCGTGATGGGAATTCTGCTATAAGAATCAATATGTTGATGCATTGATGGAGCAGCAGGTATGGGACACCCGATGGGTGAATCGAAACGGGACAGTTTACGGGTCGATTTTGACCGTCGCTTGAAGCTTGAATTCCATGGTTCCAAGATTACTTCTGACGCCGGGTTGCTCGCCTACCGGGAGCTTGACGATGCCCTCGGCCTGACTGAGATGGCCGAGGGTGTTTTCCAGGATAGCCGTACCGGCAAGAACGGATGGCACGGCAAGACGGGTCAGTTTCGCCAGTCCGTTTTCGGGCGCCTTGGCGGCTATGACGATGTGAACGACGCCGACCGTCTGGGACGCGATCCCGCCATGCGCTGGATTGTTGGCGGCAAGGCCATCGAAAGACAGGCCGCTTCCACCAGCCAGATGGGACGCTTCGAGACGGAGCTATTGGCCACCGACGAGAACGTTGAAGCCTTGGTCGACATGAACGGGGTGTGGATCGACAAGGTTCATGACCGCCATCCGCCGAAGATGATCATTCTCGACATGGACAGCAGCGTCAGCCCGACCCATGGCGAACAAGAGGGAACAGCGTACAATGGTCACTTCGGCTGTACCTGCTACCATCCGCTATTCCTGTTCAACCAGTTCGGCGACTTGGAGAGATGTTCCCTGCGCCCCGGTAATGTTCACAGTGCCGACGGATGGCGGAATGTTCTGGAGCCGGTGGTGATGCGCTATAAGGAAAGGAAGGTGCGGCTGTATTTTCGTGGCGATGCCGCCTTCGCCTCACCGGAGATATACGAATATCTCGAAGCCGAGGGATTACTCTACGTCATCCGCCTCAAAGCGAACGCGATTCTCCAGCGGAACATTGCCCATCTGCTTACGCGACCTGTCGGTCGCCCGCCCGACCATGTTCGCCGTTTCCACGCCAGCTTCAGCTATCAGGCCGGATCGTGGAACAAGAAGCGCCGTGTCGTGGCCAAAGTGGAGTGGCACCCCGGCGAGCTGGTTCCTCGCGTCGGTTTCATCGTCACTAATCTGTCGCGCCCTACCAAGCGGGTGGTGGCGTTCTATAATCACCGTGGCACGGCGGAGCAGCACATCAAGGAAGGCAAGAACGCCATCAACTGGACCCGTCTGTCATGTCGCAAGTTCCGCAACAATGCCGTTCGGCTCCAGCTTCACGCCCTGGCCTACAATCTGGGCAACTTCATGAGGACACTGGCTTTGCCGAAGGAGGTGGAGCACTGGTCGATGACGACGTTGCGCGACAAGCTGGTGAAGATCGGGGCCAAGGTTGTCCGACATGGCCGCTACGTTACGTTCCAATTGGCTGAGGTGGCGGTGCCGAGGGACCTGTTCCGGAAAATCCTGAGCTTGATTGATGATCTGCGACGAAGACCCGCTCCGGCGTAGGCCGAGGGAATCGACGGCGAGGAGAAAGCGACAGGAGAGGTGTGTCTGGATGGCGAGAAAAATGACCGAGTGGCCTTCCAAGCGCGGGCCGATTACCAAAATCATGCCATCGGATGGCTGCATAGGGGATACAGTTCCCTTGGCGGTGGGAAAGTGGTACGATTTCCACGAATTTGGATGGTATATGGGGAATGTCGGTATAATAATAATTTGACAGATTGGGGGAAGCTCATGGCTCGTATTATAGCGATATTGGCTCTTGTACCCCTTCTTGGGGCATGTGCGACTATCGTAGAGGGAACGTCCCAAGAATTTATTGTAAACGTAAGTCCAGATAGTGCGTATTGTCAGCTTACAAGAAAAGGCGTTCCAATTTCATCAATAAACGGTGGAAAAAATTTAATTACTTTAGAAAAAAGCCGAAATGATATTATATTTGACTGCACAGCGCCAGGTTATGAACAAGAATTGATTAAAATAGAGTCATCTGCGACTGGGTGGGGTGTCGTGGGATGCATTTTTATTGATCTCTGTATCACGGATTACTCTACGGGTGCATTGAACAGTTATGCTGACAGTGTTAATATTAGTCTGAAGAGAAAGGGTCAAGGTGACGCGGTCCTTGGTAACGCGACCCTTGCGCCGCCTCTGGACGCTACATGGCGGAGCATCAGCATCAGCTCGAATCCGCCTCAGGCGAGTTGCCAATTGATCAATAACGGTCGGGTCGTTGGCTACGTGCAAACGCCCGGGGCAATCCAGATCGAGAACAGCAATTCCGATATGGTCGTCACGTGCACGAAAAGAGGATACGTGGACGCCGCCGCGACCTTGGTTTCCGAGCTCGATGATAACACTTTGGAAATTACCGACCAGAATGGCGGCACCGGTTGGGCAGTCGATACTGTGGTCGGGGCGGACAATCAAAATTCCGATTTGCTATGCCTAGCTTTGATCACGTAAGAGTGTCGTTGGTCCAGGTTGCGTCCGTTCCGGTCAACGCGGCCGTCCTCGCGCCGCCTCTCGCGGCGGCATGGAGAACCATCAACAACAACGTGCTCGCATTCAGTGAGCCGGACGATTCCGGCGAATCGATTGCCATGCCGTCCTATGTGCAACTTAGTTTAATAAAACAGCGGAACGAGTGGGGTTTGTTCGAGTACCAGTCCGGCGGCGCCATGCGCGCTCAAGCCTGGATCGCCATGATGGGTGTCACTCAGTTGGAATGACGGTATTCGGCGTCTCTTTCAGGCGGTGGCAGAAATTCGGACAAGGTTTTAGGGCTAATACTCCTTCCGTAGCTCCAGCTTCGCCACGGCGGCGCGGTGGACCTCGTCGGGGCCGTCGGCGAGGCGGAGGGTGCGGGCCAGCGCCCAGGCACGCGCCAAGCCGAAATCGCTCGTCACCCCGCCGCCGCCATGGACCTGGATGGCGCGGTCGATGACCCGTTGGGCCATCACCGGCGCCACCACCTTGATCATCGCAATCTCGGCCCGCGCGACCTTGTTGCCAACCGTGTCCATCATGTGCGCGGCCTTGAGGGTGAGGAGGCGGGCCTGCTCGATCTCCATGCGCGATTCGGCGATCTGGTGCATGACCACGCCCTGCTCGGCCAATGGCTTGCCGAAGGCGACGCGGGACTTGGCCCGCTTGCACATGGCCTCCAACGAGCGCTCGGCGAGGCCGATCAGGCGCATGCAATGGTGGATGCGCCCGGGGCCCAGGCGGCCTTGCGCGATCTCGAAGCCCCGCCCCTCGCCCAGAAGGATGTTCGAGGCCGGCACCCGCACGCGATCGAAATCCATCTCGGCATGGCCGTGGGGGGCGTCGTCGAAGCCGAAGACGGGCAGGTGTCGGATGCGCGTGACACCCTCGGTATCCATCGGCACCAGGATCATGGAATGCTGCTTGTGGCGCTCGGCATCGGGGTCGGTCAGGCCCATGACGATCAGGATCTTGCAGCGCGGGTCGGGCGCGCCCGAGGTCCACCATTTGCGGCCATTGACCACGTATTCATTACCGTCGGCCTCGATTGTCGCCTCCATGTTGGTGGCGTCGGAGGAGGCCACGCCGGGCTCGGTCATGGCGAAAGCCGAGCGGATCTCGCCCGCGAGCAGGGGCTCGAGCCACTCCTTTTTCTGCTCCTCGGTGCCGTAACGGGCCAGCACCTCCATATTGCCGGTATCGGGGGCCGAGCAGTTGAAGGCCTCGGGTGCGATCAGCGAGCGGCCCATGATCTCGCACAGGGGCGCGTATTCGAGGTTGGTGAGGCCGGCGCCGTGCTCGCTCTCGGGCAGGAACAGGTTCCAGAGGCCGGCCGCGCGCGCCGTGGCCTTCATCTCCTCCATCACCGGCGGGGGCTGCCAGCGGTCGTCGCCTTCGTCCACCTGGTCGAAATAGGTCCCCTCGTTCGGGTACACCGCCGCGTCCATGACCTCGTTCACGCGCCCGCACAGGTCGATCACCTTGTCCGAATATTCGAATTCCATTGTCTAGTGTCCTGGTTCGTGCCGTCGGATAGGGCGGGAGATTACACCACTGGGCGGGCGCGCGCGTGCGATTCGTGCGTGATCGCGGTGGCTGTCAGAGTGGCCGGAACAGGTCCGGCGCTTGCCTGTCCTTCTTCCCGATCAGGCGGAAGCCGACGATCTCGGCAAGAGGCGCTCGAAGGGCTTGCGCGCCTCGGTGCCGAACAGCGGATCGTCGTTGCGGGCGAAGGCGGCGTCGATCCCGCGCCAGTCCTCCGCCGTAAGGACCTCGGCCGCGAGCGGCAGCAGGACGCACTCCTCGCGGGCCATGTGCCGGCGCTCGAAATCGACATAGGCATTGACGGCATCGCGGAACCGGCCGCGGGCCGAGCGATCGCGACGGCAGAAGGCCAGCACCTCCTCGAGCCCGGCGAGGAGTGCGCGCCCCATCTCGTGCTCCTCGCGCAGAAGGGCAAGCAGGGGGGCGAGCGAGGGATCGCGGCGCTCGAGCGCGGCGAAGATGTGGCTCTCCTCCTTGGGGTGATGGATGCTTCCGGGGAACGACTTCATGTAGTCGATGATCGCCGCAAAGAGGTCCGCGTCGATGGCGCCGCCGTCCGCCGCCTCCGCCGCGCGCCGGCGCAGGAGAGATAGCACCGTGTCGATGTTGCCGTGCTCGCGCTGGATGATGCGTATCGCCTCGGGCATGTGCCACCTCTCAACTTCTGGCGGATGGGGACCCGCCAGTTCCAACCCCGAGGCTAGTACCCACTTTCATAATTCCGTGTGCCATACGACGGCGCCCCGAGGTTTCCGGCTAGGAGGGTGGCGCGCCGTGATGCCGGGGCATCACAAGCGGCGCGCGACGACGTCCGGGGGCCTCGGGGCGCCGCCCTACGGGTCGCTTTTCCCGCCCCCTCGGGGCGTCGGGGATGCTTGACGATGCCCCGGCATCGCCGGCGCGCCCCCTCCTGCCGAGGAGACGGGAAAAGCGATCGTATGGAACACGGAATTATGAAAGTGGGTACTAGGCGCGCGCCACTTGGGCGGCGGTGACCTGAATCAAATCGCGCGGCCACCCTTTCACAGGCGGGATTCCCCATGTCCTCGCACTCCGGTTTGATCCACAATCGCCGTGGAGTCGGCGAGAAGGGAGCAGAGGCATGCGCGAGGCAACGACGGGGCGGAACGCCGCGAGCGCCGCCTTCGTCCCACCCTTCACGGCCCTTGCCGAGAACGAGGTGAGCGAGACGACCCTCATCACATCGGCCGACGGCATCCATCTCACCGACCAGACGGGCCGGCGGATGATCGACGGCTGGTCGGGCATGGCCTGCGTCGGGCTCGGCTACGGCCACCCGGGCCTCATCGCGGCGATCGCGGACCAGATGACGCGCCTCTCCTACGCCCACAGCCTCTATGGCTATGGCCACGCGCTGACGACGCGCCTGGCCGACCGCCTTGTCGAGCTGGCGCCCGAGAGCCTGCGCCACGTCTTCTTCTCAGTGAGCGGGTCGGACGCCGCGGATACGCTCCTCAAGATCCTGCGCTACTACCACAACCTCGTCGGCCGCCCGGAAAAGAAGCACGTCGTGGCCTTGAGCTTCGGCTTCCATGGCGCAAGCTCCCTGGTCGCCGGCCTCACCGGCATCGACGAATGCCACGCCTATTTCGACCTGCCCTACGGCTTCCAGCACCACATCCCCTCGCCCCGGGACCTGGGCGCGCACAGGGGCGTGGATGGCGAGGAGATCATCGCGCGGAGCACGGCCGCGCTCGAGGCCAAGGTCGAGGAACTCGGCCCCGAAACGGTCGCCGCCTTCGTCTGCGAGCCGGTGATGGTGACCGGCGGCGTGATCGTGCCCCCACCCGGCTGGCTCGCCGCCATGCGCGAGACATGCGACCGCCTCGGCCTCATGCTGATGGTCGACGAGGTGGTGACGGGCTTCGCGCGCACCGGGCGCATGTTCGCCTGCGAGTGGGAGGGGGTGCGGCCCGACATGATGTTCCTCGCCAAGGGCATGACCTCCGGCTACATGCCGATGGGCGCCGCCATGTTCAGCGAGGAAGTCTACCGCGCCATGGCGGACCGAGTGCCCGAAGGCATGCCGTTCGCCCACGGCTTCACCCACACGGGCCATCCGCCCTCCGCCGCCGCCGCCCTGGCCGCGATCGATCTTTACGAGGGGCTCGTCGCGCACAGCGAGGCCATGGGCAGCCATCTCCTCGACCGCCTGCACGAGCTGGCGGCGCACCCTTGGGTGACCCACGTCCGGGGATTGGGCCTCCTGGCCGGCTTCGACGTCGTGGCCGACAAGGAGAGTGGTGCCCGCTTCGCGCCCGAGAGGGCGATCAGACGGCGCATCCAGGAGCGCGCCCGGGAGCACGGGGTTGTCGTGCGCGCCTTCGACGACGATATGTTCGGCCTGGCCCCGCCGCTCGTCATCACGCGGGCGGAGGTCGACGCGTTGGTCGATGGGATCAAGAAGGCCATCGACGACGTGCGCCGGGAGGAGGAAGGCGTCGGCTGACACGCCCGCGCAACGTCTCTGCAAACCACGAGAAAGGACCAGCCATGCCCGTTTCCTTCCACCAGCCGCCCGAGTTGTTTCAGAGCGGCCCGCACGGCATGTCCCAGGTGGCGACAGCTCGGGGCCGATTGGTGATCGTCTCCGGGCAGGTCGCGCTCGACGCCGACGGGCAGATCGTCGGCGAGGGCGACTTCGAGGCCCAGGCCGTTCGGGTCTTCGAGAACCTGAAGGCGGCACTGGCCGCGGCCGGCGCCGGGCTCGGCGACGTGGCCCGCCTCGGCGCCTTCCTCGCGGACAGGAAATACCTCGGCACCTACCGGGACGTCCGGATGCGGTATCTCTCGGAGCCCTACCCCGCCTCGACCGGTATCATCGCGCAATTGATCATGCCCGAGCTGCTGATCGAGGTCGAAGCCCTCGCCGTCCTGCCCGAGGACTGATGCGCTCGCGTTTTCCGAAGCAAAGACACCAAGGCCGCCCCACACTCCACCACCGAGCAAGGGAACACCACCAATGAGCAACACCGTTCTGAGCGAACTGTCGAATGGCGTGCGCACGATCACCCTGAACAGGCCCGAGGCGCTCAACGCCATGAGCGCCGAGCTGGTCGGCGCGCTGGCAGAAGCATTCGAGCACGCGAACGCCGACCCCGGCACGCGGGTTGTCATCTTTACCGGCGCGGGACGGGCGTTCTGCGCCGGCGCCGACCTGAAGGAGCGCGGCGACGGCTCGAGCCACGCGGCCGTGCGGACCGCCGTGGACCGGATCCAGCGCGTGACGCGCGCCATGGTCCTGGGCGAGCGCATGATCGTCGGGGCAATCAACGGCTGGGCGGTCGGCGGCGGCTTCGAATGGGCCATCGGGTGCGACCTGGCCATCTGGGGCGAGAGCGCGCGGGCCTTCTTTCCAGAGGTGGAATGGGGCTTGTTCGTCACCGGGGGCGCCACCGCCCTCCTGCCCGCCATGATCGGCCCGGCGAAGACCAAGGAGATGATGCTGCTCGGCAAGCGCTACTCTGCGGCGGAGCTGCTCGAGATCGGCGTCGCATGGCGCGTCGCTCCCGACGACCAGCTGATGCAGGAGGCCCAAGCGGTTGCCGAGCACATCGCTGGCCTGCCCGAGCGTGCGGTGCGGGATATGAAAATGGTGCTCAACAAGGCCACCTACGCGGACGTCGAGACCGCGATCGCCTTGGAGAGCGACGCGGCCTTTCGCGGCGCCGTCGATCCCGCCACGGCGGTACGGATTGCCGCGTTCGGCAAGTCTTGAGCCAGGCGCCGGCGCCGGTCATGCGGAGCCGGGTCGAAGGCGAGCGAGGCTCCGCCCTCGATGCTCTATTCGCGCCACGGGCCGTCGCCATGGTCGGGGCCACCGCCGGTGAGCACAAGATCGGCGGCCGGCGCTGGAAGAGCCTGGTGGACGGCGGCTTTCACGGCGCGCTGTTTCCGGTTCACCCGAGCGCCGCCGAGGTCCTCGGCCACAAGGCCTACCCCTCGTTGCGAGACCTGCCGGGGCCGGTCGACCTCGCGATCGTCGTCGTCCCCACCGGCGCTGTCCTGAGTGTGGCACATGATTGCGTCGCATCCGGCGTGCGCGCGGTCGTCGTCATCTCCGCCGGGTTCGCGGAGAGCGGCGCGGACGGCGCGCGCCTGGAGACGGCGCTGGCCAGCGTGCTGGGCGCGGCGGGGATCCCCATGATCGGGCCGAACAGCGCCGGCATCGCCAGCACCCCCGCCGGCATCAACGTAACGGGCTGGCCAGCCCCCCCGGGGCCGGTCGGCCTGATCTCGCAGAGCGGGAACATCTCGCTCCAGCTCGGGTATCTGGCGAAGACTCACGGCGGCGGGTTCAGCCGCATCATCACCATAGGCAACGCCCGCGACCTGGGCGTCGCCGAGCTCACCGCCTACCTGCTCGACGATCCCCATACCGAGGTGGTGTTGCTCTATGTCGAGGGCTGGCGCGATTCCGAGGGCGCGGCGTTCCTCGACGCCGTCCGCTCGAGCCGGGGGGGCAAGCCCATCATCCTCTGCAATCCCGGCCGTACCGAGACCGGCCGGCGCGCCGCCCTCTCGCACACCGGCGCGCTCGCCGCCCCCCGGCGCATCGTCGAGGGCGCCTGCAAACAGTCCGGGATCCTCCTCGTCGACGATGTCGAGGAAGCGTGGCTCCTGGCGACCGCGCTCGCCAGCGGCCCCGCGCCGACCTCCGGCACGGTCTGCGTGCTGACCGATGGCGGCGGCCACGCGACCCTGGTCTGCGACGCGCTCGACGCCGAAGGGCTCCAGGCGCCGCCGCTGAGCCCGGCGACGCGGAAAAAGCTCTCGGCGCTGCTGCCGCCGCGCTGCGGCCTCGCCAACCCCGTGGACTTCGCCGGGGTCGCCGAGACGGAGCCCCGGGCCCTGGCGCCGGTCCTCGATGTCTGCCTGGCCGATCCCGAGGTTGGGGCCGTCGTGCTCGCCGGGCATTTCGGCGGCTACCACCGTATCGGGGGGGCCGAGCTGGAGGCCGACGAGGTCGCGGCGGCCGAATCCTTCGTCGAGTCCGTGCGGCGCCACCGCAAGCCGTTGCTGGTGCATACGGTCTACGGCCACGAATCGCTGCCCGCCTTCACCGCCCTTCGCGCGGCGGGCGTCCCGGTGACGCAATCCATCCGCGGCATTGCCCGCATCACCCGGGGGCTGTGGCAGGCGCGCTCGGCGGCGCCCACGCCGGCCCGCCAGGACCCCGCCGGCGTGCCCGTCGACGAAGCGCGCGTGGCGCGCGCGCTGGCCGCCGCGGCCGAGGGGCCGCCGCAATGGCTCATGGAGCCCGAGGCCCGCGATCTCCTGGCGGCCTGTGGTATCGCGCTTCCCGCCTATCTGATCGCGGACAGCGAGGACGGCTGCGCCGCGGCCATCGCCGAGCTGGGCGCCCCCGCCGCGCTCAAGCTGATCGCGCCGAACATGGTCCACAAGAGCGACGGCGGTGGCGTGCGCCTCGGCGTCGGGGGGCCGGAGGAGGCGCGCGAGGCGTTTCGGTCCTTCGCGGCCGGGCGGGCCGGCGTGCCGTTCCGCGTGCTGGCAACCCCCATGATCGCGGCGGGCGTGGAGGCGTTGTTCGGCGCCGTGCGCGACCCCCAGTTCGGGCCGTGCGTGATGTTCGGCCTCGGCGGCACCTTGGTCGAGCTGCTGGACGACGTGACCCTGAGGCCGGCCCCTATCTCACCGGACGAGGCCCTCGAGATGCTGGCCGAGGTCCGCTTGAGCGCCCTGATGGACGGCGCCCGCGGGGCCGAGCCGATCGACCGCCGGGCCGCCGCCGACCTCCTCGCGCACCTGTCCGAGGTCATCGCGGCACAACCCGGAATCGCGGAGATCGACCTCAACCCCGTCTTCCTGGGGCCGGGCGGCCTGGCCGTCGCGGACGCCCGCGTCGTGCTTTGCGACCGGTAATCCAGTGCGCGGCCCCCTCCCGACCGAATGACCGGCAACAGGCTCGGTCGCAACCTTGCGCCGCCTCAGCGCCCAGCGCCCGGCGAGCCCGGCTCTATCGGGAGTGCAGCCGGCTCTATCGGGAGTGCAGAGAGTCGCGCGTCACGCCGTTGGAAACTCGTTCGCGGTGGTCCGAGGATTTGCAGACGGGTTCGCTTCGGATCAAGCCCCACCCGAAAATGGGGTCCCTACCCTTTGGCCCCAAGTCTTGCGCGAGTGACTTGAGCAGGTCGTTGCCGGTCGCTCCCTTTCGCCACAATGCGTCGCGCAGCGACATCTCCCCGATGAGTGCCGTCGCGAAAGCCGCGGCGAACGAGGTTCCGTTCCGGTAGCGGCCCTCGGTAGGACCGTCGGGCGTCCAGATATCGACCCCGGGCGCGGCAAAGGCGATGTAGGGGCCCCGGTTCGCCAGGCGGAAGGGCCGCATCCGCTTGTCGACGGCGGTTATGGCGATGACATTCTCGTATGCCGCCGGATAGGTGGGGTGTGCCTGCGGGCCCTCGTTTCCGGCGGCCGCCACGATCGCCGTTCCGTCGCGGGCGAGGCGAGCCACTGCTTCTTCCAGCACTTTGTTGGCGGGACCGGCGACACTCAGGTTGACCACATCCACACCCACCTTCACGAGCCAATCAACGGCCCGGGCAATATTCATCGCATTGGCGCGCGGATGCCCATCTTCACCGATGTGAAAGGCATCCGCGGCATAGAGCCGGGCCCGAGGGAGCATGCCGGCGAAGCCGCTTCCCGCGTCGCCGACCAGAAGGGTGGCCACGGCTGTTCCATGACCAGGGGACGAACCGACGCCATCGCCCGTGAAGGTGCGAGTTACGACGTCCTGGCCCGCGAGCGCCGGGATGCCGACTTCGACAGCGGTATCGATCATTCCGATCCGGCCGGCGCCGCCGCACTCCGGTGTCGCATCGCGCCACCCGACAAGCTCGCGGCCGTAGCATTTGGCGTCGTCGCAGTCCGAGCCGGCCGGGCGATAGACGTGGTTGAGGTCGAAAAGGGCTTCGGGCTCGAGTCCCTCCAGAATGCCCAAGGCTTCGGCATATTGGAGGCCCGGCGGCAAGGAGAAATGCGTGAGCCGCATTTGCAGGGCGCTCAGGGTCTCGTCTTGCTCGACCTGCCAGCCCTGGTCCGCGAGCATGACCACAGTGCTTGCGGCGATGTTGGCGCCAACGACGCCTTCCGCCCTCCCCGCGGAATCGCCCGGGCCTCCCTTGCCCTCCGGGCCGCTGTCCTCCGCGGATTGGCCGGAAACGTTCGCGGAATTGTCGCCTTCGGCGCTTGCCGCGCTTTCAGCGCCTTTGTCGCCTTTACCGCTCTGACCGCCGTTACCATTCCCACCGCCGTTGCCATTCCCACCGCCGTTGCCGTTCCCACCGCCGTTGCCGTTCCCACCACCGTTGCCGTTCCCGCCACCGTTGCCGTTCCCACCGCCGTTGCCGTTCCCACCGCCGTTGCCGTTCCCACCGCCGTTGCCATTCCCACCGCCGTTGCCGTTCCCACCACCGTTGCCGTTCCCACCACCGTTGCCGCCACCGCCTTTGGCGACATGGGCTGCGTCGATCACGAATAGGGACCATCCCGATTCGACGATTACGGGGATGATCGCAAGGCCGAGCACGAGCAGACTCGCGACAGCGAGCATTCGGAGCCCGCGCCCAGTCACGTAACTCGCCATGTATTTCGAAGCGCAAGAGCACCCGCGTCCGGACCCGGGCTGGACCGGCGGCTCGCGACCGGCGGCTCGCGACTCATATGGGCATTCAGAAATCACGATCCGATTTCCTGCATCTCCGTCCGGTAGGTTAGTTCGCAAACCAACGGGTCGACGAACTCCAGAAGGCGTTAAATCATCGAATGGATTCGTTGGCCCCAATCCGACCGGCCTATCCCCTCGGAGCCGGACAGCCTCCATCCAGGCCTGTTCCTGACGCCGGCATGGAGGCTCTCGTCCCAGCCGGTCCGTGATGTTGCGCCCCTTGTGCACCTGGCAGCGCTGGAGGGCCGCCGCCCGCCCGAAGGTCCGCCGGATCGCCTTCGAGAGCGCCTTGGCGCCGTCGACGATGTAGAGCCGAGGCCGTTCGGGATCGAGACCGCGCTCGATCAGGTTGTCGAATGGCTTGCACCGTGGCCGCGTTCTCCGTCGCGCCCTCGGCCAGGCCCAGCACGTGCTTCGCGCCGCCGGTGTCGATGCCGATCGCCGCCACCATCAGGTGATCGCCGACATGGAGCCCGTCGATCTGGAGCGAGATCGACGTCGATCGCCAGCCAGGCCTTCAGCTTGCCGCGTCAACGCCACGAAACGGCGCGAGACCGCCGACTTCGAGGTTGCGTCAATGCCGCCGGCAGATCGCCGCCCGCATCGTCCGGCAGGCGCACCGCGCGGGCATACTTGCGGGTCGAGACGTTGATCACCATCAGATTCATCGCCCAGGCTTGCAAGCGGGTTCCGACAGCAGCTCCCATCGGCAGGCTCATCTCCCGACCCGCGAAGTCCCGCACCCGAGGGCGCTCGACCTTCACTTTGCCGCCGTGGTAGGCGATCTCGCTCCGGGTCGTGCCCCATCGATGGCCCTTGCGCTCGCCCGAGCGGGCGTGGCGCGAACCGCACAAGGCTTCCGCGTCCGCCGACATCATCTCGTTCAAAGACTCGAGGCCCGCCAAAAGGCAGAAGCGATCGACGCTCATGCGCAGATCGTCGAAGGCCTCCGGCATCGATTCGGGCCCCGCTTTTCAAGTTCCAACCTTAAGCAACAGTTATGGCTAATTTTCCCCCTTTACCGCCACCGCCCCTATCGCCGCCGCCTTTATCGGCATGGGCTGCGCCGACGACGAATAGGACCATCCCGAATCGACGGTTGCGGGGAGGATCGAAATGCCGAGCACGAACAGGTTTGCGACAGCAAGAATTCCAAGCCCGCGCCCGGTCGCGTGGCTCGCCCTATCTTTCCAAGCGCAAGAGCACCTGTGTCCAGACCCGGGCTGGGGATAAAGCTGCGCGGGCGGATAGCGCCCCGGTCCCGGAACTCGTGAGTGTCCGCGCCCTTCCACAAAAATGGCTCAGATGCGGGCGCGGCGAGCGGAAGCAAGGCGGCGAGAGCCACTCGCGCACGACGACTCAGTGTTTGGAGATGATCTCGAAGCTCCTGGCTTGATGGCGGCGCTTGACGATGCCCAGGTGCCGGCGGCCCACCGGCGCCCATACGGTGCTCAAAAAATGTGCCTCATACACGTTCGGCCGGTGGGGTCGGCTTCCAGCTCCCCAGTCCAATCCAGTGACTGGCGGACCGCCCCCCGTCGGCAAAGGGAAGAATGACAAGTCGATATTGGATCATTCCGAAATCGGGATTGGGGAACCTGCCTTCGTCAAAGCGTGGACAGGGCTTGGCCGGGAGAGACGCCTGCAACTGCATGAACATGCCCAGCAATACGGCCACGGGATAGATGTTCCTTGCCCATTCGCCGGCCGGCCCGCGCAGCCTGCAGCCGAAGAACGTACCGATCTCGCCGATCGTGCCCGCCGAAGCGCCAGCGTTGATGCCACCGCCGACGCAATACTCTCCAAGGCTACCCACCGCGACCCGGGACCGCAGTCTCCAGGACGGCCAGGAGTCCGTCCGCTGGTGCATGGCCCAATTCCTGTAAAGTTAAACCGTCTTGCGCCGATCCCGACCCGACGACCCGGGACGCGCCCTCTTGCGCCGGCCCCATATGGCGCCGGCGTCGACATTCGGATCGTCCGAATCGTCGTCGAATCGCACATTGCCATCCATCGCCCGAACGGATGCCTTCGACACCAAGTCGTCCGCGTGCTCCGTGAAACAAGCGACCGACCGGGTGTGAAACCCGAGCTGCGAGACGTTCGTTTTCGGTTCAGCGCAGATTGCTCGCGTCCTCCCGGCGTATGGGGGCGATAAATGGTTAACGATCCGCGGGGAGATTTATTCCAAGATCGACCGGGGGTTTTTCACGCACACCCTTGACGGGTTCCATCGCGGGAAAGGGCGTCGTGGTGTTGCGCCGCATGATCGGTCGGGCGTCACGGCGCCCCGCCGAGTCCGGCGCGAACGGAAAATGAATGGGATCGGTGAATAATCTACCCTACGATCCGTTCTTTATTTGTGGGAGACAGCGAGGCGGCCGTGTCGCACGACCCGCGCCAGGAGATGATCGCGCTTCTACCCCGACTGCGTCGCTTCGCGCGCGCCCTCACCGGCTCCCACGACGAGGGCGACGATCTGGTGCAGGCGGCTTGCGAGCGGGCGCTGGCGCGGCTCGACCAATGGCAACCCGGAACCCGACTGGATAGCTGGATGTATCGCATCGCGCAAACACTCTGGATTGACCGGCACCGGGCCGCGAAGGCGCGGGGCCAGACAGTCGAGCTCGAGACGGTATCGAACCTGGTCGGGCGCGACGGCAGGCGGGACGTGGAGGTACGGCTGATGCTTGGCGCGATCTCGAGGGCGATGAGCGAGCTGCCGGAAGAGCAGCGCGGCGTTCTGGTTCTCGTGTCGGTCGAAGGGCTTTCGTACAGGGAGGCGGCAGAGGTCCTGGCGGTGCCGATCGGCACGGTCATGAGCCGCCTTGCCCGCGCGCGCCAGCGGCTTCACGAGATGGTCAACGGAACAGCCCCTGGGCAGGGTGGCACGCCGCAATCCGAAGGTGGTAGGCCGTGATGCAACTCGACGACGAAACGCTCGTGGCTTACGTCGACGGCGAGCTCGATCCGAAACTGTGCCAAGCCGTCGAGACCGCGCTGCGCGACGATCCGACGGCCCGCGCGAAGGAGCGGATCTTCCGCGAGAGCGCGGCCATGTTGCGGGCAGCGTACGATCGCGTGGTCGAAGAGCCGGTGCCGGAGCGTCTGCGCGCCGTGCTGGAAGGCTCGGCGTCTCAGGGAAAGGCCGCCTCGCCACGTGATTCGCGTCCACGGCGGCCAATTCTCGGCGGCGCGCTGAAGCCCGTTTTGGCTCTGGCGGCCTCTGTCGCCCTGCTGATCGGATTAGCTGGCGGGTACCTGCTTTCCGGGACCGGCCCAGTATCCGAAGACGGCCGCTTCGCCGGTCTGTGGCCCGATTGGATCGCGGCGGCGCATGTCGACCTGCAACGAGCCCTGGAGACGGCCGCGAGCTACGAGCCTCTCATGGGCAGCGGCGGTGAGCCGGCGGTCACGTGAAACGTCGCGGCCGTGTCCACGTTCAGGGCCCCGACGGGCCGCTACTGCCGCGAGTTCGAGCTTGCCGCCACCTCAGGCGGCGCCGCGCATGGTGCCCTCGGCGTGGCCTGCCGCACCCAGGAGGGTGATTGGCGGATCGAGCTGCTCATGGCCGATTCCGCGACCACCGCACCATCCGGGGAAACCGAGACTTCGGACGATGAATACGCACCGGCAGAGACGTCGGCAACCGATGCCTTCGGTGTGCTGGTCGAGGGGCTGATGTCCGGCGAGCCCTTGGACACCGAGGCGGAAGCGGCGCTGATCGGGCGGGCCTGGCAGTAGTCGCCGGGTACGACGTGGGTTGCATCCGTAAGCCGCGGCGATGAGCCTCGCGAGCCATCCCAGGCGGTATAGGCACAACCTCGACACTTATACCACCGAGCTCGCGCGCCCATCGGGCGCTGTTATTCGAATCTCTTCGCGAGTGAACGTCGTGGCGGGGCCGATTGGTCGAAATTCCCGATCGCACAGCGCTTTGGGCGCATCGAATTTCAAGCAGAGGCACGGCCACGCGCTGGTATAGTTCGTCAATCCAGGACAAGGACATCCACGCCCCATGCCGCCCAAGAAGAACCCCCTCAAGCTCAACGCCCTTCAACTCAAGACCCTCACGATCCTTCAGGTGATGGCGCGCGACCCGAGCGCCGCCACGGCCGACGCGGAGACGGGTGACATCCACATCATCGAGATGCCCATGCCCCACGGCAGCCACTTCCATGTCGGCCAAGGCATCGTCATGGCGCGGGATGCGACGGGCCTCGGCAACCCGTCCGTCTTCGAGGCGCTGGGCCGCAAGGGCCTGGTCCGCGCGGCCTTCCCCCGAGGCGTGCTGTTGACGCCGGCGGGCACGGATTACGAGACCGGCCTCGAGGACAAGATCATCCTTACAAACCACTGAGTCGCGGCCCGGGTCGGCGTTATTTCAGGTACTCTTCGATTTTCTCGATGAGGGTCGAGATCCTGATCGGCTTGGGCAAGTAGCCGTCGCAGCCGCTCCCCGGATACGCTCCTCGTCCCCCTTCATGGCGAAGGCGGTGACCGCGATCACCGGGATGTGGCGTAACTCCTCGGTGGCCTTGAGCCTGCGCGTCACCTCGATGCCCGAGATGCCGGGGAGCTGGATATCCATGAGGATCAGGTCCGGGCGGTGCTTGTCGGCGAGATCGATCGCCTCGAGGCCGTCCGCGGTCACCAGGCACTCGTAGCCATGGGCCTGAAGAACCTCCCGGAATACCCTTGTGTTCAGCTCGTTGTCCTCGACGATGAGGATTGTCTTGGGCATATCCGGTTCCGGCTACTCTACTGACTGAATTGTGGTTATCGCCCGCGCGGCCGCAGTGTCCCGCGCGGGCCGGCCGCCGTCAATTCGTGATTCGAAGGCCACGCGATCGCCGAGCCAGGCGGTTTCGCACCCTGAATCCGGCCATGGATAGCGACAAATTTCCGATGCAACCGACGGGCACGGGCCGGGGCGGCCCGGATCCGCTCCGCCGCACATCGCCTTGCGCTCACGCGCGGGGGCACGCATTCTGACGATGGCGGCTCGTTCCGCCATTTGCGCTGTCAATGGGAGGAAGATATGGGACGGTCAGACAAGGGCGCCGTCGCGCTGTTCGATACGAGGCAGGAGGCCGCGGGACCTCGGCGGCATCCCTTCCCGTCCGCGAGGCCGATCGATGCCGCGCGGACCATCGACTCAATCTCGGATGCCAGTCCCTGGGAATCGCTCGACGCGGACTTCGGGGAGTTCGAGCTGGTCTGCGACATGCCGGCCAGGGTTCTCTGGCAATACATGAAGCCTGTCGGGAGGCCGAGCTTCACCGTCGGCATGCTCGACGATATCGCGGCGGCCCAGAGGCGGGTCACGGACGCGTTCGCCGCATGCCCCGACCCGGCGGACTTCCCGGTCCGTTATACCGTGTTCGCGTCACGCATCCCTGGCATCTTCAACTTGGGCGGCGATCTGCCGCTGTTCGCGGAGCTCATCCGGCAAAAGGATCGCGAGGGGCTCAGGCGTTACGCCTACGCCTGCGTCGAGCCACAGTATCGCCGCGCCACCAACCTGAACCTGCCGGCCATCAGCATCTCCCTGGTCCAGGGCGACGCGCTCGGCGGCGGGTTCGAATGCGCCCTCGCCGACGATGTCATCATCGCCGAGAGGAGCGCCAAGTTCGGCCTGCCCGAGATCCTGTTCAACTTGTTCCCGGGCATGGGCGCCTACAGCTTCCTGTCGCGCAAGGTGGGTGCCGTCCAGGCCGAGAGCATGATCCTGAGTGGGCGCATCTACAGTGCCGAGGAGCTCTACGAGATTGGGCTCGTCGAGATGGTGGCCGATGACGGGGCCGGCCAAGAGGCGGTCTACGATTTCATCGAGCGCCACGACCGCGGCTTCGGCGCCCGCCAGGCCGTCTACCGCGCGCGCCGGGTGGTCTCGCCAGTCGAGCTCGAGGAGTTGCGGGCCGTGACCGACCTATGGGTCGATACGGCGGTCGGCCTCGACCCCGCCGACCTGCGCAAGATGGAGCGCCTGGCGGCGGCCCAAGACCGCCGGCTGGCATCGCGCGCCAAGTCGGGCTGAGCGGGAGGCGAGCGCCGCGACCCGGGCCGGCCCCGTTGCGGGCGGCCCAGGTCGCGGCCGGCCCGGGCTGGCGACGGTGTGCACCGTGCGTCAGCCTTCGAGCCTGACCTTCTCGACGCCCGCACGCTCGCACCAGAAGTCGAGCAGCGCGGAGAAGTCCTTGGCGTGGTAGGGGGTCGCGCGGGCCTGGCTCAGGCTCTCTCGCGCGGCGGCGGCGATGGGCAGCGGCACCTTGACGCGGTTCGCCGATTCGACGATCAGCGACAGGTCCTTGTGCGCGAGATCGACGGTGAAGCCGGGCTCGATATCACCCATGAGAACCTTGGTCGCGTAATTGAGCTTGAGCTGGCCGTTCGTCGCCGTGGTGCCGTGGACCACGTCGAGTGTCTTCTCCAGGCCGAGGCCGAAGCGGCGCGCGAGGGTCAGGGCCTCGGCGTTCATCTGACACGAGACGATGGCGAGGAAATTGTTGATGAGCTTGGTGCGCGTGCCCGCCCCCGGCGGCCCGCAATGGTGGATGGTCGACCCCATGGCTTCGAGCAGCGGCAGGACACGGGCGAAGCCTTCCTCCGTCGCACCCACCATGAAGAGGCTCTCCCCCCTGTCCGCATGGCTCGCGAGGCGCCCCACCGGCGCGTCGACGAACCCGACGCCTCGGGCCGCGACGGCCGCGGCCAGCGCGTCCGTGGTCTCGGGCAGAACGGTGGACATGTCCATGACGAGGGCGCCCGCCTGGAGGTTGGCGAGCACCCCGTCCGGCCCCAGCACCACCGCCTCGACCTCCGCCGGGCCGGGCAGCATGGTGACGACGATATCGGCGGCCCGCGCGACCTCGGCCGCGTCGCCCACCGCCCGGCCGCCGAGGGCGACCACCGCCTCCATGGCCCCAGGCACCAGGTCGTGCATCACCGGCGACCGCCTCCATGGCCCCAGGCACCAGGTCGTGCATCACCGGCGACATCTGGTTCCGCGCGAGGCTCATGGCCATGGGCCGGCCCATGCGCCCGAGGCCGATGAATCCAATTCGGTCCGCCATGCCTTCCTCCCCCTCTCCAATCGATCAGTCGGCCTGATTATAGGTCAGCTCCCCGGCGAGCGTCGCACACCACGAATTGCTTGACCGCACGCGAGGCGATTTGTATTTTATATATTAGTTAAATAACAAAAGACGAAAATGAGAACGCTGGATCCCCTGAGCCGGACATTCGCGGCGCTGGCCGACCCGACAAGGCGGGCGATCCTCGGGCGGCTCGCCGAAGGCGAAGCCTCGGTCGGCGATTTGGCCGCGCCGTTCGAGATTTCCCTGCCCGCCATCTCCCGGCACCTGAAGGTGCTGGAGCGGGCATCGCTGATCCGGCGGCAGGTGGATGCCCAGTGGCGGCTTTGCCGAATCGACCCCAAGGGGCTCAGGCGGGCGATGGATTGGATCGAGGTCTACCGCCCCTTCTGGGAACAAGGGCTCGACTCGCTGGCCAAATATCTCGAGGAACAAGCCGAGAAGGAGACGACGAGCGATGGCGATGGCACAATCGAACCAAGGCGCGGCGGCTGACACCGTCTTGCGCATCACGCGCCGCCTCGCGGCGAGCCCCGAGGCCGTGTTTCGGGCCTGGACCGAGCCGGCGGCGCTCATGAAGTGGTGGGGCCCCGAGGGCTGTACCGCGTCCGTCCAGGAGATGGACGCGCGCGCCGGCGGGCGCTGGCACACCTGTATCCACTCCGCCGAGGGCAACGACCACTGTGTCGGCGGCACCTATCGCGAGGTGTCGGCGCCCGAGCGGCTGGTTTTCACCTGGATTTGGGATCAAGGCGACATGGAGGGCGTCGAGACCTTGGTCACGGTGGAATTTCGCCCGGTGGAAGGCGGCACGGAGCTGACCCTCACCCACGACCTCCTGCCGAGCGAAAACGCCCGCGACCTGCACGAGAAGGGCTGGACAAGCTCGCTCGGTTGCCTTGAATCGGCATTGGCCTGACCAAGCGCCTCATACCGACCGGCCTTAAGGGAGACCGATCATATGATCCCTCAAGCGCCACGCGGCCGCATCCGCGGCCTTGGCTTCTTAATATCGCTCGAGCGCCGCTAAGGCACTTCTTTCGCTCAAGCGCCGCTAAGGCTGGCCTCGCATAAGCTCGGGCGCGCGGTCGCGCTTGCCAGACGGCGATGAGTCAAGCGTGCCTATCCGGTTAATGCAGACACCCACTACATTTAGGGTTGCCGCACACGTGCCTTTTACGGCGGCAATTAGCCAAGAACGGAAGTTGGAGAACCCGGCCATTGCCGAGCCTACCCCTCGACCGCCACCCCGTCGCAGTCCCCCGGCCCCCACTCCCGCGCCCGCCGCTCGGCCTCGGCGATCTCCTCGGGGGTCAACTTAGCAGAGATACGTTCCAGCAATTGCTCGGAGGGAGGGTGATCTTGAGCGATGGCGACGGTGACCAACGCCGTCTTGAAGTGGTTTGAGACAGCCGCGCCGTGGCACCTGCGGATCGAGAGCTTTTATGCGCAGCACGAACTGAACCTGCATCAGGTTGCCCGATCAGCTTGGCGCAGCGCTACACCGGATCGGCTTGCCGCCAATTTGTCATGCTGCCGTCAACAGCCCAGCAAGCGCTTTGCGCAGTACGTCAATAGCTCTGTCCCAGATATCGGTCTTCCAGGCCCGGTCCTCGCCGTAAAAGGCGGCGCGCATTTGCGCCTTGATCCGCTGCCCCAGCGCCGAATTGACGTTACCGCGAAGGTGCAACCAGTTGTCGGCCCGCAGTGCCTCCAGCACCTCCTCGACCGGAAGCGTACCGTATTCCAGGGCGAGCGCTGTGACCTCGCGCGCGCGAGCGGCGCTCTCGAGGGCATCCCTCGTGGTCCCTTGGACGACCGCCGACACCGAGTTGCCGGCGGCCGGGCAGGTTACCCCGTCACCGTACCATGCGCGCGCGCGGCGGTAGGCGGGGGCCTCGGGCGAGCCCGCGTAGATCAGCTCACCGTACCCGCGTGGACCAAGCCCGGTGTGGAAGTCGATGCAGGCGACCCGGCGCGCGGCGACACAATGGGTCGCAATAATTTCCAGCCACGTCCGGTTGGGCCACGTCGGAGTCCGGCCGCCATAAAATAGGCCGTCCGGGTGGCCGTACTGGCCCGGCTGCAGCGCGGCCAAGTAAGCGGCCGAGCCCCGCTCGGCGATGAAGGTCCGGATCACCTCGTCGGCGGTAGCCTTGGCGGGGCCCTCCCACTCCGCCGGCACGAGGTGCGGGTGCAGTTCCTTATAGGCTGGGTTCTCCGGGTAAGAACCGTCGTGGGCGACGAAGTTCCGGTTTAGGTCGACATTGCCCTCGGTAACGCGGCGCTCGTGTGCAAAGCCGTACGGGTTGATGGCGTGGACCAGGACCATGGCCGTCCGCGGAGGCAGCTCGCGATGGAGTCCGGCCCGGAGATAGCCGACAAGGCAGCCCGAGCCGCAAAAGCCTTCGATGCCGTGAGTCCCGCATAGCGCAATGAACAAGCGATCGGCCGCGGCGTCGCCGGCCCGCACCACGTCCGTGAATAGAGCCTCTCCCCGCGGCCCCGCGACCGGGCTCCTGAAGCTTTTCGGCGAGAGGCTTGCGGCGGCGCAGGCGTCGAGAAACTTCCGCCTGGCCTCCGGATAGGTTCCGGAAAAACACGCCTGCGCTTCCATCGCGTTCACGGTGCCGTCCAAGAACCGGGGCGCCAATCGGATGCGAGCGCGGCTGCCGGTAGCCGCAAATGCGAGGTCATTGCTTCACGAAGAGCTGTCGCGCCAAGTTGGACATCGTCTCTGCCCCGCTCTCGGTCACCCGCACCGTCTCGCTCGGAATGAAGCCGTAATCGTCCATCCACATGCCGAACACCATGTGAAAGGTCATGTTCGGCTTCAGGACGGTCCTGTCGCCCGGTGCGAAGCTCGCCGATATCTCGCCCCAGTTGGGCGGGTAGCCCAGCCCGATGGTGTAGCCGATTCGGGTCTCTTTCTCGAAGCCCGCCCTGGCGATGGTCCGCTGCCAGGCCGCATGCACATCGTGACACGTCACGCCCGGCTTCACCGCGTCGATCGCGGCGTTCATTCCTTCGATCGTCACGTCGGCCAGCTTCGTCAGCTTGGCCGGGGGTTGACCGAGGAATACTGTGCGCGCGAGCGCCGCGTGGTAACGGAACCGACACGCCCCCAGCTCCAGGTTGGTCTCCTGCCCGTGCTCGTAAGTGCCGTGGGTCCACGGGATGTGTGACGTGGTGATGTATTCGCCGGTCGGCATCTGCGGGAACACGGCGGGGTAATCGCCGTCGATCCCATCGACGCCATCGATCTCGGCGGCGACGATCTTCGCCGCCACCTCGCACTCGCGCACGCCCGGCGCGATCGCGTCGATCCCGACCTCCATGGCGTGTTGGACGATCTTGCCGGCTTGGCGCATGTAATCGATCTCCTGAGGAGACTTGACGATGCGAACCCAGTTCACCAACCGGTCGGCGTCCATGAAGTTCGCGTTGGGAAGGTTGCTCTGGAGCCGCTCGTACGCGCGCGCCGTGAAATAGTAGCTATCCATCTCCACGCCCAGCCGGCGCTTGTCCCAACCTTTCTCCTTCAGGACGTCCGCCATGAAATCCATCGCGTGCTTGCCCTCCGTATGGACGTATTCCTCCGCATAGGCCCGGATATTCTCTTCCCGTATGAACGCCGTCGCTTTCGCGCCGTTGAGGTCTACGCGACGGCCGATCCAGATCGGCTCGTCTGCGTCGTGAGCAAGAACAACCATTTGATGCACGTAGAACGACCAGCCATCATACCCGGACAAGTAGTTCATGTTGCATGGGTTCGTCACTAGCAAAACCTCGATCCCGGCCTCCTCCATGCGCTTCTTGGTCCTCGCGATTCGCTCTCGATATTCGGATGATGTAAACGGTCGCATCGTCTTGATTCCTTCTCCGTGAGCCGTACTGTCCGTCGTCAGATGATTTGAGCCGACATTCCCCATATACCATCCAAATTCGTGGAAATCGTACCACTTTCCCACCGCCAAGGGAACTGTATCCCCTATGCAGCCATCCGATGGCATGATTTTGGTAATCGGCCCGCGCTTGGAAGGCCACTCGGTCATTTTTCTCGCCATCCAGACACACCTCTCCTGTCGCTTTCTCCTCGCCGTCGATTCCCTCGGCCTACGCCGGAGCGGGTCTTCGTCGCAGATCATCAATCAAGCTCAGGATTTTCCGGAACAGGTCCCTCGGCACCGCCACCTCAGCCAATTGGAACGTAACGTAGCGGCCATGTCGGACAACCTTGGCCCCGATCTTCACCAGCTTGTCGCGCAACGTCGTCATCGACCAGTGCTCCACCTCCTTCGGCAAAGCCAGTGTCCTCATGAAGTTGCCCAGATTGTAGGCCAGGGCGTGAAGCTGGAGCCGAACGGCATTGTTGCGGAACTTGCGACATGACAGACGGGTCCAGTTGATGGCGTTCTTGCCTTCCTTGATGTGCTGCTCCGCCGTGCCACGGTGATTATAGAACGCCACCACCCGCTTGGTAGGGCGCGACAGATTAGTGACGATGAAACCGACGCGAGGAACCAGCTCGCCGGGGTGCCACTCCACTTTGGCCACGACACGGCGCTTCTTGTTCCACGATCCGGCCTGATAGCTGAAGCTGGCGTGGAAACGGCGAACATGGTCGGGCGGGCGACCGACAGGTCGCGTAAGCAGATGGGCAATGTTCCGCTGGAGAATCGCGTTCGCTTTGAGGCGGATGACGTAGAGTAATCCCTCGGCTTCGAGATATTCGTATATCTCCGGTGAGGCGAAGGCGGCATCGCCACGAAAATACAGCCGCACCTTCCTTTCCTTATAGCGCATCACCACCGGCTCCAGAACATTCCGCCATCCGTCGGCACTGTGAACATTACCGGGGCGCAGGGAACATCTCTCCAAGTCGCCGAACTGGTTGAACAGGAATAGCGGATGGTAGCAGGTACAGCCGAAGTGACCATTGTACGCTGTTCCCTCTTGTTCGCCATGGGTCGGGCTGACGCTGCTGTCCATGTCGAGAATGATCATCTTCGGCGGATGGCGGTCATGAACCTTGTCGATCCACACCCCGTTCATGTCGACCAAGGCTTCAACGTTCTCGTCGGTGGCCAATAGCTCCGTCTCGAAGCGTCCCATCTGGCTGGTGGAAGCGGCCTGTCTTTCGATGGCCTTGCCGCCAACAATCCAGCGCATGGCGGGATCGCGTCCCAGACGGTCGGCGTCGTTCACATCGTCATAGCCGCCAAGGCGCCCGAAAACGGACTGGCGAAACTGACCCGTCTTGCCGTGCCATCCGTTCTTGCCGGTACGGCTATCCTGGAAAACACCCTCGGCCATCTCAGTCAGGCCGAGGGCATCGTCAAGCTCCCGGTAGGCGAGCAACCCGGCGTCAGAAATAATCTTGGAACCATGGAATTCAAGCTTCAAGCGACGGTCAAAATCGACCCGTAAACTGTCCCGTTTCGATTCACCCATCGGGTGTCCCATACCTGCTGCTCCATCAATGCATCAACATATTGATTCTTATAGCAGAATTCCCATCACGGGGCATGGAATATCGAGTTCACTTGGGAAATGGGGGTTGAGACATTTTGCTTTCTGAACCAAGAGAGGTTCTGGCACATCTGGTTGGTCATATTAGGCGGCGCTTTTGCGGTGCTGCAAGCGCCGGTGTTCGATGGTCCGTCGTTTGATCTTCTCCCTTTCCAGCAGGATAGTCTGGCCCCGCCCGAAGTAGACATCGGCCGGTGTCAGATTGTTCAGGCTCTCGTGATAGCGCTGATGATTGTAGTGCGCGACGAAGGCCTCGATCTGGGCTTCGAGATCACCGGGCAGGTAGTAGTTCTCGAGCAGGATGCGGTTCTTCAAGGTCTGATGCCATCGCTCGATCTTTCCCTGGGTTTGAGGATGATAGGGAGCGCCGCGGGTGTGCCGCATGTCCCGCTCGTCGAGCCAGTCGGCCAGGTCGCCGGCGATGTAGCTCGACCCGTTGTCGGACAGTAGCCGAGGCTTGTGACCGACCGTCGCCTGATCACAGCCTGATGCCTCGAGCGCCCTCTCCAGCGTGTCGGTGACCGGCTTCGTGGGCTGGTCCGCGCCTATCTGCAGGCGTCCGATCCGCGCGCTACCGGCCACGGAATGGTGGCGGGCGGCAGCCTCTCTCCCCTCCTGGGCGCGGTCTACCTCGACCCTGTCGACCAGGCAATGACGCGCAGGATGGAGAAACACAAAGCTGGCTACATCCGCTACATGGATGACTTCGTCATCCTGGCCACGACCCGCTGGCAGCTGCGCGCGGCCATCCGGGAGGTCATGCATGTGACCGCCGCCCTCGGTCCGCGGCTTCACCATCGGCAAAAGCACTTCGTCGGTCGCATCGAAAGAGGCTTTGATTTTCTGGGATACCGGTTCCATCCGGCACGCAGATTGCGGCCCTCGGCCGAAAGCTTGCGGCGCCTGCTGGCGCGTGCTCGCCGGCTTCATGAGCAAGGAGCCGGCGGCCGCCGGCTCTGGCAGTACGTGGCCCGCTGGACCCGCTGGCTGTGGGCCGGCCTGGGTGGAATGATCTCCCGGAAAGGAGGCGCGAGACGCTACTTCGTGATCGTTCTAAAACGCTTGCGGCTCACTGGAGTTTACCTCCCGCGGATATGAGGCGCCCCGGTCTCCGACCGGTGCGCCAGCCCATGTCCAGAGCCGCGGCACCGTCCATCCACGCAGGGGACAGGAGAGGTCTATCCTTCGATTAGCACCTCTCATACGCCGCAATTATCATTCCATGAACACGCATCCGACGCCGGCGGACCGCCGCCACCCGCAACCTTCTCTAGCTCCTCGCTTGAGAGCTCACCGACCGCGGCCGGGCTCACCGGCAGCACCAGGTGTTGGGTATCGGCTGTGTTCTCCATCACCTTCACGGTCGTGCCCGCGGGAACCTCGACACCGACCTCGGCCAGGGCGGCATGAGGGTCGCTCAACAGCTTGGCTTTGTAGTCCGCGTTAGTCCACGCGCGCGCAATGGCTTTGGTGATCGCCATGGTGTCGCCTCCCTGTTGGCAACTGGATTAATTCACGTCCCTATCCGGTTAAGGCAGGTCGTGCGCCCTGGGGTTGCAAGCCGTGGATCAACTGGCGGTATGTGATGGTTGGCCGGGCCATGGCGCGGCTCAGGACGAAGTCGCCGAGGTCGTCGATCCGCCGGCGGCGGTTGAAGCGATAGGCCCATTCCCGGCCATAGCGCGGCAAGTGCTTGGCGCTGACGCCATGGTAAGTGCCGTTGAGCCAGGTCTTGAGGTTGCTGAACAGGACGTGGATGATCGGCATCTGCGTCTCGGCGTTCTTGCCTTGGCCTTGGACGGTGGGCTGGTGCCGGTAGACGGCGCCGAGCCCGGCATAGCCCTTGAAATCGTCGGTCAGCAGGCGCGCGCCCGGCGTCACGGCGGCCCGCACGAAGCCGCCGAGCTGCTCGGCATTGGCCCGGGGCAGGATGGCAAGTCGCGCCCGGCCGGCGACGAAGCCGCTGCCCTCGACCCCCTTGCCCGGCGCCACCGCCACCTTCTCCACCGCCAGCACGAGCAGGCTCTTGTTGGCATTGGCCATCCCGCGGCCCCGGCTCTCGGGCTTGCCGCGCCCGCCGTAGTAGCTCTCATCGACCTCGACCATGCCGTCCAGCAACGCATCCGGCCGCTCCGCCAAGCCATGGCGCAGCTTGTGAGCCATCAGCCATGCGGTCTCATAGCGAAGCCCCAGCTCGCGCGCCAGGAACAGGGCCGAGACCCCGCGCTTGTCCCGCCCCATCAACCACGCCGCCAGGAACCATTTGGGCAACGGTGTGCGGGTGCGGTGGAAGATGGTTCCCGCCGTCACCGACTCTTGACGACCGCAAGCCGCGCATTCGAAGACGCGCGCCCGCGCCTTGTGCCGATAGCCCCGCCGGTGCCCGCAGCGGGCGCACGCAAACCCAGACGGCCAGCGTCGATCCGCCAAGGCCAGGATGCACGATTCCTCGTCTCGGTAGCGCTCTTGGAACGTCAACAAGCCGCTCATGCCCTGTCTCCCGACCAATCCTCAGAGGCGGGAACAGTACACCCTTAGAGCGAACATATAAAGAACACTCGGTCGCTACCTGCATTAACCGGATAGGGACGTTAATTCAATTCAAGCTGGTGACAATGCGCCGTATCGTAATTCAATTCAAGCAGGGGGCCACACCGGTCCGACCTCCTCTTGGCCGGACCAAAAAATCAGCAATTGTTCGGATGTGAGTTGAGGTCGATAAACTTCGGCTGTGGGTCAAAAGCAGCCGATTGGGCGGTGTCGGCATGGCGCACCGTTTACTCTATATGTAGTGGGTGTCTGTCTTAACCGGATAGGCACGGAGTCAAGCTCATCGCCGTCTGGTATCAATCCTTTTTGACTGGTGACAGGCCGGCGGGCGCCAGGGCGGCGAGCCGGCGGTCGACGAGGCTCGGCTTGCGCCCCTCGTCCTCGGCCCGGTCGGAGCGGACGCAGGCGGCGCGCACGATTCGGCCGCCCAGGAAGCGGATCGGCTCGGGCGGCAGCTTGCCGGGCCGCGGCCCCCGCGCGAGCGGCGTCTCCGACCATTCGTCCCGGCGGTCGAGTGCGAGCGAGGCCAGGATGCGTCCACCCAGGTAGCACGGGCCGACGCCGTTCCCGGTGTAGCCATGGCCGTAGACGATGCGCGGGCTCCCTTGGAGGCGCCCGAAGAAGGGCAGGCCGGTCATGGTGCGCGTCGCCGGGCCGCGCCAGGCGGCGGCGATGGGCACCTCGGCGAGGGCCGGGTAATACCGGGCCATCTCGGCCCGCACCTGGCTCCGGCGTGGCGACGGGCCGTCGAAGCTCTGCCCCACGCGCCCGGCGAAGGGTATGCCGCCCCCGCCCTTGCCCCACGCCATGCGCCCATCGATGGTGGCCCGGTAGTAGTTGACGAGGAGGCGCGAGTCCGAGACGGCGGCGCAATCCGCCAGGCCGATCGCGGCCAGCGTTTCCGGCACCGGCTCGGTCACCACGGCGTCGGCGGCGAGCGGCATGACCGTGCGCCGGAATTCGGGGAGCTCGTGCGCCCAGGCGTTGAGCGCGAGGACGACCGTCTGGGCCGACACCGCACCGCGCGCGGTGCGGACGGCGGGCTTGGGCCCCCGCACCAACTCGGTCATGCGCGTCCCCTCGTGGATACGCACGCCACGCTGGAGCGCGACGCGGCGCAAGCCCCGCGCCAGCATGGCCGGCTGGACCGTGGCCACACCGGCCTCGAACACCCCGGCCACGTGGCGGTCCGAGCCGGTGCGCGCGGCCACTTCCTCCCGGCTCAAGGGCTCGTAGGCATGGACGCCGAGCTTCTCGAGCTGCTCGACCGTGTCGGCCCAGGCGCCGGCCTGCGCCTGGTTCGACGCCGTCCAGATCCAGCCATGGTGGGTGAACTGGCAATCGACGCCCTCGGCAGCGCAGAAGGCGCCGATGGCCTTGACCCCCGCCTCGGACTCGCGCAAGAGGCGCACGCCCTCCTGGGCGCCGCAGATCTCGAGCAGCTTCTCGGCCTTCGACATCCATGTCATGCAGAAGCCGCCGTTGCGCCCGCTGGCCCCGCCGCCGCAGATGTCCCCCTCGATTATCGTCACGTCGAGAGCGGGCTCGTGCTCCTTGAGGCGGATCGCGGTCCACAAGCCGGTGAAGCCGCCGCCGACGATGCACACGTCTGTTTTGAGGTCGCCCGCGAGCGGCGGCGCCGCCGCCGCCCCCTCCCCGTCGAGCGCCTGTTGCAGCCAGTAGCTCCGCATGGCCGTGCCCCCACATGATTTCAGTCGATTATCGCCGCAATCCGCCGGGCTGTCAGCCTCGCGCGCAGACGAAGAGCGTCGTCTCCGCGCCCTGCTCCACCCCATCGATGCGCCAGCCGGCGGCCTCGAGAAGCGCGCGGAATTCCGCATCGCCATAGTCGTTGAACCAGCCCCGCGCGCGACGCTCGGACGCTGGCTCCTCCCCGGCGAGGCGATAGGTGCAGAGGAGGCGCGGGGCCGCCTCGGCGCAATGGGCCAAGTGGGCTGCCGGGTCGTGGATGTATTCGAGCAATTCCAGGGCACAGATCGCGTCGCAAGTCCCCGAGGGGAATGCGCCGCCATTCAGATCGAAGGCAATCGTATCGGCGGCGAGCGGGATGAGGTCCACGGGCCGGTACGCGCAGAGCGGCGGCAGGGCGTCCCGCAGGCGCATGGCGCCGGCGCCGAGGTCGAGGACCCGCTCGCCCGCGCGCAGATGGGCGGCGGCGAGGCTGGCTCGCTCTCCCGCGCCCTCCTCCAGCGCCGCCGTGTCCGCCCAGCGCGCGCCGTCGCTGCCGCCCACGGCCATGAGCGCCGCGGTGAGGCGCGAGCGCGCCGCGGGGTCGCTGGGGGAGCGCAGGGCCTGGCTCATGGGCGCCACCGGACCGGGCGGGCGGACGTAGGCCGGCAGCGGCTCGAGGTCGGGGGCGAGGCAAATCACGTTGCAGGCCCCCCCATCCGGCACGAAGGGGATGAGCGGCCCGCCCAGGTCGTGGCTCGGGAAGCGGCGGAGGGTAAAATCGAGGCCGCGCAGCCGGTCGATCATCGCCACCATGTGGGTGCGCGCGGGCTCGTGCTCGAAGGCGCGGCCGTATTCCCAGACGAGGGCCGCGAGGTGGCCGCTGGCGAGGAGGCCATCGGCGCCGGCCACGGCCTGGGGCTCGTACCCCTCCACGTCGATCTTGAGGAACGCGCGGCGGGCGGCGAGCGCCGGCCTCTCCGCCAGCAGGCCGTCGAGGGTGAGGACCGGGACCGTGAGGCGCAGCTTGCCCTGGGGCAGGCCGGGGAGGCCAATGCCGTGGAGGCTGTGCCCCATGGTCGAGTTGGCGACGAGCGGCGCCGTGCCGGGTGCGTCGCCGGCGGCGGCCGCGACGATCTCGACCGCGTCCTCGAGGCCGTTATGGGCGACGGCGCGCATGAGCTGTGCGAGGTTCTCGGGCGCGGGCTCGATGGCCAGAACATTGACCGCGCCCCGGTGCCGCGTCGCCGCGCCGAGCGCCATGATCCCCCAGTGCGCGCCCACGTCGATGAAGAGGTCGCCCGGCGCCAGGTGAGCGTCGAGGAAGGCGCGCGTCGGATACTCGTAGCCGCCATACCCCGCCTCGCGGGTCACCAGGTGCTTGACGGCCACGTCCTCGATCGCGGCGCGCGGGATCGGCATGACGAAGCGCGGCGTGCCCGGCGGGTCCTCGAAGGCGGAAGCCAGCAGCACCGTGCCGCCCGGCCCGCTCGGCAGGCGGATCTGGCGTGAAGGCGGGGCGGCGGCGTTGCCGGCCATGGCGTCGGCTCCTTGTCGCGGCTCACCACGGGATCGTACCAGCCCGGTCGAATGGCAGCCATGTCCACGCTGGTGGTTTCACGCATCCTTCAATGCCGCTAGTATCCCCGGGGATTTGCCGTAACCGGCCGCGCCGCGCGGATGCAACCCGTGGCCCGGGCCTTGAGATGAGGGTGCCATGAAGTTCGATCTTTTCAGTCTGATGCAGAAGCGCGACGAGAGCTGGAGCGGGACGGACGTCTTCAACGACCTCACGGACTCGATCAAGGTGGGCGAGGAGATGGGGCTCGAGACGGCCTGGTTCGCCGAGCACCACTTCAACAATTACAGCCTCTGCCCCTCGCCGCTGGTGGTCGCCGCGCACTGCGCCGGCTTCACCTCGAAGATTCGCCTCGGCACCGCCGTGGTCGTGCTGCCGCTCTACGATCCGATCCGCCTGGCCCAGGAGGTCGCGCTCGTCGACACGCTCAGCAATGGCCGCCTCGTGCTCGGCATCGGCAGCGGCTATCAGGAGTACGAGTTCGAGCGCTTCCGCACCCGCCTCGAGAACAGTATCGAGGTCACGCTGGAGTCCCTCGACATCATCGAGCTGGCCCTGACCCGCGACAAGTTCAGTTATAACGGCAAGCACTTCCAGTATCCCGAGACCCAGATCGCCATCAAGCCGATCCAGCAGCCGATGCCTGAAATCTGGGTCGCCGGGCTCATGAACAGCCCGCTCGTGCAGGAGCGCGTGGCCAAGAGCGGCTACGTCCCCTTCCTGACGCCGAGCTGGAATCCGACGAGCGTCCTCGTCAAGGTGCGCCAAGCCTACGACGACCTCTACCGCAAGATCGGCAAGGACCCCAAGGACCTGCCCCTGAGCCTGATGCGCTTCATCCATGTAACCGACGACAAGGCCGAGGCGCGCGAGGCGGCCGAGCGGGCGCGCTACTCCTCGCGTCTCTCCCTCTCGCTCCGGCTCAAATACGCCAAGATCAATGGCATCTACGTGGAGGAGGCCGCGTTCCAGGACGAGCCGCCGATCGAGGAGATGATCGACAACTACATCATCGGCGACGCCGAGACCTGCATCGAGAAGATCCTCAACGACCACGACCTTGTCGCGCCCAGCCACATCGCCTTCAACGTGCAGCTTGGCGGCGTGCCCCATGACCGGGTGATGAGGACGCTCGAGCGGATCGGCAGCCACGTCATCCCGGGCGTGCAGAAGGAGCTCGCGCGGCGCGGTGAGGGACAGGGGCCGGAGATCCGCCAGCAGCCGGCCATGGCCATCGCCGCCGAATAGCCGCGCGCCGAGGGAATAGCAGGCCATGCGATACGACCTCTTCAACCTCATGCAGAAGCGCGACGACGGCTGGACCACCAAGCGCGTGCTGGACAACACGGCCGAACATGTGAAGCTCGCCGAGGCGCTCGGGTTCGAGACCGCCTGGTTCGCCGAGCATCACATGAGCAATTACTGCCTGATGCCCTCCCCGCTCATGGCCTGCGCCTACATGGCGCCCATGACCGAGACCATCCGCCTGGGCCCGGCGGTGATCGTGGCACCCCTCTACAACCCGGTGCGCGTCGCACAGGAGATCGCGCTCGTCGACGTGATGTCGAACGGGCGCTTGAAGCTCGGCATCGGCAGCGGCTATCAGGACTACGAGTTCGACCGCTTCGGCGTGAAGCTGCCCGACAGCATCCCCATGACCATGGAGATGCTGGACATCATCGAGCTCGCGCTCACCCGCGACACCTTTGCCTACGAGGGCCAGCACTACCGGATCCCCGAGACCCAGATCGCGGTCAAGCCGATCCAGAAGCCGCTGCCCGAGATCTGGTTCGCGGGCCTCAACACCCGGCCCGAGGTGCAGGACCGCATCGTCGCCAGCGGCTACTGCCCCATGAACTCGCCGGCCTGGATGCCGGTCGCCTTCATGGGCAAGGCGCGCGCGGCGTACGACGAGCGCCTGCGCGCGGCCGGCCGCGACCCGGCGACCACCCCCTTCGGCATCCAGCGCTTCATCCACGTGACGGAGGACAAGGCCGAAGCGCGCGAGGCGGCCGAGCGGGCGCGCTATTCCTCGCGCCTCTCCCAGTCGCTCACCAACAACACCTACAGGTTCCGCGGCATCTACATCGACGAGGACGTGTGCGACTACGAGCCAACCCTCGAGGAATGCCTCGAGAACTACGTCATCGGTGGCGTGGACCATTGCGTGGAGACGCTGCTCGGGGACCAGGAGACGATCGCGCCGAGCCACATCCTCTGCACGCTGCAGCTCGGCGGCCTCCCGCACGAGCGCGTCACCCGCACCCTGGAGGCGCTCGGCACCCAGATCATCCCGGCGGTCGAGAAGGAGCTCGCGCGGCGCGGCGCGCCCCAGCCAGCACCCGTCCGCCAGCAGCCCATGCTGGCCCAGGCGGCGGAGTAGCCGGCGCCCCTTACCTCCCGGTTTCGAGCGCCGCCGGCCGCATCTCGGCGTCGAGCGCCTGTCCCTCACCCCGGATGATGCCCGGCAACGCGCGCACGTCCGCCTCGGTCGAGCGGAAGTTGGTGATGCAGGCGCGCAGGACGAACCGGCCATCCAGCACCGCGTTGGAGATGAAGGCGTCGCCACCCTTCTGCACGCGCGTGACGAGCGCCGCGTTCAAGTCGTCGAGGTAGGCCTCCCGCGCCGCTTCGTCGCCGCCGAGGCCGGGTGGGACGTAGCGGAAGGTCGCGATACTGAGCGCCTGGGTGAAGGCCTCGAAGTCGGCCTCGGCCGCGATCAGCCCGTGGAGTTGGCGCGAGAGGCGGATGTTGCCTTCGAGCACCCGCACGTATTCGGCGCGGCCGACATGCCGCAGCGTCAGCCACACCTTGAGGGCGCGGAAGGCGCGGGAGTTCCGGGGGCCGAGCTTGTAATAGTGGGTAACCTCCTCCGCCGGTGCCGCTTTGTGGTGGTAATAGGGCGGGGTGTAGTCGAAGGTATCGAGGAGGTGGCGCCGGTCGCGGATCAGTGCGCAGCCAGCCTCGACCGGTGCGAAGAGCCACTTGTGGGCATCGACGGCGAGCGAATCCGCCTCCCTCAGCCCGGCCAAGTCGGCGGGGGCGTCCCGCGAGGCGACGGCGAAGGCACCGTAGGCGCCGTCCACATGGAACCAGCAGTCGTGCGCCCGGGCGATGGCCGCCAGCGCCGGCAGGGGATCGACAGCACCCGTGCTCACGGTGCCGGCGGTGCCGATCACGAGGAACGGGAGGTCGCCGGCCGCCGCGTCCGCCTCGATGCGGCGGGCGAGCGCGTCCGGGTCCATGCGCTGGCTCGAGTCCGTCTCGATCCAGCGGATGGCATTGGTGCCGAGGCCGGCGATATCGGCCGCCTTGTGCAGCCAGGTATGGGTCTCGGGCGAAGCGTAGAGGCGCATGCGCCGCGCCCCCGCCCCGGCCACGCCTTCGGCGCGCAGGTCCCAATCGGCGCGCGAGCGGCGCGCGGCGAGGGTGCCGACGATGTTGCCCATGTTGCCGCCGCTCACGAACAGGCCACCGCAGTCGGTGGGATAGCCCAAAAGCTCGGCCACCCAGCGCACCGCCTGGGCCTCGATCTCGGCCGCCGCGGGCACCAGGTCCCAGGCCGCGACGTTGGGGCTGACCGCGGACGCGAGGAAGTCCGCCAGCATGCCCATGGGTGCGGGCGAGCCAGCGATGTAGCCCACGACCGGGGGTGGCCGCTGTGGCGGACGTAATCGAACAGCAGGTCCGCCGCCTCGTCGATGAGGGCCTTGGCGTCGGCGCCGTGTTCGGGCAGCCCTTCCTGGCCGACCAGCGCGCGTATGGCCGCCGGTGTCGTATCGGGCGCCACTCGCCGGGTGGGGAGCGAATCGATATAGCCGGCGATGCGGTCCACCAGGTGGTGGCCGAGGGCGCGGAACTCCTCTCCGCTCGTGGCGAAGGGCGTGGCGCCCGCCCCGGCCCCGCGTGCCTCCGGCTCGTTCGTCATCATCCGATCCCCTTCATATCCGCCGTAATCTCGATCCCGGCCTCTCACCATCGGGATTTCGTGTTACAATAATTTTGGCTCACTTCCGCGGGCCTGCAAGGTGCGCCACAGCAAGCGGTATCCATCCATAAAAATCGGGGAGACGGGGATGCAATTCAAGAAGAGGTTTGTCGCCATCATGGTGCTCATGCTGGCCGCGGCGCCCGTGATGGCGGGCCACACGGGTAACGAGGAGAAGGCCATCCGCGCGCTCGACGAGCAATGGGTCGCGGCTGTCGCCGCCGGTGACATCGAGGCGATCGCGAACATCTACGCCGCCGACGGCCTCTTCATGCCGTCAGGCACGCCGCCGGTCGAGGGCCGTGCCGCCATCGGCGAGGCCTGGGGCGGTCTTCTCACCATACCCGGTATCGCCCTCACCTTCGCCCCGACCCGTATCGAAGTCGCGGAGTCGGGCGACATCGCCATCGATATTGGTGCCTACAGCCTCTCTTTCGACGATGGCAACGGCGGTCGCGTGGAGGACGAGGGCAAGTACGTGGTCACCTGGCGCAAGATCGACGGCGAGTGGAAGGTCACAGCCGACATCTTCAACACGAACCTGTCCGCGCCTTAGGGGTGGCCTAGTACCCACTTTCATAATTCCGTGTGCCATACGATCGCTTTTCCCGTCTCCTCGGTAGGAGGGGGCGCGCCGGCGATGCCGGGGCATCGTCAAGCGTCCTCGACGCCCCGAGGGGGCGGGAAAAGCGACCCGTAGGGCGGCGCCCCGAGGCCCCCGGACGTCGTCGCGTGCCTCGTCCTCATGCGCCTGGCGGCCGAGGAAGTCGCTGACCAGGCGCTGGCTGCGCTCGGCGATACGGCCCATGGCGCGCGCGAGCTCGGCTGGATCGGGTGGCTCGACTCCCGAGCCCGGTTGATTGGACCCCGGTTGATTGGACATCGTCGATTCCTCTATGATCCCGGCGATTTGACCGCTATCCCATGGCGTCCAGGTCGAGGCGACACCCGGCTCGGCTGGGGCCGGCGTCCCGACGGCGGGATGCCCGTGTGAAGGAAGCGCGGTTATCGACCCCGGTTCGGCATCGAAGTCGGGGGTTACATACACGACCGGCCGGCGCATTTCAAAGCCCTTTGGGCACCTCGCGCCAGTGTTGTATGGATGATGAATGACTCGATCACGGCACTTTGAAGGGCGACGACGGCCCCGCCGCCGCCTGAAGACGGGGACGGCCCTGACGGCTCTCCTGCCCGCGGCCGCTCTTCTGCTCTCGGGCTGCTCCTCCGTGCCCGATGCGGTCAATCCGGTCGAGTGGTACAAGGGCACCACCGAGTGGGTCTCCGGCGAGGACGAGGTGGCGGAAGAGCCCGGCCCCGACGCGCCCAAGCTCTCCACCGAAGGGGTGCCAGGCGAGGATGGCTCCTTCCCCAACCTGGCCTCCGTGCCCGAGAAGCCCGAGATCCGGACCACGCTCGAAGATCGCGAGCGGATCGCCGAAGGGCTGATCGCCGACCGCCAGAACGCCACCTATGGCGACAAGGTCACCGCCGCCCCGAGCGTCGAGGTCCCGCCCCCACCCCCGCCGGCGCTCGCGGTCCTGGAGGGGAGCTCGCCAGCGCCCGTCGCCGCCATCACCCCCAGCCTCGCCCCGTCGCCCGCGCCCGCGCCTCAGCCCGCGCCCACCCCGGCCGCCGCGCCGAGCCCGCCTCAGCCGAGCCCGCCCGCCCCCGTGCCGGCACCCCTGCCCGCGGCCCCGGCACCCACCATGGCTGTCGCGGCGGCCGAGACGGCCGAATACCTCATCTCGTCGAGCGCCGTGCCGGCGGGTGTCGCGCGCGGCCTCGCCATTCTCGACCTCGACCGCGCGGGCACGGGCAGCCCGGTCGCCATCATATTTTTCGCCAGTGGCTCTTCGCGCCTATCGGCCAACGACCAGGCAGTGCTCGGCAAGGTCGCCGGGGCCCAGCGCACGGGCGGCGGCGCCTTGCGCGTCGTCGGCCACGCCAGCAGCCCGACCAACGCCAAGGACCTCGTGGGCCAGCGGCTCATCAACTTCGAAGTCTCGCTCGACCGCGCCAGCGCGGCGACGGAGGAGCTGGTCCGCCACGGCGTGCCGGCGGCGGCCATTCATTCCGACGCCGTATCGGCCAACCGGCCGGTCAACAACGAATCCCTACCCGGCGGCGCGGCATCGAATCGGCGCGTCGAGATTTTCCTGGAATACTGAGCCGTGCCGTCGGATGGTCTGGCGCCCGGCCGACGCTGGCGCCCCCTCCCCCGTCCGCCGACACCATCGAGAGAGGCCGCTTGACCGAACCGATTAAAATCGCCGTTGCCGGCCTCGGTACCGTGGGTGCCGGAACCCTCGACCTGCTGGCGCGGAACGCCGAGCTCCTGACCCGGCGCTGCGGCCGGCCGTTCGCGGTGACAGCCGTCTCGGCACGCGACCGGCGGCGCGACCGCGGCGTCTCGATCGCGGGATACGAATGGCACGACGACCCGGTCGGCATGGCGGCGAGCGCCGACGCGGACGTTGTGGTCGAGCTGATCGGCGGCTCGGACGGGGTCGCGAAGGCCGTGGTCGAGCGGGCCATCGCCGCCGGGCGCCACGTGGTCACGGCGAACAAGGCGCTGATGGCGATCCACGGCACGAACCTCGCCCGGGCGGCGGAGACGGCCGGCGTCACGCTCGCCTACGAGGCCGCCGTGGCGGGTGGCATCCCTATCGTGAAGGCGATGCGCGAGGGCCTCGCCGCCAACAGCATCGACCGCGTCTACGGCATCCTCAACGGCACCTGCAACTATATCCTGAGCGACATGCGCGAGAGCGGCCGCGCGTTCGAGGAGGTGCTGGCGGAGGCCCAGGCGCTGGGCTACGCCGAGGCCGATCCAGCCTTCGACGTGGACGGCGTCGACGCGGCCCACAAACTCGCCATCCTGACCAGCATCGCCTTCGGCTGCGAGGTGGACTTCGACGGCGTCCATTGCGAGGGCATCCGACACATCTCGCCCGCCGACATCGCTTACGCCGAAGAGCTGGGCTTCCGCATCAAGCTTCTCGGCATCGCCAGCATGAAGAACGGCGGTATCGAGCAGCGCGTCCATCCCTGCATGGTGCGGCGCGACCTGCCGATCGCCCATGTCGAGGGCGTGCTGAACGCGGTCGTGGCGACCGGGAACTTCGTCGAGGATACGGTCTTCGAGGGGCGGGGTGCCGGTGCCGGGCCAACCGCCTCGGCGGTGGTAGCGGACCTCGTCGATATCGCCCGCGGGCGGTCCGTCCCCACCTTCGGCGTCCCGGCCGCGGCGCTGCGCAAGCTGGAGCCAGTGCCCCTCGACCGGCACCTCGGCGAATACTACGTGCGCTTGCGGGTGCTCGACGTGCCGGGCGTCATCGCCGACGTGGCGGCGGCCCTGCGCGACGAGCGGATATCGATGGAAGCCATGATCCAGCGCGGCCATAGCGCCGACAATATCGTGCCGGTGGTCCTCATCACCCACGCGACCGAGGAAGTCGCCATGATGCGGGCGCTCGCACGGATCGGCGCGTTCGAGACGGTGCTCGACCCGCCCCGCATGATTCGGATCGAAGCGCTGTAACAGCAACGGATATGGCTTCGGCAAGCACGGTGCTGGCATTCATGCTTCGACAGGCTCAGCATGAGGGCCTCACCCTGAGCCCGCTGGAGGACGAGGGGTGAGGATGGCGGCATGGAGTCGCGTATGTCGGTAGCAGGGAGGTGGCGGCCATGACCGACGGCAAGGGCGGCGGGGAGAGCCCGTTCATCGATGGAAACCTGACTCTCGAGGCCGTGCGCGTCACCGAGGCGGCGGCCCTATCGGCCTCGCGGCTCGTCGGCCGGGGGGACGAGCATGCGGCGGACCAGGCGGCGGTCGACGCCATGCGGCGGGCGCTCAATTCCCTCGATATCGACGGCACGGTGGTGATCGGCGAGGGTGAGCGCGACGAGGCGCCCATGCTGTTCATCGGCGAGAAGGTCGGCACCGGCAAGGGGCCGCGCATCGACATCGCCCTCGACCCGCTTGAGGGCACCACGATCACGGCCAACGGTGCCCCCAATGCCCTGGCCGTCATGGCGCTCGCGGCCGAGGGCGGGTTCCTGCACGCGCCCGACGTCTACATGGACAAGATCGCCGTCGGCGGCGGCCTGCCCGCGGGGGTGGTGGACCTCGACGAGGAGACGGCCAAGAACCTCGCCAGCCTGGCCAGGGCCAAGGGCGTCGACGTCTCGGAAATCGTCGCCTGCATCCTCGACCGGCCGCGCCACGAGGCGCTGATCGCCCACACGCGGGAGGCGGGTGCCCGTATCCAGCTCATCTCCGACGGCGACGTGAGCGGCGTCATCGCCACCTCGAGCCCGGATACGCGGGTGGACATCTACATGGGCAGCGGCGGGGCGCCCGAAGGCGTGCTGGCCGCGGCCGCCCTGCGCTGCATCGGCGGCCAGATGCAGGGCCGCCTCCTGTTCCGCAACAACGAGGAAAAGGGCCGCGCGCGGCGCCTCGGCGTCGAGGACCTCGACCGCAAGTACGACCTCCTCGACCTCGCCCGTGGCGACGTGCTGTTCGCGGCGACGGGGGTCACCGACGGGTCCATGCTGGGCGGCGTCAGCCATTTCCCGGGCGGTGCGAGGACCAGCTCCATCGTCATGCGCTCGGGCACCGGTACCGTGCGCGTCATCGAGGCGACCCACGACTCCCGCCGCAGCCCGAACCTCGCCGCCGGGGAGGCGTGACAGCCCGGCCATGAGCGCCGGCCAGGCCACGGACAGCTTCCTCGGCGTCGAACGCTCCCTCAACGGCAAGGCGTGGCGCCTCCGCCTCGCCGACGCCCGCGCCGGCTTGACGCTCGCCCAGCGGCTCGACTTGCCCGAGATCGTCGGCCGCGTCCTCGCCGGGCGCGGCATAACACCCGACGGCGTGGAGGCATTCCTCAACCCGTCCCTGCGCGGCCAGCTCCCCGACCCGTCGCGCCTGCGCGACATGGACGCGGCCACCGAGAGGGTCGCGCGCGCCGTCATGACAGGCGAAAGGGTGGCCGTCTTCGGCGATTACGACGTCGACGGCGCCACCTCCGCCGCCCTCCTCCACCGTTTCCTCTCGGCCGTGGGCACCCCGCCCCTGCTCTACATCCCCGACCGCCTGACCGAGGGCTACGGCCCCAATACGGGCGCGCTCATGACCCTCAGGGAAAAGGGGGCCAAAGTCGTCATCACCGTCGATTGCGGCACCACGGCCCACGATCCGCTGAAAGCCGCCGCGGATGCCGGGCTCGACGTCATCGTCCTCGACCACCATGTGGCCGAGGCGCGCCTGCCGCCGGCCTTCGCCGTCGTGAACCCCAACCGGCTCGACGAGGCGGGCGATCTGGGCCAGCTCGCCGCCGTCGGCGTCGCCTTCCTCCTGGTCGTGGCGCTCAACCGCGCGCTCCGCGCCGCCGGCTGGTACGAAGGCGGGCGGCGCGAGCCCGACCTGCTGCAATGGCTCGACCTGGTGGCCCTCGGCACGGTGTGCGACGTGGTGCCCCTCACGGGCCTCAATCGGGCGCTCGTGTCCCAGGGCCTGCGGGTCATGGCGCGGCGCGCCAATCCGGGGCTCGCCGCCCTCGCCGACGTGGCGCGCATGGAGGGGCGGCCCGGCGCCTATCACGCCGGCTTCGTGCTCGGCCCGCGCATCAACGCCGGCGGCCGGGTGGGCGAGGCGGATTTGGGCGCCCGACTCCTGACCACGGCGGACGCGGTGGAGGCGTCCGACCTCGCCCGCCGCCTCGACACCCTCAACCTGGCGCGCCAGGAGATCGAGGCCCGCGTCCTCGAGGCGGCGACCGCCTGTGTGGAAGACTCGGGTGGGCCGGGCGCGCTCGTCTTCGCGGCGGGCGAGGGCTGGCATCCCGGCGTCATCGGCATCGTCGCCAGCCGCCTGGCCGAGCGCTACAACCGCCCCGCCTGCATCGTCGGCCTCAAGGACGGCGTGGGCCGGGGCTCGGGCCGGTCGATGCCGGGCGTGCCCCTCGGCACCACGGTCCTGGCGGCGCGTCAGGCGGGCCTCCTGATCGACGGTGGCGGCCATCCCATGGCGGCGGGCTTCACCGTCGCGGCCGAGAAGCTCGACGACCTGCAGGCCTTCCTCGAGGAACGCATCGGCACGGCGATCGCGGCGGGCGGGGTCATCCCGACCCTGTCGGTGGACGGAGCGCTCGTGCTCGAAGCGGCGACGACCGAGCTCGCCGGCCAGATCGAGGCGCTGGCCCCCTTCGGCGCCGGCAACGCCGAGCCGGTGCTCGTCCTTTCGGGCGCGCGGGTCGCCAAGTCCGACGTGGTGGGCGGCCGGCACGTGCGCTGCTTCCTGACCGGGCCGGGCGGCGGGCGCCTCAAGGCCATCGCCTTCCGCAGCCTGGAGACCCCGCTCGGCGCCGCCCTCCTGGACAGGGCCGGCGCGCCCCTTCACTTCGCCGGCCGCCTGCGGGCCGACAACTGGCAGGGCCGCGACGACGTGCAGTTCATCATCACCGATGGGGCACCCGTGCATTGAGCGACGCAGGCTACGCTAGACCAACCAACGAATCGAAGCCGTGAGGAGGTAGGAACCATGGACGAGCGCGCGAGAGAGATCCGCAAGTTCATCTACGACCGGTTCCGGGATACGTCCCACCCTCCCCTCGCCCAGCATATCGTGGACCGCTTCGGCATCCCGCGACCCGGGGTGGTGGCGTTGCGGGCGCTGCAGGAAGAGCGACAGCTCACGCTCATCCCGGGCACCGACCGGATCTTCATGGCGCACCCCTTCTCGGCGCTCATCACCCCGTTCCGCGCTCGCCTGCGAAGCGGCCGGGAATATTTCATCAACTGCTCCTTCGACACCCTCGCCCTGCACGTCATGCTGGGTGGCGCGGCCATGACCGTCTCCTCCTTCTGCCACCGCACGGGCGCGCAGATCGAGATGTACCTGGAAGACGGCGCCGTGCGCTGGCGCCAGCCCGAGGCGACCGTCATCTACCTCGGCCTCCCCGCCGCGCGGTGGTGGGAGAACATCATCGACACCTGCGGCAACCAGTTCCTGTTCTTCGCCGCCGAGGAGGAAGCGCGGGCATGGGTCGCCGAGTCGGGCATCGCCGAGCCGGGCCACACCGTCTCGATCGAGAAGACCCTGGAGATCGTGGTCCCCGTCTATGGCCGCAAGATGGACCTCGACTACGAGCGCCCCGCGGCGGACGAGATGAACCGCCATTTCGCGTGCATCGGGCTCACCGGGGCATTCTGGGAATACTAGGCGCCCCGGCGAGCCCGCGTCCCAGGCCTCCCTAGTGGCTCGCGTCCAACGCTTGGAACCCTCTCCCTATCGCGGAGGGAGGGACCCGCGAAGCGGGAGGGTGAGGGATCAGGAATGAGTCCCGCGAAGCGGGAGGGTGAGGGGTCGAGACGGAGTCCCGCGAAGCGGGAGGGTGAGGGCCTGGCCGCCGGTAGGCGGCGGAAAGACACTTGATAACGCGCCGACGCGCATCCCCTCACCCCGACCCTCTCCCAAAGGGAGGGGGACTCTTTCGTCGGAATTCCACCACTAGCGTCCTGGCTCCTTTTGCCCCGATTCGCTCGCGGCCGTCATTCTTGTTAGCATTTTCGACGTCAGGACGAGGCCGGATCGCGGTGCTCGTCCCGCGCCGAATTGGGGGGAGTCATGAGCGAGGGGATCGGCCAGCCGGTGCGCCGGGTCGAGGACGAGCGCTTCCTCACGGGCACGGGCAAGTTCACCGACGACCTCCGCTTCGCGGGCGAGGCCCACGCCGCCGTGGCCCGCTCGCCCCACGCCCATGCCCGCCTGCGCGGCATCGATATCCAGGCGGCCCGTGCCGCCCCCGGCGTGCTCGCGGTCTATACCGGCGAAGACCTGGCCGCGGCGGGCATGCGGCCCATCCCCGCCCTCACCCGCACCGCGCCCTATGCCCTGGCCAATCGCGACGGCACCGAGATGCCGGACCCGCCCCATTGGCCACTGGCACGGGGCAAGGTTCGCCATGTCGGCGACCCGGTCGCCTTTGTCGTGGCCGAGACGGTGGCCGAGGCGCGGGCGGCGGCCGAGTTCGTGGCCGTCGATTACGAGCCCCTGCCGGCGGCGGTCGAGGCCGAGGCGGCGCTGCGGCCGGGCGCGCCGCGCGTGTGGGACGACCTGCCCGGCAACCTCAGCTTCGAATGGGTGGCCGGCGACCATGCCGTGGCCGACGCCGCGTTCGCGGGCGCGGCGCGGGTGGTCCGCGTCGAGGTGGTCAACAGCCGCCAGATCGTCGCCTTCATGGAGCCGCGCGCCATCGCCGCCCACTATGATCCCGCCGAGGACCGCACCACCATCCATGTCGGGTCCCAGTCGGCGCACGGCGTCCGGGACTTGCTCGCCCACGTCCTCGACCTGGCGCCCGAAAGGCTGCGCGTGCTGACGCCCGCGCGGTTCTCTACCCCGAATTCCCCCTCGCGGCATTCGCCGCCCGCCGGGTTGGCCGGCCCGTCAGGTGGTCGGCCGACCGCTCCGAGGCCTTCGCCACCGATACCCAGGCGCGCGACCATGCCATCCATGGCGAGCTTGCCCTCGACGCCGAGGGCCGCTTCCTCGCCATCCGCGTCTCCTCCACCTGGCGGCACGGGGCCTACCTGCCCAGCCGCGGCCTCTGGGTCGTCGCCGCCCATATGGCGCCCATGATCTGCGGCGTCTACGACATCCCGGCCGCGGCCTTCACCCTGCGCGGGGTGTTCACCAACACGGCGGCGGTCCACGCCTTCCGCGGCGTCGGCCGGGCCGAGGCCGCATACCTGGTCGAGCGCCTGGTGGATGCGGCGGCGCGCGAGGCCGGCATCGACCGCATGGCGCTCCGGCGGCGGAACGTGCTGCCGCCCGAGGCCATGCCCCACGCGACCCCCATGGGCGGGGTTTACGATTCGGGGGCTTTCGAGCGCAACCTCGACCTCGCGCTCGAAGCGGCCGGATGGCGGGGTTTCGAGGGCCGGCGGGCGGAGGCCGCCCGGCGCGGGCGGCTGCGCGGCATCGGCGTCTCGCTATTCGTCGACAGCGCCGGCGGCGCCCCCACCGAGTTCGCCGAGGTCGAGGCCGGCGCAGACGGCATCTTGACAGCCTATCTCGGGACCCAGGATTTCGGCATGGGCCATGCCACGGTCTATGCCCAGGTGATCTCGGACCGGCTCGGCATTCCGTTCGCGTGCGTGCGCCTCGTCGAGGGCGACACGGCGCGCGTGCGCATGGGCTTCGGCTCCCACGCCTCGCGCTCCATGCGCGCGGGCGGCACGGCGATGGTATTGGGCGCGGGCGAGATGATCGCGGCGGGCAAGGACGCGGCGGGCGAGCTGCTCGAGGCGGCCGGGGCGGACATCGAGTATGCCCAGGGCCGCTACACGGTCGCCGGCACCGACCGCTCGGTCGGCCTGTTCGCGGTGGCGGCCGCGGTCGAGCGCGCCGGCGGCCGCCTCGCCGGCAGCGCGGAATACACGACAGACGGCCCCGCCTACCCCAACGGCTGCCAGGTCGCGGAGGTGGAGGTCGATCCCGAGACGGGCCGGTTGGCACTCATAGGCCATACCCTCGTCCTCGACATGGGCCGCGCCCTCAATCCGCTGCTGGTCCACGGCCAGATGCATGGCGGCCTCGCCCAGGGCGTCGGCCAGGCGGCGCTGGAGCGCGTGGTCTACGATCCCGACACGGGCCAGCTCGCGTCGGGCGGCTTCATGGACTACGCCCTCCCGCGCGCGGACGACCTGCCGAGCTTCACCACCCTCATCGAAGCGGTGCCGAGCGCCGACAACCCGCTCGGCGTCAAGGGCTGCGGCGAGGGGCCGACGACCGGCTCGCCCGCCGCCGTGGTCAACGCCGCCCTCGACGCCCTCGCCCCCCGCGGCGTGACCCACATCGATATGCCGCTGACGCCCGAGCGACTCTGGCGCACCCTCGCCGCCTCGCGGCCGCGGTCATCGATAACCAGGCCCGAACCCGGCCGATAGAAACACCGGGGGTGCTCTGTGGCGTGGCGCGGGCCCGAGCCGCGCTCGTCCGGTACGGGTTCGAGCCGACCGGGCCGAGCGTGTCGCTAGTACCCACTATCACTAGTGTCCGGTTAAAAATCGAATAAATTCAATTGGTTGGTTATTTGCGAAGCGTTGCATCTGTTTTCGTCTCCCGCAAGTGCTTGATGTATGGGCATTTTCTCGAAGAGGGTCACCGAGAGGATCTGTAACAAAGTGTAGAGCGAGGCGTCCAGGTCGAGGCGCTTCTTGACGATGGCGACGAGGACGTAGACCGAGACGGCAATCCAGATCTGCGTCTTCACCGCGTTCTCCGACGTGCCGTAGAACTGCTTGATCCGAAGATGCTGCTTGATCCACTTGAAGAAGAGTTCCACCTGCCAGCGGCTTTTGTAGAGCGCGCAGATGGTGGCGGCCGGAAGCGAGAAGTTGTTGGTGATGAAGACCAGCGTCTTGCCGGACTCGGGGTCCTTGAAGCGGATGCGCCGCAGAAGTTCGGGGTAATCCTGACGGGTGTAGAAGCCGTCCAGGGAGATGGTCTGGTCGCAAATGATGCCGGTCGAGCGATCCGTCGGCGCCGAATAGACGCGATGAGCATCGATGTTCGACTTGGCACGCGTGACGAAGAAGGCCCCGGCTTGGTGCAACACATAAAGGCGGGCAAAGTCGACGTAGCCACGATCCACGACGTAGATGGCTCCGGCTTCCGGCAAGAGCATATCGAGGGCATGAACGTCGTGCAGCTTGCCATCCGAGATGTGGATAAAACTCGGAATGTTGCCCCGCAGGTCGAGCAGCGTGTGCATCTTCACCGCCGCCTTGGTGGTGCGGAAGTGCGCCCACGGAAAGACCGACAGGCACAGAGCGATGGTCGTCGAGTCCAGGGCGTAGACGGTATTGGTCAGGTCCAACCCCAGTTCTTCGTCGACGTACAGCGTCCTCGCCTGGGTGATGAGCCGCTGGGCCAACGCCGCATGGATACGCCAGTCGCGCCTTTCGTTGGCATCGGCCAGCGTCGAGCGCCGGACCGGCTGGCGGAAGCCCATGTGATAGAGTTTCGATGCGTGGACCGAGAGGCAGGTCTCGATGTCGCGCAGGCTTTCCCGGTAGGTCAGCTGGGCGAAGGCCATGGACCGGTATTGCTCGGCGCAGGAAAGCGTCCGGACCCGGTGATCGCCGCCATACCGGTCGACGATCCGCGTGAAAGTAGTCCATGGCAGGAAGTCCATGAGCTGAGCGAACAGGGTCTTGCCGGTGTTCATGAGCATCTCCTCGGAGAAACTCCGAAAAGTGCTCCATCCAATTCAAATCGACACCATGCATTTTCGCTTCAAACCCCGCAGAAATCCTGGCTCTCAAAGCCAGCACCGCTCAGTTAACCGGACAGCAGTGACCCACTATCATAATTCCGTGTGCCATACGATCGCTTTTCCCGTCTCCTCGGTAGGAGGGGGTGCGCCGGCGATGCCGGGGCATCGTCAAGCATCCCCGACGCCCCGAGGGGGCGGGAAAAGCGACCCGTAGGGCGGCGCCCCGAGGCCCCCGGACGTCGTCGCGCGCCGCTTGTGATGCCCCGGCATCACGGCGCGCCACCCTCCTAGCCGGGAACCTCGGGGCGCCATCGTATGGTACACGGAATTATGAAAGTGGGTACTAGGCTGGCGTTCCTTCGCCCGTAGCGCGCCGGCTTGTTGACCCAAGGCGGCTCTGCCATGCTGCCGGCGCTCGAACGGCGCGCGGGGCCGCGATGATGGACAGCCTCCTGTCCCCTGATTTCAAGACCACACCCTACTGGTGGGACGAGGCGCCGCTCTCCGAGGCGCGTGCGCCGGCGCTTCCCGGCAAGACCGACGTGGCCGTGATCGGCTCGGGCTATACGGGGTTGTCCGCGGCGCTCACCCTCGCCCGCGCGGGGCGGGCGGTGCATGTCTTCGAGGCCGAGCGGCCGGGGCACGGGGCGAGCACGCGCAACGCCGGCTTCGTGCCGCGCGGGCTCTATATCAAGCTCTCCAAGGTGATCGCCAAGTTCGGCCTCGAACGCGCCATTCGCATGCAGCGCGAGGCCGACCAGGCCGCCGACAACATGCTCGCCCTCATGGCGCGCGAGGGCATCGAATGCGATTTCGTGAAGAGCGGGCGCTTCATCGGCGCCGTCACGCCGGCGCATTACGAAATCCAGGCGCGGGAGCTGGCGCTCATGCGCGAGCATATCGGCATCGAGGGCGAGATGGTGCCGCGCGCCGAACAGCACCGCGAGGTCGGCACCGACTTCTACCACGGCGGCATGGTCATGTTCGGGACGGGCGCCCTGCACCCCGGGCGCTACCACAGGGGATTGCTGGCGGCGGCGGAGGCGGCGGGCGCCACCATTCTGCCCGAGACGCCCGTGAGCGGGATCGCGCGCGAGGGCGCGGGGTTCGCGGTCTCGACGCCGAGCGGGGCCGTGCGCGCGGGTGAGGTGATCGTCGCCACCAACGGCTATACGGGTGACGCTCTGCCCTGGCACCGGCGCCGCGTCGTGCCCATCGAGTCGGCGGTCATCATCACCGAGCCGGTCGCGCCCGGCATCCTCGACGAGGTGCTGCCGGGTGGGCGCACCATGACGGATTCCAAGATCAACATGTACTCGGCCCGCCTGACGCCCGACGGGCGGCGGCTCCAGTTCATGTCCAACCGCGGCCTCCTGGTGCGCGATGCGCACGCCAAGGCGGCCGAGATGCAGCGCACCATGGCAACCGTCTTCCCCCAGCTCGCGGGCGCGCGCGCGAAATATTGCTGGACCGGGCGCATGGGCTTTTCCTTCGACCGGGTGCCCCATCTGGGCGTGCGGGACGGGGTCCATTACGCCATGGGCTTCTGCGGCGCCGGCATGCCCATGGGCACCTGGTTGGGGCACAAGATCGCACTCCGCATCCTCGAGGACGCGGACGCGGCGACGGCCTTCGACGATATCCCCTTCCGGGGCCGCCCCCTCTACCGCGGCCGGCCCTGGTTCCTGCCGCCGGTGGTGCATGCCTACAACGCGCGCGACGCCATCGACTTGCGGCGCGGCCGGCGGGCGGCGTGATGGCCGGATCCGTCCTCGCGCCCGATTTCAAGGCCACGCCATACTGGTGGGAGGCCCTGTCGGAGCGCGGCCAGGGCGAGCCACCCGAATTACCGGCCGAGACCGAGGTGGCGGTCGTCGGCTCGGGCCTCACGGGCGCCTCGGCCGCCCTCACCCTCGCCCGCGCCGGGCGGCGCGTGCACGTCTTCGAGGCCGAGGACCCGGGCCACGGCGCCAGCACGCGGAACTCCGGCATGATCGGCATCAGCCTCACGGTCAAGCCCGCGGCCCTCGTGGGCCGGTTCGGCGAAGCGCGGGCGGGCGAGATGCAGCGCGAGGCGGCATCGGCGACGCGCCACATGGTGGAGACCATCGCGCGCGAGGGCATCGATTGCCATTGGGACCCTTGCGGGCGCTTCGTCGGCGCCGAGACACCGGCGCATCACGCGAAACTCGCCCGCGAGCTCGACCTCATGCACAGCGTCGCGGGCATCGCGGGGCGGATGATCGCCCGCCAGGACCAGCGGGCGGAGATCGGCTCGGACTATTATTGGGGCGGCATGCTGCTCGAGGAAGCCGGTGCGCTCCACCCCGGGCTCTATACGATCGGCCTCCTCGAGCGGGCCACGGGGGCGGGCGCCACCCTCCTCGCCCACACACCGGTGACGGGCATCGCGCGGGGCCAGGCCGGCTTTGGAATCGAGACGCCGCGCGGGGCGGTTCGCGCGCGCGACGTGATCCTGGCGACCAACGGGTATACGGGGGCGGCCACGCCCGAGTTCAGGCGGCGGCTGGTGCCCGTCGCGGCCGGGGTCACCGTCTCCGAGCCGGTGCCGCCGGAATTGCTGGAGAGCGTGCTGCCGACCAGGCGGGTGCTCACGGATTCCAAGATGAACATCTATTCGGCCCGCCGCTCGCCCGACGGCACGAGGCTCCAATTCGCGGCCGCGCGCGGCCTGTTGCAGGGGGACGAGCGCGCGAAGGCGGCGGAGATCCACGTCGCCCTGGAGCAAGTCTTCCCCCAGGCCGCCCACGTGCGCGTCGCCTTCTGCTGGACCGGGCTCATGGGCTGGAGCTTCGACCGCCTGCCCCATATCGGCACCCTGGGCGGCATCCACTACGCCGCCGGCTATTGCGGCTCGGGCGTGCCCATGGCGACCTGGCTCGGCCGCAAGGTGGCCCTTCGGATCCTCGGCGAGCCCGAGGCCGAGACGGCCTTCGACGGCCGCGCCTTCCCGACCCGCCCCTTCTACCGTGGCAACCCGTGGTTCCTGCCCATGGCGGTGCGCTACCATAATTTCCGCGACCGCCGCGACCGCGGGAAGGCAGGATCGCCGGCATGACGGGCCTCCTCCCCTTGTGCCCATTGGGCGCGGGGTTTTACGAAGGCGGCCGCAGGGCCTATCGTCGGCGCTCCCACCCCCACTGAGGCATCCGCCCATGGCACGCGAACCTGCCCTTCAAGCCTCCCTCTGGGCGGCCTCGGCCCCGCCGGCGGCCGAAACGCCGGCGCTCGATGGCGATGCCAGCGCCGACGTCGCCATCATCGGTGGCGGCTTCACCGGCTGCTCGGCCGCCCTCCACCTCGCCCTCGAGGGGGTGAGCGCCATCGTGCTCGAGGCCGAGGAATCGGGCCGGGGCGGCTCGGGCCGCAACGCGGGCTTCGTCAATGCCGGCCTCTGGCTCGACCCCGAGGAGGTGGTGCGCCGCGCCGGGCCGACCCATGGCGAGCGTATCGTGGCGGGGCTCGACGCCGCACCGCAGCGCGTCTTCGAGATCGTCGAGCGCTACGGCATCGACTGCGACCTGGTGCGCAAGGGCGTGATCCGGGGCGCGCACAGCCCCCGCGGCATGCGGGATTTGGAGGAGCACGCGCGCCAGTGGCAGGCGCGCGGCGCCGACGTCGAAGTCCTGGACAAGGCGCGCATCGCCGAGATGACGGGTATCCAAACGCTCCACGGCGGCATCGTCGACCATCGCAGCGCGTCCATCCAGCCGCTCAGCTACGTCCGCGGCCTCGCGCGCGCCGCCCTCAGCGAAGGTGCCCGCATCCATACGGGCACGCGCGTCACCAAGCTGGAGCAAGCGGGCGGCGGCTGGCGCGTGACGACACCGGGCGGCATCGTCACGGCCGCCTCGGTGGTGCTCGCGACCAACGCCTATTCGGACGGCCTGTGGCCCGGCATCAAGGAGAGCACCATCCCCATCGGCTGCTTCCTCTACGCCTCCGAGCCCATGGGCGAGAACATGCGCCGCACCGTCCTGCCCGCGGGCCACGGCATGTACGATACCCAGCCCTCCATGACCTTCACGCGCCTCGACCGCGACCACCGCCTGATAATCGGCAGCCTCGGCTACGCGCCGCGCGCCGACCCCGAGCGCACCGGCGCCTGGGCCGGGCGCTTCCTCGACCAGCGCTTCCCGCGGATGCGGGGCACCAAATGGTCCTACCGCTGGGCCGGCACCATCGGCTTCACCCCCGACCACCTCCCGCGCCTGCACGAGCCCGCACCCGGCCTCCATGTCCCGCTCGGCTACAACGGGCGCGGCATCGCCCCCGGCACCTTCTGGGGCCGGATAATGGCCGAGCGCATCACCGGCACCCCGGCCGAGGAGATGCCGCTGCCGGTCAGCGCCGTCCGGCCCGTCCGCGGCCGCGCCCTGTGGACGGCCTTCTACGAGGCGGCCTTCTCGGCCTACCGCTTGCGGAACCTAGCAGTCTGTCGGACTTTGGCGGCGTTTTCTTGTAGAATCGCTTCATGAGCAAATTTGTTGAGTGCGAGCGGGACCAGGCGTTTTTGCTTCCGCCCGATCTTCGGGACTGGATCCCGGAGGATGATCTGGCGCATTTCGTGATCGAGGCGGTCGAGCGCGTCGACATGAGCGCCTTCAAGGTGAACCGTCGCGGCACGGGGTCGGCGCAGTATCACCCTCGGATGATGCTGGCGCTGTTGATTTACTGCTATGCCAACGGGATCTTCTCGAGCCATCGGATCGAGCGCGCGACGCACCGCGATATCGGGGTGCGCTTCGTGGCCGCCAACACCCATCCCGACCATGACACGGTCGCGACCTTTCGGCGCGAGAACCTGGCGGCGTTTGGCGAGAGTTTCCTGCGGGTTCTGCTGCTGGCCAGGGAGTTGAAGCTGGTGAAGGTTGGTGTCGTGAGCGTTGACGGCACGAAGATTGACGCCAATGCGAGCAAGCACCGCTCCGTGAGATACGATCGCGCCGGCGAGTTGATCGATCAGCTGAAGCTGGAGATCGCGGACCTGATGGGGCGTGCCGAGGCGGCGGACGGTGGCGCGGAGGAGGATCCCCAGGCACTGCCCAAGGAGATCGCGCGCCGGGAGGCTTTGCGCGACCGGCTGGATGCGGCGCGTCGGCGCCTCGAGGCCCAGGCCCGGGCGCGCCGCGGCGGAGCGGGCGGAATACGAGGCCAAGGTGGCGGCGCGCGAGACGCGCAAGGGCCGGGCCAAGGGCAAGCACCCGAAGCCGCCCGACGAGGCGCCGCGGGGTGACGAGCAGAGCAACCTGAGCGACCCGGACAGCCGGCTGATGCGCAAGAGCACGGCGCACGAGTACCGCCAAGCCTACAATGCCCAGGCCGTGGTGGATGCCGGGGGCTCTCAGCTGATCCTGGGCGCCCGGGTCAGCAACTGCGCCAGCGACCGCAATGAGCTGGTGGCGGACATCGCGGCGGTCCCCGCCGCGCTGGGCCGGCCCGGGATGGTGCTGGCGGACAACGGCTATGCCACCGGTGACGAGGTTGCGGCGCTTGCCGAGAGCGGCATCGAAGCCCTGGTGGCGACGGCCGGAGCGGGCCACCGGCGGCGCCACGACTTCCGCCCGGCCAAGGCCGAGGCGCCGGCGAAGGAACCCAAGGCCGAATGGCTCCAGGCCATGGCGGCGAAGCTCGCCAGCGCGGAGGGCCGCGCCCTCTACAGGCTGCGCCAGCAGACCGTCGAGCCGGTCTTCGGCATCGTCAAGGCGGTCCTCGGCTTCACCGGCTTTTCCCTGCGCGGCCTCGACAAGGTGGCCGGCGAGTGGGACCTGGTGGCCCTGGCCTACAACTGCAAGCGCCTGCACAAACTCAAGCTGGAGATGGCATCATGAGGGCGCTCTTGGCCCGACAAGGCGCCGCGAAAGCCCGGCCACACCCCCGTGGCACCGGAAATCCGCCGCCGTCTCGACCGTCGCGGACGAAAACCCGCCTTCCAACCGCCTCCCAGCCATGCACCCGAGAAAAGCCCGGAAAACCGCTCATCCCGAAATTCCGGACCTCAAGCCCGACAGACTGCTAGTGTCCTGATTCCTAAGTTCGTGGCATATAGGATCGCTTTTCCCGTCCTCTGGGTAGGAAGCGCCGCGCTGGCGATGCCGGGGCATCGTCAAGCGGCGGTGACGCCCTCCAGAGGGCGGGAAAAGCGACCCTCCGGGCGGCCTTGCGGGCCCCCCGGACGTCGTCGCGCGCCGCTTGTGATGCCCCGGCATCACGGCGCGCCACGCTCCTAGCCGAGAGACCCGCAAGGCCGTCCTATATGCCACGAACTTAGGAAACAGGACACTGGTGCGGTGACGGACCACAACGACCTCGCCCGCACCCTCTGGGCGGCGACGGCACCGCCCGCACCCGAGACGCCGCCGCTGGAAGGCGAGCGGCGGGCGGACGTGGCCGTGGTGGGGGGCGGCTATACCGGCCTCTCGACCGCGCTCCACCTGGCCGAGGCCGGCGCGGAGGTGGTGGTGCTGGAAGCGCGGGAGCCGGGCTGGGGCGCCTCGGGGCGCAACGCCGGCATGGTCATCGCCGGGCTCAAGCACGACCCCGACGACTTAGGCGCCATGCTCGGGCCCGAGATGGGCGCGCGCCTCGTGGCCATCAGCGCCGGCGCGCCCGACCTCGTGTTCGATCTGGTGGAGCGTTTCGCGATTGCCTGCGAGCCCGTGAAGGCGGGCTGGATCCAGCCCGCCCACGCCAAGTCCTTCATGCCCCTGGTCGAGCGCCGGGCCGCGCAGTGGATGCGCCGGGGCGTGGATGCCCGGGTGCTCGACCGCGACCAGGTCGCCGCGATGCTGGGCACGGACGTCTACAAAGGTGGCTGGCACGATCCCAGGGGCGGCGGGGTGCAGCCCCTCGCGCTGGTCCGCGGCCTCGCCCGCGCGGCCCAGTCCCTCGGCGCCACGATCCACGGGGATTCGCCGGTGACGCGCCTTGCGCGCGCGGGCGGGCATTGGCGGCTCGAGACGGCGCGGGGTGCCGTCCTGGTCGAGAAAGTGGTCCTCGCGACCAACGCCTACGATACGGGCCTGTGGCCCGGCCTCGGGCGCAGCCTGATCCCCGTCAAGCCCTACCAGGTGGCGAGCGCGCCCATCTCGGAGAACCTGCGCCACACCATCCTGCCGGGCGGCCAGGTCACGTCGAACACCAGGCGCCTGCTCTCCTACTACAGCGTCACCCCCGATGGCCGCCTTCTCATGGGTGGGCGGGCGAGCTTCGACGACCGGCCCCATCCCGCCCTGTTCGGGGCCCTCCACGCCACCTCGACCGCGCTCTTCCCCCACCTGGCCGACATCGCGTGGGAGTATGCCTGGTCGGGCTGGGTGGCCTTGACCCGCGACCACCTGCCGCACCTGCACGACCTCGCCCCCGGCCTCCTGGCCGGCGTCGGCTTCCAGGGCCGGGGCCTCGCCATGGGCGTGACGATGGGCAAGCACCTCGCCCTCCACGCCCTGGGCGGCGAGGGCGCTCGCGAGGCCTGGCCCGCCGTCCCCCCGCCCCCTGCCCTTCCAGAGCCTGCGCGCGCCGGTCATGGGCGCCATGCGGGCCTACTACCGCCTGCGCGACCGTCTCGACCCGTAAAACCAGACGGCGATGAGCTGGACTCATCGCCGTCTGGCAAGCGCCGCGTGGGCGCCCGAGGTTATGGGCGCCATGCGGGTGCCTGAGCGGCGCTCGAGCGATATGAGAAGCGCCTGCGCGACCGTCTCGACCCGTAAAACCAGACGGCGATGAGCTGGACTCATCGCCGTCTGGCAAGCGCCGCGTGGGCGCCCGAGGTTATGCAAGGCCAGCCTGAGCGGCGCTTGAGCGAAAGAAGTGCCTGAGCGGCGCTCGAGCGATATGAGAAGCCAAGGCCGCGGACGCGGCCGCCCGGCGTTCGAGGGATCATACGATCGGTCTCCCTTAAGGCCGGTCGGTATAAGGGGTGGCGAAAGATCCCGGCATTGTCGGAGGACGAGGCGCGGCAAACGCCCACTAAAACCCGCCATGTCCCTATCGAGGCTCGCGTTCGCCCGGGATCGTCGGTCGTGCTATGATCGCGGGCGACCGGGAAGGGCTTTCCGGTGCCTCTCGGAATGCGCCGGCCGGCCCCATCGGGCGCGCCCAACCGGCGGCGGAGGGAGTAAATACTCATGCGGTCAGCCATCGGGGCCTTGATTCTGTGGGTGGCGGCGATGTGCGGCGGCGCGGGCGGCGTGGGCGCCGCCGAAATCATCCTCTACGACTTTTTCGATTTCGGCGGTCAAAGCGTGACCCTGACCGATAGCGCGCCGAACCTGGGTGCCTACAATTTCGACAACGACCTGGAATCGTTCCGGGTCATCTCCGGCACCTGGCGAATCCACCGCGACGCCAATTACCAGGACAACAGCGGGCCGTCGCTCACCGCCGGGCCCGGCGACTATCCCAATATCGAACAGTTGGGCTACCCCCAGGACCGCATGTCCTCGGTGCGACTGCTCGTGGACCCGGTGGCCGTGAGCTGTCCGGCACCCTATCAGACACCTAACTCACAGGGCGTGGCCTGCACTTATACATGCGCCTCGGGCACGGTCCCCGACCAGGCCAGCGGCCAGTGCGTCTGCCAGCAGGGCTATGTGGTGGTCGGTGCCGACGACCAGGGCCGGCGCATATGCGGCCCGGGACAGGTCGAACAGCCCAGTGCGCCCGTCCTGCAGCTGGCCTGCCGCCGGAACAGCGTGCCCAACGCCGCCGGCGGGTGCGTCTGCATCGCGGGGACGGCGCAGATCGGCGTCGACCAGCAGGGCCGGCCGATCTGCGTGTACAGGCGCGCGGAGACAGGCGGCGGGACCCTGCACCCGACCGACCCGGTCATGGGTCAAACACCGATGCCAATTCTACCGTCCCCGGGTCAGGGCGCCGCGGAGCCGCCAGCGGACGCGATCCACAACGTTCCAGGCGGCGCCGCCTACGAGGTCGCCAGGGCCAATGGGTTTTCGTTCTATGTCGACACGCCCACGGACGACGCCACGGAGTGCGCCTATCAGATCATGCCCGGCGGCGCGCTCGGGCTGAATGTCATATACGAAAGCTCCCTCATCCCAGGGCTTCTAAGCGTGGGGGACGTCTGCGTTTTTCGCATGTTCGGTAGTCGCCAGCTCGCCGCCGGCTGGTCGTTCTTTGGCCGCATCGACCCTGATTCGGATGTCTGCGGCGTGGGCTGGCTCGAGTTCATCAACGAAGGCTATGCGGAAAACCCGGCCTTCCAAATCTCGATCATCGCCGATAAGAATTACAAGCCCAGCCTGGGGAGGAACTGTCTGATCCACCGGTGGACAATCTCGAGGCTCCAATTGCGTGGCCCCGCCGGCGCCGACTGGCGCAATGCCTTTCAATGATCCGGGAGCCCGTGGCGCCATGACTTCGAGGCGCTCGGCGCGCCGGGCCGGCGGCGGAGGAAGGAAATGCCCATGCGATCAGCCATCAAGGCCTTGATCCTGTGCGCGGCGGCGATGTGTGGCGGCGCGGGTGTCGCGGGCGCCGCCGAAATCATCCTCTACGACTTTTTCGATTTCGGCGGTCAGAGCGTGACCCTGACCGATAGCGCGCCGGACCTGCGGGACCAGAATTTCGACAACGACCTCGAGTCGTTCCGGGTCATTTCCGGCACCTGGCGCATTCACCGCGACGCCAATTACCAGGACAACAGCGGGCCGTCGCTGACCGTCGGGCCCGGCGACTATCCCAATATCGAACAGTTGGGCTATCCCCAGGACCGCATGTCCTCGGTGCGCTTGATCGTGGACCCGGTGGCCGCGAGCTGCCCGGCACCCTATCAGACACCTAACTCACAGGGCGTGGCCTGCACGTTCACATGCGCGCCGGGCACGGTCCCCGACCAGGCCAGCGGCCAGTGCGTCTGCCAGCAGGGCTATGTGGTGGTCGGTGCCGACAACCAGGGCCGGCGCATATGCGGCCCGGGACAGGTCGAACAGCCCAGTGCGCCCGTCCTGCAGCTGGCCTGCCGCCAGAACAGCGTGCGCCACCCCAAGGGCTCGTGCGTCTGCGTCCTGGGCACGACCCAAACCGGCGTCGACCAGCAGGGCCGGCCGATCTGCCTGCGCCGGCGCGTGGAGCCAGGCGGCGGATCCGAAGGCCCGACAATCGTGCAACCAGGTGTAATAGTACCGCCGCGCCAGGAGTACGTGATCGACGGCCTGTCCGCCTTCAACAGGGCGCGGACCAACGGCCTTCGCTTTTCCGCTACACCCACCAAAATTTTCGGCGGGTACGGAGGGTATTGCGAGTTGGCCGGCCACACGGCGCGGGCCGTCTACAGACCGACCGGCGGCGTTGGATCGCTGTTCGAAGCCACTGCTGTCCGGTTAACTGAGCGGTGCTGGCTTTGAGAGCCAGGATTTCTGCGGGGTTTGAAGCGAAAATGCATGGTGTCGATTTGAATTGGATGGAGCACTTTTCGGAGTTTCTCCGAGGAGATGCTCATGAACACCGGCAAGACCCTGTTCGCTCAGCTCATGGACTTCCTGCCATGGACTACTTTCACGCGGATCGTCGACCGGTATGTCGGCGATCACCGGGTCCGGACGCTTTCCTGCGCCGAGCAATACCGGTCCATGGCCTTCGCCCAGCTGACCTACCGGGAAAGCCTGCGCGACATCGAGACCTGCCTCTCGGTCCACGCATCGAAACTCTATCACATGGGCTTCCGCCAGCCGGTCCGGCGCTCGACGCTGGCCGATGCCAACGAAAGGCGCGACTGGCGTATCCATGCGGCGTTGGCCCAGCGGCTCATCACCCAGGCGAGGACGCTGTACGTCGACGAAGAACTGGGGTTGGACCTGACCAATACCGTCTACGCCCTGGACTCGACGACCATCGCTCTGTGCCTGTCGGTCTTTCCGTGGGCGCACTTCCGCACCACCAAGGCGGCGGTGAAGATGCACACGCTGCTCGACCTGCGGGGCAACATTCCGAGTTTTATCCACATCTCGGATGGCAAGCTGCACGACGTTCATGCCCTCGATATGCTCTTGCCGGAAGCCGGAGCCATCTACGTCGTGGATCGTGGCTACGTCGACTTTGCCCGCCTTTATGTGTTGCACCAAGCCGGGGCCTTCTTCGTCACGCGTGCCAAGTCGAACATCGATGCTCATCGCGTCTATTCGGCGCCGACGGATCGCTCGACCGGCATCATTTGCGACCAGACCATCTCCCTGGACGGCTTCTACACCCGTCAGGATTACCCCGAACTTCTGCGGCGCATCCGCTTCAAGGACCCCGAGTCCGGCAAGACGCTGGTCTTCATCACCAACAACTTCTCGCTTCCGGCCGCCACCATCTGCGCGCTCTACAAAAGCCGCTGGCAGGTGGAACTCTTCTTCAAGTGGATCAAGCAGCATCTTCGGATCAAGCAGTTCTACGGCACGTCGGAGAACGCGGTGAAGACGCAGATCTGGATTGCCGTCTCGGTCTACGTCCTCGTCGCCATCGTCAAGAAGCGCCTCGACCTGGACGCCTCGCTCTACACTTTGTTACAGATCCTCTCGGTGACCCTCTTCGAGAAAATGCCCATACATCAAGCACTTGCGGGAGACGAAAACAGATGCAACGCTTCGCAAATAACCACCCAATTGAATTTATTCGATTTTTAACCGGACACTAGTGGTTCGAAGCGTATTGCTACTGGCATCTGTTCGAGAATCGCTACCTGGCTGACGGCTGGCGCATGATCGAAATGAAATTCTTCGGCAGTGGCGTCGAAGACAGGACTCTCACCGACGCCGCCGGCCTGGACTTGCCAATTTTTGTGGATTTCCGGGCCAGTAGACCCTTCAAGTCGGTTTCGCTGACGCTGGGCTCCATCACGCTGGAGGGCCCGGCCGGACGCAATTGGTGGGACGCGTTCGCATGTAGCCCTCGTTGCCCCGACTGACGCAGGGACTAGACGCGCCGAGGCGTGGCGCCGCCGCCGCCTCGAAGCCAGCCACGGAGGAAAAAGGCCCCCATGCGAGCAACCATCAAGGCATTGATTACGTGCGCGGCGGCGATGTGCGGTGGTGTGAGCGCTGCGGGCGCCGCCGAAATCATCCTCTACGACTTTTTCGATTTCGGCGGTCAGAGCGTGACCCTGAACCAAAGCGCGCCGGACCTGCGGGACCAGAATTTCGACAACGACCTCGAGTCGTTCCGGGTCATTTCCGGCACCTGGCGCATTCACCGCGACGCCAATTACCAGGACAACAGCGGGCCGTCGCTGACCGTCGGCCCCGGCGACTATCCCAATATCGAACAGTTGGGCTATCCCCAGGACCGCATGTCCTCGGTGCGCTTGATCGTGGATCCGGTGGCCGCGAATTGCCCGGCGCCCTATCAGACGCCCAATGCGGATGGCGTGGCCTGCATGTTCGTGTGCGCCTCGGGCACGGTTCCCGACCGGGCCAGCGGCGAGTGCCTCTGCCAGCAGGGCTGGGCGCAGGTCGGCGCCGACAACCAGGGCCGGCGCATCTGCCGCCCGCCACGGCTCGAACCCCCCGACGATCCGGTTATCTTCGAGCCGCCGCCGCTGCCTCAGGCGTTGTGGGTGCAAACGACGGCATTCGACATACAAGAGCGGGCGAGGGTGACCCTCGACCGCAAAGTTACGCTCGACGCCATCGTCGCAACCTCGGACCAGTTGGCCGAGGCGCGACTGATGTATCGCGCCATCGAGGGGCCGCGGGTCATCGGCAACGCCGCCATGTTGCAACGGCTCGCGAACGCGCCATGGCTGGCGTATCGCGATCAAGGCGCCAGACGACCCATGACGGTCGGGTTACAGCTCAGCGCCGGCGCTGCCGTCAAGTGGGTGTATTTCCAGGTCCGCGCCCAAACCATGAGCGCCTCCGGCGGCGCCTGGATCGTATCCGCGCCTGCCGCCGATAACATTCTCTACGAGCCGAGCGTCGCGGAAACACAGCAGAGCGGCGGCGAACCGCAGCGCCAGGAGTACGTGGTCGTCGGCCCGCTCGCCGTCGGTGCCGCGCGGTCCAAAGGCTTTCGCTTTTCCGTTGAATACCAAGGCAACTTCAATTCGGACTGCATCTTGACCGGCCCAATCGCGACGGCCCGCTACGGGCCGACCCCCTTTGGCTCGATTGTAGTTCCCCTCGCCTGCAGCTGGATGCTGTTTGCGGGTCGTGACTTGGCGGACGGCTGGCGCATGATCGAATTGACATTCCGCGGCGCTGGCGTTCGCGGCTTTTCGAGAAATGATGCCGCGGGCCTGGACTTGCCGGTGACTGAGTATTTTTGGGCAGGTCCCCGTGTGCCTTGGACGACCGCGCTGATGTTGCATTCCGTCAGGCTCGAGGGCCCGGCCGGGCGGGCCTGGCAGGAGGCGTTCGCATGTCGCGGTCGTTGTCCTGACTGACGGCGGGCCCGAACACTCCGAGACGTGGCGCCGCCGCCATCGATCCAGCGCCTCAAGGCCAGCCACGGGGGAAGAGAATGCCCATGCGAGCAATCATCAAGACCTTTGTTTCTGTGCGCGGCGGTGATTTGCGGTGGGGTGGGTGCCGCGGGCGCCGCCGAAATCATCCTCTACGGCCGCGCCAATTTCCAGGGTCAAAGCGTGACCCTGACCCAGAGCGCGCCGGACCTGCGTAACTACAATTTCGACAACGACCTCGAATCGTTCCGGGTCATCTCCGGCAGTTGGCGAATCCACCGCGACGCCAATTACCAGGACAACAGCGGGCCGTCGCTGACCGTCGGGCCCGGCAGCTATCCCGATATCCGGGAATTGCGCGACAACGAGGACGTGCGCTATCCCGGGAACCGCATGTCTTCGGTGCGACTGATCGTGGATCCGGTGGCCGCGAGCTTCCCGCCGCCCTATCAGACGCCCAACCCGGATGGCATGGCCTGCACGTTCGTGTGCGGGTCGGGCACGGTTCCCGACCGGGCCAGCGGCGAGTGCGTCTGCCAACGGGGCTGGGCGGAGGTCGGCACCGACAACCAGGGCCGGCGCGTATGCCGGCGGCAACAGGTCCCGCCGCCCGACGATCCGGTCGTCTTCGAACCGCCGCCGCTGTTGCAAGCGCAGTGGGTGCGGACGACGGCGTTCGACATCAACGAGCGGCGGGGGAACCTGACCCTCTTCCGCGAGGTCACGCTCGGCGCAAACGTCGCAACGTCGGACCAGTTGGCCGGCGCGCGACTAATGTACCGCGCCATCGAGGGGCCGCGGGTCGTCGGCAACGCCGCCACGCTGCAACTGCTGAGTCGGACCCGATTTCCTTGGACACAGAATTGGCTTAATCGAAGTGTCCAAGGAGGACCGGAACATGACCGACAATTTTGAGAACAAAGTTGCTGTTGATGGGCCTGTGGTAAACGAGGGCGAGCTTGGCTCGTCCACGTTTTCCCCGGGCCAGGTTTCGCCGGCAGGCCCGCTGGGACTTGGCCAGCGGTGGACGGTGACGCGCAAGCGTGAGGTTGCCCTGCGGCTTTTGCGTGGCGAGCCGGTGGAACTTTTGTCGCGGCAGTTGGGCGTGGAGATTTTCCGGCTCGAGCAGTGGCGTGAGAAGGCGATCGCCGGGATCGATGCCTCGCTCAAGGAACGCAAGGGCGATCCGGTGAAGGCGGAACTGGACATCGCCATGAAGCGGATCGGGGAGTTGATCATGCAGGTGGAACTGCTGGAGGCCAAGACGGAGACGTCCGGCCCTTTGGGGCGGCGGAGGTCGCGGCGATGAGTGCCGCCACCTCTCCCGGCACGGGTTTGGCCTACGGCCTCCAGCGGGTCTGTGCGGCCTGGAGTTTTGCCCGTTCCTCGTTCTACGCCATGAAATCCCGGCAGCAGGCCACCGCTGAGCGCCCACCAGCAAAGCGCCGGGGACCGAAGCCCTCGATCTCGGACGAGGCTCTGCTGGTGGCCATCGAGGCCGACCTGGAGGCATCCCCCTGGGAGGGCGAGGGACACCGCAAGGTCTGGGCTCGGCTTCGGGTCTGTCGTGGCATCCGTGTTTCCCGCAAGCGGGTGCTCCGGGTGATGCGCGAGAACAACCTGCTCTCGCCCCATCGCTGCCGCCGCCGTGGCGGAAATCCCCATGTCGGTGAGATCATCACCCATGCCCCCAACCTCATGTGGGGCACGGACGGCGTTCGGGTGTTCACGGTGGACGACGGCTGGGGCTGGATATTCACCGCCATCGAGCATTGGAACGCCGAGTGCGTCGGCTGGCATGTGTGCAAGCGAGGCGACCGCTTCGCCGCCCTTCAGCCGATCTCCATGGGGCTTGCGAGGCTGTATGCCTCGACCTCCGCCGGTGCGGCGCGGGGGCTGGCCTTGCGGATGGATCACGGCTCCCAGTATCTGTCGGACCACTTCACCAACCAGATCAAGTTCTGGGGCATCCAGCCGTCCTACGCCTTCGTCGAACAGCCCCAGACCAACGGCGTCGCCGAGAGGTTCAATCGCACGCTCAAGGAACAGATCATCCATGGCCGCATCTACCGCAACATCACGGAGCTGCGGAACGCCGTCCGCGGGTTCGTCGAACAGTACAATGCCCAGTGGATCGTGGAGAAGAACGGCTACCTGAGCCCCGCTCAAGCTCGTCAGGCGTGGCACACCGCGATCTCAATCAGGCCCGCCGCATGAGACAAACTTGTGTCCAAGGAACCGGGTGCGATACACACGCTGCAACTGCTCGCAAACGCGCCCTGGCTACCGTATCGCGAGCAGTACGCCAGACTACCCTATCCGATCCAGTTCCGGATCAGCGCCGGCGCCGGAATCAAGTATGTGTATTTCCAGGTTCGCGCCCAAACCATGGGCGCCTCGGGTGGCGCCTGGATCGCATCCGCGCCCTCCGCCGACAACATTCTCTACGAGCCGAACGTTGCGGAGGCGCCGGTGGAAACGCCAACGGCCGCGATATCCGATCCAGTTCCGGATCAGCGCCGGCGCCGGAATCAAGTATGTGTATTTCCAGGTTCGCGCCCAAACCATGGGCGCCTCGGGTGGCGCCTGGATCGCATCCGCGCCCTCCGCCGACAACATTCTCTACGAGCCGAACGTTGCGGAGGCGCCGGTGGAAACGCCAACGGCCGCGATCTACAACGTACCGGCCGGCGCCGCCTTCACGGTCGCGAGGGCCAATGGGTTTTCGTTCAATGCCGGCCGCCAATCCAGTGATGGCGCCCGTCACTGCACCTATCAGACCATGACCGACGGCGCGCTTGGGCTGAATGTCACATATGAAGGCCCCAACAACCTGGATTCAACTCTCGCCTATCTGGCGGAAGGTGGTGTGAGATTAGTCTGTTATTTTCGCATGTTCGGCAGTCGCCAGCTCGCCGCCGGTTGGTCGTTCTTTGGCCGTACCGACTATGAACCGGGGGTCTGCGGCGTGGGCAAGTTTGAGTTTACCAACGATAGATACAGGGAGAACCCGGCCTTCCAAGTCCGGATAGTCGCCGATCACAGTCCCGACCCGGTGACGACCTGTCTGGTCCATCGATGGATGATCTCGAGTTTCCGATTGCGTGGCCCCGCCGGCGCCGACTGGCGCAATGCCTTTCAATGATTCTCGGGCTCGCGGCGCCGGCCTTCGCTCACGTCAGGCAATCGGCCAGCGCGGCGAAACTCTCTACCACCAGGTCGGGCTGCTCCGGCCAGGCGCCGAAAGGCCGGTCGCGGCGATCGACGAAGGCGCTTGCGAACCCGAAGGCCTTGGCGCCGACGCAATCGAATTCGTGATTGGCCACGAACAGCACCCTGGCTCCGTCCTCGCCGATGATCTCGGCGGCGGTGGCGTAGGTCTTCCAATGGGGCTTGAAGTAACCGGCCTCCTCCACCGAGATGACATGGTCGAAATCGAAGCCGATATGGGGCCTGGCCGCCGACAGCATGTCGCGGTCCCCGTTCGACAGGATGACCAGCTTGTAGTGCGGCCGCAGGCGCGACAGGGCGGCGACGACGTCGGGGAAGGGCCTCAGGGCCTCGATCCGGCCAACCAGCCATGCGACCTCCTCGGCGCCATGGGCGATGCCGGCGCGGTCCATGACGGTGGCGACGGCCCGCTGCCCGATCAGGCGATAAGGCGTATGGCCGCGCTCCAGGAGGGCGTCGATCATGGAGTTCTCGAAGTGGGTGCGCCGCCACCAGGTGACGAACTGATGGGGCCGGCCCTCCCACCCTTTCTCCCGCAGGAACGGCGTCACGGCCTCGACCAGCCCGCCCTGCATATCGACGATGGTGCCATACAGGTCGAAGACCAGCACTCGGGTCTCGCGCTTCAATCGCGCCACGTCGCCCATTCCCCGCCCCATTGCAATCAACGGAAATCGCGCGCTTCGAGTCTTCGCCCGGTCAAGGCCCGCCCCCGGCTTGGCCGCGCGCCTACACCTCCCCCTTGATCATGCGGATGATGCCGGAGAAGTCGCTGGCGCCGTGGCCGGCGGCGCAATAGCGCTCGTAGAGCTGGGCCGCGTGGGCGGCTAGCTCGGCGTCGGCGCCCGCGCCCTCGGCCGCCGCGCGAACCAGGCGTAGGTCCTTGAGCATCATGGCGGCGGTGAAGCCGGCCGGGTAGCCCCGGCTCGATGGCGCTGTCTCGAGGATGCCGGGCTCGGGGCAGTAGTCGGTCAAGGCCCAGGATCGCGAGGTGGCGGTCGAGCACACGTCGTACATCACGGCTGGGTCGAGGCCCACTTTGCGGGCGAGGGTGAAGGCCTCCCCCACCCCGATCATGGAGACGGCGAGCATGAGCTGGTTGCACATCTTGACGGCCTGGCCGGCGCCCGCCGCGCCGGCGTGGATGATGGTGCGCCCCATGGCCTCGAGGATGGGCCGGGCGCGTGCGAACGCGGCCTCGGTCCCGCCCACCATGAAGGTGAGGGTGCCGGCCTCGGCCCCCGCCATGCCGCCCGAGACGGGGGCGTCGAGCATCTCGTGGCCCGCCTCCGCCGCCGCCCTCGCCACCGCGCGCGCGGTGTCGAGATCGATGGTCGAGCAGTCGATGAGGAGGGCGCCGGGCCGGGCCGCGTGAAGCACCCCGCCGTCACCGGTAAAGACCGCGCGCACCTCCGGCCCCGCCGGCAGCATGGTGATGACCGCCTCGCCTGCCGCCGCCTCGGCCACGCTCGCCGCCGCCCGGGCGCCGTCGCCGACCGCCGCCGCCAGCTTCCCGGGTGCCAAGTCGTAGGCCGTCACCGCGTGGCCCGCCCCTATCAGGTTGCGCACCATGGGCCCGCCCATGTTGCCGAGCCCGATGAACCCGATCTCCGTCATCCACGCCTCCCCCGTCTATTCGCCGTCCGCGCCCGTGCCGCCTCCGCCCAGGGCTTCCGCCTCGAGCGCGGGCTTGTCGATCTTGCCGATGGGCAGCATCGGCAGGGCATCGCGCACCGCGAAGCGCTTGGGCACCTTGTAGTTCGCCAGGCGATCCCGGCAATGGGCGTCGAGCGCCGCCGCCGTCACCTCCGCACCCGGCTCGCGCAGGATATAGGCGTGGCCGACTTCGCCATAGAGCGCGTCCGGCACACCGATCACGGCGGCCATGGCGACGCCGGCATGGGCCTCGATGGCGAGCTCGACCTCGCGCGGGTAGACGTTGTAGCCGCCCGACTTGAACATCTCCCGCAACCGCCCGACGATGCGGTAGTGGCCGTCGGGACGCTCCTCGGCGATGTCGCTCGTGCGCAGGTAGCCGTCCGGCGTGAAGGCGGCCGCCGTCTCCTCCAGCCGGTTGAAGTACCCGAGCATGACCGTCTTCGCGCGCACCTGTATCTCACCGGCCTGGCCCGCCAGCAGGAGCCGGCCGCGCTCGTCCCCGATGCGGACGTCGTAGCCCGGCTCGGGCCGGCCCGCCGTCTCGGCCAGCACCTCGTCCGAGGCGCCGTCCGCCGTGAAGGTGACCTCGCCGCCGATTTCCGTCTGGCCGTAGCTGGTATAGAGCCGGGGGGTCGGGCGGCGCAGCGCCTGGATCAGGTCGCGGGGCGCCGGGGCGCCGCTCCACACCAGGGCTTGCGGTGAGGATAGGTCGTGCCGGCGGGCCTCCTCCCGATCGAGGAGGATGCGGTACATGGTCGCCACCTGATGCATGATCGTGACCTGGTGGCGCTCGATGGTGGCCGGCATCTCGGAGGGGGCGAAACGCTCCATCATCACGTTGGTCCCGCCGGCCACGATGGCGTGACAGGATATCTGGACGGCCCCGCCGATATGGTTGATCGGCATGTTGTTCATGATGCGGAAAGGGTCGGCCCACCAATGGGCGCACTGTACCCGGGCCGTGTGGACGATGCCCCCGTGGCTGAGCAGCGCGCCCTTCGGCCGGCCGGTGCTGCCCGAGGTGTAGACGATGAGCGCCGCGTCACTCGGGGAGACCGCGCGCCGGGCGGACTCGAGGTCCTCGTCGGAGACGCCGTCGCCCATGGCCAGGAAAGCCTCGAAGGACTCGGTGGAATCGAGTGCGCCACCGTCGAGCAGGATGAGCCGCTCCAGACACGGGTGGCCCGCCATCAGGCGCTCGAGATCGGGCCGGAAGTCGCGCTCCTCGAACGCCGTGATGGAGAGAAGCAGCCGCGGCGCGGCGTCGCCGACCACGTAGCTCAGCTCATCCAGCTTCGCGCGCGGGTTCAGCCCGCACCAGATGGCGCCGATCCGCGCGGCCGCCAGGAAGACGACCAGATAGACGGGCCTGGGCGTGCTCAAGGTCGCGATCCGGTCTCCCTTGACGATCCCACACGCCAGCAGCGCGCGGGCACACCGGTCGATGCGCGCGGCGAACGCGGCATGGCTCAGCCGCTCGTCGCCCAGGATTACGGCATCGCGCGCGGGATGAATGGCGGCGAAATGGGCCGGGTAGTCGCTGATGAGAGGAAGGTCGGGCGTGCGGTGCATGACCCCCGCATCATACCGCGCGCCACGGTCGGCGTTGCAAGGTCTCAGGCGGGCCGGTGTAGATAGCACACGATCTGTCCGTTCTATGTAGCACACGATCTGTCCGGTTTATTGAGCCTCCTGTTTGAAGGGGGTGGGATGAGACGGACAGATGTTTTGCAAGGTGTGCGCATGATGAGGTTTCGGGATGTTTTCGGTCGTTGTGAGGCGGGATCGTTGAGCCAGTTGGAGGCGGCGGAGGTGCTTGGGGTCGGCGAGCGCACGTTTCGGCGCTGGTGCCGTCGTTTCGAGTGTGAGGGCGATGCGGGGCTTCTGGACCGGCGTCTGGGCAAGCCGTCGCCCAAGCGGGTGCCGGTGGACGAGGCGATGCGGGTCGAAGCTCTTTACCGCGAGCGCTACGCGGGTTTCACGGTCAAGCACTTCCACGAGCACCTGGTGAAGGACCACGGCTTCCGCTGGGGTTACACCTGGACCAAGACGTTTCTCCACGGCCGCGGCCTGGCGGCGCCGGCGCCCAGGCGCGGGGCGCACCGGCGCAAGCGGCCGCGGCGGCCGCTCGTGGGCATGATGCTGCATCAGGACGGCTCGACGCACCGCTGGCTGCCGGGCCGCGACGAAGAGCAGGATATGATCGTCTCTCTGGACGATGCGAGCGGGGCGATCTACTCGGGCTTCCTGGTCGCCGAGGAGGGCACCATGTCGAGCTTCCAGGGGCTGGGCGAGGTGTTCGGCCGGCACGGGCTGCCGTGCGCGCTCTACACCGACCGCGCGAGCCACTACTTCCACACCCCCCAGGCGGGTGGCAAGGTGGACCGCGACAAGCCCTCCCAGCTCGGACGGGCCTTGGCCCAGCTCGGCATCGAGCACATCGCGGCCTATTCGCCGGAGGCGCGCGGGCGCTCCGAGCGCGCCTTCCGCACCTTGCAGGACCGGCTCCCCAAGGAGTTGGCATTGGCCGGCGTCTCGACGATCGAAGGGGCCAACCGCTTCCTCGCCGAGACCTTCATTCCCGACTACAATGCGCGCTTCGCGATCGCTCCCGAAGAGCCGGGCTCGGCCTTCGTCGCCGTGCCGGCGGAACAGTGGCGCGACGTGCTGTGCGTCCAGGAGACGCGCACCGTCGGCAACGACAACACCGTACGCTTCCACGGCATCGTCCTGCAGATCCCGCCGTCATCGCTGAGGCCGCACTACGTCAAGGCCAAGGTCCGCGTCCACCACTATCCGGACGCCACCTACGCCATATTCCACGGGCCGCGCCCGATCGCCCGCTACCGAGGCGATGGCGCGCTTCTGGAAGGAGACACCATGAAGAGGGCCGCGTGATGCCGCTCGACGCGACCCGCCCGTGGATAAGTGGACAGCTCGGCTACGCCGACCTGACCACTTCCCCACAGGCGCCACAACATCAACAGAGCGGTCAATCGATGTGCTACATAAACCGGCCAACTTAATTCGCTATCTATAGGTCTCAGGCGGGCCGGCCGGAGCCGACGATCGGCTCGCCCGGCTCGAGGCCAAGCTGTGGTTGGGAATGGGCGAAAGTTTTGTCCATTCCGCGTTTAATAAGCCATTGACTTATATGTGCCAATGGCTTAAAGTCGATTCATGTTCGAGTGGGACGAGGCGAAAAGCGGAGCCGACCTTCGGAATAGGGGCTTCGACTTCGCTTATGCGGTCGGCATTTTCGACGGCCCCACACTGGAAATGGACGACGACCGGGCCGATTGCGGCGAGCCGCGCATCCAGGCCATCGGACGGGTGAACGACGACATCCTATTCGTCGTTTACACTTGGCGAGGCCTCGCGCGGCGCATCGTCTCGGCCCGGCTCGCGAGCAGGAGGGAACGCGGTGGCTATCGCAAGATATTCGGCTGACCAGGCGCGCGCCAAGGCACGAGTCCATCGCCGGCTCGTCGACGCCACCACCGAGTCTGGAATCGCCCGTCACGCGGCGGACGACGACACGGCAACGGACGCCGTGGATTTCGACGCGGCGCTCGGGCAGGGCCGCTTGCGGGTGGTGACGCCACTCGACGTGGCCGCCATCCGCGCCAAGACGGGGCTGTCCCAGGAGCGCTTCGCGCGCGCCTTCCAGATCAGCCCGCACACGCTGCGCAACTGGGAGCAGGGCCGGCGCCTGCCCCAAGGCCCGGCTCGCGCGCTACTGCTCGCCATCGACCGTGCGCCCGAGGCGGTGATGCGAGCGCTCGAGGCGTGACCTCTGGAACTGGTACCAGGTTACTTTTGCAAACAACTGGCCCGATTTTCGCTCCTGCGCGGCCGCAGTCGAAACATGATTAGAACTCAGAGGCGATACGATTTGACAGGAAGTGAAGATGACCTTGATGCATTCTATCGTCTACTCAGGGGCGGGACTACGGTCGCCTGCTTCTTGGAGCGGTTCAAACGCATCATTGGGTTTGTGCACGATACAAAGCGGATTCGGGACTACAGACTGGCCCGCGGAAGGGTGAAAGCGCTTCGCGACGAGGTGTCACCGATCGCCCACTTCGTCAGAGAACATGCCCGCCCGGAGGATCAAATACGGTTTGCCTTGGATGACAGTTTCCCCGATTGCGTCCTGTGTTCCCACGACGGCCGCAGCAAACGCGAAATCGAGGTCGCGGTCGCGCGGACAAAGGCAAGATTCGTCGAGATGAGCGAACTCAATGATGAGGGAACTAGTACCCACTCAATGATGAGGGAACTAGTACCCACTATCATAATTCCGTGTGCCATACGACGACGCCCCGAGGTTCCCGGCTAGGAGCGTGGCGCGCCGTGATGCCGGGGCATCACAAGCGGCGCGCGACGACGTCCGGGGGCCTCGGGGCGCCGCCCTACGGGTCGCTTTTCCCGCCCCCTCGGGGCGTCGGGGATGCTTGACGATGCCCCGGCATCGCCGGCGCACCCCCTCCTACCGAGGAGACGGGAAAAGCGATCGTATGGCACACGGAATTATGAAAGTGGGTACTAGTAGGAGCTTCTTTGAAATACAGGATACCGACCCAGCTTCATCCTTTGAAGAGAAAAGGAATCGGCGAGATCGAGTGTACTCTCCCGAGGAAATTGTCTCGAGCTATTTCGATGCCATCGAAATATCTGCTAACAACAAGCGCAATCACCGAGGCGACATTCTTCTTGTCGAGGTTGTGCCGGATATGTATACGCCCACTACCGACGATTGGGCCAAATTTCAGATATGGCTTATCTCCAAGGTTGAGGCGTTGAATTTTCCCGAAGTCTACGTATTGGGTTTCGGCGACAATCGAGACATTTGTCTAAAGATAAAATAATGGAGCGATCCATGAGCACGAACAAGACGTTCACGGCGAGCGTGTCGCGCGAAGGAAGATGGTACGTGGCACAATGTCTCGAAGTCGATGTCGCCAGTCAGGGACGGAGCGAGTCGGCGGCGTTGAGGAACCTGGCCGACGCGCTCACGCTTCACTTCGGCTCGCCCGTCGCCACGCAGGCGCCGAAGGTGCGGCGCGTCGAGGTGAAGGTGCGTGCCGCTTAAGAGGCTTCCCTTTCGCGAGGTTCGACGACGCCTTATCGCGGCAGGCTGGTCCGAGGTCGGAACGACGGGCAGCCACGTCAAGTTTGCCAAGCACACGTCGACCGGCACGCGCACGACGATCGTCCCCAAGCACCGCGAGGTTGCCGCCGGCACGCTGCGGAGCATTCTCCGTCAGGCCGGGATCAGCCCGGAAGAGTTTGAGAACCTTTGAAAATCGATCGAGAGCGGCGGATCCCGACACGCCGTTTGCAGGCATGGCCGCCTTTCTGCGCGGCCCCGGCCTGAGAAAAGCGTCGAGAACGTTGAAACCTGGCGCGGTCGCGGCGCCCGCCGCTACATGTTTCTGCGGTACTGGCCGCCGGCCTCGAAGAGGGCATCGGTGATCTGGCCGAGGGAGCAGCAGCGCACGGCGTCCATGAGCACCGCGAACACGTTCTCGCCCTCGGCCGCCGCCTCTTTCAGACGATCGAGCATGGCCGGCGACTCGGCCGCGTGGCGGGCCTGGAAGGCGCGCAGCCGGGCGATCTGGTCGCGCTTCTCGTCCTCGGTCGAGCGTTGGAGCTCGGGCGTCGCCTCGGCCCCCTCGGCGGCCGGGTCGAGGAAGGTGTTGACGCCGATGATGGGCAGGGTGCCATCGTGCTTCATGCGCTCGTAGTGTAGCGACTCGTCCTGGATCTTGCCCCTCTGATAGCCGGTTTCCATGGCGCCGAGAACACCGCCGCGCTCGCTGATGCGCTCGAACTCCTGGAGCACCGCCTCCTCGACCAGATCCGTGAGCCGATCGATGATGAAGGAGCCCTGGTTCGGGTTCTCGTTGCGCGCGAGGCCCCATTCCCGGTTGATGACGAGCTGGATGGCGAGCGCCCGGCGCAGGCTCTCCTCGGTCGGCGTGGTGAAGGCCTCGTCATGGGCGTTGGTGTGCAGGCTGTTGCAGTTGTCGTAGACCGCGATGAGCGCCTGGAGGGTGGTGCGGATATCGTTGAAGTCCGTCTCCTGGGCGTGGAGCGAGCGGCCCGAGGTCTGGATGTGGTACTTGAGCTTCTGGCCGCGCTCGTTGGCCCCATACCGCGCGTCCATGGCGATGGCCCAGATGCGCCGCGCGACGCGGCCCATGACCGTATATTCGGGGTCCATGCCGTTCGAGAAGAAGAAGGAGAGGTTGGGCGCGAAATCGTCCACGTCCATGCCGCGTGCTAGGTAGGCCTCGACGAAGGTGAAGCCGTTGGCGAGCGTGAAGGCGAGCTGGGAGATGGGGTTGGCTCCCGCCTCGGCGATGTGGTAGCCGGAGATGGAGACCGAGTAGAAGTTCCGCACCCGGTGGCGGATGAAATATTCCTGGATGTCCGCCATCACCCGGAGTGAGAACTCGGTCGAGAAGATGCAGGTGTTCTGGCCCTGGTCCTCCTTGAGGATGTCGGCCTGCACGGTGCCGCGCACGTTCTCGTGCACCCAGGCCCGGATATCCGTGGCCTCCGCCTCGGAGGCCGGCCGGTCGCGGTCGCGCGCGAACGCTTCGAGCCGCTGGTCGATGGCCGCGTTGAGGAACATGGCCAGGATGGTGGGCGCGGGGCCGTTGATGGTCATGGAGACCGAGGTGGTGGGCTCACACAGCTCGAACCCTTCATAGACCGCCTTCAGGTCGTCGAGGGTGGCGATGGAGACCCCCGAGTTGCCCACCTTGCCGTAGATGTCGGGGCGCTCGTGGGGGTCGAAGCCGTAGAGGGTCACGGAATCGAAGGCGGTCGAGAGGCGCTTGGCCTCGGAATGGCGGGAGAGGTATTTGAAGCGCTTGTTGGTGCGCTCGGGATCGCCCTCGCCCGCGAACATGCGGGTCGGGTCCTCGCTCTCGCGCTTGAAGGCGAAGACGCCGGCCGTATAGGGGAAATGCCCCGGCAGATTCTCCACCAGGAGCCAGCGCAAGACCTCGCCCTCGTCCTCGAACGCGGGCAAGGCGACACGGGGGACCGTGGTCCCCGACATGGTCGTGTAGGTGAGGGCCGTGCGGATCTCGCTACCCCGTACCCGGGCCACGTATTCCGCGCTCCTGTAGCTCTCCTTCACCCCGGGCCAGGCATCGAGGAGGGCGCGCGAGCGCGCATCGAGCGCCGCCTCGCGCTCGGCGATCAGGGCATCGAGCGCCGCGAGGTCGCCGCCCGCCCCCGCCGCCTCCAGCATGCGCCTCGTCTCCCGCAGCTGCTGGCGCTCGCGCGCGGTGGCGGCTTGCGTTCGGGCCGTCTCGTGGTAGCGCCGCACGGCCTCGGCGATCTCGGCCAGGTAGCGTTGGCGCTCGGGCGGCACGATGGCGACGCCGGGCTCCGATTCGCGGAGACTGATCGGCGGCAGGGTCGAGGGGGGTGCCGTAAAGCCCTTCTCCGAGATCACACGCGTGAGGGCCTGGTAGACCGCCGTCACGCCCTCGTCGTTGAAGCGCGAAGCCATGGTGCCGAAGACCGGCATGTCCTCGAGCGGCCGGCCGAACGCCTCATGATTGCGCTGCACCTGTTTGCGCACGTCACGGAGCGCGTCCCTGGCCCCCCGACGGTCGAGCTTGTTGATGACCACCAGCGCGGCGAAATCCAGCATGTCGATCTTCTCGAGCTGGCTCGCGGCCCCGAACTCTGGCGTCATGACATAGATCGGGATGTCGACATGGGGAACGATGCCGGCATCGCCCTGGCCGATGCCCGGCGTCTCGACGATCACCATATCGAAACTCGCCGCCTTGCAGGCGGCCACGATATCGGCCAGCGCCGCCGGCACTTCCGAGCCCGAGCCCCGCGTTGCCAACGAGCGCATGAAAAGGTTCGGCGCGTGAATCGCGTTCATGCGGATGCGGTCGCCTAGGAGGGCGCCGCCGCTTTTGCGCCGCGAGGGATCGATGGCGATGACGGCGATGCGGGGCTCGCCGCCGTAATTACGCAGGCGGCGGATCAGCTCGTCGGTGAGCGAGGATTTGCCCGCCCCGCCCGTGCCCGTGATACCGATGACGGGCACGCCCGGCCGTGCCGCCGCCAGCTCGTGGAGCCGGCGCCGCGACGCCTTGTCGAGGGCGCCGCTCTCGAGTCCGGTGATGACCCGCGCGAGGCCCGCCATATCGCCGTCCACTAGGGCGTCGACCGCCGCCGGCAGGTCCCGGACGAGGTCCGCGTCCGCCCGCCCCAGCATGTCCTGGATCATGCCGTCGAGGCCCATATGGTGGCCGTCCGCCGGCGAATAGATGCGGGCCACGCCGTAGGCGTGAAGCGCCTCGATCTCGGATGCGACGATGACGCCGCCGCCGCCGCCGAAGACCTTGATCTCCGGGCGCCCACGTTCGGCCAAGAGGTCGATCATGTATTTGAAGAATTCGAGGTGGCCACCCTGGTAGGAGCTGACGGCGATGCCGTGCACGTCCTCCTGGATGGCGGCCGTCACCAGCTCCTCGACGGAGCGGTTGTGGCCGAGGTGGATGACCTCGGTCCCCGCCGCCTGAAGGATGCGGCGCATGACGTTGATGGCGGCGTCGTGGCCGTCGAACAGGCTCGCCGCCGTGACGAAGCGCAAGGGCCGCTTCGCCTTCCCGGCGCCGGCCTTCGCGGCCTTTCCCGGCCGCGCTACGGTGGTGACGGAGGCACCTACGTCGGGCACTCTGCGCTCCAGCTCATGACGGCTCCCGCGCCCACGGGTGGAGCCGGAATTCTCGACCGCATTGTCTCAAGGCCCCATCCCTGGCGCAACCGTCGGCCCGCATCTTCAAATTGGGGCGAATTGCCCGTAGTTGTTTGGCCACGGCTGGCGCTTGCTATGATGTAATCTAGTCCACTGCTGTCCGGTTAACTGAGCGGTGCTGGCTTTGAGAGCCAGGATTTCTGCGGGGTTTGAAGCGAAAATGCATGGTGTCGATTTGAATTGGATGGAGCACTTTTCGGAGTTTCTCCGAGGAGATGCTCATGAACACCGGCAAGACCCTGTTCGCTCAGCTCATGGACTTCCTGCCATGGACTACTTTCACGCGGATCGTCGACCGGTATGGCGGCGATCACCGGGTCCGGACGCTTTCCTGCGCCGAGCAATACCGGTCCATGGCCTTCGCCCAGCTGACCTACCGGGAAAGCCTGCGCGACATCGAGACCTGCCTCTCGGTCCACGCATCGAAACTCTATCACATGGGCTTCCGCCAGCCGGTCCGGCGCTCGACGCTGGCCGATGCCAACGAAAGGCGCGACTGGCGTATCCATGCGGCGTTGGCCCAGCGGCTCATCACCCAGGCGAGGACGCTGTACGTCGACGAAGAACTGGGGTTGGACCTGACCAATACCGTCTACGCCCTGGACTCGACGACCATCGCTCTGTGCCTGTCGGTCTTTCCGTGGGCGCACTTCCGCACCACCAAGGCGGCGGTGAAGATGCACACGCTGCTCGACCTGCGGGGCAACATTCCGAGTTTTATCCACATCTCGGATGGCAAGCTGCACGACGTTCATGCCCTCGATATGCTCTTGCCGGAAGCCGGAGCCATCTACGTCGTGGATCGTGGCTACGTCGACTTTGCCCGCCTTTATGTGTTGCACCAAGCCGGGGCCTTCTTCGTCACGCGTGCCAAGTCGAACATCGATGCTCATCGCGTCTATTCGGCGCCGACGGATCGCTCGACCGGCATCATTTGCGACCAGACCATCTCCCTGGACGGCTTCTACACCCGTCAGGATTACTCCGAACTTCTGCGGCGCATCCGCTTCAAGGACCCCGAGTCCGGCAAGACGCTGGTCTTCATCACCAACAACTTCTCGCTTCCGGCCGCCACCATCTGCGCGCTCTACAAAAGCCGCTGGCAGGTGGAACTCTTCTTCAAGTGGATCAAGCAGCATCTTCGGATCAAGCAGTTCTACGGCACGTCGGAGAACGCGGTGAAGACGCAGATCTGGATTGCCGTCTCGGTCTACGTCCTCGTCGCCATCGTCAAGAAGCGCCTCGACCTGGACGCCTCGCTCTACACTTTGTTACAGATCCTCTCGGTGACCCTCTTCGAGAAAATGCCCATACATCAAGCACTTGCGGGAGACGAAAACAGATGCAACGCTTCGCAAATAACCAACCAATTGAATTTATTCGATTTTTAACCGGACACTAGTGAATCTAGTCATATATCTAGTCAGGCGTTCAAATGGAGAAAGTCGCATGAACAAGATGTGGCAGGTTCAGGAGGCCAAGGCGCGGTTCAGCGAGTTCCTGGAGGCGAGCCTCAAGGATGGCCCTCAGATCGTGACGCGCCGTGGTGTGGAGGCAGCCGTGCTGGTGCCTATCGACCAATGGCGAAGGATGGAAAAGATGGGCAAGCTCGATCTCAAGGACTTGCTTCTCGTGCCGGAGCCGCGCACCGAGGCTCTCACACCGCCTCGCCGGAAGCACCGCCATCGGGTAGCGCCGGTTTTCGATTAAGCCCGTGTATCTCCTCGACACGAATGTAGTTTCCGAGTTGCGGCGGCCCAAGCCGCACCAGGCGGTCGTCGCTTGGCTTTCCGGGGTGGCGCCGGATCAGCTCTTCCTGTCCGCCGTGACGATCGGTGAAATTCAAACCGGCATAGAACTGACGCGGGAACAGGATCCCGACAAGGCGAAGGCCCTGGAAGGGTGGCTCGACCAGGTCGTGGCCACCTATGGGGTGTTGCCGATGGACGCAGTGGCTTTCCGGGAATGGGCGCGGCTCAAGCACCGAAAGTCGAACGCCCTATTCGAGGATGCAATGATCGCCGCGACGGCTGTTGCCCACGGCCTCGTGATCGTCACCCGGAATACCCGCGACTTCCAAGCCCTCGGCGTGACGACGATAGACCCGTTCCGCTGAAATACACGAGACCGACACACGATTCGTCGCCCACACATTAGCTAACGTCCCTATCCGGTTAAGGCAGGTCGTGCGCCCTGGGGTTGCAAGCCGTGGATCAACTGGCGGTATGTGATGGTTGGCCGGGCCATGGCGCGGCTCAGGACGAAGTCGCCGAGGTCGTCGATCCGCCGGCGGCGGTTGAAGCGATAGGCCCATTCCCGGCCATAGCGCGGCAAGTGCTTGGCGCTGACGCCATGGTAGGTGCCGTTGAGCCAGGTCTTGAGGTTGCTGAACAGGACGTGGATGATCGGCATCTGCGTCTCGGCGTTCTTGCCTTGGCCTTGGACGGTGGGCTGGTGCCGGTAGACGGCGCCGAGCCCGGCATAGCCCTTGAAATCGTCGGTCAGCAGGCGCGCGCCCGGCGTCACGGCGGCCCGCACGAAGCCGCCGAGCTGCTCGGCATTGGCCCGGGGCAGGATGGCAAGCCGCGCCCGGCCGGCGACGAAGCCGCTGCCCTCGACCCCCTTGCCCGGCGCCACCGCCACCTTCTCCACCGCCAGCACGAGCAGGCTCTTGTTGGCATTGGCCATCCCGCGGCCCCGGCTCTCGGGCTTGCCGCGCCCGCCGTAGTAGCTCTCATCGACCTCGACCATGCCGTCCAGCAACGCATCCGGCCGCTCCGCCAAGCCATGGCGCAGCTTGTGAGCCATCAGCCATGCGGTCTCATAGCGAAGCCCCAGCTCGCGCGCCAGGAACAGGGCCGAGACCCCGCGCTTGTCCCGCCCCATCAACCACGCCGCCAGGAACCATTTGGGCAACGGTGTGCGGGTGCGGTGGAAGATGGTTCCCGCCGTCACCGACTCTTGACGACCGCAAGCCGCGCATTCGAAGACGCGCGCCCGCGCCTTGTGCCGATAGCCCCGCCGGTGCCCGCAGCGGGCGCACGCAAACCCAGACGGCCAGCGTCGATCCGCCAAGGCCAGGATGCACGATTCCTCGTCTCGGTAGCGCTCTTGGAACGTCAACAAGCCGCTCATGCCCTGTCTCCCGACCAATCCTCAGAGGCGGGAACAGTACACCCTTAGAGCGAACATATAAAGAACACTCGGTCGCTACCTGCATTAACCGGATAGGGACGTTAGCTAAACCGGGCTCACCATCGGAGGACCCGCCGATATGCCGCCGTTCGAGCGATCCGAATTCGAGAGCCGCATCGCCGAGACGAAGCGGCGCATGGCGGCGGCGGGGATCGAGGTGCTGCTCGTCACCAGCCCCGCCAACATCTACTACCTGACGGGCTACGACGCCTGCTCGTTCTACACCCACCAGATGGTCGTCCTGGCGGGCGAGGCGGTGGAGCCGATCTGGGCCGGCCGCGCCATGGACGTGAGCAGCGCGCGGCTCACCACCTTCATGGCCGGGAACGGCATCCGCGGCTATGACGACCGCTTCGTGGGCTCGCCCGAGCGCCATCCCATGCAGTTCATGGCCGAGGTCCTGCGCGAAGAAGGCTGGGACCGGTGCGCGGTAGGCGTCGAGATGGACGAGTACTACTTCACCGCCCGCTGCTACGAGGTCCTGCGGCGCGAGCTGCCCGAGGCCGCGTTCCTGGACGCGGGTCTGCTGGTCAACTGGGTGCGCCTCGTGAAATCGCCCCGGGAGCTTGCCTACATGCGCGAGGCGGGCGAGATCGCCACCCGCACCATCCGCGCCGCCCTCGACGCGATCGAGCCCGGCGTGCGCCAAGCGGTCCTCATGGCGGCCCTCTACGCGGCGCAGATCGCGGGCACCGACGCGTTCGGCGGCGACTATTCCTGCAAGCCGCCCATCAACGGCACGGGCGCGCGCGCGGAGGCCGTGCACCTCACCTGGGAGGACAAGCTGCATCGGGAGGGCGAGACGACCTGGATCGAGACCGGCGGCTGCCGCCACCACTACCACGCGCCGATCTCACGCACGATCCACCTGGGCACGCCACCCCAAGCCATACAAGATCGGGCGAAGGCGGCGGCCGACGGGCTCGCGGCGGTGCTCGACGCCGCGCGGCCCGGCGCTGTCTGCGCGGACCTGGAAGCCGCCTGGCGGCGCGTCGTCTCACCCCGCGGCATCGAGCCGGCGGCACGCATCGGCTATCCGGTCGGCATCGGCTTCGCCCCCACCTGGGGCGAATTGACCGCGAGCCTGCGGCCCGGCGACCGCACGGTGCTCGCACCCGGCATGACCTTCCACTGCATCCCCGGCATCTGGCGCCCGGACGGCACCATCGTCATCAGCGAATCCTTCGAGGTGACCGAGGCGGGCGGCAAAGCCTTCGAAGAGGTGCCGCGCGAGCTGTTCAGCAAGCCATGACCCCGGTGAAACGGTTGGCCGTTTCACCGGCAAGCGCGACCGCGCGCCCGAGCTTATGCGAGGAAGCCTTAGCGGCGTTTGAGCGTAAGACGAGCCGAGTAACCGGCTCGGCGGCATAAAGAGCCCGGTTCGTTCGCCATTGACCTCGACCGCCCAGATGAATAATTGTCGGGCCAGCAGGGCACGCCGCATGACGCGGCCGAATCCACATTGGCGGCATTTCGCCGCGAGGAGGTGATCGTGAGCCCTCGCAAGCCCAGCGCCACGCCCGCCCTTGGCGGCTACCCGCGCACGAGGATGCGCCGCAACCGGTACGACGCCTGGACGCGGCGCCTGGTGGCGGAGAACAAGCTCTCCGTCGACGACCTGATCTGGCCCGTCTTCGTCCGCGAGGGCGAGGGCGAAGTGACGCCCGTCGCTTCGATGCCCGGCGTCTTCCGCCACACCATCGACCGGCTGACCGAGGCGGTGGCGGAGGCCTCAGCGCTCGGCATCCCGGCCATCGCCCTCTTCCCCGTCATCGACCCGGCTCTCAAGAACGCCGAGGGCGACGACGCGACGCGGCCCGACAACCTCGTCTGCCGCGCCATCCGGGCGGTCAAGCAGGCGGTGCCGGAGATCGGCGTCGCCGTCGATGTCGCCCTCGACCCCTTCACCGACCACGGCCATGACGGGGTGATCCGCGACGGCTACGTGGCCAACGACGAGACCGTGGGGATCCTGTGCCGGCAGGCGCTGGTCCAAGCCGAGGCCGGCTGCGACGTGATCGCCCCATCGGACATGATGGACGGGCGCGTGGGCGCCATCCGCGCGGCGCTCGACGGCGAGGGCTTCGAGCATGTCCGCATCATGTCCTACGCCGCCAAGTACGCGAGCGCCTTCTACGGCCCCTTCCGCGAGGCGCTCGGCTCCTCGAGCTCGCTGGGCAAGGCGGACAAGAAGACCTACCAGATGGACCCGGCCAATACGGACGAGGCCCTGCGCGAGGTGGCCCTCGACCTCGAGGAGGGGGCCGACATGGTCATGGTCAAGCCGGGCATGCCCTACCTCGACGTGGTGCGCCGGGTGAAGGACGCCTTCGGCGTGCCCACCTTCGCCTATCAGGTGAGCGGCGAGTACGCCATGCTGGCGGGGGCGGTCGAGCGCGGCTGGCTCGACGGCGACCGGGTCATCCTCGAAGCCTTGACCGGCTTCAAGCGCGCGGGCGCCGATGGCGTGCTGACCTACTTCGCCGTCGACGCGGCCAGGCGCCTCGGGGCCGGATAGGAAGCAGCTCCGGCGCGCACCTTACCCGCATGTTCCCACCCCCCAACATCCTCGTCGTCATCATCGCGGCTCTGCTGCTGGTGATCCTCCTCGTCCTGCCGATCACGCGCCTGCTGCTGGGGGCGGTGGTCTTCGTCTTCGTGATCTTGACCGGCCTCTTCACCATCGCGGCCTTCCTGATCCCGCTCTAGTGGTTCGCGTCTGACACTTGGAACCCTCTCCCCACTTCTTCCCTTGGGGGGAGAGGGAGGGACCCGCGAAGCAGGAGGGTGAGGAGTCAGGAAAGAGTCCCGCGAAGCGGGAGGGTGAGGGCTTGGCCGCCGGTAGGCGGCGGAAAGGCTCTTGATAACGCGCCGACGCGCGTCCCCTCACCCCGACCCTCTCCCCAAGGGAGAGGGGGTTCTTTTGTCGGGTTCGATCCACTAGAGCGTTTCCAGTTCGACTGGAATCGCTCCAGGCCGCAAGGCGGCCCGCCGGTCGTCCGGCGCGCCCGCGCAGGCGCGGACCACTTGGTCCGCTGCCGCGAGCGAAATAGAGCGCTAGAGTGGGTCCGATCGAAGCGGAACCGCTCTAGTACCCATCGAGGAACGCGGCGATGGCCTGGTCGTGCCAGGCCACCGGCCCACATCGGCCGTGGAAGCCCACATGCCCGCCGTCGGGGGAGAGCAAGGGCATGAGGCGGCCGTTGGCGGCCCAGTCATGCCGCGCGTAGGCGTCACCGGGGACCCAAGGGTCGTCGAGCGCGTGGATGAGGAGGGTGGGAACGCGGATGGCGCCGAGGGCGCGCCCGGCGGCGCAGCGGGCATAGTAGTCGTCGCCGCCGGCGAAGCCGTTGCGCGGCGCCGAGAAACGGTCGTCGAACTCGTAAATGGCGCGCGCGGACTGAATCGCCGCGCGCTCCCGCGCGCTGACCTCGGCGGCGCCACCCTGGGTTTCCGCCTTCATGTCGCTCAGGAGGTGGCGCTTGTAGAAGGCGTTGCGCGGCGTGCCCAGGCGCGCGGCCGTGGCCGCCAGGTCGATGGGCGCGGAGACCGCGACGGCCAGCCGGACCGGCCCCGCCTCCCCCTCCTCCGCCAGGTACTTGAGCAGCATGTTGCCGCCGAGCGAGTAGCCGACGGCGATGATGCCCGGATCGAGGAGTGCCGCATCGAGGCCGGCGAGGGCATCGCGCAGGTCCTGGGTCCGCCCGGCATGGTAATGGAGCCGGCATAGCGCCCGCGACGGCCCGGCGCCGCGGAGGTTGAGACGCAGCACCGGGTGCCCGGCCCCCAGCAGGCGCGCGGCGCTGGCCCGGATATAGGCGCTGTCCTCACAGCCGGTGAGGCCGTGGACGAGCACCACGAGCGGCCGCCCCCCGGCTCCCATAGGGCGGTGAAGGGCGGCGGCGAGCGCGTCGCCGCTACCGTCCCGCATGGGCAGCGCCAGGCGCTTCCCCGGCCAGGGCGTGAGATCGGCGCGGCCCCGCACGAAGGTGTTGCGCAGGGTCTGGAGGTCGCCGCCCCACCAGGGGGCGCGCGCAACGAAGGGGTTGGCCTCGTTCCAGTCTCGCATGCCCCCATACTGCCCCGTGGCCGCCTTCCCGCCAACGCCGCTGTCGGGTGGGCCGCGAGTGCGCTAATATCCACGCTCACCAAGGCATGGTTCGCGGTTCACCCCCTCACCCCAACCCTCTTCCCCTCAAAGGGGAGAGGGCGATTAGGTGGCTGACGCATCTTGCTGAACCCTCTCCCCCCAGCGGGGGGGAGAGGGCAGGGTGAGGGGGGCGGCGCGCGAGACCATGAGGCCGGACGCTGGATCGTCCCCCGATCGCAACGCGCCCAGACGGGAGGGAAGAGCCATGAAGATCGGATTCATCGGCACCGGCAACATCGGCAACCCGATGGCCAACCAGCTCCTCAAGGCAGGGTTCGACCTGACTGTCCACGACTTGAAACCCAAGGCCGCCGAGAACCTGATCGCCGACGGGGCGAAGTGGGCCGACAGCCCGCGCGCGGCGGCCGCGGGGGCCGATGTCGTCGTCACCTCCCTGCCCGGCCCGCCCCAGGTCGAGGCGGTGGCGACCGGCCAGGGCGGCCTCCTCGACGGCCTGCGCCAGGGCGGCACCTGGATCGAGATGTCGACGGGCGACCTCCACCTCGTCGAGCGGCTGGCGGAGGACTGCGCGAATAAGGGCATCTCCATGCTCGAGGCCACGGTCTCCTGCGGCGTGCAGCGCGCGCGCGAGGGCCGCATCTCCGTCTTCATCGGCGGCGATAAGGACGTCCTCGAGGCCCACATGCCGATCTTCGACGCGCTGGCGGAGACGATCGTCCATGTCGGCCCCCTGGGCCACGCGACCGTGGCCAAGCTGATCACCAACATGATCTGCTTTGTCCACCAGATCGCCTTCAGCGAGGGCATGATGCTGGGTGCGCGCGCGGGCCTCGAGCTGGAGCCCCTGTGGCGCGCCATCAAGGCGAGCTACGCCGGCAGCTTTGTGGCCGATGTCGATGGCCCGCGGCTCTTGAGCGGCAATTTCCAACCCGACTTCGCGTTGGCGCTCGCCTGCAAGGACATGCGCCTCACGAGCGACCTCGCGCGCGAATTCGACGTGTCCATGGAGGTGAGCGCGCTGACCGAGCAGATCTACGCCCGCGCCCGGGTCCAGTACGGCAAGGACGCGAGCTGCAATACGGTCATGCGCCTGATCGAGGATACCACGGGCGTGGAGCTCAGGGCCGAGATCGAGTGACGGTGATGCCGGGGGCCGCATGGTGAAGCTCGCGGGCAGGGTCGCCCTCGTCACCGGGGCCACCCGGGGCATCGGGCGGGCGACGGCCCTCGCCTTTGCGGCCGAGGGCGCGCGCCTCATGCTGACGGGCCGCGACGAGGCAGCGGGCGCGGCGGCCGTCGCCGATTGCGCGGCGCTCGGCGCCGAGGCCGCGTTCAGCCGCGCTGATTTGGCGGAGCCCGCCGCCTGCAAGACCCTCGTCGAAGCGGCGGTGGCGCGCTTCGGCCGGCTCGACGTGCTGGTCAACAACGCGGGTGTGGTCCACGCCGTAGGCACGCTCGAGACCACGGACGCGCAGTATCACGAGCAGATGGCGGTCAACGTGGGGGCTGTCTTCTTCCTGAGCCGCGAGGCGGCGCGGGTCATGAAGGCGCGGGGCGGCGGCGCCATCGTCAACGTCGCCTCCGACCTCGGCCTGCGCGGCGAGAAGGGCATCACGGCCTACTGCGTGAGCAAGGGCGCCGTGGTGCAGCTCACCCGCGCCATGGCCATCGACCAGGCCGGGGACAACATCCGGGTCAATGCCGTCTGCCCCGGCGAGATCCATACGGACATGCTGGAGAATGCGATCCGCGGCCGCGGCTGGTCGCTCGAGGACGGCATCGAGCGGCTCAACCAGCGCGTGCCCGTGGGGCGCATCGGCACGCCCGAGGAGATCGCGCGCGCCATCCTCTTCCTGGCTTGCGACGATTCGAGCTTCTGCACCGGCGCCCTCCTCTCCGCCGACGGCGGCAAGGTGGCCCAGTGAGGGATGGCATAAGTTCGAGGATCGTGCCACCAGCCCTGCGGGCACCCCGCCCTCCCGGCCCTCATACTTCGTCCTTCGACAGGCTCAGGATGAGGAGGCTCGGCATGAGGGCCTCACCCTGAGCCTGTCGAAGGGGGAGGACCGGGCCGGGTAGCCAGGTTCCGCGTTCAGAAAGCCTCCACCACCTCCTCCACGCGCAGGGCCTCGCGGCTCACGGTGCGGGCATAGCCGAGGCGGGTCAGGTCGAGGGTACGGAACTCACCGTGGGTGAGAAGCTCGGCGATGGCGCGGCCGGCGGCGGGGGACTGCTGCACACCGTGGCCCGAGAAGCCGTTGGCGAAGTAGAAGTTCCCCACCGCCGGGTGCGGGCCGATGACCGCGTTCTCGTCGAGCGGGTGGTAGTCGTAGTGGCAGGCCCAGGCGCTCTTGAGCTTGATGGCCTCGAAGGCGGGGATGCGGCGCGCGAGGGTGGGCCACACCACGTCCTCGAAGAGGTCGTATTCGATTCCGAAGTCCCAGCAGGCGCGGTCGCGGTCCATCGGCGGGGAGACGCCGCAGATGTAGCCGTCCCCCTCGTGGCGCACGTAGACGCCGTTGGTATCGAAGGTCTGGGGCATGGGGCCGGGGCCGTCGCGGCAATCGAAGACATAGACGATGCGCTTGCGCGGCTCCACATCGAGGGCGAGGCCCGCCATGGCGGCGACGCGCCCCGCATGGTAGCCGGCGGCGTTCACCACGGCACCCGCCGCGACCTCGCCGCCACCGCGCAGGCGCACGCCGGTGATGCGATCGCCCGCGCGGACGAGACCCACCACTTCATCCGCCAGATAGGTGACGCCGAGCGCCCGCGCCTTGTGGCGATAGCCCTGGACGAGCGTATTGGGGTCGATCCAGCCCTCGCCGCGGATGCTGAGCGAGCCGGCGGCGATGCCGGCCACGTCGAGCCACGGGAAGCGCCGTGCCAGCGCCGCCGCCGGCACGATCTCGATTCCGGCGCCGAGGGAGCATTGCAGGGCGTTGTTGCGCGCCGCCACCGTCATCCGCGAAGGGGCCACCAGGAACAGATAGCCGCGCTCGGTGAAGGGCAGCGAGAAGGGCTCGCCCGGGGCCGACAGGCGCTCGGCCGCCTCGCGATAGAACTGGAGGCCGAAGAGGCACATGCGGATGTTCTCGGGCAGGGAGAACTGCTGGCGGATGGCGCCGTTCGACCGGGCGCAGGACGCGAACTCGTAGGTCGGGTCCTTCTCGACCACCAGGACCGAGCCGTCGAAGTCGGGGTCGGACGCCAGGAAATAGGCGACGGCGCCACCGATCGCGCCGCCGCCGACGATCGCCACGTCCCAGGCCCGCGCCATAGCGTGCGCTCCCCGGCGCCGGTGCTACTGGCCGATCTCTTCGGCCGGCGGCAGGCCGAGCAGCTCGACCGTGGTCTTGCCCTCGTCGATGCCGGCGAGGATTTTCACCTCCATGGCCATGCGGGCGCGGCAGCGCGCCAGCAGGCCGTCCATCTGGTCGGGGCGGATGACGATCACGCCGTCGTCGTCGCCGAGCACCAGGTCGCCCGGGTTGACCGGCACGCCGCCTCACTGGATGGGGCCGTTGATGGCGCCGCCGAAGCCCTTGTGCGGCCCGGCGGGGACGATGGCGCGGCAAAAGGCGGGCAGGCCCGATTCCCGCAGCTCGGCCACGTCGCGCATGGCGCCGTCGAAGACGACGGCCGCGAGGCCCTTGCGCTTGGCCGCATAGTGCATGATCCCGCCCCACACGGCCGTATCCTCATAGCCCTGGGCGTCGACCACCATGACCGAACCGGGCCAGGCGTCGGCGAGGGCATAGTGCATGGCGGCATTGTCGCCCACCATGATGCCGACCGTGAGCGCCAGGCCGGCGAAGCCCATGCCGGGGGCGACGGGCTTGATGGCCGCCGTCATGATCTGGGCGCGGTTGAGCTCGTCACCGGCGACGGCGACGGGCACCTCGCGCCAGGCGGCGAGATCGCCCCCGCTCAGCCACGGCTCCGGCGCCGGGTTCACTTGCAGTGCCAATGTCCTCTCCCTTCCGTCTAGCTCAGAATACAGCGACCTCGAGCACCCGCTCGCCGGCCGTGATGCGCTCGACGCCGAAGCGGGTGAGGTCGAGGGTCCTATACCCGCCATGGGCGATCAGCTCCATCACCGCCCGCCCCGTGGCCGGCGATTGCATGAGGCCGTGGCCGGAGAAGCCGGTGGCGATGATGAGGCCCTCGGCCTCGGGATGGCGGCCGATGATGGCGTTCTGGTCGAAAGTGTTGAAATCGTAGTGGCAGCAGTAGGAGCGCTCGACGCGCAGCGCCTCGAAGGCGGGAATGCGCTCGTAGAGGGTCGGCCAGACAATATCCTCGAAGAGCCAGTGGTGCTCGTCGAAGTCCCAGACGGCGGGATCCTGGTCCTCGGGCGGGGCGGCGCCGCAGAGGTAGCCCCGGCCCTCGGGCCGGCCCCAGACGCCGTTCGGATGGATGGTCAGCGGCCAGGCCGAGACGTCCTCCCGCGTCGCCACCACGAAGGCGCTGCGCTTGCGCGGCTCGACGGGGATCTCGACCCCGGCCATGGCGGCGACCTGGGCCGCGTTGCGCGCACCGGCGGCGTCGACGACCACGCCGGCCGCCACCGCCCCGCCATCGCGCAGGACCGCGCCCGTGATACGGCGGCCATGGCGCGTCAGATCCACGACCTCGTCATGGGCGTACTCGGCGCCCAGGTCCCGGGCCTTGCGCCGGAAGGCCTGGAGCAGGCCGTAGGGGTCGAGCCAGCCCTCGTTCCGCTCCCCGAACGAAGCGCCGGCGAGGCCGCCGGTTTGGACCCAGGGGAAGCGGCGCCCGAGGGCGTCCGGGTCGAGGAACGTGATATCCGCGCCGTGGGCGCGCTGGACCGCCAGGGTCTCGCTCAAGGCCGGGATGCCCGGCGCGGTCGCGAGGATGAGGTAGCCCTGTTCGCGGAAGCTCACGTCGGCCGTCTCGCCACCGACCGAAAGATGCTCGCCGATCTCCTTCACGAACTGGGCGCCGTAGAGGCCGATATCGATATTCTCGGGCGTCGAGAACTGCTGGCGCACGCCGCCGGTGGCGCGGGCGGAGGAGCAGTATTCGTAGCTCGGGTCGCGCTCGACCACGAGGACCGTGCCGCCGAAGCCGGGCTCGGCCATGAGGAAATAGGCGATGGCGCTGCCGATCGCGCCGCCGCCGACGATCACCACATCGTAGCTGTCCGTCAAGGCCCCCTCCCCCGTTCAGCCGCTCAGCCGTCGGTCCGCGCGAGCCAGTCGCGCACGAGCGCGATCTGGTCCGCGGCCATGAGTGCCGGCGCATGCCCCATGCCCGCCAGCTCCACCAGCTCGGCGCCCGGGCCACGCGCGCCCATCTCCCGCGCCGTCTCGGCCAGCAGAAGGTCCGAATCCGCGCCGCGAATGACGAGGACGGGACAGGTGATGGCGTCCCAGGTGGCCCACATGTCCACGTCCTCGAAGGAACCGGCGCGGAACGCATCACCGATACCGGGATCGTAATGGAGGCGCCATTGGCCGTCCCGCCGCACCGTGCCGTGACTGGTGAGGTGCCGCCAGTGCTCGTCCGAGAGCGGCCCGAAGCTGGCCATGACCGTGCGGAAGCGCGCCTCCGCCGCGGCGAGGGAATCGAACACCGGCTCCTCCGTCACGTACCCACCGATGCGCTCGAGCGCGGCCTTGGGGATGAAGGGGCCGACATCGTTGAGGATCAGCCGGCGCACCGGCGTGCCCGGCATGGCCGCCATCAGCATGCCCACGATCCCGCCCATCGAGGTGCCGAGCCAGTCCACCCCGCCGGCCCCGAGCCGGGCGATGAGCGCCGCCATGTCGGCGCAATACTGCTGATAGCCGTAGCCCCTGCTGTCGGCGAGCCAGCCGCTCGCGCCGCGGCCGGCCATATCGGGGCAGACCACGCGGTAGCCGTCTTCGAGGGCGGCGGCGAAGAAGTCGAAGTCGCGCCCGCTACGCGTCAGGCCATGGATGCAGAGCAGCACGCGCGGATTGTCCCGCGCCCCCCATTCCGTAAAGGCGATGCGGTGAAAGCCGCCCCGCCCGAGGGCGCTTATCGCATGTGATTCCATCGCCATGGCCGTGCCACATGCCTCCCCCTTCGACAGGCTCTGGGTGAGGCCCTCTGGATGGGGCCTCTGGGTGAGGCCCTCTGGATGGGGCCTCTGGGTGAGGCCCTCTGGATGAGACCCTCTGGGTGAGGCCCTCTGGATGAGACCCTCTGGGTGAGGCCCTCTGGATGAGACCCTCTGGGTGAGGCCCTCTGGATGAGGACCTCTGGGTGAGGACCTCTGGGTGAGGCCTCTGGATGAGGCCTCTGGGTGAGGCCCTCATGCTGAGCCTGTCGAAGTATGAGGGCCGATAACAGGGACCGCGCCACCTCTACACCGTCGTTGGAGGTGGGACAACCGGCGGCGTTCGATCCCCGACTGGCGAAGCCAGGACACGGCGGGTTAATGTGCGCCGACGCAAGCGCGCCGATGTGAGGGGGAATGAGCGACAATATCTACGCGCTGTTCGAAAGCCGGTTCCCGGCCGACCGGTCGCGGGACTTCATCGAGGTTTCAGGCGGGCCGCGCTATTCCTACGCCGACCTCGAAGCGACGTCGGCCCGCTACGCGCGCCTGCTGGCGCGCTTGGGCGTGGTCGAGGGCGACCGCGTGGCGGCGCAAGTCGAGAAATCGCCCGAGGCCCTGTTCCTCTACCTCGCCTGCATGCGGGCCAGGGCCATCTACCTGCCCCTCAACACCGCGTACAGGAGCGCCGAGCTCGACTATTTCCTGCGCGATGCCGAGCCGGCCGTGGTGGTGTGCGCACCCGAGGCCGAGGCCGGGGTCGCGGCCCTCGTGCGGGCGGTGGGCGTCGGTCATGTGCTGACCCTGGACGCGGCGGGTGGCGGCTCCCTCGCCGACAGAAGCGCCGGCCTCGATCCTGCCTTCGCCACCGTCCCGGCCAAGGCCGACGACATCGCGGCGATCCTCTATACCTCGGGCACCACGGGGCGCTCGAAGGGCGCCATGCTGTCCCACGCCAACCTGTCCTCGAACGCGCTCACCCTGCATCAGAGCTGGGGCTTCGCGCCGGACGACGTGCTGCTCCACGCCCTGCCCGTCTATCACACCCACGGCCTCTTCGTGGCCATCAACTGCGTGCTCCTGAACGGCACGGGCATGCTCTTCCTGCCGCGCTTCGACGCGGCCGCGGTGATGGGCCTCCTGCCCCGCGCGACCGTGTTCATGGGCGTGCCCACCTACTACACCCGGCTCCTCGCCGAGCCCGGCTTCGACGCCGAGGCGTGCCGCGACATGCGGCTCTTCGTCGCCGGCTCCGCCCCCCTCCTGGCGGAGACGTTCACCGCCTTCGCGGCCCGCACGGGCCACACGGTGCTGGAGCGCTACGGCATGACCGAGGCCGGGATGATCGCCTCGAACCCGCTTCGAGGCGAGCGCGTCGCCGGCAAGGTCGGCCCGCCCCTCCCCGGCGTCGAGGCCCGGGTGGCCAACGAGGACGGGCGCATCCTGGCGGCGAACGAGATCGGCGTCCTGGAGATCCGCGGCCCCAACCTCTTCAAGGGCTATTGGCGCATGCCCGGGAAGACGGCCGAGGAATTCCGCCCCGACGGCTTCTTCATCACCGGCGACATGGCCACCATCGACGAGCGCGGCTATGTCGCCATCGTCGGCCGCACCAAGGACCTCATTATCTCGGGCGGCCTCAACATCTATCCTAGGGAAGTCGAGCTTTGCATCGATAGCATCGAGGGCGTCACCGAATCGGCCGTCATCGGCCTGCCCCATCCTGACTTCGGCGAGGCCGTCACGGCCGTGGTCAAGGCCGATGACGGCGCGGCCAGCGAGGCCACCATCATCGCCACCCTCAAGGGCGAGCTGGCCGGCTTCAAGGTGCCCAAGCGCGTCTTCTTCGTGGACGAGCTGCCCCGCAACCCCATGGGCAAGGTCCAGAAGGCGGTGCTGCGGGAGCGCTATGGGAACACCTTCGCGGCCGGGGGCTGACCCATGAAATGGCTCTGGCGTGGGCTGGCCGCCCTCACCCTCCTCCTCGTCCTCGTGGCCGGCGGCGGCTATCTCTGGCTGCGCACGAGCCTCCCGCGCATCGATGGCGAGGTGGCGGTGCGCGGGCTCACGGCACCCGTCGAGGTCATCCGCGACTGCAACGGCATTCCCCACATCCGGGCCAAGGCCGCGAACGACGCCTATTTCGCGCTCGGCTTCGTCCATGCCCAGGACCGCCTGTGGCAGATGGACATGAGCCGGCGGGTCGGCGCCGGCCGGCTGTCGGAGGTCGTGGGCGCGGCCGGGCTCGAGCTCGACCGGCTGATGCGCACCCTCGGCATCTATCGCTTGGCCGAGCGCGATTTCCACCAGCTCTCGCCGGAGCTGCGCGGCGCCATCATCGCCTATACGGACGGGGTCAACGCCTTCCTCGCGCGGCGGCGCGGCACCCTGCCCCCTGCCTTCCACCTGCTCGATTACGAGCCCGAGCCCTGGGTGCCGGCGGATTCGCTCGTCTGGGGCAAGCTCATGGCCATGCAGCTCTCGCGCGACTGGCGCGAGGAGCTGCTGCGCGCCCACCTGGCCCTGCTGCTCGGCCCCGACCGCATCCTCGACCTCTTCCCCGACGCGGCGGCCGACCGGCCGACGATCCTCTCGGCGGCGGTGCCCGCGCCCGACCCGTTCGGCCAGGGCGCGTCGAACGCCTGGGTCGTGGACGGCCGCCACAGCGCGACCGGCCGGCCCATCCTCGCCAACGACCCCCACCTCGGCCTGCGCCTGCCCGGCATTTGGTACCTGGCGCGCATCGAGGCGCCCGGCCTCGACGTGACCGGCGCCACCACGCCCGGCGTGCCCCTCACCCTGCTCGGCCACAACGGCCACATCGCGTGGGGCATGACCGCGAGCCAGGCCGATGTCGAGGACCTGTTCGTGGAGCGCCTCGACCCGGACGACGCGAACGCCTACCTGACGCCCGACGGCCCGCGCCCGTTCGAGACGCGGGAGGAGCTGATCGGCGTCAAGGACGGTGCCACCGAGACGCTGACGGTGCGCGCGACGCGCCACGGGCCGGTGATCTCCGATGCCCTCTCCGGCGCGGCGGAAATCGCCGGCGAGGGCGCCGTCCTCGCCCTCTCAGCCCCCTACCTCCTCGCCGCGGACCGTTCGGCGGAGGCGATCTTCCGCCTCGACCGGGCAAGGGACTGGGACGAATTCGTGGCCGCCCTCGCCGATTTCCAGGGCCTGCAACAGAACGTCCTCTACGCCGATACGAGCGGCAATATCGGCTTCTACGCGCCTGGGCGGGTGCCGATCCGGCGCGCCGGCGACGGCTACCTCCCGGCCGATGGCCGGACCGGGGAAGGGGACTGGACCGGCTTCATTCCCTTCGACCGGCTTCCCCACGCCCTGAACCCGCCCGCCGGCCGCCTCGCGAGCGCCAACAACCGGCCGGCCGGGCGCGACTATCCCTATTTCCTGGGGCGCACCTGGGCGGCCCCCTACCGCGCCGAGCGCCTGGGCCAGCTGCTCGACGGCTTCCCACGCATGGGGACCGATGAGGCCGCGAAAATGCAGGCCGACGACCTTTCGCTCATGGCCCTGGACCTCCTGCCCCTCATGCTCGATACGGTGGGGCGGCGGGACGGGCGCGCCGGCGAGGCGCTCGCCGCGCTGCGCCGCTGGGACGCCCGCATGGCCGCCGGCCGGCCCGAGCCGCTGGTCTTCACCGCCTGGGTATGGGCGGCGCGGCGCGCGATCCTCGCCGACGAGCTGGGCGACGATTTCGCCGCCTACCGGGGGCTGCGCCCCAAGGTGCTGAAATCCATCCTCGGGGACAAGCAGGCATGGTGCGACGATACCGCGACGGCGGCGGTCGAGGATTGCGGCGCGCGCCTCTCGCTCGCGCTCGACCGGGCGCTCGCGACGCTCGCGGCCGCCCACGGGGACGACATGGCCGCCTGGCGCTGGGGCAAGGCCCACCAGCTCGCCCTCACCCACCGGGTCTATGCCCGCATTCCGCTGCTCGAGGATCTGTTCTCGCTCCGCTTCCCGGCCTCGGGCGGCGCCTTCACCATTCACCGCGCGGCGAGCTTCGGCGACGACGGGAGCGGGGCCTACCCGGTCGGGCTCGCCGCGAGCATGCGCGCGGTCTACGACCTGGGAGACTTGGGCGAAAGCCTCTGGATGCCGGCGACCGGGCAGTCGGGCAACCCCCTCTCATCCCATTTCCTCGACCTCGCCGAACGTTGGCGCGACTTCGACTACCTGCGGATCGCGGATACCAGGGAGGCGGCGCTGTCCGAGGCCGAGGGCGTCCTCATGCTGATCCCCGACGATTCGCGGCAAAGCCCTTGACGGCGCCGCGCTCGGCGGAAGAAAGCTGGAGCGATTCCAGTTCGACTGGAATCGCTCCAGGCCGCAAGGCGGCCCGCCAGTCGCCCGGCGCGCCCGCGCAGGCGCGGACCTCTTGGTCCGCTGCCGCGAGCGACAAATAGGGCTAGAGTGGGTCCGATCAAAGCGGAGCCGCTCTAGGCCACCGACTCATTAAATCGAAGCCATATACGCAGTGACGCGAGTTTAACGGAAGCGAGGTAGTTGTCATCCCGCTTGTCGTAGCGCGTTGCCACGGCACGGAACTGTTTGAGTTTATTGAAGAAACGCTCGACGGCGTTGCGCTGCTTGTAAAGCCAGTGGCTGAAGGCTGGTGGTTCGAGGCGGTTCGGCATGGCGCGGATGTTTCCCCAGGCCCCACGTTCGTCGAGCCATTCACGAAGCGCATTGGAGTCGTAAGCGCGATCCGCCAAAAGGATATTTCCGGCCCCCACGGTGTCGAACATATCCACGGCGCTGCGCCCGTCGTGGGCCTGGCCTTCGGTGAGCTTCAGGGCGATGGGCAGACCCATGGCGTCGACGAGGGCGTGGATCTTTGTCGTCAAGCCACCCCGGGAGCGACCCATGCAACGGGATCGCAGGTCTTTTTTTTTACCGTTCGCGGCATGCTGATGGACCCGGACGGAAGACGAGTCGATCATCTGAATGTCGCCGTCATAGGCCTTTGATACGCCTTCCAAAAGACGATCCCAGACACCCGCCTTGCGCCACCGGTTAAAACGATTCACACAGGTCGTGTAAGGGCCGTAGCGTGACGGGATATCCGCCCACGGCGCCCCCGTTCGCAAACGCCAGAAAATACCGTTCAAGACCCGACGGTCATCAACACGCGGCACACCGCGCGGCTTGTTCGGCAATAGAGGTTCGATCACTGACCACTCGAAATCCGTCAAATCAAAACGTGCCATATCAAAACTCCCAATGGTTGGAAGCTTGAATCACAAATCAGCACGTTTGGGTATCCCTTTTATGAGTATGTGGCCTAGTGTCCTGATCGCGAAGTTTCTATGATTTCTTTTTGGGATCGTGGAGGCATGTTATGGCGCGTGGTCGGGTAGCGGTTGCGATTGAGCTTTCGGTGTCGGAGCGTCGGGAACTCGATGAGCTGGCGCGGCGGCGGCGGACGGCACAGGGTCTGGCGCGACGGGCGCGGATTGTTCTTCTGGCCGCCGAGGGGCTCGAGAACAAGACCATCGCGGCCGAGCTTGGCGCGGCGCCGGATACGGTCGGCGTCTGGCGCCGACGCTTCGCCGAGCGGCGTCTGGAGGGCCTTCATGACGAGCCCCGCCCGGGTACGCCGCGACGGATCAGCGACGACGCCGTTGCCGAGACGATCCGGCGGACGCTCGAGGAGACGCCGGCGGACGCGACGCACTGGTCGTTACGCAGCATGGCGCGGTCGACCGGCTATGCGCCGTCGACGATCCACCGCATCTGGCGTGCCTTCGGGTTGCAACCGCACCGTTCGAAGAGCTTCAAGCTGTCGAGCGACCCGTTCTTCGTGGAGAAGGTCCGCGATATCGTCGGGCTCTATCTCAATCCGCCGGAACGGGCGTTGGCCCTGTGCGTCGACGAGAAGAGCCAGATCCAGGCCCTCGACAGGACCCAGCCGCTGTTGCCCATGCGCCCCGGTCAGGCCGAACGGCGCAGCCACGACTACAAACGCCACGGCACCCTGTCGCTGTTCGCCGCTCTCGACACCGCGACCGGCCAAGTCATCGGCCGCTGCTTCGCCCGCCATCGGGCGCGCGAGTTCCGGGCCTTCCTCAACACCGTGGAAGCGCGGGTGCCGGCCGATCTCGATGTGCACATAATCATGGACAACCTGGCGACCCACAAGACCAAGGCGATCCGCGACTGGTTCGCCCGCCACCCCCGATGGCAGGCCCATTACACGCCGACCTCGGCCTCCTGGATCAACCAGGTCGAACGTTTCTTCGCCCTGTTGACCGAAAAGCAGCTGCGCCGCGGCGTCCACCGCTCCACCAAGGAGCTCGAAGCCGCCATCCTTCGCTATATGGACACCGTCAATGCCGATCCAAAGCCATTCCGTTGGACCAAATCAGCCGACGACATCTTGGCCTCAATCAAGCGTTTCTGCCTCGCAAACATTCGTATCGCCGAGCACCAACAACAAATCACGCAAACTTAAGGATCAGGTCACTAGCCCATGACGGTGACCATCGACCATATCCGCGCCGCGGCCAAGGCGATCGAGGGTGCTGTGATCCGCACGCCCTGTCCCCGGTCGCGCACCCTGTCGGACCTGACGGGGGCCTCGATCCACCTCAAGTTCGAGAACCTGCAATACACCGCCTCCTTCAAGGACCGGGGCGCGCTCTACAAGCTCCTGGGGCTGAGCGCGGCGGAGACGGCGGCGGGCGTCATCGCCTGCTCGGCCGGGAACCACGCCCAGGGCGTCGCCTATCACGCCCAGCGCTTGGGCATGCCCGCCACCATCGTCATGCCCCGGCACACCCCCTTCTCCAAGGTCCGGCATACCCAGGCTCATGGCGCCCGGGTCATCCTGGAGGGCGAGGACCTGTCCGAATCGACGGACGTGGCCGAGGCCCTGCGCGCCAAGGAAGGCCTGACCTTCATCCACCCCTACGACGACGACCGCATCATCGCCGGCCAGGGCACGGTGGCGCTGGAGATGCTGGCCGACCATCCCGACCTCGAATGTCTGGTGGTGCCGATCGGCGGCGGCGGCCTGATCGCGGGATGCGCCATCGCCGCCAAGGCGCTCGACCCCGACATCGAGATCGTCGGCGTCGAAGCGGCGCTCTATCCCTCCATGACCGAGGCGTTGGCCGGCGCCGCCCCCACCTCGGGCGGCCAGACGATCGCCGAGGGCATCGCCGTCATGCGGCCGGGCGGGCGCACCAGGCCGATCGTCGAGGCGCTGGTATCGGAGATCATCGCGGTCGGCGAGGCCGCGCTCGAGCGCGCCGTCCTCATGCTGCTGGAGATCGAGAAGGCGGTCGCCGAGGGCGCGGGCGCGGCCGCCCTCGCCGCCGTCCTCGACAACCCGGCGCGCTTCGCCGGGCGCAAGCTCGGCCTGGTCGTCTCGGGCGGCAACATCGACACCCGGATCCTGGCCTCGATCCTGATGCGCGGGCTGGTGCGCGAGGGCCGCCTGGTGCGCCTCAGGGTCAATATCAGCGACGCGCCGGGCGCGCTCGCCCGGGTCGCGGGCATCGTCGGCGCGGTCGGCGGCAATATCGTCGAGTCTATCACCAGCGCCTGTTCCACGACGTGCCGGTCAAGCTGGCCGAGCTCGACATCGTGGTCGAGACCCGCGACGAGGGCCACGCCCGCGAGATCTATCACCAGCGCCTGTTCCACGACGTGCCGGTCAAGCTGGCCGAGCTCGACATCGTGGTCGAGACCCGCGACGAGGGCCACGCCCGCGAGATCGTCACACGTCTCGAAGGCGACGGCTTCCGCACCCGCATGATGCAGGACACCGCCCACGGGGGGGGTGAGAGAAGCGGGCGGCGCGCTGCGCAGACCGCGCGACGGCATTTGTGCGTGCGGTCGTTGAGAGGCGTGGCATGGGCGACGGACGACGCCACGCCGGCGCACTCAGCGGAGCGCATGTACACCTGCGTCATCGAGACGGCGAGCCGCATTTGTGTGGAGCCCACTTCGCCTGTCCCGACCAAGCGATCACCGCACATTTCCCGCGCCATGACTGCCAAAAGCTCGCCACCGCCGGTGCGGTGCCTCACGGCGGTCTCCTCTCCCCCAGTCTGCTTGAGTCTAAAGCTGAGCGTAGCCGTGCATCCAGGCGCCACGGGTCTCCGCGTCCGCACGGGCATTCCACGACGCCGCCGCACGTATCGGTTATACTGGTGAAATAGATTGCATTAGGTAGAGGCGAAGCTGATGACATCCGATTACCAGGCCATTCGGCTCGAGAATGAGCGGCGCTACGGTACGGACATCGACCGGATCGGATCGATGCTATTGGCTAATCGATACGACGACCGTACACACTTCATTTTCGAGCTTCTGCAGAACGCCGAGGACGCGCTAGCCCGTCGCTCCGGTTGGATGGGGTCGCGATCCATTAGCTTCTGCCTCACGAAGGAGAGGCTCCGCGTCAGCCACTTCGGCCGGCCTTTCGACCAAGCCGATGTCCGCGGGATATGCGGCATTGCAGAAAGCACCAAAGAGGATTTGACTGCAATCGGCCGATTTGGCATCGGCTTCAAATCAGTCTACGCACTCACGAACCGCCCTGAAATTCACTCGGGCACCGAAAATTTTGTTATCGAAAAATTCGTCCTGCCGGACGCGGTGCGGGCCCTCGCTCGCAACACCGATGAGACTGTCATATTGATTCCCCTCAAAGAGCCCGACGAAGCGGGTCACGACGAAATTGCGACTGGCCTCGGACGACTTGGAGCCTCGGCCCTGCTCTTTTTGCGGCAGATCGAGGAAATCCACTGGGATGTAGATGGTGGGTCGTCGGGCTCTTATCTGCGCGAATCAGACGAGATCGACGCGGAAGTTCGCCGCGTGACCGTCATCGGCCTGGAGCAGGGAAAAAGTGAGGTTGATGAAACTTGGTTGGTGTTCTCAAGTCCGGTGACTGCTGGTGAACAGCACGCCGGCCACGTCGAGATCGCCTTCTGTCTCTCAAAGGACGACGACCCCCAGCGCGAGACCATCCAAAGGGTTGAGCGTTCTCCGCTGGTGTCGTTCTTTCCAACGGTAGTGGAGACACATCTCGGTTTCCTGGTGCAGGGTCCATATCGCACGACGCCAAGCCGCGACAACGTGCCTCGTAACGATCCCTGGAACCAACACCTCGTGGGCGAAACGGCTTCGCTTATGGGAAAAGCCCTTCGCTGGTTGCGTGATCGCGAGCTCCTTGAAACAACGGCATTTCTGTGCCTGCTGTCAACGGCAGAGCAAAATCCTTCGCTGGTTGCGTGATCGCGAGCTCCTTGAAACAACGGCATTTCTGTGCCTGCTGTCAACGGCAGAGCAAAATTAGTCCACCCGGGCGGAGCAAAACTAGTCCACTTAACGTTATGCGGTACGCGGTGTTGGGGGGTTGTCCCGGTAGTCCATAGGAGGGACCCGCGCTGCTTCGTGTAGCGCTTGCGTTACGCGGAGCGAAGCAGCGTGGGAGGTTCCTGTGGACCCACCGGGTCAACCATTGCACCGGCGGTCAAGCAGGTATTTTTGGGGATTTCCGCCGTTTTTGGCTTTGGTTGAGACGATAGCTCTCGCCGTTCATTTCCAGGATATGGACATGGTGGGTGAGGCGGTCCAGCAAAGCCCCGGTCAGGCGTTCCGAGCCGAATATCTCCGTCCACTCATCGAACGGCAAGTTGGAGGTCACCAGGATCGAGCCCCGCTCGTAGCGCTGGCTGAAGACTTCGAACAGCAGCTCGGCGCCGGTCTTCGAGAGCGGCACGAAGCCGAGTTCGTCGATGATCAGAAGGTGATACTTTGCCAGTTGCTTCTGCAGGCGCAACAGGCGTTTTTCATCCCCGGCCTCCATCAGTTCATGAACCAGGGCAGCGGCCGTGAGGAAGCCGACGGAGAGCCCCTTTTGGCAGGCCGCCAGACCGAGACCGAGGGCGATATGGGTCTTGCCGGTTCCGCTGTTGCCGAGCGCGATGATATTCTCACGACGCTCGACGTATTCGCATCGCGCCAACTCCAGAACCAGCATCTTGTCGAGCGATGCGATGGCCTTGAAGTCGAAGCTGTCGAGGCTTTTGACGGCGGGGAACCTGGCCTGTCTGATCCGCCGCTCGACCATGCGGCGCTCACGGTCGATCAGTTCCAACTCGGTCAGACGGACAAGATACCGCACATGGTCGGCGCCCTCGGTGGCGCATTGGCGGGCCAGCTTGTCGTATTCGCGCAGGAACGTCGGCAGTTTCAGGGTCTTGAGGTGATGGGCCAGCAACACTTGCGGCGTATCGGTCATGACGCGCCTCCACCCAACAAGCTCATATAACTGGCGGCGGCCGTGGTCGCCACGTTGGCCCGAGGCAGGTAGGGATAGCGTCCCTATCCGGTTAATGCAGGTAGCGCGTCGTTGGGTTGCAGACCGTGGATCAACTGGCGGTATGTGATGGTTGGCCGGGCCATGGCGCGGCTCAGGACGAAGTCGCCGAGGTCGTCGATCCGCCGGCGGCGGTTGAAGCGATAGGCCCATTCCCGGCCATAGCGCGGCAAGTGCTTGGCGCTGACGCCATGGTAGGTGCCGTTGAGCCAGGTCTTGAGGTTGCTGAACAGGACGTGGATGATCGGCATCTGCGTCTCGGCGTTCTTGCCTTGGCCTTGGACGGTGGGCTGGTGCCGGTAGACGGCGCCGAGCCCGGCATAGCCCTTGAAATCGTCGGTCAGCAGGCGCGCGCCCGGCGTCACGGCGGCCCGCACGAAGCCGCCGAGCTGCTCGGCATTGGCCCGGGGCAGGATGGCAAGCCGCGCCCGGCCGGCGACGAAGCCGCTGGCCTCGACCCCCTTGCCCGGCGCCACCGCCACCTTCTCCACCGCCAGCACGAGCAGGCTCTTGTTGGCATTGGCCATCCCGCGGCCCCGGCTCTCGGGCTTGCCGCGCCCGCCGTAGTAGCTCTCATCGACCTCGACCATGCCGTCCAGCAACGCATCCGGCCGCTCCGCCAAGCCATGGCGCAGCTTGTGAGCCATCAGCCATGCGGTCTCATAGCGAAGCCCCAGCTCGCGCGCCAGGAACAGGGCCGAGACCCCGCGCTTGTCCCGCCCCATCAACCACGCCGCCAGGAACCATTTGGGCAACGGTGTGCGGGTGCGGTGGAAGATGGTTCCCGCCGTCACCGACTCTTGACGACCGCAAGCCGCGCATTCGAAGACGCGCGCCCGCGCCTTGTGCCGATAGCCCCGCCGGTGCCCGCAGCGGGCGCACGCAAACCCAGACGGCCAGCGTCGATCCGCCAAGGCCAGGATGCACGATTCCTCGTCTCGGTAGCGCTCTTGGAACGTCAACAAGCCGCTCATGCCCTGTCTCCCGACCAATCCTCAGAGGCGGGAACAGTACACCCTTAGAGCGAACATATAAAGAACACTCGGTCGCTACCTGCATTAACCGGATAGGGACGAGGGATAGATATCCAGGTCGAGTTTGGGCGGGCGTCGCTCGATACGGCACAGCACAAGGTGTTTGACGGCGTCGTAGCCGATCGCACCCAGGCGCAGGGCGTCCTTCACCGCGCCGTGAAGCACCTCGAGATCGAAGGTCTCCACAAGCCGAAGGACCTGGACGTATTCCCGCTTGCCGGCCTTGCCCATGCGCGCCTCCAGGAGACGGCGCAGGGTTGGGAAGGCATCAGGCAGTTCCCATCCGGCTAGCGGCGCGGCCTGATCCAGGGCACCGATCTTGTGCTCCAGCAAAGGCAGGTAGTGGATCGGATCGAAGACCATATCTTCCCGGTCGTAGGAACGGGGGTGTCGGGCAATGATCCCGGCGCCGCAACCGATAACCACCTCGTGGACATAGCCACGGATCCAGACTTCCTGATGGCCGTAGGCGACGGGCACGGAATAGTCATTCGTCCGGTAGCGCACCAGGGACAGCGAGTTGACGGTCGTGTCCCAGGACGTGGTGTAGGAGTTGTTGGAGCCTCTGGTAGCTGTGGGTAGGCGGCTTGCCGTAGCGACCGCCGAGAGTCTGGCGTAGGCAAGCCGGCTATCCACAGCGGAGGCCATCGCGGTTCCGGTTTAGGGTTGGGCTAGTGCGAACCAACCTGACCCGAAGGAGAACCACGATGACCCAGGACATGATGACCCTACGCGCGCTTTTGGAGAAGAGCTCCGATGCCGATCTGCTTCGCGAGATGATCGGCTTCACGGCCGAGCGGCTGATGGCACTGGAGGTCGAGGGCCTGACCGGCGCCGCTCACGGCGAGCGCTCGGCGGATCGTATCACCCACCGCAACGGCTACCGCGACCGGTCCTGGGAGACCCGGGCCGGCACGGTCGAGTTGAAGATCCCGAAGCTGAGGAAGGGGAGCTACTTCCCCGGCTTCCTGGAGCCGCGGCGGATGGCCGAGAAGGCGCTGGCTGCGGTGATCCAGGAGGCCTACATCCAGGGCGTGTCGACCCGCTCGGTCGACGATCTGGTTCAGGCGATGGGGATGTCGGGCGTCTCCAAGAGCCAGGTCTCCAGGCTGTGCGGCGAGATCGACGATAAGGTCAACGGCTTCCTTGATCGACCGCTGGAGGGCGACTGGCCCTATCTGTGGCTGGATGCGACTTATGTGAAGGTGCGCCAGACCGGACGCATCGTCTCGGTCGCGGTGACCGTGGCTGTGGCCGTCAACGACCAAGGCCGCCGCGAGGTCCTGGGCATGGCGATCGGCGCGTCGGAGGCCGAGACCTTCTGGACTGAGTTCCTGCGCTCGCTGGCCCGGCGCGGGCTGCGCGGCGTGAAGCTGGTGATCTCCGACGACCACAAGGGCCTGAAGGCCGCCGCGACCCGGATCCTCGGCGCCACCTGGCAAAGATGCCGCGTGCACTTCGCCCGCAACCTGCTGGCCCATGCCGGCAAGCAGGGCCGGCGCGTCGTCTCCGCCTTCGTCGCCACCGCCTTCGCCCAGGAGGACGCCGACAGCGCGAAGGTCCAGTGGCGTCAGGTCGCCGACCAGCTCAGGCCCAAGGTCCCCAAGCTCGCCGCCCTGATGGACGAAGCCGAGCACGACGTCCTCGCCTACATGAGCTTCCCCAAGGAGCACCGCCAGAAGTTGCATTCGACCAACCCGATCGAACGGCTCCATGCCGAGGTCAAGCGCCGCACCAACGTCGTCGGCATCTTTCCCAACGAAGACGCCATCACACGGCTCGTCGGCGCCATCCTTCTCGAGCAGAACGACGAGTGGGCCGTCTCAAGGAGATACATGACGCTGGAATCCATCGCTCCGCTGGGCGATGGTGTCCCCATCACGCTGCCCACCGTGGCAGCCTGAACGTCCCGGCCCTACCCGCCGGGAGCCGCGTAGAGCGCAACGCTCTTACACCACCTGCCGGGACACGATCGAGTTGACCCGCGTGCCCTGCTTGTCGCACGCGTCGAACGGTGCCGGCAGTGGCCTCTTCAACGCTTCGCGGTCACGCACAAACCGTTCGCCGATGCTCTCGCGGTGGCCGCGCAGGACGTTGCCTTGCCGGTTGCGGCATTGCTCTTCCAGGTGGCCATTGAAGGCGTCCCAGCTCGCGAACCGGGGACGCGGCGTCATGAAGTTCCGCCGGGCATAGCCGACCACCCCCTCCACATTGCCTTTGTCGTTACCCTTGCCGGGACGGCCGTAGCGGTCCTCGAAGAGGTAATGGGACTGCAGCCCGCTGAACGCCCGCGTTCGTTGTCGCGTGCCATCTGACAAGATGCGCGACACCAGACACTTGTCGTTGTCGTAAAGAATCGATTGGGGAACGCCGCCGAAAAAAACAAAGGCTCTGTTGTGCCCGTCCAGCCAGGCCTCCGTCGTCGCCGCCGGGTAGGCCGCAACGAAGCAGGCATCGCTGTGGGGAAGTGTCATGACGAAAAAATGCGCCCGATACTTGACGCCGGCGATGATCGCATCCGCCTCGCCAAAGTCCGCTCGAGCATGGCCCGGAGGATGTGACAACGGCACAAACATCTCACGCCGACGAAGGCGCCGTTCCCGAACGTAATCCTTCACGATGGTCTCTTTGCCCGTGAAGCCATGTTCGTCGCGAAGGCGCTCGAATATACGCTTCGCCGTGTGGTGCTGCTTACGGTGAACCGTTCGGTCCTCCTCCAGAATACGGTCGATGATATCCGTGAAGGGGGCCAGTTTCGGGCGTTTCGGTGGCTGGCGTCGCCGATATCCCGGCGGTTCCGAATGCCGCAGCATCTTCCTCACCGTCTCGCGCGCAATGCCAAACCGACTTGCCGCCTCTCGCTGGCTCAGACCATCAACATGGCAGGCCAGCCGAACGCGCAGATATAGGTCCACGGTGTACATCCTCCCGCCTTCCATCTCAAAAAAGATCGAAGGCTACAGGTGGCAGAGTTTTACTCCGCCCGCGGCTGGGAAATCCCGCCGCTTCCGTGGACTAATTTGTCACCGCCGTTCTCACCTGCCACTCGATTCGACAAAATTCGGCGAAGCAAGCATGTTCGCGCCCCTTTTCACGGCTACAAAGCAGGTGCTGTCCACCGAACCGCTGCTGCCGCGTTTTGATACTGGCCATGTGTCTGCTGAACACGCCCGGCTCGCACGCACACAAGAACTGCGGGCGCTATTTAGTCCGGCGCAACTTTCCGCACTCTTCGCGGAGAAGCACGAGTTGCATTGGCTGAGCGGCGATATCACGCAGGATCGCGCCCCAGAGCTCCGACGCTACTTGATGCAGGAACTAGCCATCGCAGAGATCACTCCCGAATTAATCATCGTCCCTATCCGGTTAATGCAGGTAGCGACCGAGTGTTCTTTATATGTTCGCTCTAAGGGTGTACTGTTCCCGCCTCTGAGGATTGGTCGGGAGACAGGGCATGAGCGGCTTGTTGACGTTCCAAGAGCGCTACCGAGACGAGGAATCGTGCATCCTGGTCTTGGCGGATCGACGCTGGCCGTCTGGGTTTGCGTGCGCCCGCTGCGGGCACCGGCGGGGCTTGTCTGACGTCAGCGCCTTTGGGACGAATTGAGGTAATTGCATAATGGAGGATTTCTGGCTCATCGTAGTGACCGAAGGGAACGAAGATGAGACAGAAATCAATGAGCAAGAACGACCCGGCGGAAAGAACGGTTCGGGATATTCGCCGCAAGACACGCAAGCAGTATACGGCTGAGGAGAAGATCCGGATCGTGGTGTCGGGCCTGCGCGGCGAGGAGAGCATCGCCGCCTTGTGCCGCCGCGAGGGCATCGCCGAGGGTCTGTATTACAGCTGGTCGAAAGAGTTTTTGGAAGCGGGCAAGAAGCGGCTCGCCGGCGACACCGGGCGCCAAGCGACCTCGGGCGAGGTTAAAGGCCTGCGCCAGGAGATGCGCGACTTGAAGGAGTTGGTCGCCGAACTTTCGCTGGAGAACCGTCTTCTTAAAAAAAACATGATCGGGCATGGGGGAGGCGAGGAATGAGGTGCCCCGCATCCGAGAAGCTGGAGATCATCCGCCTGGTCGAGCAGTCCCACCTGGGCGTCGGGTCCACTTTGGACGAGCTGGGCATTCCGAAGACCACCTTTTATCGCTGGTACGATCGCTTTCTGGCCTTTGGCGACGCCGGTCTTGAGGATCGCAACAGCAGCCCAGGCCGGGTGTGGAACCGTATCCCGGATGATGTCCGGGGGCAGATCATCGATCTTGCCCTGGAGGAGACGCAACTGTCGCCCCGGGAACTGGCCGTCAGGTTTACGGACACCAGGGGCTACTTTGTCTCGGAAGCCTCGGTTTACCGACTTCTCAAGGCCCACGACCTGATCACCAGCCCCGCTTTCGTGGTCATCAAGGCAGCCGATGAGTTCCGCGACAAGACCACGGCGCCGAACCAGCTGTGGCAGACCGACTTCACCTATCTCAAGGTCATCGGCTGGGGCTGGTTTTACCTGTCGACCATCCTCGACGACTATTCCCGCTACATCATTGCTTGGAAGCTCTGCACCACTATGAAGGCGGATGATGTGACGGCAACACTCAAACTGGCGTTGAAGGTATCAGGCTGCGACCAAGCCAAGGTCATCCACAAACCCAGGCTGCTCAGCGACAATGGCTCGTCTTATATCTCCGGTGATCTCGCGGAATGGCTCGAAGACCAAGGTATCAATCATGTCCGTGGGGCTCCCTATCATCCCCAGACCCAGGGCAAGATCGAGCGTTGGCATCAAACCCTGAAAAACCGCGTCCTGCTGGAAAACTATTATCTACCAGGCGATCTCGAAAACCAGATCGGCGCTTTCGTCGATCACTACAACAACCGCCGCTACCACGAGAGCCTAGCGAATGTAACCCCCGCCGATGCCTACTTCGGGCGCGATACCGCCATCATTGAAAGGAGGAACAGGATCAAAAAACTGACTATCCAACACCGCCGCTTGAACCATCAACAACAAGCGGCTTAACATCAATCCAAGATGAGCCAGATCCTCCGTTATAAAACAGGCTCAACAGTCCCAAATGTTTTGACGACGGACAATCTGGAGGAGCGACTTGGCATTGAGAAGGAGTCGCCGCAGGCGGACGATCCGGATGACGTACCAGCCACGACGCCTGCCGCACACAAACCGACGCATCCGAAACAGAAAGGCTCGGGTGATGCGACGGACAATACCGCCAGAACGGGAACCGGTCACGCAACAAACTCAGAGAGTAGTGCTGATACATCCCTTTCCGGCAAAAGTGGTTCCGGCAAAAGACGTAGTGCATCGCAGGAGAGCGCTAGCAACCGAACGCCCGACAGTGCTCGCCGCCAGCGGTTCATTTCTTACGTTGCCGCGCATCCGGATGAAATGGAACCGGATCCCGATGGACTCGATCAAGAGGCTCGTATGGCGCTAGAGGAGAAGGCGATCGCCTTTATCCTAACCACCGAACCGCAACTACAACGCACGCCCACCAACAATCCCGGCTTCGATTTGTTCGAGTCCTGTAACGACGGCGGATCGACGCGTTGGATTGAAGTCAAGGCGATGACGAGCAGCCTGTATGATCGGCCCGTCGGGCTCTCACGCACGCAATTCAAGTACGCCCGCGAGCATGGCAAGAAGTACTGGCTTTACGTCGTCGAGCATGCGGCCGACGACAAGAACGCACGCGTCGTGTGAATCCAGGATCCAGCCGGCAGGACGCAAACCTTTACGTTCGACCACGGCTGGGTCGCGGTCGCTGAGAATGGCGCGCCCGCGAGATCGTGACCCGGCTCGAATCGGACGGCTTCCGCACCCGCATGATGCAGGACACCGCCCACGGGGGCGGTTGAGAGGCGCGGTCAGGCCAGGGAGTTGAGCACCGCCTCGGTGATCTCGAGGGTCTCGTCGATATCGGCCTCCGTATGGGCGAACGAGATGCTGCCCTGCTTGGCGGTCACGGGGAAATGGAACACGCCCCTCTCGATCAGCGTCTTGCGATAGGCGATATCGCGCGCCGCGTCGTTTTCGCGGGCGATCTCGCTCCAGCTCCCGGGCGCGTGGTCCATGAAGTAGACGACGAAGGCCGAGCCCTGGCGCACCACCGTCGCCGGATAGTTGCGGCGCCCGAACAATTCGGAGAGACCCGCCTCCATGCGCGCGCCGAGCGCCTCGAGATGGCCGTAAATCTCCTCTTGCCGGGTCTTGAGCTTGGTCAGGGTGGCCATGGTCGCGGCGACCGGCACCGGGTGGGCGTTGTAGGTACCGGCGATCAGCGCCCGCTTGGCCGGGTCCGGGTGGTTGAAGGTGGCCATGACCTCGCGCCGCCCACCGACGACGCCGACCGGATAGCCGTTGGCCACCGCCTTGCCGAAGGTGCTCAGGTCCGGCCGCACGCCGCAGATCGACTGATAGCCGCCGAGCGCGTGGCGGAAGCCGGTCTTGACCTCGTCGAAGATCAGCAGCGTGCCGTGCGCGTCGCACAGGGCGCGCAGGCCCGCGAGGAAGCCGGGCGCCGGCTTGACCATGCCGATGTTCTGGAGGATGGGCTCCAGTATCACGGCCGCGATCCCGCCCCGCGCCAGGACGGCCTCGGCCGCCGGCAGGTCGTTGAACTCGACGACGTGGACGTTGGCGCGCACGGATTGGGGGATGCCGGAGCTGAACGGGCGCAGGGCGTGCTCCTCCCCCGGCGCGTGCCCGGCGAGGGAGTCGGCCGGGTCCATCAGGTTGAAGGCCACGTCGTCGGGCCAGCCGTTGAAGCCGCCCTGCATCAAGAGGACGCCGTCCCGCCCGGTCATGGCGCGCGCCGCTCGCAGGGCGAAGTAGTTCGCCTCCGAGCCGCTGTTGGTGAGCTGAATCTGGTCGACGGTCGGCACGCACGCGGTGAAGAGCTCGGCGAGCTCGCCCTCCCACGGCGTCGTGCCGGCACCCATCAGCGAGGCGCCGCTGCGGACCATCTCGATCACGGCGCCGTCGACGTCCGCGTCGCCGTGGCCCAGCATGTGCGGGGCGAACGCGGCGTGATAGTCGATGTAGCGCCGGCCCTCGTTGTCCCACATATGGGCGCCCTGGGCGCGCACGAAGACGCGCATCGGGTCGATCACGCGATTGAGCGACATCACCCCGCCGGGGATTGTCCGCTTGTGCCGCTCCCAAATTTCCGCCGTGGTCTCGCTCGCGCTGGTCATCGCTCCCCCTTTCGGTCCGCCGCCCTAGCCCGCGATTGTAACGCGCTCGGCGAAAGCGCACAATTCACTCGGGCGGCCCCCGTCGAGCGCGTTACAATCGCGGGCCGGCGCCGGCAGGCCACGATCCAGCACCCCGGAGGAGCGGAGAATGAGCGTCCCCTCCAACGTCCTCGAGACGATCGGCAACACGCCGATGATCGAGCTTGCCGGGCTCGACACCGGGCCCTGCCGGTTGTTCGCCAAGCTGGAGAGCCAGAACCCGGCGGGCTCCATCAAGGACCGCATCGGGCTCAGCATGATCGAGGCCGCCGAGAAGGACGGCAGGCTCGCGCCCGGCGCCCTCATGATCGAGGCCACGGCGGGCAATACCGGGCTCGGCCTGGCGCTCGTCGCCGGGCAAAAGGGCTACAGGCTGATGATCGTCCTGCCCGACAAGATGAGCCAGGAGAAGATCTTCCACCTGCGCGCCATGGGGGCCGAGATCGTCATGACCCGGTCCGACGTGGGCAAGGGCCACCCGGAATACTATCAGGACCTGGGCCAGCGCCTCGCCGGGGAGCGCCAAGCCTGGTTCGTGAACCAGTTCGACAACCCGGCCAACCCCAAGGCGCACGAAGAGGGCACCGGCCCCGAGATCTGGGCCCAGATGGCGGGGGCGGTCGACGCGGTCGTGTGCGGCGTCGGCTCGGGCGGCACCATCACCGGGCTGAGCCGCTTCTTCGCCCGCACGGCGCCCGAGGTCGAGATGGTGCTGGCCGATCCCAAGGGCTCCATCCTGGCCCACTACGTGCGCACGGGCGAGGTGATCGAGCCCACCGGCTCCTGGCAGGTCGAGGGCATCGGCGAGGACTTCATACCGCCGGTGAGCGACCTCTCACGCGTGAGGCACGCCTACGAGGTGACAGACGGCGAGGCCTTCGAGACGGCGCGGGACCTGCTGCGCACCAATGGCGTCTTCGCCGGCTCCTCCTCCGGCACCCTGATCCACGCGGCCATGCAATATTGCCGCGAGCAGACCGAGCCCAAGAAGGTCGTCACCTTCGTCTGCGACAGCGGCAACAAGTACCTGTCGAAGATGTACAACGATTACTGGATGCTCGATCAGGGCTATATGGCGCGCGAATCCCACAGCGATTTGCGCGACCTGATCGCGCGCCGCCACACGGAGCGCGCCGTCATCACCGTCGGCCCCGACGAGCCCATGATGACGGCCTATACGCGCATGAAGCTGGCCGACGTCTCCCAGCTTCCCGTGGTCGAGAAGGATCGCGCCATCGGCCTGATCGACGAATCGGACATCCTGCTCACGGTCTATCATCACGAGGCGCGCTTCGAGGATCCCGTCCGCTCGGCCATGAGCGGGAACCTCGAGACCCTGCCGCCGGGCGCCCCGGTGCGCATGCTCATGCCCGTCTTCGACAAGGGCTTCGTCGTCATCGTCGAGGACGAGGGCAGGTTCCTCGGCCTCATCACCCCCATCGACCTCCTCAATTACCTGCGCCGCCAGACGAACTAGTACCCACTTTCATAATTCCGTGTGCCATACGACGGCGCCCCGAGGTTCCCGGCTAGGAGCGTGGCGCGCCGTGATGCCGGGGCATCACAAGCGTCGCGCGACGACGTCCGGGGGCCTCGGGGCGCCGCCCTACGGGTCGCTTTTCCCGCCCCCTCGGGGCGTCGAGGAGACGGGAAAAGCGATCGTATGGCACACGGAATTATGAAAGTGGGTACTAGGCGCCGCGCCCCGGGCCCGGGCACGGAAAACGAGGCCCGAGCCCCACCTGTTAAACCAGTTCTTAACCTAAATCGGCGAGCTTTCACGCGAGACATCCCACGCCATCCGGGGGCCAGGCAGGTACATGTTCGCGATCATCGGGTCCATCGTCGTCACACACTCCGTCTTCGGCGGCTACATGGCCATGGGAGGACACATCGAAGTCCTCATGCAGCCGTTCGAGCTCGTGATCATCGGCGGCGCCGCGCTCGGCGCCTTCATCATCGCCAACCCCAAGGTCGTCATCTTCAAGACCATCGGCTCGGTCGGGACGCTGATGCGCGGGTCGCGCTACAACAAGGCGGCCTATCTCGAGCTCCTGGGCTTGCTCTACACGATCTTCAGGCTCCTGCGGACACAGGGCCCCAAGGAGATCGAGAGCCATATCGAGGATCCGGAGAACAGCGACCTGTTCGAGCGCTTCCCCAGGTTCGCCAAGGAGAAGCACGCGCTCACGTTCCTTTGCGACTACCTGCGCATGGTCACGCTCGGCACCAACAACCCGCACGAGCTCGAGGACCTCATGGACCACGAGATCGAAACCCACGTGCACGAGCAGCAGCACGTCGTCCATGCGGTTCACAACGTGGCCGAGGGGCTGCCGGCGCTCGGCATCGTCGCCGCCGTCCTGGGCGTGATCAAGACCATGGGCGCCATCAGCGAGCCACCGGAGATCCTCGGCGGCCTGATCGCGGGCGCCCTCGTCGGCACCTTCCTCGGCGTCCTCCTGTCCTATGGCTTCGTCGGCCCGGTCGCCGCCTCGCTCAAATCGACCTACGAGGCCGAGGCCAAATACCTGCTCGCCATCAAGGCCGGCATGCTGGCCCACGTCCAGGGTTACGCGCCCGCGATCTCGGTCGAGTTCGCGCGCAAGTCCCTCATGTCGGACGTAAGGCCGACCTTCCTGGAGGTCGAGGAAGCGTGCTCGGAGGCAATGTCCAGCGCGGCCTGATCCGATGAGCGAAAACCAGACCGTCATCAAGAAAGTCAGGAAGGGAGCCGAGGCGGCCCCCCACGGCGGCGCCTGGAAGGTCGCCTACGCCGACTTCGTGACCGCCATGATGGCCTTCTTCCTGCTCCTGTGGCTGCTCAACGCCACCACCGAGGCGCAGCGCCAGGGCATCGCCGACTATTTCGCGCCGGCGTCGCTCTCGCGGACCAATAGCGGCGCCGGCGGTATCCTCGGCGGCACCAGCTCCTCGACGGGCAACATGTCGAGCGACAACGTCCCCTCGGGCGTGCTTCTCACCCTGCCGCCCGACTTCTCGGAAGCCGACACCGAAGGGGAGCCCTCCGGGGACAAGGAGACGGAAGACGAGAAATCGGCCGCCATGAGCGCCGAGGAGATCGAAAAGCGGATCACCGAGGTCGAGGACGCCCAGTTCGAGGCGGTGGAGCGCAGGCTTCGGGAGGCCGTCCAATCCTCTCCGGACATGAGGGAGATGGCCGAGAACCTGATCGTCGACCGGATACCCGAGGGCATCCGCATCCAGATCGTCGATCAAGACAAGATCTCCATGTTCCCGAGCGGGGGCGCCGAGATGTACGACCATACGCGAGAGCTCCTGGCCCACGTCTCCCGGATCATCGAGCAAATGCCCCAGAAGATCGCCATCGCCGGCCATACGGACTCGGTGCTCTTCTCGAGCCAGAACGGCTACAGCAACTGGGAGCTGTCGACCGACCGGGCGAACGCGAGCCGCCGGGTGCTGCTCGAGAGTGGGATCGACCCGACGCGGGTCACCCGGGTGGTCGGCAGGGCCGAGACCGACCCCCTGCTTCCCGACGACCCCACGAACCCGCGCAACCGGCGCATCAGCATCGTGCTGTTGCGCGACCAGTCCATGGCCCTCCCGGGCGGCGGTGTCGGCAATTCCGACGAGATCCAGAAGTCGGTCGAGGACGCCTTCCGCCCCTTCACCGACGGCACCGTGATCATCGAGCCCGAGGCCGCGGACTAGAGCGTTTCCACCTCGACTGGAATCGCTCCAGGCCGCAAGGCGGCCCGCCGGTCGTCCGGCGCGCCCGCGCAGGCGCGGACCTCTTGGTCCGCTGCCGCGAGCGACAAAAATCTAGGGCGGGTCCGATCGAAGCGGAACCGCTCTAGCCACGCCTAATCCATCGAGACGGTGGTGCGCGGCGCCGCGAGCCGGTATCCTGGCGGCCATGAACCACCCGGCCACCAAGCTGCCGAAGTACTTCTACCGGACGGCGCCACAGCCCTGCCCCTACCTGAGCGGCCGGATGGAACGCAACATCTTCGCCGAGCTGAGCGGACCCGAGGTGGCCGGGGCCTATGACATCCTGGCGCGCCACGGATTCAGGCGCAGTCACCGCATCGTCTACCGTCCCGACTGCGTCGATTGCGCGGCCTGCGTGCCGGTCCGTGTCCGGGTCGCGGACTTCACACCCGGCCGGTCCCTGCGCCGCGTCCTTCGGGCCAACGCCGATATCGCGGCCGAGGATCGCCCCGCCACCGCGACGGTCGAGCAATACCGCCTGTTCGACCGCTACCTGGCGAGCCGCCATGCGGGGAGCGAGATGTCGGCCATGGCCTTCGAGGACTATCGCGGCCTGGTCGAGGACACCGCCCTCGAAACTCGTCTGATCGAGTTCCGCGACCGGGACGGGGCGCTCCATGCGGCCTGCCTCGCCGACCGCCTGGATGACGGCCTCTCGGCCGTCTACAGCTATTTCGATCCCGCCTCGGCCGCCCGCGGGCTGGGCACTTTCATGGTCCTGTGGCTGATCGAGCGCTGTCGGGCGCTCGGCCTGGCGCACGCCTATCTCGGCTACTGGATCGCGGCCAGCCGCAAGATGTCCTACAAGGCCCGCTTCCAGCCGCTCGAGGCACTGGGCGAGGACGGCTGGCGGCCCATGGAGCCGCGGAAAGATGACCTTCCAATGACGTGACGGCGCTCTTTGTTTGCGGTATCGCATTGCGCTCGCGGGGGCTGGCCATATAATCATCGGCAGTTCGTGCCAATGTGGCCCACCCGGGCCGCAGTGATGTGGGGTGCGCGCCAGGTGGCGCTCACCGGCAAGGTGAGGCAACAGGGAGGGTCCGATGGAACGCCGTTCATTCCTAACCGGCGCAGCAGTTGGCGTGGCCGCGACCGCGGTGGCCGGGGGTGCTTACCTGGCGTCGCGAAAATCCAAAGAGGTCGAAGCGCCCGCCGTGATCGCCCAGGACAGGCGGGAACTGAAAATGACCACGTCCTGGCCGAAGAACTTTCCCGGGCTGGGCACCGCCGCCGCGCGCCTCGCGCAGCGGATCACCGATATGTCGGACGGCAGAATCACGGTGAAGCTGTTCGCCGCCGGCGAGATCGCGGGCGGCCTCAAGGCGCTCGACTCGGTCCAGGAGGGTGCGGCGGACATGTACCACTCCGCCGAGTACTACTATCAGGGCAAGACCAAGGCCTTCAATTTCTTCGCCACCGTGCCGCTCGGCATGACGGCGAACGAGCACAACGCCTGGATCTACTCGGGCGGCGGCCAGGCCCTGTGGGACGAGCTCGGCGGCCAGTTCAACATCAAGCCGCTCATGGCCGGCAACACCGGCGTGCAGATGGGCGGCTGGTTCCGTAAGGAGATGAACACCCTCGAGGACTTCAAGGGCCTCAAGATGCGCATCCCGGGACTGGGCGGCGCCGTCATCACCGCGCTCGGCGGCTCCTCGGTCACACTGGCTGGTGGCGAGATTTTCCAGGCCCTCGAGTCCGGCACCATCGACGCCACCGAATGGGTGGGCCCTTGGAACGATCTGGCCTTCGGCTTCTACAAGGTGGCCAAGTACTACTACTACCCGGGCTTCCACGAGCCGGGCACCGTGCTCAGCCTCGGCATCAACCTCAAGTTCTGGGAATCGCTCTCGCCGTCCGACCAGGCCATCTTCAAGGCCGCGTCGGCGGCCGAGAATGTCATCGATTACGCGGAGTTCAACGCCAACAACAGTGCGGCGCTGGACACCCTCGTCAACGAGCACGGAGTCGATTTCCGCGAGTTCTCGGACGAGATTTTCGAAGAGATCGGCAGGATCGCCTTGCAGGTCGTGGCCGATGCCGGCGCCTCGGACGAGTTTACCAAGAAGGTCTACGACAGCTATATGGGCTTCCGCAAAATGGCCATGGGCTGGTCCGCCGTGGGCGAGCAGGCCTACATGAACAAGCGTTCCCTGGTCTCGTCCCCGGTGGGGTAGGCCTGGGGCGGCTGTAAAGGCGCAACCCAGTCACGGTTGTCGTGACGGGAGGGTCACGGGGCCCGTGCCGCGATCCGGCGCGGGCCTCGCTCTCTGCTTCGGCTAGTGGCTCGCGCCCGACGCTCGGAACCCTCTCCCCACTTCTTCCCTTTGGGGGGAGAGGGGGACTCTTTCGTCGGACGCGAGCCACTCGGTCGAAGGGGCGATCGGAAAGGGGGCGGTGTTGAACGGCCTTGCGACCGTCAGCCGGGTTATCGACGCCATCAACGAGCATGTCGGCAGGGCCGTGGCCTGGCTGGCGCTCTTCATGGTGCTCGACCAGTTCGCCGTCGTGATCCTGCGTTACGTGTTCAGCGTCGGCTACATCATGATGCAGGAGTCGATCTGGTATCAGCACGGCATGCTGTTCATGGTGGGCGCGGGCTACACCCTGTGGCGCAATGGGCACGTGCGCGTCGATATCCTCTACCGGGAGGCCACCGTCAGGCACAAGGCGCTCGTCGATTTGCTGGGCGTCGTCTTCTTCCTGCTGCCCCTCTGCGTCCTGATCGCATGGCTGTCCTGGAACTACGTGATCCATGCATGGGAGGTCTATGAGGGCTCGGTCGAGACCGGCGGGGTCCCCGCCGTCTTCCTGCTCAAGTCCCTGATCTGGGTGTTCGTCCTGTTGCTCGGGCTCCAGGGCATCTCCATGGCGGCGCGCTCGATCCTCGTCCTCCTGGGCGTTGAGGACGCGGCGCCGCCGGTCGTGCCGCCCGAAACGCACGAGCTGGTGTGAGCATGGCGCTCACCGAAGTTCTCAACCTCCTCATGTTCGTGACCGCCTGCCTGTTCCTAATGGCGGGCTTCCCGGTCGCCTTCACCCTGGCCGGCACGGCGCTCTTCTTCGCGCTGATTGCCGAGGTGCTCGGCGTCTTCGACTTCTCGCTCCTCAGCGCGTTCCCCCAGCGCATCTACATCATCATGACCAACGAGGTGCTGGTCGCGGTGCCGCTCTTCGTCTTCATGGGCGTGATGCTGGAGCGCTCCAAGGTGGCGGCGGAGCTGCTCGAGAACATGAGCCGGCTGTTCGGCGCCATGCGTGGCGGGCTCGGCGTCTCCGTTACCGTTGTGGGCGCCTTGCTGGCGGCCTCGACCGGCATCGTCGGCGCCACCGTGGTGACCATGGGCCTCCTCTCGCTCCCCACCATGCTGCGGCGCGGCTACGACCCCGCGCTCGCCTGCGGCTCGATCAGCGCCGCCGGCACCCTCGGGCAGATCATCCCGCCCTCGATCGTCCTGGTGTTGCTCGGCGACCAGCTTTCGACCGCCTACCAGGAGGCGCAGTTTCGCCAGAACATCTTCTCACCCGACGCGGTCTCGGTCGGCGATCTGTTCGCGGGCGCCCTGTTCCCGGGCCTGATGCTGGTTGGGATGTATATTCTCTACCAGCTTCTCATGGCCTGGCTGCGGCCTGAATCCTCGCCGGCCATGCCGCGGGAAGAGCTCGCGGAGCTGAGCGGGCGGCGCTTCCTCGTCCAGATCCTGCATTCCCTGATGCCGCCGCTGGTGCTGATCGTGGCCGTGCTCGGCTCCATCCTCGCCGGCATCGCCACACCGACCGAGGCGGCGGCCGTGGGTGCCGTCGGTGCCACGCTCCTCGCCGGCTACCGCCTCGACGAGACCAGGCGGTGGCCCGTGCTCGCCGCCGGAATCAGCCTCGTCGCCATGCTCGTGCTGACGGCCTTTCTCGACCTGCGGATGCAGCGGACCACGATCCCGGCCATCGACATGATCGGCATCGCCGCCGCGATCGTGTTCACGCTCTGCGTGATCTGGGGCCTCGCGGTCAGCCTCGCGCGGACCTTCCGCACCGAGATCCTGCACAACGTCACGCGGACGACCATGGAGATCTCCTCCATGGTGTTCGTCATCCTGATCGGGGCGGGCCTGTTCTCCCTGACCTTCCGCGGGCTCGAGGGCGACACCATGGTCGAGGCGTTCCTGACTAGCCTGCCCGGCGGCGTCGTCGGCGCCGTGCTGGTGGTCATGCTGCTCATGTTCTTCCTCGGCTTCTTCCTCGATTTCCTCGAGATCATCTTCATCGTCGTGCCCATCGTCGCGCCCGTCATCCTGCAGATGGAGTTTGCGCCCGGCGTGCCGCTCAGCCCCGTGTGGCTCGGCGTGATGATGGCCGTCAACCTGCAGACCTCGTTCCTGACACCGCCCTTCGGCTTCGCCCTCTTCTATCTGCGCGGCGTCGCCCCGCCCGAGGTGACGACCATGCAGATCTACCGCGGCGTGGCGCCCTTCGTTGGCATCCAGCTCCTCGGTCTCGGCCTTCTGGCCTTTTTCCCGGGCCTGGCGACCTGGCTGCCCCTGGTGATCTATGGCCGCTAGCGCGTTTCCAGTTCGACTGGAATCGATCCAGGCCGCAAGGCGGCCCGCCGGTCGTCCGGCGCGCCCGTGCAGGCGCGGACCTCTTGGTCCGCTGCCGCGAGCGAAACAAAGGCTAGAGTGGGTCCGATCAAAGCGGAACCGCTCTAGCCTCGATGGACCGGGTTCGGATAATTTTCTTGGCATCGAACTGAGTTCATGTTACGTTCACGAACCTTCCAACCCAATTGGACGGAAGTGTCAAGATTTGTCAAGGTTCGAGCCCTTATTTTCTAACGCATTGATAATAAAGGAACTCGAACCCACGGACCTTGACAATCCCTGACCGTTTCGCGCGCCGGCAAAGGTTTTTCGGCTTATTGGCCCTGCGCCAGGGCATGCTCGGCGTGGGCCAGATCCTCGGGGCTGTTGGCGTTGAAGAAGGGGTCGAGGCCGGTGTTGGGGAAATCCACCTCGACCAGGCGGTAGCGCGCCGTCCAGATGTCGATCTTGCGGATGCCCTCCCGCGTCAGCGCCTCACGCAGCTCGCCCTCGAGGCGCACGGGCCACAGACCGAACACCGGGTGCATGCGCCCGTCCGAGGCGGCCGCCGCCATTTCCGCCGTGGCCGCGCGCAGGGCCGCCTCCATGACCGACACCATGTCGCGCGGGAAGAAGGGGGCGTCGGTCGCGAAGGTGGCGATGAAGGGGCAGTCGGGCGCGTTCGCCCGGGCCCAGGCCATGCCGGTGAGGACGCCCGCGAGGGGGCCGGCATGGCCGTCCAGCTCGTCGGCGACGACCTCGAGGCCGAAGCGCGCGAAGCGGCCGGCATCGCCGTTGGCGTTGAGCATCAGCGCATTGACCTGGGGCGCCGCGCGCTCGATCACGTGTTCGAGCACCGTGCGCCCGCCCAGCCGGCGCAGGCACTTGTCGCCCCCGCCCATGCGGCGCGAGAGCCCGCCGGCGAGGAGGACGCCCGCCACCGGCGGCAACTTGGTCTCGCTCACGATCCTAGTCCTCGCATTCGTAACGCCGTGCCACGGCCTCACCCTTCGACAGGCTCAGTGTGAGGCCCTCATGCTGCGCCCGTCGAAGCCTCATGCTGAGCCTGTCGAAGCCTCATGCTGAGCCTGTCGAAGTATGAGGGCCGGCGACGGGAACCGCACTACCATTCGACCGCCCTAGCCCCCGCCGCCGAGGGCGGCCTTGCGATTGTGGCGCGCCGCTTCCTCGGGAACCGCGCCCGGGTCGGCGTCGTAATGGATGCGCCCCTCGCCCGCGAGGGTGATGAAGCGCCGGCCCTTGGCGCGGCCGACCAGGGTCAGGTTGGCCTCGCGCGCGAGACTCACGCCCCAGGCCGTGAAGCCCGAGCGCGAGATCAGGATGGGCACCCCCATCTGCACTGCCTTGATTACCATCTCGCTGGTGAGGCGCCCGGTGGTGTAGAAGATCTTGTCGTCGGGGGCGATGCCCTCAAGGAGCATGTAGCCGGCGATCTTGTCGACCGCGTTGTGCCGGCCCACGTCCTCCATATAGACCAGCGGCTTGTCGCCCTGGCACAGCACGCAGCCATGGATGGCGCCGGCCTCGAGATAGAGGCTGGGCGTGGTGTTGATGGCCTTCGAAAGGGCGTAGATCCAGGAGGTCCGCAAGACCGCGTCGGTGGGTAGCGCCACCTCGTCGAACCGCTCCATCAAGTCGCCGAAGGCCGTGCCCTGGGCGCAGCCCGAGGTGCGGACCTTCTTCTCGAGCTTGCGCTCGTAGTCGGTCTCGCGCTTGGTGCGGACGACGACCACCTCGAGTTCCTCGTCGTAATCGATGGCGGTGATCTCGTCGTCGAGACGCAGCATGTTCTGGTTGAGGAGGTAGCCGACGGCGAGGTAGTCCGGGTAGTCGCCCACCGTCATCACGGTGACGATCTCCTGGCCGTTGAGATAGAGCGTGAGCGGCCGCTCGACGACCACCGAGGTCTCGATCGCCGCGCCGTGGTGATCGACGCCGGTGACCCGGTTGGTGAGCCGGGGGTCGGCGGGATCGGGCTTGATGCGGTAGGCGCACATAGGGCTTTTCCTCCGCCTCCAAGTATGGGATGGCGGCGGCCCCGGAACAAGCAGGACACGGCCCCCGCGCGTCCTGTGCTATGAACCCACCAGTGGCACCCGCGCCAGGCGGCAACGGCGGACCCGAGCGCAAGTACATACTTTCATAAGTCCGTACCCCATACGACGGCGCCCCGAGGTTCCCGGCTAGGAGCGTGGCGCGCCGTGATGCCGGGGCATCACAAGCGGCGCGCGACGACGTCCGGGGGCCTCGGGGCGCCGCCCTACGGGTCGCTTTTCCCGCCCCCTCGGGGTGTCGGGGATGCTTGACGATGCCCCGGCATCGCCGGCGCGCTCCCTCTCGCCGAGGAGACGGGAAAAGCGATCCTATGGGGCACGGACTTATGAAAGTATGTACTGGATGACCGAGTTCCAAACGGCCCTCACGACGGCCTTCTCGATGATCGTCGCGCTCGATTCGGACCTGGTCGAGATCGTCGGCCTGTCGCTCAGGGTGAGCACCACGGCCGTGGTGCTCGCCGCCGCCGTCGGCCTGCCGGTGGGCGCCGCCATCGCCATCTTCCGCTTCCCCGGGCGCACGGTGCTCATCGTCTTCATCAACGCGCTGATGGGCCTGCCGCCGGTGGTCGTGGGGCTCGTGGTCTACCTCATGCTCTCGCGCGCCGGGCCCCTCGGCGTGCTCGGCCTCCTGTTCACGCCGACGGCCATGATCCTGGCCCAATGCCTGCTCGTGACCCCCATCATCGCCGCCCTCACGCGCCAGATGGTCGAGGACCTGTGGCAGGAGTACGAGGAGCAGCTCACCTCCCTGGGCGCCAGCACCTGGCGCGCCATCTGGACGCTGCTGTGGGACGGGCGCTATTCGCTGCTGACGGCCATCCTCGCCGGCTTCGGGCGGGCAAGTGCGGAGGTCGGCGCCGTCATGATCGTGGGCGGCAACATCGACCACGTGACCCGGGTCATGACCACCACGATCGCGCTCGAGACCAGCAAGGGCAACCTCGGCATCGCCCTCGGCCTCGGCATCATCCTCCTCATCCTCTCGCTCGGCGTGAACGCGGCCGCCTACCTGGTGCGCGACGCGGCCCAGCGCTCCCACGCCTGAGCCGGGGAAGGTGGGCGCCATGGACAGCTCCCGGACGATCCTGCCGCTCGCCCTCGAGGGGGTGAGCTTCGCGGCCGGCGGCCAGACCCTGGTGCACGACCTCTCGCTCGAGATCGCGGGCGGCTCGCGCACCATCATGCTGGGCCCCAACGGGGCGGGCAAGAGCCTGATCCTGCGCCTCTGCCACGGCCTCCTGCGGCCGAGCGCGGGGTGCGTGGTCTGGCGCGGGCCCGACGCCGCCCAGGGGGGCGCCACCCAGGCCAAGCGCCACCAGGCCATGGTGTTCCAGCGCCCCGTCATGCTGCGCCGCTCGGTCGCCGCCAACGTGAGCTACGCCCTCTCCCTCCACGGCATCCCCCGCGGGGCGCGCCCAGCCATCGTCGACGAGGCGCTCGACCGCGCCCGGCTCGCGGGCCTGCGGGCGCGGCCCGCGCGCGTGCTCTCGGCGGGGGAGCAGCAGCGCCTCGCCCTGGCCCGGGCCTGGGCGCTCAAGCCCCAGGTGCTGTTCCTCGACGAGCCGACGGCGAACCTCGACCCGGCCGCGAGCCGCGCCGTCGAAGGCATCATCGAGGCCATCCACAACTCGGGCACCAAGATCGTCATGACCACACACGACCTGGCCCAGGCCCGGCGCCTCGCGGACGACATCATCTTCATCCACCACGGCCGCCTGGTGGAGCGCGGCCCCGCCGCCGCCTTCTTCGAGCGTCCCTCGACCGAGCCCGCGATGGCCTTCATCCACGGCGAGCTGTTGCGGTAGGGGCGCTCATGCCAGATGATCGGAGGATGAAACCCGGAAGAGGTGCTCTCATGCCCCGCCCGTGCCTTATCGCCGCGGCGGCAATCGCCGTCCTCCTATCGGCCGTGCTCTCGCCGCCCGCCGCCACCGCGGCCGAGAAGTCCATCACCCTCGCGTCCACCACCTCGACCGACAATTCGGGGCTGTTCGCCTACCTCCTGCCCGTCTTCGAGGCCGAGAGCGGCATCCGGGTCAAGGTCATCGCCGTGGGCACCGGCCAGGCCATCCGCCTCGCGCGCAACGGCGACGCCGACGTGCTGCTGGTCCACGACCGCAAGGCCGAGGTCGCCTTCGTCGAGTCGGGCGGCGGGCTCGACCGCCGCGACGTCATGTACAACGATTTCGTGATCGTCGGCCCCCGGGCCGACCCCGCCGGCATCGCCGGCATGGGGGACGTGGTGGCGGCGCTCTCGAATATCGCCGCGGCCCGCGCCACCTTCGTCTCGCGCGGCGACGACAGCGGCACCCACCGGGCCGAGCGGCGCCTGTGGGACGCGGCGCGCGTCGACGTGAGCGCCGCGTCGGGCACCTGGTACCGCGAGACGGGCTCGGGCATGGGGGCCACCCTCAACACCGCCTCGGCCATGAGCGCCTATGCGCTGAGCGACCGCGCCACCTGGCTCAGCTTCCGCAACCGGGGCAAGCTCGAGATCGCGGTCGAGGGCGATCCCCGGCTCTTCAACCAATACGGCGTCATCCTCGTGAACCCGGCGCGCCATCCCCATGTGAGGGCGCCGGAGGGGGGGGCCTTCATCGACTGGCTGACGTCCGTGCGCGGCCAGGCGGCCATCGCCGAATTCACGGTCGGGGGCAAGCAGCTCTTCTTCCCCAACTACGAGGCCCCCGAATCCTGAGCGATCGCGAAAGAGCCGACCCGTGAACCTCTCCCAGGTCTTCGTCCGCCCCCTCACGACCCTCGCGGCCCTCGCCCTCGTGGCCCTCGCCCTGCTCGGCGCGGCCTTCGGCGTGTGGCCCTCGGGCCCGACGGCGGCGGACCGGCCGCTCGTCCTCGCCTCGACCTATTCGACCGAGAGCTCGGGCCTCCTCGCGGCGCTCCTACCCCAGTTCACGGATGCGACCGGCATCCCCGTCCTCGCCATCATCGCCGGCACGGGCCAGGTCCTGAACATGGGCCGCGCCGGGGATTGCGACGCCATCCTCTCGCACGACGCCGAGTCCGAGCGCGCCTTCGTCGCCGAGGGCTTCGGGGCGGAGCGCCGGGAGGTCATGTACAACGGCTTCCTCCTGGTGGGGCCGGACGACGACCCGGCCGGGGTGCAGGGCATGACCGGCGCGGCCGCGGCCTTCGCCGCGATCGCCCAGGCGCGGGCGCTCTTCCTCTCGCGCGGCGACGACAGCGGCACCAACAAGGCGGAGCGGCGCCTCTGGGCCGCGGCGGGGCTCGACCCGGGTGCCGCGGGCGCGGGCTGGTACCGCGAGACGGGCTCGGGCCAGGGCGCCAACCTCAACACCGCCTCGGGCCTCGGCGCCTATACCCTGACCGACAGCGGCACCTGGCTCGCCTTCAATAACCGCGGGCCGCTCGAGGCCCTGGTGGCGGACGACCCGAGCCTCTTCAACCAGTACGCCGTAACCCTCGTGAGCCCGGAGCGTCACCCTCACGTGCAGGCCGGCAAGGCGCGCGCCTTCATGGCCTGGATCACCTCGCCCGCGGGCCAGGCCGCGATCGCCGCCTATAGGATCGATGGCCGGGAGGCCTTCATCCCCAATGCCGCGCCGGACTAGATCGGGCGCTCGGCATTGATTGTCGGCGATGACATCGTATGTTAATCGACACACCCGGCGACGAAGCGCCGGGATCGGGGAAAGCGTGGAAGGGCCGCCCAAGACATGGACGCCAAGGTCGAGAACAGCGCGGGGAGCGAGGCGGCCCTCATCGATCCCTTCGCCCGCAAGGTCAGCTACCTGCGGGTGTCGGTGACCGACCGCTGCGACTTCCGCTGCGTCTATTGCATGTCGGAGGACATGACCTTCCTGCCCAAGGCCGACGTGCTCTCCCTCGAGGAGCTCGACCGGCTATGCTCCGCCTTCGTGCGCCTGGGCGTGCGCAAGCTGCGGCTCACGGGTGGCGAGCCGCTCGTCCGCCGCAATGTCATAAGCCTCATCCGCGGCCTCGGCCGGCATCTCGGCACCGGGGCGCTCGACGAGCTCACCCTCACCACCAACGGCAGCCAGCTCCCGCGCCTCGCCGGTGAGCTCTACGCGGCGGGCCTGAGGCGCGTCAATGTCTCGCTCGATACCCTCGATCCCGAGAAGTTCCTCGCCATCACCCGCTGGGGCAAGCTCGACAAGGTCATGGCCGGGCTGGCCGCGGCCCGCGAGGCCGGCCTCGCCATCAAGATCAACGCCGTCGCGCTCAAGGACGTGAACATCGACGAGCTCGACCGCATCGTCGCCTGGTGCGGTGATGAGGGCTTCGACCTCACCATCATCGAGGTCATGCCCATGGGCGATATCGGCGAGCAGCGCATCGATCAGTACTATCCCCTGTCCATGGTCCGCGCGCGCCTGCGGGAGCGCTGGACCCTCGATGACAGCGACTTCTCGACCGGCGGCCCGGCGCGCTACGTGACGGTGCGCGAGACCGGACGCAAGATCGGCTTCATCACGCCGATGACCCACAATTTTTGCGAATCCTGCAACCGCGTGCGCCTCACCTGTACCGGCACGCTTTTCATGTGCCTGGGCCAGGAGGATGCGGCCGACCTGCGCGCGCCCTTGCGCGCGAGCGCCGATGACGCGGATCTCGACGCGGCCATCCGCGAGGCCATCTCGCGCAAGCCCAAGGGCCACGATTTCATCATCGACCGCCGCCGCGACCGCGTCTCCGTTTCCCGCCATATGAGCGCCACCGGCGGCTGAGGGCGCCGCGCGCCCAACCGCGCGCGCGAGCGGATTCTCCGTGCAAGCGGCCGAAAAGGCCTTACATTAGAATGTAGCCAGCGGGCGTGGACCGCGCGGACCATTGTGGGCCGCGCTCCGCCCCGCGACGGATGGCCGCGGCGCGGCCGCACACGATTGTCGGTATTATGCTTCGCATCGGCTCCGCCCTCTCCGCGATCATGCACGGCACCCTTCTCGCCGTCTTTCTTCTCGGCTGGCCGGTGCTGGACTTTCTGTGGGAGCGGGATTGGGCATGGCTGGAGCCCGAGCGCTATCGGCGCGTCGACGTGGTTATCTTCTCGGACAAGGAGGACCCTTGGGTCGCCGTGGGCGAGGGCGCCGTCTCGCTCGATTCCGAGGTCTTCGGACAAGGCAGCGCGGATGAGCGTGGCCGCGCCGCGGGCGCCCACGCAACCAGGTCCTTCCGCGCCGCCCAACGGCCGAACAGCGCCTCCCCCTACCAGGGCTCCCCCAATAGACCCAGCGCATCGGCGCCCAGCACGCGCGCCCAGATCAGGACCGAGTCCCTGTTGCCGCCTAGCATTCCGACCGCCGAGGCCCCGCCGCAACCGGAGATGCGCGACGCCGCGCCGCAGGCCGAGCAAGGGGCCGATGACAGGGGCCGATGACAGGGGCCGGGAAGGCCAGGTCGAGCAGTCGCCCCTGAACCCGGAGGTGCTCGGACAGCAGGCCACGGCCGAATCCGACCGAATGGCGGAGGCCGAGACCGAAGCCGCCACGGCGGCCGAGGCGGGGGAGGCGGGGGAGATGGAAGCGGCCGAGCCGGTCACCGAGGAATCCCCCGCGGCGGGAACCCCACCAGGCGCCGAGGAGCCGGCGCCGGCCACGCCGCCTTTGCGCCTGCTTCCGCTCATGGACCTGCAGACGGCGTCACTCACCCAACCCGCCCTCGAGCGCATGCTCGCCGCTCAGGATACGCCGGCAAATGCCGGTCGGGGGGCCAGCAACGACACCGCGGACGCGATCGAGGGCACGGTCCGCATCGAGGCCGTGCCGACCGAGGAAGAGACGCAAGAGCGGACGGAAGAGGCCGGCGAGGCCACCTTGCGGGGTAGCGGCACGACCACGCCGGACGTGGCGGCCGAAGCGGACCAGCCGATCCCGTATGACGGGACGGGTGCAGAGCGGGCAGTGGTGGTGGCTGGCGCGACCGCCAGTGAGAAAGAGGAAATTGCGCAGCCCGTCGAAGCGCCCGACGCGACCGCCAGCTCGGAGGAAGAGGAGACGCAGCCCGTCGAAGCGCCCGACGCGACCGCGAGCGCGGAAGACGAGGAGGCGCAGCCCACCGAAGCGCCCGACGCGACCGCGAGCGCGGAGGAAGAGGAGGCGCAGCCCACTGAAGCGCCCGATGCGACCGCCAGCGCGGAGGAAGAGGAGGCGCGGCCCGTCGAAGCGCCCGATGCGACCGCAAGCGCGGAGGAAGAGGAGGCGCGGCCCGCCGAAGCGCCCGACGCGACCGCAAGCGCGGAGGAAGAGGGGGCGCGGCCCACCGAAGCGCCCGACGCGACCGCAAGCGCGGAGGAAGAGACATTGACGGCAAGCGCCGAGCGTCCGTCGGAGGGGTCCGGCGGTGGCGAGGGCGTCGTGATCGAAATCGCACCGGGCGCGTTCGGGGAGGTCTACCTGGCGACGACCACCGTCGATACCGAAGCGGCGGCGACGGCGGCCACCGATACCGAAGCGGCGGCGACGGCGGCCACCGATACCGAAGCGGCGGCGACGGCGGCCGCGGCCGCCGCTACCGAAGCGGCGGCGGCCAAGGCGGAATTACCGGATTCGGATGCCGCGGCGACCGCCGAACGCGAAGAGACGGAGGCGGAGAGCGAGCCGCTCCCGGGGAGCAACGACATCCGGGAACAGACGGCCGAAGCCGCACATGACGAGGACGACTCGACTGAAGCAACCGCCGCGACCCCGCCGCGGGAGGTCTGGAAGGCCCCGGCGTCCGAGAGTCCGATCGTCCTCGCGTCCATCTCTCCCGCCGCCGGCACGCGCCAGCTCAGTCAAATTCCCTCGACCGCCATCGGCATGAAACTTCTGCTCCACACCATGCCGGGTCTCGATGAGGACCTCTCGGACGCGATCGCCCATCCCGAGGCGCCACTCGAGTTCCCCCCGACCGAACGCCGCCAGCAGGTCCTCGAGCGCCTGGAAGCCGCGGCCGAGAAGGGATACGCCCACGCCCAATACAGCGTCGCCCGGCGCCATCTGATCGGCCATGGCACCCCCCGCGATCCCGTCAAGGCCGGGGAACGGATGGTGCAAGCCGCGCAACAAGGCCACCCGCAGGCACAGCTCGCGCTCGGCTACCTGGCCGCCCGCGGCTACGGCGTCGAACGCGACCTGTCGGAATCCATGCTGTGGTGGACCTTGGCGGCGGAGGCCGGAAACGAAACCGCGGCGCGGGCGGCGGAGATGCTGGAGCCGCACCTCTCGCCGGAAGAGCTCCTCCGCGCCCGCCGCGAGGTGACGAGCTGGCGGGCCAGCCTCGGCACCGCCCTCCCGACCCCGAGCCCCGGCGGCAACGAGGTGCAGAAGGCGGCGCCTCTCCAGGAGGCCATCGCCGCCGGCGACCTCACGACCGTCCACAGTCTCCTGGCCCGGGGCGAGGACGCGGACGGCCGCGACATCGACGGCCGCACGGCCCTCATCAACGCCGGCTGGCGCGGCGACAAGAGGATCGCCAACACCCTTCTCGAGGTCGGCGCGGATCCTGACGTGGTGGACAACGAAGGCAAAACGGCATTGATCTGGGCGGCGAGCAACGGCCACACGAACGTGGTCGAGCAGCTCATGGCCGCGGGCACGGAGCTCGACATCCAGGACGACAATGGCCTCACGGCGCTGATGCGCGCGACCTGGAACGGCTATACGGACGTGGTCCAGGCACTGGTCGGGTCCGGGGCCGATAAAGGCCTGCGCGACCAGCTCGACATGTCGGCGCTCGACTACGCCGAGCGCCAGGGCTACGACGACATCGTCGCCATTCTTGGGGGCGAGCCCTGAGACGCGCGACTCAGCGCAGGAAGATCTGGTGCGCGAATGTGTCGCCGTCGGTCACCGTGATCTGCTTGAAGCCCAGCATCATCGCAAGGTCGAAGAAGGTGAAGTAGTCCTCGACGCCGAATTCCTGGAACACCGGCAAGGTGCGGGCCTTAGCCGTCAGGGCGGCCATGAGGGCGCGCATGCGGTAGAGGGTGTTGTACATCTGGGCGTTCACCGCGGTGACGATCATCTTCTCGGCCTCCTCGCCCTTGGCGAAGATGTGGAAGGCCGGCGGATAGGGGTTCTGGAGTGCTAACTCCGTCATCCCGACAACCCAGCCGATGCGCTGGGCCCGGGTGGTGCCAGCCATGGGCTGCGCCCGCGCCTGGTAGGTTTCCTCGCTTTGGGGCGGCGGGTAGTAGTAGCCGGCATGCCGGTCCTCGGTCTGCGCGATGGTCGGCAGCGATAACAGCGCGAGGCCGAACAGCGCGGCCAGCGGGCGACTAGGAGCCTTCATCGGCGCATCCCCATCTTGCGGCCGGTCTGGGCCCGGCGCGGAAGCCGGCAGGATGATCGGCGCCGGTGCGCTTGGCAAGTCGGTCGCCGCCGCGCGCGATGGCGAAACCCGCTTGCCCGGGCTCGAGATATCGGGTCAGGATTGAATCGCCATTCACCGCCGCATCAGACGATCCATATAAGAGCTATGTTCGGCGCCCGCCCAATCGAACCCGACGCGACCGCGTGCATCCCCGCGGCATATGGCGGATGGCGGCGCACGGCCCTTGCCGCGGCCATTGTCCTCATCGGGCTGGGCGCGGCCGCGACGGCGGCGGAGGCCGCGCCCCGGCGGGCCGAGATTCGCCGCGCCGCCGAGGCGGTCCTGTCGGGCGGAGAGTTTCAGCAGATCCACCCGCAGGTAGGGCCGGCGCCGGAGAATGACGCCGTGGCCACCGAGCCGACCGGCGAATTTTCGCCGGCGCTGGCGGGCGTTGGCAAGATGCTCCTATGGGTGATGGCGCTGGTCGGCGGTGGGCTGATTATCGCCTTCGCGGTGTCCGAGCTCGCCGCGCTCGCGAAGTCCGCCCGGGGTCGAAAGCGCGACGACCGGGGCGCCGTGTCCCCGTCCCCAGGTGAAGGGCCGGATCGCCAGGCGGCGGCGGATACGCTCACGGATGCCGAGCGGCTCGCCGCCGCGGGCCGGTATGGCGAGGCAATCCATGCGCTGTTACTGGCCTGCCTGGAGGCGCTGCGGCGGCGGTTCGACCCTGGGCAGCCACCGTCCCTGACCAGCCGGGAGATCGCCCGGCGCCTGGACCTGGGAGAAGCCGCCAAGGCCGCCCTCGCCTCCATCGTAGCCGCGGCCGAGCTGAGCCATTTCGGCGCATGGCGCCCCGGCGCGGCGGACTACCGCGCGTGCCTGGAGAGCTATCGCCACCTTGCCGCCGAAGCCGGGGCCACGCCGTGAAGGCGCGCCCGGCGGTCTTCTCGGCCGCGGCCGTCTTCTGGCTGTTCGCGGCCGGCTTCCTGGCCTTCGCGGGCGCCGTCTTCCTCGAAGTCGACGGTGGCGACGGTGAGCCGCGCACGGCCGGCGCGAACGCCTTCTCTTACTCCGCCATCGGCCACCGTGGCCTGGTCGAGGTGCTGCGGCGCCTCGACATCCCAGTCCTGTTCAGCCGCAACAACTCGGCACGGAAGGCCGGGGCATCGTCTCTGCTCGTGATCGCCGAGCCGCCGCCGTCCGAGGGCGTTGGCGGCGAGCTCGGCGACCTGCTCGCGGCCGAGGCGGTGCTGATCGTCCTGCCCAAGTGGACGGGCGTCGCCGACCCGGAGAAGCCGCGGTGGCTGGAGGCCATCACCATCCTCGATCGACAGGATGTGGCGGGCGTCCTCGAGCAACTCCTGCCCGACGCCCGGTTGCGGCGTGTCACCGGCCCGGTCGCGTGGCGGCGGGGTCCGTTCGGCGTCACCCCTTCCCTGCCCTCGCCCCAGCTCGTCGAGTCCGCCCGCCTCCGCCCCATCGTCAGTAGCGACAAGGGCGTGCTGCTGGGCGAGTTGCCCTATGGCGGCCAACGTGTCTGGCTCCTCTCGGACCCGGATATCCTGTCCAATAACGGTATCGGCCTGGCCGACAACGCGGTCCTCGCGGTGCGCGTGATCGAGGCCCTGCGGCCGAGGGACGGGACGGTCGTCATCGACGAGACCATCCACGGCTTCCGCCTGGCCCCCAACATGTGGCGGGCCGCATTCGAGTTCCCGTTCGCCGTACCGACGGCCCTGGCCCTCGTGGCCCTCGGCGCGCTGATGTGGTCGGCCACGGGGCGCTTCGGCGCGCCGCTCCCCGCGCGGCCGACGCTCGAATCGGGCAAGGCGACCCTGATCGACAATATGGCCGGCCTGCTCCGCCATGGCGGCCATGGCCCCGAGATCCTCAGGCGTTACGCGAGCCTGACCCTGAGGGACGCGGCGCGCCGGCTGCACGCGCCGCGGGCGCTCGACGAGGCGGCCCTCCCGGGCTGGGTGGACCGCATCGGCGCGGCGCGCGGCGCGCGTTCGCGTTACCATGACCTTCGCCGCGAGATCGATGCCATAGTCGGTACGGCCAAGGCCAACAGCCCCCGCCTGGCGCGCATGGCCCGCGGACTCCATCGCTGGAAGCAGGAGATCATCAATGGACCTTGAGGCCATCGCATCGATCGGCGAGCGGCTGAGGGAACAAGTGCGCAAGACGGTGGTCGGGCAGGATTCGGTGCTCGACCTCATGCTCGTGTGCCTCCTCTCGGGCGGCCATGTCCTGCTCGAAGGCGTCCCCGGCATGGCCAAGACGCTGCTGACCCAATCCTTCGCCGCCGCCCTGTCGCTCGAGTTCAAGCGCATCCAGTTCACGCCCGACCTCATGCCCGGCGACGTGATCGGCACCAACCTGTTCAATTTCGAGAGCAACCAGTTCGTCCTCACCAAGGGGCCGATCTTCACCCAGCTCCTGCTGGCGGACGAGATCAACCGCACGCCGCCCAAGACCCAGGCCGCGCTCCTCCAGGCCATGCAGGAGCGCGCGGTCACCATCGACGGCCGTACACACGGCCTGGGCGACGGGTTCATGGTCATCGCCACCCAGAACCCGATCGAGCAACAGGGCACTTATCCGCTGCCCGAGGCCCAGCTCGACCGCTTCCTGTTCAAGCTCGTCCTCGATTACCCGACGCGCGAGGAGGAGCGCGCCATCGTGACCCGGCACGGCCACCGCACGACCATGCCCCGGCTCGAGGAATTCGGCCTCCTGCCGGTCGCCGACCTGGCGACGCTCCAGGCGATACGCCTCTATGTGGAGGGGATCCGGCTGTCCGAGGACATCGTCGGCTATATGGTGGACGTGGTCCGTGCCACGCGCGAGAACCCGTCGCTCGATTTCGGCGCCTCGCCGCGCGCCGCCACCATGCTGGCCTCGGCGGCGCGGGCCCATGCCGTCATCTCCGGGCGCGACTACGTCCTCCCCGACGACGTCAAGGCCCTGTGCCTGCCCGCCCTCAGGCACCGCCTGGTGCTCTCGCCAGGGGCCGAGATCGAGGGCCTGTCGGCGGACCGCATCGTCACCCAGATCCTCGAGCAGACGCCGGCGCCCCGGTGATGCGCCCGACCGGCCTGGCCGTGATCCTGTTCGGCGCCGGCGCGCCGCTCTCCCTCGTCCTCGTGCTGGTCGACGGGTCGCTGTGGCCGCTCGGCTTCGGCTATCTCGGCCTGGCCATGTTCCTGACGGGCCTCGACGGCCTGCGCGCGCTGCCCGCCCGCGTCCTCGGCATCGCGGTGACACCCCCGCCCGTCCTCCATATCGGCGACCGCGGCGCCCTGTCCGTCGCGCTGTCCGCCCCGGGCGGGCGCCAGTGGGCCGATATCGAGGTGGCTTGCGACGTCGGTGAGAGCCTCGCCGTGCCGCCGATCCAGGTCGCCACCCTCGGCCCGGACGAGGAAGCGCTGCTCGATATCCCGCTCACGCCCAAGCGCCGCGGCACGGCGCGGGTCGAGCGCCTGTGGCTGCGCTGGCGCGGGCCCCTCGGCCTCATGCAGCGGGAGAGGATCGAGGCGGTCGGGGCGGACATCCCGGTCATTCCCGACTTGGGCGCCGTGCGCCAGGGCGCGATCCGGTTTACCTCGCGCGACGCCCTCTTCGGCTTCAAGCCCCAGAGCCAGCAAGGCGAAGGCTCGGAGTTCGAGGCCTTGAGGGAATACGTGCCCGGGCTCGACCACCGCTCCATCGACTGGAAGCACTCGGCCCGGCACCGCGCGCTGGTATGCAAGGAGTTCCGGGCCGAGCGCAACCACCAGATCGTCCTCGCCTTCGACACCGGCCAGCTCATGAGCGAGCCCCTGGGCGGCATCCCGAGGCTCGATCACGCCATCAACGCCGGCCTCCGGCTCGGCCACCTGTCGTTGCGCGGCGGCGACCGGGTCGGCGTCTTCGGCTTCGATTCGCAAGTCCGCCTGGCCATCGATCCGATGGCCGGGATGCACAGTTTCGCGCGCCTGCAGCTTGCCTGCGCGAGCCTCGAATACCGTCACGAGGAAACCAACTTCACCCTCGGCCTGGCGGCGCTCCTGGGGCGCCTGAACCGGCGATCGCTCGTCATCCTGCAGACCGAGTTCGTCGATACGGTGACGGCGGAGCTGATGGTGGAGAACCTCGAGCGGCTGGCGGCGCGCCACCTGATCGTCTTCGTCACCCTCGCGGACCCGGGCATCGGCGCCACGATCGATGCCGTGCCCAACACCCTCACCGACGTAACCCGGGCCGTCATGGCGGAGGACATCATGCGCGAGCGCCTGGTCGTCTTCGAGCGCCTCCGCCGCGTCGGCATTCAGTGCCTCGATGCGCCCGGCGAGACCATCGGCTCGGACCTCATCAACCGCTACCTCACGATCAAGCGCAAGGAGCTCGTCTGACAGGGCCATGGCGACCGCTGGACTCAAAAGCTACGAATTTCGGCGCGAGCGCGAGAAGACCTGGCGCGAGCTGGACGGCCTGGTGGCCGGGGTCGAAGTGGCGGGGATTGGGTCCCTCACCCCGGGTCAGCTCTTGCGCCTGCCCAGCCTCTACCGGGCCACCATATCGTCCCTCTCGGTCGCCCGCACGATCTCGCTCGACCGCAACGTGGTGCTCTATCTCGAGGGGCTCGCTGCGCGCGCCTACTTCATCGTCTACGGTGCGCGCGGCGAGCTCTCGAGCGGCGTCTCAGCCTTCCTCGGCGGCGGCTTCCCGCGCGCGGTCCGCGCCGCCAGGTGGCACATCCTGACGGCGGCCCTCGTGATGCTGCTCGGCATCGCGACGGGGCTCGTCATGACCCTCGGGAACGAGGACTGGTACTACACCTTCGTCTCGGGGGGGCTGGCCGAGGACCGCGCGCCGACGACGCCGACCGCGGACCTACGGGCCATCCTCTACAAGAGCGCCGACCTGACCGAAAGCCTTTCCGCCTTCGCTGCCTACCTCTTCACCCACAACGCCGCCATCGGCATGCTGGCCTTCGCCCTCGGCTTCGCGCTGGGCGTGCCGGTCGTCATCCTGATGTTCTACAACGGGCTCACCATCGGGGCGATGGCGGCGCTCTACCACTCGCGGGGGCTTTCGGTCGAGCTGTGGGCCTGGCTCGGCATCCACGGCACGACGGAGCTGCTGGCGGTCGTGCTGTGCGGCGGGGCGGGCCTGGTATTGGGCGGCAGCGTCGCCTTTCCGGGCCGGCATACGCGCCTGGAGATGCTCGCCCGGCGCGGCCGCCTGGCCGCCAGGATCGTCATGGGGGCCCTCCTGCTGTTCCTCGTCGCCGGCCTGCTCGAAGGCTTCGGGCGGCAGCTCATCCTCGACGTGACGACGCGCTATCTGGTGGCCGCCAACGCCGCCGCCTGGTGGCTGCTCTACCTCACGCGGGCCGGGAGGGCCGGATCCGATGGCGACGACGGCTGACGGCCGCGCCCGGGGCCGCCACCGCCGGCACCGGGACATCGTCACGCCCGAGGGCGTCGCCCTGCCCATCGAGCTGGCGCAGCTGGGGGAGCGGGCGGCGGCGTTCCTCATCGACCTCCTGCTCCTGGTCACCGGAATCGTCTTTCCCGCCCTGCTGCTGGTGCTGCTGGCGATGCTGGCCGGCGTCCCCTTCTCCAATGGTTTGCTGACCGCGCTCCTGCTGCTCATGTCCTTCGCCGTCAGGAGCTTTTATTTCATCTATTTCGAGCTGCGCTGGCACGGCACCACGCCGGGCAAGCGGGCCCTCAAGCTCCGCGTCATCGACCGCGCCGGTGGCCGCCTCGGCGCCGACGCCGTGTTCGCGCGCAACCTGATGCGCGAGGTCGAGTTCTTCATCCCGCTCTCGCTGCTGTTCGTCGCCGGTCGGATGGACCACGAGACGCTGGTTACGGTACTCGGCCTCGCCTGGACAATCGTCCTAGCGCTCATGCCCTTCTTCAACAGGGATCACATGCGCCCCGGCGACATCGTCGGCGGCACCTGGGTCGTCACCGCGCCCAACCGGGCGCTGCTGCCCGACATGGCCACGGCGGCGGGCGGCGGGGACCGGAAGCGCGCCGCGGCGGTCGCCGGCTATGCGTTCACGAAGAGGGAGCTCGACATCTACGGCATCTACGAGCTTCAGACCCTCGAGAGCGTGCTGCGCCAGGACGGCCTCGCCGGTACGGCCATGCGAGACGCGGTACGCGCCCGCATCCAGAAGAAAATCGACTGGCAGCGGACGGTTGTCGAGACGGACGACGCGCGGCCCTTCCTCGAAGCCTTCTATGCCGCGCTTCGGAGCCATCTCGAGACCAGGATGCTGTTCGGCGTCCGTCGCGAGGACAAGCACGACCGGCGCTGAGCGCCCCTCCCCCGCGCCTCTCAGTCGAAGACGGCGGCAATGTCCTCCGTGCCGATACCCTCCTTGGCAACGCGGAGATCGTGATAGCTCACGGCGCTGACCACCGCCCACAGGGCCACGAAGAACGCGGATATCGCCAAATTGATCAGCAAGATGGGGGTCGAGCCCGACTGCGTATATGCCGTCAGGCCACCCATGGCCGCCGCGACGACAAGGGTCACGATCGCGCCCAGGGCGACCAGCAGCAGGACGAGCCCGAAGATCTGCCAGCGATGCCCCTTGGTCAGCTCCGCGCTGCGGCTGAGGCTCGCGAAGACGCCGGGCCGCTCCACCACCGCGGCCGGAATGGCGACCCAGAGAACCACGAAGACGATGACGCCCGGGATGATGAGCAAGACGCTTCCAACCAAGGTCGCCAGCCCGGCCACGATCGCGACGCCGATCACTGGAAGAAGGACGGCGAGGCCGCCCTTGATGCAATCACCGATCGACGCGCGGTCGCCCCGCAGCTCGCGGATCGTCCCATAGACCAACACGGCGGTCACCAGATACCCGAGGAGGAAGCTGACGATCGACAGGATCGTCCCGATCGTGCCGGCTTCCATAGCCTCGCTGGCCTCCATGGTACTCGGCCCCCCGCTCACCAGCGCGTAGATCGTCGGCGGCGAGGAAACGAGAAGGGCGAGGAGCCCGAAGGGCACGATATTCTTGAGAAGAATCGAGAATCCGCGGCCGAGCACGTTGCCGACCCGGAATTCAGTCACGCCAACCGTCTGTTCCGTCATTGCAACTCTCCTATTGTCTGACCCACTCTCCACTTGCGCCGCGCCCCTCGATCGAAGACCGCGGCGCTCTGCTGGGCACCGATCCCCACGTTCGAGACGCGGAGGTCATGGGAGCTGACGACCGCGACCACCGCCCACAGGGCCAGCGAGGAATGCCGTCACCATGAGATCCGCCAGCGCCGCGATGGTCCGGCCGAAGTCCGGGACGAAGGTACCCACGCTCCTGATGAGGCCACCAATGATGGAGGTCACAGCCCGGCTCGCCGCAAGCGCGACCGAGAGAGACCCAAAAACCCGCCACCGATTGCCCAATGTCAGCTCCACGCCGGTGCACGCACCAAGACCTCAATCGAAGATCGCGGCGATCTGTTCCGTGCCGACCCCTTCTTTCGCCCTTCGAAGTTCGTGATAGCACACGGCACTCACGACCGCCCCAAGGGCCGAGAAGAATCCGTCCGACACCAACTTGGCCAGGATGGTGGCCGTCGAGCCCGAATCCCCGCCGAACGGCCCTCCGCCGCCAAGAACCGCCGCAATAGCGAAATTCACGACAAGTCCCGCGCCGAACAGAATCACTATGAGCCCAAAGACCGCCCACACGTGATCCTCGGTCAGATCCTTACTTCTTTTCAGGCTCGCCTGGACGCCGGGCCTCTCCATGACGGCCGCGGGAATGGCGACCCACAGTAACGTCATGGCAACCAAGCCGGGACCGATAAGAAGAATCAGCCCCACGACGATCGAAAGACCGACCAGAATCGACACACCGATGACCGGAACCATGACCGCGAGGCCGCGCGCGATACAATCGCCGAGGCTGGCGTGTCGCCCCCTAAGCTCCTGAAAGGTCCCATAGACCAACACGGCCGTCACCAGGGAACTGAGGACGATTCCCAGGAATAGAAAGAATAACTGCGTCCATAGTGCGCCCCATCCCCCGGAATCACCTGAAGGCGTGATCGACAGCTCATAGATATATTGTGGCGACATGAAAAGGATCGACAGCAGGCCAAACGGGATGATGTTCTTGAAAAGTATGAGGCTTCCCCGGCCAACACGTCGCCGACACGGAAATCCGTCACTTCGAGTGATTGCTCCGCCATCGCCCACCCCCCAGCTTCCCCGCGTGGGCTTCCCCACGAGAATTTCATGGCCGGCCAGCCGCTAAGTCTTGCATAAATCCAGTGGTGCGAACAAATCCGCCGTGGGCGGGCCACGATCGCGTCCAGCGCCCACCTCGACGGCCGCTGGCGCTAGCCTCGGGCTCGGGTATACTCGGCGCGGCCTCTCGGGGCCGACCGGTCCGGTCCCACCGCGCGCGGCAGGAAAGCGCCCTCCATGGCCCGTAAGAGCATCGCATTCGCCGCCGCCGATACGGGGCCGGCGCGCAGGGCCTTGAAGCGCCTCGAGGCGCGCTACCCCCACCACGACCCCGACGAGGCCGACGTGGTGGTGGCCCTCGGCGGCGACGGCTTCATGCTCGAGACCCTGCACCAATACCTGGAGCGTGGCGTGCCCATCTACGGCATGCACCGCGGCACGGTCGGCTTCCTCATGAACGACTACGAGGTGGAGGGGCTTGAAGAGCGCATCGCGACGGCCGACCCCGTGACCGTCCACCCCCTGCGCATGGCCGCGCGCACGACCGATGGGGGCGCCCACGAGGCCATCGCCATCAACGAGGTCTCGCTCCTGCGCGAGACGCGCCTCGCGGCCAAGATCCGCATCGAAGTCGACGGTGTCGTGCGCCTGGAGGAGCTGATCTGCGACGGCGTGTTGCTGGCCACGCCGGCGGGCAGCACGGCCTACAACCTCTCCGCCCACGGCCCCATCGTACCGGTGGGCGCCGACTTGCTGGCATTGACACCGATCAGCGCCTTCCGGCCCCGGCGCTGGCGCGGGGCGCTGTTGCCCCATTCGAGCACCGTTCGCTTCGATGTCCTGGAGCCAGCGCGGCGGAGCGTGAGCGCCGTGGCCGACTACACCGAGATCCGCGATGTCGCGTCCGTCGAGGTGTGCGAGGACCGGTCGCAAGAGATCACGCTGCTGTTCGACCCCGAGCACACCTATGAGGAGCGTATCCTCAAGGAACAATTCCTGTCGTCTTAGGAACCAAGATACGAGGGAGAAGCCATGAACCCGGGCCCAGACACCGAGCTCAAGAGCCTGGAGATGATCCGCCGCCTGGTGGGCTTCGACACCACCAGCCGGAATTCGAACCTGGCGCTGATCGATTTCGTGCGCGGCTACCTGGCCGACCTTGGGGTCGAATCCACCCTCGTCCACGACGAGACGGGCCAGAAGGCGAACCTCTTTGCCACACTGGGGCCCGTGGGCCGGCCCGGCATCTGCCTTTCGGGTCATACCGACGTGGTGCCGGTCGATGGCCAGGCCTGGGACACCGACCCCTTCGAGCTCACGGAAAAGGACGGCAAGCTCTACGGCCGCGGCACCTGCGACATGAAGAGCTGGCTGGCCGTGGCGCTGGCTTTTACGCCCGAGTTCCTGCGCCGCGGCCTCAAGACGCCCATCCACTTGGCGCTCTCCTACGACGAGGAGGTGGGATGCGTGGGCGTGCGCCGGCTGATCGACCGGTTCGGCGCGGGCCTCGTGCGGCCCGCCCTCTGCATCGTCGGCGAGCCCACCAACATGAGCGTCGTGCGTGGGCACAAGGGCAAGCGGAGCTACCGCTGCCGGGTGCGCGGGTTCGAGGCCCATTCCTCGATCGCGCCCCGCGCGGTGAACGCCGTCGAGTTCGCGGGCGAGGTCATCACCTTCCTGCGCGCGATGGCGATTCGCAAGCGCACGGAGGGGACCTTCGACGGGGCCTTCGACATCCCCCACACGACCGTGCATGTGGGCATCGTCGCGGGTGGCACGGCACTCAACATCGTGCCCCGGGACTGTTACCTCGATTTCGAGTTCCGCACCGTGCCGGGAGACGACGCGCACGCGCTGTTCGAGGAGGTCCGCGATTATGCCGAGGGCACGCTCCTGCCCGAGATGCTCGCCGTCTCGGAGGAGGCGGGATTCTCCTGGGAGGAGCTCTCGTATTTCCCCGGCCTCGACACGGCCGAGGACGACCCCGTGATCGCGCTCGCCAAGAGCCTCACGGGTGCCAACAGCACGAGCAAGGTGGCCTTCGGCACCGAGGCGGGGCTGTTTCAGGAGGGCGAGGTCTCGACCGTCGTCTGCGGCCCGGGCCATATCGAACAGGCCCACAAGCCGAACGAGTTCGTGACGCGCGAGCAGATCGCTCTTTGCGAGGCCCTCATGGGCCGCCTCGTGGACCAGGTCTGCGAGGCTTGAGGCGCCGGCCATGGAACCTGTCGCCTACAAGGTCGAGATCGAGCCGGTCGACATTGCCCCCTACCGCGCCGGCAATGACGCGCGAGCAGATCGCTCTTTGCGAGGCCCTCATGGGCCGCCTCGTGGACCAGGTCTGCGAGGCTTGAGGCGCCGGCCATGGAACCTGTCGCCTACAAGGTCGAGATCGAGCCGGTCGACATTGCCCCCAATACGGGGATCGAATACGTCACCACCCTCGAGAGCGGGCGGCCCGGCCCGCATGTCATGATCAACGCGCTCACCCACGGCAACGAGCTGTGCGGGGCGGCGGCCCTCGACTTCCTGTTCCGCAATCGCGTCCGGCCCGAGCGCGGCACGCTCACCCTCTCTTTCGCCAACACCGCCGCCTACGCGCGTTTCGATCCGGCGGACCCGGGCGCCTCGCGCTTCGTTGAGGAGGATATGAACCGGGTCTGGTCCGAGGACGTCCTCGACGGCCCGAGGGTCAGCACGGAACTACGCCGCGCGCGGGCGCTGCGCCCCGTCATGGACCGGATCGACTATCTGCTCGACATCCACTCCATGCAGCACGGCTCGCCGGCGCTATGCCTCGCCGGCCCGCGCGAGAAGGGGCGGGCGCTGGGCGCGGGCACCCGGGTGCCGGCCTACGTGGTCAGTGATTCCGGCCACGCCGCCGGCCGCCGCCTGCGCGACTACGCCCATTTCGACGACCCGGCCGACCCGCGCGCCGCCTCCCTCATCGAGTGCGGCCAGCACTGGCGGCCCGGGACCGTGGCCCTGGCCATCGAGGCGAGCCTCCGGTTCCTCCTCCACCTCGATACGATCGCCCCCGCCTTCGCCGCACCCCACCTGTCCGCGGCGGAGCCGCCACCGCAGACCTTCATCGAGGTGACCGAGGCGGTGACGATCGAGAGCGAGCCCTTCACCTTCGCCGGCGATTATCGCGGCATGGAGGCGATCGAGAAGGCCGGCACGCTGATCGGGCGCGACGGCGACAGGGACGTTCGCACGCCCTACGACCACTGCCTTCTGGTCATGCCCTCCCAAAGGCTGCGCAAGGGCTTGACCGCGGTGCGGCTGGGCCGGCGCGTGGGCTGAGGGCGGCGGGCCACCGGGCGATCCGGTGACCGGGGGGGGGGGGGCCGAAGGCCGGACGAGGCGCCGCCCGACCGCCCGCTGCGGGCGCTGGCGCTGGCGCTCCTCATCGGCGGTGTGGGCGGCGCGCTCTTCGCCTGGCTGCGCATGCCGCTGGCCTGGATGATCGGCGCCATGGTGTTCACCACGGCGGGCACGCTCGGCGGGCTGCGGCTGTATATGTACCCGTGGCTGAGGGCGGTGATGATCGCCGTGCTCGGCGTCATGCTGGGCAGCGCCTTCACGCCCGAGATCCTGGCCCACGCGGGGAACTGGCTGCCCACCTTCGCCGGCCTCGTGGTTTATGTGGTGGTCGTCGGCCTCCTCGTGCTGATCTACTTCCGCAAGGTTACCGGCTACGACCTGCCGACCGCCTTTTTCTCGGCCGCGCCGGGCGGCCTCAACGAGATGATCTTCGCCGGCACCGAGGCTGGCGGGGACGAGCGCACCATCACGCTCATCCATTCAGCCCGTGTCCTCCTCATGGTGCTGACCATTCCGGTCTGGTTCCGCTTCTCGGGCGGCTACGATGCCGCGCGGCGCGCGGTGGTGGGAATTCACCTCGCCGAGGTCCCGCTCGCGGACGTCGGCGTTATGGTGATGACCGGTATCGTGGGCGCCCTCGCGGCCCGGGCCATCAGGATGCCGGCCTTCATGCTGACGGGCCCGCTGCTGGCCAGCGCCGTCGTCCACGCCACGGGCCTGACCGGCTCGCGGCCACCGACGGAGCTGATCGCCCTCGCCCAGCTCATCGTGGGCGCCGCCGTGGGCTGCCGCTTCGCCGGCGTCCGCCTGTCCTTCCTCGGACGGACCCTGGGCCACGCCGTCGTCGCCTCCGCCATCCTGCTGACGGCCTCGGTCACGGCCGCCTTCGCCCTGCGCCAGATATCGGACGCGCCGTTCGAGGCACTGGTGCTGGCCTTTGCACCCGGCGGCCTCGCGGAAATGAGCCTGATAGCGCTCGCCCTCGGCATCGACACCGTCTTCGTCGCGAGCCACCATATCTTCCGTATCGTGTTGGTGGTGATCCTGGCGCCGACTGGGTTTAGGATCGGCGGATGGGCCGCCGGCCCCAGCAACGACCGGGACGAGGGGGAGGACACATGACCGACCGTCATTGGACGGTGAAGCGCACCATGGGGGCGGTTTTGCCGGCCCTGATCCTGGCCCTCGTCCTCGGCCCCGCCGCCGCCCCGGCTTGGGCGGATTTCGAGGCCGGTACCGCCGCCCGCGCCGCTGGCGACTACACCCTCGCGGCCGAGCTCTGGCGCGCGGCGGCCGAGGACGGCGACCCGCGCGCGGCGGTGGGCCTTGGTGACCTCTACCTCAATGGCGAAGGCGTGGCGTGGGACCCGGACGAGGCCGCCACCTGGTATCGCCTCGCGGCCAACCAGGGATACGGCCGGGGACTCTATATGCTCGGCCTGCTGCTCGCCGAGGGCGCCGGCGTGGACGCGGACGAGGCGGAGGCCGCGCGCCTCCTCGAGGCGGCGGCGGAGCTCGGCGAAGTCGGCGCCGTTTACGCGCTCGGTGTTCTTTACGAGGAAGGCCGGGGCGTGCCGCGCGATTTTGCGCGGGCGGTCGCCCTCTACCAGCGGGCCGCGCGGCACGGCCATCCGGCGGCGCAGTACGACACGGCCTCGCTTTACGTGGCCGGGCGCGGCGTGCCCCAGGACTTCACCGAGGCCGCGCGGTTGTTCCGCCAGGCGGCGGATGCCGGATATGCCGAAGCGCAGCTCAGCCTCGGGCGGCTCTACCGGCTGGGGCTGGGCGTGCCCCGCGACGACATCCAGGCGGCCAAATGGTTCGCGCTGGCGGCGGCCCAGGGCGACGCCGAGGCGGCGCGCGAGTTTGCGGAGCTGACGCCGGTGACGGCGCCGGCCCCGCCGGCGCCCGCGCCAGCCCCACCGTCCGAGCCGTCTGGGACGGAGACGGCCAGCCTCTCGCCGGCCCCCGTGCCGTCCTCGGTGCCCGAGCCGGCCGCGGCGCCCGGGTCCGAGGCGCTCTACCAGGAGGGCATGAAATACAATCTCGGGCTCGGCCTGGCCGAGGACCCGGTCCGAGCCGCGGCCCTGTTCCGGGAGGCGGCGGAGGCAGGACACGCGGCGGCACAGTTCCAGCTCGGCCTGCTCCACGCCGAGGGCCGCGGCGCCGAGGCCGACCTCGATCGAGCGGTGGCGTGGTTCACGATGGCCGCGGACAAGGGCCTCGCCGATGCCCAGTTCGCGCTCGCCATCAGCTTCCTCAACGGCCGCGGCGTCGACCTCGACCTGGCGACGGCGGCGATGTGGCTCTCGCGCGCGGCGGAACAGGATCACGCGGCCGCTCAGTTCAACCTTGCGCAACTTTACCGCCAGGGCAGCGGTGTGCCCCTCGACCTCGCCATCGCGCGGAAATGGTACCTGCGCGCGGCCGAGCAGGGCAGCGCCAGCGCCCAATACAATGTCGCCCTCATCTATCTCAAGGGCGCCGGGGTCGAGCCCGACCTGGCGGCGGCGCTGACCTGGTTCGAGCGCGCCGCCGACCAGGGGGAGCCGCGCGCCCTCTACAACCTCGGCGTCATGTACGCCAAGGGCGATGGCCTCGAACAGAACGTGCGCCACGCCTACCTCCTGTTCCAGCGCGCGGCGGTGACGGGCTTCGCGCCCGCCGAACAGGCCCGCGATACGGTCTCCGATGCCCTCTCCGAGGACGAGCGCGCCGCCACCGATGCCTTGGTGCCGGCGTTCGAGGCCGCGCAGGACGGCGACGTGGCGGCCATGGTGAGAATCGCCGACGCCTATGCGAGCGGCGGCGACACGCCCGAGGACGCGGTCGCCGCGGCCCGTTGGTACGGCCGTGCCGCGCACCTGGGCGAGCCCGCGGCCCAGTTCTCGCTCGGCATCTATCTCGAGATGGGCATCGGCATGCCGGAGGACCCGGTGACCGCCTACGCTTGGTACGAGCGTGCTGCCCAAGCGGGCTTCGAGGACGCGGTCTCGGCCCGCGAATGCGTGGGCGGCTCCCTCTCGGCCGGGGACCGTGCCCGCGCCGAAGCCATGGCGCGCGAGCCGCTCACGAACTAATACCAGCGGCCGATGAGCTTGACTCATCGACCGCTGGCAAGCGCGACCGCGCGCCCGAGCTTATGCGAGGTAAGCCAAGGGCGCGGATGCGCCCGCCCGGCGCTTGAGGGAACATACAACGGGTCATTCTTATGGGCCGTTGGTATCAGTCCTGCCGCCTCGAGGTCGTGCCGGGCCGCCGCCACGCTCGGTGCTGGGCGGCACGTCCGCGCTCCAGGCATAAGCCGCTAGGGCAACCGCGCTCACGACGGCGAGGAAGGCGAACATCGCGCGATATGCCTCGGGCGGGTGGGCGCCCGCATCACTTTCCGGGAAAGCGCCGAGAATGAAGCCGGTCACCGCCTGTAGGGTGGCGATACCCGTGAAGGTGGAGAGGTTGAGGACGGTGACGACGCGCCCCACCAGGCGCTCGTGGAAGAACGCCTTGCCGTGGGGCTGGATCTGCACGTAGTTGGAGCCGAGGAAGGCGAACAGGACGAGAAGCGCGGTGGCCTGCCAGGCTTCGAGACGGGGCACCGCCGCGAGGGCGACGAGGGCGGGAATGGCCGCGAGGGTGCCCCAGACGACGATTCGCTTGCGCGTATCGAAGACCCGGTCGAGCGGGCCGTAGGCGACGAGGCCCGCGATCATGGCGATCGAGATGAGGAGCAATACGTTGCCCCGGGCCACGCCGTCGAGGCCGTGGATGTCGTGAACGTAGGGGCCGGCCCAAACGCTCCGCAGCGCGAGCACGGCGGGATAGGAGACGAAGCTCACGACCAGGAGCGGCCAGATGCGGCGGTCGGTCAGGACCTCCCGCACCCCGCCGAGCGCCTCGGCGAGCCCCTCGGGCGGGCGGTCGTGGAACGGGTGGCCGGCGGGCGCGTCGCGCACCAGGGCGATGATGGCGAGGGCGAGGAGGGCGGTTGCCCCCGCGAGTGCCAGGAAGGACGCGCGCCAGCCGATCGCCGCCACCGCCGCCGAGAAGGGCGTGGCGGAGAGCAGGCCGCCGGTGTTGCTGAAGGCGACGACGGCGGCCGCGATGGTAGCGAAGCGGTCGGGCGGGAACCAGCGCGCGACCGCCACCAGCCCGCCCATGAAGATGCCCGAGCAGCCCGCGCCGAGGAGTGCCTGGCCGGTGGCGAGGAAGGCGAAGCCGTCGGCCTGGGAGACGGTGATGGCGCCGGTCACGGCGAGGATCAGGAGGCTCGGCACCGTCCGGCGCGGCCCGAAGTGGTCGAGCAGCATGCCGACCGGTATCTGCATGGCGGCGAAGGCGAGGAAGAAGGCGCTCGAAGCGAGGCCGAGCTCCCCGGCCGAGAGGGTCAGCTCGTGCATCAGCTCGGGCGCGATCGCCGCCAGGGTGGTGCGGTAGAATTGGCTGATGACGAGGGTGACGGCGAGGGTGACGACAACCCGGAATGCGGTCAAGGCGACCGCCCCGGGACCGCCGCGCCCGGCCCGCGCGGGCTCAGCTTCGCCAACGAAGCGTTCGCGCCGTGACGGGATTGCGGAACGGCCGGCCCTCGGCCCGCGCGCCGGCAAATTCCTGCTTGAGCTGGTAGTACCACTTGGCCTGGCTGTCGGCGTCGTTGATCAGCATGAGGTCCGGCTTCCAGGCCAGGCCGATCTGCTGCATCTCGACCACGGCGCGGTCCTGGCCGAGGAAGGTGCGGGCGAAGGGCCGGAAAAGCGGCGAGAAGGGGGTGAGCCAGGGCATGGTCCAATAGATGGCGTGATTCACTTCCGTCTCGCCCTCCCGCACGGGCGTTACGGCCGTCAGCCCGCAGACCACATGGCGCCCGGCCCTGATATGCTCGACCCGCACGCCCGGCAGGCGGAAGCTGATCTCGGTCTCCGGGGTGCCGCCCAGGAGCTTGTAGGCGAAGGAGTTTCGGCTCGGCCTGTGACGCACCATGGTGAAGCCGAGCGGCGAAGGCTCGAACGCCTTGGACTTCTCGTGCATGGAGCGGCGCGTGCGCCACCACCAGGAGCGATGAACGTAGGGGCCGTGCGCCGGGTCCATGAGGCCGACGATCGCATGATCGATGTCGCAGGGAAAAGGCATGGCTTCGAAGAGGTGGCAATGCCGGGCCTCGACATCGGGGAGCCGGGGGGGCTCCGGCGGCTCCACGGCGCCGTCCTCCGCGTCGTCGCCGAAATAGATCCAGATGTTGCCCTGCACCTCGCGCGCAGGGTAGCGCTTGACGCGCACGCGGCCGACATTCATGCGCTGGCCCTCGACGAGGGAGGGGATGGCCGTGCAGCGGCCGTCGGTGCCAAAGCGCCAGCCATGGTAGCAGCATTCGACCTCGCGCCCGTCGAAGGCGCCGCGCGAGAGCGGTATGCCGCGGTGCGGACAGATGTCGTGGAGCGCGAAGGGCTCACCGTCGCGCGCCCGCCCGATCAACAGGGGCTCGCCCAGCATCACCTTGTGGGTCATGCGCCCGGGGCGCAGGCGCCGGCCCGGCAGCGCGAAGTACCAAAGGTTCCTAAGCCACATGGCGGGCACGAATATCGGCTTCCTCGCACCGAGACAAGGGCATTCTATAGCGGGCCACGGCAGGGTGCGCCCAAAGCCGAACCGATTGCGCGCTGCGGGCCGCCCCCGCTATCCTCTCGGCGCGCGGGATGGGGGGAGGCGAGGCGAGGATGACGGACGCTAGTACCCACTATCATAATTCCGTGTGCCATACGACGGCGCCCCGAGGTTCCCGGCTAGGAGGGTGGCGCGCCGTGATGCCGGGGCATCACAAGCGGCGCGCGACGACGTCCGGGGGCCTCGGGGCGCCGCCCTACGGGTCGCTTTTCCCGCCCCTCGGGGCGTCGAGGGTGCTTGACGATGCCCCGGCATCGTCGGCGCGCCCCCTCCTACCGAGGAGACGGGAAAAGCGATCGTATGGCACACGGAATTATGAAAGTGGGTACTAGTCCCTACGAGGACGGGCTGGGCCGGGTGGCGGCGAACCACACGGCGCTCACCCCCCTCACCCAGCTCACCCGGGTCGCGGCCATCTGGCCCGAGAAGACGGCCATCATCCACGGGCCGCTGCGGCGAAGCTATGGCGCCTTCCACGGCCGCTGCCGACGCCTTGCCGGGGCGCTTGCCGGGCGCGGCATCGGCATCGGCGACACGGTGACGGTGATGGCGCCCAACACGCCCGTCATGCTCGAGGCCCATTTCGGCATCCCCATGGCGGGTGCCGTGCTCAATGCCCTCAACACCCGCCTCGACGCTGCGACGATCGCCTTCATCCTGGAGCATGCCGAGACCAAGGTGCTGATCACCGACCGCGCCTTCGCGCCGGTCATGAAGAAGGCGCTCGCCCTCACCAAGGCGCGGCCGGTGGTGATCGACGTGGACGACCCCGAGGCCAGGGGCGAGGGCGAGCTGATCGGCGCGCTCGAGTACGAGGCCTTCCTGGCCGAGGGTTCCGAGGACCATGCCTGGCACCCCCCCGAGGACGAATGGCGCGCCATCTCGCTCAACTACACCTCGGGCACCACGGGCAATCCCAAGGGCGTGGTGTTCCACCACCGGGGCGCCGCGCTCAACACGAGCGGGCAGATCCTGGCCTTCGGCCTCCGGTCGGACACGGTCTACCTCTGGACCCTGCCCATGTTCCACTGCAACGGCTGGTGCTACACCTGGGCGGTGACGGCGGCGGGCGGCACCCATGTCTGTCTGCGCAAGGTCGAGCCGGCGCGGATCTTCAGCCTCATCTCCGAGCACCAGGTCAACCGCATGTGCGGGGCGCCCATCGTCCTCAACATGCTGGTCCACGCGCCCGGGCACGAAAAGCGGCCCTTCAGCCACACGGTCGACGTCGCGACGGGCGGCGCCGCGCCACCGAGCGCCGTGATCGCGGCCATGGAGGGCATGGGCTTCAGCATGCTCCACCTCTACGGGCTCACGGAAAGCTACGGCCCGGCCACGATCTGCGCCTGGCAGGAGGACTGGGAGGCGCTCCCCATCGCCGACCGGGCGGCGATGATGGCACGCCAGGGTGTCGCCTATCCGACGCTCGAGCGCCTCATGGTCGCGGACCCGGAGACGTGCGAGCCGGTGCCGTCCGACGGCGAGACCATCGGCGAGATCATGCTCGCCGGCAACACGGTCATGAAGGGCTACTTCAAGAACCCCGCGGCCACGGCTGCCGCCTTCGCCGGCGGCTGGTTCCACACCGGCGACTTGGCGGTGCGCCATCCCGACGGCTATGTCGAGGTCAAGGACCGCTCCAAGGACATCATCATCTCGGGCGGCGAGAACATCTCCAGCCTCGAGGTCGAGGAGGTGCTGTTCAAGCACCCCGACATCATGGAGGCGGCCGTCGTCGCCCGGCCCGACGAGAAATGGGGCGAGAGCCCCTGCGCCTTCGTGACCCCGCGCCCGGGCGCCGGCCCGCTCTCGGCCGGGGACGTCATCGCCTATTGTCGGGACAATATGGCCCACTTCAAGGTGCCGCGGACGGTGATCTTCGGCGCCCTGCCCAAGACCTCGACCGGCAAGATCCAGAAGTTCGTCCTGCGCGAGCAGGCCGAGGCGCTTTAGGACCGGCAATCCTGTCGCGGGGGTACGACGCGTGCTAGTTTGCGCCGCACCAGCGGGTGCGAGACAGGATGAGGATATCGATGGCCAAAAAGACCAAGAAGAAAGAATCGGCGGCCGCGGCCCCGGCAACCGAGAGCGCGGCGGCGGAGGCGCCAGCGGCGGAGACTTCGGCCGCCGTCGACCAGCCGGCCGAGCGACAGCCCGGCATGCCCATGTTCTACCACCGGCCGGTACCGATGGACTCGGGCCGCCACGCGGGCAAGACACTGACCGAAGCCAGGAGCTTCGCCTTCGCGGCGCAATCGAACTCGGTGCCGCTCACCTTCGACGAGTTTCCCGTGGCGATCCGCCATTTCCCCATCGTCTTCACGGCCGGGGACCCGGCGGTGCCGGTCGCCGTCCTCGGCCTGCAGAAATCGGAGAACCTGTTCGTCGACGCGGATGGTCACTGGACCGAGGGCGTCTACGTGCCGGGCTACGTGCGGCGCTACCCCTTCATCTTCCTGGAGCGGCCGGAGCAGAGCCAGTTCGCCCTCTGCATCGACGAGGATTCTGGCCTGATCGAGGACGGCGCTGGCAAACGGGCCCTCTTCGCCGAGGGCGAGCCGACGGATCTTACCAAGCGCGCCCTCGAGTTCTGCTCCGCCTACCACCGCCAGTTCATCGCCACGCGCGAGCTCTGCGAGGCCCTCGACGCGAGCGGCCTCCTCGCCGAGAAGACGGCGAACATCGCCGTCGGTGGCGACCAGCGTATCGCCCTCCAGGGCTTGCGCCTGATCGACGAGGAGAAGCTCCGTGCCCTCCCCGACGAGACCTTCCTCGAATGGCGGCGGCGCGGCTGGCTGCCGGCCGTCTACTGCCAGCTCATGTCCCAGAACAACTGGGCGCTCCTGGCCGGGCGCATGGGCGCGCGCCTGCGAGCGGCCGGCGCGGTGCCGGCCGCCTCGGCCTAGATCGGGCGCGACCGGTCATATGACGGCCGAGGGCGGGGTCGGCCCCCGCGCGCTCTACTTCGAGGACTTCCATCCGGGCGACCGCCATGCGGGCGGCGCGCATCACCTGACCGAGTCGGAGATCCTCGAGTTCGGCCACCGCTTCGACCCCCAGATCTTCCACACCGATCCCGATGCCGCATGCGATTCGATTTTCGGCGGCCTGGTTGCGAGCGGCCTCCACACGCTCGCCATCAGCGCGCGCCTCTTCGCCGATCTCGGCATCTACCACGGCACGCTCCTCGGTGGGGTGGAGATCGAGGGATTGCGCTTCCTCCATCCCGTGCGGCCGCGCGATACGCTCCGAATCGAGGCCGAGGTGATCTCGGCCCGCCCCTCCCGCACCAAGCCCGACAGAGGCATCCTCCGTATCACGACGGCGGTCTTCAACCAGCGCGACGAGAAGGTGATGACCTGGACCTCAATCGACTTCATCAAGCGCCGGAACCGTGGTGGCTCGCCCACCGGCTAGAGCGGTTCCAGTTCGACTGGAATCGCTCCAGGCCGCAAGGCGGCCCGCCGGTCGCCCGGCGCGCCCGCGCAGGCGCGGACCATTCGGTCCGCTGCCGCGAGCGAAATAGAGCACTAGAGTGGGTCCGATCAAAGCGGAACCGCTCTAGGCCACCGACTCATTAAATCGAAGCCATATACGCAGTGACGCGAGTTTAACGGAAGCGAGGTAGTTGTCATCCCGCTTGTCGTAGCGCGTTGCCACGGCACGGAACTGTTTGAGTTTATTGAAGAAACGCTCGACGGCGTTGCGCTGCTTGTAAAGCCAGTGGCTGAAGGCTGGTGGTTCGAGGCGGTTCGGCATGGCGCGGATGTTTCCCCAGGCCCCACGTTCGTCGAGCCATTCACGAAGCGCATTGGAGTCGTAAGCGCGATCCGCCAAAAGGATATTTCCGGCCCCCACGGTGTCGAACATATCCACGGCGCTGCGCCCGTCGTGGGCCTGGCCTTCGGTGAGCTTCAGGGCGATGGGCAGACCCATGGCGTCGACGAGGGCGTGGATCTTTGTCGTCAAGCCACCCCGGGAGCGACCCATGCAACGGGATCGCAGGTCCTTTTTTTTACCGTTCGCGGCATGCTGATGGACCCGTGTCAATGGCGGAGCAAAAAGGGACCACCTCGGCGGTGTAAGAAGGGACCGCTTGGCGGCTGCGGGCTTGTCCCCGTAGTCCACGGGAGGGCCCCGCGCGCGACGCGGTGTGCCCTCAACAGGCTGACGCGGCGGCGCGCGCGGGAGGGACCTGTGGGCCCACGGGGTCAAGCGTGGGCTGGGTGGTCGGTTCAGTTAGCAGTCGGGGTTTGACGCCTGCGGCTCTGGTTGAGCCTGTAGCTGTCACCGTTCATCTCGAGGATGTTGACGTGGTGGGTGAGGCGATCGAGGAGCGCGCCGGTGAGGCGCTCGGAGCCGAACACCTCGGTCCATTCGTCGAAGGGCAGATTGGTGGTGACCAGGGTCGAGCCCCGCTCGTAGCGTTGGCTGAACACCTCGAACAACAGCTCGGCGCCGGTCTTCGACAGCGGCACGAAGCCGAGTTCGTCGACGATCAGAAGCTTGTAGGTGGCGAGCTTCTTCTGGAACCTCAGCAGCTGCTTGTCATCGCGGGCCTCGATGAGTTCGTGGACCAGCGCGGCGGCGGTGATGAAGCCGACCGAGAGGCCCTTCTGGCAGGCCGCCAGGCCGAGACCGAGGGCGATGTGGGTCTTGCCGGTCCCACTGTTGCCGAGCGCGATGAGGTTCTCGCGGCGCTCGATGTACTCGCAGCGGGCCAGCTCCAGGACCAGCGCCTTGTTGAGCGAGGGGATGACCTTGAAGTCGAAGCTGTCGAGGCTCTTGACCACGGGGAAGCGCGCCGCCTTGATGCGCCGCTCGACCATGCGGCGCTCGCGGTCGATCAGCTCGAGCTCGGCGAGTCTCAACAGGTAGCGGACGTGATCGACGCCTTCCGAGGCGCACTGCCGGGCGATCTTGTCGTACTCGCGCAGGAAGGTCGGCAGCTTCAGCGTCTCGAGGTGGTGGGCGAGCAGCACTTGCGGTGTGTCGGTCATGCGCCGAGCCCCGACAGCAGGCTCATGTACGACTTGGCGGACGTCATCGCGACCCGGGCGCGCGGCAGATACGGATAGACGTCGAGGTTGAGCCTGGGCGGCCGCCGCTCGATGCGGCACAGTACCAGGTGCTTCACCGCATCAAAGCCGATTGCGCCGAGCCGCAGGGCGTCGCCGACCGCACCCTCGACCTCCTCGAGCCGGAAGGTCTCCAGTAGACGGAGCACCTGGACGTACTCGCGCTTGCCTGCCTTGCCCATACGAGCTTCGAGGAGCCGCCGCAGAGTGATGAAGGCCTCGGGCAGGTCCCAGCCCGCCAATGGCGCGGCCTGGTCGAGGGCGCCGATCTTCTGCTCGATCAAGGGCAGGTAATGCAGCGGGTCGAAGATCAGGTCCTCGCTGTCGTAGGACCGGCGGTGCCGGGCGATCACCTCGGCCCCGCAGCTGATCACCACCTCATCGACGTAGCCCCGGATGAGCACCTCACGGTGGCCGTATACCAACGAGCATTAATCAGAACCCATGTGCCCATTTCCTCAGACCGATGGACATGATCTTCCACGGCTGGTCGATGAGCTTGTTCCAGGCTTGGCAACAGATGGCGACGATATCGTCGTATGACTTGAAGATCCGGTTGGACAGCCAGTTGTCGCGCATGAACTGCCAAATGTTCTCCACGGGGTTCAGCTCGGGCGCCCTCGGCGGCAAGGGCAGCAGCGTGATGTTGGCCGGGACTTCGAGCTTGCCGGTGGTGTGCCATCCGGCCCGATCGAGGATGAGCACGGCGTGGGCGCCCGACGCCACCTGGGACGAGATTTCATCGAGGTGCCATTGCATGGCCTTGGTGTTGCAGCGGGGCAGGACGAGGCCCGCGCCGACGCCGCGTTGGGGACAGATGGCGCCAAAGATATAGGCCGACTTCGTACGTTGGTCCTTGGCCGCCGTGGGCCGGCTGCCGCGTCTCGCCCAGCGCCGCGTGAGCTTGGTTTTCTGGCCGACCCGGGCCTCGTCCTGCCACCAGATCTCTATGGCGGTGTCGGCTGGAAGGCCGGTGCGGATCTCTTCCAGCTCGGCCGCGAAGTTTTTTTAAAATCCTCGACCGCGAACTCGTTCTGCCCCTTGTGCCGCGGCCGCGCCGATATCTTGCTGAACCCCAGCGCCCGCAGCTCGCGGCCTACGCTCGACTCCTCAAGCGAGATGCCAAACTCCTCGAATATCCAAAGCGCCAAGTCCTTCCGGCGCCAGCGCACAACGCCGTGGATCGCCGGGATCGGCCCGTCCTCGACGAGCCGGGCAAGAGCCTGGCGTTGCGCATCGTCGAGCTTGCGCGGCTTGCCCGTCGCCTTGCCGTCAATCAGACCATCCGGCCCTTTGGCGTTGAACCGAAGAACCCAGTCGCGGATGACTTGAAGCCCGACATCGCCGAGCCGAGCCGCGTCCGTACGCCGGCCCCCATCGTAGATCACCGCCAGCGCAAGAAGACGCCGGCTCTGGCCCGCATCCTTCGATGCCTTGGCCAATCGACGCAAACGCGGACCATCAAAATCCGCGCGTAACGAAACCGCTCTGCTCATGGCGAACCTCCAAAGCCGTTCGCCTCATTGATTCAGACTTTTGACCGATTGGGAATCCCCTAAACGAGTCTCATTCAATGCCCGATGGTAGTAGGCCACGGGCACGGAATAGTCGTTGCTGCGGTAACGCACCAGCGACAGCGAACTCGCCCGTCCAGGGCGCTTATCGCAGGCATCATAGGGAGCAGGCGGCAATGGCAAGAGAACTTGACGATCCCGCTCGAGACGCTCGCCGATGGTCTCCTTGTGGCCCCGCAGCCGCGCCGCCTGGCGCCGGCGGCACTGTTCGGCGAGAGCATCGTTGAGGGCCGCGAAGCTCTCGGCACGCGGGACGGGGACCAGGAAGTTCCGCCGGATGAAGCCGACCAGTCCCTCGACCTTGCCCTTGTCGTTGCCCTTGCCCGGCCGGCCGAACCTGTCCTCGAACAGATAGTGGGACTGAAGCTCCGTGAAGACGCGCGTTCGCTGCCGCTTCCCATCGCCCAGGATCCGGGCAACCGCCAGCTTGGTGTTGTCGTACAGGATGGATCGGGGGACGCCGCCGAAGAAGGCAAACGCCGCGTTGTGGCCATCGCAGAATGCTTCGGTCGTCTCCGCCGGATAGGCCGCAACAAAGCAACCATCACTGTGGGGAAGGTCGAAGGCAAGGAAGTGGATCTTCCGTAACGCGCCGCCGATCACCGCCATCGCTTCGCCGAAGTCCGCCTGGGCGTGACCGGGGGAATGGGAGAGTGGCACGAACACCTCACGCGACCGAAGCCCCTGCTCACGAACGTAGTCCTTCACGATGGTGTAGCCGCCCGTGAAACCGTACTCGTCCCGGAGGCGGTCGAAGATGCGCTTCGCAGTGTGCCGTTGCTTGCGGTGGCTGGTCCGATCGTCTTCCAAGATCCGATCGATGATTCCCGTGAACGGACCCAGCTTTGGCCGCCTCGGCGGCGCGCTTCGGCGATACCCTGGCGGCACCGAGAACGACAGCATCTTACGGACCGTCTTGCGGTCTACACCAAACACCCGCGAGGCCTCGCGGGTGCTCATCCCCTCGACATGACACGCCCGCCGAACCCGTGCGTACAACTCCACCCGATACATCCCCCCCGCCTTCCAGTCAGAGCAACCCTGACAGAAGGCTATACGCGGTCCCATTTTGGTCCGCCGCAGCCGGATCGACCGGCCGCTTCAGTGGGGGATTATTGCTCTGCCGTTCTCAGACCCGGACGGAAGACGAGTCGATCATCTGAATGTCGCCGTCATAGGCCTTTGATACGCCTTCCAAAAGACGATCCCAGACACCCGCCTTGCGCCACCGGTTAAAACGATTCACACAGGTCGTGTAAGGGCCGTAGCGTGACGGGATATCCGCCCACGGCGCCCCCGTTCGCAAACGCCAGAAAATACCGTTCAAGACCCGACGGTCATCAACACGCGGCACACCGCGCGGCTTGTTCGGCAATAGAGGTTCGATCACTGACCACTCGAAATCCGTCAAATCAAAACGTGCCATATCAAAACTCCCAATGGTTGGAAGCTTGAATCACAAATCAGCACGTTTGGGTATCCCTTTCGTCCCTATCCGGTTAATGCAGGTAGCGACCGAGTGTTCTTTATATGTTCGCTCTAAGGGTGTACTGTTCCCGCCTCTGAGGATTGGTCGGGAGACAGGGCATGAGCGGCTTGTTGACGTTCCAAGAGCGCTACCGAGACGAGGAATCGTGCATCCTGGCCTTGGCGGATCGACGCTGGCCGTCTGGGTTTGCGTGCGCCCGCTGCGGGCACCGGCGGGGCTATCGGCACAAGGCGCGGGCGCGCGTCTTCGAATGCGCGGCTTGCGGTCGTCAAGAGTCGGTGACGGCGGGAACCATCTTCCACCGCACCCGCACACCGTTGCCCAAATGGTTCCTGGCGGCGTGGTTGATGGGGCGGGACAAGCGCGGGGTCTCGGCCCTGTTCCTGGCGCGCGAGCTGGGGCTTCGCTATGAGACCGCATGGCTGATGGCTCACAAGCTGCGCCATGGCTTGGCGGAGCGGCCGGATGCGTTGCTGGACGGCATGGTCGAGGTCGATGAGAGCTACTACGGCGGGCGCGGCAAGCCCGAGAGCCGGGGCCGCGGGATGGCCAATGCCAACAAGAGCCTGCTCGTGCTGGCGGTGGAGAAGGTGGCGGTGGCGCCGGGCAAGGGGGTCGAGGGCAGCGGCTTCGTCGCCGGCCGGGCGCGGCTTGCCATCCTGCCCCGGGCCAATGCCGAGCAGCTCGGCGGCTTCGTGCGGGCCGCCGTGACGCCGGGCGCGCGCCTGCTGACCGACGATTTCAAGGGCTATGCCGGGCTCGGCGCCGTCTACCAGCACCAGCCCACCGTCCAAGGCCAAGGCAAGAACGCCGAGACGCAGATGCCGATCATCCACGTCCTGTTCAGCAACCTCAAGACCTGGCTCAACGGCACTTACCATGGCGTCAGCGCCAAGCACTTGCCGCGCTATGGCCGGGAATGGGCCTATCGCTTCAACCGCCGCAGGCGGATCGACGACCTCGGCGACTTCGTCCTGAGCCGCGCCATGGCCCGGCCAACCATCACATACCGCCAGTTGATCCACGGCTTGCAACCCCAGGGCGCACGACCTGCCTTAACCGGATAGGGACGATCCCTTTTATGAGTATGTGGCCTAGAGCGGTTCCGCTTCGATCGGACCCACTCTAGCCCTTTTTGTCGCTCGCGGCAGCGGACCAAGAGGTCCGCGCCTGCGCGGGCGCGCCGGGCGACCGGCGGGCCGCTTTGCGGCCGAGAGCGATTCCAGTGCGCTGGAATCGCTCTAGCGCGTGAGGATGCCGGCCAGAAGGGGCCTGATGTCGGTTCCGTTGACAACCAGCGAAAGGTCGCCGCCCAATTCGACCTCGTAAGTCCGCACATCGCGCCCATCCTCGGTCATCGCCTGCTGGCCGATGGCCTGGATCAGGGTCAGGAATTCGATCGTCCGCGGGTTTTGGGACCGGACGGAAATCACCTCGATCAGGGCGGGCAGCCCGGCGACCTCGACATAGGCACTCACCTCGAGGCCGAGCGGAAGCCTGGGCGCGGTCCGCACCGAGCCACGCACGAGCACGTCCACGAGCTCGGCGACGAGGCGCAGCTCGTTGACGGCGACCTTGGCGTCCGATTGCATGAGGGCCGACTTGAGCTCGAGCGGGGTGAGCCGCGCGGCGATATAGGGGCCCATGTTGCGGCTGGTCTGGATGAAGGACAGGAGGGTGCGCCGCAACGCGCCGTTGGGCAGCTCCACCATGTCCAGATCGACCGTGACGGCGCCGGGGACGATGCCGTCGAGCTCGGGCGGTATCCAGTTCGTGGCAAGACCCGCCAGCTCGAGCCCCACATAGGCGGCCGCGCTGTCTTCGCCCACGCCGTCGAGAGCCGCCGAAATGTTCATGTCGTCGAGCGAGAATTTCGAGCCCGCGGTATCGACGGCCAGATTCTCGATCGTGAAGCTCATGGCGCCACCCGAGGCCACGGGCTCCCCGGATCGCACCATTGCGTCGGCGACATCGTAGAACGTCGTCAGCGGCCCGGCGGAAGCCGGCGAGCCGCCGGGGCTGAGAAAGCTTTCGGCAAGGGCCATGAAGCCGGCGAGCCGAAGGCCGGTCAGCACGCTGTCGAAGCGCAGGTTGCCGATGCTGAGGCCACCGGCACCACCGGCGCCGGCCACGCGAAGGTCGGAGATGACCAAGCCGCCGCGGCTTTCGAAATAGCCGGGCTCGGCGTTCTCGGAACCGACGGAAAAGCCGACACTGGCAACTGAGAATGCGCCGGGCTGGCCCGCGATGGTGCCGGTCACATCCGACAGGACCAGCGCGAGGTCGAGGAAGGTGCCGAGATCGGGCACGAACACCCCCTGCCCCGATTGGCCGCCGACCGTGATGACCAGTGGCGCGCCGCCATTCACGCCGCGGACTTCGTAACGACTCGGCAGAACCCATGATGCCGCCAGCGCGCCATCGCCGGTGGGCGCGAGCGCGATAGCCGTGGCGCCGAATGCGATACTCTTGTTAGCGGTGGTTCCAGGGTGCGCTTATATGGTGCTCTTTTTGAGCGGTCGGTGGCGGTTGGCTGACGGGATGCTTTTGGGCTTGGCTGATTTTGTTTCGCGCTGTGGCTATTCAGTCGAGGGGCCGGTCATCGATCTGGAGCGGTTCGCCGGCGCGGTCGCGCATGAGCATGTCGTTCCAGTCCAGGCCGTCGAGGGCAGGGCGCAGGCGGACGACCCTGCTGTCGTTTCGGATGAGCCGTGCCGCGGCGTCATCGCCCTGGCGGGTGGCGTCGTAGGCGCAGAAGATCCGGCCGGGGTTCCAGGCCTCGATCCATTCGGGGAGGCTTGCGGTGGCGCCGCCGGTTGAGACCACGGCGCATCCCTTGCGCCCGGCCGGGACGAGGTGGAGGGAGAGGACCGACAGGGCGTCGATTGCGTTCTTGGCGAGGATGACGGAGTTCGGCCAGTCGGGTTCCCACGACATCCAGAAGCCGCCGCGCGCGGCGGCGCCGGTCGGCGCGAGGCGGCGTGGCGCCGCGGCAGGGACGATCTCGGCGCCGAGAGCCTCGCCGGCCGCGTTTCGGCGGACGAACACGGCGTTGCCGTGGCGGTCGGCGTAGAGCAAGCCGAGGTCGCGGCACAGGGCGACGAGCACATCCGCGAGGCCGCGCTGCTCGACGAGGTAGCTCTGGATGGCGGGCCAGTGGCGGTCCGGGCACGGCGGCTTCGGGTGGCGATCGGCCGGGAACCGGTCACGGCACGGCAGTTCCGAGAAGAAGCCGAGGGCCTCGGGCACGGTGCACCGGCAGGCATGGATTACCAGGTCGATCGCTCCGCCCCCGCCCTTGCCGCGCAGATGTTCGTAGAACATAAAGCCGTTGATGCTGACGACGGATCCGGGACGCCTCCAGCGCGCGGCATCGGTGGGATCGCGGCGGTAGCCGAGGCGGCGGACGACGTCTTCGAGGGGATAGCCTCGCAGGGTCTCGGCCCGCACCCGCCGGTCCCAGAGGCGGGGACCATCCATGGCTACGCCGGCGGCGGTTCCCCGCGGTCCTGCGCGCCGGCCTTGCCGGCTCGCCGCCGGCGGCGCTCGGCGCTGCGCTGCTTCTGGCGTTCCTCGGCCTCCTTGCGGCGCCAGGACTCGCCGTCGATGGCGATGATCTCGGCGTTGTGGACGAGGCGGTCGACCAGGGCGACGAGGCAGGCGGCGTTGGGGAAGGCCTCACCCCACTCGGCGAAGGGCCGGTTGGTGGTGATTATGGTGGAGTTCTGCTGGCTGCGGCTGGAGACGATGTTGAACAGCAGATCGGCATGGCGGTTGCTGTAGGACAGGTATCCGACCTCGTCGATCACCAGCAGGTGCTGGCGGGCGTAGAAGCGCAGCCTGCGCTGAAGCAGGGTGTCGCTGTCGAGGGCGGCGAGCTCGCCGAGCATGCTGGCCGCGGTGGCGAAGCGCACGGTGTGGCCCTCGAGGACGGCGCGGTGGGCGATATTGGCGGCGATGGTCGACTTGCCGACGCCGTTTGGGCCGACCAGGACGACGTTGGCGGCCTCGTTGAGGAACTCGAGGCTCATGAGATCCTCGACGGCCATGCGGTCGCAGCGGCGCGGCCATGCCCAGTCGAAGTCGGCGAGCGGCTTGAACTGTCCGAGGCGGGCGTCGCCGAGGCGGCGCTTGAGGCTGCGGCTTCGCCGTTCCTCCTCTTCCCAGGCGACCAGCGCAGCGGGCCAGTCATGCCCGGCGACCTCGCCCCAGTGGGCGGCGAGGCCGTGCAGGCCGAGCGCCCGGGCACGGCCCATGAGGGTATCGTTCATTGCTCGCTGTCCTCCTCGGGTTCGCCGGCCAGCCCGTCGTATCCGACGAGGTCGTGATCGCGGACAGTGATGTCGCGCACTCTCGGATCGCCGGGCAGTTCGACGGGGATGGGCGGGGGTTGGTGCCGCAGCTCGCGCCGCCGGGTCAGGCTCAGGCGCACGGCGTTGGGATGGGGAACGTCCCGCTTCAGGGCCTCGTCGATGGCCGCCTCGAGCTCGGCGGCGCCGTAGGCGTCGAGGAGGCGCAACAGGGCGGCGACGGTGGCGCCTATATAGCCGCCGCGCTGGGCGGCCTCGGCGAGCAGGCGCTCGCTGTTGGGCGCGGCCTGGACCAGCCGGTCCTGGCCGCGAAGGCGGCGGGCATGGCTCTTGCGCCTGACCAGCTCGGCGATGTGCTCGGGGTTCTCGATGCGGGCCGCCTTGTCGAAGCTGCGCGGATGGCTGGCGATGACGTCCACACCGTCGAGGATGCGCACCTCGTCGAGCGTCGCGACCACGACGAGGGTGCGCCGCACATGGGTGTGCGGCACGCTGTAATCGTTGAGATCGAAGCGGGCGTAGGGGGTCTTGCCGATGGCGACCTCGACCCGGTCGTGGTCGGGGAAGGGATCGCCGGGCAGCGCGATGAGAGAGCCGCGTTCCCGCTCGAAGGCCTCGCGCACGGTGATCGAGCGGTCTTCGGGCCAGGGGCGGTCGGCGGCGATGCCGTGGCACCAGGCCAGGGCCTGGGCGTTGAGATCGTCGATATCGCGCCACCGGCGGGCGGCGAAGAAGCTGGTCCGGACATAGCGAATCGCCCGCTCCACGCGCCCCTTCTCGTTGCCGCGCGCGACCGCGACGGGCTTGGGCAGGAAGTGGTAGTGGCCGGCGAGGTCGAGGATCCGGGGATTGAACCGGATGGCGGCGCCGCGGCGCTCCAGCACGACGCTCTTCAGGTTGTCGTACCAGAGCTCGCGGGGCACGCCCTGCCACGCCTCGAAGGCTTCGACATGGCCGCGCAGGAAGTTGCTCATCCCGGCGTCGAGGTAGAAGCGCAGGAAGATCCGCCGCGAGTAGCTGAGAACCATCACGAAGCCCATCAGGCGGCGCTCCGCGCGGCCGATCGTCACCTTGCCGAAGTGTCCCCAGTCGACCTGGGCCTGCTCGCCGGGAAGGGTCTTGAGGCGCAGATAGGCCTCGGCCACGGGCCTGGGCCTGAAGTGGCTGAGCAGATGACGGAAGTGGTCGCCGCCGCCCGGATAGCCGCATTCGCGCACCATCTGGTAGAGCCGGCTGGCGGGCAGCGTCGGCCAGGATGCCAGCGTCTCGGCGATGAACGGCACGTATGGATCGATCATCGACGGCCTGGGCGACCTCGCGTCCCGGGGCTCGCCGGCCGCGGTGAGGAGGCGCTCGACGGTGTAGCGATGCACGCCGAGCTGGCGTGTGATCGTGCCGACCGTCCACTTCTCGACGTGATACAGGCGCAGGATCTCCGCGCGGGTCTCCTTGTCGATGGTCATCTCACCCCCTTTCCCGTCGGGCGCAGCCCCGGATAGACCGCCTGCCCGCAGAACCGGCCGCAGCGATCGCAGCGGAAGACCCTGGCGGGCCGCTCGTGCCCGAAGGGCCGTGTTCCGGGACGCCCTGCCGGCGTCCGCGCCACAACAGGACGCCGCCGCGCGGCGGTCAAAGGGTGATGCGTCACTTCCTGCCCGCGGCGCCGATTCACCGGCGTCCGGCGCCGCCGGCGTTCGCGATAGCGCCGCTGGCGCTCAGCATGCTTGTGACGGCCCCGCCGGCTGTTCTGGTAGCGCTGCCCGGCATGGCGCTGCGATCGCCGGCGCACCCGATCGCTGCAGCTCCGTGAACAGTAGATGTTGCCGTGGTCGCAGTGCCGGCAGAGAACCACCTGTTGATGGCACGAGGCGCAGTTGAACAGGCGGGCGGTGTTCTTCATCGCGCAGCCGATGAGAACGGGGTGGACCCACGCCCAAACCCGCACGATACTGCGCATATGGGTCGTGCCTTGCATGGCTCGGGGGGTGCGGTGCCGGTCGTTGCCAGCAAGCAAACGGGGCCGGCGCCGCATCGTTCTCAGCGGCCCGAGTGTACTCCCGCGGCTCCCCTTGTCAGGTCCGCGGAACCGCCGCCGCCAGCCAGCCAAAACAGGAATCGAGACGCCCGCCCGCGGTGGATAAGCAGCCCGCCGCCGCCAGACTACGGCCGACCGCCGCGTCGAGGAGGGCGAGGCCCGGGAGTTCCGCCGCCTGTGCGAGCTGCTCGATCTGGAGCCAGGCGAAGTCTGGGAGGACCTGGAGCTGTCCGCGGAGTGAGGGTAATGGCGAGGCGGCTCGATGGCACGTTCGCTGGGCGCGTTCAATCGCGGCCCCGGCGACGGGGCCGTCGCGGGGGTCAGACCATGTAGCGCCCGCCCGCGGCCACGGCGACGACGAGCAGCCCGAGAGCGAGGTTGGCGGCGACGATGAGGCGGATCTGGGAGAGGCAGCGCGCGGCCTTGGGGATGTCATCGGCCGCGAGGGCGGCGCGCAAGCGGCGGTACGGCGCGAAGTAGAGGTGCAGGAACAGGAGGATCATGATCCAGCCCAATCCCTGCATGATGTGGATATGGATGCCGAGGCCCTCGAAGCCGCCGAGTGGGCCCAGCGCCATCCAATAGCCGGTTACGAGCAGCAGCGCCACGGCGGCCCACACCCAATGCAGGAAGCGGTCGAAGACCCGTTGCCAGAGCGCCAGGCGAACCGCCGGCTCGAGAGGCCCAGCCGCGGGCCGCAGCGCCATATAGGCGAAGAACATGCCGCCGACCCAAACGACGGCGGCGAGCAGGTGGAGTGCCAACAGAATGCTCATGAGATCCTATCCCGGTCAGTCGAGGCCGCGGTCAGGATGAACGGGCGCGCACGCCACCGCAAGGATATCCGGTGGCGCCCGCGCCCGTGCTTGAGGCAGCGTGCCCCGGACGGGCGGGGGCGCCCGGATGGCCGCGGGGGGTGTCCCCCGCCACGGTGGGCTCCGGCCCGCCGCCCGGGCCTCTCGGGTGGGTGAAGATGAGCGGCCGGCATGAGCGGTGCGCCGCCGCTATCGTCATCGCGTTCGATGTTTCCCATCAATGGAAATCCCGGGATGGGAAGTCGCGCCGTGCCGGGGCGGCCGCGTGCGGGGCCACGCCCGTGGGCGCGGTGGCGCGGTGGGGGGCGTGGGCCGGGTGCCCAGGGGGGCCGTCGACGAGGGTGGCGAGGAGGTGGGAGAGGTCGGTGACGCGCCGGGCGATGGTATGGATGACGATGCCTTCGCGCTGGAGAACACCGTCGATGCGCAGCACCGTCGAGCCGAGCACGGCGCGGCGATAGCGCTCGAAAACGGGTGGCCAGATGATGGCGCTGGCAAGGCCGGTCTCGTCTTCGAGGGTGACGAAGATGACACCCTTGGCGCTGCCAGGGCGCTGGCGCACCAGCACCAGGCCGGCGACGGCGACGCGGCGGCCGGCGGGCACTTCCGCGAGCCCGGCCGCGGGCGTGATCCCGGCTTCCGTCAGGGCCTCACGCAGAAGGGCGAGCGGGTGCGCGCGCAGGGTGAGGCGCAAGCTCGCATAATCGCTCACGATCTCCTCGCCGAGCGCCATCTGGGGCAGCTCGACGGCCGGCTCCGGCCCGGCCTCGGCGGCGGCCTCGCGGAAGAGTGGCAGGGGCGCCGGGCCGAGGCCGCGCACCGCCCAGAGCGCCGAGCGCCGGTCGAGGCCCATGGAGCCATGGGCATCGGCGTCGGCCAGGCGCTCGAGCGCGGGCCGTCCGAGCCCGCTCCGGCGCCACAGGTCCGGCACGTCCCCATAACCGCGCCCGCGGGCGGCGAGCAGGCGCTCGGCATCCTCCTCGCGGAAGCCCTTGATCTGGCGGAAGCCGAGGCGCAGCGCCACCACCCCGCCACTCTGCCCCTCTCCCAACGGGAGCGGGAGGGCGGAGGGTGGAGAGGGCGGGCGTTCCGCGCCATCGCGCGAGCCGGCCCCGGCCGGCTCCAGAGTACAGTCCCAGGCGCTGTGGTTGACATCGACGGGGCGCGCCTCGACGCCGTGCTCGCGCGCGTCGCGCACGATCTGGGCCGGGGCGTAGAAGCCCATGGGCTGGCTGTTCAGAAGCGCGCAGGCGAAGGCGGCCGGATAGTGGCATTTAAGCCACGCCGAGATATAAGCCAGGAGCGCGAAGCTGGCGGCGTGGGATTCGGGGAAGCCGTATTCGCCGAATCCCTCGATCTGGCTGAAGCAGCGCTCGGCGAAGCCGCGCTCGTAGCCGCGCGCGACCATGCCCTCCACCATCTTCGTGCGGAACGCGTGAATCTGGCCCGACTTTCGAAAGGTGGCCATGGCGCGGCGCAGCGCGTCGGCCTCGCTGGGCGAGAAGCCGGCGGCGACGATGGCGATGTGCATCGCCTGCTCCTGGAAGAGCGGCACGCCGAGGGTCTTGCCCAGGACCTGGCGCAGCTCCGGCGAGGGGAAGGCGACCTTCTCCTCGCCGTTGCGCCGGCGCAGGTAGGGATGGACCATGTCGCCCTGGATGGGGCCGGGGCGGACGATGGCCACCTGGATCACGAGGTCGTAGAAGTCGCGCGGCTTCAGGCGTGGCAGGAAGCTCATCTGGGCCCGGCTCTCGACCTGGAAGACGCCGATCGTGTCGGCCTTGCACAGCATGTCGTAGACGGTGGCGTCCTCGGCCGGGACGGTGGCGAGGTCGAGCTTGAGCCCATGGTGGCGCCTGAGCAGGGCGAAGCCCTTGCGCAGGCAGGTCAGCATGCCGAGGCCGAGCACGTCGATCTTGAGGATGCCGAGGGCGTCCAGGTCGTCCTTGTCCCACTCGACGTTGGTCCGGTCCTCCATGGCCGCGTTGGCGATGGGCACGACCTCGGAGAGGGGGCCACGGGTGATGACGAAGCCGCCCACATGCTGGCTCAGATGGCGGGGGAAGCCGATGATCTCGCGCGCAAGGCGGGTGGCGAGGGCGAGGGTGCGGTCGGCGGGGTCGAGGCCGACCTCCTTCAGGTGCCGGGGGTCCACCGCTTCGCCCTTCCAGCCCCACACCGTCTCGGCCAGCTTGCCCACCACGTCGAGCGAGAGGCCGAGCGCCTTGCCCACCTCGCGGATGGCGCTGCGCGCGCGGTAGCGGATCACCGTGGCCGCGATACCGGCCCGCTCGCGCCCGTACTTCCCGTAGATGTATTGGATCACCTCCTCGCGGCGCTCGTGCTCGAAATCGACGTCGATGTCGGGCGGCTCGCCCCTCTCGGCGCTCACGAAGCGCTCGAACAGGAGGTCGAGGCGGCTCGGGTCCACGGCCGTGATGCCGAGGCAGTAGCAGACGGCCGAGTTGGCCGCCGAGCCCCGGCCCTGGCACAGGATGCCGCGGCCGCGGGCGAAGCGCACGATGTCGTGCACGGTGAGGAAGTAAGGGGCATAGCCGAGCTCGTCGATGATGCCGAGCTCGTGCTCGAGCTGGGCGCGCACCTTCTCCGGCACCTCCTCGCCGTAGCGCGCCCCTGCCCCCGCCCAGGTCTGGTGCTCGAGCTCCTCCCGCGCCGTGCGGCCCGACGCCGTCACCTCGTCCGGGTATTCGTAGCGCAGCTCATCGAGGCTGAAGGCCGCGCGCCCAGCGATCTCGATCGTGCGCTCGATGGCCCCGGGCAGGCGGGCGAAGAGCCGCGCCATCTCGGCGCCCGGCTTCAGGTGCCGCTCGGCATTGGCGAAGAGGCGGGCGCCCGCCTCCTCCAGTCGGCATCCCTCGCGGATGCAGGTGAGCACGTCCTGGAGCGGCCGGCGGGCGGGGTCGTGGGCGTGGACGTCGTTGGTGGCGACGAGCGGGATGCGGACGCGCGCCGCCAGGTCCGCGAGGGCATGGAGCCGGCGTGCATCGTCGCCCCGGTAGAGGTGGCTGGCGGCCAGGTAGCAGCGGTCCCCGAAGGCCTCGCGCCAGCCGCCCAGCGCGGCCGCGAAGCCGTCATCGGGAACCGGCCGGCCGGACTCGGACGGCGGCAGGACGACGGCGATCTGGCCTGCGCCGTGGGCGATCACATCGGCGCGGGTGATGTGGCACGCGCCCTTGGGCGCGCGCCGCTTGCCGAGGGTCAGGAGGCGCGAGAGCCGGCCGTAGGCGGCGCGGTCGGTGGGAAAGACGAGGAGGCTGGCCCCGTCCTCGAGGTCGAGCCGGGCACCGACGACGAGGCGGAGCCCCACCTCCCGCGCCGCCACATGGGCGCGCACGATTCCGGCGAGGGTGTTGCGGTCGGCGATGCCCATGGCCCGGTGGCCGAGGCCGGCGGCGGCCCGCACCAGCTCCTCGGGGTGCGAGGCGCCGGAGAGGAAGCTGAAATTGCTGCTCACCCGGAGCTCGGCATAGGCGGTCATGGCGCACTGGGGCGCTTACGTCGGCAGGCTGGCCAGGTCGCGGACCAGAGGCTCGTGGGCACTGCCGCTGACGGCTTTGAGAAGCCTTTTGTCGGCGGTGATCAGGACATCGCCGAGGAGCCGCGCGCAGGCGATATAAAAGCAATCGTAGGCGGGGTGATCGAGCTCCATGGCGATATCGAGGGCCAGCCCACCAAGGTGATTGGGCGCGTGCAGGATGGGGATGCCAGAAGAGATCTTGCTGACGATTTCCCAGGCATGCGCGGCACCGATTTCACCCATCCGGTGCTTCCGCCAGGCCGCGTTGGCCACTTCCGGAACGATCAAGCCCGGCGCATGGAACGCCTCCTCATTATCGAGCAGCCACATGGCGTGGGCCTTCAGGTCCTCCTCCAGGAACCACTTCATGACCACGCTTGCATCAACGACACAGATCATCGGTCACGGTCCTCGCGGATCAGCTCCGTGCTGTCGGTTTGAGGCACGTCGAGGGTCATGGCGGAGATTCGCCGTGCCGCGGCACGGAATTCCGCCAGCGTGACGGAACGGGCGGCGGCCGCGAGGATCTCGCGCAATTCGGCCTCCAGCGAGCGGCCGTTCTCCTTGGCTCTCGACTTGAGCCGTTCGACGATCTGACCGTCAAGATTACGGATCGTCAGGGTGGCCATGGCTTTCTCCATCGTGCTAGCAAAATGCTAGCATGCTTGAATTGCCAGCAAATTGCCATCACGCGAAGAATCCGTGCAGGAACCAGGTGGGGGCCGCGCCGGGGCGGTAGAGGCCGCGGCGGTAAAGCCAGAAGCGCCGGCCGTCCTCGTCCTCGACCCGGTAGTAGTCGCGCGTCTCCCGGGCCGGCGGGGCCGCCTCGCGCCACCATTCGGGCGCGATGCGCTCGGGCCCATCGGCGCGCGCGACGCGGTGCACCGCCCGGCGCCAGCGAAACATGAGCGGCGGGTCGTCGGGCACCGGGGCCACGGCCTCGACCGGCTCGGGCGGGTCGAGCAAGCGCAGCGGCCGGGGGCCGGTCGCGATCGGGGCCTCCGGCTTCTCCCCGCCCGCGGGGGTGCCGGCGAAGGCGGGCGCGCGCCGGGCCGCACGCTCGGGCAGGTGGCTGCGGCGGGGGGCGAAACGCATCACCGCCTCGGCCCCCAGGCGGTTGCCGAGATGGTCTATGAGTGGGGCGATGCCGCCCTCGCGCCCGTCCGCCCCGTCACTGGTTGCAAGCTCGCTGGCCGCCGGCCCGCCGGCTGCAAGTCCGCCGGCTGCAAGTCCGCCGGCTGCAAGTCCGCCGACTGCAAGTCCGTCGAGGCGGAGCTGGCGGGCGCCCAGGGCCTCGGTCGCGGTGGCGGTAAGGGTCATGCTCCCGATGCCGAATTCGGGGTCGATGCCCACGAGACGCTCGGCGAAGAGGCGGGCCAGGTGGCGGGGGTCGCGGGCCGGCGCGCTGGTGCCGATGGCGAGGTCCACGCGGCTGCCGTCGAGGCGCATGAGCGTGAGGGCGAGACGGCGCGCGCCGCGGCCCACGAGCGAGAGCCGGGCGCAGAGCCGGGCCAGCAGGTCGTCGAGTGCCGCGCCGATCTCCTCCCCCAGCAGGACGGGCTCGGCGAAGGCCCGGTGGACGCGGTGGGGGGCCACCGGCGGGCGCGGCGAGACGGGGTCGGGCGCGCGGCCCAGGGCTTGGTCGAGGCGCCGGGCCACACCATCGCCAAAACGCCGGGCGAGGGCCGCGCGGGGCAGGTCGTAGAGGTCGCCGATGCGCGCGAGGCCGAGGCGCGAGAGCACCGCGGCATCGGCCGGCGGCAAGCGCAGGGCGGCGACGGGGAGGGCGGCGAGGGCGGCGCGTGTGGCGCCGGGGAGGACGATCTCGACCGCGTCGCCGTCACCGAACCGGGCCATGGCCCAGGCGGCACCCGGGGTCTCGGCGAGGGCGGCGCGCGCCTCCAGGCCGAAGCCTTCGAGGCGGCCGGTCAAGTCGGCCAGCAGCGCCGCCTCGCCGCCGAAGAGGTGGGCGCAGCCGGTCACGTCGAGGAAGACACCGTCCGGGCCGTTCACCGCCGTCCAGGGTGTATAGCGGGTGCACCAGCCGGTCACCGCCGCGAGCGCCCGGGCGCAGGCGGCGGGCTCGGCATCCGCCACCCGCAGCATGGGCAGGCGGGCGCGGGCGTCGGCCACCGGCATGCCGGGGGCGATGCCGCGGGCCTCGGCGGGGGCGTTCGCGGCGGTGACGACGAGCCGGCCGCCCAGCGCGACCGCGGCGGCGGCCGGCTCAGACCGCCAATGCGGCCGGCGCCGAGTCAGCCGGTCGGTCGCGAAGCGGGGAAACCAAAGCGAGATCACGCGTCTCATCGCACCACTCCAATATCCAGGTGTCGGGCCGGCCGCCGCGGCAGCGCAGGAGCTCGACGCGCCAGCGCGCGGCCCCCACGCCGCCCCAGGGGGAGGCCGGCCGGCTGGGCGCGGCGGCGACGCGCCAGCGCGTCGCCGCCGCCGTGGGAGGCAGGGCGTCCGCCCCGCCGGAGGAAAGCAGGAGGCCGGTCACGCCGTGGGCCTCGGCGGCGAGCTGCAGGCGGCGGCTGGCGGTGAGGCCGATCGCGGGCACCTCCCCCAGGACGGCCGCCAGCGCCGGCGTGTTGAGCCCTTCCTCCATGGCCCAGAGGATCTCCTCGCGCCGTCGCGCGCGCACGGCGATCAGACGCCCGAAGGCGAGCGCGCCGCCGCATTCCTCGGCCACCGGGGCGAAGACGGCGAAGCCCGGGGCATGGATGTCGGGCCGGCGGGCGACCCACAGGACCGGCCCCCGCGCGCTCAGGCGCGCCAGCAGCACGGCGCAGAAGCCCATGGCGGCGGCCGATCCCGCGTCCGGGCCGGCCACCTCGTGCAGGCGGCCGAGGACGAGCCCGCCCCCCGGCAGGGCACGGTCGAGCGCGGCCACGCCGAAGGGCAGGCAGGCTGGGCCCACTGCCCGCCCCGGGGCGTCTATCGCATGATGGCCCGCGCGCTCGAGGGTCCCGATGCGGGCGCGCAAGCCCCCGATCAGGGCTGCTTTTCCGGGTGCGGAGGGAAATTCCACCAGTTTGGCCACGGTCTCTGTTCTCTCTTTGTCTGTTCGCTTTTCGTTCTAGACTGGCGCCGCATTGGAGTCAAGCGTGCCGTCCAGCCGTTGAGCACACGCCGCCTCTCGGCTAATCTCCCGCGCCATGAAGATCGACGGCCGCCACTACCGCACCATCTGGCTCGATTCCGACGGCTGGGCCGTCCGCATCATCGACCAGACCAGGCTGCCCCATGCCTTCGAGACCCTGCGCCTCGAATCCCTCGACGACGCGGCCCATGCCATCCGCGCGATGCAGGTGCGGGGCGCGCCCTTGATCGGCGCCACCGCCGCCTACGGACTCTGCCTGGCGCTGCGCGCGGACGCTTCGGACGCGGCGCTCGAGGACGCGCGCGCGGCCTTCCTCGCGACCCGGCCCACGGCGGTCGATTTGCGCTGGGCGCTCGAGGACATGGGCGGGCGCCTGGGCCGCCTGCCACCGGGAGAGCGCGTGGCCGCGGCCTACGCCCGGGCGGCGGCGATCTGTGAGGAGAGCGTCGCCACCTGCGAGGCCATCGGCGCGCACGGCCTGCCCCTCATCCAGGCGGCGGCCGAGCGCAAGGGCGGCGGGCGGGTCAACATCCTCACCCACTGCAACGCGGGCTGGCTCGCGACGGTGGACTGGGGCACCGCCCTCGCCCCCATGTACAAGGCCCACGACGGCGGCCTCGACATCCATGTCTGGGTGGACGAGACCCGGCCGCGCAACCAGGGCGCCGCGCTCACGGCCTGGGAGCTGGGCCGGCACGGGATCGCCCATACGGTGATCGTGGACAACGCGGGCGGCCACCTGATGCAGCACGGGCTCGTCGACCTCTGCATCACGGGCACGGACCGCACGGCCGCGTCGGGCGACGTGTGCAACAAGATCGGCACCTACCTGAAGGCCCTCGCGGCCCACGACAATGGTGTGCCCTTCTATGTCGGGCTGCCACACACCACCATCGACTGGGCCATCGAGGACGGCGTGCGCGACATCCCGATCGAGGAGCGCGCGCCCGAGGAAGTCACCGAGATCCGCGGCCGCGGGGCGGACGGCGCCATGGGGAGCGTGACGCTCACGCCCGCGGACAGCCCGGCGGCGAACTACGCCTTCGACGTGACGCCCGCGCGCCTCGTCACCGGCCTCATCACCGAGCGCGGGGTCTGCGAGGCCTCCCGCGCGGGCCTTCGCGGCCTCTACCCGGAGCGCGAATAGCACGTTCTTTTGTCGCTCGCGGCAGCGGACCTTGACGGTCCGCGCCTGCGCGGGCGCGCCGGACGACCGGCGGGCCGCCTTGCGGCCTGGAGCGATTCCAGATGCGCTGGAAACGTTCTTTTGTCGCTCGCGGCAGCGGACCGAGAGGTCCGCGCCTGCGCGGGCGCGCCGGACGACCGGCGGGCCACCTTGCGGCCTGGAGCGATTCCAGACGCGCTGGAATCGCTCTACAGGTATTCGTATTTCGTCGGGGCGTGCTCGGCGAGCATGGCTTGGTGCGCAGCCAGGCAGACGGGGTCCATCTCCCGCTCGGGGCTCGGCTCCAGGTCCCAGTGGCCGTGGCGGTCATGGCCGCGAACGAGGGTGACGGCATTGCGCGGCCCGCCAATCGGCTTCACGTGTGTCGGCATGTAGCGCAGGGTGTAGCCGATGCGCTTGGCGTCGGTCCCATTCGCGCCCGAGCCGTGCACGGTGCTGTTGTCGTGCATGGACATCTCGCCGGCGGAGAGCTCGATCGCCACGGCCGTCGACGGATCGACGTCCTCGACCGTCTGGCCGTAGGAGATGACATTGTCGCCCGTGCGGTCGAGGACGTGCGGCAGCTCGCCCCGCAGGTGCGAGCGCGGGATCATGGAGACCGAGCCGTTGGCGGGGTTGGCGTCCGTGAACGCGAGCCAGCAGTTGACCAAAGTCATCGGCTCCATGCGCCAGCGCCAGCGGTCCTGGTGCAGGGAAAAGACGCCCCGCGTGTGCGGCTCCTTGACGATGAAGGCGCCGGAATAGAGCAGGATGTCGGGCCCGATCAGGTCCTCGACCGCGTCGAGGAGGACGGGATGGCGCACCAGTGCATTCAGCCACGGGAACAGCAGGTGCGGCTTGATGTGAATCGTCATCGTCTTGTCGCGGTTGACGGTCTCCCGCCCCTCGAGGGCCGCGAAGCGGCGGCGGCAATCGGCTGCCTCCGCCGCCGAAAGCACCGAGACCGGGAACAGGAAGCCATCCTCGCGATAGTGCCGGATCTGCTCGTCCGTCAGCTTTTTCGACATGACTGCCTCATCCTTCATGCCCCGGCTCTGTGACCATGGGCGGCGGGCCGGATCCGACCCCGACATAGCCCGCCGCCTCGGCCCGTTCGGTCAGGGCGCGGGCCTGGCGGGCCGCGAACTTGGCGATCTTCTCGGGCGCGAAGCCCATCATGGAGAGGCCGGTGGTGGCCGTGGTCACCTCATGATACTCGGCGATCAGGGTCCCGGCCAGGTGCGCGATGCCGACCCCCTCGAAGATGGAGCGGCGCCCCGCCGATCCCGCCATCTTGGAAGCGTAGCTGAAGAGGTAGCGCACGTAGCCCATGGCGCCGTCGTCCACCGGATCGAAGAGGTCCCAGCGGAAGTTCTCGCCGTCGCGGTGGAAATGGTTGTCGATCATGTCGGCGATCGCCGCCGGGCCCTCGAACGGGCCATAGAAGACGTCGTGATAGACCCCATTCTCGGTAAAGCACGCGCCCACGGCCGCGCCATCGCCCCGGCAGGCGGCCTGGGTCATTTGTTCCATCAAGGTGGCGAAGCTCATCTCCCGGCCTCCCTCGTAGGGACTCGCGGCGGCGGTCTATCCGCTCGCGATTTTAACCGGAAACTTGGCCGCCCCATACCGCGTTCACGAGGGTGCCATGGCCTCGTGCCGCGCCGCCATGCGCCGCACGTTGGCGGCCGCCTTGCTCCGGATGAAGGTCACCAAGGTCGCGATCTCCATCACCTCGTCCTCGGTGATTCCGATGGCATCGGCCGCGGCCAGGCTGACCTCGAGGTTCACGGGGCAGGCCGCGGCCAGCGCCGCGCCGACCGAGATCAGCGCCCCCAGGCAGGTGTCGGCGGGCACCGCGGCGGCGTCCTCGAGGCCGGTCAGGTCCTCGAGGCGCGCGAGCGCATGGGCCTCGATCATGTCCGCCGCCGTCCGGCGGATCTCCACGGCCCGCACGATGGCGCGCCGGATATCCACCGCCGCGACGCCCACGGTGTAGGCCGCGCGGGTGTGGAAGTTGGTGCAGGTCCAGCAGCCGACCGCGACGGAGACGCCCACCGCGACCAGCTCCCGCTCCTTGAGGGTCATGACCATGCCTCGCCTCCGAGCCGCGAATTCCGGAGCAATCGGCCATCGGTTACCATGTCCCGCGTGGGCCGGCTTTGATTCAGATCAGACCACGGCCGACGATATCGAAGTTCGAGGTCTCTCCTCGCCCCGCACGCGCCGGCCTCAGCCGTCCTCGACCCCGCTCGACTGGCCCGGGATCTGGAAGAAGGACGAGAGGCCGTAATTCTCCCGCACTTCGATGAGGGCGGCGCTCAGGCGGGCGCGTCGGCTTGCGCTGCCGCGCACGATCTCGCCCTCGAGCCGGTTGGGCAGGCTGTTGCCCCACAGCATGAAGGCGTCGGCCGCGGAATAGACCGTGATGTAGAGGCCCCGCGGGCGCTCCGAGCGGTTCGCGCTGGACGCGTGGAGCATGTGACCCGCCATCAGGCACACGGCACCCGCCGGCCCGGCGATGGGGACGGCGCGGCGCTCGCACTCGGCGCGCGCCTCGGCCGAGACCGTGCCGCTGAAGATGCCGTCCTGCCACAGGCTCTCGAGCCCCTCGCGATGGGAGCCCGGCACCACCTCGAGCCCACCGTTCTCGGCATCCGTGTCGTGGAGCATGAGGAGGGCCGTCAGCATGTCCGCGTTGGTGTGCGGGACGAAGGCGAAATCCTGGTGGTAGCCGACGGCCGTATTGGCGCCGGGCGCCTTGAGGTTGATCTTGGAATGAACGAACTTCACATCCGGGCCGACTGCGTCCGCCACCATGTCGGCGAGCGGGGCGTCGAAGGACGCCGCGCGCCAGGGCGCGGAGATCTCCGGGGGGTTGTTGACCCGCCTAAGGCGCGGGCGCTCGGGCGTGTGGCCGGGCTCGAGATCGAAGCGGTCGTAACCGTTGAGGGTCTCGCCCCAGCCAGCCCCATGGCCGCGGCTCTCCTCGACCCAGCCCTCGAGCCCGGCCTGGAGGGTGGCCAACAACTCCGGCGGGACGGCGCCTTCGGCAACCGTATAGCCCTCGTCCCGGTACTGGGCGATCTGGGCCGGGGTGAGGGTGGTCATGGCCGCTCGATTCCACCCGTCTGGCCCGGGGATCTGGAAGAATGACGACATGTCGTAATTCTCCTTGACCTCGATGAACCCGGCGCGGAGGCGGGCGCGGCGGCTGGGCACGCCCCGCACCATCGCGCCGTCGAGCCGGTTGGGCAGGCTGTTGCCCCAGATGAGGAATGCGTCGGCCGCGGAATAGACCGTGATGTAGAGCCCGCGCCGGCCCTCGGAGCGGTTCGGCTTCGAGCCGTGCAGCAGGTGGCCCGACATGAGGCAAACGGCACCCGCGGCGCCGGTGACCGGGACGGCGCGCCGTTCGCAGTCGGCGCGCACCTCGGGCGCCACGGTGCCCGTGAAGGCGCCGTCCCGCCGCAGGCTCTTGAGCCCCTCCTTGTGCGAGCCGGGAACCACCTCGAGCCCGCCGTTCTCGGGTCCCGTGTCGTCGAGCATGAGGAGCGCCGTCACCCGGTCGGGGTTGGTGTGGGGCGAGAAGGGATAGTCCTGGTGGAATCCGACGGCCGTCTCGGTGCCTGGCAACTTCAAGTTGATCTTGGATTGGACGAACTTGACGTCGGGGCCGATCAGGTCCACGACCATGTCGGCGAGGGGGCTATCGAAGCTCGCCGCGCGCCATGCCGCCGAGATCTCGGCCGGGTTGTTGACCCGGCGCAAGCGTGGCTGCTCGGCCGTATGACTGGGCTCGAGATCGTAGCGGTCATAGCCGTTGAGGGCCTGCCCCCAGCCGGCCGCGTGGCGCCGGCTCTCCTCCACCCAGCCCTCGATCTCGGCCCGGAGGGTGGCGAGGAGGGCGGGCGAGATGGCGCATTCGGCGACCGTGTAGCCCTCGTCGCGGTATTGCGCGATCTGGCCGGGTGTGAGCGTCGTCATGACCCGCGCCTCCATGCCCCCCTCGCGCGCCCATGGTGCAGGCCCGGTCTACTCGTATCAAGGGGCGGCGCGCTCACGCCACTAAAGGGTCCCTGCCCTCTCCCGCAGGACGAACTTCTGGACCTTGCCGGTCGAGGTCTTGGGCAACTCACCGAAGACGACCGTCTTGGGGGCCTTGAAATGGGCCATGTTCTCGCGGCAGAAGGCGATGATCTCGGCCTCGCTCGCGTCCGTCCCCGCCTTCAGTGTCACGAAGGCGCAGGGCGTCTCGCCCCACTTCTCGTCGGGCCGGGCGACGACGGCGGCCTCGAGCACGGCGGGGTGGCGGTAGAGGGTCTGCTCCACCTCGATGGTCGAGATGTTCTCGCCGCCCGAGATGATGATGTCCTTGGAGCGGTCCTTGAGGTCGATATAGCCGTCGGGGTGCATCACGCCCAGGTCGCCCGAGTGGAACCAGCCGCCGGCGAAGGCTTCCTCCGTGGCCGCGGCGTTCTTCAGGTACCCCTTCATGACGATGTTGCCGCGCATGAAGACCTCGCCCATGGTCTCGCCGTCCGCGGGCACCGGCTCCAGCGTCTCCGGGTCGGCCACCATGAGGCCGTCCAGCACCGGGTAGGGCACCCCCTGGCGCGCCTTCTTGGCCGCCTGCTCGGCGGGCGGAAGCGCGTCCCATTCACCGTGCCAGGCGCACACCGTGGCGGGGCCATAGACCTCCGTCAGGCCGTAGACGTGGGTCACGTGGAAGCCGGCCTTCTCGACCGCCTCGAGGACGGCGGGGGGCGGCGGGGCCGCGGCCGTCATGACCTCGACCGTGCGCGGCACGGGGCGCTTCTCCTGCTCGCTCGCGTTGATGAGCATTCCGAGCACGATGGGTGCCCCGCACATGTGGGTCACGCCGTCCTCGGCGATGGCGTTGAAGATGCCGCCCGCCTCCACTTTGCGCAGGCACACGTGGGTGCCGGCGAGCGCCGTCACCGCCCAGGGGAAGCACCAGCCGTTGCAGTGGAACATGGGCAGGGTCCAGAGGTAGATCGGATGGCTCGGCATCGACCAGGTGAGGATATTGCCGATGGCGTTCAGGTAGGCGCCGCGGTGGTGGTAGACGACGCCTTTGGGGTTGCCCGTGGTGCCCGAGGTGTAGTTGAGAGAGATGGCCCGCCATTCGTCCGCGGGCGGGGCCCAGGCGTAATCGGGGTCGCCGCCGGCGATGAAGCTCTCGTAATCCATCTCGCCCAGGCGCTCGCCGCCAGTCCCCAGCGGATCGTCGATATGGATGACGAGCGGCTTCTCCGCGAGCCGCGCCAGCGCCTCGCCGATGACGCCCGAATACTCCCGGTCGGCGATCAGCACCTTGGCCTCGCCGTGCTCGAGGATGAAGGCGATGGTGGCGGCGTCGAGCCGGGTGTTGAGGGCGTTCAGGACCCCGCCCGTCATGGGCACGCCGAAATGGGCCTCGAACAGCTCCGGTATGTTGGGCGCAATCACCGCGACCGTATCGCCCACGCCGATTCCCCGCGCCGCCAGCGCCGAGGCGAGCCGCCGGCAGCGCGCCGCCGTCTCGGCCCAGCTCCGGCGTACGGCGCCGTGGATCACGGCCGTGCGGTGCGGGAAGACGGCCGCCGTCCGTTCGAGGAACCCGAGGGGCGTGAGCGGCACGTGGTTGGCCGCGTTCTTGTCGAGATCGGTGTCATAGAAGCTCGTCGGCGCGGTCATGTCTCTCGGCCCCGGTTTGCTGGGTGGAAGCCCTACCAGTTAGATATCCCATTCCGCCCGGCCTGCAAATCGGTGATGGCGGCGGGGGAGCCCCAGGGCTCCCCCGTTCCGGTTCGTGCTAACATGATCCCGTCAAAATCGGAGGTACGACGATGGCGGAAGGCGAGCATGAGCCCGTGCTGATCGCGGGCGCGGGGCCGGTGGGCCTCGCGGGGGCGCTGGAGCTCGCGCGGCTCGGGCATCCGGTGCGCATCGTCGACAAGGCCGAGGCGCGCTCGGCCCATTCCAAGGCCATCGCCGTCAACCCGCGCAGCATGGACCTGCTGGAGCCCTCGGGCGCGCTCGAGCGCATCATGGCCGAGAGCATCCGCATCAACCGCATCAGCATGCATTCGGGCTATCGGCGGCTCTTCACCATCGACCTCTCGCGCCTCGAACATCCCCGCAACTACGTGCTCTCCCTGCCCCAGAGCGAGACCGAGGCCATCCTCGAAGACACCCTCGCCGAGCGCGGCGTGAAGGTCGAGCGGCGCACCGAGCTGACCCAGTTCGACCAGGATGGCGGCGCGGTACACGCCACTCTCGTGCGCGACGGGCAACAGGAAATCGTATCGACACCCTATCTGCTCGGCGCCGACGGCGCCCATAGCGCGGTGCGCCACGGCCTCGGCCTCGAATTCCCGGGCGGCGTCTATCCCGACCGGTGGGAAGTCGCCGACCTCTCTCTCGACACACCCCTCGCCAAGGACGAGGTCAACATCTACTTCCTTCCCGGCGGCGGCATTTTCTTCGTGATTCCCCTGCCCGGGGAAGGGCTCTACCGCATCGGCTCCAACGCCACGGGCGCCGCCGCCGAGCGCCTGCCGCCCGGCAGCAAGGTCCTCGACAGCCTGTGGGTGTCCGAATTCACCATCAACCACCGCCTCGTCGAGCGCTACGCCGAGGGCCGCGCCTTCCTCGCCGGCGACGCCGCCCACCTCCACTCCCCCGCGGGCGGCCGGGGCATGAACCTCGGCATCGAGGATGCGACCGAGTTTGCCCGCCGCGTTGTGGGCGGTGGCCTAGAGGCTTACGCGGCCGACCGCCACCGGGCCGGCGAGCGGGTCTTGCGCGATACCGACCGGCTGACCCGCATGGGCACCACGACAAGCCCCGTCGTCCGCGCTCTCCGCGACCACTTGCTTCCACTCCTGATTCGGCGCGAGCCCATCCAGCGCCGCATCCGCCGCGACATGACGGGCCTCCATCCGGGATAGGGGTGCGGCCCCTCGTCCCGAGAGGGTCGCCGCCGATCGTTGCCCTGCCTACGCCCCGTAGTCGAGTCCCAGGTCGCGGTAGCGCTCGGGATCGTCGACCCAGTTCTCCCGCACCTTGACGAACAGGAAGAGGTGAACCCGGCGCTCCATCATGCGCTCGAGCTCGGCCCGCGCGCTGGCACCGATGGCCTTGATCTGGTGCCCGCCCTTGCCGAGGACGATGGCCTTCTGGGTGTCGCGCTGAACGTATACGACCTGGCCGATGCGCACGCTGCCGTCCTCGCGCTCCTCCCACTCCTCGGTCTCGACGGTGATGGCGTAGGGCAGCTCCTGGCGCAGTTGCAGGAACAGCTTCTCGCGCGTGATCTCCGCCGCCATCAGGCGCATGGGCATGTCGGAGAGCTGGTCCTCGGGAAACAGCCACGGCCCCTCGGCCAGGTTGGCGGCGAGATGCGATTCGAGGTCGCGGACACCATCGCCATTGAGGGCCGAGATCATAAAGGTCGCGCTGATGCGCCCCTCCTGGTTGAGCCGCTCGGCGAGCGAAAGGAGGCTCGCGCGCGGGGCCTGGTCGATCTTGTTGAGGGCGAGGATGGTGTCGCGGCCGGCTTCCCCGAGGCCGGCGGCGATGCGCAAATCCTCCTCGGCCGGGCCATCCCGGCGCGCGGCGCGCCCGGCATCGACCAGGAGCACGACGAGGTCCGCGTCGGCGGCGCCCGTCCAAGCGGCGCGCACCATCGCGCGCTCGAGCCGGCGCCGGGGGGTGAAGATGCCGGGCGTGTCCACGTAAGCGATTTGCGCCCGGCCCAGAATCGCGATGCCGAGGACGCGAGTGCGGGTGGTCTGGACCTTGGGCGTCACGATCGAGACCTTGGCGCCCACGAGGGTGTTGAGGAGCGTCGATTTGCCGGCGTTGGGCGCACCCACCAGCGCCACGAAGCCGCAGCGCGTCGGCTCCGGCCCCGGCTCAGCCATCGCGCCCGGGTTCCGTCCGGTCGAGGAGGGCGGCGGCGGCGGCCTGCTCGGCGGCACGCTTGGAGAGCCCCTCCCCCGTCGCCGGCGCCATCCCCTCGACCTCGACCTCGACCGCGAACCGGGGCTCGTGCGCTGGCCCCTCCTGGGCCAGCGTGCGGTAGGCGGGCAACGGGCGGCCCCGGCCCTGGGCCCATTCCTGCAGCGCCGTCTTGGCGTCCTGGGGCGGGACGGACGCCGCCTCCATCATCGCCGTCCAGTGCGCGGTGACGAAGCGGGCCGCCACGCCGAGGCCGCCGTCGAGATAGAGGGCACCGATGACGGCCTCGCAGGCATCGGCGAGAATGGCTGGGTTGTAGCGCCCCCCCGCCCCGTCCTCGGACCTCGACAGGCGCAGGTGATCCCCGAGGCCGAGCGCCGCGGCGACGCGGGCCAGTGCGTCGCGGCGGACGAGCCCGGCGTGGCGGCGGCTCAAGTCGCCTTCGGCCTCACGCGGGAATCGCGCCATCAGCAGGTCCGCGATCGCGAGCGAAAGCACCCTATCGCCCAGGAACTCGAGCCGCTCATAGCTCTGCCGCCCGCCCTTCTGGTGTGCATCGGCGCTCCTATGTGTGAGCGCCTCCTCGAGAAGGCTCGGGCGCGCGAAGACGTGGCCGAGGGCCACCGTGAGACCCTCGTCCGAAGCGTCGCACCCGCCCACTAGTTCACCGGCATGAGCAGCCGGTCGAAGCGTATGGCCCAGGGCCAGTACCAGACCTCCCAGAACCGGGCCTTGCCGTTGGTCGAGAAGAACAAGAACTCGGCTCGCCCGACGAGGTTCTCGGCCGGGATGTAGCCGACGCTGCCGAGGACGCGGCTGTCGGAGGAATTGTCACGGTTGTCGCCCATGGCGAAGTAGTGGCCCTCGGGCACCTCGTAGACCGGCGTGTTGTCGAGGTTGCCGCCGTTGCCGTTCATCTCGTCGATGCGGTAGCTGCGTCCGCTGGGCAGGGTCTCGATATACTGGGTCACCGGGCGATTTTCGGCGGCCGCCAATTCGACCGCGCCCTCGACCGGCCGCCGGTCCACGGCCCTGCCGTTCAGGTAGAGGATACCCTTGCGTACCTGGATGCGGTCGCCCGGCAGGCCGATGATGCGCTTGATGTAATCCGTCTTGTTGTCGCGCGGCAGCTTGAACACGACCACGTCGCCGCGATCGGGCGAGCTGCCGAAAATGCGACCCTTGAAGGGCGGGAAGCTGAGCGGCAGGGAGTGCCGGCTGTAGCCGTAGGAGAATTTTGAAACGAACAGGTAGTCGCCAACCAGCAAGGTGGGGATCATCGAGCCGGAGGGGATATTGAACGGCTCGTAAGCGAACGTCCGCACCGCGAGGGCGATGAGCACCGCATAGATGATGGTGCGGCCCGTCTCACGGATCCAGCTGGATTGCTTGCGCGCCATAAAGCCGTTCGATTCAATAATTGCGTGTGAGCGCCGTGACGACGACTCGAGAGTGTGGCGGTTGATTCCGCCGGGTCGGCGGGTGAAAGCCCCAATCCACGGGACGGGGGTCGGCCAAGATAAAGCGGCCTGGGCAGTCGTGTGTCAAGGTTCAAGCCTTTGGGCCGCGACGGCCGTGATGATGACGATCGCCTGGGCGATGGGGTGGTCGTCGGTGATCGAGAGGTCGATTTGGGCGATCATGCCGTCCGGTACGATCTCGGCGAGGCGCGCGGCCGCCCCCCCGGTCAGCACCATGGTCGGCTTGCCCGAAGCCAGGTTCACCACCCCCATATCGCGCCAGTAGACGCCGCGCCGAAAACCGGTCCCGAGCGCCTTCGAGCACGCCTCCTTGGCGGCGAAGCGGCGCGCATAGCTGGCCGCGCGGATACCCGTGCGCCCCTCCGACCGCGCGCGCTCGGTCTCGGTATAGATGCGGGCGATGAAGCGGTCCCCGAAACGCGAAAGAGTCGATTCGATCCGCCGGATATCGACCAGATCGCTGCCGAGGCCGATGATCATGGCCGGCGTGGCCCGCGCGTCTCAGGCGCTGCGCTCGCCGCCGGCCTCGGCGCGGGCCTTGTCCATCAGGGCGCGCATTCGCTTGATCGAGGAATCGAAGCCGCCGAAGATCGCCTCACCCACGAGGAAGTGCCCGATGTTGAGCTCGACGACCTGGGGAAGTGCCGCGATGGGCGCCACGGTGTCGAAGGAAAGGCCGTGCCCGGCGTGGCATTCGAGGCCAAGTTGGCTCGTCTCGGCCGCGGCCGCCTCGATGCGGCCGAGCAGTGCCGCGCGCCGCGCGCCCTCGGCCTCGCAATAGGCGCCGGTGTGCAGCTCGACCACGGCCGCGCCGAGCGCCTGCGCGGCCTCGAGTTGGCGAGGGTCGGCCTCGATGAAAAGCGAGACCCGAACGCCCGCGTCGCCGAGCGCCTGAACATAGGGCGAGAGCGCCTCGAAGCCCCCCGCCGCGTCGAGCCCGCCCTCGGTTGTCCGCTCCTCGCGCTTCTCGGGCACGATGCAGGCGGCGTGCGGCTTGTGCCGGAGGGCGATCGCGAGCATCTCCTCGGTCGCCGCCATCTCGAGGTTGAGCGGAAGGTCTATCTCGCGGCTCAGGCGATCGATATCGGCGTCCGAGATATGGCGCCGGTCCTCGCGCAGATGGGCCGTGATACCGTCGGCCCCAGCCTGGGCGGCGAGCCGTGCGGCGCGGATCGGATCGGGATGGCGCCCGCCGCGGGCGTTACGAATCGTGGCGACGTGATCGATGTTCACGCCCAGTCGTAGCTTGCTCATGACATTGACCTCCTCGAGGCGCCGCCCGCGCCCTCGAATGCCGTCCTCTTCGATGGCCCTCATCATAGCGTCACGGCCAAGTCGGCCCCAAGCCCGATCGCGACGGCGGGGAAGCGCCTAGAGCGGTTCCGCTTCGATCGGACCCACTCTAGCGCTCTATGTCGCTCGCGCCAGCGGACCGAGAGGTCCGCGCCTGCGCGGGCGCGCCGGACGGCCGGCGGGCCGCCTTGCGGCCTGGAGCGGTTCCAGTCGAGGTGGAAACGCTCTAGCCCTCTATTTCGCTCGCGGCAGCGGACCGAGAGGTCCGCGCCTGCGCGGGCGCGCCGGACGGCCGGCGGGCCGCCTTGCGGCCTGGAGCGGGTCCAGTCGAGGTGGAAACGCTCTAGCCGCGCGCGCGCGCCACCATGCTTACTTCCCGCGCCGCGCGCAGCGCCGCGATGATATTGGTCAGGTGGCGTACGTCCTTGACCTCGATATCGATCGTCATTTCGAAGAAGTCGGCCGCGCGGTTGGTGAATCGCAAGTTGGTGATGTTTCCGCCGTTGCCGCCGATCACCGAGGAGACGGCGCCGAGGCTGCCCGGCTTGTTCTCCACCAGGACGTTGACCCGGCCGAGGTGGCTTTCGGCCTCGTTCGCCTGGTCGTCCCAGGTCACATCGACCCAGCGCTCGGGAGTGGCCGAGAAGCTTTCGAGCGATTCGCAGTCGATGGTGTGGATTGTGATGCCCTTGCCCGTCGTCACGATACCGACGATGCGGTCGCCCCTCAGGGGCGTACAACAACCCGCGTAATGCACGGCCATGCCGGGGATCAGCCCGCGGATGGGGATCGGCTCGTCCTTCTCGAGCTGTTTCTTGGCCCAGCGGATGGGCACGATATTGGCCCACCGGCTCTCACTCCGCGTCGTCGCGAAGAGGGCTTCCGCCACCTTGCGCCCGGCGAGGCGCCCCTCCCCCAGCTTGGCGTATAGGTCCTCGATATCCTGGCACTCGAAGCGGTCGAGCACGACCTCGAGCCCCTCTTCGGGAATCTCGTACCCCTCCTGGCGGATCTGCTTGTTGAGGATGGAGCGGCCGAGATCGATGTATTGCGCCCGTTGCTGGGTGCGGACGTAGCGCCGGATGCATGCCCGGGCCTTGCCCGTCACCACGAAGCTCTCCCAGGTGGGCGAGGGCGTATGCCCCTCCGAGCCCACGATCTCCACCTGGTCGCCGTTCTGGAGCTGGGTCTTGAGCGGCGCCAGGCGGCCGTTGATCTTGGCGCCCACGCAGGTGTCGCCGACCTCGGAGTGGATGGCGTAGGCGAAGTCGACCGGCGTCGCCCCCTGGGGCAGCGAGATGAGGTCGCCGCGGGGCGAGAAGCAGAAGACCTGGTCGCGGAACATTTCGAGCTTGGTGTGCTCGAGGAAGTCGTCCGGCCCCGCCGCGTGGTCGAGGATGTCGAGAAGATGCCGCAGCCAGCGATAATGGCGTGTGTCGGCCTTCGGGTCTTCGCCCTTGTAGCTCCAATGGGCGGCGACGCCGTTCTCGGCCACTTCGTCCATCTCCTCCGTGCGGATCTGGACTTCGATGCGCTGGCGCTCCGGCCCGATGACGATGGTGTGGAGCGAGCGGTATGCGTTCGGCTTCGGCGTCGAGATATAGTCCTTGAACTGGCCCGGGACGACGGAATAGGCACAATGGATCAGGCCGAGCGCCTGGTAGCATTCGGGCATCGTCCCGACGACCACGCGAAAGGCCATGATGTCCGAGAGCTGCTCGAAGCCGATGTTCTTGCGCTGCATCTTGCGCCATACCGAGTAGGGCGTCTTCTCACGCCCGCTCACCCCAGCCTCTATACCGCCCTCGGAGAGGGTGCCGCCCAGCGCATCGATGATGCGCGGAACCAGCCCGCCCTCCTCCTCGCGCAGATAGGCAAGCCGTCGGATGATCGAATTGCGCGCCTCGCTGTTGATCTCGGTGAAGGCCAGATCCTCGAGCTCGTCCTTCATGTCGTGCATGCCGATGCGGTCGGCGAGCGGCGCGAAGATCTCCATCGTCTCGTGGGCCACGCGCAGGCGCCGCTCGGGCGACTTGACGTGGAGCAGCGTGCGCATGTTGTGCAGGCGGTCGGCGAGCTTGACCAGGAGAACCCGCAAGTCCTCCGACATGGCAAGCAGAAGCTTGCGGAAGTTCTCGGCCTGCTTGGTACGATCGGATTGCAGCTCGATGCGCGTGAGCTTGGTGACGCCGTCGACGAGGCGCGCGATCTCGGCGCCGAACTGGCGCTCGATGTCTTCGAGCGTGGCCGAGGTATCCTCCACCGTATCGTGGAGCAGGGCCGTGATGATGGTGGCGCTGTCGAGCTTGTAGCGGGTGAGGATGGCGGCGACTTCGAGGGGGTGGGTAAAGTAGGGCGCGCCCGATTCCCGGAACTGCGCGCCGTGCGCCTTCATGGCGAATACATAGGCGCGGTCGAGCGCCTCCTCGTCCGCCGAGATGTCGTAGGATTTGACGCGCTCGACCAGCTCGAACTGCCGGGTCACGCCCGACTCGCGCTCAGTACCCGGCGCGCCACCAGGCATCCGTCCGGCCGGGGACACCACCTCGGCCGGCGGCCCGAGCGTCCGTTCGCGGCCTTCTCGTCCGCGCGGTGCTTCGTCAGTCCTTGCTGTCGTCCGTCCCGTCGCCTTCGTCATTCTCGCCGGATTCTCCGGATTCTGCCTCGACCTCCGCCGTCTCGTCGCCCGCCGCCTCGTCGTCGGCCGCCAGATCGCCCGCGCCAAACGCCGCGCCGAAGGTTTCCAGCTCCGCCTCGAGCGCCCCATCCGCCAGCGACTCGACCGCCAACATCTCCATCTCCTCCTCCTCGGGCTCGTCCACCTCCGCCAGCTTCTGATAGGAGCGAATGACGGAATCCCGGAGGTCGTCGGCCAAAATGGTCTCTTCCGCGATTTCGCGCAGAGCGACGACGGGGTTCTTGTCGTTGTCGCGGTCGAGGGTGATCGCGGCGCCCGCGGACACCGCGCGGGCACGCTGCGATGCGAGGATTACGAGATCGAAACGGTTGGGAACCTTGACAATACAATCTTCAACGGTCACGCGGGCCATATGGAACGTCTCCAGTTATTTCTCACAGCATCATACGGCCGTGCCGCGCCGCGGAGGCGCCTGACCGATTCCGGGTGCACCATATAGGCCGGAGGGGACGGGAAGCAAGGCGCAACTGGGAAGACACGGCACTCGGGCCGGTCACGAATCTTCCGCCAACGGCATGATCGCTTGTCCAGCCGGCATCGCGGCCAGCATCTCCTCCACCGAAAGGCCAGTCTCGGGGTGCCGCCAGCCAGGGGCGACCTCGGCCAGGGGCATGAGCACGAAGGCTCGCTCCGCGAGGCGCGGGTGGGGCAAGATGGGCCCGTCGCCCCCTTCTGAAACCCGCATGCCGTGGGCGAGGAGGTCGAGATCGATGGTCCGCGCCGCGTTGGGCTCGCCACGCGCGCGGCCAAGGCGCCGTTCGATGTCGTGGAAGAGGGCGAGGAGCGCCACCGGCCCCATGTCGGTCGAGAGGCGCGCCGCGCCATTGACGAACCAGGGCTGGCCCGAGGGTGGGACCGGCGCGCTCTCGTACCACCGCGACCGGGCCTCGATGCCCACGCCCGCGCATGCGAGCGCGGCGAGCGCCGCCTCACAGGTCCGCCGCGGCGAGCCGTGGTCCGGGCTGGCCAGATTCGCGCCCAATCCCACCAGAATCACAATTTTCCCCATAAGGTTACGTCAAATGCTTGCTTTGTCCTCGCCCAATGCTTAACTAGGTACCAGTCGATTGGACCGGCGGAGCTTGCACTTATTGCATTGCAATCGCGTATATCGGTCATTTGACCTCGACGAACTCTCCAAATGAATTATTTACGGTAACAGCACATGTTTTTCTATCCTGACGAAAAGATCGGGCTGTTCATCGACGGCAGCAATCTCTACGCGGCCGCGAAGTCGCTCGGCTTCGACATCGACTACAAGCGCCTCCTCACCCTCTTCTCCAAGCAGGCGCGCCTCATCCGGGCCTTCTATTACACGGCGCTGGTCGACGACCAGGAGTACTCGCCCATCCGTCCGCTGGTCGATTGGCTCGACTACAACGGCTACACGATGGTGACCAAGCCGACCAAGGAGTTCACCGACTCGAGCGGCCGGCGGAAGCTCAAGGGCAATATGGACATCGAGCTCGCCATCGACGTGATGGAGATGTCCGCCAGCCTCGACCACATCGTGCTGTTCTCGGGCGATGGCGACTTCCGGCGCCTGATCGAGGCGGTCCAGCAACGCGGCGTGCGGACGACGGTGGTGAGCACCATGCGCTCGCACCCACCCATGGTGGCGGACGAGTTGCGCCGGCAGGCGGACTTCTTCGTCGAGCTCGACGACCTCGCCGAGGATATCGAGCGCGTTCACCAGCAGCGCCCCGAGCGTGGCACCGCCACCGACGACGAGGACCCGGGCGAGGACGACGAGGACTACCTCGAAAGCGCCTGACGCGGCGTGGCCGGCCTGGTCCCCGCCGCCGCGCCACCGGTCCCCGGCCGCGACTGCCCAGCCTGCCCCCGCTTGGTGGCCTTCCGGGCGGCGCACCGGGCCAAGCACCCTGGCTGGCACAACGCCCCCGTCGATTCCTTCGGCCCGCTCTCGGCCCCGCTCCTGATCGTCGGCTTGGCGCCCGGCCTGCGCGGCGCCAACCAGACCGGGCGGCCCTTCACGGGGGACTTCGCGGGCGACCTTCTCTATGCCACCCTCGCCGCCCACGGCTTCACTGCGGGCACCTATGGCGCGCGCGCGGGTGACGGGTTCGCGCTTGTGGGCTGCCGGGTGACGAACGCGGTGCGCTGCGTGCCGCCAGGGAACAAGCCGGAGACGCCTGAGTTCGCCGCCTGCCGCCCCTATCTCCAGGCCGAGGTCGCCGCCATGCCGAGCTTGCGCGTGGTCCTGGCCCTCGGACGGGGCGCGCACGACCAGTACCTGCGCACGCTCGGCGCCACCCCCCTCTCCCACTGGCCCTTCGCCCACGGCGCCCGCCACGACCTGCCCTCGGGCCCGATCCTGGCCGACAGCTACCACTGCTCCCGCTACAACACCAACACGGGGCGATTGACGCCGGAGATGTTCTCGGCCGTGATCGGAAGTTTGCGCGCCATGGTGGAATAATCCGCCCCACGTGCTAGATACAATCGGTGCCGCATAGCGTGGGAGCGACCTGGCCATGGCATCGATCGCGACTCGGACCCCAGTTCTGTTAGCGCTGGCCTGTCTTGTGATTGTGCCGTCGTCCGCAATCGCGGACCTGCGCGCCGATGGCCCGCGCGAGATCACCGAGGGTCCCTTCCAGAGCTCGGATACCTTGCGGATCGGCCCCGATACGATCCGCGTCTGGACGATGGGGCGGATTACGAAGCTGCGGGGCTACCACCCGACATTCTCGCCCGACGGGAAACTGATCGTCTATTGCGCGCCGAAATGCGAGGGAGAACTACACTCCGACCTGATGATTTCTCGCGACGGTGGCGAGACGGGCGAGCCCGTGGTCGAGACGGATTCCATCAAGTACCGACCGATGTTCTCGCCGGATGGGCGGTACATCGCCTATGCCGAGAGCGGGAATGAGCCCAATCGCCAGGGGGATGGTGTTGTCATGCTCTGGCTGTACGATCTTGAAACGGATCAGAGGACGCAAATAACGCCCAAGAATCGAAGGGCAGTCTTCTACGTTGGATCGTCCAAAAACTATGACTGGTCGTGGACCGGCAACAAGATTGTTTATTCTGCGCGGAAAATCATGAACAAGCTATTTCGGTATATTTACGTTTATGATGTGGAGACACGTGAGCATCGTTTAGTCTACACAGCGTCGTTTACTAATTTCTAAGGCCGCCCCTACTTCGCCGCCCAGTGGTCTCCGGACGGCTCTCGGATCGGCTTCGTCGATGAAACCGGTGACGCCCGCCGGTTCGCAATCATCGATACGGATGGATGGAGCGCGACAATACTTCTTAAATCAGAATTTATCTTCGGAAGCTTCCAATGGATTGATAACAATACTATAATTTCTTCAGCGGGCGGTGCAAGCCAATATAGAGTAGAAACACAGGATATAAATACTCTGGAATCAAAACATCTGACAAGTTCTAATTTTTATTTCCTCTCTAAGGTTTCACTGGATAGAAGAACTGTTTTATTTTATTATAATTGGGATTTTTTAGACTATTACGCAATGGACCTGCACTCAAGGCGCGAAGATTGGCTCTTTAGTATTGAATCCCATGAGACACCGCCAAGTTTATCGATCGACATCTCCAGCGACGGATCGCAAGTGGTTTTCAGCCTGCACAACACCATCGTGACGGTCGACGTTCCTCCGCTGGACGTTCCTCGATAGTCGTTCTCCACACACAAGCCCTCTGAAGAAACTCCGCCGGAGCCACCGGCTCCGACCCCTCAATCCAACCACTCGATCGTCTCCACGATGGGCTTGCGGTCCACCGGCGCCGGCACCCACAGGCGCGCGAGTGCTGAAATAAAGCGCATGGGGTCGAGGCAGGCCTCGGGGGGCAGGACGCCCGTGCCCGGCACTTCGCCCCGCAGCATCATCTCGGCCGCCACCGAAAGGGGGCCGGCCGTATAGGCACCCGCCGGCTCGGGATCGGACTCGTAGCGCGAGGCCAGGGTCGCCGTATGGCGGGCCGGGCGTCCGTCCTTGATGCCGGTCAGGACGGTGAAGGGCGTGATCTTCCTGGCCCCGCGCGCCCCGGCCAGCCAATGGTCCGGGTTGGCGACGATTGTGGAGAGGAAGGCGGCGCTCGCCTCCTCGGCGCTCGCCTCGCCGGTGCCGAAGCGCCGCGCCTGTTCGCGCAGCAGCGCGTTGAGCTGTTGGGGCTGGAACCCCGCGAGGCAGGTGATGTCGCGCACGCCCGCGATGGACTTCGGCAGGGTGAGGATTTCGGCGTTGCCGTAGGGATGCCCCGTCACGTTTCGCCCGCCCGCCCCCGGCAGCCTCAGCTCGACCGCCGGGCCGGGGCCTTCGATATCGGTCAGGCGGCCGTCCCGATAGACCCGGACCCGGCTCCCCACCCCCGTGATGATGCTCTCGACGGTCGCCGCCATGCCGTCGGCGACGGCGCCGCCCGCCGCGATGATCGGGTCGACCCAGTGGAGCACCCCCTGGATGAAACAGGAGTGGATTGCCTCGACCGAATCGAAGCCATCGGCCAGGTGGCGGGCCAGGAGGTTCGTGGTCCCGGGCGTGACGCCGGCACCGGTCAGGGACAGAACGCCGGCGGCGCGCGCCGCGCCGTCGAGGGCCAGACACTCCTCGGCCGCGTCGCCGCCCGTGGTATCGCAATAGGGGACGCGCGCGGCGATGGCGGCGCGCAGGACGGCCGGGATCAGCCGCGCGGCGCCGCCGGACACGTTGACCACCAGGTCGTGGCCCGCCATCAGCCCCTCGAGGGCGGTCTGGTCCGCCGCGTCCACCTGGGCGGTGGTGGCCTTGGGGCCGAGCGTCGCGGCGAAAACGCACGCGCGCGGGAGGTCGCGGGCGGCGATCGTCAGCGCGCCGACGGCATCGCTCGCCGCGAGGAATCGCGCCGTGGGGCGCCCCACATAGCCCGTGCCGCCCAGCAGCAGGATCTTTCCCGGTATGGCGATCAGCCGCTCTCCCGCAAGAGGCGCTCCTTCTCGCGGCCCCAATCCCGTGCCTTCTCGGCCTCGCGCTTGTCGTGCTTGCGCTTGCCCGTGGCCACGGCCAGCTCGACCTTCGCCACCCCGCGGTCGTTGAAGTAGAGCGCCAGCGGCACCAGGGTCACGCCCTTGCGCCTGACGGCGAGGAGCAGCTTATCCATCTCGCGCCGGTGCAGCAGCAGCTTGCGCGGGCGCAGGGGGGCGTGGTTGAAGGGCGCGGCCGGCGCGTATTCGGGGATATGCGCGCCCAGCAGGTAGATCTCGCCATTCTGCTCGGCCGCATAGGATTCGACGATGCTGCCACGGCCCGCGCGCAGCGACTTGACCTCCGAGCCGATAAGGACGATCCCCGCCTCGACGCGGTCGTCGAGGAAGTATTCGTGGCGCGCCTTGCGGTTGCGCGCGACGACGCGAACGGACGCCTCACTCGAAGTCACGGCTCCAGCGCCTTCGCGGCATTCATACGCCGCGCTGGCTTCGCCCGGTGGCGGTCTGGCCGCGGTCGCGGCCTCGGGACGTCAAACCGACACCGCCGCTCCGGCGTCCCCGATCACTCCGCCGCCTGGGGCTGCCCCGCCTCGGCCAGGAGGCCGGACTCGGCCATGGCCTCGCGGACGCGTGCCTTCGTCGCCTCGGCCGGCTCGACGAGCGGTAGCCTGACCTCCGAGCGACAGAGCCCGAGCACGCTGGCCGCGTACTTGACCGGCGCGGGGCTGGTCTCGGTGAAGAGGGCGTTGGCGAGGGGCATCAGCCGATCGCGCAGCGCGCCAAAGGTGGCGCGGTCGCCCGCCTGCCAGGCCTCTTGCAGCTGGGAGCCCATCCGCGGCGCGATATTGGCCACGACCGAGATGATGCCGTGGCCCCCTTGGCCGAGGAAGGCGGCGTTGGTCCCGTCCTCGCCCGAGAGCTGGCAGAAGTCCGGGCCGATCGCGTGGCGCGTGTTCACGGGCCGCGAGAGATCGTTGGTGGCGTCCTTGACGCCGACAATGTTCGGCAGCTTGGCCAGCCTGGCCATGGTCTCGATGGTCATGTCCACCACCGACCGGCCGGGGATGTTGTAGATGATCTGCGGCAAGTCCACCGCGTCGTGAATGGCCTTGAAGTGCTGGTAGAGCCCCTCCTGGGTGGGCTTGTTGTAGTAGGGCGTGACGAGGAGGGCCGCGTCGGCGCCGGCGTCCTTCGCGTGGCGGGTCATGAAGATGGCCTCGGCCGTCGAGTTCGATCCCGAGCCCGCGATCACCGGCACCCTGCCCTTGGCCGCCTCGATGGCCAGCGAGTTCACGCGATTGTGTTCGTCATGATCCAAGGTCGGCGATTCGCCCGTCGTGCCGCAGGGTACAATGCCGTGGATACCCTCTTCGATCTGCCACTCGACGAAGGACTGAAAGGCTTTCTCGTCCACGGCCCCGTTGCGGAACGGCGTGATGAGCGCGGTGATGCAACCCTTGAACATGGGATCCTCCTGCCAATGCGGCTTCCCTGCAAAGAAAGAAGGCGAACATAGACCCAACACAGGCCGAACCGCAAGCTGCGCCCGTCATTACGACAATGCCCGCCCCAAGGCCGCGCGGCCCTGTAGATAGCGAATTAAGTTGGCCGGTTTATGTAGCACATCGATTGACCGCTCTGTTGATGTTGTGGCGCCTGTGGGGAAGTGGTCAGGTCGGCGTAGCCGAGCTGTCCACTTATCCACGGGCGGGTCGCGTCGAGCGGCATCACGCGGCCCTCTTCATGGTGTCTCCTTCCAGAAGCGCGCCATCGCCTCGGTAGCGGGCGATCGGGCGCGGCCCGTGGAATATGGCGTAGGTGGCGTCCGGATAGTGGTGGACGCGGACCTTGGCCTTGACGTAGTGCGGCCTCAGCGATGACGGCGGGATCTGCAGGACGATGCCGTGGAAGCGTACGGTGTTGTCGTTGCCGACGGTGCGCGTCTCCTGGACGCACAGCACGTCGCGCCACTGTTCCGCCGGCACGGCGACGAAGGCCGAGCCCGGCTCTTCGGGAGCGATCGCGAAGCGCGCATTGTAGTCGGGAATGAAGGTCTCGGCGAGGAAGCGGTTGGCCCCTTCGATCGTCGAGACGCCGGCCAATGCCAACTCCTTGGGGAGCCGGTCCTGCAAGGTGCGGAAGGCGCGCTCGGAGCGCCCGCGCGCCTCCGGCGAATAGCGCGGTGATGCAACCCTTGAACATGGGATCCTCCTGCCAATGCGGCTTCCCTGCAAAGAAAGAAGGCGAACATAGACCCAACACAGGCCGAACCGCAAGCTGCGCCCGTCATTACGACAATGCCCGCCCCAAGGCCGCGCGGCCCTGGCTGGGCCTCCCGGATCGGCCTAGAATGTGCATGACGATGGCCTGGACCACGACAGGAACGAACGCGCGCGCCATGACCGCTCTCAGTTTTCCGATCGCCCGCCGCCTCCTCGCCGCGGCCTTCGTGGCCGCGGTGCCGGCAATGGCGGCGGCGCACGACGACGAGGCCGAAGCGGGCCGGATGCATGCCTACCGGGCCGCCTTCGCCGCCATAGAGAAGGAGAACTGGGGCGCCGCGCGACGCCATGCCAAGCGCGGCGACCTTCCCCTCGCCGACAAGGTGCTGCTCTGGTACGAGCTGCGGCGGTCTGGCTCGGACGCGAATTTCGCCGACATCGCCCGCTTCCTGGGCGAGAACCCGGACTGGCCCGGCCAGCGCGAGCTCCGCAGGCGGGCAGAGGCGGCGCTCGTTGCCGAGGCGGACGACGCGATCGCCCTGGCCTGGTACGGGGAGCGGCCGCCGCTTACGGTCGAGGGCCGCATTCGGTACGCCGACGCCCTGTTGCGCGGCGGCCGGGAGGAGGATGGTGTCCGTATCCTGCGCCAAGCCTGGGTCGAGGGTAACTTCGGCAGCCGCCAGGAAAAGAGCTTCCGCAAACGCTACGCCCAATACCTGCGGCCGGAGGACGACCTGGCCCGCCTCGACCGTCTGGTATGGGAGGGCCGGTTGCACCCGGCGCGCCGTATCATGCCCCACGTCGATCGGGGGTACAGGGCGCTCGCCCACGCGCGGCTCACACTCCGCGCCATGAAGCCCGGCGTCGACCGGGCCATCGACCTGGTTCCGGATGCGCTCGGGTCCGACCCTGGCCTGATCTACGAGCGCCTGCGCTGGCGGCGCGAGAAGGGGCGGCCCGAGCAGGCGCGCGCGCTGTTGTGGGACCGGCCGGCGGAATTGACACGGCTCCACTTGTGGTGGACGGAGCGCGCGACGCAGGTCCGCGCGGCTCTCGCCATGGGTCACGTCTCGGACGCCTATCGCCTGGCCAGCGGGCACTGGCAGAGCGCCGGGGCCGGCTATGCCGAGGCCGAATGGCTCGCCGGCTGGATCGCGCTCCGTTTCCTCGATGACGTGGAGGTGGCGCTCGGCCATTTCGGGAGAATGTACGCGGCCGTCACCACGCCGGTCAGTCGCGCCCGAGGTGCCTACTGGACCGCCCGCGCGGCCGAGGCGCTCGATCGGGATGAAGAGGCGCGGGCCGCCTACCAAGCCGCCGCCGCACATGTTTCGACTTACTATGGTCAGCTCGCCGCCGTCCGGCTGGGGCTGGGTGCCCCCGACTTTGCCGATGCGCCACCGCCTCCAGGCGCGGACGCGCGCGGCGCGTTCGAGGCCAAGGAGATGGTGGGCATCGTCCGTCTGCTCGGCTCGCTCGAGGCGCAATCGCTGATCGACCCGTTCGTCTTGCAGCTCGATGCGATCGCCGCGACCGCCGGCGAGCGGACTCTGATCGCCGTCTTGGCGGCGGAGGTGGGGCGCCCCGACCTCGCCGTCCGAATCGCCCGCCGCGCCCGGCGCAATGGTGTATTGCTGGCCGTCACCGGCTATCCGATCATCGACGTCCCGGAGGACGGGCCGGAGCAAGCCCTCGCCCTCGCCGTTATCCGCCAGGAGAGCGCCTTCGATCCGGGCGCCGTGAGCCCGTCTGGCGCGCGCGGCCTGATGCAGCTCATGCCCGCCACCGCGCGGTACGTGGCCAAGGCAATGGGCATTCGCTACTCGGCGCGGAAACTGCTGGCCGATCCCGGTTACAACCTCACCCTCGGCACCGCCTACCTCGACCGGCTCCTGGGTAATTACGATGGGTCCTACGTACTGGCGCTGGCCGCCTACAATGCTGGGCCCGGGCGGCTCAAGGGGTGGATGGGCGCGCTCGCCGACCCGCGCGATAGCGCGGTCGACGTCATCGATTGGGTTGAGACGATACCCATTGACGAGACGCGCAACTACGTTCAGCGGGTCCTCGAGGGGCTGCAGGTCTATCGTTGGCGGCTCGCCCAAGCCGACGACGGGCTCGCTATCGGGGGCGATCTCCATCGAGGGCGGGCTGGAGGCACCAACCAGGTGGCGGACTGTGGACAGCAAAAATCCGCGAGCGACGCGGCACAAGACTGCTGAGGAACCGGGCGCAAGGAATGAACGATAGATGGGGGACGAGGTGACACGGAACGAATTCGAGGGGATCGGCGCCTGCGTTTTCGACGCCTACGGCACCCTGTTCGACTTCAACGCCGCCGCCGCGCGCTGCCGGGACGCCCTGGGCGATCAGGCGGACCCGCTTTCGGCCCTATGGCGCACCAAGCAACTCCAATATACTTGGCTGCGCAGCCTCATGGGGCGGCATGTCGATTTCTGGCAAGTGACGAGCGACGCGCTCGACTACGCCATGGCGACCCTCGGAATCGAGGACGAAGGGCTGCGGGAAAGGCTCTTGGACTGTTACCGGACCCTCGATGCCTACCCCGAGGTCAAGGCCATGCTGGAAGCGCTGCGCGGGCCCGGCATGAAGACCGCGATCCTCTCGAACGGCGCGCCCGAGATGCTGGCGTCGGCGGTCGAGAGCGCCGGCCTCGGCGATCTGCTCGACGCGGTCCTCTCGGTCGAGGACGTCGGCATCTACAAGCCCCACGCTTCGGTTTACCGCCTGGCGGTCGATCGGCTGGGAGTCGACGCCGAGCGTATCTGCTTCATGTCGTCGAACGCCTGGGACGCGAACGGCGCTGCCGCGTTCGGGTTCCGGGTGGTGTGGGTGAACCGGTTCGGCCAGACGGCCGAGCGCCTGCCCGGCGAGCCCGCCGCCGAGATCGAGACCCTCGAGGCCCTGCCGGCCCTCTTCGGCCCATAGGCCGTATCCGATGACCGAGGCCGGGGCGGCATACCGCGAGCGGCACTTATCCGCACAAGACAGCCTCCCCCTCTATTACCGGGAATATGGCGATGCGCTCAGCGCCGGCGCGCCGGTCGTGTGCCTTGGCGGGCTGACGCGGAACTCGAAGGACTTCCACGACCTCGCTACGCACCTGGCACCCGACCGGCGGGTCGTGTGCCCGGACTATCGTGGCCGCGGGCGCTCCGCCTATGACCCCGACTGGCGCAATTATAATGCGCGCACATACATCAACGACATCAAACACCTGCTGGCCGCCGCCAACCTGCATGGGACCGTGTTCGTCGGCACCTCGCTCGGCGGCGTCCTGGCGATGGTGATGTGCGTGGCGGCCCCTATCGGCGTGGCCGGTGTGGTCCTCAACGACATCGGCCCGACGGTCCCGTCGGAAGGATTCGGCCGCATCCTCGAATACATCAAGACCGACCGGCCGCAGCCCGATTGGGAGACCGCGGCCCGGCACCTGCGCAAGCTGCTGCCGACCCTCGGCCTCGCGGACGACGCCGAGTGGCTGCGCATGGCGCGCCATACCTTCCGCGAGGCCCCCGACGGCCAGCTTCACTTCGACTGGGATATCAATCTCGCCCGGCCGCTTATCGCCGCGAGGGAGCCGACGCCCGACCTCTGGCCCTACTTTCGCGCCCTGTGCCAGATACCCGCGCTCGCCATCCGGGGCGAGAGGTCGGACATCCTGACAGCCGACACCTTCGATCGAATGGCGCGGGAGAAACCGGACCTGAGGCGCCTCACCGTCGCGGGCAAAGGTCACACCCCGACCCTCGACGAGCCCGAAGCGGTGGCCGCGATCGACGAGCTCCTCGCCGCCGTCGACGCGAAGTAAGCCCGGAGAGGGATTTCGGGCGGTTCCGTTTTGAACGGACCCGCTCACGCGTTTTGTCGCTCGCGGCAGCGGACCTTACGGTCCGCGACTGCGCGGGCGCGCCAGACGACCGGCGGGCCGCCTCGCGGCCTGGAGCGATTCCAGAAGAGGCGGAACCGCTCTAGCGGGCGGCGGCGGAGCCGCTTGGCGAATCGCCGACATCAGGCTTGGCGCCTGCAACCGCGGCTGGCTTGGCGGGCTCCGGCTTGGCACCGCCCAGCGCCGCCGAGGCCGGCGCGGCCGCTGCCTTCACGTCGTCGAGCCGGCTCACCTGACCCTCGAGATGGGCGCCAGATTCCATGGCCAGGCTTTCATGAGCGATATCGCCTATCACGCGCGCGCTCTTGGCCAATGTCACGGTCTTGGCGTTGATTCGACCCCTGACCGTCCCGTTGACCTGCACGACGTCGGCGTGGATCTCGCCATCGACCGACCCTGTCTCGCCGATAGTGAGGTTGCGGCTCCTGACATCACCTTCGATCTCGCCCTCAACCTGGACGTCGCCCTGGCTCACGAGATTGCCGATGACTTTGAGGTCCGTGCTGATTATCGAAGGCATCGTGGATTTCGTCCCGACATTTGGCGCCTCGGCGCTCGTTTTGCTGTTAACCTTTGAAAACATACTTGCCTGCCCTCAGAAACTTCATGGGATCCATCGATTCGCCATCGATGATGACTTCATAATGCAAATGCGGGCCGGTGCTACGGCCGGTGCTTCCCATCTGCCCGATCTTCTCCCGATAGTCGATCTCCTGTCCGGCCTCGACGTAGATCTTGCGGAGGTGCGCATACCGGGTCCGGATCCCCATGCCGTGGTCCACCTCGACCATCTTCCCATAGCGCCCTTTCCAGCCCACGTAAACGACCTTACCAGGTGCCGTCGCCAACACGGCGCCGCGAATCGGACCCACGAGATCGATACCGTGGTGCATGGCGAGACGGTTTTGTACAGGATCCTGGCGCTTTCCAAAGCCGCTCGACACGTGGGAGCCGTCCATTGGCGCCGAAAGCGGCAGCAGTCGCAGGACCTCTTGGATCGTCTCCAACCTGGCGATATGCCGGTCCAAGAGGGCAACGCTCTCATCGAGCGGAGTATCCTCCACCATCCATGGCTCGAATGCGAGGAATGGGCCGCCTTGGCCCTCGGCATTGCCATCCAATCGCTTTACGAGCTCGTCCACCGCGAGCCCGGTCATGGCGATCGTCTTTTCGATCGCGCCGATGTTGTTGACGGTGTTCTCCGCCAGGCGCTCGATGACATCCTCCTGGGACACCAGGAGGATCGAGAGCTCGGTCTCGAGCTCGCGCACCCGCCTGGCGAGCCGGATACGCTCCTCGATCGCCTCCGTCCGTTCGACGCTTAGGCTATCGAGCTCGGTCCGTAAGGTGGAAGCGCTCGAGCGCAAATCCTGATTGTGGCCCGCGACCCCGTCGAGCTGGGTTTCCAGCGCACCAAGCTGCTCGGTCATGCGGTCGTGTAACCGCGATATCTCGAACCGTTCGGCCTGCGTCATCTCGAGTTGGGATTTCGTGGACTGAAGGCCGTGCCGCAACGCCCGATTCTGCTCGATCAGGCCGAGTATCCGATCCTGGCTATCCTCCAAGGAAAGGTTAACGGCATCGAAGCGGTCGCGGTAGGCGGCGATGTCGACCATCGCCGTGTCGTAGCGCTCGCCCGCGCGGAACAACTCACCGTCCTTATACGCCAGCACCGCGCCATAGTGAAAGAAGCTCATCGTCGCATAGCCGGTCCAGCCGGCGACCAGAACTCCCAACAGCGTCGCGCCGACCTGGAGGCCGCGCGACAGTGTAATGAACTTGACCTCTCCGCGGGCGCGCATGAGTATCTGCCGATCTGGATACATCCTCCGCAACAGGTCACCCAACCTGCCGGTGATGAACCCCTCGACCGGGGCGCTAAGCGCACTGATTATCCTCGCCCGGCTCCACATTGGGGCGTGGTATCTCCCTACCCACTCGTCACGATGGAAGGCTTGCGCCGGAGACATACCGCCTGCAAGCCGTCCCGCAAGGTCGCATCCCAATCGGTGTTCGCGCCCTATCCCGGCACGTACACGTGGATAATGCTATCGTTTGACCACCATCCTGGCAAGGGGATAGCAGCCCCGTGTAGATAGCACACGATCTGTCCGTTCTATGTAGCATACGATCTGTCCGGTTTATTGAGCCTCCTGTTTGAAGGGGGTGGGATGAGACGGACAGATGTTTTGCAAGGTGTGCGCATGATGAGGTTTCGGGATGTTTTCGGTCGTTGTGAGGCGGGATCGTTGAGCCAGTTGGAGGCGGCGGAGGTGCTTGGGGTCGGCGAGCGCACGTTTCGGCGCTGGTGCCGTCGTTTCGAGTGTGAGGGCGATGCGGGGCTTCTGGACCGGCGTCTGGGCAAGCCGTCGCCCAAGCGGGTGCCGGTGGACGAGGCGATGCGGGTCGAAGCTCTTTACCGCGAGCGCTACGCGGGTTTCACGGTCAAGCACTTCCACGAGCACCTGGTGAAGGACCACGGCTTCCGCTGGGGTTACACCTGGACCAAGACGTTTCTCCACGGCCGCGGCCTGGCGGCGCCGGCGCCCAGGCGCGGGGCGCACCGGCGCAAGCGGCCGCGGCGGCCGCTCGTGGGCATGATGCTGCATCAGGACGGCTCGACGCACCGCTGGCTGCCGGGCCGCGACGAAGAGCAGGATATGATCGTCTCTCTGGACGATGCGAGCGGGGCGATCTACTCGGGCTTCCTGGTCGCCGAGGAGGGCACCATGTCGAGCTTCCAGGGGCTGGGCGAGGTGTTCGGCCGGCACGGGCTGCCGTGCGCGCTCTACACCGACCGCGCGAGCCACTACTTCCACACCCCCCAGGCGGGTGGCAAGGTGGACCGCGACAAGCCCTCCCAGCTCGGACGGGCCTTGGCCCAGCTCGGCATCGAGCACATCGCGGCCTATTCGCCGGAGGCGCGCGGGCGCTCCGAGCGCGCCTTCCGCACCTTGCAGGACCGGCTCCCCAAGGAGTTGGCATTGGCCGGCGTCTCGACGATCGAAGGGGCCAACCGCTTCCTCGCCGAGACCTTCATTCCCGACTACAATGCGCGCTTCGCGATCGCTCCCGAAGAGCCGGGCTCGGCCTTCGTCGCCGTGCCGGCGGAACAGTGGCGCGACGTGCTGTGCGTCCAGGAGACGCGCACCGTCGGCAACGACAACACCGTACGCTTCCACGGCATCGTCCTGCAGATCCCGCCGTCATCGCTGAGGCCGCACTACGTCAAGGCCAAGGTCCGCGTCCACCACTATCCGGACGCCACCTACGCCATATTCCACGGGCCGCGCCCGATCGCCCGCTACCGAGGCGATGGCGCGCTTCTGGAAGGAGACACCATGAAGAGGGCCGCGTGATGCCGCTCGACGCGACCCGCCCGTGGATAAGTGGACAGCTCGGCTACGCCGACCTGACCACTTCCCCACAGGCGCCACAACATCAACAGAGCGGTCAATCGATGTGCTACATAAACCGGCCAACTTAATTCGCTATCTACAGGGGATAGCAGCCCCGGCTCTCGGTGCTCAGTCCTTTTCGGGCCGACCCCGATCTGGCGCCCGAAGGATCAGGAACAGGCCGGCGACGATCGGAATCAACGAGGCGCCGACCGCGATCATGCTCGCACGACCCAAGAAGATCGCACCGAAATGCTTATCCAGCACGATATCGTGCAAATAGATGTAATTGTTGGCGAGGACGCCGACGACGATGAGGCCGACCGCCAAAGCCTGGTGCTTTATCATGCCCATACTCCAACTTAACGCCGCCTCCTAGGAGCCTGTCCGAGATTTGATGTTGTTGGCAAGCATTGGGGTGATGGCGAGTGGTCTTGTCGTGATTTTGGTGGTTTGGCTCATGGGTGGTTGCCTTCAGGGGCTTGGCGCGGCGAGAGGCATGATTGGTCTCGGCGTCTCATGGCGCTTGGGCGACGGCGAGCTTGGCCAGGTTGTGGGCGGTGCAGATCATCGCCCATTCGCATGTGACCTTCTCACGGCCGCGCAGCAGGAACTGACGGAAGCCCCGGGCCTGCTTGATCTGGCCGAACACCGGCTCGACGGTCTGCTTGCGCAGGCGGTAGCGGCTGCGGCGCCCGGCGCGCCTGAGGGTGGCCGCCATGGCCGCGACCCGGCCGCCGGGCGGCGCGGCGCGCGGGCCCACGGCGGCGGCTTGGCCGTGCTTTTGCCGCCCGGTCGCGATGTAGGGCTTGATGCCCCGCCTATCGGCGGCCTCCAGGTTCGCCTTCGAGCAGTAGCCGGCGTCCGCCGATATCTCCCTGGGACGCCGCCCGAGGTTGGCTTCGATGGCGTCGATCAGGGGTTCGAGCTGGCCCTGGTCGCTGGTCGAATCGGTCAGGGCGTGGGCGACGATGATCTGGCGTTTGGCATCGACCGCGGCCTGGGCATTATAGCCCTGGATGAAGCCGTCCTTGGTCTTGAGGATGCGGCTCTCGGGGTCGGTGAAGTTGCGCTGCGCCTTGTCCGCCGGCACATCCGCCGGCGGCTTGGGCTTGGGTCCCGGGCGCTTCGGCGCCCGCGTCTGGGCGGCGCGCGCGGCCGCGTCCCGCGCCTCGGCCTCCAGGGCGGCCTTGGCCTCGCGAATCTTGGCCAGACGCTTGGCCTTGTCGGCGACCCAGGCCGGCATCTCGTCGCCCCGCGCCGCGACCCCCAACGCCTCGTCCTCCGCCGCATCGGCCGCCGCCGCCCGATCGAGCCAGCTCTCGACCACCGCCTCGAGCCCGGCCTCCGCCCTGACCATGCGGGCGTAAGACATCGCCTTGTGCTTGGAGGCGTTGGCCTTGATCTTGGTGCCGTCCAGCGCCACATGGCCGAGCTTGACCAGCCCCGCCCGGCGGCACAGGGCCAGCACCTGCGCGAACAGCCCCGACAGCGCCGCGAGATGGCGCTTGCGGAAATCCGAGATGGTGCGGAAGTCGGGCCGCTGCATCCCCGTCACCGCCATGAAGTCGACGCGCTCCTCACACCCCCTGGCGATGCGGCGCGACGAATAGACGCCGACGCTGTAGGCGTACAGCAACAGCGCCACCATCATCACCGGGTGGTAGGGCGGCTGGCCGCGCGCCTCGCCATAGGCCGCAAAGATCGCCGACAGGTCCAGGCTCTCGCGCACCGCATCCCGCACCAGGTGCGCCGCGTGTCCCGCCGGCACGAAGTCATGGACCGAAGCCGGCAACAGCCAGACCTGATCCACGTCCCAAGCTCGAAAGGTTTTGCTCATGCCGTTTAACGAATCACACTCCGATACCCACGTCGAGCCAAATCCGAATTCTCGGACAGGCTCTTAGAGAAGCCAATCACTCAGGCCGCGCAACCATAAAACGCTTGTCATCTGTATCGCACCCGGTTCCTTGGACACAAGTTTGTCTCATGCGGCGGGCCTGAGTGACATCGCGGTGTGCCACGCCTGACGAGCTTGAGCGGGGCTCAGGTAGCCGTTCTTCTCCACGATCCACTGGGCATTGTACTGTTCGACGAACCCGCGGACGGCGTTCCGCAGCTCCGCGATGTTGCGGTAGATGCGGCCATGGATGATCTGTTCCTTGAGCGTGCGATTGAACCTCTCGGCGACGCCGTTGGTCTGGGGCTGTTCGACGAAGGCGTAGGACGGCTGGATGCCCCAGAACTTGATCTGGTTGGTGAAGTGGTCCGACAGATACTGGGAGCCGTGATCCATCCGCAAGGCCAGCCCCCGCGCCGCACCGGCGGAGGTCGAGGCATACAGCCTCGCAAGCCCCATGGAGATCGGCTGAAGGGCGGCGAAGCGGTCGCCTCGCTTGCACACATGCCAGCCGACGCACTCGGCGTTCCAATGCTCGATGGCGGTGAATATCCAGCCCCAGCCGTCGTCCACCGTGAACACCCGAACGCCGTCCGTGCCCCACATGAGGTTGGGGGCATGGGTGATGATCTCACCGACATGGGGATTTCCGCCACGGCGGCGGCAGCGATGGGGCGAGAGCAGGTTGTTCTCGCGCATCACCCGGAGCACCCGCTTGCGGGAAACACGGATGCCACGACAGACCCGAAGCCGAGCCCAGACCTTGCGGTGTCCCTCGCCCTCCCAGGGGGATGCCTCCAGGTCGGCCTCGATGGCCACCAGCAGAGCCTCGTCCGAGATCGAGGGCTTCGGTCCCCGGCGCTTTGCTGGTGGGCGCTCAGCGGTGGCCTGCTGCCGGGATTTCATGGCGTAGAACGAGGAACGGGCAAAACTCCAGGCCGCACAGACCCGCTGGAGGCCGTAGGCCAAACCCGTGCCGGGAGAGGTGGCGGCACTCATCGCCGCGACCTCCGCCGCCCCAAAGGGCCGGACGTCTCCGTCTTGGCCTCCAGCAGTTCCACCTGCATGATCAACTCCCCGATCCGCTTCATGGCGATGTCCAGTTCCGCCTTCACCGGATCGCCCTTGCGTTCCTTGAGCGAGGCATCGATCCCGGCGATCGCCTTCTCACGCCACTGCTCGAGCCGGAAAATCTCCACGCCCAACTGCCGCGACAAAAGTTCCACCGGCTCGCCACGCAAAAGCCGCAGGGCAACCTCACGCTTGCGCGTCACCGTCCACCGCTGGCCAAGTCCCAGCGGGCCTGCCGGCGAAACCTGGCCCGGGGAAAACGTGGACGAGCCAAGCTCGCCCTCGTTTACCACAGGCCCATCAACAGCAACTTTGTTCTCAAAATTGTCGGTCATGTTCCGGTCCTCCTTGGACACTTCGATTAAGCCAATTCTGTGTCCAAGGAAATCGGGTCCGACTCAAAACGCTTGTCATCGATGCCGTGTCCGGTCCGACGACGTTCGCCGCCCCCAGTCCGAGACACTATGGACAGCCCGCTATGCCGTCGGTCCGTCGACCGAAAATCCAACCCCGGCGATGGTGGCGACCGGATAACCGCAATCGAGCCGATCTGGCGCTCGATCAACCCTTGCCGGCCGGACCGATGGCCTCGTCGAGGAACGCCCCGAGGGCACCATTGTAGGCCTCGGGATCCTCAATCGGCGCAAAATGTCGTAGATGCGGGACGATTTCCAGTCTGGCGCCCGAGATGTGCGAAGCGATCCGTCGAGACATTTCAGGCGTCGAACCGATATCGTTTTCCGCCGTCATGATGAGCGCCGGGCAATCAATCTCGCGGATGCGCTCGTCGAGGGCGGGGTCGCTGTCGGCAAACGCGCGATAGGAGGCTGCATAAGACCGCCGGTCGTTGGTGATGATTTGGCGCCGCGCCTCCTCGATCAGATCCGGCCGCCGTCGCCTGAAGTCCGCCGTGTACCAGCGCTCAATGCTCGTTTCCAGAGTAGCGCCAGGCCCGCCCGCCTCGACCCGATCGGCCCGCTCGCGTACGCCCGCCCGCTGTGCCTCGGTCCGAGCGTGGACCGAGTTCAGTATAGCGATGGCGGCGACCCTCCGGGGATGGGCCAGCGTATAGGCTTTGGCAATCAGACCGCCGAGTGAGAAGCCGACGAGGGCGCAACGCTCGAGCCCGATGTCCTCGACAAGCTCGTGGAGGAAATCCACGAACATCCCAAGGTCATAGGGCCCCGGCGGCTTGACGCTCTCCCCATGGCCCATGTTGTCGAAGGTTATGACGCGGTAGCGTGGGCTGAGCGCCCGCACCTGCCCGGCCCAGCGGGTCCGGTCGTTTCCCAGGCCGTGAATGAAGACGACCGGGAAGCCGCGGCCGCTTTCTTCCCAAACGATCCGGCCGGACTCGGTGATGCGCGCGCCCGCGCCGCGGCGAGAGCCGCCCATACGGATCGAAGATTCAGCGGCCGTTTCGATCCTCTCGATCCTCGATCCAGGCGAACGCATTTCGCGAGGCGCTTTCCACGTGCCGCGCACAGGCGGCGCGGGCGGCGTCGGGATCGCGGGATTCCACGGCATCAACGATGGCGCGCAACTCGGCGATGAATTCCGGAATTCGGCCCGTCGCCTGGAAGGACACGGTTCTGAGGAAGTTGATCCTCGCCTGGAGCGACCGGATCATCGCGGTGCACACATTGTTGCGCCCGCCCTCGAACAAAGTCTCGAAAAACGAGATGCTCATCTCGCGCATAGCCCGGCGATCGAAGCGCCGGCTCGCCGACTCCATGGCCACGAGGCTATCCCGCAGGGAAGCAACGATCTCGGGCGTCGCCCAGGTTGCGCACTGCGCCCCGGCCAGACCCTCGAGCGCGGCCCGCACCTGGTAGATATCGCGCGCCTCCTCCGGTGTGACTTCGGTGACGACCGGCCCCCGGTGCGGCACCGTGGTGATCAGCCCTTCGGCCTCGAGATGCCGCAGGGCTTCACGGACCGACGTGCGGCTGACGCCCATCATCTCGCACAGCTTGCGCTCGATCAGGCGCTCGCCCGGCTCGAAATCGAGATCGACAATAGCCGCGCGTAACTGATCCAGGACCTGCTGTCGCAGGATGGGGGCCGGGCTTCCCGCTGCCCGCGGCCGCGCATCTCTCGACGTGCCGTATCTGTCCATTTATTCCGGCCTCACGCTGATTGCCACGTTCCCGATAGGGACGGGCCGGAGGCTACTCCGCCCAACACCGAAGCGCAATGAACCACCTTCCGACAAACTTGTTACGATATTGTTACCCGCCGGAATTGCGGATCGTCTTGAATGGATGTCATCGGGCGGTGACACTGCGGAAGGAACTGATACCGCCTGGAATCCGGGGATCACGCCATGCCCACGAAAAAACTGCGCGCGAACGAAATCGGCCTGCCGCGGTTCGAGCTCGGCGCCGAAAATGATGGCGGCATCTTCGAGCTGTCGAGCCATCGACGCGCCCGCGAGGCTTTGGAATTTGCCCTCGCCATCGAGGATCGCGGGTTCAACGTCTTCGTTCTGGGGGCCGATCGCAGCGGTCGGATGACCGCGACGCTGGACTTCCTCAACGCGCATATCAACGGGAGGGCGGTGCCGGACGATTGGATTTTCCTCATCAACTTCCGCCGCCCGCACCGACCGAGGCCGTACCGCGTTCCAGCCGGATCGGGGCGCGCCTTTCGCGATCGCATGACGGCGCTCATCCCCCAGTTGCGCGAAGCGCTGCGCGCCACTTTCGGCAGCGAGGAGCACCAGGCGAAGCTGCGAGCGGAGAGCGAGGAGATCCGTAGCGTGATCGGCGGCGACATCGAGGCCTTGCGGGCCGAAGCGCGCACCCACGGTCTCGGCCTCGCGCAGACGCCACAAGGCCTCTCGGTGGTCGCGATCGATGCCGACGGCCAACCGCAGTCCCCCGATACCATCCCCGCCGAGCGCCGCGCCGCGCTCGACGAATCGGCCGGCCTCATCGGTGAGAAGCTGCGGCGCCTCACGCGCCAGGCGACACGCATGCAGACCGAGCTCGAGGTACGCTTGGGCGATCGTGCCCGCCAGGCCGCGAACGATGCCATCGGCGGGCTGGTCGATGAGCTCGCCGCCGAATACGCCGACCACCGCGGAATAGCGCGTTGGCTCGTGGATATGCGCGCCGACATACTCGACAACCTGCGAATATTCCAGGAGGCAAAAGACGGCATCAAGGATGCCGGCGTCCAGCCGCCCGAGCGGCGCTACGCGGTCAACCTGTTGGTCGACCACGGCGACGAAACCCAGCCCCAAGTCGTGGTGGAAGCGAACCCGACATACGAGAACCTCTTCGGGTGCATCGAGTATCGCCAGACCGGCGGTGTGCTCGACACGGATTTCACCATGATCCGCGCGGGCGCCCTTCACCGCGCCAATGGTGGCCTGCTCGTGCTGCGGGCGGAGGCCCTGGCGGCCAATCGAGCGGCCTGGGATTTTCTCAAAGGCGCATTGCGCGACGGAGAGATCAGGGTCGAGGAGCTGTACCGGACGGGCGCCATGCCGCTCGCCGGCGCGCCGCGCCCAAAGCCGATACCGCTCGAGGTCAAGGTCGTCATCGTCGGCGCGCCGCAGTGGTATTACACATTCTTTACCGCTGACCCCGAATTCCAATCCTATTTCAAGGTCAAGGCCGACATCGACGCCGAGATGGACGCGACGGCCGAGAACCTCGCCTGCTACGCCGGCCTCATCCAGCGCATGGCCCGCGCAAGCGGCGCCGCGGGGTGCGAGCCCGACGCGGCCCGACGCCTGCTCGGCGTCTCGGCGCGATGGGCCGCCAGCCGCGAGAAGCTGAGCGCCCAGTTCGAGCGCCTGGCCGACGTCCTTGGCGAGGCGGTGGCGATAAACGGCGGCGACGGCAAGCCGGTGACCGAGGAGTCGGTCGCGGCGGCGCTTGCAAACCGGCGGCGGCGCAACGCCCGCGTGGAGGACAGGGTGCAGGAGGCAATCTCACGCGGGACGGTCATGATCGATACCGCGGGCGCCGTCGTCGGCCAGATCAACGCCCTGACCGTACGCCAACTGGGCGATCATGCTTTCGGCGCCCCCAGCCGCATCACCGCGCGGGCCTCCGTCGGCCGCCGCGGCATCATCAATATCGAACGCGACGCCGCACTCGGCGGCCCCATTCAGCAGAAGGGCGCCATGGTGTTGCAAGGGTTTCTCGCCGGGCATTTCGCCCGTCACCTGCCGCTCTCCTTCAACTGCTCGATCACCTTCGAGCAGAGCTACGGCGGGGTCGAGGGTGACAGCGCCTCCCTCGCCGAGCTGCTCGCCGTGCTCTCGGACCTGGCCGACCTGCCCCTGCGCCAAAGCCTGGCGATCACCGGGTCGGTCAACCAGCGCGGCCAGGCCCAGGCCATCGGCGGCGTGCTGCACAAGGTCGAGGGCTTCTTCCGCACGTGCCGCGAAGCAGGCGGCCCGAATGCCGACCAGGGGTTGGTCATCCCGGCCGCGAACGTGATCGATCTCGTTCTCCGCGACGACGTGGTGGAGGCCGTGGAGGCGGGTAAGTTCCACATCTGGAGCGTCGATACGGTCGAGGAGGCGCTCGAGCTCTTTACCGGCCGCGAGGCGGGGACGCCCGACGCCGAAGGCGCATATCACCCGGACTCGGTCTATGGCCGCGTCATGGCCCAGGTCGCGGAATTCGACCGCATCCTCGCGGAACGAGAAGGGATGGGTTGATTGCGCCGCCATCCGAAAGCCTTGGACAAGCGCCCAAAGGGTCGCCTCTACCCGGCTCCCCGGACGTCGTTGCGAACGCTTGACGATGCGCCGCATCGCCCGCGCGCCCGCTCTAGCGATTGTTTCGCTCGCGGCAGCGGACCGAGTGGTCCGCGCCTGCGCGGGCGCGCCGGGCGACCGGCGGGCCGCGTTGCGGCCTGGAGCGATTCCAGTCAAACTGGAAACGCTCTAGCCGGAGAGCCGGAGAGGCGATCTCGAAGGGTTCCTATCACCGCGGCTTGGATTTAGCAGGCGAGGCGGTGGTCGATGACCGAGTGGGCGTCGTGCTCGGCCAAGGGCCGCGAAAGAAAGAAACCCTGGCCGTATTCGCAATTGAGGCCCTGGAGCTGGAGCAACTGGCCCGAGTCACCGACACCCTCGGCGACCACGTCCATGGCCAGCGCGTGAGCGAGCCAGGTCGTGGCCCGGACGATCTGCTTGCTGCCCTCGTCCTGGAGCATGGTGCTGACGAAGGAGCGATCGATCTTGAGCGTGTCGATGGGGAATCGATACAGGTAGCTGAGGCTCGAGTAACCGGTGCCGAAATCGTCGATGACCAGCTTCAGCCCAAGCTTCTTGAGCCGATTCAGCTCGACCATGGCGAACTCGGGATCCTTCATCAGCAGGCTCTCCGTGATCTCGAGCTTGAGGAGGCCGGGGTCGATATCGTTGGTGGACAGGATCCGCCCCAGAGAATCAGCCAGGTGTGGGTCGTCGAACTGGCGGGTCGAGAGGTTCACGGTCACGAAGCACTCGGACGAGTCGTAGATGTGGCCGGCGCGGACCTCGCGGAAGCGCAGCAGCGCCCGCAAGGCTTCCTCCAGGGCCCAGAGCCCCATGGGCACGATGAGCCCCGTCTCCTCGGCGAGATCGATGAACCCGGAGGGTGGGATCGTCCCCTCGGTGGGATGGTTCCAGCGGATCAGCGCCTCGAACCCGGCGACATGTCCTTCATGGAGGTCGAAGATCGGCTGATAGACGAGCTCGAGCTGCTCCTTGGCGATGGCCTCGCTCAAGGCCTGCTCGGACTTGAGCCGCTCCATCACCAGTTCGCTCTCGCGCTGGTATGCCGCGCCGCGCGGCGCGGGCATCGCCGCGCCCATGTCCGACAGCCCGATCAGCGCCCGGTCCTCCGGCAATGCCATGGTCCGAGTGGTGCGGAACCGCTCGAGAACGGCGCGCAGGAAGAGGTTCAGCATGGGCTCGGCGTTTTCGAGCTTTTCCTCGACCAGCGCCCGGTTGAGCACGATCAGGACCGTGTCCTGCACCGCCCGCGCCGTGGCCGAGCGCCGCAGGCCGTCGAGCAGCGCCATCTCGCCCAGCAACTCGCCCTCGCCGAGCTCGGCCAGGACGAGGGCGCGTCCCTGCCGGCGCACGGCGACCTCGACCAGGCCGCTCTCGATGATATAGGCGCGCGCGCCCGCATCCCCCTCGCGGAAGATGCATTCGCCCTTGCGAAATCCGACGGTCTCCAGAACCTTGTTCAACGCTGGCAATCCCTCCCGCTTGGGGCTGAGATCATGAGTCCCGGCTATATACTAAACCGAGAAAAATGAACGATCGGTTAGCCTTGCATAGAGGGTCGCTCGGCCCTCGTCTGTGCGCGCCGTCACAGGCGATGGCGGAATATGGATTTTTCAGACGGAAATATTCAATCGCCCGAGAAACTCATCGACGATACGGCCGAGCGTCGGCTCGCCGGCGTCGGCGTATTCGTACCGGACCCGGATGCAGGGCCGCTCGATCTCGATGAGGGCGGCGAGGTCGATCGGCGTCGCCACGATCACCACATCCGCATCGACCCGCACGATGGTGTCCGAGAGCGCCGCCAGCTGCTCCCCGCCGTAGCCGACGGCGGGAAGGACAGGGCCGATATGCGGATAGCGATCGAAGACGGCCGCAATTGCCGGTGCCGCATGGTCGCGGGGATCGACGATTTCCGCGGCCCCCGCCCGGGTCGCCGCCACGTGGCCGGCGCCATGGGCCATGCCGCCGTGGGTAATGGTCGGGCCGTCCTCGACGACCAACACGCGCCGGCCGCGCACGGCCTCATCAGGGCTATCGAGCGTCACGGGCGACGCGGCGCGGACGATCGTCGCCCGCGGGCTCACCACCGCGACAGTGGCGGCAACCCGGTCCACGGCGCCCGGCACCGTCGAATCTGTCTTGGCAATGACCACCGTGTCGGCCATACGCAAGACCGCCTCACCCGGATGATGGCTGGTCACTTGCCCGGGACGGAGGGCGTCGGCGAGGACCAGGTGCAGGTCCGGGCGGACGAAGGGGAAGTCGTTGTTGCCGCCTTTCCACAGGACGATGTCCGCCTCCGCATCGGCCGCCGCCAGGATACGGCCGTAATCGACGCCGGCGAAAACCACCCCGCCGGCCGCGATGTGGGGCTCGTACTCCTCCCGCTCCTCGATCGTGCAGTCGCCCGCCGCCAGATCCGCGCGCGTCGCGAAGCGCTGGACCGCCTGGTCGGCCAAGACGCCGTAGGGCATGGGGTGCCGGATCACGCCCACACGGACGCCGCGGGCGCGCAGCCACCGGGAGAGCCAGCGCGCGACCTGCGACTTGCCGCAGCCCGTGCGGACGGCGCTGATGGCAATCACCGGTACATTTGCGCGCAGCATCGTGGCGTCAGGCCCGAGCAGCACGAAATTCGCGCCGCCCGCCAAGGCGCGCGAGGCCAGGTGCATCACCGTCTCGTGGGTCACGTCGCTATAGGCGAAGACGACGCGCCGCACGGCCCTTGCCTGGCAAATCGCCTCGAGCTCGGACTGGTCGCGAATGGGAATGCCCTCGGGATAGAGCGGCCCGGCCAGCGCGGGCGGATAAGTGCGCCCGCCGATGCCTGGGATCTGAGCCGCCGTGAAGGCCACGACATCGGTGCCCTCATCCTCCCGGTAGACCATGTTGAAGTTATGGAAGTCGCGTCCCGCCGCCCCCATGATGACCGTGCGCACGCGCGCCGCCTGCTTCGTCATCACCCGGTCCTCCGCGCATTCCAAGGCGGCGGATTATACATCAGACAGAAAGCGGTATCGGCGGCGTTGATAAAGCGCCGGAACTCGTTGATAACCCCTTTTTTCCAAACGATAAATAGCGTTCGCTAATAACCGCTTGCGTTGACAGCGGTTGACCAACTATCTTGTCTATCCGTTGCCACGTTGCTGCCATGGAGGGACTGAACATGAGCACTGATAGACAATCCGCAGCGCTCACGGAGCGCAGAATCAGAGACGCCAGGCCGCGTGCGGAGGCCTGGACTCTTTGGGATTCCGGCATAAAGGGGTTTGGGGTCCGCATCGCGGGCGGCGGCACAAAGTCTTACCTGTTGATGTATCGGGCCGGCGGTCGTCAGCGCCGTTGGACGTTCGGGCGCGTTGGAGAAATGAGCCTGGCCGATGCCCGCCACGTTGCCCGGGAAGAAATGGCGTTGATCCGGCTCGGCCGGGGCGACCCCGCCGGCAAGCGGCAAGAGGCGGCTGCGGCGCCAACCGTGGGCGATGGGCTCGCCCGTTATTTCGCCGAGTACGCGCCGGCCCGCGTCGAGGCCGGGCGGCTGACAGAGCGCACCTTGATCGACTACCGGGGCCAGGCGCGGCGCACGGTCGCCCCGGCACTCGGGAATATCAAGATCGCCGATGTCACGCGGGCCGATGTAGAGCTCGCAGTCGCCAGGATCGCGCAGGTTCAGCGGTCGCGCACGCTGGCGCTGATTTCGATGCTGTTCAATCTATTCGAGACTTGGGAATACCGCCCGCAGCATACGAACCCGGCACGCGGGATCGAGAAGGTGCGGGAGGAACCCCGCGATCGCACGCTAAGCCCGAGTGAAACCAGCGCGCTCGGGGCGGCACTCGCGGCCTGTGGCCGCCCGTTGGAAGCAAGCACTATCCGGTTTTTAATGCTGACGGGCTGGCGTACTGGCGAGGCCCTGGGGCTGCGTTGGGATCACGTCAATTTCGAGACTGGCGAGATCGTGTTGCCCTCGACCAAGACCGGCCGCGACGTTCGCAGACTTGCCGGCCTTGCCCTTCAAGTGGTCGCCGGCATGCCGCGTATCCATGGCGATGATCGAGTGTTTCCGGTTCGCCGTGACACCCTGCGCCGGCATTTCAAGCTCGCATGCAAGGCCGCCGATATTGCCGATTGCACCGTTCACGACCTGCGCCGCACCTTCGCCAGCAACGCCGCCAACGCGGGATTGTCGGTGCTGGTGTTGAGAGACTTGTTGGGCCACAAGACGCTCGCCATGGCAAACCGTTATGCCCGGCGCTCGGGAACGGCGCTCTATGACGCTCAAGACGCTGGCGCCGAGCGCATGGCGGCGTTGCTGGCCGGCAAGGCTGGCGTTGTCGTGCCGATCCGCAACAAAGGGTAGGGCGGCGCGGGCGCATGTAGCGTGTGCCAGTGATTAAAATGGACAATGTTGTTGACGGCGGCCGCCCCGAGCGCGTATTCTCAGCGGATGGTGGAACAGCCCTACGGGCGCAGGCCGCCTGGACCCGGGGATAAGGACGCGGCCGGCAAGGGTGTTCATCCGACGGTTCAAGAGGGTGAGCGTAACCACCTTGAAAAATTTGTGTTTGGAACAGCCCCAGGGAAAGGGGAATAGCGCGCCTCGCGGCGGTCAGCTTCCCTTCTCTCCCACGGTGGCGCAGGCCAGGCGCGGTTATTCAAGAGGGTGAACGCACTCAACTTGAATCCTGTTGGAGGCCAACGCCCTCATGATTACAATTACACATTTTGACGACACCAAGCTCTATCACACGAGCGATCCGCTGTTGGAGCAGTTCGGCCGGCCTCAAACCTGGCGCGTGTGGCGCGCCAAGAAGAAAGGCCCGAGCTATCTGAAAGTCGGCGGCCGCGTTTTTTATAGCGGCGCCGAGTTGAATAGCTGGCTCGCCATGCGCGTGGTCGAGTTGACCGCCGCCTAAGCAAACACCCTGTTTGAACCCGCATTTCCCAAGTATCGTCGATATTCAGTGCGGCGAGAAGGCGATTCTGCTATAAGAATCATGAAGTTGTAGCATACATGGAGCGGCGGATATGGCACACTCGATGGGTGAATCGAAACCGGGGTGCCTTCGGGTCGTTTTTGACCGTCGATTGAAGCTTGAATTCCACGGTTCCAAGATCACCTCTGATGCCGGGTTGCTCGCCTACCGGGAGCTTGACGATGCCCTCGGCCTGACTGAGATGGCCGAGGGTGTTTTCCAGGATAGCCGTACCGGCAAGAACGGATGGCACGGCAAGAACGGATGGCACGGCAAGACGGGTCAGTTTCGCCAGTCCGTTTTCGGGCGCCTTGGCGGCTATGACGATGTGAACGACGCCGACCGTCTGGGACGCGATCCCGCCATGCGCTGGATTGTTGGCGGCAAGGCCATCGAAAGACAGGCCGCTTCCACCAGCCAGATGGGACGCTTCGAGACGGAGCTATTGGCCACCGACGAGAACGTTGAAGCCTTGGTCGACATGAACGGGGTGTGGATCGACAAGGTTCATGACCGCCATCCGCCGAAGATGATCATTCTCGACATGGACAGCAGCGTCAGCCCGACCCATGGCGAACAAGAGGGAACAGCGTACAATGGTCACTTCGGCTGTACCTGCTACCATCCGCTATTCCTGTTCAACCAGTTCGGCGACTTGGAGAGATGTTCCCTGCGCCCCGGTAATGTTCACAGTGCCGACGGATGGCGGAATGTTCTGGAGCCGGTGGTGATGCGCTATAAGGAAAGGAAGGTGCGGCTGTATTTTCGTGGCGATGCCGCCTTCGCCTCACCGGAGATATACGAATATCTCGAAGCCGAGGGATTACTCTACGTCATCCGCCTCAAAGCGAACGCGATTCTCCAGCGGAACATTGCCCATCTGCTTACGCGACCTGTCGGTCGCCCGCCCGACCATGTTCGCCGTTTCCACGCCAGCTTCAGCTATCAGGCCGGATCGTGGAACAAGAAGCGCCGTGTCGTGGCCAAAGTGGAGTGGCACCCCGGCGAGCTGGTTCCTCGCGTCGGTTTCATCGTCACTAATCTGTCGCGCCCTACCAAGCGGGTGGTGGCGTTCTATAATCACCGTGGCACGGCGGAGCAGCACATCAAGGAAGGCAAGAACGCCATCAACTGGACCCGTCTGTCATGTCGCAAGTTCCGCAACAATGCCGTTCGGCTCCAGCTTCACGCCCTGGCCTACAATCTGGGCAACTTCATGAGGACACTGGCTTTGCCGAAGGAGGTGGAGCACTGGTCGATGACGACGTTGCGCGACAAGCTGGTGAAGATCGGGGCCAAGGTTGTCCGACATGGCCGCTACGTTACGTTCCAATTGGCTGAGGTGGCGGTGCCGAGGGACCTGTTCCGGAAAATCCTGAGCTTGATTGATGATCTGCGACGAAGACCCGCTCCGGCGTAGGCCGAGGGAATCGACGGCGAGGAGAAAGCGACAGGAGAGGTGTGTCTGGATGGCGAGAAAAATGACCGAGTGGCCTTCCAAGCGCGGGCCGATTACCAAAATCATGCCATCGGATGGCTGCATAGGGGATACAGTTCCCTTGGCGGTGGGAAAGTGGTACGATTTCCACGAATTTGGATGGTATATGGGGAATGTCGGCTCATATCGCTCGCGGCAGCGGACCTTAAGGTCCGCGCCTCCGCGGGGGCGCGGACTGCCGGCGGGCCGCGGTCGCGGCCTGACGCGATTCCAGTCAAACTGGAATCGCGCTAGAGTTTTTGCCCGCTCGGATGCGCTCGGGGAGGTGCCTGATGGCACACCGCTATGATCTGTTGATCGCGGGTGGCCGCGTGATCGACCCGGCGGCCGGTCTCGACGATATCCGCGACATCGCCATCAAGGATACGCGCATCGCGGCCGTGGAACCGGCCATCGACCCGGCCGAGGCCCGGCGGGTCGAGGCGGTGGCCGGCCGCCTGGTGCTGCCCGGCCTCATCGACACCCATGCCCACGTATTCGAGCACGCGGTCGGACGCTTCGGTCTCAATCCCGATCTCGTGGGTGTCCGCTCGGGCGTCACCACCCTGGTCGATCTCGGCGGCGCGAGCTACATGTCGATGGACGCGTTTCGCCACTACGTGGTCGAGCCCGCGCGCACCCGTGTCCATGCCTTCGTCTCGATCTATCCGGTCGGCGAGGGCCACCTGTCGGCCGATCTGTACGGCCCCGGCATCGACGTGGACGCGTGCGTCCGCTGCATCGAGGCGAACCGCGATCTGGTGAAGGGCATCAAGGTCAACGCCGAGATCGGCACCTTCGCCCGCCACGGCTTCGGCATCCTCGACAAGGCCAAGGAGGCATCACGCGCGGCCGGCGTGCCGCTCTACGTTCATTTCGGCCAGCTCTTTCGGACCCCGGAGAAGGCGAACGTCGCGATCGATCTCGACAGCCTGTTCCCCGATGCCGTGGCACGGCTCGATCCGGGCGACATTATGGCCCACCCGTTCAGCCGCCACCCGGGCGGCTTCATCGGCGCGGACGGCCGGGTCCACCCGATCGTCACGCAGGCGCTCGCGCGGGGTCTGCGCATCGACGTCGGGCACGGCTCCCACTTCAGCTTCGCCATGGCGCGGAAGGTGCTCGATGCGGGTATCGTCCCCACCACCCTGGGCGGCGATCTTCATGGCTACAACACGGACGTGACGCCGACCCGCGGCGTGCCCGAGGTCCATCCCGATCCCGAGATGATGCCCTTTGCCGGCGGGGTCGGGTTCAGCCTGTGCCACGCGATGACGGAGCTGGTGGCGCTGGGGCTTGCGCTCGAGGACGTGGTGCCGATGGTCACGTCCCACGCGGCCGAGGGATTGGGCCTTGCGGGCGAGGCCGGCACCCTCGAGCCGGGTGTGATGGCCGATCTCTCGGTCTTGGCGGACGAGCGCGGGCGCTGGTCGTTGCGCGACAACGATGGCACGGAACTCTCGGCGGAGCGCCTGGTGCGGCCGCTCTTCTGCCTGCGCGCGGGCGTGCGCATCGACGCCGACGCTCCCGTGCTGCCCGAGCAGCGGGCGGCCTGAGCGCGGGCAGAGATTAAGGCAGGCGTCCCTCGAGGCTGGCCAGCAGCAGGGTCCTGTGGGCCGCGTCGTCGAGCGGCACCGGGTTGCTGGCCACGTTCGGATCTTCGGTGGCGAGCGCGGCCAGACGGTCGACCCGGGCGTCGTCGACACCGATCTCCGCGAGCGTGTGGGGGATGCCGATTGAACCTAATGGCGGCGTTGAACGGCCCGGAGCCGTGGCGCGAGTCCCGCACGACGGAAACGGGGAGCAAGGCACAGACCCCGCTCCCCGTCGAGGAACCATTCAGAGGCCGCAAGGCCCATGAAACAGCTTGATTCTAACCCACCCGTCGGCGCGCCGTAAGCCGCCCGAGCGGACGCGTTAGGGAAATCGAAGCCCTCGGGCGCCGCTGGTGTTGGCCAGGTGTTTTGCGTGACAGGCCTTTGGTAAGCTCGCGCTCGCGGTCGCCGCGTCAACGTCCGGCGGCCCGGGCCTGCGCACCTGACAACGTATCCGGTTGCATCCCGCCAATTTATGCGGCTCTCAGGGCGATTGTTGCGCCCATGGCAACAGTGTGGCAAATTTTCGCCCATGATTAACCCGCTTTTTGATCCCCTGGTGACGACGCGGAAGCACCAGCGCAGTGCGCTTGATGGCGGCAACGTCCCTTGCATGCACTTCGGTGCCGACGGGGAAATATGCCGCGAGGTCGCACGGCGGGGCGTCGGACATGGCCAGCGATGCGAACGGCACTACTTCGCCAACAGGATAGCGCTTGCGGCTCGAAACAGGCGCCTGGGGCTGTGCCGGTGTGGCCGGGCGCCCATGGGTGGCTTGACCTGCCGAGGCAAGCCCTGGCGGTCCTGCCAGCGCTGCAACGAGACCGATAGGCGGGGCTGTGCCGCCAAGCTGGCGAAGCGCGAGCCGTGGCGTCGTCTGCGGGCGATCATGCCTAGGGAGTTTCGCCGCTACGGCCTTGGCCTTGGCGCCCGCCTGTGGCGCGCCGAGATCGTCAAGCGGCAAGCCCGGCTTGAGCTGGAGCGTGCCGCCGAGGTCCGGGCGGCGAAGCGCCGCGCCCGCGCCCATGCCCCGCTGAATGAGCGGCAAGCCGCGTTTGTGCGGGCCTATGTGCTGACTGGCAATGCGGCCGGATCGTACCGCGAGGCGGGATATACCGCCCGGCCGAATGTCGCCAAGGTCGAGGGGTACTGGATGCGCCGGCGTCCGCACGTCAAGCGGGCGATTGCCGAGCTGCGGGCCGCACGTCAAGCTGAGCGCGATAGGGAGATCGAGCGGGCCGAAGACAAGCGCCGAGCCGAATTGGTCGCGTTCGCGATGCCGATTGCCCGGTCGCGGCCGCCGCACTCGCGGATCGGACAGATAGCGCGCCGGATCGTGGGTTTGTGCGCTTGCGGCGCCGAGCCTGATAACGGGTTTACCACTTGCGGCCGGTGCCGGGCGCAGGCTGCCGCCGCGTCACGGCGGGCTCGCGCCAGGCCGGAGGCTCGGGCTCGCGAGAGCGAGCTGGGCCGGCAAGGCCGGCGCGCCCTGGCCGGTGTCCGTGAAGCTGATCGGGCTCGTCTGTTAGCGGATCGTTCGGCTAGGTTCGAGGCCGGTCGAGCCGCCGAGGTCGCCGTGCTGGACCGAAAGGCTCTTGTCATCTTCGCCGATATCGACCGGATCGCGGCTTAGGAAGTTGTGCTAGGCGGCGGACGGCTCGACCAACCGAGTCTCGAGCCATTTATTCAACGCATCGCCGCTATAGATCACGCGACTTCCGATTTTCAGATAAGCCGGACCCTTGCCTTGGCAGCTCTATATCGGCGCATATACTCGGCGCGATCCCGCTTAGGACCGGCGGCCGTCTGTTTCTGCGTAACCACCTTGGGCGGCGGGGTTTCGGTTTTCATGCGGATGTTGCGGCCAAAATGCCCATTCACGGTTTCGCGCCTGTGAGCATGTAATAATTGGCCTTCAAAAGTCACTTACACCCTCTTACTTAAGATTGTTTCGGCTGGTTGAGTCCTGGAGCGTTAAGGGCATAGGGAGACAGTCCCCAGCTATTTGCTCGGGTTGTCCCCTATGCCCTCCACGATCGTTTCGGCCGGAGCCGCCCCGTCGCTTCATGGCCCTTCCGTGCGTTGCGTCACCGCCGGTCGGTTGGCCGCTACTTTCGACACATTCTCAGACGCTATGTGCCGGGGTGCGCGCTTCGGCCTTTCGGACTGCGCTTGGGATTTGCACCCGTCCCACGGTATCCCTCCCTACATGGTGCCGCCGTTAATTTATTCCGACCACCATGCAGGCCACGCGAAATGTCGGGTGCGCGTGATCACCCTGTTTTCACTCCCTCAGTTTCGATTGGCTCGATATTCGCGCATGTACTCGGCCCGATCCCGCTTAGGACCGGCGCGTGTAACCGGCGTAACCGGCGTAACCATGGGACCGGGCGCGACCACCTTGGGCGGTGGGGCCTTGCCGTGCACGAGTTTGTGGTAGGACCGGCGGGCGCGCTCATTCCGCGCAAGGCGCTGGCGCTCATTGAGGTTCGCGTTGACGTGGCGCTGGTATTCCCGGAACGCCTGGCGGCAACGCCGACAATGCTTGAATTCGGGCTCATCGGCCCGGATCGCGCGCCCGCACTTCGGGCAAAGCCCGTTCTCGCGGCGCCACGCGACCAAACGCTTGCGATTGGCAATTCCGCCCAGGCGTAGCCCATAGGCTTCGTCGCGGGCTTCGCTGGTGCGCCGCGCCGCGTCCTCGGCCACGAGGTAGGCCAGCGCGTCCTCGGCCGTCATGGAGCGCCACGGCTCGGCCTTGGCCGCTTCTTCAATGATCGCCGCCCCGAGCTGCGGGCGCTGTCCGTGACGAGTATCCATTGGCTGCATCTTGCTCCAACGGCCGCTTTCGCTTCTTTGTGGAAGCTGTGGCGGCCTCCGCGCGTCGATTGATCCTGGCGCTACATGTGCCTTGTCAACGACGCTCAACCACTATATAAGACACCTGCTGTGGCAAGCAACCGCTAACGCCGGCCCCCGGCGCCCAACATGGGCATTCCAACTGGGGGCCGGTCCCTATGTGCGGTCATTCGCCCCAGCCGTGTCGTGCCATCGCTCGCTTGGCGTCCTCGACAATCGCGCGGCGGTCCGGCACGTAGGCCTTGCCCTGGCGGCCCGGCTCGTTGAAGGCGGGATCGTTGCCGACGTCCACGCAGCCGTTCCGAGCGTTGTGGTCGCGCAGCTTCGCCCGCGAGTCCAGTAGCGTGCCATCCACCGGCGACAGGACGGGGTTGCTCGAATAGGAATCGCGGATGATGTTGTGGGCCCCCGGCTTGGCCGCCTTGACCTCCACCAGCTTGCCGTCGCGCATAACGTAGCGGGTCCGCATGGTCAGGCGCTCCCTATGGGCTCGGAGTTGGCGAGGGCCAGGCGCTCGACTTCGGACGCGGCCCATTCTCGACCGGCCTCCGGGTTGGCCTTCAAAGCATGGCGAAACAGCTCATCGGACAACGGAAAGACCGCCTCGGGGTCAAGCGTGAAAAACACGGTTTGGCCGCCCTTGGCATCGGCGAAATCGATCCGCAACGCGATCCGCCCGTCGGGAGTGATCCCGGCGACCCTTGCGAGCGCCGGCGTCGCTGGGACGGTCGCCACTTCGGTTGGTTCGGTTGGTTCGGTCATGAGGCCGTTTCCTTTGCGGTTGCGTTCGTGGGCGCGTCGTGGATCACCTCAACGCCCGCTCGATTTCGATCCAGTTGGCCGGGCGCCAGACGTGCGCGCTCACGCTCGTGGCTTTGGCGAGGGCTTCGAGCCACGCGGCTTGCGGGGCGGTTGGCTTGCGGCGCCCGCGTTTCAACTCGGCGAATAGCAGGTGGTCGTCACGAACCATCGTCAAATCCGGAAATCCTGGCCGGCTTCCGCGAGAATTGTGGACGTGAAATCCCAGCCAACCGAAAACGCCCGCGAGCTCCAGGACCGAGGCCTGAAAGTCGGCCTCTAGCGGTTCGGCCACGCCCATGAGGCGCCGGTACTCGGCGACGGAGATTGCTGTGCTCACTGATCTTCAATCCGCCCGCCGATCCGCGCCGGCTAATGGATGTATTTGGCGATGATCGCCGCCATCCGCTCGGGCGGCAGGATCGGCGGCAGGAAGGTGAGAAGCGCGCCGTCGGGCCCGAAGAGGTAGATGAACGGCGTGTGATTCACGAGGCGTTCGAACGCCCCCGGGTCCGGGGCGGGCGCGGCCTCGATACGGAAATTCGCGAGCACCCGGCGCACGTCCTCCGGCATGCCGGTCAGGCCGATGAGGTCCGGGTGGAACTTCTCGACATAAGCCGACATGCGCGCCGGCGTGTCGCTCTCGGGATCGACGGTGATGAAGAGGGGCGCGAGGCGCCCGGCGTCATCGCCCAGCCAGTCCAGCGATTCGGCGAGGCTGGTCAAGGCCACGCCGCACGTAAAGGGACAGCCCGTGTAACCGAAATAGATCAACATGTAGCGGCCGCGGAAATCCGCGTCCGTACGGGGGGCACCCGTGTGGTCGATCAGCGAGAAGGTGGCGTTGCCCGTGAGCATTGGCGCCGACAGCACGACGGAGTCGTGGGCACCGTCATGGGCGGCGCCGCCCGGTGCAAGGACCATCAGGCCGGCGGCTGCCAGCACGCCCCCGACGGACCGGCCTATCCCCGCCCGGATCATTCGGGCCCGAGGCCGAGCTTGCCCTGCTCCGCGATGATGCGCCTGACGCCGGGATCGTTGGCGTACCAAGCCTCCGCCGCGTCGCTGTCAACGTCCACGCCATTCTCACGCGCCCATTGGCCGAGCCAGCGGTTGGCGCGCCGCCACTGCCCATCCGGCGCCGGCCGCATGAACTGCAGCGCGAAAATCCGGTGGCCACGGTTGGTGGTAAAGAGGCCGTCGGCGATCACCTGCTGGCCGCAGAGCTCGGTCAGCTCCCCGGCCGCGCCGGCGAAGATCACCATGTTCTTGAGCGGCAGCACCAGCTCCCCCTTCGCCGTGAGCAGACCGAGCTGACGCCCGCCGCCGCCGCAATCGGCGGGGCAATCGCCCGTCAGCTCGCACAGGATATCGACCACCTTGGCCTCGAAGCGGGCCAGCTCCTCGTTGGGCAGGCCCCATTCCTCTGCTGCCCAGGCCGCGCTGGAGCCCAAGGCCGAAAGGCCGACCAAGGCCGCGAGCAAAATTCTTTGCATGGCGCTCACTCCCCGAATGGCTGGATGCCGTACTCTTCGTGGGTCTCGTTGACGACACCGGCATCGTCCACGATCTCATCGACCAGCAGATAATTGATCCCGTCCCGCTCGATAAGGTTGGCGTCGACCGTGATCTTGTGGGTCTGGATCTCCATGATCGCCGGGTTGGCGACGCTGGCACTGTCGTCACCCAGCTTGAGGACGACATACACCTGGCCGTCCTCACCGAGGATCCCGACCGGAATACCGCCGGCGGCGCACCACAGCGCGCATTGATGGTGCGCCGTGCCCAGGGCATACATGATCTCGCTCAGGTAGCACCATGAATCGATCACCTCGCCCGTGACCTGGACGCGCTTCATGGCGCCGGCCTGGGTCGCGGGCACGACGAGGACGACCATCAACATCGCGGCGGCGAACGCGGCCCTCGATCTCACTCTCATCACAATCCTCCCTGAGCCGAAGCGGCAATACGCAGCAATCCGCGGCAATCTAGTGCGGCTATCCAGTTCCGATCCAGCAATGAGGAATCACATTCACGTGACCTCCATACCCTTCGGGATCTTCGACGATGGCCCTTGGAGTTGCGCGGCACAACGCCAGATATGTTAGATGATTCCTCGATCGCCGTGCCACCCCACTTTCCCTGCCTCCGACCCTGGCACCAGGAGATGTGATACATGCGGGATCGCCTCGAATTTGGAGTGACGGCGCGGCGCTTTGCCATGATGGCATGCTTGGCCGCCACCCTCTCTACCGCGTCCGCCGCCGCGGAGACCGCCCACCCCTCATCGGCCGCCCGCGCGTTCGCGCGGTTCCTGCAATCGAGCGCGCCCATTTGCCTGCGCCAGCCATCGGCCGCTTGCGTCACCCAGGGATGGGTCTATGCGGATGTCGATGATGACGGCCGACTCTCCGCCGCGGAGCTGATCGCAGTCGAAAGCGCCGTGCGCGAGTGGTTCGGCTGGCGCGGCGATGACATCCCCAGCCGCGACCGTATCCTGATGGCACTCGGCCTTTGGATCGTCGGGCGGATCGGCCTCGAGAGTCTGGCGGCGAGCTACGACGCGGATGGTGATGGCCTGATCACCCGTGAGGAGCTGCTCGCCGATATTCGGCTGGACGAGCGCCCCCTCGGACAAGTCCTGCTCGACGCCGAGGCCGTGGACAGGGGCGCCGTCGCCAGCCGGCTCGGCGCATTCGCGCCGGTCCTCGGTACTTTCCTCGAATAGACCGGCCTCACGCGCTCTTTCTGATCTCGCCCGATTCCCCAATGGAGGCCCACAGCGCCATGACGCGCATGAGGTTGTTCCACTCGATGGGCTTGGACACGTAGTCGTCCATGCCCGCCGCAAGGTATGATTCACGGTCACCCTGCATGGCGTTCGCCGTCATGGCGATGATCGGTATCCGCGACCGTTCGCCATCGAGTGCGCGGATTCGCCTGGTCGCCTCGACGCCGTCCATCTCGGGCATCTGCACGTCCATCAGCACCAAGTCGTAATGGCGGCTGCGCACGGCTTCGACGGCTTCCACCCCATCACCGGCCAGATCGACCCGGTGGCCGGCCTTCTTCAAGACCGTTGCGGCGAGCATCTGATTGACCGGATTGTCCTCGGCCAACAGCACCCGCAGAGGGGGGGCATCATCCATGGGTTGGGCCGCCCCGGCGACAGATGTCGGCTCGCCCGCCTCGTCGCCGGCCGCGCCCACCGGGCGGCCGCACAGCGCCGCCAGACGATCGAATAGAATGCCCGGTGGCACGGGCTTGGTGAGACGCGCGTCGAAGACATCCGCCCGGGCGGCATCGGCTTCGCCCCGCATGCCGACGGAGGCGGCCAGCACGAGCTTCACGCCGTCGTAATCGGCATCCGCCCTGATCAGGCGGGCGATCTCCTCGCCATCCATCTCCGGCATCATCTGGTCGAGGAGCACCAAGTCGAAATGCCCACTCCTGGCATTCGAGGCGGCGAGGGCGGCGAGGGCGGCGCGCCCACTGGTTACGGCCTCCACGCCCATTCCCCACGATCGCAGCTGCTTTTCGAATATCTCCCTGTTGATCGCCACGTCGTCCACGATCAGGGCACGGATGCCGTCGAGCCGCCGCGCCGGGGCGCTGCCGTGGGCCGGTCCGCTCTGCCTTTCCAGAGCGAGCTCGAACCAAAACGTGCTGCCCTCCCCCGGCACACTGTCCAAACCGATCTCGCCGCCCATCAGCGTCGTCAGCTCCTTGCAGATGGCCAGGCCAAGGCCGGTTCCGCCATAGCGGCGGGTGGTCGAGGATCCGCTTGGGTAAACCGATTGAAGAGGCCGGCCCGCGCGTCTTCGGGAATACCGATGCCCGTATCCTTGACCGAGAAGCGTAGCACCGGATTGCCGGAGTCCATCCTGGTGAGCGACACTTCCGTGCTGACCGCGCCGGTCTCGGTGAACTTGATGGCATTGCCGATGAGGTTGAGCAGAATCTGGCGCAACCGGCTTGGATCGCCGCGCAGATTGACCGGAACGTCGGGGGAGACGAATGCCGCGAGCTCGATGCCCTTGCCGTGGGCCCGCTGGGACAGGATGCCGACCACGCTCGCGATCATTCCTTCGAGGTCGAAATCCGTGAATTCGAGATCGACCTTCCCGGCCTCGAGCTTCGAGAAATCGAGAATATCGTTGATGATGGTCATTAGCGCGTCGCCCGAGTCACGCGCCATTTCGGCGTAGCGCTGTTGCTCTTCGGTGAGAACGCTGTCGAGCAGGAGGCCGGTCATGCCGATCATGCCGTTGAGTGGCGTTCGGATCTCATGACTCATGGTGGCGAGGAAATCGGATTTGGCATGATTGGCGGCTTCGGCCTCATCCTTGGCCTGCGCCAGGTCCTCGGCCAGGACCCGCAGCTCGCCCCCCTGATGCTCGAGGCGGTTCTGGGCGTCCTCCAGTTCCATGACCCGCAGGCTCAGCTCCTCACCGCTATGGTTGAGCGCTTCCTCGCGTAGCTTGAGCTCGGTCACGTCGGTGCTGATGCCGACGATGCCACCATCATTGGTCCGCCTCTCGGCAATGCGCAACCAGCGCCCGTCCGCGACCTTCTGCTCGATCATGCCGCTCGAATTTCGGCGTCTCGACAGGCGATCACGAACCGTGGCTTCCACATCGTCCGGCGAATTCGCATAGAAGCCACTCGACAACAGCTTTCTGAAAAGACATTCGAACGTCTCTCCGGGCACGAAGATGTCAGCGATCTCCGAGTAGTACTCGAGGTGCTTGCGGTTACAGAGCACGAAGCGGTCCTCGGCATCGTAGAGGGTGAAGCCGTTGGGAATGTTCTCGACCGCGTCGGTCAGAATCGCCCGCGCGCGGCCCAACTCCAGCTCGATCATCCTCTGTTCGGTAATGTCGCCGACGGAGCCCGCCATGCGGTAGGCCCGGCCATTCTCGTGTCTGACCGCCAGCCCGTGCTGTCGGGCCCATCGCCACGCACCGCGGCCGTCGCGATACCGGAACTCGCACTCGAATCGCTCGGTCAGGCCCTTGAGGTGCTCGATCGACCGCCTTCGGTATTCCGTCCGATCCTCGGGGTGGATGCATTCGAGCCAGGCGACCGGGGTTTCCATCTGGCTCGGCAAGATACCGAGCAGCGTCAGCATTCTGGGCGAGTAGTAGGTTCGATCGTTCTCGATGTCCCAATCGTAGATGGCCTCGTTCGCCGCCCGCACGGCCAGTGCATAGCGATCCTTGCTCTCGCGCAGGGCGGCGCGGGCGCCTTCGGCCTGCCGCATCTCCCGCGCGATGCGGCGGCCATAAAAGGTGACGAGCGCGACCATCAGGACGATGAGCGCCGCGATCGCGAGCTCCAGGTGGCGCCAGAATGCCGCGCTTTGGATTTGCCTGTCGAAATAGCCGTTCTGCATCGCCACCAGGAGCGCCAGCCCCTTCTGGACCTCACCGCTCGAATAGGTCGATTCGCCATCGGCGTGGGCCATGTGTTGGCCGGCGAGCTCGAACTCCCCGCGCCCGAATTCATCGAGCACCTCCGCGACATGCATCCGCGACCGGGCCACCGAAGCCACGACGGAATCGATTACCTCCATCAGCGGCGCGGCGTCCTCCGGCGATGGGTCGTTCGCCAGCGCCCGACGCAGGGTCGCGGCGTGCGCGTCGAACGCCGCGATCGAACGTTCGAGGGCCGCCATTTCCCGGACCACGTCCCGCGAGGTGAATATGTCATTGACTGGCGCGTCGACGGCGGCCGCCAGACGCCCCAGCTCGATGAGCCGCGTCCCACGGTCCGACCAGATTCGATTCTCCGACACCGAATCCTCATAGATGCCCATGACCTGGTGATTGAAGATCAGAACGGTGCCGACGATCAGTACGTCGAAAGCCGCAAGCAGGAAATAGATGACGTGCCACTTGGGTTGCCACTGGGCTTTCGTGCATTCGGTCATGTCAAAGCGGCCTCCCCAAATTCTTCCCTATCGAGCAATCCGGTACCGAGCCATTCGCTCCGGACCGAATCCGCCGGATCGGATGCCGCCAAACGGGCTACTGAATTCTGCAGCTTGCGCGTTAACAGATGGCAAAGATTGCGGGCGTCTCGGCCCGTAACGGACTGTTAACCATGAGTCGGACCCGATTTCCTTGGACACAGAATTGGCTTAATCGAAGTGTCCAAGGAGGACCGGAACATGACCGACAATTTTGAGAACAAAGTTGCTGTTGATGGGCCTGTGGTAAACGAGGGCGAGCTTGGCTCGTCCACGTTTTCCCCGGGCCAGGTTTCGCCGGCAGGCCCGCTGGGACTTGGCCAGCGGTGGACGGTGACGCGCAAGCGTGAGGTTGCCCTGCGGCTTTTGCGTGGCGAGCCGGTGGAACTTTTGTCGCGGCAGTTGGGCGTGGAGATTTTCCGGCTCGAGCAGTGGCGTGAGAAGGCGATCGCCGGGATCGATGCCTCGCTCAAGGAACGCAAGGGCGATCCGGTGAAGGCGGAACTGGACATCGCCATGAAGCGGATCGGGGAGTTGATCATGCAGGTGGAACTGCTGGAGGCCAAGACGGAGACGTCCGGCCCTTTGGGGCGGCGGAGGTCGCGGCGATGAGTGCCGCCACCTCTCCCGGCACGGGTTTGGCCTACGGCCTCCAGCGGGTCTGTGCGGCCTGGAGTTTTGCCCGTTCCTCGTTCTACGCCATGAAATCCCGGCAGCAGGCCACCGCTGAGCGCCCACCAGCAAAGCGCCGGGGACCGAAGCCCTCGATCTCGGACGAGGCTCTGCTGGTGGCCATCGAGGCCGACCTGGAGGCATCCCCCTGGGAGGGCGAGGGACACCGCAAGGTCTGGGCTCGGCTTCGGGTCTGTCGTGGCATCCGTGTTTCCCGCAAGCGGGTGCTCCGGGTGATGCGCGAGAACAACCTGCTCTCGCCCCATCGCTGCCGCCGCCGTGGCGGAAATCCCCATGTCGGTGAGATCATCACCCATGCCCCCAACCTCATGTGGGGCACGGACGGCGTTCGGGTGTTCACGGTGGACGACGGCTGGGGCTGGATATTCACCGCCATCGAGCATTGGAACGCCGAGTGCGTCGGCTGGCATGTGTGCAAGCGAGGCGACCGCTTCGCCGCCCTTCAGCCGATCTCCATGGGGCTTGCGAGGCTGTATGCCTCGACCTCCGCCGGTGCGGCGCGGGGGCTGGCCTTGCGGATGGATCACGGCTCCCAGTATCTGTCGGACCACTTCACCAACCAGATCAAGTTCTGGGGCATCCAGCCGTCCTACGCCTTCGTCGAACAGCCCCAGACCAACGGCGTCGCCGAGAGGTTCAATCGCACGCTCAAGGAACAGATCATCCATGGCCGCATCTACCGCAACATCGCGGAGCTGCGGAACGCCGTCCGCGGGTTCGTCGAACAGTACAATGCCCAGTGGATCGTGGAGAAGAACGGCTACCTGAGCCCCGCTCAAGCTCGTCAGGCGTGGCACACCGCGATCTCAATCAGGCCCGCCGCATGAGACAAACTTGTGTCCAAGGAACCGGGTGCGATACACGGACTGTTAACCAGCTTCGGCGATTATTGTTTTCCGGGTTCGGGTGGCCGTCGTTTATGGTGCCCGATACCGGCTCATCGATGAGGAGGGTGGATATATGATTGCCCCGGTCGGGCATGCGGACCGTTACACCGCCTTGCCCGCCATGGATCAGAGAAAGCTGGTCGAGCTCCGCTCGGTGGTCGGCGATGAGGAGTTGCGCCTCATGCTGGACCTGCTTCCAGCCGAGGGCCGACGCGCCATGGAGACCATCGAGACGGCCCGGGTCGCGGGCGACATGGACCGCGCGCGGCGGGCCGCCCACAGCCTCAAGGGGCTGGCTGGAAACTTCGGCGCCCAGCGTATCGAGGCAGTGGCGCGCGATATCGAGAACGGGACCAACGCGCTCGAGGACCTCGACCGCCTCCTGCCCATCCTGGCGGGCGCCCTCGAGGAAATGCGGGCGGGTATGTAGATAGCGAATTAAGTTGGCCGGTTTATGTAGCACATCGATTGACCGCTCTGTTGATGTTGTGGCGCCTGTGGGGAAGTGGTCAGGTCGGCGTAGCCGAGCTGTCCACTTATCCACGGGCGGGTCGCGTCGAGCGGCATCACGCGGCCCTCTTCATGGTGTCTCCTTCCAGAAGCGCGCCATCGCCTCGGTAGCGGGCGATCGGGCGCGGCCCGTGGAATATGGCGTAGGTGGCGTCCGGATAGTGGTGGACGCGGACCTTGGCCTTGACGTAGTGCGGCCTCAGCGATGACGGCGGGATCTGCAGGACGATGCCGTGGAAGCGTACGGTGTTGTCGTTGCCGACGGTGCGCGTGGTGGTGTCGCAAGGTTGGTGGAAAATTGGAGAACTGGCGTAAACTCCTGATTGTAAAACATTCAGAAAGGCGGTGTGCAGCCGCCGAAAGGAGCTTACGCCATGAAACATCTTACGGCATCGACGTCGCCCAGTCCATTTTCCGGTGAGAATTGGTTCGATCCCCTGGAGGATGCGATCCGCTTTCGCGTCCGCGCCTTCATCGAGGCTGTGGTGGCGGAGGAAGCGCAAGCGGCGCTGGGCGGCCGTGCGCGCTATCAACGCAGCGGCGCGCCCAAGGGTTATCGCAACGGCCACCGGCATCGGCAGCTTGTCGGCACCTTCGGAGCGCTGACGGTTTCGCTCCCCCGCGTCCGCCTGCTCGATGGGGATGGCGGTGAGAAGGAATGGCGGAGCCAGACCATCCAGGCCTACAAGCGGCTGACCAAACGGGCCGAGGCGATTATCGCCAATACGTACCTTGCCGGCACCAACACGCGCCGTGTCCGCCGAGCGCTGGCCGGCCTGTTCGGGGGCAAGGTCGGCAAGGACGCGGTGAGCCGCGCCTGGCGCAAGGTAAAGACCGACTGGGAGAGCTGGCAGGCTCGGGACTTGTCGGGCGAGGACATTGTCCGGCTGATCCTGGATGGCACCGGCGTCAAGGCGCGCCTTGATGGGCGAGTGCTGTCAATCCCGCTGCTGGTCGTGCTTGGGGTGCGGCGGGACGGCCAGAAGGTTCTGCTCGCGGTCAAGAACATGGGCGGGGAGACCGAGGCGGCCTGGCGCCATGTCCTGGAGGACCTTCTCGGCCGTGGCCTGAAGGCGCCGGAGCTTCTGATCGTAGACGGCGGCAAGGGCCTGGAGGCGGCGCTGGCCAGCCTGTGGAGCGATATTCCGGTGCAGCGCTGCACGGTGCACAAGGAGCGCAACCTCCTCGCCCATGCGCCGAAGGCGTTGCACGACGAGGTCAAGGCCGACTACACCGACATGATGTACGCCGAAAACGCCGAGCAAGTGCGCAAGAAGCGCAAGGCCTTCCTGGCCAAGTGGCGGCTCCGCTGCCGGGGCGTGGCGGACAGCCTGGAAGAGGCGGGGGAGCGGCTGTTCACCTTCCTGCGCTATCCGCCGCAGCAATGGAAGTCCTTGCGGACCACCAACGCCATCGAACGCCTGCACGGGGAATTCAAGCGCCGGGTGAAGACCCAATGCGCACTACCCAACGCGGAAACGGCGGCCATGCTGTTCTGGGCCTTGATGGCCTCGGGGCAGATCACCATGCGCCGCGTCGGTGGCTGGCAAACACTCGACCAAGCGCCGGTCAAGAAGCCGATTGACCTCGCCGCCTGATTGAGCAACCGATCGTGATCGGGAGCTACGCCAAAAACCAATTTCCACCAACTATCGGACACGACCGTGCGCGTCTCCTGGACGCACAGCACGTCGCGCCACTGTTCCGCCGGCACGGCGACGAAGGCCGAGCCCGGCTCTTCGGGAGCGATCGCGAAGCGCGCATTGTAGTCGGGAATGAAGGTCTCGGCGAGGAAGCGGTTGGCCCCTTCGATCGTCGAGACGCCGGCCAATGCCAACTCCTTGGGGAGCCGGTCCTGCAAGGTGCGGAAGGCGCGCTCGGAGCGCCCGCGCGCCTCCGGCGAATAGGCCGCGATGTGCTCGATGCCGAGCTGGGCCAAGGCCCGTCCGAGCTGGGAGGGCTTGTCGCGGTCCACCTTGCCACCCGCCTGGGGGGTGTGGAAGTAGTGGCTCGCGCGGTCGGTGTAGAGCGCGCACGGCAGCCCGTGCCGGCCGAACACCTCGCCCAGCCCCTGGAAGCTCGACATGGTGCCCTCCTCGGCGACCAGGAAGCCCGAGTAGATCGCCCCGCTCGCATCGTCCAGAGAGACGATCATATCCTGCTCTTCGTCGCGGCCCGGCAGCCAGCGGTGCGTCGAGCCGTCCTGATGCAGCATCATGCCCACGAGCGGCCGCCGCGGCCGCTTGCGCCGGTGCGCCCCGCGCCTGGGCGCCGGCGCCGCCAGGCCGCGGCCGTGGAGAAACGTCTTGGTCCAGGTGTAACCCCAGCGGAAGCCGTGGTCCTTCACCAGGTGCTCGTGGAAGTGCTTGACCGTGAAACCCGCGTAGCGCTCGCGGTAAAGAGCTTCGACCCGCATCGCCTCGTCCACCGGCACCCGCTTGGGCGACGGCTTGCCCAGACGCCGGTCCAGAAGCCCCGCATCGCCCTCACACTCGAAACGACGGCACCAGCGCCGAAACGTGCGCTCGCCGACCCCAAGCACCTCCGCCGCCTCCAACTGGCTCAACGATCCCGCCTCACAACGACCGAAAACATCCCGAAACCTCATCATGCGCACACCTTGCAAAACATCTGTCCGTCTCATCCCACCCCCTTCAAACAGGAGGCTCAATAAACCGGACAGATCGTGTGCTACATAGAACGGACAGATCGTGTGCTATCTACAGAAATGCGGGCGGGTATCGCCTCGGCCTCGTGAAGCGTGTATAAGCGCGGCGTCGGAACCTGCAATCGGTCTGCCGCCGATGAGAGTAATCATCATCGACGACATCTTGCCCAACGCGATGCTGATCAAGAGCGTCTTGGGCAAGATCGAGGGTGTGGAATCGTCGATCTTCACGGATCCGCGGGACGCGCTGCGCGCCTGCGCGGCGGACGAGCCAGACCTCGTAATCGTCGACTATCTGATGCCGGATATGAACGGGGTCGAGTTCTTGACCGAGTTCCGGGCCGATCACCAGATCGCGGAAGTGCCCGTCCTCATGATCACGGCGGTCGAGAGCCGGCAGCCGCTCTACGAAGCGCTCGCGGCCGGCGCCAACGATTTTCTCAAGAAGCCAGTCGATGACGCCGAATTGATCGCCCGCGCGCGCAACATGCTGGACTTGCGCGCGCACCAGGTGGAACTGGCCGCGGCGAACGCGCGCCTGCTGGAGCTCGCGACCACCGACGGCCTGACCGGCGTGGCCAACCGACGCCATTTCGACGCGCATCTGGAACGCGAATGCGCCCGCGCGCGGCGTTACCACGGCGACCTGACCCTCGCGGTGATCGACGCCGATGATTTCAAGTCGATCAACGACGAGCACGGCCACGCCGCTGGCGACGAGGCCCTCAAGGCACTTTCCCGCGCCTGTGAGGGCGTGCTCCGCACGGCGGACTTCATGGGCCGGCTTGGCGGCGAAGAGTTCGCGCTGTGCCTCCCGGAAACGGACCTCGCGGGCGGCTTTACCGTCTGCGAGCGCTTGCGCCGCAAGGTCGAAGCCCTGAAGATCCCGGTCCGCGATGGGCAGATATCGCTCACGGTCAGTATCGGCGTCGCGTGTTACCTAGGCGACTTGGAGGATGCCGGACGCTTCTACGAGCGGGCCGACGCGGCCATGTACAAGGCGAAAGAGGCGGGGCGGAACCGGGTCGCGGCCGTCGATGACTTGTCCCCGGCTTCCCACCCCCCAGTCGCAGGCGATCGGGCAAAGGCGGCCGCGGCTGATTGAAGTCGGCGCACGGACCCCGTCACGGTCCATGCGGAAGGCCCCACCTATCACCGCGGCCTGGTATCACCCTTTCGCCAGGCACCGACGTCGGCGGTGTCCGCGCCCGTGCCTCGCTCCCAATCAGGCGCGGCGGCGGTAGCGCCGCCGGCGCGGGCTCGAGCTTGGTTCCGTGTCATCGGCGGCCGGGCGCGGCAGGTCGACGACCTTGGACAGGTTTTCGAACACCGCCGTCTTGTGCGGTATGGCCATGGCGGCGACGAAGTGGTCCTGGAAGCGCGGCTCGACGGCCGTCTCGACCTTTTCCACCCGGCGCACCAGCGCCTCGATCTCGCTTCGCGCCTCGCGGTTGAGGAGTGCGATCCGCGCCCCCGTCCCCGCCGCGTTGCCGGCGGCCGAGGTGTGGGCCAGGTCGCAGTCCGGGATCATGCCGAGGACCATGGCGTGCTCGAGGCCGATTTGGCTGCCGAAGGCGCCGGCGAGGACCACGCGGTCCACCCGATCGACCTCCAGGCGGTCCATCAGCAGCCGGGCGCCGGCATAGAGCGCCGCCTTGGCGAGCTGGATGGCGCGAACGTCGGTCTGGGTGATGGTCTGGGGCGGCTCGCCCTCGTTGAGAATGTAGGCGAAGCTCCGCCCCTCGGGCTTGATGCGCGGGCTCTGTGCCGCCCGCGCTCCGTCGATGAGGCCGTCGCTGGTGATGATGCCGGCCAGATACATCTCGGCGACGACTTCGATGATGCCCGAGCCGCAGATGCCGGTGACGCCCGTCTTGTGAATCGCCTCCGCGAAGCCCGGCTCGTCCGACCACAGGTCCGACCCGATCACCTTGAAGCGCGGCTCCAGGGTCGCAGGGTCGATCCGTACCCGCTCGATGGCGCCCGGCGCCGCGCGCTGGCCACAGCTGATTTGGGCGCCCTCGAAGGCGGGGCCCGTCGGGCTCGAGGCCGCCAGCAGGCGCCTCTTGTCCCCGAGAACCAGCTCGGCGTTCGTGCCCACGTCGATGACGAGGGTCAGGTCGTCCGACCGGTGCGGCGCCTCCGAGAGGAGGACGGCCGCCGTATCCGCACCCACGTGCCCGGCGATGCAGGGCAGCACGTAGGCGCGGGCGCCCGGATGCAGGTCGAGGCCGAGCTCCGACGCGCGCAGGGTCATCGCCATGTCGGTGGCGAGTGCGAATGGGGCGCCGCCAAGCTCGCTCGGGTCGATGCCGAGGAGCAGGTGGTGCATGATGGGGTTGCCCACCAGGGTCACCTCGTAGATGTCCGTGCGCTCGATCTCGGCCATGGCCGCCGCCTCGCCGGCCAGGCGGTCGAGCGCCTCGCGGACAGCGGCCGTCATCTCCGTGTCCCCGCCCGGGTTCAGCATCAGGTAGGAGACCCGGCTCATCAGGTCTTCGCCGAAGCGGATCTGCGGGTTCATGCCGCCCACCGCCGCCACCACCTCGCCGGTCGAGAGGTCCGTGAGGTGGGCGGCGAGGGTGGTCGAGCCGACATCGATGGCGAGGCCGTAGGCGCTGTCGCGGAAACCGGCGTGGAGGCCGACGATCTCGGCGCCCTCGCGCACGGCCGCCGTCACCTTCCAGTCGCCGGCGCGCAGGGTGGCCTGGAGGGATTGCAGCACGTGAAGATCGGCCCGCGCCGCGCCCAGGCCCCATTGCGCTTCCAGCGCCTCCATGAGGCGGCGCAAGTCGGCCGCCGGGTTGTGCATATCCGGCTCGCTGACCTCGACGTAATGGAGCCTGAGGATGGGGTCGATCGAGATGGCGCGCACCTCGGCGCGCTTGCGCACGACCTGCTTGTGCACCTGGCTGTCGGGCGGCACGTCGATGACGACATCGCCCTGGAGCAGCGACTGGCAGCTCAGCCGGCACCCCTCCTCTATGCCGCGCCGCGTCGCGTAACGGGTCTCGACCGAGGAGGCCGGGGAGACGTGGTCCGCCGCCGAGACGATGTCGTGCTTGGCGAACTGGCCCTCGCCCACCCGCACCTGGCAGCGGCCGCAGAGCCCGTTGCCACCGCAAATCGAATCGATATCGACACCAAGCTTGCGCGCGGCCCCCAGGACCGGAGTGCCGAGGGGAAAGCGCCCGCGCCGGCCGGATGGGGTAAAGACGACGAGCGCGTCGTCAGCCATCGCCTCTGGCACGCCGTCGCCTGCCCTCGCCCCGGCGCCTGCCGTCGGGGCCGCCGCCCGCGGCGGGGTCGCGGAACTTGGCGATCCAGCGCCGGCATTCGGGGTCGTGGCCCATCATCACATCGGCGCCCTCGATGGCCGTCATCTGTTCGGCGTGAAGGGGGTTGGTGATGGCCGAGGTCATGCCGGCGCCGATGGCCATGGCGAGGAAGGCACCGTTGAGGCCGTTGCGGGCGGGCAGGCCGAAGCTGATGTTCGATGCCCCGCAGCTCGTGTTGATGCCAAGCTCTTCCCGCAGCCGCCTTATGATCTGGAAGGCCGTGCGGCCGGCGGCGTTGATTGCGCCCACCGGCATGACCAGGGGATCGACCACCACGTCGCACGCCGGGATGCCGTGGTCGGCCGCGCGCCCCACGATCCGGCGCGCCACCTCGAAGCGCTCGTCCGGGTCCTCGGAAATCCCGGTCTCGTCGTTGGAAATGGCGATGACGGCGGCGCCGTGCTTCTTGACCAGCGGCAGCACCACCTCGAGCCGCTCCTCCTCGCCCGTCACGGAATTGACGAGCGCCTTGCCTTCATAGGCCTCGAGGCCCGATTGGAGCGCCGCCACGATGGAGGAATCGATGCAGAGCGGCACGTCTGTGATCGACTGGATGAGGCGGATCGACTCGGCGAGGATGGCCGGCTCGTCCGCCATGGGAATGCCGGCGTTCACGTCCAGCATTTGGGCGCCGGCCTCGACCTGCGCGATGGCGTCCGCTACGACCCGGCTGTAGTCGCCGGCCGCCATCTCGGCCGCGAGCAGCTTGCGCCCGGTCGGATTGATGCGCTCGCCGATGACGACGAAGGGCCGCTCGAAGCCGATGACCACTTCCTTGGTGGCGGAGCTGAGGACGGTCTCGGTCATGATCTCGTGGTGTCCCTAGCAAGTGTATCGATGCCGGAAGGCCGGCGGCCGCGGCGACATCTCACCCGTCTTCCCGGCCCTCGGCCGCCACCAGCGCGGCGACCCGCTCCTCCGTGTACTCGGATTCGAGGTGCGCAGCAGCGGTTTCCGCTTCCGCCTCGAGGTCGTCGCCACAGGCGACCGGCGTGCCGCGGCGCCATTCCGCCAGGTAGGAATCCGTATCGCGGGCGCCACCACGCATGGCCGCCCGGTCGATGGCCTTCTCGAACCGCTCGGAGAGCTGCCGCTTGGCCGTGCGGCGACCATCCTTGGCGATCACCTGGGCGGGGATGTCACGCCAATAGACGGTCGTCAGCGCGGCCATCGTTGCCATCCCCTTGCGCGGCCTGGGCCATGAAGCGGCCGAGCTCGCCATAGCCCGTGCGGCGGTGCTCGAAGGCGAGGCCGAGGCGCTCGGCCGCCGCCGCGGCCTCCGCAACCAAGGCCGGGTCGTCCACCTGGGACAGGTAGACGAGCCTGGTGTAGTTGCCGAAGTAGTCGGGCAGGAGCTGCGGAAAGCGGTCGAGGCCGAGACCCTTGACGATCAGCCGGTCGAAGTGGCGGGCCAGGTAGTCGGTCAGAAAGAAGCAGCCCGGCTCCGCCTCCGCGAGAGCAGCGAAATCCGGGGCGCCCATGTAGAACTCGTAGCAGTGCGGGCCGGCGATGCGCTCGACCCCTTCCTCCTCGAGCACACGGTCGAGCGCGCCCGCCGTGCCGCAGTCGCCATAGAGCACCAGGATATCCGCGTACCGCCCGCGGGCCGCGCGGATCTTGGCGGCCACACCGCCGGCGATGTGCTGCGGGGTGTTGTGGAAATGGGCCGGCAGGCAGGTCACCTCGAGATGGTCCCAGCCGTTGGCGCGGATCAGATCGGTCACCTCCCGGGCCAGCGCGCCGCAGGCGATCAGCAGCACGGGCAGCCGGGCGGCCATCGCCCTATCCCTCGGCCGCCTTCATCTGCGCCGCGGCCGAGCCCTGTCGGGTGGCCATGAGCTCCTTGGCCGTCTCTACGGCCACGGCCGCGTCACGGCAATAGGCGTCGGCGCCGATGCTCATGGCGAAGGCCTCGCTCAAGGGCGCCCCGCCGACCATGACGACGTAGTCGTTGCGGAGGCCCTTCTCCTTGAGGGTGTCGATGACGACCTTCATGTAGGGCATGGTGGTGGTCAGGAGCGCCGACATGCCGAGGATGTCGGCATCGTGCTCCTCGAGCGCTTGCAGGTAGTCCTCGACCGGGTTGTTGATGCCGATATCGACGACCTCGAATCCGGCCCCCTCCATCATCATCCCGACCAGGTTCTTGCCGATGTCGTGGATGTCGCCCTTGACGGTGCCGATCACCATCGTGCCCATCTTGGGCGCGCCCGTCTCGGCCAGGAGCGGGCGCAAAATGAACATGCCGCCCTTCATGGCGTTGGCGGCCATCAGCACCTCGGGCACGAAGAGGATGCCGTCGCGGAAATCGATGCCGACGATGCGCATGCCCTCGACCAGGGCCTTGGTCAGGGTGTCGTAAGGCGTCCACCCGCGCCCGAGAAGAATATTCGTCCCCTCCTCGATCTCTTCCCTTAGGCCGTCGTAAAGGTCGTCGTGCATCTGCGCGACGAGGTCGTCGTCCGACAATGACGAAAGGTCAATATCGTCCTGCTCGGCCATGGCCATGTTCCTCTGCCCAGGGGCGCGCGGCGCGCCGTCGATCCTAGCTAACTTACCTACCAATCCTTACGCAAAACTGTGCAGCGGGCGACACTGCCTTGCCAACCTGCGACAAAGCGCCTCGATTGATACTTGGATTTTACCCCCCATACGCGCGAATTCGGCATTACGTGACCTCGTCCGGCAACACCGCCTCGCGCCGCCGGATGAAGTCCTTGAGCGCCTCGTCGATGCTTTGGTCGAGCGGCGGTGCCTCGTAGCGGTCGAGCGCCTCCTTGGCCGCCACGAGGGCGCGACTCGTCGCATCCGTGGCGCCCTCGGCCAGCCACTGCTCGTAACTGTTGTTGTCGAAGAGCTCGGGCATGAAGAAGGCGCTCTGGAAATTCTCCTGGGTGTGTTCCGTGCCGAGGTAGTGCCCGCCCGGGCCGATCTCGCGCACCGCCGCCATGGCCGGCTTCAAATCCGAGAGGTCGACGCCCCGCGCGAGCTTGTAGAACATCGCCATCTGCTCCGCGTCCAGCATGAACTTGGCGTAACTCGCCGTGAGGCCGGCCTCGAGCCAACCCGCCGTATGGAGCACGAAGTTCGCGCCCGCCAGCAGGATGGCATACATGCTGTTGATGGATTCGTAGGCGGCTTGCGCGTCCATGACCTTCGAGCCCGCGACCATGCCGCTCGAGCGCCACGGCAGGCGGTAGCGCCGCGCCAGTTGCCCGACCATGAAATTGAGGTGGCCGAGCTCGGGCGTCCCGGCCATGGGCGCGCCCGACTTCATGGACACGGCGGCCAGGAACTGGCCGTAGATGGTGGGCGCGCCCGGCCGCACGATCTGGGCGAAGGCAATGCCCGCCAGCGCCTCGGCGTTGAGCTGGGCGAGGGCGCCCACGGTACTGGCCGGGGTATTGGCGCCCGCGAGCACGAAGGGCGAGACCAGGGTCGCCTGGTTGTGGCGCGCGTAGCACTTGAGGGCGCCGAGCATGATCGCGTCCCACACCAGGGGCGAGTTGCAATTGATGACCGAGGCCATGACCGTATTGGCCTCGATGAACGCGTCGCCATAGACGATCTTCGCCATCGTGACCGTGTCTTCCGCCCGCTCGGGCGCCGTGGTGGCGCCCATGAAGGGCATGTCCGAATGGCGCAGCACGCTATAGGTGATGTGCAGATGGCGCTTGGAGACGGGGATGTCCACGGGCTCGCAGGTGACGGCTCCGGTATTGTGCATGCAAGGGGCCATGTAGGCGAGCTTGTGGAAGTTGTGGAGGTCTGCAAGCGTGCCGTAGCGGCGATTGCCCTCGAAATCGAGCACGAAGGGCGAGCCGTAGGTGGGGACGAAGATCGTGGACCGGCCGCCCACGTCCACTGTCCGGGCCGGGTTGCGGCCGTGCATGGTGATGGTCTCGGGCGCATGGGCCAGCTCTGCCAGAAGCAGCTCGCGCGGGATGCGTACCCGCTGGCCCTCGATCTCGGCGCCCGCCGCGCGCCACAGATCGATCGCTTCGTCGTCGCGGAAGTCGATGCCCACCTCCTCGAGGATCTTCATCGAGGCGTCGTGGATCAGCTCCTCGCCTTCCTGGTTCAGCACCTCATAGACCGGAATTTCGCGGACGAGCGCCGGCATCACCACGATGGGGGTCGCCGTGCGCAGCGCGCGCCGCGAATCCCGTCCGCCTCTCCGCCCCTGTTCTCTCGCCATGGCCTATCGTTCCAACCTGTTTCACCGCCGCGTGGCGGCCCTGCATTACATCCTCGGGTGATCTGCTGTCCACCGCAACCGAGGTCCAGCGGCGAAGTTTTTCCCTTGCCCGATCGTTCTCCGGAAAACTAACGACCGATCCAGCTTAGCATACCGGCCAAATACCACTTGCGGATGGGGCCGAGGGCCTTGGCGTCACCCTGACTCCATGGCCGCAATCGTATCGCCCAGCTCGCCCACGACCTCGCCCCAGTCGAGCTCGGTCACGAACTGGATCCAGACGCGCGCGTATTCCTCGATGGTGCGGCCCTGGACCAGCAGTTATGGCCGGATCACGGCCAAGTCCTGGCCCTCGGCGATGACCTCCTCCTCGTCCACCAGAAGCTCGATGAGGGTGCCGCCCTCGGGGGCTGTGACCGGGACCTCCATCTTCATGGATTCGAGGATCATGATCTCCGCCTCGGCCGCCAGCGCCTCACCGACGGCGGCCTCGATCTTCCACACGGTCCCAGCCACCGGCGCCCGGACGACGATATCCGCCATGCTTTCTACCCCCTCACCAGAACGGCCTGACCCCACAAAATCGCAGCGCGCGGCACCAGCCCCCATACTTCGACAAGCTCAGCATGAGGGCCGTGCCACCACCCTTCGTCCCGAGCCTGTCGAAGGACGATGGGTGAAGACCAGTCCCTCCCCCTCCTCACCTTGAGCCTGTCGAAGGACGAAGGGTGAGGCCAGTGGCACGATCTCGCAGGGGCCGGGCCTAACCACCCACGATACCGCCCGCGCGCAGGGCGCCGATCTCGGCCTCCGTCAGGCCGATCTCACCCAAAATCTCGTCCGTGTGCTCGCCCAGGTGCGGGGCGCCGTAGCGAATGTCAGCCGGCGTGCGGTCGAAGCGCGCCGCCGTGATGGCCTGGCGCAGGCGCCCGGCATGGGGGTGATCGGTCTCCACCAGGACCGCGCTCGCCCGCGCCTGGGGGTGGTGGGGCACCTCGTTGCGGGTCAGCACCGGGGCGCAGGGCACGCCGTGCCGGTCCAGGATCTCCATCCACTCGGCGGCCGTGCGGGTCAGCAGACGCGCTTGGGTCAGGGACAGGCGGTCGTCGATGTTCATCTCGCGCAGCGCCGGCGTCTTGAAACGCGGGTCGTCGAGCCACTCGGGCCGCTCGACGGCGTGGCACAGGGCACGCCATTCCTTGTCGTTCATGGCCGCCACGCTCATGAAGCCGTCCTCGGTCTCATAGATCAGGTCGATGAAGCTCGCCGCGGCCTGCTGGCTCACCTCGCGGTCGACGAATGTCTGCCCCCCCATGTCCGAGGCCCACAGGAACGAGAGGACGGCGTCCATCATGGAGAGGCGGACATGCTGGCCGATGCCGGTGCGCTCGCGCGCGAGAAGGGCGGCCGTCACCGCCTGGGCGGCGGTGATCGCGGTCACCTTGTCGGGCACGATGGTGCGCACCAGGCGCGGCCGGCTCTCGTCACTGCCGCCCTGCACCGAAGCCAAGCCCGAGAGCGCCTGGATGATGGGGTCGTAGACCGGCTTGTGGGAATAGGGCCCGGTCTCGCCGAAGCCGCTGATGGAGACGTAGACGATCTGGGGGGCGACGGCGCGAATGTCGTCTTCGCCGACGCCGATGCGCTCGACCACGCCCGGGCGGAAGTTCTGGATCAGCACGTCGGCCCCGGCGGCGAGGCGCCTCAGGACCGCCCTGCCCTCCTCGGCCTTCAGGTCGATGGTGATGGAGCGCTTGTTGCGATTGGTGTTGAGGAAGGCGGCCGGCAGCCCGCCCTGGCGGTTGCCGCCGGCGCGGGTGTGGTCGCCCTGCCCCGGCATCTCGACCTTGATCACCTCGGCGCCCTGGTCGCCCAGCATCATGGTCGCGAGCGGGCCCGAGACCATGGTCGTCAAGTCGATGATGCGGAAGCCGTCGAGTGGTCCGGTCATGGTCGTGGGGGCCGATTCAGCCGGTTCGGTTGCGTTCGTGGCGCGCGCCCGGGCGCCGCCAGCCACAAGATGGGCATCCCAGCCGCAAGGTCAAGCCGGGACCGCGGGGCACCGGTCCTCACAACCCGTACCGGGTCGCAAGCGGGCCGAGGAGCGCGGGCAGCAGCGGCTGGACCCGCTCGACCCAGTCGCAAAGCACGGGCCGCGTATCGCGCGGGTCGATGAGGTCGTGGAGCGAGAATGAGTCGGCGCGCGGGACGGGCGATTGCCCGGCGGCCACCATGTCCTCGAGTTCCCGCCGCCGTGCCTCGGGGTCCGGCGATGCGGCGATGTCGCGTCCGAAGGCGACCGCCACGCCGCCCTCGGCGGGGACGGCCCCCATCTCGGCCGAGGGCCAGGCGACGATATAGGCGCCCGGTCCGAAATGGGCGGCCGAAGCAACGCCGAAGGACTTGCGCACCATGACCGACGCCCAGGGCACCGTGCAGTCGGCGGCGGCGAGGGCCGCGTCGGTGCCGTAGCGGATGGTGCCAGCGCGCTCGGCCTCGATGCCGATCATGAACCCCGGCTCGTCGACGAAGGTCACGATGGGCAGGTGGAAGGTCTCACAGACCTTGATGAAGCGGATGACCTTGCGCGCCGCCGCCGCCGTCATGGCGCCCGCGTAGTAGCGGCAGTCGTTCGAGAACACGCCGACGGGCTGGCCATCCAATCGGGCGAAGGCGGTGATGAGCTCTCGGCCGTGCAGGGCGCCCGTCTCGAAGACCGACCCCGCGTCCATCACCATGGCCACGAGCTTGCGCATGTCGAAGGCGCGGCGCCGGCTCTCCGGAATGATGGTCAGCAGCGCCTCCTCGCGCCGGTCCGGGCTGTCGCCAGCGTCGATGACGGACGCTAATTCCCAAACATTTTGAGGAAGATAGGAGAGAAACTTTCGAATCTGGGCGAGGGCGTCGGCCTCGTCCTCGGCGATATTGTCGACGACGCCGTTGTATCCGTGGACGGCCGAGCCGCCTAGATCCTCCTTGGTGATCTTCTGGTTCAGCGCCCGCTCGACCACGGCCGGGCCGGCGACCATGACTTGCGAGCCCTCCCGCGTCATGACGCAGAAGTGCGAGGCTACGAGGCGCGAGGCCGGCATCCCGGCCACCGGGCCGAGCGCCGCCGAGGCCACCGGCACGGCGGCGAGGACGCGGGCGATTGCCTGGAAGCGCGGCGGCTCGAAGACGGGGCTGCCGACGGTCCCCGAGCTGCCTGCCGCGACACTGCCGCCGCCGCCCTCGTGGAGGCGCACCAGCGGCACCCGATACTGGAGCGCCAGCTCCTCCGTATAGGCGCTCTTGCGCAGGCCCGCTTCGTTTGGCGAGCCGCCCTTGAGGGTGAAGTCCTCGCCGCCGACGACGCAGGCCCGGCCACCAACCTTGCCCATGCCGAGCACGAAGTTGGCCGGCGAGAACCCGACCAGGTTCCCTTGCCCGTCGTGCTCGGCGGCGCCGGCGGCGGGGCCGATCTCCCGGAACGAGCCCGGGTCCAGGAAGATGTCGATGCGCTCGCGCACCGTGAGGCGGCCCTTGGCGTGGTGACGGGCGACCGATTCTGCGCCGCCCAGCGCCTTGGCGAGGGCGCGCTTGCGCTCGATCTCCTCGACCTGCTTGTGCCAACTCATAAGCTCTCCCGTCGGGCCATGTGGATGGTGGGGACGCCTTCCAAACCCCGGTTTATAGGACGGCGCCGCGTCGCGAATCAAATTGCGATCGCCGGCCCCGACGGCACCGATTTCGCTCCGCGAGGTCGCCGGGTGATCCTAAGATAACCACGAACTTGGGGGTCTTGCGGGGAGGGTTCATGACGGATCGGACCGGCGCGCCGGACGCAGGCCGCGGCCATACGCGGGGCATCGTGCTGATGATGCTCGCCTGGTCCCTGTTCCCGGTCATGGATGCCATCTCCAAGGCCATCAGTGACGATTACCAGGTCCCGCAAATCGTCTGGGCGCGCTTCTTCTTCCAGAGCCTCGCGGGCCTGCTGCTGCTCGCCGCCGTCGGCCGCCTCGGCGCCTTCAGGACCAATGCACCGCGGCTCCAGCTCCTGCGCTCGGCCGGGTTCCTCGCCCATACGGTGTTCTTCATCTCGGCCATCGTCTTCATTCCCCTCGCCGAGGGCATCGCCCTCCTCTTCATCGGGCCGATGATCGTGACCGCGCTCTCGGCCGCCATGTTGGGCGAGCGGGTGGGCACCGTGCGCTGGCTCGCGGTGGTGGCCGGCTTCGCGGGCGCCATGATCATCGTCCGCCCCGGCCTGGGCGCCTTGCACTGGGCCTCCTCGCTCGTGCTGTTGAGCGCGCTTTGCCTCGCCTTCTACCAGATCTGGACGCGGGGTCTCAGCCGCGTCGATGCGCCGCTGACCACCCTCGCCTATACGCCCGTCGCCGGGCTCGTCGTGCTGACGCCGGTCCTGCCCTTCGTCTGGGTCACGCCGAGCCTCGCCGACTGGGGGCTGATGGCGCTCATGGGTGTGGTCGGGGCGCTCTCGCACCTGATCCTGATCAAGGCGTTCGAGGCGGCGCCCGCCTCCCTCTTGGCACCCTTCGCCTATGTCCAGATCGTCAGCGCGACCCTCCTCGGCCTCGCCGTCTTCAGCGACTTCCCCAGCGCGTGGACCCTTCTCGGTGCCGCCGTCATCATCGTCGCCAACCTGGCGCTGATCCGGCTCGACCGGGCGCGCCCGGGATGATGTGCCATCGGCGCCGATGTATAGTCGCCAACCCGGCCCATAGACGGAGCCTCCCATGTCCCGCGCCCTGCTCACCATCCTCGCCCTCCTCATCGCGACAGGGGTGCAGGCCGCGGGCCCGGCCCCCAACGCCGGCACGGAGACCGTCGAGACGGGCCAGCCCTTCGGCGCCTATGTGGAGAAGCTCGTGGCCGCGGTCCGGTCGAACGGCATGGGGGTCGTCGCCCAGGCCTGCGCCTCCTGTGGCGCCAAATCCATCGGCGTCGACATCCCGGGCAACCGGGTCGTGATGGTCTTCAATGCGCGCTTCGCCGTGCGCGTGCTGGCGGCGAGCGTCGCGGCCGGGGTCGAGGCGCCGCTCAGGCTCTACGTTGTCGAGCTGGCCGACGGCACCGCCCGCCTCAGCTACCACCTGCCGAGCCACGTCTTCGCGCCCTACGCGGTGCCGGCGCTCGACGAGATGGCGCGCGAGCTCGACGCCATCCTCGCCCGCGTCGTCGCCGAGGCGGGCCGGTGACCGCGCCCGCGCCCATGCAAGGGGAACCGGCATGATCGTTCGAAGCAAGGCGGACCTGGCCGGCACGCCGGGCGAGATGCTGGGCCCGAACGACGCCCACTGGCGCTTCCTCCATGAGGCGGACGGGCTCGGCTTCACCCTCGTCGAGGCGGTGCTCGAGGCGGGACGGGAGGCGGTGTTGTGGTACCGCGACCACCTCGAGGCCAACTACGTGATCGAGGGCGAGGCGACGCTCGAGGACCTGGAGACGGGTGCCGTTCACGAGCTCGGCCCAGGCTCCCTCTACGCCCTCGACCGGCACGAGCGCCACCGATTCCGCACGCGGACGCGCGTGCGCCTCATCAGCGTCTTCCGCCCCGCCCTCGCCGAGGGCGAGCGCCCCAACCGCGCCTAGCCGCCCCCCCCCCCCCCGCCGTCGCGAGTCGTCTCTCTGGACGCGCGCCGGCCGTTGCGCGTAACCTTGCGCTTAGGCTGAGGCGCAGTTCCGAATAGCTCGAGCCAGGGAGCGGAACCGGTGGCCGAACAACAAGGCACACCGCGAAATCAAGCATCGGCTCAGCCGCCGATAACAGGGAGACGGACATGAAACTGCTTTCGAACAGATCGATGCTGGGCCTGGGGGGGCTGGCACTGGCCGCGTCGCTGGGCTTCGCGCAGCCGGCAACCGCCGGTGGCGTCCCCGAGTCCACCGACCCGATCAAGCTGGCCATCAACGAATGGACCGGCCAGCACATCACTACCCATGTCGCGGGGGAGATCCTCAAGCGCATGGGGTACAACGTCGAGTACGTCACCGCGGGCTACTATCCGCAGATGACGGCGCTCGAGGACGACACCATCACCGCCACCCTCGAGATCTGGAGCTCGAACATCGGCGAGCATTTCGCGAACGCGCTCGCCTCGGGCAAGGTGGAGGAGATCGGCGACCTCGGCCTGGAGCCCAGGGAGGCCTGGTACTACCCCGTCTACGTCAAGGAACACTGCCCCGGCCTGCCCGACTGGGAGGCCCTCAAGGAGTGCGCCGAAGTCTTCGCCACGGCGGAGACCATGCCCAACGGCCGCTTCGTCGATTATCCGGCCGAGTGGGGCACGACGAACGTGAACCGGATCGAGGCCCTCGGCCTCCAGCTCTCGTCGGTTCCGGCCGGCAGCGAGGGCGCTTTGATCGCCGAGATCAAGAGCGCCGCCGCGCGCAAGGACCCGCTGCTCATGCAGTTCTGGGCGCCGCACTGGATGCATGCCGAGGTCGAGATGGAGATCGTCCAGCTCCCGCCCTACGCGGCCGGCTGCTACGACGACCCGGCATGGGGCACCAACACGGTTGCTACCTACGACTGCGACTGGGAGATCGGCTACATCAAGAAGATGGTGTGGGTGGGCATGAAGGACAAATGGCCCGCCGCCTACAAGGTTCTGCAGGCCTATACCCTGACCAACGCGGATCAGGAGCCGATGATGGCCGCGATCGACCTTCGCAGCGAGCCGCTCGAAGAGGTGACGAAAGCCTGGGTCGACACCAACGAAGCACGCTGGCGCGCCTGGGTCGACGCCGCCGAAGCCGGTAGCTGACGGCACGGGCGGGGCTGGGCCCGGCCCGGCTCCGCCCTCCGCGCCCGAGCGCTAGAATCAGGGTTGCCGCGCGTGGCCGAGGAACCGATCCCAGACGGCGGGCTTGGCGAGGTCAAGCTCTCCTGCCGCAAGGTCTGGAAGATCTACGGCCCCGATCCGGCCGGCTTCTTCCCGGGCGGTGGCGGGGCGATCGACGATGTCGGCGCCCATATCGCCCGCATCCGCGAGAGCGGCCATATCGCCGCCGCCTGCGATGTGAGCTTCGACGTCCATTTGGGCGAGATCTTCGTCATCATGGGGCTCTCGGGCTCGGGCAAATCGACCGTGGTCCGCTGCCTCTCGCGCCTCGTCGAGCCCACGGCGGGCGAGGTCCTGCTCGACGGCGAGAACCTGCTCCAAGCGTCCCAGCGCGAGCTGATCGAGATCCGGCGCCACAAGATGGGCATGGTGTTCCAGAACTTCGGCCTCCTGCCCCACCAGACGGCCCTCGAGAACGTGGCCTTTCCCCTGAAGGTGCAGGGCGTGGGCCGAGCGGCGCGCGAGGCCAAGGCGCGCGAGATGATCGAGCTCGTCGGCCTCGAGGGGCGCGAGACGGCCTTCCCGCACGAGCTCTCGGGCGGCATGCAGCAGCGCGTCGGCATCGCCCGCTCGCTCGCCACCGAGCCCAGCATCTGGTTCCTCGACGAGCCGTTCAGCGCCCTCGACCCCCTGATCCGGCGCCAGATGCAGGACGAGTTCCTGCGCCTCCAGCGCCTCCTGCACAAGACCATCGTCTTCATCACCCACGACTTCCCCGAGGCCCTGCGCCTCGCCGACCGACTCGCCATCATGAAGGACGGCGAGGTCGTCCAGATGGGCCGGCCGGTCGATGCGGTGGTCAGCCCGGCAACGGACTATGTCCGGGAGTTCACCAAGGAGGTCTCGCGCGCCAAGGTGCTCAAGGTCGGGGACGTGGCCGAGCCGGCGGCCGACGGGCTCGCGGACAGCCACCGCGTGTCTCCCTCGATGAGCCTCGAGGACCTGCTGCCGCACTTCGCCGGGCGGGGCGAGCGGCTCGCGGTGGCCGAGGAGGGCGGGCCGGTCCTGGGCCAGGTCACGGCGCAGGGCGTGTTCGGCGCCCTCGCCGACGGTGACGGGCCGTGACCGCCATTGGCGACGATGCCGCCGCGCCGGCCCCGGCGAAGCCACGCGCGCTCGACCCCAACCGCCTGGTCTGGATCGCGTTCTTCGCCGTAGCCGTGCCGTGCTTCGCCCTGCGCCGCGAGGTGCCGTGGCTGGTCAAGTATCCGCGCGCCTACATGGTCCCTGTCCACGACTGGCTGAACCTGTTCATGGACTGGTTCGTCGATACCTTCAAATGGCTGTTCCACGCCATCGCCTGGGTCCTCGACTGGCCCATGGATGGGCTCCAGCTCCTGCTCCAGTGGCTGCCCTGGCCCGCGACCATCGCGGCCATCGCCCTCCTGGCCCATCTCGCCAGCGGCTGGCGCCTGGCGGCGTTCTCGGCGGGGGCGCTCTCCTACATGGTGGTGGTCGGTTACTGGGACGAAAGCATGCGCACCCTGGCGCTCGTCGGCGTATCGGTGCCGCTCTCCGTCGCCATCGGCCTCGGCCTCGGCGTGCTCGCCTTCAAGGCGCGCTGGGCCGAGCGCGTCATCCAGCCCACCCTCGACCTGATGCAGACGATACCGACCTTCGCCTACCTGATCCCCATCCTGCTGCTGTTCGGCTTCGGCCCCGTGGTCGGCCTCATCGCCAGCGCCGTCTACGCCTGCCCGCCCATGGTGCGGAACGTGCTGCTGGGCCTGCAGCGGGTGCCGAGCGACGTGGTCGAGTCGGCCCGCATGTCGGGGACCACCGAGCGCCAGCTCCTGTGGTGGGTGCGGGTGCCCTCGGCCCTGCCGGCGATCATGATCGGGGTCAACCAGACCACCATGGCGGCGCTCTCCATGGTCATCATCGCGGCGATCATCGGCGGCTACGCCGATATCGGCTGGGAGGTCCTGAGCACCATGCGCCGGGCGGCCTTCGGCCAGTCCCTCCTCGCCGGCGTGGTGATCGTGCTGATCGCCATGATCATGGACCGGGTCTCACGCGGCTTCACCGACCCCCAGCGCCTGGTCCACCATCGCTCGGGCTCCATATGGCGGCGCCACGCGCACCTGTGGCTGGCCTTCGCCGCCGTCGCCGCCGGTGTCCTGCTGGCCGAGGCACTGCCGGTCCTGCGCCACTACCCGGACGCATGGGTGATCTTTCCCGCCGAGCCCCTGGACGATGCCATCATCTTCGTGACCGTGAGCTACCCGCACGTCACCGACGCGATCAAGAACGCGACCCTCTTCTTCCTCATGCTGCCGTTGAAAGTCGGCCTCGAGAACACCATCAAGCCCTTGACCTGGGGCTTCGCGCTGACCCTGCCCATGAGCCTCGGCTACGGCGCCGCCGTCCTGGCGCTCGCGGCCGCGGCGGCCCGGGCGTGGCGCTGGCGCGCCGGGGTCGCGATCCTGCTCCTGGGCGGGCTCGTCTATTTCGGCACCACCCAGACGCCGTGGCCCGTCTTCATCCTCGCCATCGCCGCCCTCGCCTGGCAGGTGTGCGGCTGGCGCGTCGCCCTCTTCGCCACGGCCGGCCTGGTGCTGATGCTGGTGACGGGGCATTGGCCGCAGACCATGCTGTCGGTCTACCTCTGCGGCGCGGCCGTGTTCATCGCCTTCGCGGCGGGCGGGCTCCTCGGCATCTGGGCCGCACGCAACGATCGGGTCTCCGCCTTCCTGCGCCCGATCAACGACACGCTCCAGACCATCCCCCTCTTCGTCTTCCTGATCCCGGTCATCATGTTCTTCCGGGTCGGCGACTTCCCGGCCCTTCTGGCCATCATCGCCTACGCCATCGTGCCCTCGATCCGCTACACCGAGCACGCTCTGAGGAGCGTCAGGCCCGAGGTCGTCGAGGCCGCCACCGCGCTCGGCTGCACGCCGCGCCAGCTCCTGTGGCAGGTGCAGATGCCCCTCGCCCTGCCCGAGATCATGCTGGGGCTCAACCAGACCATCATGTACGGCCTCGCCATGCTGGTCATCGCCGCCCTGGTGGGCACCCGCGGCCTCGGCCAGGCCGTCTACATCGCCCTCGGCCAGGCGGATTTCGGCAAGGGTGCCATCGCCGGCATGGGCATCGCCATCATCGCCATCACCGCCGACCGCATCATCCAGGGCTGGAGCAACAAAAAGAAGCTGGCGCTCGGCTTGGCGCGGGAGGGTTAGTCGGCCGCGACAAGGAACGCCCTTCCGTTCGATCCGTATTCCCGTTGCGTTTCCAAGATTTATGGACTCGCCCCTTTCCGAGCGAACGCGCCGCAGTCAATTCCGTCGAAATTCGCGCTCCGGTCGGCCGAAAGTGTCAAGGAGTGTCAAGGTGACTTCGATAGGAAACCATATATTACAATAGGTTAAAGAAAATCGGTCCAAACCTTGACAATTCTTAACATTCTATCGCGATTTGCGATCTAGTATATGATACTACTCCTATAATCGAACCATGTCAAGAAAATTCCCATTTGCACTCGAATCCGCCGGCGCGAAGCCGCGCCTGCCCAACGAGGGAGAGGAAGCGGCCCGCCGGCGCTCAATCGTAGAACAGCATGGTGCGGACTTCGATGCTTTCGCGCGGGGCCGCGTCCGCCGGCCGGTTGGGCAGCTGGAACGATCCGTGCGCGGTCCAACGCGCGGTGCCGTCGGTCAGGGAGTCGAAGCATTTCAGCAGTACGATCTCGTCGCGCTCCATGTCCGGGAAGTAAACCCAGCGCTGCGCCGGATTGTAGGCGATGTGATAGATGTTGCCGATTCGCCCGTCGGGATAATGCCGCTCGGCGCTGATCAGGTCTCTATCGGCAAGCGAGCCGTAGCCGCAGATCATCAGCGGCGCGGTCTCGACCGGGCCCCGGATCGGACGCCAGACATTGATCGAGCCATAGCGCCCCGCGAGCCGCGCCTCGGCTTCGTCCGGCGGCAGCAGGTCGCGCACACGCTGTGCCGCCGAGGACACGGTGAAATCGTTGTGAACGATCGTGGCCGGCCCGCGCACCTTGGTTTCGGTCTGGGCCGCCGGGTCGTCGATCCTGGGCGTATGGTCGAACACGATCACCTTGGACGCGCCAGTGACTTCTTTGATCAGTGCTTCCATCTCGGGGTAATATACGCGGCGAACCTCTTCATCATCATAAAGGTCGGCGACCGCCGTTTCCCACCGCATGAACAGGAACCCCTCGCGATCGAGGTCGAGCCGATCCGCGATCGGCCGGCCGTCGTGAATCGCGATCTCATGGCTCACGAAAGACCCGGTCCGCTCGTCCGGGCCCTTGCCGGGCTGGTGCACCAGCGCAATCGGCGCCGCGCCCGTGTCCGCCGTGAATTGAACCGGTGCTGTAACCGTCGCGAGCACGGCCTGGTCGAACGCTTCTTGCATCACACACCTTCCTTAACGGTTGTCACTCATGCCTCGAGACTTGTGCCTTTTTGCAGCAAATGAGAACAGCCTTGATGTGAAGCAAGTGGTGTCAGGCTGGGGAACAGTCGATGGATCGTCCGCCGGCCATGGCCGCCTTCCTCGCCGTCGCCGCAGAATCCGGATTTATACCGGTATCCCGGCGCCTCGGCATATCGCCGACACCAGTCACGCGGGCGCCCTGGCGCGCCGTCCGAGTTGTGTCAATGGCGGAGCAAAAAGGGACCACCTCGGCGGTGTAAGAAGGGACCGCTTGGCGGCTGCGGGCTTGTCCCCGTAGTCCACGGGAGGGCCCCGCGCGCGACGCGGTGTGCCCTCAACAGGCTGACGCGGCGGCGCGCGCGGGAGGGACCTGTGGGCCCACGGGGTCAAGCGTGGGCTGGGTGGTCGGTTCAGTTAGCAGTCGGGGTTTGACGCCTGCGGCTCTGGTTGAGCCTGTAGCTGTCACCGTTCATCTCGAGGATGTTGACGTGGTGGGTGAGGCGATCGAGGAGCGCGCCGGTGAGGCGCTCGGAGCCGAACACCTCGGTCCATTCGTCGAAGGGCAGATTGGTGGTGACCAGGGTCGAGCCCCGCTCGTAGCGTTGGCTGAACACCTCGAACAACAGCTCGGCGCCGGTCTTCGACAGCGGCACGAAGCCGAGTTCGTCGACGATCAGAAGCTTGTAGGTGGCGAGCTTCTTCTGGAACCTCAGCAGCTGCTTGTCATCGCGGGCCTCGATGAGTGAGAACGGCGGTGACAAATTAGTCCACGGAAGCGGCGGGATTTCCCAGCCGCGGGCGGAGTAAAACTCTGCCACCTGTAGCCTTCGATCTTTTTTGAGATGGAAGGCGGGAGGATGTACACCGTGGACCTATATCTGCGCGTTCGGCTGGCTTGCCATGTTGATGGTCTGAGCCAGCGAGAGGCGGCAAGTCGGTTTGGCATTGCGCGCGAGACGGTGAGGAAGATGCTGCGGCATTCGGAACCGCCGGGATATCGGCGACGCCAGCCACCGAAACGCCCGAAACTGGCCCCCTTCACGGATATCATCGACCGTATTCTGGAGGAGGACCGAACGGTTCACCGTAAGCAGCACCACACGGCGAAGCGTATATTCGAGCGCCTTCGCGACGAACATGGCTTCACGGGCAAAGAGACCATCGTGAAGGATTACGTTCGGGAACGGCGCCTTCGTCGGCGTGAGATGTTTGTGCCGTTGTCACATCCTCCGGGCCATGCTCGAGCGGACTTTGGCGAGGCGGATGCGATCATCGCCGGCGTCAAGTATCGGGCGCATTTTTTCGTCATGACACTTCCCCACAGCGATGCCTGCTTCGTTGCGGCCTACCCGGCGGCGACGACGGAGGCCTGGCTGGACGGGCACAACAGAGCCTTTGTTTTTTTCGGCGGCGTTCCCCAATCGATTCTTTACGACAACGACAAGTGTCTGGTGTCGCGCATCTTGTCAGATGGCACGCGGCAACGAACGCGGGCGTTCAGCGGGCTGCAGTCCCATTACCTCTTCGAGGACCGCTACGGCCGTCCCGGCAAGGGTAACGACAAAGGCAATGTGGAGGGGGTGGTCGGCTATGCCCGGCGGAACTTCATGACGCCGCGTCCCCGGTTCGCGAGCTGGGACGCCTTCAATGGCCACCTGGAAGAGCAATGCCGCAACCGGCAAGGCAACGTCCTGCGCGGCCACCGCGAGAGCATCGGCGAACGGTTTGTGCGTGACCGCGAAGCGTTGAAGAGGCCACTGCCGGCACCGTTCGACGCGTGCGACAAGCAGGGCACGCGGGTCAACTCGCTGTCCCTGGTGCGCTACCGGACGAATGACTATTCCGTGCCCGTCGCCTACGGCCATCAGGAAGTCTGGATCCGTGGCTATGTCCACGAGGTGGTTATCGGTTGCGGCGCCGGGATCATTGCCCGACACCCCCGTTCCTACGACCGGGAAGACATGGTCTTCGATCCGATCCACTACCTGCCTTTGCTGGAGCACAAGATCGGTGCCCTGGATCAGGCCGCGCCGCTAGCCGGATGGGAACTGCCTGATGCCTTCCCAACCCTGCGCCGTCTCCTGGAGGCGCGCATGGGCAAGGCCGGCAAGCGGGAATACGTCCAGGTCCTTCGGCTTGTGGAGACCTTCGATCTCGAGGTGCTTCACGGCGCGGTGAAGGACGCCCTGCGCCTGGGTGCGATCGGCTACGACGCCGTCAAACACCTTGTGCTGTGCCGTATCGAGCGACGCCCGCCCAAACTCGACCTGGATATCTATCCCTACCTGCCTCGGGCCAACGTGGCGACCACGGCCGCCGCCAGTTATATGAGCTTGTTGGGTGGAGGCGCGTCATGACCGATACGCCGCAAGTGTTGCTGGCCCATCACCTCAAGACCCTGAAACTGCCGACGTTCCTGCGCGAATACGACAAGCTGGCCCGCCAATGCGCCACCGAGGGCGCCGACCATGTGCGGTATCTTGTCCGTCTGACCGAGTTGGAACTGATCGACCGTGAGCGCCGCATGGTCGAGCGGCGGATCAGACAGGCCAGGTTCCCCGCCGTCAAAAGCCTCGACAGCTTCGACTTCAAGGCCATCGCATCGCTCGACAAGATGCTGGTTCTGGAGTTGGCGCGATGCGAATACGTCGAGCGTCGTGAGAATATCATCGCGCTCGGCAACAGCGGAACCGGCAAGACCCATATCGCCCTCGGTCTCGGTCTGGCGGCCTGCCAAAAGGGGCTCTCCGTCGGCTTCCTCACGGCCGCTGCCCTGGTTCATGAACTGATGGAGGCCGGGGATGAAAAACGCCTGTTGCGCCTGCAGAAGCAACTGGCAAAGTATCACCTTCTGATCATCGACGAACTCGGCTTCGTGCCGCTCTCGAAGACCGGCGCCGAGCTGCTGTTCGAAGTCTTCAGCCAGCGCTACGAGCGGGGCTCGATCCTGGTGACCTCCAACTTGCCGTTCGATGAGTGGACGGAGATATTCGGCTCGGAACGCCTGACCGGGGCTTTGCTGGACCGCCTCACCCACCATGTCCATATCCTGGAAATGAACGGCGAGAGCTATCGTCTCAACCAAAGCCAAAAACGGCGGAAATCCCCAAAAATACCTGCTTGACCGCCGGTGCAATGGTTGACCCGGTGGGTCCACAGGAACCTCCCACGCTGCTTCGCTCCGCGTAACGCAAGCGCTACACGAAGCAGCGCGGGTCCCTCCTATGGACTACCGGGACAACCCCCCAACACCGCGTACCGCATAACGTCAAGTGGACTAGTTTTGCTCCGCCCGGGTGGACTAATTTGCTCCGCCGTTGACACTCTTAGAGTCCGTCCGGAAAGTTTATGATGGATAGCAGTATCGTGTAAGCCTTCTGAGCATGAGCCGGATGCTGGCCAGGCGGATGAAGGCGACAGCCGTACGGTTGAGGTTCTCGTAGTCCTTGGCGAGGCGGCGGCAGCGATTGATCCAGGCGATGGTGCGTTCGACGACCCAGCGTTTGGGGATGACCTCGAAGCCCCTGGCCGTGGCGGGCCGCTTGACCACCTCGATGCGCCAGGCGGCATCGGCCATGGCCCGGCGCAGCTTGTCGCCGCCGTACGCGCCATCGGCGAAGATGGCCTCCAGGAAGGGAAACAGCCTGCGGGTGCGGCGATCCAGCACCAACAGGGCGCCATCGCGATCCTGTACGTCGGCCGGATGAACGGCGACGGCGAGCATCAAGCCGAGGGTATCGACGAGGAGATGGCGCTTCCTGCCCTTGATCTTCTTGCCCGCATCATAGCCCGCCGGGTCGATGCACGCCCCCCTTTTTCCGCCCCTTTGGTGCTCTGGCTGTCGATCACCCCGGCACTCGGCGAGGCCTCGCGACCCTCCAACTCCCGGCTCAGAACGTAGAGCGCGTGGTGAATGCGCTCGAGCGTGCCGTCCCAATCCCAAAGCATCAGATACTCGTGCACCGTGGACTTGGCCGGCAGGTCCTTGGGCAGCGCGCGCCACTGGCACCCGGTCGCCAGAACATAAAGGACCCCGTTCATCACCTCGCGCACGTCCACCTGTCGAGGGCGGCCGCCGCGTTTGGCCGGCGGGATCAGCGCCTCGATCAAGGTCCATTCCCGGTCCGTCAAATCGCTGGGATACCGAACGCCCTTGCGCTCGTAGAGACTTCGGTTCTCGTCCGTCCACATGTGGTGTCTCCATCAGAATTCTCGTAGAGACTTCGGTTCTCGTCCGTCCACATGTTCTCCATCAGAATTCCAACACCACTTATAGAATCACAACAGACTCATTCGATTCAAGAACTTCTGGGACGGACACTTACAACGAGAACAAGGTCAAAAAGGGCACGAACCTAGTCGTTTGGCTAAAGCACCACTGGGAGGCCAATTACATCATTTCCGGCAAGGGCGAGGTCACGGATCTGGCGAGCGAAGAGAGGTGGCCCCTAGAGGCGGGCGTTCTCTACGTCGTCGGACCCAATGACCGGCATCGCCTCCACTTAACGGAGGACGAGTGTCACGTCAGCATCTTCTGCCCACCGCTCAAGGGCGATGAGCGCTTCGACAACGACGGTTCCTACGAGGCCAGCGGTCCCATCGAGAAGACCGATCGGCGAATGTTCGTCAAACGTGTAGACGAGATGCGTTGGGCCGGGAAGGAGATGATTACGGCCAGCGGCCAAGCGCGCACGATCCGCATGCTGACCAAAGCCGACGGTGTCGGCTTCGGGTTCTCGGACGTACGCCTTGCGGCGGGTGCCGAAGCCATCCTCTGGTACAAGCACCACTGGCAAGCGAACCACATCATTTCTGGCTCCGGCGAGGTGACCGATATCACCACCGGCCAGACTTGGGAGCTCGGGCCCACCATGGCCTACAACGTGGGACCCAATGACCGGCACCACGTGCGCGCCCATACCGACATTCATCTTTTGAGCGTGTTTTCCCCGCCGCTCATGGGCGACGAACAGCACGACGAGGACGGAGTGCTAGCCCCGAGCGGCCCTGTCCCGTCGGGCCCGTCAGGCTATTGAGGGCGGCAATGAATCGCGAGCGGTCGTCCATTAATCTCCGATTGCCAGACTTGGCGGGGTCTCTTTCTGGTCCAGGCCTGCCGGCCGTTTACAGATCAATCGCCGACGCGATTGGGGGCTGAGGGTACTTCTGCCATACCGCCGGTTGGATCGACGCCCGCCTATGACCCGTTGCCGAAGTCACCCGCTCGCCTCTCGGCGCTTTGGTTGTCGCCGGCTCAGCGGAAGAGCAGACCTCCGCGCCAATGGAAGCCTGCTATCGTCGCTGCACAGGTCAACACGAAGAGAGTCTGAATTTGACCCATTGAGTCGGACCCGATTTCCTTGGACACAGAATTGGCTTAATCGAAGTGTCCAAGGAGGACCGGAACATGACCGATAATTTTGAGAAGAAAGTTGCTGTTGATGGGCCTGTAGTAAATGCGGGCGAGCTTGGCTCGTCCACGTTTTCCCCAGGCCAGGCTTTGCCGGCAGGCCCGCTGGGACTTGGCCAGCGATGGACGGTGGCGCGCAAGCGTGAGGTCGTTCTGCGGCTTTTGCGTGACGAGCCGGTGCAACTTCTGTCGCGCCAGTTGGGCGTAGAGATCTTCCGGCTCGAGCAGTGGCGTGAGAAAGCGATCGGCGGGATCGACGCCTCGCTCAAGCAACGCAAGGGCGATCCGGTGCAGGCGGAACTGGATAGCGCCATGAAGCGGATCGGAGAGTTGACCATGCAGGTGGAACTGCTGGAGGCCAAGACGGAGACCTTCGGCCCTTTGGGGCGGCGGAGGTCGCGGCGATGAGTGCCGCCACCTCGCCCGGCACGGGTCTGGCCTACGGCCTGCGGCGGGTCTGCGCCGCCTGGGGCATGGCCCGCTCCTCGTTCTACGCCATGACCTCCGGCCAGCACGCCGAGCAGCCGCCGGCAAAGCGTCGGGGACCGAAGCCCGCGATCTCGGACCAGGCGCTGCTGGTGGCGATCGAAGCCGACCTGGAGGCATCGCCCTGGGAGGGCGAGGGCTACCGCAAGGTCTGGGCTCGGCTTCGGGTCTGTCGCGACATCCGGGTTGCCCGCAAGCGGGTGCTCCGCCTGATGCGCGAGAACAATCTGCTCTCGCCCCATCGCTGCCGCCGCCGTGGCGGCAATCCCCATGACGGTGAGATCATCACTCATGCCCCGAACCTCATGTGGGGCACCGATGGCGTTCGGGTGTTCACGGTGGACGACGGCTGGGGCTGGATCTTCACCGCCGTCGAGCATTGGAACGCCGAGTGTGTCGGCTGGCATGTCTGCAAGCGCGGCGACCGCTTCGCCGCCCTGCAGCCGATCTCCATGGGGCTTGCCGGGCTGTATGGCTCGACCGCGGCCGGCGCGGCTCGGGGGCTGGCCTTGCGGATGGATCACGGCTCCCAGTATCTGTCGGACCACTTCACCAACCAGATCAAGTTCTGGGGCATCCAGCCGTCCTACGCCTTCGTCGCCGAGCCCCAGACCAACGGCGTCGCCGAGCGGTTCAATCGCACGCTGAAGGAACAGATCATCCATGGTCGCATCTACCGCAACATCGCGGAGCTGCGGGACGCCGTCCGCGACTTCGTCGAACTCTACAATGCCCAGTGGATCGTCGAAAAGAACGGCTACCTGAGCCCCGCTCAAGCTCGTCAGGCGTGGCACGCCGCGATCTCAATCAGGCCCGCCGCGTGAGACAAACTTGTGTCCAAGGAACCGGGTGCGCTACATGAATTTGACCCATCAAGTAGGTGCCTCCCTTGAAAGCCTTGCCATTGGCCATGTTTTGGTTACTCGGTATCATCTGGGGCAGCTCCTTCATTTATATGAAATTGGCGTCCCAGTTTGTCTCCCCACTCCAAATCGTCTTGCTCAAGGTCTCGTTTGGTCTGGTGCCCGTAGCCCTCTATGCCCATTACAAAAGTGCATTGAATTGGGCTCACATCAAACACATTGGCCATTTTCTCGTCATGGCACTCGTAGGAACGATCGGTTACTATTATGGATTCGCCAAAGGCGCATCTCTCTTGCTATCAGGTGTTGCTGGCGCATTGAGCGGGCTGACACCCATCCTGTCTTTTCTTCTTGCATTGATGCTGTTGGCCGAAGAAAAGGTTACGATCCTTAAGGCGTCTGGAATTGCGGTCGGATTTCTTGGCGTTCTGCTGATCGCCCGCCCGCTCAGCGGTGACATTGCCGCCACAAACATCGAGGGCGTCGTTTACAATGTTGTCGGGTCTTTGTGCGTTGGCGCATCGTTTGTCTACGCGAAGAAGTATGTAATTCCACTCAACATACCGATCTCCGCCCTGATCACTTACCAACTGGGACTGATACCAACGAGCATTAATCAGAACCTATGCGCCCATTTCCTCAGACCGATGGACATGATCTTCCACGGCTGGTCGATGAGCTTGTTCCAGGCTTGGCAACAGATGGCGACGATATCGTCGTATGACTTGAAGATCCGGTTGGACAGCCAGTTGTCGCGCATGAACTGCCAAATGTTCTCCACGGGGTTCAGCTCGGGCGCCCTCGGCGGCAAGGGCAGCAGCGTGATGTTGGCTGGGACTTCGAGCTTGCCGGTGGTGTGCCATCCGGCCCGATCGAGGATGAGCACGGCGTGGGCGCCCGACGCCACCTGGGACGAGATTTCATCGAGGTGCCATTGCATGGCCTTGGTGTTGCAGCGGGGCAGGACGAGGCCCGCGCCGACGCCGCGTTGGGGACAGATGGCGCCAAAGATATAGGCCGACTTCGTACGTTGGTCCTTGGCCGCCGTGGGCCGGCTGCCGCGTCTCGCCCAGCGCCGCGTGAGCTTGGTTTTCTGGCCGACCCGGGCCTCGTCCTGCCACCAGATCTCTATGGCGGTGTCGGCTGGAAGGCCGGTGCGGATCTCTTCCAGCTCGGCCGCGAAGTTTTTTTAAAATCCTCGACCGCGAACTCGTTCTGCCCCTTGTGCCGCGGCCGCGCCGATATCTTGCTGAACCCCAGCGCCCGCAGCTCGCGGCCTACGCTCGACTCCTCAAGCGAGATGCCAAACTCCTCGAATATCCAAAGCGCCAAGTCCTTCCGGCGCCAGCGCACAACGCCGTGGATCGCCGGGATCGGCCCGTCCTCGACGAGCCGGGCAAGAGCCTGGCGTTGCGCATCGTCGAGCTTGCGCGGCTTGCCCGTCGCCTTGCCGTCAATCAGACCATCCGGCCCTTTGGCGTTGAACCGAAGAACCCAGTCGCGGATGACTTGAAGCCCGACATCGCCGAGCCGAGCCGCGTCCGTACGCCGGCCCCCATCGTAGATCACCGCCAGCGCAAGAAGACGCCGGCTCTGGCCCGCATCCTTCGATGCCTTGGCCAATCGACGCAAACGCGGACCATCAAAATCCGCGCGTAACGAAACCGCTCTGCTCATGGCGAACCTCCAAAGCCGTTCGCCTCATTGATTCAGACTTTTGACCGATTGGGAATCCCCTAAACGAGTCTCATTCAATGCCCGATGGTATGAGCCTCGCCATTTTGTTTCTAGTTGTAGATCTACAGGGAATTGGTGATATCTGGAGCGATCCTTACGTGGCCGCCGGCCTGGTTCTGGGGCTCGGTGTGCTGGGCACAGGAGTGGCGTATATCCTCTACTATTTTATTATCGACAAATTGGGCGCTGTCTCCGCCTCTTCTGTCGCCTACATCCCTCCCGTGGTTGCCATTATTATCAGCCCCCATTTCCCAAGTGAACTCGATATTCCATGCCCCGTGATGGGAATTCTGCTATAAGAATCAATATGTTGATGCATTGATGGAGCAGCAGGTATGGGACACCCGATGGGTGAATCGAAACGGGACAGTTTACGGGTCGATTTTGACCGTCGCTTGAAGCTTGAATTCCATGGTTCCAAGATTACTTCTGACGCCGGGTTGCTCGCCTACCGGGAGCTTGACGATGCCCTCGGCCTGACTGAGATGGCCGAGGGTGTTTTCCAGGATAGCCGTACCGGCAAGAACGGATGGCACGGCAAGACGGGTCAGTTTCGCCAGTCCGTTTTCGGGCGCCTTGGCGGCTATGACGATGTGAACGACGCCGACCGTCTGGGACGCGATCCCGCCATGCGCTGGATTGTTGGCGGCAAGGCCATCGAAAGACAGGCCGCTTCCACCAGCCAGATGGGACGCTTCGAGACGGAGCTATTGGCCACCGACGAGAACGTTGAAGCCTTGGTCGACATGAACGGGGTGTGGATCGACAAGGTTCATGACCGCCATCCGCCGAAGATGATCATTCTCGACATGGACAGCAGCGTCAGCCCGACCCATGGCGAACAAGAGGGAACAGCGTACAATGGTCACTTCGGCTGTACCTGCTACCATCCGCTATTCCTGTTCAACCAGTTCGGCGACTTGGAGAGATGTTCCCTGCGCCCCGGTAATGTTCACAGTGCCGACGGATGGCGGAATGTTCTGGAGCCGGTGGTGATGCGCTATAAGGAAAGGAAGGTGCGGCTGTATTTTCGTGGCGATGCCGCCTTCGCCTCACCGGAGATATACGAATATCTCGAAGCCGAGGGATTACTCTACGTCATCCGCCTCAAAGCGAACGCGATTCTCCAGCGGAACATTGCCCATCTGCTTACGCGACCTGTCGGTCGCCCGCCCGACCATGTTCGCCGTTTCCACGCCAGCTTCAGCTATCAGGCCGGATCGTGGAACAAGAAGCGCCGTGTCGTGGCCAAAGTGGAGTGGCACCCCGGCGAGCTGGTTCCTCGCGTCGGTTTCATCGTCACTAATCTGTCGCGCCCTACCAAGCGGGTGGTGGCGTTCTATAATCACCGTGGCACGGCGGAGCAGCACATCAAGGAAGGCAAGAACGCCATCAACTGGACCCGTCTGTCATGTCGCAAGTTCCGCAACAATGCCGTTCGGCTCCAGCTTCACGCCCTGGCCTACAATCTGGGCAACTTCATGAGGACACTGGCTTTGCCGAAGGAGGTGGAGCACTGGTCGATGACGACGTTGCGCGACAAGCTGGTGAAGATCGGGGCCAAGGTTGTCCGACATGGCCGCTACGTTACGTTCCAATTGGCTGAGGTGGCGGTGCCGAGGGACCTGTTTCGGAAAATCCTGAGCTTGATTGATGATCTGCGACGAAGACCCGCTCCGGCGTAGGCCGAGGGAATCGACGGCGAGGAGAAAGCGACAGGAGAGGTGTGTCTGGATGGCGAGAAAAATGACCGAGTGGCCTTCCAAGCGCGGGCCGATTACCAAAATCATGCCATCGGATGGCTGCATAGGGGATACAGTTCCTTGGCGGTGGGAAAGTGGTACGATTTCCACGAATTTGGATGGTATATGGGGAATGTCGGATCAGGGTGTTTCTTATCGGAGAGAAAATCGACGCATAGGAATACCTCGGGGCGGCACTAATTTTGGCGGGCGTGGTTCTGGCAAACAAGAAACAGGCAATCAGCGAGACAAGAACACGCGGCGAATAGAACGTGGCGTCACGTCGTGCCTCCCCGAATGCCCGCTAAGGGTCACGAGCGGCGGTCAATGCCCGCCTGACCTTGGTCTGCTGAATAGGGTAGTGCAGACACAATCCGCTGCACTGCTGTCCGGTTAACTGAGCGGTGCTGGCTTTGAGAGCCAGGATTTCTGCGGGGTTTGAAGCGAAAATGCATGGTGTCGATTTGAATTGGATGGAGCACTTTTCGGAGTTTCTCCGAGGAGATGCTCATGAACACCGGCAAGACCCTGTTCGCTCAGCTCATGGACTTCCTGCCATGGACTACTTTCACGCGGATCGTCGACCGGTATGTCGGCGATCACCGGGTCCGGACGCTTTCCTGCGCCGAGCAATACCGGTCCATGGCCTTCGCCCAGCTGACCTACCGGGAAAGCCTGCGCGACATCGAGACCTGCCTCTCGGTCCACGCATCGAAACTCTATCACATGGGCTTCCGCCAGCCGGTCCGGCGCTCGACGCTGGCCGATGCCAACGAAAGGCGCGACTGGCGTATCCATGCGGCGTTGGCCCAGCGGCTCATCACCCAGGCGAGGACGCTGTACGTCGACGAAGAACTGGGGTTGGACCTGACCAATACCGTCTACGCCCTGGACTCGACGACCATCGCTCTGTGCCTGTCGGTCTTTCCGTGGGCGCACTTCCGCACCACCAAGGCGGCGGTGAAGATGCACACGCTGCTCGACCTGCGGGGCAACATTCCGAGTTTTATCCACATCTCGGATGGCAAGCTGCACGACGTTCATGCCCTCGATATGCTCTTGCCGGAAGCCGGAGCCATCTACGTCGTGGATCGTGGCTACGTCGACTTTGCCCGCCTTTATGTGTTGCACCAAGCCGGGGCCTTCTTCGTCACGCGTGCCAAGTCGAACATCGATGCTCATCGCGTCTATTCGGCGCCGACGGATCGCTCGACCGGCATCATTTGCGACCAGACCATCTCCCTGGACGGCTTCTACACCCGTCAGGATTACCCCGAACTTCTGCGGCGCATCCGCTTCAAGGACCCCGAGTCCGGCAAGACGCTGGTCTTCATCACCAACAACTTCTCGCTTCCGGCCGCCACCATCTGCGCGCTCTACAAAAGCCGCTGGCAGGTGGAACTCTTCTTCAAGTGGATCAAGCAGCATCTTCGGATCAAGCAGTTCTACGGCACGTCGGAGAACGCGGTGAAGACGCAGATCTGGATTGCCGTCTCGGTCTACGTCCTCGTCGCCATCGTCAAGAAGCGCCTCGACCTGGACGCCTCGCTCTACACTTTGTTACAGATCCTCTCGGTGACCCTCTTCGAGAAAATGCCCATACATCAAGCACTTGCGGGAGACGAAAACAGATGCAACGCTTCGCAAATAACCAACCAATTGAATTTATTCGATTTTTAACCGGACACTAGTGAATCCGCTGAAAAGATGACCTTCGGGGTGTTGTTTCGGCGGAATTTCAAACTGAGGCACGACCCAGACGGGCGCGGGGCATCCCGACGGGTAGATTTATGCTAGGAGAGGGGCTTCGTGACGTGCGACGCGCCCGGGGGGGATACCGTACATGCACGCGCTCATCGTCCTGGCCCATCCGGAAGCCAAGTCCTTCAACGCCCAGATGGCCGAGGCGGCCAAGGAGGCCATGGAGGCCATGGGCCACACGGCGGAGATATCGGACCTCTATCGCCAGGGTTTCGACGCCCGGGAAGACCTCTCGCACTTCTCCAACCCCAAGGCGCCCGAGTGGTTCAGCGCCCAAACCGAGCAGCGCCACGCCTACGATACGGGGACGCTACCCGCCGACATCGCGGCCGAGATGGTGAAGCTGGAGCGCGCCGACCTCCTGATCCTGCAATATCCCGTCTGGTGGTTCACCATGCCCGCCATTCTCAAGGGCTGGTTCGACCGGGTGTTCGTCTATGGCGCCACGTATACGAGCAAGATCCGTTTCGACCGCGGGCGCTTTCGCGGCCGGCGGGCGTTCGCCTCGATCTCGACCGGCGCCCCGGCATCGACCCATGGCCCCGACGGGCGCAACGGCGATACGGACCTTCTGCTGTGGCCCATGCAATACTCCCTGCACTATCTCGGCTACACGGTGCTGCCGTCCTTCTATTCCTTCTCCATCGAGAGCGGCATCCAGTATTCCGACCCCTCGGTGATGGCCGCGCGCGTAGAGGGCTACAAGGACGGCCTCCGGGATCGCCTGGGCCGGCTCGACGAGCTCGAGCCCCTCGCGTTCAACGGCTGGGACGACTGGGACGAGGACGGCAGACTCACGCCCGACGCGCCGGTCTACAGCCCCTTCATGCGCCATACAGGCTAATGGATCGAATCCAACGCTTCGAACCCTCTCCCCGGCAGGGAGAGGGTGGCGCGTGGAGCGCGCCGGGTGAGGGGGTGGCCGCCGTCGGGCGGTCACAAGACCCCTCCGGCGCGCGGTCACGCACCCCCTCACCCCGACCCTCTCCCCGAGGGGAGAAGGGGATTCTTTTGCCGTGTTTGTTCCACTAGTTCCCTTGAAGCGGCTGGGCGTGATCGTCAATCCCATCGCCGGGATGGGCGGCCGTGTGGGTCTCAAGGGCACCGACGGCGCGGATATCCTCGGTCGGGCGCGCGCCCTGGGGGCGGTTCCCGTCTCGCCCGCGCGCGCCGTCCGGGCGCTCGCGAAGCTGGCGCCGATGGCGCCGGACATCGGAATCGTCACCCGCCCCGGCCATATGGGCGCCGACGAGGCCAGCGCGTGCGGCCTCGATGCGAAGGTGATCGGCCCGGCGCAGGACGGCGGCACGACCGCCGAGGATACCAGGGCCGCGGCCCACGACATGCTGGGGCTGGGCGTCGACCTCCTCCTGTTCGCGGGCGGCGACGGCACGGCGCGGGATATCTTCGATGTGGTCGGTGGGCGCATCCCCATCCTCGGCATCCCGACGGGTGTGAAGATGCACTCGGCCGTCTTCGCCACCAGCCCCGAAAGTGCTGGCCTCCTGGCCGCGGAATATCTGGGCGAAGAGGCCGGGAAGGCCGCGCTCCGGGATTCCGAGGTGATGGATATCGACGAGGATGCCTTCCGCGAGAACCGGCTTTCGGCCCGGCTCCACGGGTACGCCAAGGTGCCCCGCCACACCGCCCGCATGCAGGCCGCCAAGTCAGGCACGCCGCCCGGCGAGGAGGCCGCGCTCGACGCCCTCAGCCGGCACGTCGCCGGCGCCATGGAGGAGGGTTGGCTCTACATCATCGGCCCCGGCACGACCACGGCGCGGATCATGGGGCGGCTCGGCCTCGCGGGCACCCTCCTCGGCGTCGACGCGGTCCGGGACGGGAGGCTGGTCGGCGCCGATCTCGACGAAGCCCGGTTGCTGGCGCTGGTTGACGGCGCGAGAGCGAAGATTATCGTCACCATCATCGGCGGGCAGGGCTATGTGTTCGGGCGCGGCAACCAGCAGATCAGCGCCCCGGTGATCGAGAAGGTGGGGCTCGAGAACATCATAGTGGTGGCGACCATGGCCAAGATCGTCTCCCTCGGCGGCCGCCCCTTGCTGGCCGATACGGGCGACGAGGCGACCGATAGGATGCTGGCGGGTTTCATCGGCGTCGTGACCGGGCCCGGCCAGCGCGCGATGCTTCGAATCTCATCCTGAAGGATGGAGACGTGATGATGCGAAACAGACCCACCCTCGCCCATCCCTACATGGCGAACGCGGTGCCCGAGATAAAACACGAGATGTTGCGGGCCATCGGGGTCGCGGATATCGAGGATTTGTTCGAGCAGATCCCACCTGGCCACCGAATCGCGGGCGGCATCGACCTGCCGGCCCCGATCCTCTCCGAAGCCGAGCTCAAGCGCCACCTCATGGGCATCCTTGCCAAGAACGGGAGTTGCGAGGAAAATCTGAGCTTCCTCGGCGGCGGCTGCTGGCAACATTACGTCCCCGCCGTGTGCGACGAGATCGTCGGGCGGGCCGAGTTCCTGACCCCGGTCTGGGGCACGCCGTCCTCCGACCACGGCCGCAACCAGGCCTGGTTCGAATATGCCAGCCAGCTCGGCGAGCTGGTGGACATGGATGTGGTGGCGATGCCCTGCTACAGCTGGGGCTGCGCCGCCGGGCACGCCGTCCGCATGGCCGCGCGCATCACCGGCCGGCGCGAGGTCCTGGTGCCGCGCGCGATCGACCCCGAGCGCCTGTCGGTCCTGCGGAACTTCTGCGAGCCGCCGGAGATGGCGGGCCATATCGCCGTCGCCCTGGTCGATTACGACCCCGCCACCGGCCTCCTGAGCCTCGAGGACCTCGAACGGAAAATCTCAGCGAAGACGGCGGCCGTCTATTTCGACAATCCCTCCTACCTCGGCTTCATCGAGACCCAGGGTGCCGAGATCGCCCGCATCGCGCGCGCGCACGGCGCCGAGACGATCGTCGGCGCCGACCCCATCTCGCTCGGTGTCCTGGCACCGCCCGCCGCCTACGGCGCCGACATCACCGTCGGCCCGACCCAGCCGCTGGGCGTGCACATGAACTGCGGCGGCGGCTGCGGCGGCTTCATCGCCACCCGGGACGAGGTCGCATATATCGGCGAATACCCGACCTTCCTCATCAGCATCACGGGCACCAGCGCCGAGGGGGAATACGGCTTCGGCCTCAGCTCGGCGCACCAGACCTCCTACGGCATGCGCGATAAGGGCAAGGACTGGACCGGCAACTCGGTCTATCTCTGGGCCATCGCCAACGCGGTCTATATGTCGCTCCTGGGCCCCGAGGGGTTCCGGGAGCTGGGCACGCTGATCGTCGAGCGCGCCAACTACGCGGCCCAGCGCCTGTCCCGCATCGACGGGGTCGAGACGGTCTTCTCGTCGCCCTGCTTCAAGGAGTTCACCGTCAGCTTCGAGGGGACGGGGAAGCCCGTAAGCGAGATCAACCAGGGGCTGCGCGAGCGCGGGATCTTCGGTGGGGTGGACCTCTCGCGCGCGTTCCCGGAGCTGGGCCAGAGCGCCCTCTACTGCGTGACCGAGATCCACACGAAAATGGATATCGATCGGCTTGCGCAAGCCCTCGGGGAGGTTGTGGGCCGATGACCGGGGACAGCAAGATGCGGAAATATCACGCCGCCGTCTGGGACGAGCCGGTGGTCATGGAGATGGGCCGCGCCGGCCGGCGTGGGGTCGTCTTCCCGGCGGCCGAGGCGGGGGTCAGGGCGTTGACGGGCGGCGCCGACGCCCTGATTCCGGCCGGCATGCGCCGAGCCGCGCGCCCGGCGCTGCCCGAGCTGTCCGAGCCCGACGCGCTGCGGCACTACCTGCACCTCTCCCAGGAGACCATGGGCATGATGGGGATCAGCCTCTTTGGCACCTGCACCATGAAGTACAACCCGCGCGTCGGCGAAGCCGTCATGGCGCGGCCCCAGGTGGCCGAGACCCATCCCCACCAGGACGAAGCGACGCTCCAGGGCACGCTCGAGATCGTCCACCGCCTCGACGCCATCCTGCGCGAGCTCTCGGGCATGGACCAGTTCGTCTTCCAGGCCGGTGGCGGCGCCGACGCCGCCTACACCAGCTGCTGCGTGACCAGGGCCTACCACGCGGCGCGGGGGGAGCTCGAACAGAGGGACGAGATCATCACCACCATCCAGTCCCACCCCTGCAACGCGGCGACGGCGGCGACGGCGGGCTTCAAGGTCGTCACCCTGATGCTGGAGGAGGATGGCTACCCGTCCCTAGGCGCGCTCGAGGCGGCGGTCTCGGAGCGCACGGCGGCGCTGATGATCAACAACCCCGACGACATGGGCGTCTACAACCCGGAAATGAAGGAATGGGTGCGCATCGTCCACGAGGCCGGCGGGCTGTGCTTTTACGACCACGCCAACTTCAACGGCGTCATGGGTAAGATCCGGGCGCGGGAGATCGGCTTCGACTCCTGCATGTTCATGCTGCACAAGACCTTCGGCGCGCCCAAGGGCGGCGGCGGGCCGGCGGTCGGCGCCTATGGCTGCACGGCCGCGCTCGCACCCTTCCTGCCCGGCCCCATCGTCACCTTTGACGGCACCAAATACCGCCTCGACGACGAGCGCCCGCGGAGCACGGGCAAGGTGCGCGAGTTCTGGGGCAACGTGCCCCAGGTCCTCAAAGCCTACGCCTGGGCCAGGGCCATGGGGGCCGAAGGCATCCACGAAGCCCGCGACCTCTCCGTGCTCGCGAACAACTACATGGAAAAGCGCCTCCTGGAGATCCGGGGGGTGACGAAATCCAACCCCCACCTCCACAAGAAGCGCCTGGAGATGACCCGCTACAGCCTCGAGACTCTGCGCGAAGAGACCGGCGTCGGCGTGATGGACGTCCAGAACCGCATGGTCGATTACGGCATCGACGCCTTCTGGATGAGCCACGAGCCCTGGCTGGTGCCCGAGCCCTTCACGCCCGAGGCGGGCGAGATGTACTCGAAGGAGGATATCGACTACTGGGTCGACGTCCTGGCGCGGATATCGCAGGAGGCCTACGCGGACCCCGCGCTGGTCAAGACCGCGCCCCACAACCAGGCCATCCACCAGATCGACGGCGCCAGGCTGGACGACCCCGACGCCTGGGCGATGACCTGGCGCGCGTTCCAGAGGAAACACAAGGGCGGCGAAGCCTGAGCCGTCGAAAGCCTTGCCCGCCTCGGCCGGGCGCGGCATCGTGAGCCGCGCCGGCCGCTTGCGCGCCGCGGGTGGCCGAGGTGCGAGGGAGGTGAACCGTGACCGATAGCATGCCCGCCGCCCATCAGCCCATGGAAGGCGTGCGGGTGATCGAGATCGGCACCAGCGTGGCGGCGCCCTATGCGGGCTGGATCCTCGCCGGCCTCGGGGCCGACGTCATCAAGGTCGAGCGGCCCGGCCCCGGCGACGACGCGCGCCAGTGGGGCCGCCTGTTCGCCGACGGCACTTCGTCGGTCTTCCATTCCCTCAACCGCGACAAGCGCGGCATCACCGTGGACCTGGCGGACGAGGGGGAGCGCCGCTGGCTGCGGGCGCTGTGCACGGGCGAGGCCGACGTCGTGATCCAGAACATGCGCCCCGGCCGGGCCGCCAAGCACGGCCTGGGCGGGGCCGCGCTCACGGCCGAGAATCCGCGGCTCGTCTATTGCAACCTCTGGGCCTACGGCAACCGGGGGCCGCTCAAGGACGCGCCCGGCTACGACCCGCTGATGCAGGCCGCGGGCGGCATCATGAGCGTGACTGGCGAGGACGGGCGGCCACCGGTCCGGGTCGGCACCTCCGTCGTCGATATGGGCACGGGCCTGTGGTGCGCGATCGGCATCCTCGCCGCGCTCAACCGCCGGGCCGCGACGGGGCGGGGTTGCGTCATCGACGCCTCGCTCTACGAGACGGCGCTGGCCTGGATGACCAACCATGTGACGACGGTCCAGGTGGACGGCCGCAACCCGGTGCGCCAGGGCTCGGGCATGCGCGGCATGGCGCCCTACCAAGCCTACCAATGCGCCGACGGCCATCTCGTCGTCGCGGCGCCCAACGACCGGCTGTTCGCGCGCCTATCGGCGGTGCTGGGCCATCCCGAATGGCCCGGCGACCCCCGTTTCGACGGCAACCAGAATCGCGCCCGCAACCTCGCGGCGCTGAACGCCCTCATCGAGCCGGTCATGCGCGCGCAGCCGCGCCAGCACTGGCGAGACGAGCTCGACGCGGCAGGGGTGCCGTCGGCACCCGTGCGCGATACCATGGACATGATGGCCGACGCCCAGACCGAGGCCCTCGGCATCATCCAGGCGCTGGACGGCGCCGGGCCGCGCCTCATGGGCATGCCGCTGTCCTTCGATGGGGAGCGGCCGCCGCTCCGCCGCATGGCGCCGGCGCTCGGCGAGCACGATGGCGAGATCAAGGGAGCTGGAGACTGACGCCCATGCGGACCGAATTCGAAACCCTGTCCGTCGAGCGCGCGGACGACCACGTCCTGGTCGTCACCCTCGACCGGCCCGAGGTCGCGAACGCCAAGAACACGCTGATGGGAATCGAGTGCAAGGAGATCTTCGAGGGGCTCTATGTGGATCGGGAGGACCTGCGCTGCGCGATCGTCACCGGGCGCGGCGACAAGGCCTTCTGCGCCGGCGGCGACTTGAAGGAGCGCAAGGGCATGACCGACGCGGACTGGAAGCGCCAGCACGCGATCTTCGAGCAGGGCGTCCTCGCCCTGCGCGCCTGCCCGATACCGGTCATCGCCGCGATCAACGGCGCCGCCTACGGTGGCGGCTGCGAGATGGCGCTGAGCGTCGATTTCGCCTACGCCGCGCGCACGGCGCGCTTCGCCCTCACCGAGATCACCCTCGGCATCATGCCGGGCGCCATGGGGACCCAGAACCTGCCCCACGCGGTGGGCGAGCGCCGCGCCAAGGAGATCATCTTCACAGGGTCCCCCTTCACGGCGGAAGAGGCCCTGGCCTGGGGCCTCGTCAACCGGGTCTGCGAGCCCGAGGCGCTGATGGAGGAGACCCTGGCGACGGCGCGCCGCATCGCGTCCAACGCGCCCCTGTCGGTGATGCGGGCCAAGCGGTCGATCGGCGTCGCCACCCAGATCGACCGCCAAACCGGGTACCAGTTCGAACTCGAGGCGTATAATCAGCTCGTCGGGACCGAGGATCGCTTGGAAGGCGTGCTGGCCTTCAACGAGAAGCGCAAGCCCCGGTTCAAGGGCAAATAGGGGCAGGAGGAGGAGCCATGCGCGCGGACATCGACGTTCTGGTCCACGAGGTCGGGCCGCGCGACGGCCTGCAGAGTGTCGCCGCCACCATGCCGACGGCGGGCAAGCTCGAATGGATCCGGGCCGAGGCCGAGGCAGGCGTGCCCCAGATCCAGGTCGGGTCCTTCGTCCCGCCCAAGCTGCTGCCTCAGATGGCGGACGCGGCGGCGGTGGTCGCGGGCGCGAAAGAGATCCCGGGCCTCACCGTCTCGGCGCTGGTCCCCAACCTCAGGGGCGCCGAGGGCGCCATGGCGGCGGGCGCCGACCAGCTCGGCTTCGTGCTCTCGGTCTCGGAGGCGCACAACCAAGCCAACGTGCGCCGCGGCGTTCAGGATTCCCTCGACGATTTTGCCCGCATCGTCGCGTACCGGGATGGGAGCGACGCCCACCGGCACATGGTGCTCTCGGGCGGCATGGCCACGGCCTTCGGCTGCACCATCGCCGGGCGGGTCGAGCCGGCGGCGGTGATGCGCGTGGCCGAGGCCCTGGTGGAACGGGGCGCCGACCGGCTCAGCGTCGCCGACACCGTGGGTTACGCCAACCCGGGCCAGGTCAAGGCCCTGTTCACCGAGCTATACCGCACGGTCGGCCGTGAAGTCGCCATCGGCGCCCATTTCCACGACACCCGCGGCCTCGGCCTCGCCAACGTCTTCGCGGCGCTCGAAGCGGGCGTGCGCGAGTTCGACGCCTGCCTCGGCGGCCTCGGCGGCTGCCCCTACGCCCCCGGCGCCACGGGCAATATCGTCACCGAGGACCTCGTGTTCATGCTCGAATCCATGGGCCTGCGCACCGGCGTCGATCTCGACCGCCTGCTGCAAGCGCGCGCGGTCATGGAGCGCCACCTGGCAGGCGAAGCGACCCACGGCGCCTACGCCAAGGCGGGGCCGCCCAAGGGCTTCGTCCCAGCCTCGGCCGCCGCGGCCTGAGCGGGCAGGCCATGAGAGAGCGAGCGAGCGTATTTCCGGTTCTTGCCGGATACCCTAGTGGTTCGCATCTGACACTTGGAACCCTCTCCCCACATCTTCCCTTGGGGGGAGAGGGAGGGACCCGCGAAGCGGGAGGGTGAGGGCTTGGCCGCCGGTAGACGGCGGAAAGACTCTAACCCCCATTTCCCAAGTGAACTCGATATTCCATGCCCCGTGATGGGAATTCTGCTATAAGAATCAATATGTTGATGCATTGATGGAGCAGCAGGTATGGGACACCCGATGGGTGAATCGAAACGGGACAGTTTACGGGTCGATTTTGACCGTCGCTTGAAGCTTGAATTCCATGGTTCCAAGATTACTTCTGACGCCGGGTTGCTCGCCTACCGGGAGCTTGACGATGCCCTCGGCCTGACTGAGATGGCCGAGGGTGTTTTCCAGGATAGCCGTACCGGCAAGAACGGATGGCACGGCAAGACGGGTCAGTTTCGCCAGTCCGTTTTCGGGCGCCTTGGCGGCTATGACGATGTGAACGACGCCGACCGTCTGGGACGCGATCCCGCCATGCGCTGGATTGTTGGCGGCAAGGCCATCGAAAGACAGGCCGCTTCCACCAGCCAGATGGGACGCTTCGAGACGGAGCTATTGGCCACCGACGAGAACGTTGAAGCCTTGGTCGACATGAACGGGGTGTGGATCGACAAGGTTCATGACCGCCATCCGCCGAAGATGATCATTCTCGACATGGACAGCAGCGTCAGCCCGACCCATGGCGAACAAGAGGGAACAGCGTACAATGGTCACTTCGGCTGTACCTGCTACCATCCGCTATTCCTGTTCAACCAGTTCGGCGACTTGGAGAGATGTTCCCTGCGCCCCGGTAATGTTCACAGTGCCGACGGATGGCGGAATGTTCTGGAGCCGGTGGTGATGCGCTATAAGGAAAGGAAGGTGCGGCTGTATTTTCGTGGCGATGCCGCCTTCGCCTCACCGGAGATATACGAATATCTCGAAGCCGAGGGATTACTCTACGTCATCCGCCTCAAAGCGAACGCGATTCTCCAGCGGAACATTGCCCATCTGCTTACGCGACCTGTCGGTCGCCCGCCCGACCATGTTCGCCGTTTCCACGCCAGCTTCAGCTATCAGGCCGGATCGTGGAACAAGAAGCGCCGTGTCGTGGCCAAAGTGGAGTGGCACCCCGGCGAGCTGGTTCCTCGCGTCGGTTTCATCGTCACTAATCTGTCGCGCCCTACCAAGCGGGTGGTGGCGTTCTATAATCACCGTGGCACGGCGGAGCAGCACATCAAGGAAGGCAAGAACGCCATCAACTGGACCCGTCTGTCATGTCGCAAGTTCCGCAACAATGCCGTTCGGCTCCAGCTTCACGCCCTGGCCTACAATCTGGGCAACTTCATGAGGACACTGGCTTTGCCGAAGGAGGTGGAGCACTGGTCGATGACGACGTTGCGCGACAAGCTGGTGAAGATCGGGGCCAAGGTTGTCCGACATGGCCGCTACGTTACGTTCCAATTGGCTGAGGTGGCGGTGCCGAGGGACCTGTTCCGGAAAATCCTGAGCTTGATTGATGATCTGCGACGAAGACCCGCTCCGGCGTAGGCCGAGGGAATCGACGGCGAGGAGAAAGCGACAGGAGAGGTGTGTCTGGATGGCGAGAAAAATGACCGAGTGGCCTTCCAAGCGCGGGCCGATTACCAAAATCATGCCATCGGATGGCTGCATAGGGGATACAGTTCCCTTGGCGGTGGGAAAGTGGTACGATTTCCACGAATTTGGATGGTATATGGGGAATGTCGGTCTAAATAACGCGCCGACGCGCGTCCCCTCACCCCGGCCCTCTCCCCAAGGGGAGAGGGGGACTCCTTCGTCGGGTTCGAACCACTAGCCAGGCAGCCCCGCCCGACATACCCTTCATGCCCTGAGCGCCCACGGCCCACGGGCAGGACGAGCCGACACGGAACGGGAGATGCGACGAGGTGGGCAAGTTCATCGACATCAAGACAATGGACGGCGGGGCCTTAGAAGGCTATCTCGCGCTGCCGCCCTCGGGACAGGGTCCGGGGCTCATGATCCTGCAGGAGATCTTCGGCGTTAACGCAGCGATGCGCGCGACCGCCGACTACTTCGCCGAGGAAGGCTACGTCGTGCTGGTGCCGGACCTCTTCTGGCGCTTTCAGCCGCGCATCGATCTCGGCTACAGCGAGGACGACCGCGCCAGGGCGTTCGATTACTTCGGGCGTTTCGACCGCGCCGCGGCGATCGGCGACATGACCGCGACGCTCACGCATATGAAGGCGATGGCCGAGGTCGAACACCAGGGCAAGGGCGGCAAGACCCAGGTTGCCGCGCTCGGGTACTGCCTCGGCGGCGCGCTCGCCTACGAGGCGGCGGCGCATTGCGGGGTCGACGCGGCCGCCAGCTACTACGGCGTCGGCATCGAGACCCAACTCGACCTTGCCGACAAGATCGCCTGTCCGGTCGTGCTGCATTTCGGCTCCGAGGACACCCACGTCACGCCCGACAAGCTCGACCAGATCAAGGCCAAGCTCGACGGCGACGAGCGCTTCCTGATCAATGTCTACGAGGGCGCGGCGCACGGCTTCGCCAACCGCTTTCGCGACGACGTCTACAACAAGTCGGCGGCCGCCATGGCGCACTCGCGCACCATCGCGCTTCTACGCGGTGTGATGGGACCAACTTACGATCTGGAACGGCTGTGGGAGATGCACTGCTTCCACGAGTTCGCGGAGCGCGACGTCGATGCGACGATGGCGACGATGGTCGCCGAGCCTTACGTCAACCACGTGCCGACCATGACCGGCGGGGTCGGCCAGAAGGATCTGCACAGGTTCTACAAGAACCATTTCGTCAACGCGAACCCCGACGACATCGCGCTGATCCCGGTCAGCCGCACCGTCGGCGCCGATCGGGTCGTCGACGAGATGATCGTCGCCTTCACCCACGATCGCGAGATCGACTGGATGCTGCCCGGTGTCGCGCCGACCGGCTTGCGCGTCGAAGTGCCGCTCGTCGCAATCGTCAACTTCCGCGGCGACAAGCTCTATCACGAGCACATCTACTGGGATCAGGCCTCCGTGCTGGTCCAGATCGGCCTGCTCGACCCGAAGAGCCTGCCGGTCGCCGGTGGCGCGACGGCCAGGAAGCTGGTCGACGAGGCGCTGCCCTCGAACGAGCTGATGGCGAAATGGGCCTGAGGCGCCGCCTTCGCCACGGCCGGACCGGGTAGGCCATGAGCGAGCCGGACATCACCTTCTCCCTCGGGGAGGACTACCCCGAGATCCGCGAGCAGGTGCGCAAGCTGTGCGAGGGCTTCCCGGGCGCTTATTGGCGCAAGCTCGAGGAAGAGCCGCCCGCCTCAAGCTATCCCACGGAATTCATCGAGGCGCTCACGGAAGCCGGCTACCTCGCCGCCCTCATCCCCGAGGAATATGGCGGCGCCGGCCTGCCCATACGTGCCGGCGCGGTCATCCTGGAGACCATCAACGTCATGGGCTGCGGCGCCTCGGCCGGCCATGCCCAGATGTACATCATGGGCACCCTGCTGCGCCACGGCAGCGCCGAGCAGAAATCCCACTTCCTGCCGCGAATCGCGCGCGGTGAGCTGCGCCTCCAGGCCTTCGGCGTCACCGAGCCGACCACGGGCTCGGACACCACCCAGCTCAAGACCCGCGCCGAGCGCCAGGGCAAAGGCTACGTGATCAACGGCCAGAAGGTCTGGACCAGCCGCGCCGCCCATTCGGACCTCATGCTCCTCCTCGCGCGGACCACGCCGGCGGACCAGGTGGAGAAGCGGACGCACGGCATCTCGGTCTTCCTCATCGACCTCATCGAGGCCCAGAAGAACGGCTGCGAGATCAGGCCCATCGACGCCATGATCAACCACAACACGACCGAGGTGTTCTTCGATAACGTCCCCATCCCCGGCGACGCCCTGATCGGCGAGGAGGGCAAGGGCTTCCGCTACATCCTCGACGGCATGAATGCCGAGCGCTGCCTCGTCTCCAGCGAGTCCATCGGCAACGGGCGCTACTTCGTCGAAAAAGCGGTCGCCTACGCCAAGGAGCGCGTCGTCTTCGGCCGGCCGATCGGCCAGAACCAGGGCATCCAGTTCCCCATCGCCGAGGGCTACGCGCGGCTCGAGGCGGCGGAGCTGATGGTGCGCAAGGCGACGGCCCTCTTCGATGCCGGGCGGCCCTGCGGGGCCGAGGCGAACATGGCGCGCCTCCTGGCCGCCGACGCCGCCTGGGACTGCGCCGAAGCCTGCTTCACCACCCATGGCGGCTTCGCCTTCGCCCGCGAATACGATATCGAGCGCAAGTGGCGCGAAGCCCGCCTCGAGCGGACCGCGCCGATCTCGCCCAACCTGATCCTGAGCTACATCGGACAGCACGTCCTCGGCATGCCGAGGTCGTACTAGTGGAGAAATACCGACATAAGAATCCCCATCTCCCCGTTGGGGAGAGGGCCGGGGTGAGGGGGTGCGCGTCCACGCGCCACAAAGAGTCTTTTGGCCGCCGGACGGCGGCCGCCCCCTCACCCGGCGCGCCATGCGCGCCACCCTCTCCCCCGAGGGGGAGAGGGTTCCATGGGTCAGACTCGAGCCGTTCGGTCCTGAGGCCAACGTGGCGGGAGGGTATGGGATGACCGATGCCAAGGCACACACCAGCGAAGACGCGGCCGGCGCCGCGCCGACCCGCGCGCTCGCGGCCTGGATCGCGGAATTCGACGGTGCGCGCATCGGCGAGAATCCGATGCGCTGGGCCAGGCACGCCATCCTCGACTGGCTGGGGGTGACCACCGCCGGCTCGAACGAGGCCCTGGTCGATATCCTGGTCGAGGATGCGCTCGCCGAGGGGGAAGCGGGCTCGGCCCGCCTGGTCGGGCGGGCCGAGCGGGTGACGCCGGCCTCGGCCGCCCTCATCAACGGGGCCGCGTCCCACGCCCTCGACTTCGACGACGTCAACATGCGCATGCACGGCCACCCCACGGTCCCCGTGGTGCCGGCGATCCTCGCCCTGGCCGAGCGCCGCGGCGCGACGGGCCGCGCATTCCTCGAGGCGTTCGTGGTCGGCTACGAGGTCGAATGCCTGATCGGCGAGATGGTGGGCACCGAACATTACGATCGCGGCTTCCACGCGACCGCGACGATCGGCACCTTCGGCGCGGCGGCGGGTGCCGCGCGCCTCATGGGCCTCGACGCCGGGCGCACGGCCATGGCACTCGGCCTGGCCGCGACCCAGGCCGCCGGCCTCAAGTCCATGTTCGGCACCATGTGCAAGCCCCTGCACGCCGGGCGCGCGGCCATGGGCGGCCTCATGGCGGCGCGCCTGGCCGCGCGCGGCTTCACCAGCAACCCGGACGCCCTCGAATGCCCACAGGGCTTCGGCGCCACCCAATCGACCGAGTTCCGGCCCCTGCCCGTCCGCCCCGACCCAGGGGCGCCCTTCGCCGTCGAGGCCAACCTCTTCAAGTACCATGCCGCCTGCTACCTCACCCACTCCAGTATCGAGGCGGCGCGGGCGCTGCGGGCGGAGCATGGCTTCGCGCCGGCGGACGTGACCGGCGTGCGCGCCCGGGTGCGCCCGACCCACCTCACGGTCTGCGACATCGCCGCGCCGCGCACGGGCCTGGAGGTCAAGTTCTCCCTCCGCCACGCCATCGCCATGGCGCTCGCCGGGGTCGAGACCGGCGACCGCGCCGTCTATACGGCCGAGACGGCCACCCGGCCCGACCTCGTGGCCCTGCGCGAGAAAGTACGGATCGAGCCCAAGGCGTTCGAGCGGCGCACGGGCGCCGAGCTCGTCGTCGATCTCGCCGACGGCCGCAGCCTCGTGAAGCTCACGGATATCGGCATCCCGGCGGAAGATATCGAGGCGCAGGAGCAGAAGCTCGAAGCCAAGTTCCTGGGCCTGGCCGGGCCGGTGATCGGGCGCGAGCGGGCGGAGAAGGCGGCGGCGCTGGTCGCTGCCCTCGATGGGGCCGAGAGCGTCGGCGAGTTGCTGGGCGCCGTATCGTGAATGCAGCCGGGGCGGGGTCGAACCACCGACACCACGATTTTCAGGCATGGGCAACACCCACGGATTCCGCTGTCTCGAGCCCCCCTTGTGCCCGTTTTGCGCCCGCCCCGGCTTGCGGATACCGCGGCGGCGACGCGGAGACGGGTGTGCCCGACGAGCGGTCGTAGAACTTGGCCCCGATATGGCCGCGCCAAGCCCCTGGCTGCCGTTTCGGGCCACGTCGCCGGTCGATCGCCAACCTCCGAGAGTCGACCTTCGAGCGACAACGCCCGCTTTCCTGGCATGGAGGTCCGCTCTGGCCTCTAAGCGAAAATCGGCCCACCTCCACCGGTCCCGGCTGCCGGACTAGGGGCGGTCTCTCCGGCATTCGCTCGCGGCATAGGTTCGTGCGGCCAGGAAATACAAGCCCTAGAGCGGTTCCGCTTTGATCGGACCCACTCTAGTGCTCTATTTCGCTCACGGCGGCGGACCGAATGGTCCGCGCCTGCGCGGGCGCGCCGGGCGACCGGCGGGCCGCCTTGCGGCCTGGAGCGATTCCAGTCGAACTGGAAACGCTCTAGCAAGCACAAGCCCGGCGTGCCACGATAGAATGTTATCAAATGGGAGCATGCCATGGACCGGCTCGAGGTCGACGAGAACCACGCCGCGGGGAGTACGGAGACGGATTCGTCGGCCTATGTGCCTCCCCTCCAGCTCACGGAAGGGCAGCCGCCCCCCATCGCCGCAAACGGGGGGCTGTCCTACATGTCGTTCGATCGGGACGGCGACGCGGGAACCGCGGCGGCGCTGGAGGACGCTCTCGCCCAGATCGCCGAGGGGGAGGGGCAGAGGGTAATCGATATGCTCCGCAACGCGCCCCCCGGCCCTATCGACACCAAATGGGGCCTCGGGTTTCGCGAATACGGGGAGTGCCTGGACTATATTCGCGAGAACAACATCGAAGCCCCCGAAGGCGGCCTGGCGATTCCGCTGCCCTACACGGTCTATGAGCATACGAGCTACTCCATCGTTTCGTCGAATGCGCTCTGGCGCGACCCGGCGCACGAGTCCGAGAGGAAAGTGTTGCGCAAGGCCGAGGAGGACAACGGGCGGCGCAGCCTCTTTTTTCCACAGGTGATGCGCGATGCGCGTCGAATCGGGGAGTACCACCCGGGTCTCTCGCCCAACAGCCCCGAGTGCATGGACAAGCTTGGCGTGGCACTGGCGCACTGCGAGTCCAGTTGCGAGAACTTCTACGACTCGGCGGAGGTGGAGCGCGTCTTCTACCCGGAGATAGAGAAGCTCCTCCTGGCGTTTTTTCCGGACGCCACCGATGCGCTCGTTTACAACCACGACGTCTTCGACAAGGACTACGAGGGCGACCGCACGGAAGACCAGGACGCCAAGAACCCGGGCGTGAACGCCAGCTACGCCAACATCGTGCACAACGACCTGAACGACAATAGCGGCCGCATGCGCTGCCGCGAGCTGCTCACGAACAACCTCAAGAACTTCGGGCGCGAACAGCACTACACGGAGGCAGAGGCCGACGCGAAGATGTCGCGGCGGTTCATGTCGATCAACCTCGCCAAGCCGATGGAGACCGTGGGCCAGTACCCCTTCGTGCTCTGCGCCTGGCCCTCTTTCGCCGACCAGCCCTATATCAACAATTACCGAATCTACGACGACCGCGTCGGCGAGACCACCCGCTTCACCCACCGTGCCGGCCACGAGTGGTACTGGCTTCCCCGGCAGAAGCCGACCGAGGTCTCGATGCTGAAGTGCTACGACAGCGTCACCGACGGCTCCGTCTCGCGCTGGTCTTTCCACACGGCCTGCATCGACCCGACCGCGCCCGACGATGCGCCCTGCCGCAAGAACGTCGTGGTCCGATCGTTTGTCTTCTTTTAAGTAGACGGGAAGACGCAGCGGGGAGAGGCCAATCGGCAAAACTCCGCCGTCTGAGCTCGTCGGGGAAGCGATATGCGAACGCCCGCCTCTTGGCTATCAGCACGCATGCGAGGCCGGGTCACAATACGGCTGCTTACCTGAGCAAAGCTGAAGTTCGAGCTTATTTCGCTCGCCCTACCGTGCGGGTTGCGCGCCATCATGGGGCCCCGGCGGCGATCCGGTTGACGATCGCGCCTAGGATGCCCGGCGCCGGCGTCTGGCCGGCCTGGGTCGCCTTGTCCTCGGATCGCTTGGCGACGTTGACGCCGAGCACGGCAAGGGCGACGGACCATTGCACCGCGAGGGCGCCGAGGAGCCCGGCGGCGCCGGCGAGGAGGGCGTTGGGGCCGGCGGTGACATAGCCCCAGATCGGGCGCCAGCGGCGCACGTATGGACCGTTGCTCGTGGCCTCTGCGCGGATCGTGCGGTTGATCTGCTCGACGTGCGCGACCGAAGCCAGAATGTTAATGCGACCGAGCTCGGCCTTGTGCTCGAGCTCGAGGGCGCGCAGGCGCTCGCTTGCGTATTGACCTTAACTCATTAGTTTATATCACTAGTGTCCGGTTAATAGTCAAATAGATTCAATTGGTTAGCATGGGGGTGGATTGGTGTCGTGGTTTCTGGATTTGTAAGCAATTGAAGGAGCGGTGTTTTTTCGAAGACGGTGAGGCTGAGGACCTGGAGGATTGTGTAGAGGCTGGCGTTGATAGCCAAGCGCTTCTTGACGATGGCGATCAACACATAGACGGAGACGGCGATCCAGATCTGGGATTTGACGGCGTTCTCGGAGGTGCCGTAGAAGCGCTTGATGCGCAGGTGCTGCTTGATCCATTTGAAGAACAGCTCGACCTGCCAGCGGCATTTGTAGAGCTGGGCGATGGTCAGCGCCGGCAGGGTGAAGTTGTTGGTCAGGAAGGTGAAGGCCTTGCCGCTCTCGGGGTCGCGGTATCGGACGCGGCGGAGCCTGTCCGGGTAGTCGGTGGCGGTGTGCTGGCCGGCGGTGCGGATGGTCTGGTCGCAGCGCAGGCCGGTGGTCTTGTCGATTGCGCGGGACGCGATCCTGCGGAACTGGAACTTGGCCCGTGCCCGGACGACGAAGAAGGCGGCGCCCTGGCTCAGGCGATGGAGGCGGGCGAAATGGATGTATCCGCGGTCCAGGACGTAGAAGGCGCCGGGCTCGGGGACCAGCTCGTCGAGCACCCTCACGTCGTGCCATCGGCCGTCGCTGATATGGATGAAAGTTGGGATATTGCCGCGCAGATCCAAGAGGGTGTGGAGCTTGATGGCGGCCTTGGTGCGCTGGAACGGGGCCCAGGGGAAGACCGCGAGGCAGAGGTCGATGGTGGTCGAGTCGAGGGCATAGACGGTGTGGTCGAGCTCGAGGCCGAAGCTGTCTTGGGCATAGAGCGGCCGGGCGATGCGGATCAGCGCCTGGGCGAAGTCGGCATGGATGCGCCAGTCGCGCCTCTCGTTGGCGTCGGCCAAGGTGGCGCGGGCGACGCGCCCGCGGATGCCCATGTGGTAGAGCTTGGTGTGCTGGGCGCGCAGGCAGGCCTCGATGTCGCGCAGGCTCTCGCGATAGGTCAGCTGCGCGAAGGCCATGCACAGATACCGATCGAGGCAGGAGAAGCTTCGCAGCCTGCGATCGCCGCCGTAGCGGTGGACGCAACGGCGCAAGCTGTGCACGGGCAGATGGTCGATCACCTGGGCGAAAACGATCTTGCCTGCATACATGAGCCATGCTCCTGACCGGGAAGGCAGGAGCATGTCTGGCTTAACACCGGGAGTTCAAGTCGGTGACACGCGAATATCCCGAAAGAACGTTTAACCACAACCCACTAACCGGAAAACCGCCGCAGTTAACCGGACACTAGTGAGTTTATATGAGTAAAAAATGGTGCCCAGGGGCGGGGTCGAACCACCGACACCACGATTTTCAGTCGTGTGCTCTACCAACTGAGCTACCTGGGCATGGCCGGAACCAGCAGCGGATGCTTATAGGGAAAATCCCATGGCCTGTCCAGGAGCGCCGCCACGGCCGGGCGGCCCGGCGGCAAGCCGTCACTCCTCGCCCTCCTCCCCGCGCAGGCGGCGCTCGAGCGCGTCGGCCAGGGCCTCGGGGTCGGGCTCCTCCTCGGCCGGGATGCGGTAGCTGCCCTTGAGCCAGCGCGATAGGTCGAGGTTGGCGCAGCGCTTCGAGCAGAAGGGGCGGTGCGCGTAGACGGCCGGCTTGCGGCAGATTGGGCAGGGGCGCGGCCGCCAGAGCTGTCGCACCTTGCCATCGCTCATGACGGGCCTACCAGGCCACCGTGTCGAGGGCGGCCCGCAACGCCGCCGCGCTCATCCGGAAGGGGGCCGAGGGGGCGTCGGCCGCCGCCGCGACCCTGGTGGCGAAGCCGACCTCGACGATCTCGACCCGGCCGGCGCCGTTCTCGACAGTGACGCCGGTGCCGTCCAGGAGCACCAGGAGGAGGCTGTCGGCCGCCTGCCGGCCCCAGAATTCGGTGCCCCGGACGCCGATGGTCGCCGCCGGCGTGCGCACGCGGAAGGGCGCGCCGGTGAGCTTGGCGACCTCGCCCGTCACGGCGCGGAAGACCCCCGCCGTCAGCGAAAGGAGCACCTCGCCCGGCGCCATCGCCCCGCCATAGACGAACCTGTCGACGGTCAGGCTGCTGTCGTCGCCGAGGGTGAGCCTGGTGCCGTCGGCGAAGACGATCTCGACGCGGGTCGAAGCATCGGTGCGGATGGTATCGCCCATATGGATCGCGACGCCCAGGGCCAGGGAGCGCTCGGGCGCGCCGCCGGCGGCCGTGCCGTCGCCGCGGAAGCGCGTGACCTCGCCGACCGCTTCCGCCGCCAGGGCCGGCGGCGGCGAGAGGGCGCAGAGGACGAGCGCCGCCAGAGCCGCGGCGGCCAGCCGCGCCGTGGCGGCGGGCCCCGCGCGGCGCGGCCGGTGGTCGGGCATCACGGCCTCATCCCTCCGCTTCCGACGCCGGCACGATCTCGAACCCCTCGCGCCCGAGCTCGGCGTCGCCGCGCAGGACCAGCGGCCGGCCGAGCGCCGCTTCGAGCGCCTCGCGCGCCGGCGCGGCCTCGGCGCCCAGGGCCGCGATCACCTCGGGCGCCGCGAACACGGCGAAGGCGGTGCCCGGGTCCGCGGCCGCCTCGGCCCGGACCCCGCGCAGGACCACGTGGGCGACGGTTTCCGGCCGCTCGACACGGCCCTGCCCCTCGCAGGCCTCGCAGCCCTCGCGCAGGAGCTGGTCGAGCGAGGGGCGGCCGCGCCGCCTGGTCAGCTCGGCGAGGCCGAGGCTGGTGAAGCCGCCGATGCGGACCGGGACCGGGTCGCCGGCGAAGGCGTCGCGCAAGGCGCCGAGCACCCGGGCGCGGTCCTCGCTCTCCTCCATATGGATGAAGTCGATGACGATGCGCCCCGCCAGGTTGCGCAGGCGGACCTGGCGGGCGGTCTCGGGCGCCGCCTCGAGGTTGGTCTCGAGGATGGTCTCGCGCTGGCGGCCGCGCCCGGTGTTGCGGGCCGTGTTGACATCCACCGCCGTCAGGGCCTCGACCGTCTCGATGACGATCTCGCCGCCCGAGGGCAACTTCACGCGGGGCCACAGGGCCGCCTCGATCTCGTCCTCGAGGCGGAGGTGGCCGAACAGGGGCTCGGGGCCCGCATGGTGCTCGATGAGGCCCGCGACCTCGGGCAGGTGCGCCTCGGCGAAGCGGCGCGCGGCGGCGCAGGAATCGGCATCGTCGATCAATATCCGCGCGAGGCCCTGGCGGGCGTGGTCGCGCAGGATGCGGGGCACCGTATCGAGCTCGGCGCGCAGCTGGGCCGGGGCTTCGGCCTGGTCGCGCGCCGCTTCGATCTCCTGCCAGCGCGCGCGCGCCTCCTCGGCATCGGCCCGCAGGGCCTCGGCCTCCACGCCCTCGGCGGCGGTGCGCAGGACGAACCCCTCCCCCGACTGGGCGACGGCCTCGACGGCGGCCGTCAGGCGCGCGCGCTCGGCCGGATCGGCGATGCGGTGGCTGACCGCGACCGTATCCTGGAAGGGCGCGTAGACGAGGAGCCGCCCGGCGATGGTGACGTTGGCGGTCAGCGCCGGCCCCTTGTCGCCGACGGCATCCTTGGTGACCTGGACGAGAATGGCCTCGCCTTCGGTCACCAGGGCGGCGATGTCGCGCTCCTCGCGGCCGCGGCGCGCGTCGCTCGCGGGGAGGAAGCCGTCGCGCCCGATGCCGAGATCGATGAAGGCGGCACCCATGCCCGGTATCACCCGCTGCGCGCGCCCCAGAAAGATCTCGCCGACCCGGCCGCCGTCCCCGTCGCGCTCGATCAGCAGATCGAGCAGGCGCCCGCCCGAAAGGAAGGCGGCGCGCACCTCTCCCGGCGCCACGCTGCATATGATCTCGTCGATAACCAATCCCATCATGGTCCCATTCCGCTGCCCCGACAACCCGGATCCCGCCCGGCGGCTAAGTTATACCAAGTTGCGGTGATAGGAACCCATTGAGATCGCCTCTCCGGCTCTCCGGCTAGGAGCGTGGCGCGCGGGCGATGCGGCGCATCGCCAAGGGTTCGCGACGACGTCCGGGGGGCCGGAGAGGCGACCCTGCGGGCGCTTGTCCAAGACTTTCGGACAGCGTCGAGGTCCGCTTCCGATGCGCCGCATCGCTGCGCGAACCTCTCCTAGCCGAAAGACTTGGACAAGCGTCTCAATGGGTTCCTATCACCGCAGCTTGGTATTGGTGGCCTGCCACGCGCTTCGTACAGCCTGCACTCGTTTGCCGGCGCACGATCCGATATGCTGGTATCGGCCCAGGCGCCGATTACAGAGCTAGGGAGAGCCGACATGTCGAAATGCAAGCTCGTCAAGGACAGGGACCGCACCTTCGAGACCCTCGCCGGGCCGCCTGGGATGGCGCGCGTGGGGCGCGACGCGCACAAGTACGTGAGCGCGACCATGGGCTGCGGCGTGGTCGAGATGCAGAACCTCAACATGCCCTGGACGGTGCTCTACGACGAGTATTTCTATGTCCTCAAGGGCAGCATGACGATCCAGGCCGACGGCACCGACTACGTGCTCGAGGAAGGCGACGGGTTCTGGATCCCCGAGAACACCGAGCTCGTCTACATCGCGGGCGAAGAGATCTGCAAGATGGTCGTCGCTGTCTATCCCGTCAACTGGCAGGAGATCCACGGCATCGAATAGCCGGAGAAAGGGGAGCGTGGGGTGATCCGCCGCTCGGGCCTGGCGGTACGCCTCAGCCCGCGCGCAGGTAGTGGATGCTGAACAGGTCCCGGTCGTCGACCCAGAGGGCCTCGCGCTCGAACCCGGCCGCGCGCGCGAGATCGGCGAACCCGGTGGTCGAATACTTGTATGAATTTTCCGTGTGGATGGCCTCGCCGGCGGCGAATTCGAAGATGCGGTCGCCGATGCGGATCGCCTGCTCGCGGCGGCTGACCAGGTGCATCTCGATGCGGCCCTCGGCCGCGTTGTAGAATGCACGGTGCGCGAACTGGCCCGGCTCGACCTCGGCGCCGAGCTCGCGGCGCATGCGTTCCAGCAGATTGAGGTTGAACGCCGCCGTATGCCCGGCGGCATCGTTGTAGGCGGCATCGAGAATGGCCGTGTCCTTCTCGAGGTCGACCCCGACCAGGAACGCGCCCCCGGCGCCGATCAGGTCGCGCACGCGGCCGAGGAAGGCGCGGGCCTCGTCCGGCGCCATGTTCCCGATCGTCGATCCAGGGAAAAAGGCGAGCCGCCGGCCCGGCGCCGGATCCGCCTCTTCCGGCCAAGCGAGAGAGGCCGCGAAATCAGCGCAGATGGCGCCCACACGGATGCCGGGGAAGTCCCCGGCGATCTCACGAGCCGTCTCGAGCAGGCGCTCGCGCGCGATGTCGATGCCGATATACTCGGCCGGATCGGCCAGCGCCTCGAGCAGCAGCCGTATCTTGGCGCTCGATCCGCAGCCGTATTCCACCACCACCGCCCGGTCGGGGACGAGCGCGCCGAGCTCGGGGCCGATCTGGGCCAGCAGGCCAAGCTCGGTCCGCGTCACGTAGTATTCCGGTGTCTTGCAGATCTCCTCGAACAGGCGGGACCCGGCCGCGTCGTAGAAGAACTTGGGCGGCGTGAATTTCCGCGCGGCCCCGAGGCCATCGACGACCTCGGCCAGGAAGTCGTCCGCCTGGTGCCCGGCATCGATGAAGAAGGCGATATCGCGCCCGGGCGCGGAGGCATCACAAACCGTCATTCCGTTCGATGAGACTCCGCATTCGGCGACGAGCGCGATCGGGCCATGGATTCGTGCGGTCCGGCGCGCGGGCACGAAATGATGGAGGCGCGTCATTTCCCGCGTCGAGTATCCTTTCCTCCCGAACGGGAGTCAAACCAACCAGCCGCAATGGAGCCCGCCATGAGATTGCGCGCCGACGACGTCCAGGTGATCGAGAAGACGGCCGCCTACGAGGGCTATTTCCGCATCGACCGTTACCGCCTGCGGCACCGCTTGTTCGAGGGCGGCTGGAGCGGCGCGGTCACGCGCGAGGTCTTCGAGCGCGGCCACGCGGCCGCCGTGCTGCCCTACGATGCGGCGCGCGACCTAGTACCCACTTTCATAATTCCGTGTGCCATACGATCGCTTTTCCCGTCTCCTCGGTAGGAGGGGGTGCGCCGGCGATTTCGGGGCATCGTCAAGCGTCCTCGACGCCCCGAGGGGGCGGGAAAAGCGACCGGTCGGGCGGCGTCCCGAGGCCCCCGGACGTCGTCGCGCGCCGCTTGTGATGCCCCGGCATCACGGCGCGCCGCGCTCCTAGCCGGGAACCTCGGGGCGTCGTCGTATGGCACACGGAATTATGAAAGTGGGTACTAGTGGTCCTGATCGAGCAGTTCCGCATCGGCGCCCTCTGCGCCGGGCGCGAGCCCTGGTTGATCGAGGTCGTGGCCGGCATCATCGAAGCGGGCGAACGGGCCGAGGCGGTGGCCCGGCGCGAGGCGCTGGAGGAGGCCGGCTGCGGGATCGGGGAGCTCGTCGAAATCGCGAATGTGCTGGTGAGCCCGGGCGGCACCTCGCAGACCACCGCGATCTATTGCGGACGCACGGAGGCCGCGGGCCTCGGCGGCATCCACGGCATCGAGAGCGAGGATATCCGCGTTGGCGTGGTGCCCTTCGCGGATGGGTGGGGAGATGGCGCGCGCGGGCCGCATCCAGGACGCCACGACCCTGGTCGCCCTCCAGTGGCTAGCGCTCAACCGGGCGGAGCTGCGCGCCCGGTGGGCCTGAGCGCCCGCGCTTGCCGGTGTTGAAGGCCGGACCGGCTTGAGGCTAGTACCCACTATCATGAGTCCGTGCCACATACGACGGCGCCCCGAGGTTCCCGGCTAGGAGCGCGGCGCGCTGTGATGCCGGGGCATCACAAGCGGTGTGCGACGACGACCGGGGGCCTCGGGGCGCCGCCCTCAGGGTCGCTTTTCCCGCCCCCTCGGGGCGTCGAGGGTGCTTGGCGATGCCCCGGCATCGACGGCGCGTCCCCTCCTGCCGAGGAGACTGGAAAAGCGATCGTATGTGGCACGGACTCATGATAGTGGGTACTAGTGTGCCCTGCCCGCACCACCGAACCAAGGCGAAGACATGGATGTTCGCAAGGATTTTCCCGATGCCATCGGCCACACGCCGATGATCCGGCTCCGCCGCGCCTCGGATGAGACCGGCTGCGAGATCCTGGGCAAGGCCGAGTTCCTCAATCCGGGCAGCTCGGTCAAGGACCGCGCGGCGCTTTACATGGTCAAGGACGCGGAGGCGCGCGGCGCCCTGCGGCCAGGCGGGCTGATCGTCGAGGGCACGGCGGGCAACACCGGTATCGGCCTGGCCCTGGTGGCGAACGCGCGCGGCTACCGCACGGTCATCGTCATCCCCGAGACCCAGAGCCGCGAGAAGAAGGACTTCCTCCGCCTCGTGGGCGCCGAGCTGATCGAGGTGCCGGCGGTGCCCTATAAGAACCCCAACAACTACGTCCGCGTCGCCGAGCGCCTGGCGGCGCAACTGGCCGCGACCGAGGCCAATGGCGTGCTCTACGCCAACCAGTGGGACAACACGGCGAACCGGAGCGCCCACTACGAGACCACGGGCCCGGAGATTTGGGAGCAGACGGACGGCAAGGTGGACGGCTTCGTCTCGGCCATCGGCACGGGCGGCACCCTCGCGGGCGTCAGCACCTGCCTCAGGGACCGGAGCCCGGGCGTCACCATTGGCCTCGCCGACCCCGTGGGCTCCGCCATGTACAGCTACTTCAAGTGCGGCGCGCTCGAATCCGCGGGCAGCTCGATCACGGAGGGGATCGGCCAGGGCCGCGTGACCAAGAACGTCGAGGGCACGCCGGTCGATATCCCCTATCAGATCCCGGACGAGGAGGCGGTCACCGTGCTCTTCGACCTCCTCGAGCACGAGGGCCTGTGCCTCGGCGGCTCGAGCGGCATCAACATCGCCGGCGCCATCCGCCTCGCCAAGGAAATGGGGCCGGGCCACACCGTCGTCACCATCCTCGCCGATCTGGGGGAGCGCTATCACAGCAAGCTGTACAACCCCGAATTCCTGCGCGAGAAGGGGCTGCCGGTGCCCGGATGGCTGGTGCGCGCGGGATCGCGGATCGAGGTGCCGTTCGAGAAGACGGATGATTGACGGGGGCCGCCCATGTCTTACCTGAACGGTGACGCGCTGGTCGAGACGGGCTGGCTCGCCGACCGGCTGGGAGCGCCCGAGGTGCGGGTGCTCGACGCGTCCTACTACCTGCCGAACGAGGGCCGCGACACCAGGGCCGAGTTCCTGGCAGGCCATATCCCGGGTGCCGTGTTCTTCGACATCGACGCCGTGGCGGATGCCACCAATCCGCTGCCCCACATGCTTCCCCACGCGGACCAGTTCGCGCGCCAGGTGGGCGCGCTCGGCATCGCCAACGAGCACCAGGTCGTGGTCTACGACACGGCCGGCCTGTTCAGCGCCGCCCGGGTCTGGTGGATGTTCCGGGCCTTCGGCCACGACCGGGTCGCCGTGCTCAACGGCGGCATGCCGAAATGGCTCGCCGAGGGGCGGGCCGTCGAGGGCGGCGATGGCGCGCCGGCAATGGCCGCGTTCACCGCCAATTACCGGCCGGCGTTGGTACGGAGCCTCGAGGACATGCGCGCCAACCTCGAGGGCGGCGGCGCCCAGGTGCTGGACGCGCGCGGGGCGGGCCGGTTCGACGGCACCGAGCCCGAGATGCGCGCGGGCCTGCGGAGCGGCCACATCCCGGGCAGCCGCAACCTGCCCTATCCGAAGCTGGTCGATCCCGCCACCAAGGCGGTGCTCGACCGCGCCGGCCTCGGCGAGGGTTTCGCGGCCGCCGGCATCGACCTCGGCCGGCCGGTCGTCACCACCTGCGGCTCGGGCGTGACGGCCTGTGTCCTCGCCCTCGGGCTCCACCTCCTGGGCCACGAGGACGTGGCCGTCTACGATGGCTCCTGGACCGAATGGGGCGGGCGCGACGATACCCCGGTCGAGACTTGAGCGCGGGGGCCGGCCGCGTTGCTCATCCAATCCTACGAGAGCGCGGACGAGCGCGAGGTTGTCGCCCTGTGGCGGGACTGCGGCCTGCTCGTCCCCCACAACGACCCTGTCGCGGACATCGCCTTCTGCCGCGCAAGCGGCCACGGCGAGGTGTTCGTGGGCCGCGAGGGGGATCGCATCGCCGCCGCACTGATGGCGGGGCATGATGGGCACCGGGGCTGGCTCTACTATCTCGCCGTGGACCCCGGCCGCCGGCACGCTGGCCTGGCGCGCGAGATCACCGCCCATGCCGAGCATTGGCTCGCCGGCCTGGGGGTGCGCAAGGTGCAGCTCATGATCCGGGACACGAACGCGGCGGTGCGGGAATTCTATGCCGCCATCGGCTATGCGCAGGAGCCGCGCGTGGTCATGGCCCGTTGGCTCGTGGACAAGGACGCGGTGGCGCGGGGGGGGAATGGTTAAGCCCACGAAGCTGCGCCCCGGGAAGGGCGGCAAATCGATCGCCAAGCCGAAGGCCGAACGGGTGCCGGCCGGCAAGCTGCGCTCGGTCATCACCTATCTCGAGATGCGCGAGGCGCCGGGCGGCCGCGCACTTCGACGGCCCCACGGCGTCAAACTCGCGTTGATGCGCGCCGAGCGGCCAACCGTCTCCTTCTACCGCTACCTCTACGATTCGGTGGGCGAGGCGTGGTTGTGGTGGGAGCGGCGCGCCATGCCGGACCGGGCGCTCGAGACGATCCTGGGCGACGGGAAGGTGGAGGTCTATGTCCTCTACGCGGCCGGCGTGCCGGCGGGCTTTGCCGAGATCGACCGCCGCCAGGAGCCGGAGATCGAGCTCGCCTATTTCGGCCTCCTCCCAGATTTCATCGGCGCGGGGCTCGGCGGCTACTTCCTCAACTGGGCCGTCGAGGCGGCCTGGGCATACGAGCCCACCCGCCTCTGGGTCCATTCCTGCGACTTCGACCATCCGAGCGCGCTCGCCGTCTACCAGCGCGCGGGCTTCGTACCCTATGACCAGAAGGTGGAGGTCGTCGACGACCCGCGCCTCGCGGGCCTCATCCCCATGCATGTGAAGACGCCGGCCGAGCAGCACGGCGGCTGATACAAAGCCGCGGCCGAAGCGCTTGCCCCCATGCGCGCGCTGGGGGTATTGAGGGCCGATGCCCGTCCTCGACATGCCCCACTTCCGCGCCGCGCTTCCGCGAGGCCAGAGGCTGCTCGGCCTCGACCTGGGCTCCAGGACCATCGGCCTCGCCCTGAGCGACGCCCTCCTCATGACCGCGAGCCCCCTGGAGACCATCCGGCGGACCAAGTTCGGCCGCGATGCCGAGGCGCTTCTCGCCGTCGTCGCCGAGCGCGGCGTGGGAGGGCTGGTCCTTGGCCTGCCGCTGAACATGGACGGCAGCGAGGGGCCGCGCTGCCAGTCGGTGCGCCAGTTCGCGGCCAACTTCCTCGCGCGCGCCGATATGCCGCTCGCCTTCTGGGACGAGCGCCTGTCGACGGCGGTGGTCGAGCGCCTGCTGATCGAGGAGGCCGACCTCTCGCGCCGGCGGCGCGGCCAGGTGGTGGACAAGATGGCCGCCGCCTACATCCTCCAGGGCGCGCTCGAGGCCATGGCCAGGCGCGGCCCGCCCGCTCCATGACCGCGATCCTCCTGGCCCTCGCGCCCATCTTCCTGCTGATCGTCTGCGGCCACCTGATCCGGCGCTCGAAGCTCCTGGCCGAGAGCTTCTGGGCGCCGGCCGACCGGCTCACCTTCTACGTCCTGTTCCCCTCCCTCCTGCTCACCCGCACCTCGACGGCCGACCTCGCGGGCCTGCCGCTGGGCCATGTGATCGGCGCGCTTACGGCCGGCATCACCGTCGGCTGCCTCCTGGTCCTCGCCGCCCACAAGCGCCTCGGCGTCGACGGGCCGGGCTACACCTCGGTCCTCCAAGGGGCGATCCGGCCCAACGTCTATGTCGGCCTGGGCGCCGCGACGGCGCTCTACGGCGCCGCCGGCACCACCATGGCCGCCGTCGCCATCGCCGGCATGACGCCGCTCGTCAACATCCTGAGCGTGATCGCCCTGACCCGCCACGGCGACAACCAGATGCGCGCCGGCTGGGCCCGGGTCGCCAAGGCGGTGGTGACCAATCCTATCATCCTCGCCGTGGTCGGCGGCATGGCCATGAACCTCCTGGGCCTCCACTTGCCGCCGGTCGTCGGGCCGCTCGCCCGCATCCTCGGCCAGGCGGCCCTGCCCCTCGCCCTTCTCTCGGTCGGCGCCGGCCTCGACCTGGCGGCGGCGCGCGGCGCGGGGCGGCCCGTCCTGGCGGCGAGCGCTATCAAGTTCCTGGCTCTGCCGCTCATCACCTGGATCGTCTGCCGGGCCATCGGCACCGACGGCATCGCGCTCACGGTCGCCGTCCTCTTCGCCGCCCTGCCCTCCTCATCGAGCGGCTACATCATGGCCCGCCAGTTGGGCGGCGACCACCGGATGCTGGCCAATATCATCACCGTCCAGACCCTCGCCGCCGCCCTGACCCTGCCCGTGACCCTCCTCCTCCTGGTGTGAGAGCGCGGAGCGGGGTGCGCAATGGCGGCGGAATTCGCCCCGGACGGTCAGGCAGTGTCAAGATATGTCAAGGTGTGTTGGGGCGACCATAAATAAAATCAATGGGTTAGAAAGATCGGCTTCGAACCTTGACAAACCTTGACCATCTTCGCGGGGGGTCGATACGATCGCGTATATGGGGATCTGATCCTAGTAAGTCAAGGGATTTCATGGCCCCCGGCGGGGCGCCCAAGGCCGCGCGCCTTGCCAATCGGTTACGGATTCGATGCGCGCACCGCCGTCCTCCAGCCAGATGGCATGGGCGCCTTCACGCCACAGGTCGAAGCGGTCGATCACGGCTCGGGCCGACGGGCACGGGCCGCGCACCGGCACGGCCGACACGATCAACGCGGCCGTCCGGCAATCGTCGTCGAGCGCCCTCGGGTCGAGGACGATGGCGATGCTTTCGCCCGGCGGCAGATAGAGGCACCCCAGGCGATCGCAGGTGAGCCAGCCGCCGGCGCTCGCCCCCTCCTCGGGCCAGGGCTCGGCCTCCCACCGACCATCGCGCAGCAGCCAGCGCTTGGCGCTGAAGCGCGCCGCCCGATTGCTCGACAGCATCAACCCGCCGTCGCCCGCGCGCACGGCGAACAGCTTGGCCTCGCCGTCGACCAGGATATCCGGCGGCTGGCTCAAGGGGACGGCGAGGAAGCCGGCGGCGATGGGCACCAGGCCGAGGAGCCGCCAGCGCCGGCGCCACAGGCATAGCCACAGCCCGCCGAGCGCCACGGCCGCGAGTGCCGCGACGGGCATGGCCGGGACCAGGCGCACGGCACCCGGCCAACCCGCTACCAGCCCGGCGATCCACCACCGCCTCTATGCCCCATCCCATCGGCACCAGGGCGAAGGCCGCGAGCCCGAGCGGCATGAGAAACAACGACAGGAGGCCCCACGGCATGATCCACAGGGCCGTCACCGGCACGGCAATCAGGTTGGCGGCCAGCCCGTAGGCGGCCACCCGGTTGAAGTGGTAGATCGCGAACGGCGCGGTGGCGCTGGCGGCGATGACCGAGGTGAGCGCCACGCCGGAGAAATAGAGCGTGAGGCGCCAGGCCCAGTGCGCGTCACGGCTCCGGCCCCTGGCGCGCCCGGGGAAGCGGCCCTCGATCGCCTCGTAACCCGCCACCAGCCCGACGACGGCCGCGAACGACATCTGGAAGCTGGGGCCGAGCAGGCTCTCGGGCGCGAGCAGCAGGACGATGCTCGCGGCCCAGGCCACGGGCCGCATGGAGATCGCCGTCCGGTCGAGGAGCACCGCCAGGAGAACCAGCCCGATCATCAGGAAGGCGCGCTGGGTCGGGATCGTCGCGCCCACCAGCACGAGGTAGGCGGCCGCCCCGGCCAGCGCGGCGACGGCCGCCCATTTCTTGATCGGATAGCGCAAGGCGACGGCCGGTATCGCTGCCAGCCCGGCGCGGGCGGTGAAGAACAGGAGCCCCGCGACCAAGCCGAGATGGAGGCCCGAGATGGCCAGCAGATGGGCCAGGCCCGAATCGCGCATGGCCTGCATGACCTCTTGCGGAATGGCGCCGCGCTTGCCGGTGAGGAGCGCCGCCGCCACGCCGCCCGTCGGCCCCTCGAGCGCACCGCGGACTCTCTCGAAGACGGCCTGGCGCACGGTCTCGAGCCATAGCCGCCACCCTAATCTCCCGACACCGGCTTGGCCGTCGGGTGGGGCCGCCGCCTCGGGGCCGCCGTAGGTGAAGCCGACGGCGCCCAAGCTTCTGAAATAGGACTGGCGTTGGAAATCGAAGGCGCCCGGCGCCACCGGCGGTGGCGGCGGCATGAGCACCGCGCGGGCCGTGACCCAACGCCCTGGCGCAAGCCAATCCTCGGCACCCGAGCCGATACGCAGCCGTGCGCGGGCCGGCGTGGCGGCAGCCTCGACGCCGTCGATGCGGAGCGCCTCCAGAACGATGCGCGTGCCATTCACGCGCGGATCGACCTCGGTCACGCGGCCCGTCACATGGCGGGGGCCGAGGCGCTTCTCCAGCACCGGCGCCGCGACCAGCGCCGTTCGGGCCTGGGCCGCTGTAAATCCGGCCGCGATGGCCAGGCCGGCGAGTCCGAGGATCAGTAGCCCGGGCCGGCGGCGTAGGGCCACCGAAGCGATTCCAGCGGCGCCCGCGAGGGCCGCGCCGAGCCATGGCGGTGGCTCGACCGGGAGGCTGAAATATACCGCAACACCGAGGCCGAGCCCCACGGGCAGCCAGAGCAGCCATCGCTCCCTCTCGGCGAGAAGCGCATTGGCGGCCGCACGCCACGCGCGGGTGGCGCCATGCACCGGCATACCGGTGCGCCGCGGCGCGTCGTGCTGCTCGCTCATTCCACCCTGCTGCCTCGCGTGCCCGGATATGCTACACAGGGCGCCTTCAACGAGCCATCACGCACTGCCCGCGACCGTCCCCGCAATGGAGTCAGATGACCGTCGTCACCCGCTTCGCCCCCTCGCCGACCGGTTTCCTCCATATCGGGGGGGCGCGAACGGCGCTGTTCAACTGGCTCTTCGCCCGCCATCACGGCGGCGCCTTCCGCCTGCGCATCGAGGACACCGACCGCAAGCGATCCACGGAGGCGGCGAAGGCCGCAATCCTCGAAGGGCTCGGATGGCTCGGGCTCGACTGGGACGGCGAGGTGGTCTACCAGTCCATGCGCGCCGCGCGCCACGCCGAGGCCGCCCAGACACTCCTCGACCGCGATTGCGCCTACCGCTGCTATTGCACGCCCGAGGAGCTCGCCGAGATGCGCGAGCGGGCCAAGGCCGAGGGCCGGCCGGTCCCCTATGACGGGCGCTGGCGGGACCGCGATCCGGGGGACGCGCCGCCTGGCGTCGCCCCGGTGATCCGCATCAAGATGCCGCGCGAGGGGGAGACCGTGATCGAGGACGCCGTTCAGGGCGAGGTTCGGGTCCCCAACGAGCAGCTCGACGACATGGTGGTGCTGCGCGCCGACGGCACCCCCACCTACATGCTCTCGGTGGTGGTGGACGACCACGACATGGGCGTGACCCATGTCATTCGCGGCGACGATCACCTGACGAACGCCTTCCGCCAGTATCACATCCTCCGCGCCCTCGATATCCCGGCGCCGGTCTACGCCCATATCCCGCTCATCCACGGGGCGGACGGCGCCAAGCTCTCCAAGCGCCACGGCGCGCTCGGCGTCGACGCCTACCGCGACATGGGCTACCTGCCCGAGGCCATCCGCAACCATCTTCTGCGCCTCGGCTGGAGCCACGGCGACGACGAGGTCATCTCGACCGACGAGGCAATCGCCTGGTTCGGCCTCGACCATGTGGGCCGCTCGCCCGCCCGCTTCGACTTTGCCCGGCTCGACAGCCTGAACCGGCACTATATCCAGGAGACGGCGGACGCGCGGCTCGTCGAGGCGATCGCGCCCGGTATCGCCGAACAGCTCGGTCACGAGCCCGGCAAGGCCGTTCTCGGACGCCTCGAACGGGGCATGCCAAGCCTGAAGAGCCGTGCGAATACTTTGGTGGAACTTACGGAAAACGCACTGTTTTATGCGCTCGACAGACCGCTTGAACTTGACCCGAAGGCGGACCGCATCCTCGATGGGGCGGCACGCGCGCTTCTCGGCCGTCTGGCGTCACGCCTCGGCGGAATCGAAGACTGGTCAGAGGCGGGCGTCGAGGCCGAGACCCGCGCCTTCGCCGAGGCGGAGGCGGTCAAGCTCGGGCAGGTGGCACAGCCGCTCCGGGCGGCGCTCACGGGCCGCGGGGTATCGCCCGGAATCTTCGATGTCATGGCGGCGCTCGGCCGTGAGGAGTCGCTCGGGCGAATCAGCGATGTGAAACCGGGCGTCGCGTAGTATGATGGGGGCAGATGATTGCCGCCAGGCGCCGAAGAGGCGAGCGCGGCCCAGCCAGACAACATTTCGAGGGTGGGATAGAGGGCAATGGCCGAGGGAAAAGTGACAGCCGCCAGCCGGGAAGTAGAGTCGGATTCGGGCGATACCGTAACGCTGATCGACGGCGGCACCAACAAATCATACCAGCTACCGGTCACCGCCGGCACGGTTGGGCCGCGGGTCATCGACGTGCGCAATCTTTACGCCGAGACGGGCTACTTCACCTACGATCCCGGATTCACCTCGACCGCGAGCTGCGAATCGCAGATCACCTACATCGACGGCGAAGCGGGAATACTATTGCACCGCGGCTACCGCATCGAGGATCTGGCGGAGAACTCGAACTTCATGGAGGTTTGCTACCTGCTGCTCTATGGCGAGTTGCCGACCCAAACCCAGAAGGGTGATTTCGAGAACGACATCACCTACCACTCCATGGTCCACGAGCAGCTTCTGACCTTCTATCGCGGCTTCCGGCGCGACGCGCACCCGATGGCGATCATGGTCGGCGTCGTCGGCGCGCTCTCGGCCTTCTATCACGATAGTACCGATGTCGACGACCCGCACCAGCGCATGGTCGCGTCCTATCGCATGATCGCGAAGATGCCGACCATCGCCGCCATGGCCTATAAATATTCGAGCGGCCAGCCGTTCCAGTATCCGCGCAACAATCTGAGCTATGCCGAGAACTTCCTCTACATGACCTTCGGCATGCCGAGCGAGGACTGGGTATCGCGGCCGGTGCTCAGCCGGGCCATGGACCGCATTTTCATCCTCCACGCCGATCACGAGCAGAACGCCTCGACTTCGACAGTGCGCCTCGCCGGCTCGAGTGGCGCCAACCCCTTCGCCTGCATCGCCGCCGGAATCGCCTCGCTGTGGGGACCGGCCCATGGCGGCGCCAACGAAGCCGTCCTCAACATGCTGGGAGAAATCGGCAACAAGGAGCGCATCCCGGAGTTCGTGGCCCGCGCCAAGGACAAGGACGACCCCTTCCGCCTCATGGGCTTCGGCCACAGGGTCTACAAGCATTACGACCCGCGCGCCGCCGTCATGCGCACGAGCTGCTACGAGGTGCTCGACGAGCTGGGCGTGAAGGACGAGCCGCTGCTGGCCCTTGCCTTGGAGCTCGAGAGGATCGCGCTCGAGGACGAATACTTCGTCGAGCGCAAGCTGTTCCCCAACGTCGATTTCTACTCGGGCATCGTGCTGCGGGCCATGGGCTTCCCGACCTCGATGTTCACGGTCCTGTTCGCGCTCGCGCGGACCGTCGGCTGGGTGGCGCAGTGGAAAGAGATGGCGGAGGACCCGAGCCAGAGGATCGGCCGGCCCCGCCAGCTTTACACGGGCCCCGCCGAGCGCGACTTCGTGATGCTCGAAGACAGGAATTAGAAAGGGTCGCCTTGGCCGGCCGGAGCAAGCCGACACATCGCCGCCATCGGGCGCCGGGCACCGCGGCGCTGCCGCGGGTTGGCGCGCCGGGGTCACGCAAGCCCCCCGCCAACGACAACCGCCTGCCGTTGGCCCTTCTCGTCCGCCGCCTGGTGGGCATCCTGACCTTCATGGCGGCCCTCGCGGTATTGCTATGGGTCGGCATCGCCTCGTTGTAGGACACCCACCCGCGCATTTCGGATCACCGCCAGCACGCTCGCCGCGGCCCGCGCGCTCGGCGCTTCATTGCCCATGTCGAAGTGCGCCATCGCCTCCCGAATACCCTCGAGCTGCCGTTCCCGCGCCGGGGTGCCGGCGAGAAGCTCGGCAACCGCCCTGGCAATGGGGCCGGGCCGGCACCGGTTCTGCAGGAATTCCGGCACGACGCCGCGGTCGAGAACGATATTGATCAAGGTCACGTGCTTGACGCGCAGCTGGAGCCGCAGCCAGACGGCGGACAGCAGGTTCATCCTGTAGGCGACGACCATGGGCACGCCGGCGACGCCGAGCTCCAAGGCGACCGTGCCCGAGGCGGCGAGGGCCGCGTGGCTGGCCGCGAAGGCATCGTATTTCTCCCGCGCGCCTTCGGTGACCGTCGCCGGCACGGCCCAACCCGCCGCCGCGGCCGCGACCTCGTCCCTGACCGCCGCCACGGTGGGAACGGCGAGGCGCAGGCCGGGAAATCGGGGGGCGAGGCGCGCGATGGCCTCGCCGAAGACCGGCAGCAGACGCCCGACCTCACTGCGCCGGCTGCCGGGGAGCACGGCGAGCAGCGGTGCCTGCGCCGGGATCCCGTGCCGCGCGCGGAAGCCCGGCCCATCGCCCCCGCCGGCCCCCTCCTCGAGGACCGGGTGGCCGACATAGGTGCAGCCGAGCCCCTCGCGCTCGAAATAGGGCGGCTCGAAGGGCAGCAGCACCAGGAGATGATCGAGGAAGCGGGCGATTCGGCGCGCCCGGCCGGGGCGGTAGGCCCAAACGGTGGGGGCCACGTAATGGATGAGTGGGGTCTCGCCGGCACCCAGGCGCTCGACCACGCGGAAGGCAAAGCCCGGCACATCGATGGACACCACCGCATCGGGCCGGGCCTCGCGGATGGCGGCCACCGTCTCGCGCACCCGGCGGAAGACCAGGGGCGCCTTGGGAATGACCTCGGCGGCGCCGAAAAGGGAGACGTCCGACATGGGAAAGATACTGGCAAGGCCTTCGCCCGTCATGCGCTCGCCGCCCACGCCCACGAACCGGACCGCGCCCGCGGTCGGCACCTTCAGAGCCGCCATCAGCCGAGCGCCGATGGCGTCGCCCGAGGGCTCGCCGGCAATGAGGAAGATGGTGAGCGGGCCGCCCTCTTCCATGGCGGGCGCGCCGGTTCCGCCCGGCGGGCCGCTCACGCGTCGGGGTCCACGCCGAGGATGAAGAGGCCGGCCTCGTCCGCCGCCCGGACCACAGCCGCCTGGGCGACGACAAGCGCGCCGCCAGCCTCGATGGCGATGCCCCGCAGGCCGGCGGCGGCGGCACCCGCGACCGTGCCCGTGCCGATGGTCGGCAGGTCGATCCGGCTTTCCTGCTGGGGCTTGCGCGTCTTGACCAGGACTCCGCCCGGCCCTTCCCGCCGCAGGCCGGCGCACCGCGCCAGCAGCGCGTCGGTGCCCTCGACGGCCTCGATGCCGAGCACGATGCCATCCTGGACGACGGCCGCCTGGCCCACATCGAGCTGGCCGATGCCCCGGCTGACCTCGATTCCGCGGGCGACGTCCGCCATGGCGCGGGCGTCGGGCTCGACGGCGCCATAGACCCCGGCCGGGGCCAGCAACTCCTCGACCACGCTATCGGGCCCGACGATGGTGAAGCCCTCCGTTTCCAGCTCCTTGATGACCGTGCTGAGGAGGCTGTCGTCCCCGAACGCGGCCTTGCCCAGCTTGGCGAACATCCTTGCGGTCCGCAGGTCGGGCCGCAGCTCGCGCATCGACGGCCGGACGATGCGGCCGGCGAAGACCAGCTCCTCGACCCCAGCCGCGCGCAGATGGTCGAGCGCCCGGATACCGGCGCCGAGGCGGGTCCAGGCGTGGGGAACGCCATCGACCAGACCCGGGTCGGTGTGTCCATCGAAGGCAAGCACGAAGAAGTCCCGTCCCGTGGCGCGGCAGGCTTCGATGAGTTTGGCCGGAAGCTCGCCGCCGCCCGCGAGTATCCCGAGCTTAGGCGGCATGCTCCACGCGTGGCTGGCACACGGCCCGCGACGAATCGGCCTGCATGAACCAGACGATGTCCATGACCGCCTGGTTGGAGCCGTAGATCTCCTGGGCATCCGCCAGGCGCTCGGTGGTCGTGCCTTCCTGGGCGAAGAGGAGCCTATAGGCCGTGCGCAAGGTGTGGATGTCGTCGCGCGAAAAGCCGCGCCGCTTGAGGCCGACGATGTTGAGGCCGGAGAGGTGCGCCCGCTCGCCCAATACCGAGCCATAGGGAATGACGTCATGCTCGACACCCGACATGCCGCCGATCATGGCGTGGGGGCCGATGCGCACGAACTGGTGAACGGCCGAGAGGCCGCCGATGATGGCGTAGTCGCCCACTTCGACATGGCCCGCGAGGGTCGCGTTGTTCGCCATGACGACGTAATTGCCGAGCTTGCAATCGTGCGCCACATGGGCGCCGACCATGAACAGGCACTCGTCGCCCACTTCGGTCACCATCCCGCCGCCCTCGGTGCCAGGGTTCATGGTGACATATTCACGGATGGTGTTGCGCGCTCCGATCGAGAGGCGAGAGGGCTCGCCCTTGTACTTCAAGTCCTGGGGCGGATGGCCGATGGACGAGAAAGGATACACGGTGGTTCCGGGCCCAATGCTCGTCCGCCCCGCCACCACCGCGTGGCTGACGAGCTTCACGCCATCGCCGAGCTCGACCTCCGGCCCCACCAGGCAATAGGGCCCGATCGCCACCCCGGCACCGAGCTTGGCACCGGCCTCGACCAGCGCCGTGGGGTGGATTTCAGTCATCCAGGATCATGGCCGCGAAGGTCGCCTCCGCCACGAGCACGCCGCTCACCTTGGCCGCGCCGCCGAACTTCCACACGTTCGCCCGGCTCCGACGCTTGGTCACCTCGATGTAGAGGGTGTCGCCGGGGAAGACCGGCTTGCGGAATCGGGCATCGTCGATGGACATGAAGTAGACGAGCTTGCCTTCCGACTCGGGCCCGAGGCTGTGGACGACGAGGACCGCCGCCGTCTGGGCCATGGCCTCGATGATCATCACGCCGGGCATGACGGGACGTCTGGGAAAATGGCCTTGGAAGAAGTGCTCGTTGATGGAGACGTTCTTGACACCGGTCGCGCTGTCGTTGGTGATGACGTCGACGACCTTGTCGATCATCAGAAATGGATATCGATGCGGGATCATGTCCATGACCCGCTGGATATCGATCTCTATTACTGTCCGTTCCAAGGCGGTCGCTTCCATGCGTCACGTGCCCCTCTTTTTCGCCAGACGAGACACGACGGCCGTCTGGCGAAAGAACTGTTTCAAGGGAACCGCCGGGCTGCCGCAAACTATCGCCCCCGCCGGGACATCGCGCATCACACCGCTCTGCGCCGCGATCTGGGCGCCCGCGCCGATCTTGAGATGACCGACCAGGCCCGCCTGCGCCGCCAGAGCAACGTAGTCCCCAAGCTGGGTGCTGCCGGCGACGCCGGCCTGCGCGACGATCACGCATCCCCTCCCCAAGCGCACGTTGTGCCCGATTTGCACCAAATTATCAATCATCGAGCCCGCGCCGATCACCGTATCGGGGCCGGACCCGCGGTCGATGGTGCTGTTGGCGCCGACCTCCACATCGTCCTCGATGATGACACGGCCGAGCTGGGGTACCTTGAGGTGCCCTTTCCGCCCCATGGCGAAGCCAAAACCGCGTTGACCGATCCTCACGCCGGGATGGAGGAGGACGCGGGCGCCGATTATGGCGTGACTGACCGACGCGCCAGCGCCGATCGAAGTCTCTTCACCGATTACGACCCGTGGCCCGATTACCGTGCCCGCGCCGATGCCGCACGCCCGTCCGATCTCGGCGCCGGCGCCGATGACGACCCCCGCCCCTATCACGACATCCTCGTCCAACCGGGCGCTCCCATCGACGACGGCGCTCTCATGGATGCCGCGCCCTTCCGCCTCCTCGGGATAGAATGCCCGGGCCGCCAGGGCGTAGCTCCGGTACGGGTCCTCGGCCACGAGGACGGCCATACCCGCGGGCGCGCGCTCGCGATGCTCGGCGCCGACGATGCAGGCGCCAGCGGCACTCCCGGTGAACGCCTCGAGGTAAAGCTTGTTGTCGAGGAAGCTCAGATCCTCCGGCCCGGCGGCCTCGAGGGCCGCCACGTCGAAAACCGTCCGCTCGACATCACCCACGACCAACTCGGCGCCGCTGATATCCGCCAATCGCGCGAGTGTAAAGGGTCCCCGAACCGAGAAGAAGCGCGGGTCGGCCATGCGCTAGCCTTCCGGTATCACCACCGTAACGGATGTGAGCTTGGCGTTGAGGCGCGCGAGCGCCTCGGCCGTCATTTCGAGCTCGGGCGCCACGACGACGACTTGCGCGCGCGGCAGAACCATGTTGAGGCCACGCTCCTGCATGATCGCGGTGACCACGTCCATGAGCGTCTCCTGCACCTGCTGCATCGCGGTGCCGAAGGCCTCCGTCACCTGTCGTTTGCGCTTCTCGACAAGCTGGGACAACAGTGCGGCGTTCTCCTGAAGGGAGCGTTGACGATCGGCAATGACCTCGGCGGACAGGATCGCACGCTGCTGGGCGAGCTCCTGATCGGCGGCGCGCAGCTGGTTCTCCCGCTCCGTGATCTCGGCCTGGAACCTGGCGTGATGCGCTTCCATCTGTTCGCGGATGCCGATGGCCGCGGTCGAATCCCGCATGATCGCCTGGATATCCAGGACGGCGACGATCGGGGCAGGCGTCTGTTGCGCGCGGGCCGGGAGGCCGACCGTGGACACCACGGCAAGGGCGGCGAAGAGTCCGAATACGGAACGCCTGAACATATGGCCTCTCTTTGTCTAGAAGGTGGTTCCGAAGCTGATCCGAATCGATTCCGTCTTGTCGAAATCCTTCTTGATCACCGGCTTGCCGTAATCGATGCGAACCGGCCCGAAGGGTGAGCGCCACCCCAGGCCGAGGCCGATGGTGGCACGCACGGAGGGATCATCGTTGAAACCGCCGCCATTGACGCCAGGGTCGCCCAAGCCACCGAAATCGCTGAATACCTTGCCGAGGATGCCGAGCTCCTTCGGCAGGCCGATGGGGAAGCTGAGCTCGGTGGTACCGGCGTAGAACCATTTGCCGCCAAGCGCATCTTCGGTGGTCTTGTCGCGCGGGCCGATGCCGGCAATGGCGAACCCGCGCAGATCGTCGCCACCGACGAAGAAGCGGTTGTTGATGCCAATATCGTCACCGAGACCGGTGATGTACCCTGTCTCGCCGCTGAGCATGAGGATCCAGTCCTCAGCCAGGGATATGTAGTTGCCGCCCTCGAGGCGCGTGCGCAGGTACGTCACGCTGCCACCCAGTCCCGCGACATCGTTGCCGAGCATGACGAAGTATCCGTCGGTCGGGTCGAAGCGGTTGTCGCGCCGGTCGTACAACAGGTCCTGCGTCACGAAAGAAGTCGTCGTGGTTCCGGCCTGCTCGCGAACGAAGAGGGAGGCGTTGGCATCGATGTCCTCGATGCGATCCCTCGTGAACCCGTATTTGAGGCTCTGGCTGATGGGGTAGACGATTTCGTAGCTGGTGCGCAGGTTGATGCCGGTCGAGCGCTGCCGGAAGCCGCTCTCGGCGTTGAAATCCTTCGTCACGCGAAACAGATCGATGCCGGCCGCAAGGTTGCGGTCCAAGAAGCGTGGCTCAGTGAAGCTCAGGTCTATTTCCTGGGTCCGCTGCGACAGGGTGAAACTGAGGCCCAGATCCTGGCCCCGGCCGAGAAGGTTCTTTTCGCGAATGCCGAAATCACCGATGGCGCCCTCGGAGGTCGAGAAGCCCGCGCCCAGCGACAGCTCGCCGGTGGATTGCTCCTCCACCTCCACGTTGATCACCGTCTTGTCCGGCGACGTTCCAGGTACGTTGTTCATCTCGACCGTCTCGAAGAAGCCGAGATTGCGCAAGCGCTGCTGGGACCGGCGTACCTGTGCCGTATTGAATGCGTCACCTTCGACCAGCTCGATCTCGCGCCGGATGACCTTGTCGAGGGTGCGTGTGTTGCCGGTGATGTTGATGCGCTCGACGAACACCCGCGGCCCCTCCTGAACGAGGAAGGTCGCGCCGATCTCGCGCGCCTCGCGATCCCGCTCGACTAGGGGTCGGATGTCGACGAAGGCGTAACCGAACAGGCCGACAGCGTCGGTCAGGTTCTCGATCGTCTCCTCGACCAGATCCGCGTCGTACCAATCGCCTTCCTCCATCGCCACGGACTCGCGAATCATCTCGGGGTCGAGGTCGCGCAATTCCGTCTCGATGTCGATCTGGCCGAACTTGTAGCGCTCGCCCTCCTCGACGGTGAAGGTGACGAAGAAGCCCTCGCGGTCCGGAACCAGCTCCGCCACGGCCGACAGGACCCGGAAGTCCGCGTAGCCGTTGGCGAGATAGTGGCGGCGGAGCAACTCCTTATCGAAGTTGAGGCGGTCGGGGTCGTAGGTGTCGTCGCTGGTCAGAATCCGCCACCAGGCCGATTCGGTCGTCTGCACCACGCCGCGCAGGTCGGAATCGTCGAACACCCTGTTGCCGACGAAATTGATGCGCTCGATGCCAGTGACGTCGCCCTCGGTGATCTCGAACACCAAGTCGACGCGGTTTTCCGGAAGAGCGATGACCTTGGGCTCGACGGTGGCGGCAAACCGGCCGCTGACCCGATAGATCTCGAGGATCCGCTTCACGTCGTTCTGCACCCGGGTCCTCGTATAGACCACGCGGGGGCGGAGCTGGATCTCGTCGGACAGGGTGTCGTCGCCGAGCTTTCCGTTGCCCTCGAAGGCGATGCGGTTGATGATCGGGTTCTCGACCGCGCGCACGATGATGACATCCCCCTGTTGCACCAGGGTCACGTCGGCGAACAGGCCGGTTCCGTACAATGCCTTGAGCGAGCGGTCGAGGCGGGCGCGGTCGTAAACATCACCGGGCCGGATGGCCATGTAGGAGAAGATGGTTTCGGACTCGATGCGCTGATTGCCCTCGACCCGGACTTCGCGGATCACGGGCCCGACCGGCTGTGCCAGCGCCCCGAACACCACCATCGGTGCCGTGGCCAGCCATAGTCCCAGTACTAATCTAGTGAAACGCACCAAGTCGGCCCCTCCGGCGCCATCCGATCAGGTAACGAGCTCCTGGAAAAAACGCACGACTTGGAGCTGAACCAAATCGTTCCAGGTGGCGAACATGAACAAGACCAATACCAGAGCCAGCCCGATCCGAAAACCGTATTCCTGTACACGTTCGCCGAGCGGCCTGCCTCGGACCGCCTCGGCGGCATAGAACAGAAGGTGCCCGCCGTCAAGTAATGGGATCGGAAACAGGTTGATCAAGCCGAGTTGGATCGAAAGGAAGGCCGCCCAATGAATCATGGCGATGATCCCGAGCTGGGCCATCTCACCGGATAGCCTGGCGATGCCCAGGGGACCGCTGATATCCTTTGTGGTGCGGGTGCCGACGATCATCTGGCCGATGGTCTTAAACGTCAGGTAAACCTGGTTCCAGGCCGTGCCGGCGCCGTACCAGACAGCGCCCGCCGGATCGCGGCGGACGTATTCGAGGCCGATGCTGCGCACGCCGAGGAGGCCGATCTTGTTGGTGTTGCCGAGGATGTCCTCCTGCTCGACGATGCGCGGACGTGCCTCGAGCGCGATCTCGACACCGTCGCGAAGGACGACGAGCGAGAGGGGCTCCCCCAGTCCCACGCTTACGACCTGGCGAATTTCCTCGAAGCGGCTGATCGTGTAGCCGTTCGCGCTCAAAACGCGGTCGCCGGGCTCGATTCCGGCCGCCGCCGCCGCACTGTCCGGTTCCACCTCGCCGATCACCGGCGCCGTCGCGGGCTGGCCGATGGTCATGAAGAGGCCTGCGTAAACCAGGATACCGAACACGAAGTTGGCGATCGGGCCAGCGGCGACGATGGCCGCGCGTCGACCGAGCCGCTTGTGGGGAAAGGCGACTCTTTTCTCCTCCGCCGTCAACTCGATCGCCTTGCCGTCCGGCATGCTGGCCACGTTGCGGTCGCCGAACATCTTGACGTAGCCACCGAGGGGGACGACGCTGAACTTCCAGCGCGTGCCGCCCCGGCCGTCCCAGCCGAACAATTCCCGCCCAAATCCAATCGAAAAGACCTCGACCCGCACACCGCACCAGCGCGCGACGAGGTAATGACCCATCTCGTGCACGAACACGACAAGGGTCAGGATGATCAGGAACGACACCACAATATTAAGGAACGGCAGCGCGTAGCCACCGATGCCGGCAATAATGTCCGTCATGCTTGCTCCGATTGAATCAAATCGCCCGCTCAGGCGCGCCGCCGGGCGCTCTGGACGAATTCGCTCGCCACGTCGCGCGCGCGCGTGTCCACGCCGCGCACCTCCTCGAGGCTCGTCGCCGCGGCGCAGGTGAGCGAATTGAGTGTCTCCTCCACGATACGAATGATGTCGAGGAAGCCGATCCGGCCCTCGAGAAAGCTGAACACCGCGACCTCGTTCGCCGCGTTGAGTATAGTTGGTGCACAGCCGCCGTCGATCAAGGCTTCACGCGCGATCCGCAGGGCCGGAAAGCGCTCGAGGTCCGGCGCTTCGAAGGTGAGCGGGCCCAATCGAGCGAAATCGAGCTTTTCGGACGGTGCGCTCATGCGCTCAGGCCACCCGAGCGCATAAGCGATAGGTGTGCGCATGTCGGGGGTGCCGAGCTGGGCCAGCACGGAGCCGTCGATATATTCGACCATGCTGTGAATCACCGACTGTGGGTGGACCACGATCTCGATGCGGTCGTCCGGCACCGGGAACAGGTGATGGGCCTCGATCACCTCGAGGCCCTTGTTCATCATGGTCGCGGAATCGATGGAGATTTTCGCCCCCATGCTCCAATTGGGGTGCGCCACCGCCTGGGCCGGGGTCATGCGCGCCATGGCGTCGAGGCCCGTCGCGCGGAACGGCCCCCCGGACGCCGTGAGGATGATGCGCGAGACGCGCTCGCTCTGCCCGAAATCGAAAACCTGGAAGATGGCGCTGTGCTCCGAATCGACCGGCAGCAGGGTGGCACCCGCACGAACCACCTCCACCATGACGATTTCGCCGGCGCACACCAGCGCTTCCTTGTTGGCCAGGCCCACCACGGCGCCACGGCGGACGGCGGCGAAAGTCGGCTCGAGGCCGGCGGCACCGACGATGGCGGCCATGACCAGATCCGAAGGCCTGTCCGCCGCCGCCACCAGGGCCTCCGGCCCGGCGGCGACCTCGACGCCCGAGCCCGCGAGCGCATCCGCGAGTGCCCGGTAGCATGCCGGGTCCGCGGCCACCGCCATGGCCGGCCGCAGGGCCCAGGCCTGAGCCGCCAAGGCGTCCACATTCCGGTTGGCGGTCAGCGCCTCGACACGGAAGCGGTCGGGCTGGCGCTCGATCAGGTCGATGGTGCTACACCCGACCGAGCCGGTCGACCCGAGAATCGTCACCCTGCGCGGGCCGTCGCCGCCGTCACCGGTCCTCATCGCCATTCCGGCACCTGCCCGCCCGACCACCAAATCAATGCCGCCAAGGCGGGCGCCGCCGTGATGAGGCCGTCCACCCGGTCCATGAGGCCGCCATGCCCGGGGATGAGCGTGCCCGTGTCCTTGACCCCGAAGTAGCGCTTGGCCGCCGACTCGACGAGGTCTCCGGCCTGAGAGATCACCGCCAGCCCAAGGCCGGCCGCGAATGCGGACCCGGGCGCCGCATAACCGGCCAGCCAAGCCCCGCCGCCGCCAACCAGCCCGGCCGCCAGCATACCACCGGCGAGCCCGGCCCACGTCTTGTTGGGGCTGATCGCGGGCGCGAGCTTGGGCCCGCCGAACCCGCGGCCGGCGAAGTAGGCCCCGACATCGGTCGCCGCAACGACGGCGACGAGCCAGATGACGACCCAGGCTCCGCCGTCTGGCGCGGACCGTAGCCAAACCACGGCCACGAGCGGCAAGCCGATATACATCGAGCCGACCGCGGCCCAGGCCGGGTGGCGCCGCCGCGCCATGCGCGCGATCAGATAGACGGCCGGCACGCCGGCGGCGATGACGCCCGCGGACCAGCCGTACCCGCCAGCCGCCGCAAAGGCGAGGGCACCGACGCCGAATATCGCCAGGCCCGCCCCGCTCAGGCCGAAATCGCCGCCGCACAGCCGATCCCACTCGGCCGCCAGAAGCACGGCCATCAAGACCATCAGCAGCTCGAAGAACGGCCAGCCATAATAGATCGCGGCGAGCACCGGCGGAGTCACGATCAGCGCCGACATGAGGCGGAGTGAGAGCGTCGCGTCGCGCGTATTAGCCACCCGACGCACCATAGCGCCTTTCGCGGCGATGGAATTCGCGGACGACCATCTCGAAATCGGCGCGCGAGAAGTCCGGCCACAGGGTGTCGGTGAAGACGAGCTCGGCATAGGCCGTTTGCCACAGCAGGAAATTACTCAGCCGCTGCTCGCCGCTGGTCCGAATGACGAGGTCAGGGTCCGGGATATCGGTCGTGAAGAGGTAGCGCGCGAAGCTGTCTTCGGTGATGTCCTCCGGCGCAAGCCTGCCCTCGGCGACCCCGCGGGCGATCTGGCCCGCCGCCCGCACGATCTCACCCCGGCCGCCGTAGCTGAGGGCAATGATCAGATCGAGCCTCGTATTCTCGGCGGTCTGGCGCTCCGCCTGTTCGATCATGTCGACGATATCGGCGCCAAGGCGCGCGCGCTCGCCGATGAAGCGGATCCGCACGCCCTTGGCGTTGAGCTCGGCGATCTCGCTGCGCAGGTAGCGGCGCAGAAGCCCCATCAGCTCGAACACCTCGAGGCGCGGCCGCTTCCAGTTCTCGGATGAAAACCCGTAGAGGGTCATGTAGCGGATGCCGAGATCGACGGCGCTGTTCACGGCCGTCCGCACCGCCTCGACGCCACGCCTATGGCCGGCGGCCCTAGGCAGGCCGCGCGCCTTGGCCCAGCGCCCGTTGCCATCCATGATGATGGCGACATGGGCCGGGGGTGGCGGGCTCGTCGCGGTTTGGGTTCGGGCGGCGTCCATCGAATTCAGACCTGCAGGATCTCCTGTTCCTTGGTTGCGACGGCCTCGTCGATTTCCTTGATGAACTCGTCCGTGAGCGCCTGGAATTCAACGCCCCGGTCGCGATGCTGGTCCTTGGACAGATTGCCCTCCCGCTCCATGCGCTTGAGGCCGTCCATACCGTCGCGGCGGACGTTGCGCACGGCCACCCGCGCGCCCTCGGCGTATTTGTGGGCGACCTTGGTGAGCTCGACGCGGCGCTCCTCGTTGAGCTCGGGGATGGGCACACGGATCATCGTCCCCTCGGACTGGGGATTGAGTCCGAGATTGGACTCGCGAATGGCTTTCTCCACTGCCTTCACATTGCCCTGGTCCCAGACCTGGACCGTGAGGAGGCGCGGCTCGGGCACGCCGATCGTCCCCACCTGGGTGATGGGCATGGTGCTGCCGTAGGCCACGACGCCGAGAGGCTCGAGCAGGCTCGCCGACGCGCGGCCCGTCCGCAAGCCGCCGAACTCGCGCCGCAAGACCTCGACCGCCCCCTTCATGCGCCGCCTCAAGTCATCGATGTCAGGATCCGCCATCCGACCTTTCCTCATCGCCAATCAGGGTGAACTTGCCGCGGCCGGCGATCACCCCCGCGAACGCCCCGGCATTCTGTATCGAAAAGACCAGAATCGGAATCTTATTTTCGCGCGCGAGAGAGATAGCGGCCGCGTCCATCACCCTCAGGTCCCGGGACAGCACATCGAGGTAGCTCAGGCGCTCGTAGCGCTCCGCCTCGCTGTCGATATTCGGATCCGCGCTATAGACCCCGTCCACCTGGGTGCCCTTGAGAAGCAGGTCGCAGCGCATCTCCGACGCGCGCAGGGCGGCGGCCGTATCGGTGGTGAAGAATGGGTTGCCCGTGCCCCCGGCGAAGATCACCACCCGCCCCTTTTCCAGGTGGCGCATCGCGCGCCGGCGCACGTAGGGCTCGCACACCGTCGCCATGGGAATGGCCGAGAGCACGCGGGTGTCGAGGCCCGCACGCTCCATGGCGCTCTGCAGGGCGAGCGCGTTCATGACCGTCGCCAACATGCCCATATAATCGGCGCTGGCACGCTCGATCCCGGCGGCGGCGCCCGCCATGCCGCGGAAGATGTTGCCGCCGCCGACGACGAGGCAGACCTGCACGCCGAGGGCCTGGACGGCGCGCACGTCCGAGGCGATGCCTTCGAGGGCCTCCGGGGCGACACCGAACTCCCGGTCACCCAACAGGGCTTCGCCCGAGAGCTTGAGCAGCACCCGCCGATAGCGCGGCCGGCTCGCATCGGCCGCGGCGTCGATCGGGTGTCCGGTCGCTGCCGTCAACGCACCGTCCCCTCCGCCCCGCGGCCGCGCCGGTCAGCCGGCGAGCTGCGCCGCCACCTCGGCCGCGAAGTCGCTTTCCTCGCGTTCGACGCCCTCCCCGAGGGCGAACCTCTCGAAAGCCGTGAGCCGCACCGCGGCACCCAGCTCCTCGGCGGTGTCGGCGATCACGTCCTTGACCTTGGACTTGCCGTCGATGACCCAGACCTGCTCCAAGAGGACGATCTCCTCGTAGTATTTCCGCAGGCGGCCCTCGACCATCTTGCCGATGATCTCTTCCGGCTTGCCAGACGCGCGCGCCTGATCGGCGAGGATGGCCCGCTCCCCCTCGAGCGCCGCCTGGTCCACATCCGCGACCGCCAGGCAGTCGGGCTGGGCCGCCGCCACATGCATGGCGATCTGCTTGCCGAGGTGGGCGAGCTTCTCGGCCGGCGCCTCCGATTCCAGGGCCACCAGGACCCCGATTCGGCCCAGGCCCTCCACGGTCTGGTTGTGGACGTAGCCCGCGACGATACCGGGCGAGACCCGGATCGCCGCCGTCCGGCGCAGAACCATGTTCTCGCCAATGCGGGCGATGAGCGCGGTCAGCTCGTCCGCGACCGCATGGCCGGCGCCCGGATAGGCGGCGGCGTTCAGCGCGTCGAGGCCGCCGCCGGTCTCCAGGGCGATGCCGGCGACCGCGGTAACGAGGGCCTGGAAGGACTCGTTGCGGGAGACGAAGTCGGTCTCGGCGTTGACCTCGACGAGCGCACCCGCACCTTCACCAAGGCGCAGGCCGACGAGCCCTTCGGCCGCGACCCTGCCCGCCTTCTTCGCCGCCGCGGCCAGGCCTTTCTTGCGCAACCAGGCCACGGCCTCTTCGACGTTCGCGTCGGTTTCGGTAAGCGCCTTCTTGCAGTCCATCATGCCGGCGCCGGTCTTCTCGCGCAGTTCCTTGACGAGGGAAGCGCTGATATTCGCCATATTCAATTCCTTATCGAACAAACCCTGTCAAGGGATTGAATTAAAGCCTTAACCGTTCAATTCAGATTTCTTTTCTGGGGCGCTTGTGGCCTCGGGAGCGACCGTCGCCGGAATCGGCTTCCAGGTGCTCTCCGCCACCACTCCCGCCTCCGCTTCGCCACTCGCCATGGCCGGCTCGGCGGCCGCCTCGCTCAAGGGCGCAGCCACTTCGGGCTCAGGCTCCGGCGCGCCCGCCACGGCTTCCTCGATGTGTTCGATGGGCGCCTCATCGGCCGCGCCCACATCGACGCCGGAGGAGCGCATCTCTTCCTGCAGGCCATCGAGCACGGAATCGGCCGCCAGCTCGCAATAGAGAGAGATGGCGCGCAGGGAATCGTCGTTGCCGGGGATCGGATAGGTGATGCCGGCGGGGCTCGAGTTGCTGTCGATCACCGCGACCACGGGAATGCTCAGCTTCACCGCCTCGGCGATGGCGATATCCTCCTTGTTCGTGTCGATCACGAACAGGATATCCGGCAACCCCCCCATCTCCTTGATGCCGCCCAGGGCGCGCTCGAGCTTATCGCGCTCCCGCGTCAGGCCGAGGAGCTCCTTCTTCGTGAGCCCGCTTTCGCCTTCGCCGGCGAGCTGCTCGTCGAGATCGCGCAGCCGTTTGATGGAGCGCGATATGGTCTTCCAGTTGGTCAGCATGCCGCCGAGCCAGCGGTGATTGACGTAGTACTGGCCGCAGCGCTTGGCCGAATCGGACACGATCTCGGAAGCCTGCCGCTTGGTGCCGACGAACAGCACCCGGCCGCCGCCCGCGACCACCGCGCGGACCGCCTGCAGCGCCTGGGTCAACATGGGCACGGTCTGCTGCAGATCGATGATATGCACGTTGTTGCGCACGCCGAAGATGAAGGGCTCCATCTTTGGATTCCAGCGCCGCGTCACGTGTCCGAAATGGACGCCGGCTTCCAAAAGCCGACGCATGGAGAATTCTGGCATCGCCATGGTTCGTTTCCTTCTCCGGTTGGACCTCCGCGGGGCATCGACCGGGGCGCCGAATTCGGGCGCCGCGGACACCGGAGCGACAGGACCGTTTTCCCGGACCGCCGCGACCCCGCGTGTGAAATAATCTTGGTGGCGAGGTGATAGCGCCCCACCGGCCGATTTACAAGGCGAAAGGCGCGCCCAGACGCGAAGGTTGGGGGCCGCGCCGGTCCGGCTGGAGCGGTTCCGCTTCGATCGGACCCACTCTAGCGCATGTTTCGCTCGCGGCAGCGGACCAAGAGGTCCGTGCCTGCGCGGGCGCGCCGGACGACCGGCGGGCCGCCTCGAGGCCTGGAGCGATTCCGGTCGAGGTGGAAACGCTCTAGCTCTAGCTCTCGCGCACGTCGACGATGCCGGGAATGGCCTTGATGGCGGCGCGGGTGGGGGGCGTTATGGCGAAGCGGCCGGGCAGCGTCACTTCCGCCTCCCGGCCCTCGGCCAGCGGCACGATGAGCACGATATGCCCCCTGCCCCGCCGCTCGCGCTCCATGATGCCGCGCAGACTGGCGATTGGCGCCACCGCGTCGACATAGACCTTGAGGCTGGTATCGGCGCCCGCCGCGGCCGCGTCGAGCGCCTGCACCTGTTGCGCCGTGATGCGCGGCGCATCGTCCTCGAGGCGCGCCTCGGCCACGATCAGGAGCGCGGTCCCCGGCTCCAGCAACTCGCGCGCCGCCGCCAGGGTCTCCGAGAACATCACGACCTCGAAAATGCCGCTCGCGTCGGAGAGCTGGACGAAGGCGAAGCGGTTGCCACGGGCCGAGGTGCGCTCCTGCTTGCCGATCACCGTCCCCGCCAGCTTGACCCGCAGGGCGCCGCCGTTGAGCTTGCCCGGCAAGTCGGCCGACGACACCACATCGAGCCGCGCGAGGGTCTTGCCGTAGGCATCGAGCGGATGGGCGGAGAGATAGAAACCGACGGCGGCGAACTCGTGCCCGAGGCGGTCGGCAACCGGCCAGTCGGACACGTCCGGCAGCGCGAAGGCCGGTGCCGAGCCGGGATCGTCGCCACCGAACAGGCTTTGCTGCCGGCTCTCGCGCTCGCTCGAGGCGAGATGGGCGTACCGCACCATCGTCTCGACCGCGGCAAAGGTCTGTGCCCGATTGGGGCTGAGCGTATCGAAAGCGCCCGCGCACACCAAGCTTTCGAGCTGGCGCTTGTTGACCACGCGCGAATCGAGCCGGCGCGCCACCTCGAAGAGATCTCGGAACGGGCCTTGCGCCGCCCGCTCGGCCACCAGCGCATCCATGGCGGCGCGGCCAACGTTCTTGACCGCCGCGAGCGCGTAGCGGATGGCGCCGGACGGCGCCCCGCCCGCCGGCCCCGCTTCCTCCCCGTCCCGCTCGACCGAGAAGTCGGCGCCCGAGTGGTTGATGTCGGGCGGGCGCAGGGGAATACCGAGGCGATCGAGCTCCTGGCGGAAGACGCTCAGCTTGTCCGTGTTGCCCATATCCAGGGTCATGGAGGCAGCCAGGAACTCGACCGGATGGTTCGCCTTCAGGTAGGCCGTCTGATAGGCCACCATGGCGTAGGCGGCCGCGTGCGACTTGTTGAAGCCGTAGCCGGCGAACTTGTTGACCTGCTCGAAGATGAGGGAGGCCTTGCCCTTGTCCACGCCGCGGGCGACGGCGCCATCGATGAACGCCTTGCGCTGGGCCTCCATCTCGGACTTGATCTTCTTGCCCATGGCCCGGCGCAGGAGGTCGGCGCCGCCGAGGGTGTAGCCCGAGAGCACCTGGGCGATCTGCATCACCTGCTCCTGGTAGATCATCACGCCCGCCGTCTCCTTGAGGGTCTCCTCCAGGGATTCGTGCAGATAGTCGGGCTCCTCCTCGCCGTGGCGGCAGGCGATGAAGCGCGGGATGTTGTCCATCGGCCCCGGTCGGTAGAGGGCGACGAGGGCGATGATGTCCTCGAAGCGGTCGGGGCGCAGCCGCCGCAGCACGTCGCGCATGCCCGAGCTTTCAAGCTGGAACACCCCCGTCACCTCGGCGCGGCCCATCATCTCGTAGGTGGGTCCGTCGTCGAGGGGCAGGTTCGAGAGGTCGACCTCGATGCCCCGCGCCGTCAGCAGCGCCTCGGCGCGGGCGAGGACCGTCAGGGTCTTGAGGCCGAGGAAATCGAACTTCACCAGGCCCGCCTTCTCCGCCCATTTCATGCTGAACTGGGTCACCGCCATCTCGGAGCGCGGATCGCGGTAGAGCGGGACGATCTCGTCGAGCGGCTGGTCGCCGATCACCACGCCGGCCGCGTGGGTCGAAGCGTGGCGGTACAGCCCCTCGAGCTTGAGGGCGATGTCGATGAGGCGGGCCACCGTCGGGTCCTCGTCGCGCATGCGCTGGAGCGCCGCCTCGCCCTCGACGGCCCGCCCCAGGGGCACCGGGTTGGCCGGGTTGTTGGGCACCATCTTGCAGATGCGGTCGACCTGGCCGTAGGGCATCTGCAGCACCCGCCCCACGTCGCGCAGGGCGGCGCGGGCCTGCAAGGTGCCGAAGGTGATGATCTGGGCCACCCGGTCGCGGCCGTATTTCTCCTGCACGTAGGCGATGACCTCATCGCGCCGGTCCTGGCAGAAGTCGATGTCGAAATCCGGCATCGACACCCGCTCGGGGTTGAGGAAACGCTCGAACAGGAGGCCGAAGCGCAGGGGGTCGAGGTCGGTGATGGTCAGCGACCAGGCGACGACGGAGCCGGCGCCCGAGCCCCGGCCCGGCCCAACCGGGATGCCCGCGTTGCGCGCCCACTGAATGAAATCGGCCACGATCAGGAAATAGCCGGCGAAACCCATGTCGGTGATGGTGCCGAGCTCGAAATCGAGGCGCTCGCGATAGGGCCGCGCGGCCAGCTCCCGGGCGCCCGCATCCATGGTGTCGCCGAAGACATGCCTCGCGAGGTGTGCCTCGAGGCCGTCCGATGCCTGCCGCCGCAGCTCATCCGCCTCGCTCACCCCGCCGGTGGTGGGAAAGGCCGGCAGCATGGATTCGCGCGGCCGCGGCATGTAGGCGCAGCGCCGGGCCACGGCCAGGGTGTTGTCGACCGCCTCGGGCAGGTCGGCGAACAGCGCGCGCATCTCCGCCGCCGATTTGAACCTGTGGTGCGGTGTCACGCGCCGGCGCTCCGCCTCGGCGACATAGGTGCCGCCCGCGATGCAGAGCAGCGCGTCGTGCGCCTCGTACATCTGGGCCTCTGCGAAGAAGGCCTCGTTGGTCGCCACGAGCGGCAGGTGGTGCTTGTAGGCGAGCTCGATCAACGGCTCCTCGATGCGCGCCTCGACGGCTGTCCCGTGACGCGTCACCTCGACGTAGAGGCGGCCCGGGAAGAGGTCCGCGAGCTGCATGAGCGCGGCCTCGGCGCCCAAGAGGCCGCCCTCGCCCAGCGGGCGCCCCACCGGCCCCGCCGGGCCGCCCGTGAGGGCGATGAGCCCCGCGCCGTGCTCCGCCAGGTCGGCCACCGTCACATGGGGCGCCTCGGCGCCCTCGGTCTCCAGGAAGGACCGGCTGACCAGCTTGAGGAGGTTGCGGTACCCGACCTCGTTCTGGGCCAGGAGGACGATCTGATCCATGGGCCCGCGCGCGGCATCGGCCGTCGCTTCGGCCGGATGGCCATCTTCCGCCACCTCCTCGGACACGCCGCGGATGGCGAGCTGGCAGCCGATGATGGGCTGAATGCCGGCATCCGCGCAGGCCAGCGAGAACTCGAGAGCGCCGAACAGGTTGCCCGTGTCCGTGACGGCCACGGCGGGCATCTCGTGGCGCCGGCACAACGCCGCCAGCTCGTCGATCTTGATCGCGCCCTCGGACAGGGAATAGGCGCTGTGGACGCGCAAATGGACGAAATCGGCGTGGGGCATTGATGTGGCCAACGAGGGTGCGACCGGACCAGTGCAGGATTCCACAATGGGCGTGAAGAGTCATGCATGTTGTGCGAAAACTGGTCTTATCCACAGCACTTTGTGGACAAGGCGGGGCTAACCCGGGACGAGTTTGCCGCCTCGCAGCATGAGTACGCGGTCGAGGCGCGTGGCGAGCTCCATGTTGTGGGTGGCGATGAGCGCCGCCATGCCCGAGCCGCGCACCAGGTCGAGGAGGACACCAAGCACAACCTCCGCCGTCTCGGCGTCGAGATTGCCCGTGGGCTCGTCGGCCAGGAGGACGCGCGGGGCGTTGGCGAGGGCGCGGGCGACGGCGACGCGCTGCTGCTCGCCACCCGAAAGCCGCGCCGGCCGGTGCTCGCCCCGGTCCGTGAGGCCGATGAGGGACAGCAGCGCCTCGGCCCGCGCCCGCGCCGCGTCGCGCCCGGTGCCGGCGATCATCTGGGGCAGCATGATGTTCTCCCGCGCCGAGAACTCGGCCAGCAGGTGGTGGTACTGGTAGACGAAGCCCAGGTGCCGGCGGCGCAGCTCGGTGCGCGCGGTCTCGCCCAGGCCGCCGCAGTCCCGCCCGTCGATCAGCACCGTGCCACCGTCCGGGCGCTCGAGCAGGCCGGCGATGTGCAGCAGGGTCGATTTGCCGGCGCCCGAGGGCCCGACCAGGGCCACGGTCTCACCCGCCGCGAGCGCCAAGCCAGTGCCGCGCAGCACCTCGAGCACCGTGCCCCCCTGGCGAAAGCGCCGCTCGATACCGGCGAGCGCCAGGGCGGGGCCGTCACCCATAGCCCAGGCCCTCACTCATAGCGCAGCGCCTCGACGGGATCGAGCCGCGCCGCCCGCCAGGAGGGGTAGAGCGTCGCCAGGAAGGAGAGCCCGAAGGCCATCAGGGTCACGACCCCGACCTCCATCGGCTCGACCTCGGCCGGCATGTGGGCGAGGAAGTAGATCTCGGGCGAGAACAGCTCCGTCCCGGTGAGGGACTGGAGGAGTTGGCGGATGGCCTCGATATTGGCGCAGAAGACGAGGCCCAGGCCCAGGCCGGCAACCGTGCCGAGGAAGCCCACGCTGGCGCCCGAGAGGAAGAAGATGCGCATGATCATGCCGCGCGTCGCCCCCATGGTGCGCAGGATCGCGATGTCGCGGCCCTTGTCCTTCACCAGCATGATCATGCCCGAGATGATGTTGAACGCCGCCACCACGATGATGAGCGTCAGGATCAGGAACATGACGTTGCGCTCGGTCTGCAGGGCGCCGAAGAAGGTCGCGTTCGCCTGCCGCCAGTCGCGCAGGCGCACGGGCCGGCCCGCGGCCGCGAAGATCGGCGCCCGCGCCGCCGCCACCTGGTCGGGGTCCTCGATCATGATCTCGAGGTTCGTCACCGCGTCGGGAACGCGGAAGTAGACCTGCGCGGCGGCGAGCGGCATGAAGATGAAGGTGCTGTCGTATTCGTACATGCCGACGTTGAAGATCCCCACCACCCGGTAGGCCTTCGATCGCGGCACGGTGCCGAAGACGGTGGGGTTGCCATTGGGCGAGATGAGGGTCACGCGCCCGCCGACGAGGAGGCCGAGGCGGCGGGCGAGCTTGTCGCCCACCAGCACCGCGTCGTTGCCGCCAAAATCGTCGAAGGAGCCCATCACCAGGCCGCCGGCGATGATCGGGCGGGCTTCGAGATCCGCGCGCCGCAAGCCGCGCACGAGCGCGCCGCCGGCGACGCCGTTCGCCGTCGCCATGACCTGGCCCTCGACGACAGGTGCCGCGGTGACGACGCCCGGCACCCGCCGGATCGCCTCGACGACGGGGTCGAAGTCCGGAATCGGCCCGCCGTCGACGGCGTTGACGTCCATATGCCCGTTCAGCCCCAGGATGCGGTCGAGCAGCTCCTGCCGGAAGCCGTTCATCACCGACATGACGATGATGAGGGTCGCCACGCCCAGCATGATGCCGAGCAGCGAGAACAGGGCGATGACGGAGACGAACCCTTCCTGCCGGTGCGGGCGCAGGTAGCGCAGCGCGACCGTTCGCTCGAAGGCGGAAAAGGCCATGCGCGCCGCCTGGCCGCCTCAGCCCAAGAGGCGCGAGAGGGCGGACTCGAGAGAGATCTCGACCTTCTCCCCGCTCTTGCGCGACTTGAGCTCGACCGTGCCGGCCGCGAGGCCGCGCGGCCCGATGACGAGCTGCCAGGGCAGGCCGATCAAGTCCATCTCGGCGAATTTGGGGCCCGGCCGCTCCTCGCGGTCGTCGTAGAGCACCTCGGTGCCCGCGCCGAGCAGCTTGGCGTATGCGTCCTCGCAGGCCGCGTCGCAGGCCGCGTCCCCGACCCGCAGATTGATGAGCCCGACCCGGAAGGGCGCCACCGATTCGGGCCAGATGATGCCAGCGTCGTCGTGGCTCGCCTCGATGATGGCGCCCGGCATGCGCGAGACCCCGACACCGTACGAGCCCATATGGACCGCCACGGACTCGCCATCCCGATTGGCGACCTGGGCGCCCAGGGGCTCGGAATATTTGGTGCCGAAATAGAAGATGTGCCCGACTTCGATGCCGCGGTGAACAACGCGCCTCTCCTCCGGCACCTCGGCCGCGAAGCGCGCCGGGTCGTGCTTGTCGTCGGTGGCGGCATAGAGGCTCGTCCAATGATCGACGATTGCGTGGAGGTCGCCCTCGTAGTCGACGCTACTCCCCAGCACGTCGAACTCGACGAAGTCCCGGTGGCAGTAGATCTCGCTCTCCCCCGTATCGGCGAGGATTTGGAACTCGTGGCTCATGTCGCCGCCGATAGGGCCCGAATCGGCCTCCATGGGGATGGCCTGCATGCCCATGCGGGCGAAGGTCCGCAAGTAGGCCACGAACATCTTGTTGTAGGACCGGCGCGCGCCTTCGAAATCGATGTCGAACGAATAGGCGTCCTTCATCAGGAACTCGCGACCGCGCATGACGCCGAAGCGGGGCCGCACTTCGTCCCGGAACTTCCACTGGATGTGGTAGAGGTTCTTGGGCAGGTCGCGGTAGCTCCTGGCCGAGGCCTTGAAGATGTCGGTGATCAGCTCCTCGTTGGTGGGGCCGTAGAGCATCTCGCGGCCGTGGCGGTCCTCTATGCGCAGCATCTCCTTGCCGTAATCGTCGTAACGGCCCGACTGCTTCCACAACTCGGCCGACTGGATGGTCGGCATCAGCACTTCCTGCGCGCCGGTCGCGTCCTGCTCCTCGCGCACGATCCGCTCGACGTTCTTGAGCACGCGGATACCGAGGGGCAGCCACGAATAGATGCCGGCGCTCGCCTGGCGGATCATGCCGGCGCGCAGCATCAGCCGGTGCGAGACGATCTCCGCCTCGGCCGGGGTCTCCTTGAGTGTCGGCAGGAAGTATCGGGTCCGGCGCATGGGCTCCTCGGCGTGGGGCGGCAGGGCTGCGAGACATTAGGCAACGGCGCCACGGACCGCAACGCAAGATGGGAAATTCGAATTTCCGTGTCGCGCGGCCCGCCGCCGAAGATAGTATGGCCGGGTCGGAGTATTGGAAACGGGTGGCGTCGCCATGAACCGTCAAGAGCGGCGCCGCCGCGCCAAGGAGGCGGCAACCGCGCCCGGCGCGCCCGATGGCGCGCGGCTCAGCGCCATGCTGGCGGCGGCCAAGACCGACCACCAGGCCGGCCGCCTGGTCGCCGCCGAGCGGGGCTACCAGAACATCCTCAAATGGCGCCCGACCCATCCCGAGACGGTCAGCCTCCGCGCCATGATCCTCTCCCAGTCGGAGCGCCATCTCGGCGCCATCAAGCTCCTGAAACAGGGCATCGCCGGGAACCCCGCCCATCCCAAGCTGCTCAACAACCTCGGCAACGCCTACATGGCGACCGGCCGCGCGGCGGAGGCGGCGGCCACATACCAGCGCGCGCTCGACGCCGATCCGGATTTCGCCGAGGCCCAGTTCAATCTCGGCAACGCCCGCCGCGCCGCGGGCGACCACCCGGGCGCCATGGAGGCCTACGAACGGGCCATCGAACTCGCCGGCCCACAGGCGCCGGTCCTCCTCAATCTGGCCGTCACCCAGACCCAGACGGGCCGCCAGGACGAGGCGCTGCTCACCCTGGGCCAGGTGCTTTCGGGCGACCCCAGCTCCTTCGACGCCCACTACAACCGCGGCCTGATCCTGCAGAACATGGGCCGTCTCGAGGATGCCCACACGGCCTACCATGCGGCGGCGCGGGCGGCGCCCGACCGCGCCGATCCCCATATCGGCATGGGCGTCGTCCTGCACGAGCTGGGGCGCCCCCACGAAGCGGCGACCGCCTGCCGCCTGGCGATCGCCCGCGCGCCCGATTCGGCCGAGGCGCGCACCAACCTGGCCGCCGTGCTCTACGAGCAGGAACATTTCGCCGAGGCGGAAGAGGAGCTCGAGCGCGCCGTGGCGGCGCGGCCCGATTTCCTCAAGGCATGGACCAACCTCGGCCTCTGCCGGCAGGAGGCCCGTGACACAGAGGGCGCGCTGGCCGCGTTCCGCAAGGCGCTCGCGATCCAGCCAGGGAGCAAGCGAGCGCAGGCCCATTTCGGTATCGCCCTCCAATATGCCGGCCTCATGGAGGAGGAGGCGGTGGTATTCGACGCGGATCGCTTGATCTCCTTTCGCGAGATCGCCAGGGTCGAGGGCTGGGACTCGGTTGCCGGCTTCAACCGCGCGCTCCTCGACTACATCCGGGGCGACCCCACGCTCATGCTCGACCGGCCGACGATCGCGACCACCAACGGCAGCCAGAGCCTCGAGGTCCTGACGGGTGCCGCACCGCTCCTGGTCAGCCTCGAGAAGATGATCGAGCGCCAGGTGCGCAGCTATGCCGAGACCGTCCTCAGGCCCTCCGGCAACCCCTTCGCCCGCGATATTCCCGCATCGTGGCGGCTCACGGGCTGGGCCGTGGTGCTGAATTCAGGCGGCTACCAGAGCCCCCATATCCATCCCAATGGGTTCTGCAGCGGCGTCTATTACATCCACCTGCCACCCGAGGTCGGTGCGGGTGGCAGCGGCGAGGCCGGCCATATCCGCTTCGGCCAGAACAAGCCGTGGGCCGAGGGGGCCCAATCCCAGGCCCACTTCCTGAGTTGCACATTCGCGCCCGCCGAGGGCCATATGGTCGTCTTTCCCTCCCATTTCTGGCACCATACGATCCCCTTCGAGAGCGTGGACAGCCGCGTCTGCATCGCCTTCGACGCGCTGCCGAATTAGGGCGCCGAGGCGGCGTGCCCGACGGCCGCCGGCGGCATCCTCGCCTGTTTCTAAGCCGGCTTGCCGGGGCGCACGGCCACGTTGTGGCCGATATAGAACTCGTCCATGCCCGAATGGAGGAAGGTGCGGATGGCGTCCTCGGGCCTCTCGACGATGGGCTCACCGGCCACGTTGAAGGAGGTGTTGAGCACCACCGGAATCCCGGTCTCGCGTCCCACCGCCCGCAGCAGGTCGTGGAAGAGGGGGTTGCCCTCCGGCGTCACCGTCTGCACCCGCGCCGTGCGGTCGACATGGGTCACGGCGGGCAGGCGGCCGTCGCGGGCATGGCCGACGCGAATCATCACCGGCGAGGGTCCTTCGAGGTCGAAATACGCCCCCGCCACATCGAGCGGCACGGCCGGGGCATAGGGCCTGTAGGGCTCGCGCCGCTTCACCTTGGTGTCGAGCACGGATTTGATGCCGGCGTTGCCCGCGTCGGCGAGGATGTTGCGGTTGCCGAGCGCGCGCGGCCCGAACTCGCCCCGCCCCTGGTGCCAGCCGATGACCTTGCCGGCCGCGATTGCCCTGGCGGCGCGCGCGAGCAGGCCTTCCCGGTCGAGCTTGGCCGCCGGCAGGTGGTAGCGCGCGAACGCCGCCGCGGCCTCCACCTCGGAATAGGGCCGCCCGTAATAGTCGGTCACGGGCTCCGTTACGCGCGCGCCGGTGAGGGCATGGTGGGCGGCCAGCGCCGCGCCGATCGCCGTGCCGTTGTCCTCGCAGGAGCCGTTCTGGAACACGGCCTCGAAGAGGCCCGCCCGGATGACGTGCTCGTTGGCGAGGCCGTTGAGCGCGACCCCGCCCGAATAGCAGAGGTGCGGCGCCTCGTAGCGCCCGCGCAGGAAGCAGCAGAGGGCGAGCAGCATCTCATTGGTGCGGTCCTGGACATGGGCGGCGATGTCGGCGAGGCGCTGGTCCCCCATCACCGCCACCGCCCGCGGGGTGGGGGGGCCGAAGCGCTCGTAGAGCCGGTCGAAACGGACCTCGAGCCGCCCATCCTCGGCGAGGCCCATGACATCCAGGTCGCGATAGGTGTCGGCGTTCCCGAACCCGGCGAGGCCCATCACCTTGCCCGCTTCCGAGCTTTCCCCGAGGATATGGCGCGACGCCCACTCCCACAGGTGCCCCATGATCTGGCGGTGACCCTCCATGGGGTGGCTCGGATGGGCGCGAGCGTCCGCGCACCGGTAGATGAGGCTGAGGTCCCGGCCGTCGTAGGCATAAGCGGAGACGGTTTCCTTCTGGTCCGGCTGCACGAACTTGAGCGGGTCGAGCTCGCGCTCCTGGATATTGAGCTTCGGGCGCTGGGCCTCGAAGCTGCCGCTGCCGTCCACCACCAGCACGATGGCGCGCTCGGTCTCGGCGTAGTGGAGGATGTATGCGGCGTGGGCCAGATGGTGCGGCACGCTCAGGCAACGCACTTTGGCGAGCGTGGCCGCGGCGCCGGTTTCCTCGCCAGCAGCGCCGGGTCGAGGCGGTAATGCTCCCACGGCGTACAGGTGGCGATGGCGGCGAGGTCGCCATATCCGATACCCGCGTGATCGAGGCAATAGGCCACGCAGTCGCGCAACACCGCGTTGGCGCGGTCGAACCGCGTGTCCTCGCGCTTGCGCCGGCTGAGGCGCTCGGCCTGGATCGCCACCTCGACCCGGCCCTCGTGGATGAGCGCGGCACCGCCGTTGTGAGAACTGGTGACGCCGAGGACCCACATCAGGCGCGAGCCCGCACCACGAGCTCGACCGCGATCCGCTCCGCCCCGCCCGAGAAGGCCGGCACCCGGTGCGCCATATAGGCGGGGAACAGGACCAGGAGGCCGTCCTCGGCGCGGATCTGGTGCTGGGATTTGAGCGGCGGCCCGTGGGAGGCCGGAAGCGGGCTCAGCAGCACGATATCCCCGGCCGGGTCCTCGCTCCGCACGATGTGGCCGGGCACGGCGACGCAATAAGTCCCGGCATACATCGCCGCCGGGTCGGCGGCGATCTCGAGCGGCTGGCCGCCGCGCAGGATATGGGCCCAGGCCGTGATGCCCAGGCCGCCCTTGAGGCGCGCGGGCTCCTCGTAGAGGCGGTCGGCGAGGTTCCCGAGATAGGCATTGACCGCATCGGTCACCATGCCGCGAAGCGTGGCCGCGGCCGGATGCGCCGCCGCGAACAGGTCGCCTGAGGAGGCGAGCCCGCCCTCCCCCGGCGCGGGGCCGCCCAAGGGCTCTGTGCAAACGGCGCGGCACAGCTTGGCCAGGGCGTAATTCAGGTTCTCGGCGTCCTCGTGGATACGCTCGAGGTAGTAGCTCGGGAACGCCGCCTCGGCCTTGTCCTGATGTCTCATGCCGGCTTGCTTCGATGATGCCACACGCCGGCGTAGAGCGGGCGCCGGCGGAGATTAGGGCACCGGCCCCGGGCCTGGCAACGAAGGACGGAATGAGAGGTGGCGGCGCGCCCCGTTCAGCCGCCGAAAGCGGCGCGGCAGGCGTCCTCGAGCCGGGCCTGGTCCTGGTCGCCGATGAGCTGGTCGTTGAGGTAGACGCGCCCATCCTTGAAGGTCACCGTGCCGACATTGAGGGTCGCGCTGGTGCCCTTCCCGGCGATCTCGGCCGCCTCAGTATCGAGGGCCGCTTCATCCTGGGCCAGCGAATGGACGGTGGCGTTGTTGGTGGCCTGGGACGATTCGTTGGCGGCGATATCGGACGCGTTGGTGGCCTGGGACTGCTCGTTGAGGTCGACGCGCTCCTGCAGGTCCGTGTAGGTGGGGTCGTCGAAGGTGTTGGTGTGGAGCTGGTCGAGCTGCGCCGCGCGGGCGGTGAGCTGGGCCGCCGTCGGGGCAGTCCCGCCCGTGGCGTCGACGGATGACCTGGCTGGCCGCTTCGAAGGTGACGAGGACGGCGGCGTCCTCCGCCTCGAGCGACGCTTCGGCCGTCGCCAGGCTCTCGGTGGTGTCCTGGAGCGTCGCGGCCGCGGTCTCCAGGGTCTCGGCCGTGGCCGCGGCGGCGGACTGCTCCGCGGCCAGCGCCGCGCGGTTGGCCTCGAGGTTGCGGCGGCGCTGATAGTCGATGGGGTTGATGGTGACGTTGAAGCTGAAATCGGTCGGCGCCTCGTAGCTGAAGCCGCCGCCCAGGTCGGCCGAGGCCACTTGGTTGCCATTCGCGTCCACGCCCGACTGATAGGCCACGCCGGCGTCGGGCACATGGTTGACGAGGCCCGCGCAGTCGTCACGCGTGACCTTGATCTCCTGGGCCGCCAATGCCGGCGCCATAAGGGCCAGCGCAAGCAGCGAGAAAGGGATGACCCTGACCATGCCCTGAATCTAGGGCAGCCCCATTAAGAAAACCATAACCGGGCCCGGATTCGCCGCGCCGCGCTGGCGCGGGGCGGCCATCGGCGCAATAATGCCGCCGCTACTTGGGGACTTCCAAAACAACTCGCGCGAGGGGGCCATGCTGTCATCCTATTTCAAGCTGGATGAGCTGGGGACGAACGTCCGTACCGAGATCATCGCCGGCATCACCACGTTTCTGACGCTCGCCTACATCATCTTCGTCAATCCCGCGATCCTGTCGGCCGCGGGCCTCGATCGCGACGCGGTGTTCGTCGCCACCTGCATCGCGGCGGCGGCCGGCACCCTGATCATGGGGCTCTACGCCAACTACCCCATCGCGCTGGCGCCCGGCATGGGCCTCAACGCCTACTTCGCCTTCGTGGTCGTGGGCAGCATGGGCTATTCCTGGCAGGTGGCGCTGGGCGCCGTCTTCTTCTCGGGCGTCCTGTTCCTGATCCTCAGCCTCCTGCCGGTGCGCGAGTGGATCATCAACTCGATCCCACGCTCCCAGAAGATGGCCATCTCGGCCGGCATCGGCCTCTTCCTCGGCATCATCGCCCTCAAGGGCGCCGGCATCATGGTGGGCAATCCCGACACCCTGGTGACCGTGGGCGATCTGACCCAGCTCACGACCATCCTCGCGGCGGTGGGCTTCGTCGTCATCGTGGCCCTCGACCGATTCAAGATCCCGGGCGCCATCATCATCGGCATCCTGCTGGTCGCCATCATCGCCATGCTGGCGGGCACGGCGCCGCCGCCATCGAGCCTGGTCGCAGCCCCGCCGAGCCTCGCCCCCACCTTCTTCCAGCTCGATCTGGCGGGGGCGCTCGAGGTCGGCTTCATCACCATCGTCTTCACCTTCCTGCTGGTCGATCTGTTCGACACCGCCGGCACGCTGGTGGGCGTGGCACACCAGGGCGGCCTGTTGGACGAGGACGGTCGCCTGCCGCGGCTCAAGAAGGCGCTCATCGCCGACAGCACGGCCACCATCATCGGCGCCTGCCTCGGCACCTCGACCACCACGAGCTATATCGAGAGCGCGGCCGGCATCAAGGCGGGCGGGCGCTCGGGCCTCACGGCCGTTGTGGTGGCGGTCCTCTTCATCCTGGCGCTCTTCTTCGCGCCCATCGCCGGCGCCATTCCGGGCTACGCCACCGCGCCCGCCATCCTCTTCGTGGCCTGCATCATGGCCCGCGGCCTGACCGAGATCGACTGGGACGACGTGACCGAGTACGCACCCGCCGTCATCACGGCGATCGCCATGCCCTTCACCTTCTCGATCGCCACCGGCATCGGCATCGGCTTCATCGCCTACGTCGCCATCAAGATCCTGAGCGGCAAGTTCAGCGATTCCTCGCCCGCCATGGTGGCGATCGCCGCCGCCTTCGTGGTCAAGTTCTGGATCGGATAGCCCAGCAATGAAAATCACCGGCATCTCGGTCTGGCGCGTCGACCTGGCGCTTTTGGAGGGCATCTACAAATGGGGTGGGGGCGGTGCTGTCGCCGCCCTCGACAGCACCGTCGTCCGCGTCGAGACCGATGCCGGCATCACCGGTTGGGGCGAAGTGTGCCCCCTGGGCGCCACCTACCTGCCCGCCTATGCCGAAGGTGCCCGCGCCGGCATCGCCGAGCTCGCACCCCACCTGATCGGCCGCGACCCGCGGGCGCTGGGTGAGATCGAACACACGATGGACCGGGCCATGAAGGGCCACCCCTACGCCAAGGCGCCGCTGGATATCGCCTGTTGGGACATCCTGGGCCACGCCACGGGCCTCTCGGTGGCGACCCTCCTCGGCGGCCATTACGGCGACGAGCTGGAGGTCATGCGCGCCATCAACGTCGATACGCCCGAGGCCATGGCCGCCAAGACCCGGGCCGAGCGCGAGAAGGGATACCGCATCTTCCAGGTCAAGGTGGGCGACGCGCCGGAGCTGGACATCGCGCGGGTGCGCGCCGTCGCCGCCGAGCTGCGCGAGGGCGACCGCCTCGTCGCCGACGCCAACACCAAATGGACCAAGCATCAGGCCATGCGCTTCGCGCGCGGCGCCGCGGACCTCGACATCTATCTCGAGCAGCCCTGCCCCACCTACGAGGAATGCTTGTCCGTCCGCCGGGCGACCACCTTGCCCTTCATGCTGGATGAGTGCATCCAGACCGTGGACGACCTCATCCGCGCCCAGGCGGACGGCGCCGTGGACGCCATCGGCCTCAAGCTCAGCCGGGTGGGCGGCCTCACCAAGATGCGGAAGATCCGCGACCTCTGCGCCGCCCTCGGCATCCCCCATAGCTGCACGGACAGCTGGGGCGGCGATATCGTGACGGCGGCCATGGTGCAACTGGGCGCCTCGACGCCCGAGTCCCAGCGCTTCTGGACCTTCGATTTCAACTACCAGGTGAGCCCGAGCTTCGCCGAGGGCGCACCGCAGAGCGACGGGCACGGGCGCATCACCGTGCCCAAGGGCCCCGGCCTCGGCATCAAGCCACGCATGGATGTGCTCGGCGATCCGCTCTTCACCATCACTTGAATAACACGACCTAAAGGCTTGAACACATGAAGATTACGAAGATCACCGCCTACCAGGTCGACCTGCCGGTGGGCGAGGGCAGCTACAACTGGTCGGGCGGGAAATCGGTTTCCGTGTTCGATTCGACCGTGCTCGGGATCGAGACCGATGCCGGCCTCACGGGCTGGGGCGAGATTTGCCCCCTCGGCCCCTTCTACCTGGCCTCCTTCGCCGCCGGGGCGCGCGCCGGCATCGCCGAGCTGGCCCCCCAGCTCATCGGCCTCGACCCGCGCCATGTGGGCGCGCTCAACAGCGTCATGGACCGGGCGCTGAAGGGCCATCCCTACGCCAAGAGCGCCATCGACATGGCCTGCTGGGACATCCTCGGCAAGGCGGCCGGCCTCCCCGTCGCGACCCTCCTGGGCGGGCGCTTCGGCGAGAGCGTGGCGCTCTACCGCGCCATCTCCCAGGAGGCGCCCGAGAAGATGGCGGCGCGCGTCGCCGAATACCGGGCCGAGGGCTACACCAAATTCCAGCTCAAGGTCGGCGGCGACCTCGACGAGGACATCACGCGCATCCGCCTCGCGGCGCAGGAGACCCTGCCCGGCGACATGCTGGTCGCCGACGCCAACACCGGCTGGCTCATGCACCAGGCCGCGCGGGTGGTGCGCGCCGTCCGCGACATCGACGTCACGATCGAGCAGCCCTGCCTTTCCTACGAGGAATGCCTGACCATCCGCCGGCGCACGGATCACCCCTTCACCCTCGACGAGTGCATCGACGGCACCGACAGCTTCCTGCGCGCCCACAACGACGGCGCCATGGACACGATCAACCTCAAGATCTCGAAGCTCGGCGGCCTGACCCGCGCGCGCGAGCTGCGCGACCTCGCCGTCTCCCTCGGCTACACCATGATCATCGAGGACACCTGGGGCGGCGACATCACCACGGCGGCCATCGCCCACCTCGCCCACTCAACCCCGCCCGAGAGCCGCTTCGCCGCCACCGATTTCAACAGCTACGTGACCGTCAGCACCGCCGAAGGCGCCCCCACCCGCACCCGCGGCCACATGGCGGCGTCGGAAGCCCCCGGCCTCGGTATCACCCCGCGCATGGAGGTGTTGGGGGAGCCGGTGATGGTGGTGGGGTAACGATAGAACAAGGCGTGCCTATCCGGTTAAGACAGACACCCACTACATATAGAGTAAACGACGCGCCATGCCGACACCGCCCAATCGGCCGGTTTTGACCCTCACCGGAAGTTAGTGGTGCCTAGATTACGACGCTTTTCGGGATCCTGGATCAAAGCAGATTGACCAGGATAGCTTGACCTGCCGTGGGCTAAGTGGACTCACAAACTTTGCGCGCTTAGATTTTTGATAATCGCCTGCCGCCTGGGCCTTGGGAGGCGGCCCACAACGACAGAGCGGGTGAAACGGAGGCGCAGCAATCGAGCGAGCCGTTCAAACCCTGTGCTCACAAATGGTATCCGCGCTCGCCGTGATGCGCGATATCCAGACCCTCGGCCTCCTCTTGTTCGCTGACGCGCAGTCCCAAGACCGCCCTCACGAATATCAGGATGATGTAGGTGCACACCCCGGCCCAGGCCGCCGTGGCAACGACGCCGACGGCCTGAACCCAAAGCTGATGCCCCATGGTTCCTTCCAGTCCGAGGCCGCCGAGAACCGTGGCGGCGAAGAAGCTCGTGAGCAGGATGCCCAAGGCACCGCCTACACTGTGGACCGCGAATACATCGAGGGAATGAGAACGGCAGAGCAATAATCCCCCACTGAAGCGGCCGGTCGATCCGGCTGCGGCGGACCAAAATGGGACCGCGTATAGCCTTCTGTCAGGGTTGCTCTGACTGGAAGGCGGGGGGGATGTATGGGGTGGAGTTGTACGCACGGGTTCGGCGGGCGTGTCATGTCGAGGGGATGAGCACCCGCGAGGCCTCGCGGGTGTTTGGTGTAGACCGCAAGACGGTCCGTAAGATGCTGTCGTTCTCGGTGCCGCCAGGGTATCGCCGAAGCGCGCCGCCGAGGCGGCCAAAGCTGGGTCCGTTCACGGGAATCATCGATCGGATCTTGGAAGACGATCGGACCAGCCACCGCAAGCAACGGCACACTGCGAAGCGCATCTTCGACCGCCTCCGGGACGAGTACGGTTTCACGGGCGGCTACACCATCGTGAAGGACTACGTTCGTGAGCAGGGGCTTCGGTCGCGTGAGGTGTTCGTGCCACTCTCCCATTCCCCCGGTCACGCCCAGGCGGACTTCGGCGAAGCGATGGCGGTGATCGGCGGCGCGTTACGGAAGATCCACTTCCTTGCCTTCGACCTTCCCCACAGTGATGGTTGCTTTGTTGCGGCCTATCCGGCGGAGACGACCGAAGCATTCTGCGATGGCCACAACGCGGCGTTTGCCTTCTTCGGCGGCGTCCCCCGATCCATCCTGTACGACAACACCAAGCTGGCGGTTGCCCGGATCCTGGGCGATGGGAAGCGGCAGCGAACGCGCGTCTTCACGGAGCTTCAGTCCCACTATCTGTTCGAGGACAGGTTCGGCCGGCCGGGCAAGGGCAACGACAAGGGCAAGGTCGAGGGACTGGTCGGCTTCATCCGGCGGAACTTCCTGGTCCCCGTCCCGCGTGCCGAGAGCTTCGCGGCCCTCAACGATGCTCTCGCCGAACAGTGCCGCCGGCGCCAGGCGGCGCGGCTGCGGGGCCACAAGGAGACCATCGGCGAGCGTCTCGAGCGGGATCGTCAAGTTCTCTTGCCATTGCCGCCTGCTCCCTATGATGCCTGCGATAAGCGCCCTGGACGGGCGAGTTCGCTGTCGCTGGTGCGTTACCGCAGCAACGACTATTCCGTGCCCGTGGCCTACGGCCACCGTGAGGTGCTCATCCGGGGCTACGTCGATGAGGTGGTGATCAGCTGCGGGGCCGAGGTGATCGCCCGGCACCGCCGGTCCTACGACAGCGAGGACCTGATCTTCGACCCGCTGCATTACCTGCCCTTGATCGAGCAGAAGATCGGCGCCCTCGACCAGGCCGCGCCATTGGCGGGCTGGGACCTGCCCGAGGCCTTCATCACTCTGCGGCGGCTCCTCGAAGCTCGTATGGGCAAGGCAGGCAAGCGCGAGTACGTCCAGGTGCTCCGTCTACTGGAGACCTTCCGGCTCGAGGAGGTCGAGGGTGCGGTCGGCGACGCCCTGCGGCTCGGCGCAATCGGCTTTGATGCGGTGAAGCACCTGGTACTGTGCCGCATCGAGCGGCGGCCGCCCAGGCTCAACCTCGACGTCTATCCGTATCTGCCGCGCGCCCGGGTCGCGATGACGTCCGCCAAGTCGTACATGAGCCTGCTGTCGGGGCTCGGCGCATGACCGACACACCGCAAGTGCTGCTCGCCCACCACCTCGAGACGCTGAAGCTGCCGACCTTCCTGCGCGAGTACGACAAGATCGCCCGGCAGTGCGCCTCGGAAGGCGTCGATCACGTCCGCTACCTGTTGAGACTCGCCGAGCTCGAGCTGATCGACCGCGAGCGCCGCATGGTCGAGCGGCGCATCAAGGCGGCGCGCTTCCCCCGTGGTCAAGAGCCTCGACAGCTTCGACTTCAAGGTCATCCCCTCGCTCAACAAGGCGCTGGTCCTGGAGCTGGCCCGCTGCGAGTACATCGAGCGCCGCGAGAACCTCATCGCGCTCGGCAACAGTGGGACCGGCAAGACCCACATCGCCCTCGGTCTCGGCCTGGCGGCCTGCCAGAAGGGCCTCTCGGTCGGCTTCATCACCGCCGCCGCGCTGGTCCACGAACTCATCGAGGCCCGCGATGACAAGCAGCTGCTGAGGTTCCAGAAGAAGCTCGCCACCTACAAGCTTCTGATCGTCGACGAACTCGGCTTCGTGCCGCTGTCGAAGACCGGCGCCGAGCTGTTGTTCGAGGTGTTCAGCCAACGCTACGAGCGGGGCTCGACCCTGGTCACCACCAATCTGCCCTTCGACGAATGGACCGAGGTGTTCGGCTCCGAGCGCCTCACCGGCGCGCTCCTCGATCGCCTCACCCACCACGTCAACATCCTCGAGATGAACGGTGACAGCTACAGGCTCAACCAGAGCCGCAGGCGTCAAACCCCGACTGCTAACTGAACCGACCACCCAGCCCACGCTTGACCCCGTGGGCCCACAGGTCCCTCCCGCGCGCGCCGCCGCGTCAGCCTGTTGAGGGCACACCGCGTCGCGCGCGGGGCCCTCCCGTGGACTACGGGGACAAGCCCGCAGCCGCCAAGCGGTCCCTTCTTACACCGCCGAGGTGGTCCCTTTTTGCTCCGCCATTGACACCTTGGGAGGCCGAAGCCAAAGGGCACTATCATGAAGCGACCCGGCGGACCCGCCGGGGAAGACTTCGCAGACAACCGTGTTCCCGGTGGAGACAAGGGTCCGGAAGGGCTTGACCAACGAACCGGAATTAGACAACCAGACGGTGATGAGCTTGACTCATTGCCGTCTGGCAAGCGCCGCGTGGGCGCCCGAGCTTATGCGAGGCCAGCCTGAGCGGCGCTTGAGCGATACAGAAGCGCGGAGGCGCTCAGGCGGAGCGCGCCCGCCGGAAGCGATCGACTCCCACATCGTCGAGAACGCTCTGCTGCGCGCGCTTCTCCTTGAGCGCGGCGCGGCGGCGCCCATCCTCGGCCAGGATCTCGTAGCGCTTGAGCTCCTCGAAGGCCCGCGACACCAGATCGCGAACGCTGGCGATCTCGGCCTCGATCTCCTCCTTCGACTGGATGAGCCTTTCGCGGCGCTCCCGCATACCCGAGGCATAGCCGCCGAAGCCGAGCGCCGCGTCGATGGAGCCGCTGGCGACGGCCGACTCGTGCCGGAGCTCGGCCACGAGGGCATCGAGGCGGCGGTCGAAATCGAGGGCCACGCTCTCGAGGGCCACCAGCCGGCGCCGTTCCTCGTCGACGCGCCATTTGTGCAGGCGGATCAGGGACTCGATGCCTTTCATGCGGCTTCAACCCCCGCCGCTTCGTCCGCCCCGTCGGCCTCGTCGCCACTCGGCTCCGAATCGCCTTGCAGGATCGCCGAAAGCGCCCGGTAGGTGGCATCGAGGTCGCTCTGCTCGTCCTGGCGCTGGCGGAGAAAGGCTTCGAGGGCCGGATAGTAGTGGATCGCCTCGTCTACCTCGGCGCTCGCACCGGGACGATAGGCGCCGAGCCGGATCATCTCCGCCATGTCCTCGTATCGGGATATGAGCGCGCGCGCGCGTTCGACGAGCGCGGCCTCCTCGGGCGAAAGGCAGGCCGGCATGGTCCGCGAGACGCTGCGCAGCACGTCGATGGCCGGGAAGCGCCCACGCTCGGCGATTGTGCGGTCGAGCACGATATGGCCGTCGATGGTGCCGCGAACCGCGTCGGCGATCGGCTCGTTGTGGTCGTCGCCCTCGACCAGCACGGTGAAGAGGCCGGTGATGGTGCCGCGCCCGGCGCCGGGGCCTGCCCGCTCGAGCAGCTTGGGCAGCTCGGCGAAGACGCTCGGCGTATAGCCCTTCGTGGTCGGCGGCTCGCCCGCGGAGAGGCCGATCTCGCGCTGCGCCATGGCGAAGCGCGTCACGCTGTCCATCAGGCAGAGAACGTCGTTGTCCCGGTCGCGGAAATATTCCGCCACGCTCAGGGTCAGATAGGCCGCCTGCCGGCGCATGAGGGGCGATTCGTCGGAGGTCGACACCACGATCACGCTGCGCGCCAGGCCCTCGGGGCCGAGGTCGTCCTCGACGAACTCCTGCACCTCGCGCCCGCGCTCGCCGACCAGGCCGATGACGTTCACGTCCGAGGCCGTGTAGCGCGCGAGCATGGAGAGGAGGGTCGACTTGCCGACGCCCGAGCCCGAGAAGATGCCCATGCGCTGACCCCGGCAACAGGTGAGGAAGGCGTTCATGGCACGCACGCCGAGGTCGATCTTCCCCGCCACCCGGTGGCGCGTGTTGGCGGCGGGCGGGCGGTTGCGCAGGCCGTAGGCAACCGGGCCTGGACGCAGCGGGCCCTTGCCGTCGACGGGCTCGCCCAGGGCATTGACGATGCGGCCGAGCCAGCTCTCGTCCGGGTAGATCGCGGGGTCCGCATCCCCGACATCGGCCTTGCAGCCGATGCCCACGCCGTCGAGCTCGCCGAACGGCATGGCGAGGGCGTGGCCGCCGCGGAATCCCACGACCTCGCACTCGAGCACCCTGCCGTCGCGCGTCGTGATGCGGCAGCGACTGCCGACGGCAAGCTCGCGCCCGACGCCGCCGATCTCGACGAGCATGCCCAGCACGGCCGTCACGCGGCCGTATATCTGGTGATTGGGAATGCGCGCCAGGTCGTTGAGGAATGCCTCGACCGGCGCATGAGGCTCGATGGTCGACAACTGGATTGGGACCCCGTCGGTGATCGTCGGCCCGACAATACCCCGCGCTCGTTTAAAGTTCCGTAAATCATAAAATTATTGCGAAACTCCCCGCTACCCCGGTGGGCGGCCGACGGTATAAACCTATCGTCCCTATCCGGTTAAGGCAGGTCGTGCGCCCTGGGGTTGCAAGCCATGGATCAACTGGCGGTATGTGATGGTTGGCCGGGCCGTGGCGCGGCTCAGGACGAAGTCGCCGAGGTCGTCGATCCGCCGGCGGCGGTTGAAGCGATAGGCCCATTCCCGGCCATAGCGCGGCAAGTGCTTGGCGCTGACGCCATGGTAGGTGCCGTTGAGCCAGGTCTTGAGGTTGCTGAACAGGACGTGGATGATCGGCATCTGCGTCTCGGCGTTCTTGCCTTGGCCTTGGACGGTGGGCTGGTGCCGGTAGACGGCGCCGAGCCCGGCATAGCCCTTGAAATCGTCGGTCAGCAGGCGCGCGCCCGGCGTCACGGCGGCCCGCACGAAGCCGCCGAGCTGCTCGGCATTGGCCCGGGGCAGGATGGCAAGTCGCGCCCGGCCGGCGACGAAGCCGCTGCCCTCGACCCCCTTGCCCGGCGCCACCGCCACCTTCTCCACCGCCAGCACGAGCAGGCTCTTGTTGGCATTGGCCATCCCGCGGCCCCGGCTCTCGGGCTTGCCGCGCCCGCCGTAGTAGCTCTCATCGACCTCGACCATGCCGTCCAGCAACGCATCCGGCCGCTCCGCCAAGCCATGGCGCAGCTTGTGAGCCATCAGCCATGCGGTCTCATACCAGTGAGCCTATGAAATCACCTTCATGATCCATGGATAGGCGCAGAGGGTTCGCATACGATCCGGTTCTGCGATGAGGTCGATCCATGCTTGGCAACAGGCGTCGATGATGGCCTCGGTGTCGTCGAGGACGCGGAGCGATAGGAAGCGTTCGCGTAGGTAGAGCCAAACCCGCTCGACGGGGTTGAGTTCGGGACTGTAAGGCGGCAACAGCGCCAAGGTGACGTTGTCGGGGACGGTGAGGGCGCGCTCGTCGTGCCAACCGGCGCCGTCGCACATCATGACGGCGTGCGCATCCTGGTCCAGGGTATCGGCGAAGTGTGCGAGAAACAGGTCCATGACCTTGGCGTTGACGCTCGGCATCACCAGGGTGACGTCGTCGCCGGTGTCCGGGCGCACGGCGGAGAAGATGTAGGCCCACTGGTAGCCGATTTGACGCGTCCCGGGGGCACGCTCGCCCCTGCGCCACCACCGGTGACACACCCGGCCCTTGTTGCCGACGCGCGCTTCATCCTGAAACCACAGCTGTAGGCGCTTGTCGGGATGCGCCGCGGCGGTCGCCTTCAGGATGTCGCGAAGCCCCCTTTTTTGAAGCGCTCCTGCGCTTCGGCGTCCCTTCGCGGGTGGCTCGGGCGCGCCTTCTGGCGGGAAAATCCCATCCGCCGTAGAACCCGGGTCATGCTCGAGGGGTGGTAGGTCTTGGCGAAGCGCTCCTCCAGCCAGCGGCACAGATCGGCCCGGGTCCAGGCGCAAACCCCGTCGCGCTCAGGCTCCGGCCCGGCGATGATGACCGCCGCCAGCGCCGCTTCCTCGTCTGCCGTCAGCCGCCGCGGCGAGTAGCCCTTTGGACGGTCGTGAAGCCCCTCCAATCCCTTTGCATTGTAACGAACAACCGCGTCGCGAAGCGTTTGGCGATCCATCCCCGCAAGCCGCGCGGCATCAGCCCGGGGCATCTCCTCCAAAGCATTCGCGATCCCATAGGCCCGCGCCGCCGCTCGACCGTACGATTCCACGCGAGCCCAGCGCCGAAGCTCCAAAGGCGTCAAATCATCCCGTATCTTGAGTGCTGATCCCATGACATCCCCCACATCTGGTGGGAGACCATAGAATCACAATCCGCCATCATCCGCCATCAATGAATATCCCGAGAGTCAATTCAGGCGCTCACTCACTAGTGTCCGGTTAAAAATCGAATGAATTCAATTGGTTGGTTATTTGCGAAGCGTTGCATCTGTTTTCGTCTCCCGCAAGTGCTTGATGTATGGGCATTTTCTCGAAGAGGGTCACCGAGAGGATCTGTAACAAAGTGTAGAGCGAGGCGTCCAGGTCGAGGCGCTTCTTGACGATGGCGACGAGGACGTAGACCGAGACGGCAATCCAGATCTGCGTCTTCACCGCGTTCTCCGACGTGCCGTAGAACTGCTTGATCCGAAGATGCTGCTTGATCCACTTGAAGAAGAGTTCCACCTGCCAGCGGCTTTTGTAGAGCGCGCAGATGGTGGCGGCCGGAAGCGAGAAGTTGTTGGTGATGAAGACCAGCGTCTTGCCGGACTCGGGGTCCTTGAAGCGGATGCGCCGCAGAAGTTCGGGGTAATCCTGACGGGTGTAGAAGCCGTCCAGGGAGATGGTCTGGTCGCAAATGATGCCGGTCGAGCGATCCGTCGGCGCCGAATAGACGCGATGAGCATCGATGTTCGACTTGGCACGCGTGACGAAGAAGGCCCCGGCTTGGTGCAACACATAAAGGCGGGCAAAGTCGACGTAGCCACGATCCACGACGTAGATGGCTCCGGCTTCCGGCAAGAGCATATCGAGGGCATGAACGTCGTGCAGCTTGCCATCCGAGATGTGGATAAAACTCGGAATGTTGCCCCGCAGGTCGAGCAGCGTGTGCATCTTCACCGCCGCCTTGGTGGTGCGGAAGTGCGCCCACGGAAAGACCGACAGGCACAGAGCGATGGTCGTCGAGTCCAGGGCGTAGACGGTATTGGTCAGGTCCAACCCCAGTTCTTCGTCGACGTACAGCGTCCTCGCCTGGGTGATGAGCCGCTGGGCCAACGCCGCATGGATACGCCAGTCGCGCCTTTCGTTGGCATCGGCCAGCGTCGAGCGCCGGACCGGCTGGCGGAAGCCCATGTGATAGAGTTTCGATGCGTGGACCGAGAGGCAGGTCTCGATGTCGCGCAGGCTTTCCCGGTAGGTCAGCTGGGCGAAGGCCATGGACCGGTATTGCTCGGCGCAGGAAAGCGTCCGGACCCGGTGATCGCCGCCATACCGGTCGACGATCCGCGTGAAAGTAGTCCATGGCAGGAAGTCCATGAGCTGAGCGAACAGGGTCTTGCCGGTGTTCATGAGCATCTCCTCGGAGAAACTCCGAAAAGTGCTCCATCCAATTCAAATCGACACCATGCATTTTCGCTTCAAACCCCGCAGAAATCCTGGCTCTCAAAGCCAGCACCGCTCAGTTAACCGGACAGCAGTGGCGCTCACTGGTATCATAGCGAAGCCCCAGCTCGCGCGCCAGGAACAGGGCCGAGACCCCGCGCTTGTCCCGCCCCATCAACCACGCCGCCAGGAACCATTTGGGCAACGGTGTGCGGGTGCGGTGGAAGATGGTTCCCGCCGTCACCGACTCTTGACGACCGCAAGCCGCGCATTCGAAGACGCGCGCCCGCGCCTTGTGCCGATAGCCCCGCCGGTGCCCGCAGCGGGCGCACGCAAACCCAGACGGCCAGCGTCGATCCGCCAAGGCCAGGATGCACGATTCCTCGTCTCGGTAGCGCTCTTGGAACGTCAACAAGCCGCTCATGCCCTGTCTCCCGACCAATCCTCAGAGGCGGGAACAGTACACCCTTAGAGCGAACATATAAAGAACACTCGGTCGCTACCTGCATTAACCGGATAGGGACGAAACCTATTGTTAATCCTTGACCGTTAACTTGCGCATAACGTTAATGGTAGCTGAATATCGAATAACAATTGGGGACCCGATGCGCGTACTGCTTGTCGTGTCCGTCGTCAAAACATTTGGGACTGTTGAGCCTGTTTTATAACGGAGGATCTGGCTCATCTTGGATTGATGTTAAGCCGCTTGTTGTTGATGGTTCAAGCGGCGGTGTTGGATAGTCAGTTTTTTGATCCTGTTCCTCCTTTCAATGATGGCGGTATCGCGCCCGAAGTAGGCATCGGCGGGGGTTACATTCGCTAGGCTCTCGTGGTAGCGGCGGTTGTTGTAGTGATCGACGAAAGCGCCGATCTGGTTTTCGAGATCGCCTGGTAGATAATAGTTTTCCAGCAGGACGCGGTTTTTCAGGGTTTGATGCCAACGCTCGATCTTGCCCTGGGTCTGGGGATGATAGGGAGCCCCACGGACATGATTGATACCTTGGTCTTCGAGCCATTCCGCGAGATCACCGGAGATATAAGACGAGCCATTGTCGCTGAGCAGCCTGGGTTTGTGGATGACCTTGGCTTGGTCGCAGCCTGATACCTTCAACGCCAGTTTGAGTGTTGCCGTCACATCATCCGCCTTCATAGTGGTGCAGAGCTTCCAAGCAATGATGTAGCGGGAATAGTCGTCGAGGATGGTCGACAGGTAAAACCAGCCCCAGCCGATGACCTTGAGATAGGTGAAGTCGGTCTGCCACAGCTGGTTCGGCGCCGTGGTCTTGTCGCGGAACTCATCGGCTGCCTTGATGACCACGAAAGCGGGGCTGGTGATCAGGTCGTGGGCCTTGAGAAGTCGGTAAACCGAGGCTTCCGAGACAAAGTAGCCCCTGGTGTCCGTAACGTCCCTATCCGGTTAATGCAGGTAGCGCGTCGTTGGGTTGCAGACCGTGGATCAACTGGCGGTATGTGATGGTTGGCCGGGCCATGGCGCGGCTCAGGACGAAGTCGCCGAGGTCGTCGATCCGCCGGCGGCGGTTGAAGCGATAGGCCCATTCCCGGCCATAGCGCGGCAAGTGCTTGGCGCTGACGCCATGGTAGGTGCCGTTGAGCCAGGTCTTGAGGTTGCTGAACAGGACGTGGATGATCGGCATCTGCGTCTCGGCGTTCTTGCCTTGGCCTTGGACGGTGGGCTGGTGCCGGTAGACGGCGCCGAGCCCGGCATAGCCCTTGAAATCGTCGGTCAGCAGGCGCGCGCCCGGCGTCACGGCGGCCCGCACGAAGCCGCCGAGCTGCTCGGCATTGGCCCGGGGCAGGATGGCAAGCCGCGCCCGACCGGCGACGAAGCCGCTGGCCTCGACCCCCTTGCCCGGCGCCACCGCCACCTTCTCCACCGCCAGCACGAGCAGGCTCTTGTTGGCATTGGCCATCCCGCGGCCCCGGCTCTCGGGCTTGCCGCGCCCGCCGTAGTAGCTCTCATCGACCTCGACCATGCCGTCCAGCAACGCATCCGGCCGCTCCGCCAAGCCATGGCGCAGCTTGTGAGCCATCAGCCATGCGGTCTCATAGCGAAGCCCCAGCTCGCGCGCCAGGAACAGGGCCGAGACCCCGCGCTTGTCCCGCCCCATCAACCACGCCGCCAGGAACCATTTGGGCAACGGTGTGCGGGTGCGGTGGAAGATGGTTCCCGCCGTCACCGACTCTTGACGACCGCAAGCCGCGCATTCGAAGACGCGCGCCCGCGCCTTGTGCCGATAGCCCCGCCGGTGCCCGCAGCGGGCGCACGCAAACCCAGACGGCCAGCGTCGATCCGCCAAGGCCAGGATGCACGATTCCTCGTCTCGGTAGCGCTCTTGGAACGTCAACAAGCCGCTCATGCCCTGTCTCCCGACCAATCCTCAGAGGCGGGAACAGTACACCCTTAGAGCGAACATATAAAGAACACTCGGTCGCTACCTGCATTAACCGGATAGGGACGGTCCGTAAACCTGACGGCCAGTTCCCGGGGCGACAGTTGCGTCTCCTCCAGGGCAAGATCGATGATCTGCCCCCGGACATCATCCGGGATACGGTTCCACACCCGGCCTGGGCTGCTGTTGCGATCCTCAAGACCGGCGTCGCCAAAGGCCAGAAAGCGATCGTACCAGCGATAAAAGGTGGTCTTCGGAATGCCCAGCTCGTCCAAAGTGGACCCGACGCCCAGGTGGGACTGCTCGACCAGGCGGATGATCTCCAGCTTCTCGGATGCGGGGCACCTCATTCCTCGCCTCCCCCATGCCCGATCATGTTTTTTTTAAGAAGACGGTTCTCCAGCGAAAGTTCGGCGACCAACTCCTTCAAGTCGCGCATCTCCTGGCGCAGGCCTTTAACCTCGCCCGAGGTCGCTTGGCGCCCGGTGTCGCCGGCGAGCCGCTTCTTGCCCGCTTCCAAAAACTCTTTCGACCAGCTGTAATACAGACCCTCGGCGATGCCCTCGCGGCGGCACAAGGCGGCGATGCTCTCCTCGCCGCGCAGGCCCGACACCACGATCCGGATCTTCTCCTCAGCCGTATACTGCTTGCGTGTCTTGCGGCGAATATCCCGAACCGTTCTTTCCGCCGGGTCGTTCTTGCTCATGGATTTCTGTCTCATCTTCGTTCCCTTCGGTCACTACGATGAGCCAGAAATCCTCCGTTATGCAATTACCTCAATTCGTCCCAAAGGCGCTGACGTCAGACATGCTTGTCGAAGACGACTCCTCGACCGCCAAGAGCATCGAGCTGATGCTGCGGTCCGAAGGTTATGTGTGCGATAGCACGGATCTGGGCGAGGACGGCCTCGAGATCGGCAAGATTTACGATTACGACATCATCATCCTCGACCTGATGTTGCCGGATATCGACGGCTACGAGGTGCTGCGCCGGTTGCGCGACGCGCGGGTGGCCACGCCCATCCTGATCCTGTCGGGCCTCGGGGACCTCGATGCCAAGCTCAAGGGCCTCGGCACTGGGGCGGACGACTACCTGACCAAGCCATTCGACAAGCGCGAGCTGATCGCGCGCATCCACGCTATCGTGCGGCGCTCCCAGGGCCATTCGGAATCGGTGATCCAGACGGGTAAGCTGCGCGTCAACCTCGATGCCCGCACGGTCGAGGTGGACAGCCAGCCCCTGCACCTGACGGGCAAGGAGTACGGCATCCTCGAGCTCCTCTCCCTGCGCAAGGGCACGACCCTCACCAAGGAGATGTTCCTCAACCACCTCTACGGCGGCATGGACGAGCCCGAGCTCAAGATCATCGACGTCTTCGTATGCAAGCTGCGCAAGAAGATCGCCACCGCGTGCGACGGCCAAGTCTATATCGAGACCGTTTGGGGCCGCGGCTATGTGCTGCGCAATCCCGTGGCGGAGGCCGAGCCCGCGCTCTCCGCCGCGAACGGCTAGTACCCACTTTCATAATTCCGTGTGCCATACGATCGCTTTTCCCGTCTCCTCGGTAGGAGGGGGTGCGCCGGCGATGCCGGGGCATCGTCAAGCATCCCCGACACCCCGAGGGGGCGGGAAAAGCGACCCGTAGGGCGGCGTCCCGAGGCCCCCGGACGTCGTCGTATGGCACACGGAATTATAAAAGTGGGTACTAGTACGGACTAGGAGACGAGGGCGCCCGGCGCGCCGATCAGGCCGACCCCGGTCAGTTTCTCCCGCAACACTTCGATGTCGAAGGGCTTGATGATGTATTCATCGGCGCCCGCCGTCAGTGCCGCCTTGATCTGCGAAAGCTCGCTCTCCGTGGTGCAGAAAACGACCGCGGGCCGGAAGCCGGCCGCGCTGGCGCGGAGCTCGTTGAGGAAGTCGTAGCCGTTCATCACCGGCATGTTCCAATCCAGAACGATGCCGTCGGGCATGCCGCGTGCACAAACATCGAGCTCCTCGCGGCCGTTGGCGGCCTCGATCACGTCGAGGTCGAAGCTCTCGAGGATGCGCCGCACGACCTGGCGCACGGATTCCGAGTCGTCGACGACCAAGCAGGATTTCATTGTCCGCGCCCTCCATTCCGGACCGTGCGGCCGGCCCCATTGGCGAGCCCGCGCCGCGCCATTCAGGTTCGAAATATACCAGAGCGGGATTAAGATGCCCTAAATGAAACCGGCCCCGCGTCCCGCCGCTCTGGAGCGTTTCCAGTTGGACTGGAATCGCTCCAGGCCGCAAGGCGGCCCGCCGGTCGTCCGGCGCGCCCGCGCGGACCACTTGGTCCGCTGCCGCGAGCGACAAACAATCGCTAGAGTGGGTCCGATCGAAGCGGAACCGCTCTAGTACCCACTTTCATAATTCCGTGTGCCATACGACGGCGCCCCGAGGTTCCTGGCTAGGAGCGTGGCGCGCCGTGATGCCGGGGCATCACAAGCGATACGCGACGACGTCCGGGGGCCTCGGGGCGCCGCCCTACGGGTCACTTTTCCCGCCCCCTCGGGGTGTCGGGGATGCTTGACGATGCCCCGGCATCGCCGGCGCACCCCCTCCTACCGAGGAGACGGGAAAAGCGATCGTATGGCACACGGAATTATGAAAGTGGGTACTAGTCGCCCGGCCGGGCTCGAGCGGCGGCGCTGGCCGTGAGCACCATGCGGCCGGGCGAGTCCGTTCCGGCGGCGACCGTCATGCCCCAGGCGTTGGCGAGGCGCATGGTGAAATAGGCGTGGACCGAGCGCGCCGTGATCTCCTCCACGTCCGTCGAGAGCACGAGAGCCGCGAGCGTCTCCTCGGAGAGGGCGGCGCTCTCGCCCACGGCCGCGACCGTGAGGGGCGGCCCCGGCGCCCGGGCGAGGGTGACGTCTATGCGCCCGCCGCGCGGCAGCGCTTCCCCGGCCAGTAGCACCATATTGAGGGCGAGCCGCGAGACACCCTCGGGCGAGCCGCCATCGGCGCTCGCCTCATCGGCCCAGGCGAGTGCGTTGCCGCTGCCCGCCGCGATCTCCGTGGCCAGGCGCTGGGCGAGCTCGAGAGGCACGTCGGACCCACCGCCCGGCAAGCCGTAGGCGGCGCGGAAGAACTCGAGCCGCGTGGCGGCCGTCCTCGTGCTCTCCGCGATCAGCTCGATGGCGTCGGCCTCGAGGCTCTCGCCGAACTCGGTCAGAAGCTCGATGCCATTGTTGGCGGCGCTCACCGGGCTGATGAGGTCGTGACACAGGCGCGAGCAGAGCAACTCGACGACGCGCAGATCCAGCTTCACGTCCATATTGGGAACTCTCCTTGCCGCGCCGCCCGGCGCCGGACACCCCCTGGGGCCGTCCTTATAAACCGTTTGGTGGTCGGCGAACATCCGGCATCGGCCCCGACCGTGGTTACCGGGACACGCGATCGTCATGGCGCGCGCCTTGCTTGTCATTGGAATGCGGCGAAGATATGACTGTCGGCGGGATCGGTAGAGCGGCAACAGGGTTCGGCATGAGGGAAACCAGCGTCGAGGTTCGCAAGCACCGTCATCCGGGGGCGGGCCGGGGCAAGGGCCGGCTTCACCCCAAGGGCCGGCAGCTCGTCGAGGACGCTCTCGCGGCAGTCCAGGCGCTGCTCGGCGACCGGCCACGGCGCCGCGACCTGCTGATCGAGCACCTGCACCTGATCCAGGACGATCTCGGTCACATCCCGGCCGCCCATTTGGCCGCCCTCGCCCACGAGATGCGCCTCTCCCAGGCCGAGGTCTACGAGACGGCGTCCTTCTACGCCCATTTCGACCTGGTGAAGGAGGGCGAGGATCCGCCGCCGCCGCTTACGGTCCGCGTGTGCGACAGCCTCAGTTGCGAGCTCGCGGGCGCGCGCGGCCTCCTGGAGGCGCTGCCGGCCACCCTCGGCGACGATGTCCGGGTCGTGCGGGCACCCTGCATGGGGCGCTGCGACCGCGCGCCCGTGGCCGAGGTCGGCCACCGCCACATGGGCCACGCAACGGCCGACCGCATCAAGGCGGCCGCGGACGCGGGCGCCACCCATCCCGAGCTACCAGCCTACCCGGACCACGCCGCCTATGTCGGTGGCGGCGGCTATGCGCTCCTCGAATCCTGCCTCGGCGGCGGGCGCACGCCCGAGGAGGTCATCGCCATACTCGGCGATTCGGGCATGCGGGGCCTGGGCGGGGCGGGCTTCCCCACCGGGCGCAAATGGGGGCTGGTGCGCGCCGAGCCGGGCCCGCGCGTCCTCGCCGTCAACGCCGACGAGGGCGAGCCCGGCACCTTCAAGGATCGCCACTATCTGGAGGCCGACCCCCACCGATTCGTCGAGGGCGTGCTGATCGCGGCCTGGGCCGTCGAGGCCGAGGACACCTATATCTATCTGCGCGACGAGTACCCCCATCTGCGCCAGGTCCTGCTGCGTGAGATCGCCGCGGCCGAGGCGGCCGAGCTCGCGCGCCACACCCATATCCACCTGCGCCGGGGCGCCGGCGCCTATATTTGCGGCGAAGAGAGCGCCATGATCGAGAGTATCGAGGGCAAGCGCGGCCTGCCGCGCCACCGGCCGCCCTACGTTGCGCAAGTGGGCGTCTTCGGCCGCCCCACCCTCGTCAACAACGTGGAGACCCTCTACTGGGTCCGCGACATCGTCGAGAAGGGCGCCGATTGGTTCGCCGGCCAGGGGCGCAACGGCGGCAAGGGCCTGCGCAGCTATTCGGTCTCCGGGCGCGTCCGCGAGCCGGGTGTCAAGCTCGTCCCCGCCGGCGTCACGGTGCGCGAGCTGATCGAGGAGTTCTCCGGCGGCATGGCCGAGGGCCACGTCTTCAAGGGCTACCTCCCGGGCGGCGCCTCGGGCGGCATCCTGCCGGCGTCGTTGGGGGACCTGCCGCTCGAGTTCGGCCAGCTCGAGGCCCATGGCTGCTTCGTCGGCTCCCACGCCGTGGTCGTCCTCTCGGACCAGGACGACATCCGCGCCGTGGCCCGCAACCTCATGCGCTTCTTCGAGGACGAGAGCTGCGGCCAGTGCACGCCCTGCCGGGTCGGCACGGAGAAGGCCGTAAAGCTCCTCGAGCGCCCGGTTTGGGACGAGGCCCTCCTCCAGGAGCTCGGCCGGGCCATGGCCGAGGCTTCCATCTGCGGCCTCGGCCAGGCCGCCGCCAATCCCATCAAATCCGTGCTCGCGCACTTCCGCGCCGAGATCGTGGCCTGAACCGGGGATCCCGAACATGAGCGAGACGATCGAGTTCACCCTGGACGGCCGCGCGGTCGAGGCCGGCCCGGGCGAGACGATCTGGCAGGTGGCCGCGCGCGAAGGCACCGACATCCCGCACCTGTGCTATGCGCCCGAGCCGGGCTACCGCGCCGACGGCAACTGCCGCACCTGCATGGTGGAGGTCGAGGGCGAGCGCCTGCTCGCCGCCTCCTGCATCCGCGCGCCTACGGCGGGCATGGTGGTCAGGACTGCCTCGGAGCGCGCCACCACCGCGCGCGACATGGTGATGGAGCTGCTGCTGGCCGACCAGCCGGCGCGCGCGACGGCCCATCACCCGGACTCCAAGTTCTGGCGCTGGGCCGACAGCATGGGCGTGGCCGCGAGCCGCTTCCCCGGCCGGGTCGCGCCCGCACCCGACGCGAGCCACCCCGCCATGGCCGTCAACCTCGATGCCTGCATCCATTGCAACCTCTGCGTCCGCGCCTGCCGCGAGGTCCAGGTCAACGACGTGATCGGCATGGCCTACCGCGGCGCCGGTGCCCGCATCACCTTCGATTTCGACGACCCCATGGGGACGAGCACCTGCGTCGCCTGCGGCGAATGCGTGCAGGCCTGCCCCACGGGCGCGCTGATGCCCGCGGGCCTCCTCGACGAAGCCGGCGTGGGCGACGTGGTCACCGACCGCGCGGTCGAGAGCGTCTGCCCCTATTGTGGGGTGGGCTGCCGCATTCGCTACCACGTCCGCGACGACCGCCTGCGCTGGGTCGACGGCGCGCCGGGGCCCGCCAACCAGAGCCGGCTCTGCGTCAAGGGCCGCTTCGGCTTCGATTACATCACCCACGCCGACCGCCTGACGAAGCCCATGATCCGGCGCGATGACGCGCCCAAGGGTGTCGAGCCCGACATCGATCCCGGCAACCCCTGGACCCATTTCCGCGAGGCGAGCTGGGACGAGGCGCTCGACGTGGCCGCCCGGGGCCTGAGGCGCATCCGTGACCGCGACGGCGACCGCTCCCTCGCCGGCTTCGGCTCCGCCAAATGCTCGAACGAGGAGGCGTACCTGTTCCAGAAGCTGGTGCGCACCGGCTTCCGCAACAACAATGTCGACCACTGCACCCGCCTCTGTCATGCCTCCTCGGTGGCGGCGCTCATGGAGACCATCGGCTCGGGCGCGGTCACGGCCACCTTCAACCAGGTGAAGAACGCCGACCTCGTCATCGTCATCGGCGCCAACCCAACCGAGAACCACCCCGTTGCCGCCACCTTCTTCAAGCAGGCGGTCAAGCGCGGCACCACCCTCGTGGTCATGGACCCACGCGGTCAGGCGCTCGCGCGCCACGCCGACCACATGCTCCAGTTCAGGCCCGGCACCGACGTGGCGCTGCTCAACTCGATCATGCACGTGATCGTCGAGGAGGGATTGTTCGACCGCCAGTACATCGCCGCCCATACCGAGGGGTTCGAAGTCCTGCGCGCGCATCTCGCCGGCTTCAGCCCGGAGGCGATGGCGCCGACCAGCGGTATCGAAGCGGACTCCGTGCGCGCCGTCGCCCGCGCCTACGCGACCGCGCGCACGGCCATGATCTTCTGGGGCATGGGCATCTCCCAGCACACCCACGGCACGGACAACGCGCGCTGCCTCATCTCGCTCGCGCTCATGTGCGGGCATGTGGGGCGCGACGGCACCGGCCTCCATCCCCTGCGCGGCCAGAACAACGTCCAGGGCGCATCGGACGCGGGCCTCATCCCGCTCGTCTTCCCCGACTACAAGCGCACCGGCGACGACGAGGCGCGCGCCCACTTCGAGGCGCTGTGGGGCGCCGAGCTCGACCCCGAGCCCGGCCTCACCGTGGTCGAGATCATGGACGCCGTCCATGCCGGCACCATCAAGGGCATGTACATCATGGGCGAGAACCCGGCCATGTCGGACCCCGATGCCGGGCATGCGCGCGAGGCCCTCGCCAAGCTCGAGCACCTGGTGGTGCAGGACTTGTTCCTGACCGAGACGGCGAACTATGCCGACGTGGTCCTCCCCGCCTCGGCCTGGCCCGAGAAGGACGGCACCGTCACCAACACCAACCGCCAGGTCCAGATGGGCCGCGCCGCCCTGCCGCTCCCGGGCGACGCGCGCCAGGACTGGTGGATCACCCAGGAGATCGCCCGGCGCATGGGCCTCGACTGGGCCTATACCCACCCGCGCGAAGTCTTCGCGGAGATGGAGCGGGCCATGCCCTCGCTCGCCAACATCACCTGGGAGCGGCTCGAGCGCGAGGGCACGGTGACCTACCCCTGCCCGGCCCCGGACCAGCCGGGTCACGAGATCGTCTTCGGCGACGGCTTTCCCACGCCGAGCGGCCGGGGCAAGCTCGTCCCCGCCCAGCTCCTACCCCCCGACGAGGTGCCGGACGCCGAATACCCCATGGTGCTGACCACAGGGCGCCAGCTCGAGCACTGGCACACGGGGGCGCTGACCCGCCGCGCCGCGACCCTCGACGCGCTCGAGCCCGAGGCCGTCGCCTCCCTCGCCCCGGCCGAGCTCGACCGCCTCGGCATAGCACCGGGCGAGACCATCCGCGTCGCCACCCGGCGCGGCGTCATCGAGCTCAAGGCCCGCGCCGACGGCGCCGTGCCGGCGGGCGCCATCTTCATCCCCTTCGCCTTCGCCGAGGCGCCGGCCAACCTGCTCACCAACCCGGCCCTCGACCCGATCGGCAAGATCCCCGAGTACAAATATTGCGCCGCCCGGGTCGAGAAGGCCGAGACGGCGGCCGAGGCGGCGGAGTAAGCCACCCGCGCCATGCGCCTGATTGCCGCCGCCCTCCTCGCCTGTTTCATGGCCCTCTCCGGCGCCGCCCTGGCGGACGAGGCGGACGACCTCTTCTACGCGGGCTTCCAGGCATTTCGCGCCGCGGACTGGCACGAGGCCGAGGCCAAGCTCGAGGCCGGCCTCGCCATCAGGGAGGACGCCCTCGCCCGCGGCTATCTCGAAGTCGCCCGGGCCCGCCTGGCGGCGCGGCCCGTGCCGCCGGTGGCGGGGCGCTGGACGAGCGCGGCCGCCGGCGATTGTGCCGCCAGCTACAACGAATACGAGGCCGACGCCGATCTCCTCGTGATCAAGCTCTACGATGGGGGCGCGCTCACCCATTGGATGAAGTACACGGTCCTCGCCTACGAGGGCGCCGAGCTGAGCCTCCGCTTCGATCAGCTCGAGCCCGCCTCGCCCGCCTTCGAGAAGGCCTACGGCACCACCCTCGCGGCCACCATCGCGCCCGACCGCTTCACCTGGCACCAACCCGACGGCTCGACGGAAACCCACCACCGCTGCCCACCAGTGCCCGAATAGGCCCGCTGGATAACAGCACATGAAATTCGGTATCTCGCTGCCCCACTCCGGCCCTTTGGCCGGCGTCGAGGCCATTCGCCGGGTCGCGATGGAGGCCGAAAAGCTCGGATACGAATCGGTGTGGGTGCACGATCACATCACCTACGACCTGGACTGGCTCGGTCATCGCGCGTCGGGGCTTATTGAAGACGAGCCTGTCCGCCAGCCCAATTTCTACGAATCCATCTCGACCCTTTCTTATGTTGCCGGGTTCACGAAACGGGTCAGGCTGGGGACGGCGATCGTCGTTCTGCCCTTGAGAGACCCCAGGGTGCTGGCACGCCAGGCACTGACGGTCCAGGCCCTTTCAGGTGGGAGGCTCGTTCTGGGTTTCGGCATCGGCGACTATCCCGCCGACTTCCAGGTCATGGGAATTCCCTACGACACCAAGGGTGCCCTGACCGACGAGTATCTCGATGTGCTGCGCACGATCTTTCCTGGCGGCCGCGCGAGCTACAGGGGCGAGACGATTTCGTTTCGTTCCGCCTCCTATTTCCCCATCACCGCCCCCATACCCATGATGCTGGGGGGTGGCATCAGGAGACATGGCGCCGAGCTCGAGCTGTATGTGCCTGCCCTCTCGCGCGTCGCCAAGTGGTGCGATGGCTGGATACCCGAGGGGCCGCCCGAGCTCGTGGCATCGGGCATCGAAGTCATTCGGCGGAAGGCGCGTGAATTTGGCCGCCAGGACACTGGCTTCGAGGTCCGGCCCGCCACCCCGATGTATCTCGGCGAAGATGGACTGGCCCAGGCGCGGTTGGGCCGGGGCCGGGACTTCGAGCTGGCCGGATCGGTGGGCGCGCTGCGGCGAAAAGTCGCCGATTACCAGGAAGCGGGCGCCACCGCCATCAATCTCCGCTGCTGGGCGGAGGACCTGGACAGCACCCTCGACATGATCGGGACCTTCGCCCGCGAAGTCATGGCCGTGGGCTGAGCCGCGCACCGCCTCGATTTCCGATCGACATTCCACCGGTCCCCGCGCGTTGACTCGCCCCTGGTTTCGTACGAGACTTCTCGCGATAGGGAGTGCTTTGATAAACGTTTCAATGGCCGGCCACGGGACGAATTCACGTCGCCGCCCACCCATCTTGTCGAGGGGGACACACATGATCATTCGATCCGCAAGATCGTTCACGACGTTCGCCGCCAGCGCCGCGCTCGCCGCGGTGCTGGGCATTTCCAACCCGGCCGCTGCCGCGGACGACCTGATCTCGAAGATCGAGGCCCGGGGAGAGCTTCGCGTGTGCCACGCCGAGGACAACCCGTGGACCTACCGCGATCCCGCGACCGGAAAGTGGCTCGGATTCACGCGCGACCTTGCGGCGGACCTGGCCGCGGAGCTCGAAGTCGAGCTCGTCGATGTCGATTCGACCTGGAAGACCATCGTCACGAGCGTCAAGAATGGCGAGTGCGACATCGGCGGCGGTGGCCTGTTCGCCACCGTCACGCGGGCCAAGGCGATTCTCTTTACCATCCCGTTCGCATACGCCCACAGCACCGCGATCGTGAGCAATGATTCGGGCTACAACTCCTATGCCGAACTGGACCTGCCGGGCAAGCTGGTCATCGGCAAGGCGGGCACCGCGACGCTGGAGTTCGCAAGGCGCTTTTTCAAGCAGGCGGAAGTCAAGGCCTTCGTCTCCGACACAGACGCGATTCTCCTCGCCGAGATCGCCAACGGGCGTGCCGATGCCTATTGGTCCACCACCACCAAGGGCGACAAGCTGCTGAAGGAGAACCCGCAGTTCAACGCGCGCCTCATCGGTGACGAGCCCGAGGACTATGTGGCCGTCGCCTGGGCCGTCAACCTCGGCGAGTATCACTTCCGCGAGCTGGTCAATATCTGGCTCACCCGTTACATCGAGTCCGGCAAGTCCGCCGCGCTGTGGAAGCAGTGGTTCGGCACGACTTACGTCAGGGGGGACTGGCGGTAGTCCCCAGGCAACCTAGACTTGGGCATTGAGCCATAGAGAGGGGCGGGCCGCGGCTTCGTTCCCTCCGCAGTCCCTAGTGGCCCGCGCCCCGGAGCCCCTGCTTCGCGTCAGGGGTCCGGGCGCGGCGCCGCCCGGACCCGCAAGCTGGTACCCGCGGGCCGATCGGGCATGATGAGCAGGACCACCCGGCGGGTGCTACGGTCGGCGGCGTTCGAGCGCACGGTCGGGTTCGGCGTCCTCATCGGCATCGGCGTGCTGTTATACCGCACGGTCAAGTGGGAGTTTCTCTCCTACCTCGACTTCGGCATCGTCTACACCTATCGCATTCCCCTTCTCGAAGGGCTCGGCATCACGTTGCTGCTGACGGGGATCACGATGGTGATCGGCTATGTCACCGGCGTCCTCATGGCGATCACCTATCAGATCCCACCGTTCCGGCTCTTGTGGCTACCCTGGCGGATCGCACCCTGGCGCTGGCTCATCACCGCCCATGTCGAGCTGTGGCGCAACACGCCGCTGCTCGTGCAGCTGTTCTGGGTGCATTTCGCGCTTCCCGTCGTGACCGGGATACCCACCACCGTGTTCGTGAGCGGGGTGATCGCGTTGTCCCTGCAAGCGAGCGCCTATCTGACCGAGATCGCGCGCGGCGGTATCAATGCGGTGCCCAAGGGTCAATGGGAGGCGGCCTACTCGCTCGGCCTGCCCGGTGCGACGCGCTGGCTGACGATCATCCTGCCCCAGGCCATGAAGATCATGATTCCACCGCTCGCGAACACCGCCATCAGCTTCTTCAAGGCGACGACCGTGCTGTCGCTTCTGGCGGTGGGCGAGCTGATGACGATTTCCAACACCATCGCCAATTTCACCTTCAAGCAGATCGAGGTTCTGACGGCGGTCGGGGTCATCTTCCTCCTTCTCGGCTCCGTCTTCAGCAGTGCGACATATAGGCTCGAAAACCTCCTGAAGCGCTCGGAGCGGTGAGGCAACCGCATGGAATTCAACCTCTTCGTCATCGAGAAAAACTGGCAGCTGCTCGCGGACGGCGCCGTGATGACGGTGTACCTGTGCGCCGCGTCCCTCGCGCTCGGCTCGGTCCTGGGACTGGTTCTTTGCTACGGCAAGATGCGCCGGCGCGGCATGTTTTTCCGCATCTCGATCACGATCATCGACGTCTTTCGCTCGCTCCCCGAGCTCGTGCCCATCTTCTGGATCTATTCCGCCGCCCCCCTGATCTTCGATTTCAGGATCACGGCGATGGGGGCCGGTATCACGGCTCTCACACTCTACTCCGGTGCGTTTCTCGCCGAAATCTTCCGCGCCGGCGTGGAGGCGGTGCCGCGCGGGCAGTACGAGGCCGCGGACTCGGTCGGCATTCCCCGGTTCTGGACCTTCGCCGTCGTGATCGCCCCCCAGGCGGCGCGCATGATGACGCCGCCATTCGTGAACTTCGTCTGCGACCTCGTCAAGGTCTCGAGTCTCGTGTCGGCGATCGGGATCGCCGAGCTCGCCTTCCGCGCCTCGGTGCTTGGCGGCGAGACGTTTCGCTACCTCGAGATCTTCACCGTGGCGGGTGTCTTCTACTTCATCATCATCTTCCCGCTGAGCTTGTTCGCCCGCATACGGGAGAGGAAGCTCAACCAGGCTCAGCAGTAGGCCGTAAGGGACACTAGAGCGCTTCCAGTTCGACTGGAATCGTTCCAGGCCGCAAGGCGGCCCGCCGGTCGCCCGGCGCGCCCGCGCCGGCGCGGAACTCTTGGTCCGCTGCCGCGAGCGACAAAATGGGCTAGAGTGGGTCCGATCAAAGCGGAACCGCTCTAGCCGCGGGCGCGCGCGACCATCAGCTCCGCGGTCTCCTGGGCCAGCCGGTACACCACCGCCTCGTCGAGGAGGGTGTGGCGGCCGCCGCGCAGCACCACGCGGCCATCCACGATCACCGTGTCCACCGAGCGGGAACGGGCGAGCAGGAGCTGCTGGCGCTCCATGTTGATGCGCGGCCAGGCCTCGGGCGTGGCGTCGTTGCGAATGACGATATCCGCCCGCTTGCCCGCCTCGATACTCCCCAATCGGTCCTCGAGGCGCAGGGCCTTGGCGGCGTTGATGGTCATCATGGCCAGGATCTGCTCGGGCGACAGGTAGTCGCCCTGGTCCCGGGCTAGGAGGTAGGCGGTGTAGAGCTGGTCGCCGAAGGCGGCGGCCTTGCTGACGTCGGTGCCGATGGTGAGGTTGACGCCGCGCTTGGCCAGCTTGGGCAGGCTGTTGGGGGACTGCGCGCGGGTGCCGTAGTACCAGGTGTTGGTCGGGCTCCAGACGATCGACATGCCGGAATCGACCACCGGCTTGAGCTCGTCGGGGCGCAGCACGTTCATGTGCACGAACACGCAGCCCTCGTCGAGCAGGCCGATGTCGCGGAAATGGACCAGCGGGTGCTTGCCGAAGCGGGCGTCGTCGAACTCGGCGTCGTCGACGCTCTGGGACTGGTGCATGTTGAACATCACGCCACCCTCGTCGGCGCGGGCCTTCGCCGCCAGGATCAGCTCATCCGAGTTGTCGCCCATGCCGTAGACGGAGACATGGCCGCGGACAAGCGCGTCGGGATCCTTGTTGCGCTCGAGCTCCCGGCCGAGCCGGGCGAGCGCCTTCCGCCGGCTGACGGTCACGCCCTTGATGTTCGCGAGCTGGGGCCCGTGCGCGTCGATGATCCAGGGATCGGCGAGGGAGCCGCGCATGCCCAGATTCTCGAGGGCCGCGGCCACCGCGCTGGTCTCGAAGGCGGTGCCTGGATCGATCGCCATGGTCACGCCGGCGGTCAGCATGTCGAGGCCGCACAGCAGTGAGTTGGCGTACTCCATCTCGCCGCTGTCGATCGTGTTGATCAGACTGGTGTATTGCTTGGCCACCCAGGGTCCGGCATCGTCGGTGTCCACGGCCTCCTCGGCGATCAGCTTGCTCACCATGTGGTAGGAGATGTGGGTGTGCATATCGATGATGCCGGGATGGACCAGCGCGCCACCGGCGTCGAGCACCCGGCGCGGGCGGTAGCGGCGGGCGATCTGGGCGTCCGGGCCGACGGCCACGATGTCCCGGCCCTGGATGGCGATGGCGCCGCTCGTGTATTTGCGCCGCCGCCGGTCCATGGTCAGCACATAGGCGTTGCGCACCATCAGATCGCAGGGTTGGACAGTGCCCTTGCCGCTGCTCTTGGACATAGCCTTCTCCTCCCACCTGAACGGTGCCGCCGGGCAGCCGCGGCTTGCTATCTCGCGTAGACCTTGTGCTCGACCCCGTCCGTCAGTGTCTCACAGCCAGTCTCCGTGACCAGGATCGTGTCGCTGCAGCACGAGCGCTTCACCCGCTCCATGCCGTGCAGGAACACATGGCCCGCAAGCAAATGAAAGGTCATACCGGCCTCCAAGACCCGCTCCTCGCCGTGGGTCATGCTGAGGATGTGCCCTTCACCCCAGTCGGGTGCAAACCCGATTCCGATGGAGTAGGCGGCGCGGCTGTTGCGCCGGCTCTCCGGCCCCATCGCCGCCTCGAGGCTGTTCTGCACGAATTCGTGGATATCACCCGCCGGCACGCCCGGCCGGATCGCCGCCTTGGTCTTGCGCATGATCTCGTTGCCGATCTCCATTCCCCGCAGGAGCACCGCGGGCGGATCGCCGATGAACACTTGGCCATAGAGGGCGGCGTGGTAGCGGTTGATGCACCCCGGCGTCTCGAAGGTGACGCTGTCCCCTGGCTCGAGCACATTCCGGTTCCAGGCGGCATGGGTCTGGGCGTCGCGCGCGCCGGTGCGCAGGAATGCCGGCAACCCGGTATACTCGCTGCCCGCCTTGATCTGGGCCCGGTGCAGCTCGGCCGCGACGTCGTTCTCGGTGACGCCGGCGGCGCAGGCCTCGATACCGGCCCTGAGCCCCGCCTCGGCCGTCCTGGCGGCCTGGCGTATATACTCGATCTCCTGGGCGGACTTGATCACCCGCCCCTGTTCCACGAGATCTGCGCCATCCACGAAGGTCGCCGAGGGAAGCGCCGCCACCAGCCGTTTCTCATCCCGCGTCCGGAGGAAGAAGGAATCGTAGTCGAGGCCGATACGCTTGTCCGCTAGGCCGAGGTCGGCGAGCACGTCGCACGTGTGGGCGATCCAGTCCTCATGGTCCTCGTAGGGCCGGCTGTCCTCGACCCAGCTCAAGGGCTCGATGTTGGATGACTCGTTCAAGCGCACGACGAACACCGGATCGCGCTCGAGCGGCACCACGAGCGTCTGGTACCAGTAGTAGCCCGGCGTCTGGTAGCCGGAGAGGTAGCAGAGGTTCTCGGGGCTCGTCACCAGCAGCACGTCGGCGCCCCGCTGTTCCATGCGGCGGCGCAGCGCATCCAGCCTCTGCCGATACTCGTCCAGGGTGAAATACTGGTACTTGGGCGTTCTCATGATCTGTTCCCTCCGGGCGGGCCGCGAGGCGCTCTGCCCGCGCGCATTGTGCCCCGCGGGCATCGCCGCTTTCAAGGCAGGCGTCGACTCGGCCCATGGCGGCCACTGGTTGGCGCTGGGGCAGTCGTGCTAAGCTCGTCTTCCACCAACCACTGGGTTCGGGCTGTCTCAATGAACAACACCGCCGAGCCGATTATCGAGCTGAACGGGGTGTCGAAGTTCTTCGGCAAGTTTCAGGCCCTGCGCGACGTGAGCCTCAAGGTCGAGCTCGGTGAGCGGGTGGTGGTGTGCGGCCCGTCGGGCTCCGGCAAGTCCACCATGATCCGCTGCGTCAACCGGCTGGAAACCCACGATGAGGGGACCATCCGGGTCGTCAGTGTCGAGCTCAGCGATGACATGGACGACGTGATGGCGGTGCGCCGTGAGGTTGGCATGGTGTTCCAGCAGTTCAACCTGTTCCCCCACCTCACCGTGCTCCAGAATGTCTCGCTGGCGCCCATGCGCGCCCGCAAGATACCGCGCGCCGAGGCCAACCGGCTGGCGATGGAGTATCTCGATCGGGTGCGCATCCCCGAGCAGGCGAGCAAGTATCCAGCACAGCTCTCCGGCGGCCAGCAACAGCGGGTCGCGATCGCGCGGAGCCTCTGCATGAAGCCCCGAATCATGCTGTTCGACGAGCCGACCTCCGCCCTCGACCCGGAGATGATCAAGGAAGTCCTCGACGTGATGATCGAGCTCGCCCAGGAAGGCATGACCATGGTGGTGGTCACCCACGAGATGGGCTTCGCCAAGACCGTGGCCGACAAGATGGTGTTCATGGACGAGGGGGAGATCGTGGAGGTAGCACCACCCGATCAGTTCTTCGACGCGCCGCGGAGCGATAGAACGAAGCTCTTCCTGAGCCAGATATTGTAGCATCGACCGGTCGTCGCGACGTGGATCGGGCGGCGAACACCCGCCCGGGCCAAGGTCGGGCGCCGGGAAAGATCCGCCGGTCGCGCACGGCGCCAGGCCACGGGAACGGGAGACGGGAATGGGCGACGCACCGATCATGATCGTTACCGGAGGCAGCCGCGGCATCGGCGCCGCCATCGCCCGGCTCGCGGGCGAGCGGGGCTACGATGTCTGCGTCAACTACGCGGCCGCCGCCGACCGCGCCGAGGCGGTGGCCGAGGAGATCCGCGGGCATGGCCGGCGCGCCATCACGGTCCAGGCGGACGTCTCCAAGCCCGAGGACGTGGAGCGGCTGTTCGCGGCGGCCGATGACGGCCTCGGCCCGGTCGACGTGCTCGTCAACAACGCCGGCGTCTCGGTCGAGGTGGCCCTGGCCGACCACGAGGTCGCCGCCATCCGGCGCATGATCGATACCAACCTCCTGGGGCCCATATTGACGACGCGCGCGGCCATCCGGCGCATGTCGACCGCGCGCGGCGGCAAGGGCGGCACCGTCGTCAACATCTCGTCGATTTCGGCCATCTATGGCGGCCTGCCCAACGACACGGTCTATGCCGGTACGAAGGGCGGCCTCGATTCCTTCACCCTCGGCATCGCCAAGGAGGTGGCGCCCGAGGGCATCCGCGTCTGCTGCATCCGCCCCGGCCTCGTCTGGACAGAGATCTGGGGCGAGGACATGACCCGGGAGGCGGCGGCTGCGTTCAGCAAGCGCGCGGTCCCCTTGGGGCGCATGGGCGAGGTCGAGGAGATCGCCACCGCCGCCCTGTGGATGTGCTCGGGCGAGGCGGCCTACCTGACGGGCGCCATCCTCAACGTGAGCGGCGGGCGCGAGACCTTCGTGCGCAGCGGCTAATACCAAGCTGCGGTGATAGGAACCTATTGAGATCGCCTCTCCGGCTCTCCGGCTAGGAACGGGCACGCGGGCGATGCGGCGCATCGGCAAGGGTTCGCGACGACGTCCGGGGGGCCGGAGAGGCGACCCTACGGGCGCTTGTCCAAGCCTTTCGGACGGCGTCGCGCTCCGCTTCCGATGCGCCGCATCGCTACGCGAAGCGCTCCTTGCCGAAAGACTTGGACAAGCGTCTCAATGGGTTCCTATCACCGCAGCTTGGTATGGCCGCGCCACGGTCAGGGCGCCGGCTTGCCGCGGTCGAGGAAGCGCCGCAGGGCGCGCCGCGTCTCCTCGCCGTCGGCCATCAGCGCCATGGTATCGACGATGCCGGCGATCGAGCGGCGGTCGTCGAGGTCGTTGATGCGCATGAAGGCGTCGCGCGCGATTCTCATGGCGCCCGGCGGCTTGCGCGCGAAGCCTTGCGCCATGCCCATGGCGGCGCGCCGCACCTCGCCCGCCGGGACGACCCTGTTGACGAGCCCGAGCCGCTCGGCCCGCCCGGCATCGAAGGGCTCGCCTGAGAACAACAGCTCGAAAGCCCGCGCCCGGCCGACGACGCGCGGAAGATGGGTGAAGTGGATGCCCGGCAGGATGCCGACATCGAGCTCGGGATAGCCGAAGCTCGCATCCTCGGCCGCGATCGCGACGTCGCAGGAGATGGCGATGGTCAGCCCGCCCCCGCGCGCGACACCCCTGATGGCCGCTATGGACGGCTTCCCCAGGTGGTGCTGGGCGTCGAAGAGTTCGATATAGAGTTTCTGCAGGAGGGAGCGCATGACGGCCGAGCCGCCGTCAAGCACGAGCCTCAGGTCGAGGCCGGCCGAGAACGCCCGGTCGAGGGCCGTGGTGACGACGACCGCGCGGACGCCGTCGTCCCCGCGCGCCTTGCCGAGCGCCGCGATGAGGCCGTCGAGCAGACCGGCATCGATGGTGTTGAGGTCGGGCTTGGCCAGGGTGATGACCGCCACCGCGCCCTCGACCTCGTATGTGACCGTCTCGGTCCCGCCCATGCGCCTGCTCCCGCCTGCTTCGTCCCGGCCGGATCGTCGGCCGCGGCTTGCCGCCACGATCATATCCCCAGGCGGCCCCGCCGCCCTACCCCCGGCACGCGTGGGCGCCTAAGCTTGGGCGGCTGAAACTGGGCCGGAGTGAAGACATGGGAATGGGAATGGGCATCGGCAGGCTCATCGTGCTCGTCGCCGACGTCTGGGCGATCCTCAACGTGGTGCGGAGCGACGCCTCCATGGGCGGGGCGCTGCTCTGGATTCTCCTGATCCTGCTGCTGCCGGTGCTCGGCTTCCTCATCTGGCTGTTCGCCGGGCCGCGCGCGGCGGAGAGCTGAGCGCGACCGCTCGCGCCTCGATTCCAAGCCGCGGGTCTAGAGCGGTTCCGCTTTGATCGGACCCACTCTAGCGATTGTTTCGCTCGCGGCGGCGGACCAAGAGGTCCGCGCCTGCGCGGGCGCGCCGGACGACCGGCGGGCCGCCTTGCGGCCTGGAGCGATTCCAGTCCAACTGGAAACGCTCTAGCAGCCCATGCTAACGCCGCGCGGGATGCCCAGGTGAATGCCGCACTCGGCCTGGCCCGAGCCGGTCCAGCGGCCCGAGCGCGGCTCGGCGCCGGGCGCCACGCGCGCCGTGCAGCTCATGCAGCCGATGGAGGGGTAACCCTCGGCCTCCAAAGGGTGGCGCGGCAGGCCGTGGCTGGCGAACGCCGCCTCGATCCGCGCCTTCGACCAGCGGGCAATCGGGTTGATCTTGATGCGCCCGTCGGCCGGCTCGACCAGCGCCAGGTCCCGGCGGGTATCGCCCTGGAAGTGCTTGCGGCCCGTGACCCAGGCCTCGAACCCCGACAGGGCGCGCCTGAGGGGGATGACCTTGCGCAGGTGGCAACAGGCGGCCGGCGATTCGCTGAACAGCATCCCGTCCGGGTCGGTGCGCGCGATGTCGTAGGGCTCGGGCGCCATCGAGCGCACGTCCTCGAGGCCGAGGCGCTCGGCCAGCGCGTCGCGGTAGGCCAGGGTCTCGCCGAAATGCCGCCCCGTATCGAGGAAGATGACGGGGACGGATGCATCGATCTCCGCCACCAGGGAGAGGAGCACCGCCGCCTCGGCGCCGAAGGAGGAGACGACGGCGATGCGGCCCTTGAATTCGCGCTCGATCAGGGGGCGGAGGAGGTCTGCCCCCTCGAGGCCGCGATAGCGGGTGGCGAGCGCCGCCGCATGGGTCGCCGCCCGCCGGTCGCCGATCGCGACCGTGCCCGCGTCCACCCCCGCGTCCCCCGTGCCAGCTCGGCCCATGGTCGTCCCTTCCATCATCCGATCCATCCTAGCCGCCGCGCGTCCCGGAGCGGGCTCCAGCCCGAATAGCGCGCTGAATCTGGTATATTCCATTAACACCAGGTCTACAATGTATTTAACATTATAATACGGATTAGTTTTGTTAATACGCGCTCCTGGGCGACCGCATCCCGGGCGGCGTTGCCCTGGGGTCGCTTTGGCATTGAGTATCGGGCGGAATTCCACGATCCTCTTGCCGGCCGGTCGCGAAGGGCGCGGCGCGGGGAGAGCCGAGCACGAGGACATGGCACCGACACGGAACGCCGCCGCCGAAAGGCCCGAGCCCGACGACGCCGACGGCACGCCGCCCGTCCGCGGCCATGGCGAGCACGGCCGCATCTACGGCAGCATCCTCGAGACCATCGGCGGCACGCCGCTGGTGCGGCTCAACCGCATGACGGCCGAGGCGGGCTGCGTCGCGCAAGTCGCCGCCAAGTGCGAGTTCTTCAATCCTCTGAGCTCGGTCAAGGACCGCATCGGCCTGGCCATGATCGAGGCGGCCGAGGCCGCGGGCCGCATCGGGCCCGAGACCGTGATCGTCGAGCCGACCTCGGGCAACACGGGCATAGCGCTGGCTTTCGTCTGCGCGGCCAAGGGCTACCGCCTGATCCTGACCATGCCCGAGAGCATGTCGGTCGAGCGCCACAAGATGCTGCGCTTCCTGGGCGCCGAGCTCGAGCTCACGCCCGCGGCCGAGGGCATGCCGGGAGCCATCCGCCGGGCCGGGGAGATCCTCGCCCAGGCAACCGACGGCTTCATGCCCCAGCAGTTCGAGAACGCGGCCAACCCCGAGGTCCATGCCCGGACCACGGCCGAGGAGATCTGGCGCGACACGGGGGGGGCCATCGACGTGCTGGTGAGCAGCGTCGGCACCGGCGGCACGCTCACGGGCGTGGCGCGCGTCATCAAGGCGCGCAAGCCGGCATTCCGCGCCATCGCCGTGGAGCCCGAGGACAGCGCGGTGCTCTCGGGCGGCCCACCGGGGGCGCACCTGATCCAGGGCATCGGCGCCGGCTTCGTCCCCGCCATCCTCGATACGGACCTGATCGACGAGGTCTTGCGCATCGGCAACGAGACGGCCTTCGCGACCGCGCGCCGCGCCGCGCGGGCGGAGGGCCTGCCGGTGGGGATCTCCTCGGGCGCGGCCATCGCCGCCGCCCTCGAGGTCGCCTGCCGGCCGGAGATGGCGAAGAAGCTCGTGGTGACGATCCTCCCCTCCTTCGCAGAGCGCTACCTCTCCTCCGCCCTCTTCGACGGGGTGTGAGGGGAATCGGGTCCATCGATCGGCGAGCGGGCCTCCGGCGGCCACCCCCCAGGACCGGGCCAAAGGAAGAATGGAAGATGTGGCATCGAAATTGCCTGTATTGCTTGTAAGGAGAGCTGTGGCCAGATGAGGCGCGAACGGCCGAAAACGGCCCGTCCGAGACATGGTGGCCCGGCCCAGGGCGGCCTGAAGCCAAAGACCTCACCCACCCTTCCGCCGAGGCGCCGATTTCTGTCATGGTTTCGCTGAACACCCGGGTCGCCCGGGAAATATCGTCTCAAGCCGGGTAATGTCGGAACACGTGGAAATTGCCCGCTTGACGCGGGCGTTTGAAAAGGCGCGGATCCGGGCCTGGTACTGGGCCGCCGAGAGCAGGCTGACACAGTATCTTCCCACCCTGGGGGATGCGTCCGACTCTTCAGGCGATTCCGACAGAGAGCATCCCTTTACCGAAGTCCAGCTCCTCAAGAACATCCATCCCGACGACCGGGAGCGCGTGGGCAGCGCTTGGAACCGGGCCTTCGGCGAACATGAGCCCTACGAGATCGAATACCGGCGGGTGATAACCGGAGAACGGGTCCGGCATCAGCACGAAATAGGGAGCCCGGAGTTCGACGGGTCCGGTCGATACCTGGGCCATTTTGGAACGACCCAGGACATCACTGAACGTCACGAAGCGGAGGAGGCGCTGCGCGAGAGCGAGACGCGGACGCGGCTGATCGCGGACAATCTGCCGGCGGTCATCGTTTATTTCGATGCCGAGGAGCGGTTCCAATTCGCGAACGAGACCTGGGCATCGTGGTGCCGGCGTCCGCTGTCGGATATCGCGGGTACTCGGATAGCCGACATCGTCGGGGCGTCCCGGTACGAGCGCCTGCGGCCCCATATCACGGCAGCACTGGCCGGCAAGGCCCAGTCGTTCGCGGAATCGGTCGAATCTCCGGACGGCGAGCATCGCGAGACCGAGGTGGGCTACGTGCCCCATCTGGCGGCCGACGGGACGGTCGCGGGTGTCTTCGCAATGGCCCAGGACGTGACCGGGCGCAAGCGGGCGGAGGACGCCCTGCGGGCTCGCGAGCTCGAGTTCCGGAGCGTCATGGACAACTCCCCCGCCGCCGTTTTCCTCAAGGATACGGAAGGCCGGTTCCTTCAGGTGAACCGGCGGTTCGAGGAATGGTATGGCCGGGCCGCGGCGGACGTGCTGGGCAAGACCGCCTACGACATCCACCCCAAGGAAGACGCGGAGGCCCACACCACCCAGGACCGGGAGGTCCTGGAGGGCATGCGGGTGGTCGAGCGCGAGCACCAGATCGCGTTCGCCGACGGCAAACTCCGCGACATCCGCGTGACCAAGTTCCCGGTCATCGACACAGCCGGCGCGTTCCGCGGCGTCGCCACCTTCGACACCGACATCACAGAATACAAGCGCACGGCCGACCAGCTCCGCCAAGCCCAGAAGATGGAAGCCGTGGGCCAGTTGACGGGCGGGGTGGCGCACGATTTCAACAACCTCCTGGCGGTCATCCTGGGCAATGCCGAGCTCGCGGAGAGCCAGTTCGGCGACCGCGGGCTCTTGAGCGATTATCTGGCAACCGTAAGCCGGGCGGCCGACCGCGGCGCCGAGCTGACCCAGCGGCTGCTCGCCTTCTCGCGCCAACAGGCCCTGCGGCCGAAGAAAGTCGATATCGCCGCCCTCGCCGGGAGCATGACGGCGCTCCTGCGCCGCACGCTCGGGGAGACCATCACCATCGAGACCCGGGCGGGCGCCGACATCTGGGCGGTCGAGGCGGACCCCGGCCAGCTCGAGGCGGCCGTCCTCAACCTCGCCATCAATGCCCGGGACGCGATGCCGGGCGGCGGCCGCCTGACGATCGCGGCGCGGAACGCGAGGATCGGCCGGCACGCGGCCGGGACCGGGCCGGACCTGGCGCCGGGCGACTACGTGGTGCTTGCCCTCGGCGATACCGGGGAGGGCATGCCGGCGGACGTGGTGAAGCGCGCCTTCGACCCCTTCTTCACCACCAAGGAGGTCGGCAAGGGCAGCGGCCTCGGTCTCAGCATGGTCTACGGCTTCGTCATTCAGTCCGGCGGCAACGTCGAGATCGAGAGCGAGGCCGGACACGGCACGACGGTCCGGATCTTCCTGCCGAAAGCCGAGGGCCGCCTCCCCCGCGAGGAAAAGGGCGCACCAGGCGACAAGCCGACCCGGGGCCGGGGCGAGACCATCCTCGTCGTGGAGGACGATGCCGCCGTCCGCCGGCTGGTGGTGAAAATCCTCGGCAGCCTCGGCTACCGTACGATCGAGGCGGAGAACGGCCGCTGCGCCCTCGCTCTTCTCGATGAGACCCCGGAGGTCGACCTCCTGTTCAGCGACATGGTGTTGCCGGGCGGCATGACGGGCCTCGATATCGCCGAGCAGGCCAGGCGCGCGCGGCCCGACATCAAGATTCTGTTCATGTCCGGCTACACGGAGAGCGGCGCCGAGCTGGCCAACGTGGATGTGGAGCTGATCGCAAAGCCGTTCAAGCGGGCCGTCGTGGCGGAAAAGGTCCGCGCCGTCCTCGACCGGTAACGGGCCTTGGCCCGGGCCGGGCTCGCGCACCGCCATCGATCCTCCGCTCAGGCGTTACGGCCCGTCCGGGCCTCGACGCGGATCGGCGTTAAGGATATCCAACGGCGACGGGGGAAATCCCAACGGCGAGCTAACGGGCCTTGGCCCGGGCCGGGCTCGCGCACCGCCATCGATCCTCCGCTCAGGCGTTACGGCCCGTCCGGGCCTCGACGCGGATCGGCGTTAAGGATATCCAACGGCGACGGGGGAAATCCCAACGGCGCGTGCCGTATGCCGCCCCCTCCAGTCGCCTCGGCGCGCCGCGACTGGCTCGAATAAACTTCTTGACCCTCATTGATGTTCAAGTTATGTTTCGATATTGATCGTCACCTCCGGGCCAATGGGCGCAAGTGTCGAGTTTTGTCAAGGTTCGAACCTCTATTCCATAACATATTGATAATAAACGGATTCTATTCCCACGACCTTGACAAGCCTCAACCGATTCGCCGCCCTGCTGTTGGGTCGTAAATCCTCATTGCGAGCTCGAGGATTAGTGCCCCGAACTGGAACCAGATACGGTGAGGGGCGGGCCCCGCCGTTTGGACAGCCGGAAAGAAGACCCGATGTACATCCTTTACTGGTCGAAGCTCTCGATCGGCAGCGCCGTGCTGATGGTGCTCGAGGAGCTGGAGCTCGAATACGAGATCCGCGAGGTCGACACGATCATGGGCCAGCACCGCAAGCCCGAATACCTGGCCATCAACCCGGCGGGCTGGATACCCTCGCTGATCACGCCCGAGGGCCTGATCCTGCACGAGGCGCCGGGCATCATGCTCACCCTCGCCGATCGCCATGGGCGCCCCGGCCTCGTGCCCGAGATCGACGACCCCCTGCGCGGGCTCTTCTACGCCAGGTACTTCTTCCTCGTGAACGACATCCACCCGGTCATGAAGCGGTACTACTATCCGCACCGCTACTCGACCGACCCGGCGGACACGCCCCGGATCAAGGCCCAGTCCCTGATCACGGCGCGCGACCGCTGGCGGGTCCTCGACGATGCCCTCAAAGACAATGGCCCCTACCTCCTGGGCGAGCGGCTCAGCGTCGCGGACATCTATATGGCGTTCCTCGCCGGCTCCGGGTTCGAGCCGCCTGAGCACCTCCTGGACGAGTTCCCGGCCGTGAGGCGGTGCTACGACCTCGTCAAGGCGCGCCCGAGGCTCACGGCACAGCTCGACGAGGTCGAGGGACAGATGCGGGACTTCACCGCCGCGCAAGCCGCTGGCCCGTTGACGAGCATGGAAGCCGCCCCGCGCCAGTAGTCGGCCGCCCGAACAATTCCGTGACCCAGCACCTCACCGTCGCCATCTCGCCCCACGGCTACGGACACGCGGCCCAGACCGCGCCCGTCGTGAACGCGCTCTCCGCGCGCATGTCCGAATTGCGGGTGACGTTGGCGACGGCCGTGCCGCGCCCGCTCCTCGCCGAGCTCTTCACCGGGCCTTTCGAGGTGGTGGAACGGCGGAGCGATTTCGGCATGGCGATGGGCACGGCCCTCGACGTGCGGGTCGAGGAGAGCGCCCGGGCCTACGAGGCCCTGCACGTCAACTGGAACGCCACCCTTCAGGCCGAGGCCGAGTGGCTTACGAGCCTCGAACCCGACCTCGTGCTGGCCAACGTCCCTTACCTGACACTCGCGGCGGCGTCGGAGATCGGCACCCCGGCGGTGGCTCTCTGCTCCCTCAACTGGGCCGAGGTCTACGCCCACTACTGCGGTGAAGCGCCGCGGGCCCGCCGAATCGAGCGGCGAATCCGCGCCGCCTACGGGACGGCGGCCGCGTTCATCCGGCTCGAGCCCGCGCTTGCCATGGAGCTCGACACCGAGATCCACGACGTGGGGCCGATCGCCCGGCTGGGCCGCGACCGGGGCACGGAAATACGCAAGTACCTCGGCGCCGATACGGGCGACCGGCTGGTCCTCCTCGCCCCCGGTGGCGCGGCCCTCGACCTGCCCACCGAGCTGTGGCCGGCGATTCCGGGCGTGCGGTGGCTGGTCCAGGACGGCCTCGCGGCGGCGCGGCCCGACATGGCCGGCGTTGCCAGCCTCGGTATCCCCTTCATCGACGCCCTCGCCTCGGCCGACGCGCTTGTCACCAAGCCGGGCTACGGCGCCTTCGTCGAGGCGGGGTGTGGCGGCGTCCCGGTGCTCTACGTGCGCCGCGACGGGTGGCCGGAGGAGCCCGGCCTCCTCGCCTGGCTCGCCCGCCACGTCCCCTGCCATGAGCTGGCCAGGGGCGACCTCATACGCGGCGCCTTCGCCGGGCCGCTCGAGGCCCTATGGGCCATGCCGAGGCCCGAACCCGCGCGCGCGACCGGCGCCGAGGAGGCGGCGGCCCTCATCGCCGGGCGCTGGCTCGGCTGAGGGGCGGGGGGCCGACTCGGCTTACGGCAGAACCGTGGGAGCTACGGATAGGTTGGCCTTTGTCTAGGTTCGGTTTTGACCTGAAGCGATCATTCCAAGCGTGGACAATCGGACCCTTGGTCGGAGGTGCGCTAGCCGCACGGAGAGGCGCTCGCGAACTTTGGCCACCAGTAGCCCTACACTCCGGGGACTGAATGGCAAAAAGTCATTGTGCCAGGATCAGCCCGAATCATTCGTTGGCTTCGCCTCTATTCGCCTGCAGATGTAATCGCGCCACCGTTGCCACGTTCCACCAGTACGATGTTCTTATGCGTGTTGCCGACGGGCTGCACTTGGACCGACATAGTCAAAGGTTGAAAGCGGCGGCTCTGCGTGACGACGTGGAGAATGTGCGGACCCGGCGGAATGTCGCGGATCATGTAGATCGAGCCATCCAACACGTTGATGCGGGTACTGGGGACCACCAACAGCTCGAGAAGTTGGGACGCGTTGTCCTTGTTGACGACCGTTAGCCGACCCGAGTCGGGAAATTCGATCACTTCCTCGTCGCCGGGCGACAGCACGATCTCAAAGGGGCGCAATTCGGATTCGCTCAGCAGCGTGTAGCTCGGCCCGCCGGGCTGCTCGACGTTGCGAAGCCGGACCGAGCCTCCCGCCACTATGGCCACGAAATCCTGCGGGAAGCCGTCCTGCAGGTCCAGTAGTATTGGCTGGCCGTCGGGTGGCGGCAGGCCGGGCCCTTCGACATAGAGCGCCACGTCGCCGGGCTCGTAAGCGTCGCTGTCATTGGTGATCGTGCCCGTTAGCACACCCGTGTATCGCACCGTGGAGGATACCTGGATGCCAGGCCCGAGCATGCCCCCGATCGCCTCCTCGGGCGGCGCGTCCGCCGCGCTGTCGCCGGCTTCGTCGTGCTCCAGCCGCTGGTCGTCGGACCCGCCCTCGACTTCGGCGGGCTCCTCCGTGTCCACGAGCGGCGAGGGCGCAGCGTCATCTGCGGGCGGCGCGTTCGGGTCGGCGACAGCTGTTTCGCTTTCGGATCCATCGTCCGGCTGCGCCTCGGCCGGCGGCTGGGTTGGCGACGTTGTTTCCGTTGCGGCGCTCGCTGGCGGATCCGCCTCGTCCGCCTCACTCGCCTCGCCCTCTGCGATTTCGGTCGTAGACGGCAGCAGTGGCGGCGGTAGATCCGCCTGGCCGAGCCAACTCATGTCGGTCTCCGTCGGCAAACCGTTGCGCACAAAGTCCCATCGGATTTGGCTCAGATGCACCTCGTCGCCGATCGGGCGGCCCGACCTCCATTGGCATTCCAAAGTACCCTCAAGGGTGTCTCGGGGCGCCCGTCCATTGATGACCAGCGTCTCGTCGCGTTCGCCGTAGCGCGTGTCATGGGTCCGATTGGTGACCTGCTGTGCCCCGCCTTGGGCCAAATAGCAGTTAACATCGTAGCCACGCTCGATGGGCTCGAAATACGGTTCCTCAAATAGCTCGCGCGGCAAGCCGGTTATGTCCGAATGGATCCGATAGTACGGTTCATCGGCCTCCGCGTCCCGGCGATTGGCGAAGGTAAACGGCTCGGTCTCGTCGACGTTTTCCCTGCCGCGAAACGTGTAGTTCCGTTGACCGTGGCCGTCGACCATGAACGGCCACACGTCTTGAGGCTTGAAGCGGACACGCATCATGGGGCCATCGTCCAATACCGGCAGGCGTGGATTATTGTCACGGAAGACCGGCAGATCCTCAGCCATCTCGATACCGTCGCCGGGGTCGGGCACGAACCGCCAAGCAATCGTCAAGAGTTCTTCGAGGGCAAACTGCAGCGTGTCCTGGTATATGGCGAGTGTCGGCGCGATCATTTCGACGGCCGGCGAGTCCTCGGCAATCTCGTTCGGCGGTACAGAAACGTAGTCCGGCGCCTTGGCCAGAAGTGCTCGCGCCCGGTCGAGGTCATCACGATCGAAGTGCCACACCTCTAACGTCGGGCAATGACCGTATCCCTCCAAAAGGCGTGGTATGGCCGAATGGCTGTACCATCCGGGCGCATCGTATGTGGCGATCTCGACCTTTCTGCTGACAAAGGAATCATCGCCGCCCCAGTAGAACGGCGGATAGGAAATCCGCTCTTCATACCGCCCGCGCATGCCGCCGAAGCGGGCCAATACCGGTCCACCAAGGATCGTGTGGCAGTCGTAGCTGATCGCCCCATCAAGCAATCGAATGACCGCTTGAAAATCCGCCTCGGTTCGCCGGACGGCAGCCACGATTGCCTCGAGCACCGCGATGTACGGTTCTGTAGAGGCAATCTGGCCGACCAAATTCCGGCGGTTCAACTCGTAGCTTTCGCGTGTTGCCCCGGTGACTGTGCCTGGCGCCAAGGCGTCGTCTATGGCTTGCACATTTGCCCTGAATTGCGCCAGAAGCGTCCGTTGATACTCAATGTCTTGCAACACGAAATCCAACCCACCCCGCCACGCTTCCACGAAGTACGTGCGCCCCGCCCCTAAATGCGCGGACTCGATCAGGCGGAACTGAGTCTCGATTGGCTGGTATTCGATCTTGTAGTCGTATGACTCGCGCACCCCGTCGTCCCGCTGGTCGCGCAACGCGCCCATGAGCTCCTTCTCCATCGATATCGTGGCGCGGTAATAGTCGTTCGTGCCGAGCAGGACATAGTGCCGTGTATTTGGCTGTATCCCCGACGTGCTTGGATCGTAATCCAGTCCGGTTGCCGGGCTCTCGGCGGTGCCACCGATCGAGAACCACAGGAAGCCGCCTTCGGGTACGTCGGACTCGGGGACCGTCAGTGTGGTCCCGACCACCGTGCGATAGGTGTTCGGCGGGGCGTCCAATACGGGATCGTTGATCCAGTCCACCTCGCCATAGACGATCGGATCGGTGTTGAATTTGTAACGATCGTACGGCGCCTCCAACCCCGCAGTGATCTCCACCGCCGTCTCGCCCATCAGGGTCGAAAATGCGACCTCGATCTCGACGGTGTATTGGCCGCCGGCCGGCGCGATCGGCTCCAGCGTCAATGTCGTGCTGTCGTAGGCAACGGTCCCGCCCGACCGAACCCGCACGCTCTCAACCCAAGGCCTTGGATCATCCAGGCGAAAGACAAAGCTTTCGTCCACCTGATGGTCGCCGCCGCCCAGGTTCAACAGCGATGTCAGCTCCACCCGCGCCCGGCACTCGCCGGTGATGGCGTTGTCCGGTGCAATGCGGCCGCGCAGCTTGTAGTTGTACCTCGTCGGCAGACCGTACTGACCGGGTGTCGCATGAGCGTCGATGCTGATACCGGGATCCGCCAATGTCACCCGCTGGCTATCGCTGCAAATCAGCGTCAGGTCGATGCTGCGCTCGTCCGCCGGAATGTCGTTTCGCGTGCCCGCGCCCAAGTGCAGTTGCCCGGTGGTGTCGACGGACAGCACGAAGTCATCGCCATTGTAGAACTCGTGCGTGGTCAATCGTTGCGCCGGGGCACCGTCGACCAGACGCACCGCGCGAGCGGATGTGCCACGGCCCAGTGGGATCAACCGTGGCGACACGACAAGCGCCCATGCCGCCATGCGCCTGCGTTTTGGCAGACCGGCATTTACAAGGCCCAGCCAAAGGTCCTGGTTTTCGACGCTATTATCGACGTTTATCTCTTCGACGACATTGGAGACCTCGCCGGTCGACGGATCCGGCAGCCACGACAACGCGCGGTTCCAGGCAAATACGGTTTGCAGCCTGTCGTTACTCAGATCGCCCCTCGGGTAGGATTGGCGTAGCACGAATGCATCGGTTCCCGGTTCGCCCGCGGCAAAGAAAAAGACCGATACTGGGCCGGCAAGCTGGCGGTGCAATTTTCCCAGGTCGAGCAATTCCAGCGCGTAGCTTATCGGAAGCAAGTCGATCGCTTCGGCCAACGTAGCCAGACGTATCGCGCGCTCCTCATCGTCGTTTGCCGGCGTCGCATAGAGACGCTCGGGCAGCGACGAATAATCCTCGACCACATTATTATCCACCCCGATGGGCAGCACCCTCTGTCCACGGCTGAATGCATCGTCGTGAATGCCCAGCCTGTCAGCGGGATTGTGGGATGCCGAGGCGCCTTGGACCACCATGCTTGCCGCGTAAGAGGTAAAGAAGCGCTGCCATCGCTCTTGCCAGTCCGCGCCGGGAAAGCGATCTTCGGGCAGCCCTTCAACCATGGCCTGCATGAAGCTTTCCGGCGTCAGACGCCCCTTTTCGTAAACCCGGAAAAGCAAATGAAGGATCGCATCTATGTTGGGGCCATCACGCCCGCCAGAGATCTGTTCGGCATAGTATTTTGGTAGTGTTGCGCAGTATTCGTAACGCTCGAAAAAGTACAATCGGTTTTCGGAAAAATCGTGTTCGCAATAATCGCGGTAGCCGTTGAGGTGATCCATTTCCCGCGTCATCGGAAATCCTATGCCACGCGGCACGACGATCGCCTCGTCTGTCATCAAGGTCGCCGTGCTTTCCCATAGAAATTCGCGAATATGGTCTTCGGCCTCGTCGTACCACAGGAAATAGGCGTCGCCGTGCCGCTGAAACAGCAGGCCTCCTTGCGCAATATGAAACAATTCATGAAGAGGGGTATGGAATGCCTTATCGAAATCGAGATTTTGGCGTAGACGGATTTGTTGCTCTCGGAAATTCGCGAATCCATTCCAGGTCACGTGGGTTTCGAAATTGCCGAGGTATATGTCGAGCGGCGCGTCGGGCACCGCGAGGCCGACGGTATATCCGGCGCGATCGATCGCCTCGTTGAAATACGCCTCCGCGGCCAGCAGCGTGCTTCGTATAATCAGGACTTTGTTCGGAACCGCGAGCGTGACCGTAACGACCTCTCCGTCGTCATTGGTCCAGTCGTAGGTGTGAGGCGTATCGCCGAACCAGTGGATATGGGCCGCCGGATCCTGGATCAGCGACTGCGGAATGATGAACCGGAACGTCTCGTCGGCGGCGAAGCGGATATGGTATGCGCGCTCGCGCCGGTTTCCCGCCGTGAAATCCTCGTATGCATCGGTCCGCCAGCGATCCCGCCACAGGGCTTCCGCGACACTGGGCACCTGATCGGGAAAGTCTAGAACCACCGAATGCAGCGACGGTGTGCTCTGCTGTGTATGGCCGATGGAGGGGTGCAGTGCCAGCGCGCCCAGCAGCGCGCCTAGGCGCAACGCCCAGCCGAACGCGGTCCTAGTTCGCGCGCTGTATCGGGACATTGATTGTGGTCTCGCCCTCGAGCGTGATATCGAGCTCAGCGGTGGCAAAGCCCGGCACGTCGACGGTCAGGTGATAGGCACCGGCGGGAAGATGGGCCGCGAAGCCGCCGTCTGCTATCGGAAACGCGAAACCGGTCGAGCCCTGTTCGGCAGAGAAAATAGCGGCACCGCTGTGCGTTGCCCGCCACAGCGCTTGCATATCTTCGTCCGGCTGACCGGCGGGAAACGCGATGGTTCCAACCGCGCGTGAGGGGACCGCGCCCGCCTCTACGAGATCGAGAACGTGGTGGAACAGGCGCGCCGCATTGGCATGGCCCGGCACCGCGTCGAGCACCGTCTCGAGCGCCGCCAACGCAGCCTCGTATGGTCCCTCGCGGGCCAGCCGTTGCGCGTCGTCCCAGGCCGAGACGAGGTCGGTGCTACTGATGATAACGTCGCCGTGGTTGAGCACGATGAGCCGGGCGTAGAACGTCGCATCGCCGCCGTCGGGCGCCAGCGACGCAAGGTCCTCGATTATGGAGTCGCGCGGCGGCGGTTCGGACACGCCGCTCGCCTCGTAGGCCGCCAGAACGGCGTCCGCCAGTCGATCGACCGAGACCGTACGCTCGGCCAGCGCCACGGTTGCGTAGTCACCCGGCGAAATCATGACCTCTCGGTCGCCGCTGCGCACGGCGACCTTGCCATCGGGCCCATCGCTCAATTCCCACGAGATCTCGGGCGCCACGCCGCTGGCGGGTGACAGGTCGGCCGTATAGGGCAAGCCGTCTATTGGCACCAGCATTCGGTTATCACCGCCCACGTCGTTCAAGTGGTTGACCAAACGCATCGCGCTCCAAAGCCCGGTCGCCGACGTGTCGGGCAACTGCGAACCAAGCGCCGGAAAGAGCGTCGTGGGGACGGTCTCACCTCGGGTGACGAGAACGTAACCGGCCGGCTCCACACCGCGCCGGGCCACCGGCATTGGTCGTCCCTCGACCGGTCTGGAATCCATTTCGTAGACGATCTCAACGAGCCGTTCGGCCCCGTCGGCGGCAGCTCCCGTCGGAAGCACCAGGAAAGCCAAGCCGACTAGCGCCCAGAGAATATTTCTGGATAGGCTCTCGGCCAGCGCTCCCTCCCGAAGCCGGAAATATATCTGGCAGGGGTACCCGACCGCGTCAGCGGCCGTAGCGGCAGCGAGACAGCGTTCCATCGGCGTCCTTCCCGCCGAGAAGCTTAGCGACGAACTCTAGAAGAATCCATGCGTGTTTGCGGCGATGCCGAATGTTCGAGTTCGGCTATTGGCGGAAATCGATCAAACTGAAACGACGTGCCGTTGGCCGGGCTGGCGCCCATGGTCTAGGCTTGGCCCTTCGCTGAAGGGTTCCCGGAGCAACAGGAGGGGCGGATGCCGAGAGACGTGGTCGTGACCTGTGCCGTCACCGGATCGCACAACAATTTCCAAAAGCACCCCAATTTCCCGATCACGCCGAAGCAGATCGCCGACGCCTGCATCGAGGCGCGCCAGGCCGGCGCCGCCGTCACCCACATCCACGTGCGCGACCCGGAGACGGGCCTGCGCACCGGCAACCCGGCATATTTCCGCGAGGTGGTGGAGCGCATCCGGGATTCAGGCTCGGACGTGATCATCAACCTGACGACCGGCGAGGGTGCGCGCTTCGTGCCGGGCACCGAGGAACCCCGGATCGGCGACCCCTCGAGCACTCTCATCGGGCCGCTCGAGCGCCTCAAGCAGGTGGAGGAGCTGCGCCCCGACATCTGCACCCTCGATGTGGGCACCTTCAATTTCGGCGAGAACGTGTTCATGAACACGCCCGGGCACCTGCGCATCATGGCCCAGCGCATCAAGGAGCTGGGGGTCAAGCCCGAGATCGAGTGCTTCGAGGCCGGCCACGTCATGTTCGCGCGCGAGATGCTCGCCCAGGGCCTGCTCGAGGAGCCGGTCCTGTTCCAGCTCTGCCTCGGCATCAACTACGCCTCCCCGGCCACGCCCCAGGCCATGACCTACCTGCACTCGCTGCTGCCCGATGGCGCCAACTGGGCGGCCTTCGGCATCTCGCGCTGGGAGTTCGCCATGGTGGCCCAGGCCATGAACCTGGGCGGCCACGTGCGCGTCGGGCTCGAGGACAACCTCTACCTCTCGAAGGGCGAGTTCGGCACCAACGGCCAGCTCGTCGAGAAGGCGGTGCGCATCATCCGCGAGCTCGACGGCGAGCCCGTGGAGCCGGCGCGCGCCGCCGAGATCCTGGAGCTGCCGCCCCGCGGCCAGTCGGCGCCGCGGGCCTGAGGGGCGCCGGTCGGACCCCGGAGCAATGGACCGGGACACCGATTGGGACATGGAGGTCGACGTGGTCGTCGTCGGCTCGGGCGCGGCGGGGCTGTCGGCGGCGCTCACGGCCGCCGTCGGCGGCGCGCGCGTGGTGATCTTGGAGAAAGCCCACGTTATCGGCGGCACCACGGCCCTCTCGGGCGCCGTCTCCTGGGTGCCCGCCAACCATCACATGCTGGCCGCCGGCTACGGCGATTCCCCGGATGAGGCACTCGATTATATCCGCGCGCTCTCACCCGATGGGTGGGCGGCGGAGGAAGAGCCCTTGTGGCGGGCTTTCGTCGATACAGCGCCGGCCATGCTGAAGTTCGTCGAGGACAATTCGCCGGTCCGCTTCAGCCTCATCGACCTCCCCGATCTCTATCCCGAGGTGACCGGCGGCAAGAAGAACGGCCGCGTGCTGGCCCCCCCCAATTGGAGCCTCAACAGCCTCGGCCCATGGAAAGGCCGCATTCGCAAGCCCGTGCGCCCGCAACTCTTCACCTACAAGGAGCTTCTCCAGGGCCGGTCGCCGGTGCTGCGCCACCCGGTCCGGGCGCTCGCCACCTTGTGGCCGAGGATCCTCTATCGGCTCGCGACCGGGCGGGTCGCCATGGGCGCCGCCCTCGTGGGTGGCCTCCTCGAGGCGTGCCTCGACAATGGGTGCGAAGTTCTCACGCAAGCCCGCGCGGAGACTCTCATCGCGGACGAGGCCGACGGGAATCGCGGGCGGGTGATCGGCGTCGAGGCCACCGTCGGCGGAGGCCGGCGGCGGATAAGGGCGGCCAAGGGCGTGGTGTTGGCGAGCGGCGGCTTCGAATGGAACCGGGCCATGCTCGACCGCTACTTCCTCGGCGCGCACGCGCGGCTCGCGAGCCCGGACACGAACACCGGCGACGGGCATCGCATGGCCGCCGACGTCGGCGCCAAGATGGCGCGCATGGACCAGGCGAGTGTCTTTCCCGTGGCCTCGACCATGTATGAAGGGCGGCCACACGCCTTTCCGCTCCTGGTGCTCGATTTCGCCCACTGCATTCTCGTGAACCGCGCGGGAAAGCGGTTCGTGGACGAAGGCGACCGCAACAGCTTGGCGGAGGCCCTCGTGGGCCCGGCGCGCGGCGACCATATGCCGGCATGGCGCATAATCGACGGGCAATTCGCCGCCAAGAACCGGTTCGCCGTGCGCGTGGCCAAATGGGGCGCGGGCGAGGTGGTAAAAGCCGATACGATTACCGAGCTCGCCAAGCTCATCAATGTGGACAGCACCACGTTGGAAGAGACGGTCGCGCGGTTCAACGGCTTCGTCCGCGCGGGCCGGGACGACGATTTCCATCGTGGTGAGACTTCGGCGGAGCGGTATTCCCTCGGCGATCCGGCGCGGCCCGAGCTCAACGGCGCCCTCGGCACGATTCTGCGCCCGCCCTTCCGCGCCACGCCCTATCACCTCGGTCTCCTGGGCACCAAGGGCGGCCCGCGCACCAACGACAAGGGGCAGGTCGTGAGGGAGGACGGCACCATCATCACCGGGCTCTACTGCGCCGGGGGCACGATGGCGAACTTCTTCGGCATCAGGGTCTTCGCCATGGGTGCCACGATCGGCCCCTTCCTCACCTGGGGCTACCTGTGCGGCAAGAGCCTTCTCTCGGAGAACCAGTAGCCGTCTCACCCCCCGGCACAAAAGCGTGGGGGATTCCTCAGGAGCGGCGCGAATACCGATCGGCCTTAGATAAGACCGATCGTATGTTCCCTCAAACACCGGGCGGCCGCGTCCGCGGCCTTGGCTTACCTCGCATAAGCTCGGGCGCGCTTGCCAGGCGGCGATGAGTCAAGAACATCGGCCGCTGGTATTACGGGTATTAATTAGGGGCTTACATACTTAGCTTGACGGGCAGGTTCGCCGGCTTGTCAACGGCGGAGCAAAATTAGTCCACCCGGGCGGAGCAAAACTAGTCCACTTAACCGACATTCCCCATATACCACCCAAATTCGTGGAAATCGTACCACTTTCCCACCGCCAAGGGAACTGTATCCCCTATGCAGCCATCCGATGGCATGATTTTGGTAATCGGCCCGCGCTTGGAAGGCCACTCGGTCATTTTTCTCGCCATCCAGACACACCTCTCCTGTCGCTTTCTCCTCGCCGTCGATTCCCTCGGCCTACGCCGGAGCGGGTCTTCGTCGCAGATCATCAATCAAGCTCAGGATTTTCCGGAACAGGTCCCTCGGCACCGCCACCTCAGCCAATTGGAACGTAACGTAGCGGCCATGTCGGACAACCTTGGCCCCGATCTTCACCAGCTTGTCGCGCAACGTCGTCATCGACCAGTGCTCCACCTCCTTCGGCAAAGCCAGTGTCCTCATGAAGTTGCCCAGATTGTAGGCCAGGGCGTGAAGCTGGAGCCGAACGGCATTGTTGCGGAACTTGCGACATGACAGACGGGTCCAGTTGATGGCGTTCTTGCCTTCCTTGATGTGCTGCTCCGCCGTGCCACGGTGATTATAGAACGCCACCACCCGCTTGGTAGGGCGCGACAGATTAGTGACGATGAAACCGACGCGAGGAACCAGCTCGCCGGGGTGCCACTCCACTTTGGCCACGACACGGCGCTTCTTGTTCCACGATCCGGCCTCACTAGTGTCCGGTTAATAGTCAAATAGATTCAATTGGTTAGCATGGGGGTGGATTGGTGTCGTGGTTTCTGGATTTGTAAGCAATTGAAGGAGCGGTGTTTTTTCGAAGACGGTGAGGCTGAGGACCTGGAGGATTGTGTAGAGGCTGGCGTTGATAGCCAAGCGCTTCTTGACGATGGCGATCAACACATAGACGGAGACGGCGATCCAGATCTGGGATTTGACGGCGTTCTCGGAGGTGCCGTAGAAGCGCTTGATGCGCAGGTGCTGCTTGATCCATTTGAAGAACAGCTCGACCTGCCAGCGGCATTTGTAGAGCTGGGCGATGGTCAGCGCCGGCAGGGTGAAGTTGTTGGTCAGGAAGGTGAAGGCCTTGCCGCTCTCGGGGTCGCGGTATCGGACGCGGCGGAGCCTGTCCGGGTAGTCGGTGGCGGTGTGCTGGCCGGCGGTGCGGATGGTCTGGTCGCAGCGCAGGCCGGTGGTCTTGTCGATTGCGCGGGACGCGATCCTGCGGAACTGGAACTTGGCCCGTGCCCGGACGACGAAGAAGGCGGCGCCCTGGCTCAGGCGATGGAGGCGGGCGAAATGGATGTATCCGCGGTCCAGGACGTAGAAGGCGCCGGGCTCGGGGACCAGCTCGTCGAGCACCCTCACGTCGTGCCATCGGCCGTCGCTGATATGGATGAAAGTTGGGATATTGCCGCGCAGATCCAAGAGGGTGTGGAGCTTGATGGCGGCCTTGGTGCGCTGGAACGGGGCCCAGGGGAAGACCGCGAGGCAGAGGTCGATGGTGGTCGAGTCGAGGGCATAGACGGTGTGGTCGAGCTCGAGGCCGAAGCTGTCTTGGGCATAGAGCGGCCGGGCGATGCGGATCAGCGCCTGGGCGAAGTCGGCATGGATGCGCCAGTCGCGCCTCTCGTTGGCGTCGGCCAAGGTGGCGCGGGCGACGCGCCCGCGGATGCCCATGTGGTAGAGCTTGGTGTGCTGGGCGCGCAGGCAGGCCTCGATGTCGCGCAGGCTCTCGCGATAGGTCAGCTGCGCGAAGGCCATGCACAGATACCGATCGAGGCAGGAGAAGCTTCGCAGCCTGCGATCGCCGCCGTAGCGGTGGACGCAACGGCGCAAGCTGTGCACGGGCAGATGGTCGATCACCTGGGCGAAAACGATCTTGCCTGCATACATGAGCCATGCTCCTGACCGGGAAGGCAGGAGCATGTCTGGCTTAACACCGGGAGTTCAAGTCGGTGACACGCGAATATCCCGAAAGAACGTTTAACCACAACCCACTAACCGGAAAACCGCCGCAGTTAACCGGACACTAGTGATCCGGCCTGATAGCTGAAGCTGGCGTGGAAACGGCGAACATGGTCGGGCGGGCGACCGACAGGTCGCGTAAGCAGATGGGCAATGTTCCGCTGGAGAATCGCGTTCGCTTTGAGGCGGATGACGTAGAGTAATCCCTCGGCTTCGAGATATTCGTATATCTCCGGTGAGGCGAAGGCGGCATCGCCACGAAAATACAGCCGCACCTTCCTTTCCTTATAGCGCATCACCACCGGCTCCAGAACATTCCGCCATCCGTCGGCACTGTGAACATTACCGGGGCGCAGGGAACATCTCTCCAAGTCGCCGAACTGGTTGAACAGGAATAGCGGATGGTAGCAGGTACAGCCGAAGTGACCATTGTACGCTGAAGATCCAGCCCCAGCCGTCGTCCACCGTGAACACCCGAACGCCATCGGTGCCCCACATGAGGTTCGGGGCATGAGTGATGAATCTCACCGTCATGGGGATTGCCGCCACGGCGGCGGCAGCGATGGGGCGAGAGCAGATTGTTCTCGCGCATCAGGCGGAGCACCCGCTTGCGGGTAACCCGGATGTCGCGACAGACCCGAAGCCGAGCCCAGACCTTGCGGTAGCCCTCGCCCTCCCAGGGCGATGCCTCCAGGTCGGCTTCGATCGCCACCAGCAGCGCCTGGTCCGAGATCGCGGGCTTCGGTCCCCGACGCTTTGCCGGCGGCTGCTCGGCGTGCTGGCCGGAGGTCATGGCGTAGAACGAGGAGCGGGCCATGCCCCAGGCGGCGCAGACCCGCCGCAGGCCGTAGGCCAGTCCACGATCCACTGGGCATCCCTCTTGTTCGCCATGGGTCGGGCTGACGCTGCTGTCCATGTCGAGAATGATCATCTTCGGCGGATGGCGGTCATGAACCTTGTCGATCCACACCCCGTTCATGTCGACCAAGGCTTCAACGTTCTCGTCGGTGGCCAATAGCTCCGTCTCGAAGCGTCCCATCTGGCTGGTGGAAGCGGCCTGTCTTTCGATGGCCTTGCCGCCAACAATCCAGCGCATGGCGGGATCGCGTCCCAGACGGTCGGCGTCGTTCACATCGTCATAGCCGCCAAGGCGCCCGAAAACGGACTGGCGAAACTGACCCGTCTTGCCGTGCCATCCGTTCTTGCCGGTACGGCTATCCTGGAAAACACCCTCGGCCATCTCAGTCAGGCCGAGGGCATCGTCAAGCTCCCGGTAGGCGAGCAACCCGGCGTCAGAAGTAATCTTGGAACCATGGAATTCAAGCTTCAAGCGACGGTCAAAATCGACCCGTAAACTGTCCCGTTTCGATTCACCCATCGGGTGTCCCATACCTGCTGCTCCATCAATGCATCAACATATTGATTCTTATAGCAGAATTCCCATCACGGGGCATGGAATATCGAGTTCACTTGGGAAATGGGGGCTTAACGTTATGCGGTACGCGGTGTTGGGGGGTTGTCCCGGTAGTCCATAGGAGGGACCCGCGCTGCTTCGTGTAGCGCTTGCGTTACGCGGAGCGAAGCAGCGTGGGAGGTTCCTGTGGACCCACCGGGTCAACCATTGCACCGGCGGTCAAGCAGGTATTTTTGGGGATTTCCGCCGTTTTTGGCTTTGGTTGAGACGATAGCTCTCGCCGTTCATTTCCAGGATATGGACATGGTGGGTGAGGCGGTCCAGCAAAGCCCCGGTCAGGCGTTCCGAGCCGAATATCTCCGTCCACTCATCGAACGGCAAGTTGGAGGTCACCAGGATCGAGCCCCGCTCGTAGCGCTGGCTGAAGACTTCGAACAGCAGCTCGGCGCCGGTCTTCGAGAGCGGCACGAAGCCGAGTTCGTCGATGATCAGAAGGTGATACTTTGCCAGTTGCTTCTGCAGGCGCAACAGGCGTTTTTCATCCCCGGCCTCCATCAGTTCATGAACCAGGGCAGCGGCCGTGAGGAAGCCGACGGAGAGCCCCTTTTGGCAGGCCGCCAGACCGAGACCGAGGGCGATATGGGTCTTGCCGGTTCCGCTGTTGCCGAGCGCGATGATATTCTCACGACGCTCGACGTATTCGCATCGCGCCAACTCCAGAACCAGCATCTTGTCGAGCGATGCGATGGCCTTGAAGTCGAAGCTGTCGAGGCTTTTGACGGCGGGGAACCTGGCCTGTCTGATCCGCCGCTCGACCATGCGGCGCTCACGGTCGATCAGTTCCAACTCGGTCAGACGGACAAGATACCGCACATGGTCGGCGCCCTCGGTGGCGCATTGGCGGGCCAGCTTGTCGTATTCGCGCAGGAACGTCGGCAGTTTCAGGGTCTTGAGGTGATGGGCCAGCAACACTTGCGGCGTATCGGTCATGACGCGCCTCCACCCAACAAGCTCATATAACTGGCGGCGGCCGTGGTCGCCACGTTGGCCCGAGGCAGGTAGGGATAGATATCCAGGTCGAGTTTGGGCGGGCGTCGCTCGATACGGCACAGCACAAGGTGTTTGACGGCGTCGTAGCCGATCGCACCCAGGCGCAGGGCGTCCTTCACCGCGCCGTGAAGCACCTCGAGATCGAAGGTCTCCACAAGCCGAAGGACCTGGACGTATTCCCGCTTGCCGGCCTTGCCCATGCGCGCCTCCAGGAGACGGCGCAGGGTTGGGAAGGCATCAGGCAGTTCCCATCCGGCTAGCGGCGCGGCCTGATCCAGGGCACCGATCTTGTGCTCCAGCAAAGGCAGGTAGTGGATCGGATCGAAGACCATGTCTTCCCGGTCGTAGGAACGGGGGTGTCGGGCAATGATCCCGGCGCCGCAACCGATAACCACCTCGTGGACATAGCCACGGATCCAGACTTCCTGATGGCCGTAGGCGACGGGCACGGAATAGTCATTCGTCCGGTAGCGCACCAGGGACAGCGAGTTGACCCGCGTGCCCTGCTTGTCGCACGCGTCGAACGGTGCCGGCAGTGGCCTCTTCAACGCTTCGCGGTCACGCACAAACCGTTCGCCGATGCTCTCGCGGTGGCCGCGCAGGACGTTGCCTTGCCGGTTGCGGCATTGCTCTTCCAGGTGGCCATTGAAGGCGTCCCAGCTCGCGAACCGGGGAAGCGGCGTCATGAAGTTCCGCCGGGCATAGCCGACCACCCCCTCCACATTGCCTTTGTCGTTACCCTTGCCGGGACGGCCGTAGCGGTCCTCGAAGAGGTAATGGGACTGCAGCCCGCTGAACGCCCGCGTTCGTTGCCGCGTGCCATCTGACAAGATGCGCGACACCAGACACTTGTCGTTGTCGTAAAGAATCGATTGGGGAACGCCGCCGAAAAAAACAAAGGCTCTGTTGTGCCCGTCCAGCCAGGCCTCCGTCGTCGCCGCCGGGTAGGCCGCAACGAAGCAGGCATCGCTGTGGGGAAGTGTCATGACGAAAAAATGCGCCCGATACTTGACGCCGGCGATGATCGCATCCGCCTCGCCAAAGTCCGCTCGAGCATGGCCCGGAGGATGTGACAACGGCACAAACATCTCACGCCGACGAAGGCGCCGTTCCCGAACGTAATCCTTCACGATGGTCTCTTTGCCCGTGAAGCCATGTTCGTCGCGAAGGCGCTCGAATATACGCTTCGCCGTGTGGTGCTGCTTACGGTGAACCGTTCGGTCCTCCTCCAGAATACGGTCGATGATATCCGTGAAGGGGGCCAGTTTCGGGCGTTTCGGTGGCTGGCGTCGCCGATATCCCGGCGGTTCCGAATGCCGCAGCATCTTCCTCACCGTCTCGCGCGCAATGCCAAACCGACTTGCCGCCTCTCGCTGGCTCAGACCATCAACATGGCAGGCCAGCCGAACGCGCAGATATAGGTCCACGGTGTACATCCTCCCGCCTTCCATCTCAAAAAAGATCGAAGGCTACAGGTGGCAGAGTTTTACTCCGCCCGCGGCTGGGAAATCCCGCCGCTTCCGTGGACTAATTTGTCACCGCCGTTCTCACCGGCTGCCGCGGCCCCCGTCTTAGCTGCAATGCGGTCGCCGAAGAGTGGTTTTCCGGTCATGGGCCGTTGTGTTACGTTCGTACCGACTGACGCGAGCGCGGGATTGCCGCCTGTCAAGTTAAGTATGTAAGCCCCATTAATTATGAACCGACATTCCCCATCGTCCCTATCCGGTTAATGCAGGTAGCGACCGAGTGTTCTTTATATGTTCGCTCTAAGGGTGTACTGTTCCCGCCTCTGAGGATTGGTCGGGAGACAGGGCATGAGCGGCTTGTTGACGTTCCAAGAGCGCTACCGAGACGAGGAATCGTGCATCCTGGCCTTGGCGGATCGACGCTGGCCGTCTGGGTTTGCGTGCGCCCGCTGCGGGCACCGGCGGGGCTATCGGCACAAGGCGCGGGCGCGCGTCTTCGAATGCGCGGCTTGCGGTCGTCAAGAGTCGGTGACGGCGGGAACCATCTTCCACCGCACCCGCACACCGTTGCCCAAATGGTTCCTGGCGGCGTGGTTGATGGGGCGGGACAAGCGCGGGGTCTCGGCCCTGTTCCTGGCGCGCGAGCTGGGGCTTCGCTATGAGACCGCATGGCTGATGGCTCACAAGCTGCGCCATGGCTTGGCGGAGCGGCCGGATGCGTTGCTGGACGGCATGGTCGAGGTCGATGAGAGCTACTACGGCGGGCGCGGCAAGCCCGAGAGCCGGGGCCGCGGGATGGCCAATGCCAACAAGAGCCTGCTCGTGCTGGCGGTGGAGAAGGTGGCGGTGGCGCCGGGCAAGGGGGTCGAGGCCAGCGGCTTCGTCGCCGGCCGGGCGCGACTTGCCATCCTGCCCCGGGCCAATGCCGAGCAGCTCGGCGGCTTCGTGCGGGCCGCCGTGACGCCGGGCGCGCGCCTGCTGACCGACGATTTCAAGGGCTATGCCGGGCTCGGCGCCGTCTACCAGCACCAGCCCACCGTCCAAGGCCAAGGCAAGAACGCCGAGACGCAGATGCCGATCATCCACGTCCTGTTCAGCAACCTCAAGACCTGGCTCAACGGCACTTACCATGGCGTCAGCGCCAAGCACTTGCCGCGCTATGGCCGGGAATGGGCCTATCGCTTCAACCGCCGCCGGCGGATCGACGACCTCGGCGACTTCGTCCTGAGCCGCGCCATGGCCCGGCCAACCATCACATACCGCCAGTTGATCCACGGTCTGCAACCCAACGACGCGCTACCTGCATTAACCGGATAGGGACATTCCCCATATACCATCCAAATTCGTGGAAATCGTACCACTTTCCCACCGCCAAGGGAACTGTATCCCCTATGCAGCCATCCGATGGCATGATTTTGGTAATCGGCCCGCGCTTGGAAGGCCACTCGGTCATTTTTCTCGCCATCCAGACACACCTCTCCTGTCGCTTTCTCCTCGCCGTCGATTCCCTCGGCCTACGCCGGAGCGGGTCTTCGTCGCAGATCATCAATCAAGCTCAGGATTTTCCGGAACAGGTCCCTCGGCACCGCCACCTCAGCCAATTGGAACGTAACGTAGCGGCCATGTCGGACAACCTTGGCCCCGATCTTCACCAGCTTGTCGCGCAACGTCGTCATCGACCAGTGCTCCACCTCCTTCGGCAAAGCCAGTGTCCTCATGAAGTTGCCCAGATTGTAGGCCAGGGCGTGAAGCTGGAGCCGAACGGCATTGTTGCGGAACTTGCGACATGACAGACGGGTCCAGTTGATGGCGTTCTTGCCTTCCTTGATGTGCTGCTCCGCCGTGCCACGGTGATTATAGAACGCCACCACCCGCTTGGTAGGGCGCGACAGATTAGTGACGATGAAACCGACGCGAGGAACCAGCTCGCCGGGGTGCCACTCCACTTTGGCCACGACACGGCGCTTCTTGTTCCACGATCCGGCCTGATAGCTGAAGCTGGCGTGGAAACGGCGAACATGGTCGGGCGGGCGACCGACAGGTCGCGTAAGCAGATGGGCAATGTTCCGCTGGAGAATCGCGTTCGCTTTGAGGCGGATGACGTAGAGTAATCCCTCGGCTTCGAGATATTCGTATATCTCCGGTGAGGCGAAGGCGGCATCGCCACGAAAATACAGCCGCACCTTCCTTTCCTTATAGCGCATCACCACCGGCTCCAGAACATTCCGCCATCCGTCGGCACTGTGAACATTACCGGGGCGCAGGGAACATCTCTCCAAGTCGCCGAACTGGTTGAACAGGAATAGCGGATGGTAGCAGGTACAGCCGAAGTGACCATTGTACGCTGTTCCCTCTTGTTCGCCATGGGTCGGGCTGACGCTGCTGTCCATGTCGAGAATGATCATCTTCGGCGGATGGCGGTCATGAACCTTGTCGATCCACACCCCGTTCATGTCGACCAAGGCTTCAACGTTCTCGTCGGTGGCCAATAGCTCCGTCTCGAAGCGTCCCATCTGGCTGGTGGAAGCGGCCTGTCTTTCGATGGCCTTGCCGCCAACAATCCAGCGCATGGCGGGATCGCGTCCCAGACGGTCGGCGTCGTTCACATCGTCATAGCCGCCAAGGCGCCCGAAAACGGACTGGCGAAACTGACCCGTCTTGCCGTGCCATCCGTTCTTGCCGGTACGGCTATCCTGGAAAACACCCTCGGCCATCTCAGTCAGGCCGAGGGCATCGTCAAGCTCCCGGTAGGCGAGCAACCCGGCGTCAGAAGTAATCTTGGAACCATGGAATTCAAGCTTCAAGCGACGGTCAAAATCGACCCGTAAACTGTCCCGTTTCGATTCACCCATCGGGTGTCCCATACCTGCTGCTCCATCAATGCATCAACATATTGATTCTTATAGCAGAATTCCCATCACGGGGCATGGAATATCGAGTTCACTTGGGAAATGGGGGATGAATGACTACTTCGTGAACGCACTCTCCATCGTCCGATGAATTCGGCGCACAGAACGCCGACTACGGCCATGACAACTCCCCAAATTAGCACCTCCGTTCCTCCATACAACATCATTCCCGCAGTAGCCAATGCGTAGAGAACTAGCAGTGGAATCCCCAGGATTCTGTTGTGGGAGAATCTGATAAGCCAATACCCAAGGCCGACAACAAATGCGTCCAGGGAATTAACAACAAAATTTTCAATGATGTACAAGATTAGAGATTCCACGCTCGTTCTCCTGTCTTGTTTGTCACTACCACGGCGGTATAAACGTGAAAAAATCAAGGTCTGCCAACTAGCCGTGTCAATACTAAACGTAACTGTTTAGTATTGATATCTCATTTTGGATATCCGGGTTTAAGTCACTCTTGGCGATCCTGGCTCGCCCAGCGATCCCAATGCAACCAATCCGCCACTGGTGGGCGCTTGACGCGTTTGAAGTCCGTGCCCTTGTAATAGCCGACAGGCAAGAGAACAGTCTGGGTCACGTCCTCGGGAATTCCCAGGAGCTCGGCGACTTCTCGCTCGCGGCGAATATGCAATGTCGTCCAGCAGGTACCCAGGCCTCTCGCCCGAAGTGCGAGCATGAAGGACCAGGCGACCGGCAGGTTTGAGCCGTACACCGCGGCCCGTCTCGAGACGTCCGCCGTTTCATAGCGGCCCTGCATGGCAACAATGACGAGCACTGGCGCACGGTACAAATTCTCATTGTACCAGCGGTGCAAGGCCATGTCACGGTCGATGGCCTCGATCTCCTTGGCCTCTTTGGCGCCCGCACGCATTTTCGCTTCCATATCATCCAAGTAAGGCCCTGAAACCGCCGCGTAGTGTGCGCCGACTTGCTTGCGCAGATCCGGATCCGTGACCGGGATGAAGTGGGTAAGCCAGGCCGCGCCGACCGGCGCTTGCATCGCAACTTCGATGCAATCCTCGATGACCTCCCGTTCAACCGGACGATCGAAGTCGATTCGCCGGCGAACCCCTCGCGTGGTCGTCAGCAGCTTGTCGGCGGCTTCTATGTCGAGAGCCATAATCGTCTCCTCGAGCTCAACGACTCGATGACGATCGCATGATCGACACCGAGCCCAGAGTGGACAACCCTATCTTTGGCTCGGATCGAAGAACACACGTTGATGGGTCGTGTCCCCAAGCGTGGTGTAGGAGCCGTGGGTAGCGATCGCGTCCGACCACCGAGGTCGCCGGATTCACAGGTCCTTGGCGATTCGCAGGCCGTCGTAGACAGCGGCATGCACGTTGCGGGCGGAGAGCGCGTCGCCGATGCGGAACAGCTGGAACCGGCCGCAGGTGTTGGTGACGAGGGTCTGGGGCTCGAATCGCGCCAGGGCGCGCAGGTCGGTCTCGCCCAGGTTCGTCGCCTGGGGCCGGAGCGCATGGTAGAGGTCGAGGCGCGGCAGGGTCGCGTACTCCGCCACCACCTGGTCGACCAGCCGCTCCTCCACCGCGTCGGTGTATTCGCTGGCGAGGACGGCCACGAGCTGGTTCCCCTGGCGCTCGACCCGGAGCAGGCGGTAGTCGGGAGTCACCACCACGTCGTGCTCGTGCAGATGGCGGACGAAGGTCGGGCGGTCCATCTGGCCGACCTCCTCGCCCACCAGGCGATCCGGGCTGACCAGTTCCACCCGCGCGCCCCGCCGGGCCAGCACCTCGGCGGCCGAGACGGCCGAATAGCGGCCGCTGTCGTCGTAGACCAGCACGCTGTCGCCGGGTGCCACGGTGCCCGCGATCACGTCCCAGGTGGTGACGGCCAGCTCGTCGCCCGCGACGTCCCCCTTGTTGGGCCGGCCACCGGTGGCCAGGATCACCACGTCCGGATCCGCCGCCAGGACGGTCTCGGCCGTGGCCTCGGTGCCCAAGCGAATATCGACGCCATGCTTGCGCGCCTGGGCCTCCTGCCAGCGCGTGGCGTTGGCCAAGGCCTCGCGCCAGGGCACGCGCGCGGCCAGCGCGAGCTGGCCACCGGTTTGCTCGGCCGCCTCGAACAGCACCACGTCGTGGCCGCGCTCGCCGGCGACCCGCGCCGCCTCGAGCCCGCCCGGACCGGCGCCCACGACGACGACCTTGCGTCGCGCCGGCGCCCGCGCATGCTCGTGGGGGATATGCGCCTCCCGGCTGGTGGCCGCGTTGTACATGCACAGCGTGTCCTGCCCGGCCATCACGCGGTTGTAGCAATAGGTGGCGCCGACGCACGGGCGGATGTCCTCTTCCCGCCCTTCGGTCAGTTTCCTGACCATGTGCGGGTCGGCGATGTGTGCCCGGGTCATGCAGGCCAGATCGATGTGGCCCTCGGCCACCGCGCGGGCGGCCGTCGGCAGGTCCATGATGCGTTGGGCGTGGAAGATGGGCACGCCGACCTCCTGGCGCATGGCGCTGGCCAGGTAGAGGTAGGGTGCGGGGGGCAGCGACATGTTGGGGATGAACGCGGCGTAGTGCCGGTAGGTGGTGCCCGAGCCGCCGAGCACGCTGAGGAAGTCGACCAGCCCGCGCTCGGTGTGGTAGCGGGCGATGGCGAGGCATTCGTCGGGCGTGCTGCCGCCCTCGATCATCTCGTCGCCCGAGATGCGCATGCCGACCACGTAGTCGTCGCCGACCTGTTGGCGGATCGCCTCGAACACCTCGACGCCGAAGCGCATGCGGTTCTCGAAGCCGCCGCCGTACTTGTCGGTGCGCCTGTTGACCAGCGGGCTCCAGTGCTGGTCGATCAGGTGGAGCCCGGCGTTGTGCAACTCGATGCCATCGAAGCCGGCCGCCTTGCAGCGCCGGGCGGCCTGGGCGAAGTCGTCGATCACGCGCCGGTAATCGAAGTCCTCCATCTCCTTGGGGAAGCCGCGGTGCAGGCGCTCGCGCGAGACCGATGGCGCGATCAGCGACACCCAGTGCTCGCCGTCCCAGTGCATCCGCCGGCCCATGTGGATGAGCTGTATCGTGACGGCGGCGCCATGCGCGTGCACCGCGTCGACCAGCGGGCGCAGGTGGTCGACGATCGAATCGTCGGTCAGCCTGGTGATGCCGTAGTCGCCACTCGGCGAGTCGAGAGAGACCGCCGAGGCACCGACCTGCGTGAGCCCGATCCCGCCCTTCGCCTTCTCGGCATGGTAGCGGATGAGCCGGTCCGTGGGCTTGCCGTCGACGATGTAACCGGGGCCATGGCTCGAGCTGATGACCCGGTTGCGGACGGTCATGCCCTTGATGGTCAGGGGCCGCAGAAGCGCGTCGTAATCGGTCATGGCGGGGGCTCCCTTGTCAGTGGGGTGGCCAGGAACTTTCCCGCCCTGTCATCGGGATCGCACACGAGCCCTTTGGGTCGGGATTCCCCAATTGGCTATACCAAGTCGGCGATAATGGTAGCATGAACCGGGTTTCCCCGGATGGCATCCCCCAATCGCCGACATTGGTAGCACAATGGGCATCCGATCGCGATTTCGGCCCCGCGCTGTCACGTTTGGCGGTGGTCCACTCTTGATTGGCCTGATTTGGCGATGAGAATCACGGCCCCATGACCATTTCGCACTGTGAGGGCGCACCGCGACCCGCGCGGCAATTCCCTGATATATCGGGCCCGGGGCGATGAGCCGCGACTCCGATTGGGACATGGAGGCCGACGTCATCGTCGTCGGCTCGGGCGCCGCCGGGCTGTCGGCCGCCCTGACGGCGGCCGTGGGCGGTGCGCGCGTCGTGATATTGGAGAAGTCCCACGTCATCGGCGGCACCACGGCGATGTCGGGCGGCGTCACTTGGGTACCCGCCAACCATCATATGCTGGCCGCCGGCCAGCACGACACCCCGGACGAGGCCCTCGACTATATCCGCGCGCTCGCGCCCGATGGGTGGGCCGAGGCGGAAGAGCCCTTGTGGCGGGCCTTCGTCGATACGGCACCGGCCATGCTGAAGTTCGTCGAGGACCATACGCCCGTCCGCTTCAAGCTCATCGACCTGCCGGACCTTCATCCCGAGGTGGTCGGCGGCAAGGCGGGCGGCCGTCTGCTCAGCCCCCACCTGTTGAGCCTCAATGCCCTCGGCCCATGGAAGCGCCGCATTCGCAAATCCGTGCGGCCGCAACTGTTCACGTTCGAGGAGCTTTTCCACGGCCCGCTGCTGCGCCACCCGGTGCGGGCGATCGCCATGATGTGGCCGCGGATCCTCTACCGGCTGGCGACGCGGCGGGTCGCCTTGGGTGCCGCTCTCGCCGGCGGGCTTCTCAAGGGCTGTCTCGATTCCGGGTGCGAGGTGCTCGCCGACGCCCGCGCCGAGAGCCTGGTCACGGACGACGCTGATGGCGACAGGGGGCGAGTGATCGGCCTCGAAGCGACGGTGGCCGGGAGCCGCCGGCGGATACGGGCGGCCAAGGGAATCGTGCTGGCGACCGGCGGCTACGAATGGGACCGGGCCATGCTCGACCGCCACTTCCCCAGCGAGCACGTCATTCTTGGCAGCCCGGACACGAACACGGGCGATGGGCATCGCATGGCCGCCGACCTCGGCGCCAAAATGGCGCGCATGGACCAGGCCACCATCTATCCCGTGGCCTCGACAATGTACGAAGGGCGGCCACACGCCTTTCCGATCAAGCTGCTCGACTATGCCCACTGCATCCTCGTCGATCGCGCGGGGAAGCGGTTCCTGAACGAAGGCGACCGCAATGCCCTGTCGGACGCCCTCTCGGGCCCGGCGCGCGCCGATCATCTGCCGGCGTGGCGCATCTTCGATCGCCAGTTCGCCACCAAGAACCGGTTCGCCGTCCGCATGTCCAAGTGGGGGGCGGGCGAGGTGCTGAAAGCTGGCTCGATCGCCGATCTGGCCAAGCTCATCGATGTGGACGGCGGCGCATTGGAAGGCACGATCCAGCGGTTCAACGGCTTCGTCCGCGCGGGCCGGGATAATGATTTCCATCGCGGTGAATCGTCGTTTGAGCGATTTTCCCTGAGCGACCCGGCGCAGCCCGAGCGCAACATCGCCCTCGGCACGATTCAGCGCCCGCCCTACTACGCCACCCGCTATCGCCTGGGCATCCTCGGCACCAAAAGCGCCCCGCGCACGAACCATCGGGGGCAAGTCCTGCGGGAGGACGACACGGTCATTGCCGGGCTCTACTGCGCCGGCTCCACGATGGCGAACTTCATCGGCACCAAGGTCTGCGCCACCGGCTCGACCCTCGGCCCGTTCCTGACCTGGGGCTATCTGTGCGGCAAGAGCCTTCTCGCGGAGAACCGGTAGCCGGACGGCGGCTATCGCCCCTCACCCTTCGTCGGTCCTCACCCTTCGACAGGCTCAGGGTGAGGCCCTCATGCTGAGCCTGTCGAAGTATGAGGGCCGACGGCTCGGTATCGGGTGGAGAAAACCTGAAACCGCAGTCTCCCTCTACCTCTCCCCTTGAAGCGCGGGTCCCCTCACCCCCCGTTCTGCTGCCCGTGGTGGGCGGCGCCGGCCATGAACTCGCACATGAGGGTGGCGAGGATGTTGCCGGTGTTCCGCGTCGTATCGATGAGGGGGGCGTACTCCGTCACGTCGAAGGCGCCGGCACCGGCCATGCCCAGGCGGCGCACGAAGCGCATGACCTCGAAGGGCTGGAAGCCGCCGGGGCCGGGATACTGGGTCGCCGGCGCGAAGGTGTGGTCCATGGCGTCGATGTCGAAGGTGACGTAGAAGGCGTCAGTGCCGTCCGTGGCGATCTCGATGGCCTCCTCGATGCACTGGTTCACGCCCTTATCGTAGAACTCCTCCATGGTGTAGAAGTGGAGGCCCATGTCGCGGCCCTTGCGGATCTCGCCGGCCGCGTTGGCGAAGCCGCGCAGGCCCAGGCTGGCCACGTTCTTGGGCTTCACGTGCCCGCCCTCGAGGAGGCGCATCAGCGGACAGCCGCAGTAGTGCCGGTCGCCCTTGTAGTTGTCCATGATGTCGGGATGGCCGTCGAACCAGACGACGCCGATGTTCTTGTCGTGGAACTCCGAGAAGGCGCGCATGGTGGCCTCGGTGATGGAGTGGCTGCCACCGGCGACGACCGGGATCCAGCCCCGCTTCATGATCTCGGCATAGATGGCCTCCGTGCGCTCGAAGGTGATGTCGTAATCGAGGTATTCGACGTCAACGTCGCCCAGGTCGGACATGCCGTTGGTCTCGATGAAATCGATGTCGAGGTCGGCGCTGTAGGGGCGCAGGGTGGAGAGGGCGGCGCGCAGCCCGTCCGGGCCGCCCTTGCCGCCGATGGCGTTGATGGTCAGGCCCTCGAAGGGGATGCCGAGGAAGGCGAAGCCGCCCGGCTTCAACGCCTCGGGCGGGGCGAGCAGCCCGCCGAGCTTGGCGAAGGCGGGATCGACCACCGACTGGACGGCCCAGCCCGGCTTCGGGGCGAGGTAGGGGATATCGAGCGCCATGAGCGGTTCCTCCTGGTGTATTCGCGGGCACTGGATCGCTCCGGGACGGTGGCTCGATCGATCGTCCCGTGGGCGAAATGTGTGAGCGGACCTTCAAGCCACCTTCGATTCAGCATGTTGCCTTCGCTCAGCGGCCGAGCGAAAGGTCGGGCGGAATATATCAGCCGACATAAACGGCCCCCTCGCCGCTGCCGGTGAATTGGCCCGAGCGCACGGCGGCCACGGCGCCCACGAGGTCGGAGAGGAATGAATTGTGGATGGCGGCGTGGACCGGACTCAGGGTCAGGTGGATCGAATCCGGCTCCTTGCCCCGGCCGGTGATCCAGCCCCGGCCCAGCATGGCGTCGGCCACGGCATGGATGTCGAGCTCGTCCGAGCCGATGCTCATGAGGCCGATATGGGGCTTGCCGCGGACACAGAGGCCGTCGATGTCCTCGACCCCGTCCATGAGGCGCGCGCGCGTCTCCATAGATGGTGCGCACGGCATCCAGATACCCGTCCTCGCCGAGATACTTCATGACCGCCCAGGCGGCGGCCTGGGCGCCGCCGGTGCGCGAGCCGCCTACCGTCGGCGTCGAATAGGTGCCGTAGGGCCAGTCGTCGAAGGTGAAGGTGGCAAAGTCCTTGAGCGCCGCGTCGCGGTAGAGGACCGTCGACAGCCCCTTGGCGGTGAAGCCGTACTTGTGCAGGTCGGCCGAGATCGACCAGACGCCGTCGACGCCGAGGTCATGGGCGGGCACCGGATAGCCGAGCTGGCGCGCGAAGTTGGCCTGATAGCCGCCGACGCAGGCATCGACGTGGAGCCAGACGCCATGGTTCTTGGCCACGGCGGCCAGCTCGGTGATGGGGTCGATGACGCCGAAGGGATAGCAGGGGGCGGAGCCCACCATCAGGATTGTGTTCTCGGTGACGGCCGCGTCCATGGCCGCCACGTCGGCGCGGAAATCGGGCCCCTGCGGGATGCGCTTGACGCAGAGGTCCATGTAGGCGGCGGCCTTGTTGAAGGCCGGGTGGGCGGTGCGCGGGATGACGAGCTCGGGCGTGCCGGGGACGCGCCTATGCTCACGCGCCCAATCGCGCGCCGCCTTGACCGCGAGGATGATGCTCTCGGTCCCCCCGCTCGTGGTGTTGCCGCCGGCGCCGGGGGGTGCATTCAGAATCTCGAGGGCCATGGCGATGACCTCTTCCTCGAACATGGTGAGCGTGGCGAAGCCCACCTTGCGCCGGCGCGCGTGCTCGCCGCTGTAGAGGGCGTTCTCGAGGATAAAGGCGCCGTAGGCCTCGCGCGTGAGGTCCATGAGCTCGTCGGAGACGAAGTAGACCGAGCTGATCATGCGCCCTTCGCGCCACTTGGGATCGTCCTCGCGCACCTTCGCCATGGTGGCCAGGAGGTCTTCCCGGGGCAGGCCCGCCTTTGGAAACACGTTGCTCATGGCTTCGCCTTCCGCATGTATTTCAGTGTCTTATCCCGTCTTTCTCAAGAATCAAGCGATCAAGCTCCGACCGTGCGCAGGCGTGCCCGGGCCGCATCGGTGGCCGCCCCATCGACCGTGAAGGTCGCGGGATCGACGACTACGCCGAAGAGCGACGCGGCGGCGGCGGCCGTGTAGTAGCCGAGGGACACGTCCCGCCCGACGGCCTCGGGCACCCGCTCCAGCGGGTCGCCGTAGCCGCCCCCGCCCGGGGTCGAGACCCGGATCATGTCGCCGCCCTTCACATGGATCCCCTGGTCCTTCGAGAAGTGGGGCAGGCGGAAGGGCGCGTCGTCGCCGCGATGGACCACGATGTCGTTGGGCGCGCCGTCGGCGCCGCCCAGCACGCCCTGCGGCCCCGTGCGCCCGTGGTCCATGACGAAGGAGGCGATGGCCCGGCCGCCCCGGATACGCACCTGATAGTTGACGCCGAAGCCACCCCGGTGGCGGCCGGCCCCGCCCGAGCCTTCGCGCAGGGAATATTCCTCGAAAAGGATGGGATAGAACTGCTCCATCACCTCGAGCGGCTGGGTCTTGGAGATGCCGATGGTGGAGCAGCCGTTGGTGATGCCGTCGCCGCCGTCCCAGCCGCCGTAGCCGCCGCCCGAGAACACGTACATGACGAAGCTCTTGCCATACCGCTCGTCCGTGCCGCCCAGGGCGAAGTTGCCGCTGGTGCCCGCGGGCGCGGCGAACAGCTTGCCGGGGATGGCGTTCACCAGGGTCACGAAGACGGCCTCGCAAATGCGCTGGCTCACCTCCGCCGCACAGCCCGAGACGGGCCTCGGGTAGTGGGCGTAGAGGAAGGTGCCTTCGGGGTCGGTGATGTGGATGGGCTCGAAGGTGCCGGCGTTGAGCGGCACGTCGGGGAAGATGTGCTTCATGGCGATGAAGACGGCCGAGCGCGTGGTCGCGATGACGCAGTTCATTGGTCCCATGCAGGGCGGGCTCGACTCCGACATATCGACATACATTTCAGTGTCTTCTATGCGAATCTTCATAGCGACCCGCAAGGGCTCGTTGACCACGCCGTCCGAATCGAGGAATGCTTCGCCCGCATACTCGCCATCGGGGATCTGGGCGATCTTGGCACGCATCTGGCGCGCGGCGCGGGCTTTCAGCTCGTCGATGCAAGCCTCCACCAGGTCGCGGCCGTAGCGCTCGATGAGCTCGGTCAGGCGCTTCTCACCGATGCTGAGCGCCGCGGCCTGGGCCTTCACGTCGCCGACGGTCTCGTCGGCGACGCGGATGTTCGAGAGGAGGATGGACAGGATCTCCTCGTCCATCACCCCCTCCTTGAAGAGCTTCACGGGCGGCAGGCGCAGCCCCTCCTGCTCCACCTCCGTGGCGTTGGCCGAGAATCCGCCCGGCACCGAGCCGCCGGTATCGCGCCAATGGCCGGTGTTGGCGAGCCAGCAGAACAGCTCGCCCTCATGGAAGAAGGGCCGGTAGAAGCGCACGTCCATGAGGTGCGTGCCGCCCAGATACGGGTCGTTGGCCATGATCACGTCGCCCGGGCGGACGTCCTTGACGCGCTCGATCACCGCCTCGGTGCCGTACTGCATGGTGCCCATGAAAATGGGCAGGCCGAGGTCGCCCTGGGCGATCAGCTCGCCATTGTCGCGGTGATAGATGCCGTCGGAGCGGTCGTAGGCCTCCGAGATCACGGGGCTGAAGGCCGAGCGCTGGAACGCAAGGTCCATCTCGTTGCACACCTGGACCAGGCCGTTCTGGATCACGGCCAATGTCACGGGGTCGATATTGATGCTCATGCGCCGGTCCTCTCGCGCTGTGGCACGGTGATGACGAGGTTGCCGATTGCGTCCATCGCGACCGCGTTTCCGGGTTCCACGACCGTGGTCGTGTCGAGCTGCTCGACGATCGCGGGGCCGGCGAAGGACGCGCCCGCGGGCAGCCGGTCGCGGGCATAGACAGGCGTCTCGCGCCAGCCCTCCTCGAACCAGACGTCGCGGGTCGCGGTCTGGGCGCCATCGAGGGAGTCGGCCCGCCCGGCGCCGTCGACGAGGGCGGCAAGCGAGATATCCCCGCGCCGCCCGATCACCGCCGTGCGCAGGTTGACGAGCACGGCCCGCACCTCGGGCAGGCGGACCTCGAACCGGTTCCAGTAGGCCTCCTCGAAGGCGCTTTGCAGGGCCTCTCGCGAGACCTCGGCGCTGGCAAGCGGGAACTTGAGCATGTGGCTTTGCCCCCGGAACTGCATATCGGCCTCATGGATCACCTCGATGCCCTCGATCTCGATGCCCTCGCGCGCGATGGTGCGCCGGCCCTCCTCGACCTGCTCGGCGAGGATGGCGCGGGCCTCCGCCGGATCGACCTGGCCCACTGGGCGGTTGACCGTGCGCACGTAGTCGTGGCGCACATCGGCGGCGAGGCAGCCGAGCGCGCTGGTGATGCCGGGCCGCGCCGGCACCAGCACCGTGGGGATGGCGAGCTCGCGCGCGAGGGGCGCGGCGTGGAGCGGCCCGGCCCCGCCGAACGCGAAGAGGGCGAAGTCGCGCGGGTCGTGCCCACGGCTCAGGGAGACCATGCGCAAGGCGCCGGCCATGCGGTTGTCGGCGATGCGGATGATGGCGGCCGCGGCCGCCTCGGCATCCATGCCGAGCTCGCGCCCGATCTCGCGCTCGATCGCGCGCTTCACGTCCTCGACCGGGACCGGCGCGTCGACCGCGAGGAGGCCCGCTGGATTGAGCCGGCCGAGGATCAGGTTCGCGTCGGTGATGGTCGGCCGCGTCCCGCCCCGGCCGCAGCATACCGGGCCCGGGCTGGCCCCGGCGCTCTCCGGCCCGACTTGGAGGATGCCGGCGTCGTCGATATGGGCGATCGAGCCGCCGCCCGCGCCGATGGTGTGGATATCCACCATGGGCACGTGGATGGGCATGGCGTATTCGAGCTCGAACTCGGCCGTCACCTGGGGCACGCCATCGCGGATCAGCGCCACGTCGCAGCTCGTCCCGCCCATGTCGTAGGTGACGACGTTGGGGAAGCCGGCGGCGGCCGCAGTATAGGCGGCCGCCTTGACCCCCGCGGCCGGGCCGGACAGCACCGTGTGGACGGCCCGCTCGGCGACGATCGTCGAGGAGACGGTGCCGCCGTTGCCCTGCATGAGGAGGAGATCGTGGCGATAGCCGCGCCCGGCAAGCTCCTCGCGCATGCGCCCGATATAGCGGTCGAGGACCGGCTGGATGGCGGCATTGACCGCCCCCGTCACGCCGCGCTCGTATTCCCGGAACTGGGCCAGGATGTCGCTCGCCGCGGTGACGTAGCGGTTGGGCCAGACGCCGCGCGCGATCTCGGCGGCCCGGTGCTCGTGCGCCTGGTTGGCGTAGGCATTGAAGAAATGGACCACCAGCGCCTCACAGCCCTGCTCCAGCAGCAACCGGGCCGCCGCCTCGACCCCGGCTTCGTCGAGCGCGGTGACGACCCCGCCCTCCGCATCCATGCGCTCGTCCACCTCGAGGCGCAAGTCGCGCGGGATCAGGGGCCGGAAGGTGCCCGTCATGCCGTAGGAGAGCGGCCGGGTGCGGCGGCCGAGCTCCAGCACGTCGCGGAAGCCGCGCGTGGTGATGAGGCCGACCCGGCTGATCTTGCGCTCGAGCAGGGCGTTGGTCGTCGCCGTGGTCCCGTGCACGATCGAATCGATGGCGCCGAAATCCACGCCCGTGCCCTCGATCCCGGCGAGGACGCCAAACGCCTGGTTCTCGGGCGTCGTCGGCACCTTGGCGACATGGATGGTGCCGTCCGCCTCGTCGATCAGGATGAGGTCGGTGAAGGTCCCCCCCACATCCACGCCCACCACCTTGCTCATGCGCCCATACCGCCGTCTCCATTCCATCCCGCGAATTCGCAGCGCATTGTGCCGACGCCCGCGTGGCTGGCAAGCCGAGAATTCCGACGACCGTCATTCGCCGATAAAGGATACGTTAACCCTTGACCGGTTGAATCCCATTTCCTAGGTTCCGGGCACCGTCACGCGAGCTGAATGCGGGCGCTCTGATCCCCGGTAGCTCAGTTGGTAGAGCAGGCGGCTGTTAACCGCCTTGTCGCTGGTTCGAGTCCGGCCCGGGGAGCCAATTCGAGGAAGGGCCGTCGGTATGAATTCCGGCGGCCTTTCGCTTACGCCGCCTCAATTGCCGGCCATATTCTCTAGAGCGGCCGCCAGCGCCAGCGGATCGAGACTGAGCAGCGCCTCGCCCTCCACGGTCGGCCGCACGGCGCCCGAAAGCTCGCGGATTATCCGTGCCGTGCGGCGGCGCATGCTGTCGGCGGCACGGCGCGCGCCGTCCGGTGTCGCCCTTACCGCCAACCGCACCTGATCGGGCACCGCCTCGAGGGCGGCCGCCATATCGAACACATCCCGTGCGATCGCCCGCGAGCCACGATAGTGGAGCTTCTTGGCGAGCACCTCGGCTGGAGTCTCGAGCGATATCGACCGGCCTTCGATCTCGACCGGATCGGTCGGATGGTCAGTGAATTGGCGAGCGACGATGAAGTCGATCTCGCCCTCCTCACATTCGAGCTTGATGGTGTGCCCGGGATCCTGCCACTTGCCCGTGATCGCCTTCACCGCCCGGTTCCGCTGGGGCGAGAGGAGCCGCAGGGCGTGCGCGTCCGTGAAGAAGATGTCGATATCGTCGCTGACCCGGTGGGCCAGATGCATGGCGAGCGCCGTCCCCCCGCCCCACGACCACGCGATTCCAGGCGGCAGGGTATCGAGCGCCGACAGCGCCATCGCCAATAGCCCCGGCCATCGGGGTGGCTCAGATGTTGCCACGAATCCACTCGACGGTCTCGCCCTCGCCTTCGACAAACGCGGCGATCCGGCCGAGCGAGCGGAAGCTCGCCTCGCCGTCGATAACGAGGGTATGGAGCTGATCGATCGGCACCTCCTCGATCACGCCGATGAGGTGGCTGTACGCACGCTCGGCCTTCTTCGACCGTCGGAAATCGCGCAGGAAGGGCCTGAGTTCCTCGGGCTTCAGTTGAAGCCGCCGGCCACTAGTGTCCGGTTAATAGTCAAATAGATTCAATTGGTTAGCATGGGGGTGGATTGGTGTCGTGGTTTCTGGATTTGTAAGCAATTGAAGGAGCGGTGTTTTTTCGAAGACGGTGAGGCTGAGGACCTGGAGGATTGTGTAGAGGCTGGCGTTGATAGCCAAGCGCTTCTTGACGATGGCGATCAACACATAGACGGAGACGGCGATCCAGATCTGGGATTTGACGGCGTTCTCGGAGGTGCCGTAGAAGCGCTTGATGCGCAGGTGCTGCTTGATCCATTTGAAGAACAGCTCGACCTGCCAGCGGCATTTGTAGAGCTGGGCGATGGTCAGCGCCGGCAGGGTGAAGTTGTTGGTCAGGAAGGTGAAGGCCTTGCCGCTCTCGGGGTCGCGGTATCGGACGCGGCGGAGCCTGTCCGGGTAGTCGGTGGCGGTGTGCTGGCCGGCGGTGCGGATGGTCTGGTCGCAGCGCAGGCCGGTGGTCTTGTCGATTGCGCGGGACGCGATCCTGCGGAACTGGAACTTGGCCCGTGCCCGGACGACGAAGAAGGCGGCGCCCTGGCTCAGGCGATGGAGGCGGGCGAAATGGATGTATCCGCGGTCCAGGACGTAGAAGGCGCCGGGCTCGGGGACCAGCTCGTCGAGCACCCTCACGTCGTGCCATCGGCCGTCGCTGATATGGATGAAAGTTGGGATATTGCCGCGCAGATCCAAGAGGGTGTGGAGCTTGATGGCGGCCTTGGTGCGCTGGAACGGGGCCCAGGGGAAGACCGCGAGGCAGAGGTCGATGGTGGTCGAGTCGAGGGCATAGACGGTGTGGTCGAGCTCGAGGCCGAAGCTGTCTTGGGCATAGAGCGGCCGGGCGATGCGGATCAGCGCCTGGGCGAAGTCGGCATGGATGCGCCAGTCGCGCCTCTCGTTGGCGTCGGCCAAGGTGGCGCGGGCGACGCGCCCGCGGATGCCCATGTGGTAGAGCTTGGTGTGCTGGGCGCGCAGGCAGGCCTCGATGTCGCGCAGGCTCTCGCGATAGGTCAGCTGCGCGAAGGCCATGCACAGATACCGATCGAGGCAGGAGAAGCTTCGCAGCCTGCGATCGCCGCCGTAGCGGTGGACGCAACGGCGCAAGCTGTGCACGGGCAGATGGTCGATCACCTGGGCGAAAACGATCTTGCCTGCATACATGAGCCATGCTCCTGACCGGGAAGGCAGGAGCATGTCTGGCTTAACACCGGGAGTTCAAGTCGGTGACACGCGAATATCCCGAAAGAACGTTTAACCACAACCCACTAACCGGAAAACCGCCGCAGTTAACCGGACACTAGTGGCCGCCGGCCCGCATTGAGCTTCTTCGTCACCATCGATAGCGTGTGGCTCTTGGGCGTCGTCCTCGCCTCGAGCGCAATGGCGATATCGAGCGCGGCGATCAAGCGTTCCAGGGTATCGCTGTTGAACTTGCCTGTCTTGCGCGCGCGAGAGAGCGCCGCCGGTGAAATTCCGGCCCGCTCGGCAATATCGGCGACCTTGAAACCCTTGGCGCGACCAATCTCGGCGATCCGTTCGATCAGAAGGGTGGTATATCTCATTTCTCTCAAGACCGCTCGGGCCAGACGCTCTCGCTATCTCATGCTACATTGTTGGACATAATATTACCATTAATGTGAACTTTTCAATGCACTTTCCCCGCATGAGGCGCTCGATCGAGCGTCCCGACGTCGCCCACCATTGCGTCGGTGCGCGTGCCGTCCTATCACGCTCGGCATGATTGGCGGTCTGTATGGCAATGAGAGGCGGAGACCCATGAGAGCACTTATCGGAATTGGCCTGCGCGCCGCGATCCTCGCGGCGATGCTTCTGGGTGCCGCGCCCGCGAACGCGGCGCACCTGACCGAGGCGCTCGAATCCCGGCTCGGCACCGGAGCGGGGCAGCTCTCGAGCGAGCAGGACGAGCGCGACCTCGCCATGCTCCTCGACTTCTACCGGGCGCGCGGCATGGCGCCGGTCTGGGTCGGTGAGGCGGAGGGCGTGAGCGCCCGGGCGCGCATCCTCTCCGAGGTCATCGCCGCCGCCGATCTCGACGGCCTCGATCCGGCGGATTACGGCGCCTCGCGCATCCGCGGCTTGCTGGCGGCGCAAACGCCCGAGGACCTCGCCACCCTCGAAGTGGGGATGAGCCTCGGCCTCGTCCGCTTTGCGTCCGACCTCGCCGCCGGCCGCCTCGAGCCGAGCCAGGTCGATCCCGAGCATTACATCTTCCCGGAGGAGGTGGACCGGGCCGCGGTGATCCGCGACGCCGCCGCCAACGCCGAGGATATCCGCGCCTTCGTCGCCGGCTACCAGCCCCAACAGGACCAGTACCGCCGCTTGAAGGCGACATACGCCCGCTACGATGCAATCGCCGGCGCCGGGGGATGGCCGGCCGTGCCCGAGGGGCCGACCCTCAAGCCCGGGATGACCGACGACCGGGTCGTGAGCCTGCGTGCGCGCCTGCGCGCCGAGGGCGACCTTGCGCCCGAGCAGGACCTGTCGGCGAGCGGCGGCGACGCGCGGCTCTTCGATGACGAGCTCGTGGCCGCCGCGGTCCGTTTCCAGAACCGCCACGGCCTCGAGCCCGACGCCAAGATCGGGCCCAAGACGCTCCAGGCCCTCAACGTGACGGCCGGCGAGCGGGTCGAGCAGATCCTCATCAACATGGAGCGGCGGCGCTGGATGTCCGACGATCTCGGCCAGCGCTACGTGTTCGTGAACCTGGCCGACTTCCACCTGAAGGTCGTGGACGAGCCCAAGACGATCTTCGTGACCCGGGTCGTCGTCGGCAAGCCCTTCTTCCGCACGCCCGTCTTCAGCAAGGACAAGCCCTTCTTCCGCACGCCCGTCTTCAGCAAGGACATGACCTATGTCGTGGTGAACCCATACTGGAACGTGCCGCCGAGCATCGCGCGCAACGAGATCCTGCCCAAGATCAAGGAGGACCCGGGCTACCTCGCCGCCAAGAACTTCGAGCTCTTGAGCGACTGGAGCAACGACGCCGCTGTAATCGACCCGGCGACGATCGACTGGGCAAGCATGACGCGACGCAATTTCACCTACAAGGTGCGCCAGGGGCCGGGTGAGGGCAACGCCCTCGGCCGCCTCAAGTTCATGTTCCCCAATCCGTTCAACATCTACCTCCACGACACCCCGTCCAAGACCCTGTTCGAACGTTACGAGCGAACCTTCAGCCACGGCTGCGTGCGCGTCCAGCACCCGCGGGACTTCGCCGCCGTCGTCCTCGGCGGCCAGTCCGACTGGGACCCAGCGCGCATCGAGGCGGCCATCGCCAGCGAGATCCCCCAGGTCGTGTCGCTCGCCGAGCCGCTCCCCGTCCACATCACCTACCTCACCGCCTGGACCAACAAGGACGGCACCGTGCACTTCCGCGACGACGTTTACGGCCGCGACGTGCCCCTGCGCACGGCCCTGTTGGGGCCGGGCTCGAACGATTAGGTATTGAATCGAAAGGCGAAACAGCGATATCGGGTTTACAAATTGGTAACCATGGGTGTAATATGCTGGCTAATGACGGGCACGGCTTAAGCGCCCGCATGTTTGGATTGGAGTGGAGGATTCCTTGCCCGACCTTTCGTTGGCGCCCTCTCGGCGCACGATTCTCAAAGGACTCTCGGGCCTCGCCCTCACGACCGCCGCCACCACGCTCCTGCCTCCGGCACCCACGTTCGCGCATAATCTCGACGGGTCGCCGCGCGCCCTCGCCTTCCTCAATTCGCACACGGGCGACGAGCTCGATGTCGTCTACTGGGCCGAGGGGCGGTACCAGCCGGACGCGCTCAAGCAGCTCGACTACGTGATGCGCGACTGGCGCTCGGGCGAAGTGGCGCCCATCGACAGCAAGCTCTTCGACCTGCTCCACCTCCTGCGCAAGGACATGGATACGGAGGCGCCCTTCGCGATCGTCTCGGGCTACCGCTCGCCCGCCACCAACGCCAAGCTGCGCGAGCATTCGAACGGCGTCGCCAAGCGCAGCCTGCACATGAAGAGCAAGGCCATCGACGTGAGCCTCCCGGGCCGCCGCCTCTCGTCCCTGCGCGATATGGCCGTGAGCGTGCGCGCCGGCGGCGTCGGCTATTACCCCAAATCCGGCTTCATCCACATCGACACGGGCCGCGTCCGCAGCTGGGGCTGATCGCGGCCGGGCGATCAGCATCCCAAGGGCCGGCGCCGATGGGGCCGGCCCTTTCTCGTTTCATGTCGCGAATTTGAAATCCCGCGCGCCTTGACGATGGGCGATGGTCCGCATCATATTATAGTCAATCTGGTTAATATGACTCGAAAGATCGAAATATGACCAAATGGCAAGTCCATGAAGCGAAGCGAAATCTTAGCGAGGTGATCGAGGCGGCCCAGACGGACGGGCCGCAGGTTATCACCCGCCACGGCAAGGACCGTGCCGTCCTGCTGTCGATGGACGAATACCGGCAGCTCGAAGCCGCCAAGCCGGATTTCAAGGCCTTCCTGTTGTCGGGGCCGAAAATCGATAGCCTCGATATCGAACGCGCGAAGGACACGGGACGCGAGATCGACCTGTGAGCTTTCTCCTGGATACCAATGTGGTGTCGGAGACGCGCAAACGGGCTCCCGACCACAATGTCCTGGCCTGGCTCGAGGCCACCGACCACCGAGACCTCCACATCAGCGTCCTGACCATCGGCGAGTTGGAGAAGGGGGTCGCCCTCCACCGCCGGAGGGATCCGGTCGCGGCGGCCAGCCTCGAACATTGGGTCCGCGGTATTACCGAATTCTATTCCGATCGCTTCATCCCCATCGACGGGCCGGTCGCCGCCGCCTGGGGCCGCCTCAACGCCGACCGCCCGCTCCCCGTGATCGACGCGCTGCTGGCGGCAACGGCCCAGGTTCGCGGCCTCACGCTCGTCACCAGGAACGTAAAGGACATCGAGGCGACGGGCGTGCCCTTCATCAATCCATGGATGGTCTGAAGACCTTCCCAAATAGTGGAAATCCGGCGCCCCGCGACCTAGATTGACCTCGGGCGCCGTGGCGGCCTGAAACCGTTGCGCCGGGCGCGCCTCGCGGCTAGCTTAGCGGGCCCAGGGCCAACCGGAAGCGAGGAGACGGATCATGTGCGGAATCGCCGGCATCATGTTCAAGCATGCCGAGGACGGGCTGGAGACGGGCCACGCGCTCATCGACATGCTCGACGGCTGTCAGCACCGGGGGCCGGATTCGACCGGCTTCGCGCTCTACGGGGAATCGAGACTCGGGCAGCTCAAGCTGCGTTTCTTCGTGGGCGAAGGCGAGGCGGCCGACGATTCGGTCGAGCGGGTCAAGGAAGAGCTCGCGGCCCAGGGGACCGAGCTTGTGGAGGAGGAGCGCATCGGCGACCACTACCGCGTCACCGTCCGCGCGCCCAACGATTTGCGCAAGTTCTCCTCCGCCATGGAGCACGCGGCCAAGGTCATCTCCATCGGCGAGAGCCTGGAGATCATCAAGGATATCGGCGGCGCGCACGAGGTGGACGAGCGCTACCATGTCGACGGCTTCACCGGCACCCACGGGCTGGGCCACGTCCGCCTGGCCACCGAATCGGACGTGAAGCCCGAAGCCTCCCACCCCTTCTGGGCCACCGGCTTCGCCGACGTGGCCATCGTCCATAATGGCCAGATCACCAACTACTGGAAGATGCGCCGGCGGCTCAAGCGCCGCGGCTTCGAGTTCACGACCGATAACGACAGCGAGCTGATCGCCGTCTACCTGGCTGAGAAACTCTCCCTCGGCGTGCCGCTGAAGGAGGCGCTCGAGAGCTCGATCGACGACATGGACGGCACCTTCTCCTTCCTCGTCTCGACCAAGGACGAGATCGGCTACGCCAAGGACCGCCTCGCCGCAAAGCCCATGATCATGTACGAGAGCGACGACCTGATCGCCATCGCCTCGGAGGAGGTGTCGCTCAACCGCCTGTTCCCGGGCCATGCCCTGGACACCAAGGAACCGCCGCCCGGAAGCTTCGATACATGGTCACGGTCGATCTAGCCGAGATCACGGTCCGCGAGGCCAACGAGCGCATCCGCGCGGCGGGCGAGGACGTCGAGGTCCTCAACCCCGACGCGCGCCACCATATCGGCGTCGGGGTCACGGACGAGATCACCGTACGGGTGCGCGGCTCGGCCGGCTATTTCCTCGCCGGCCTCACGGACGGCCCGCGCTTCGAGGTCGACAACAACGTCGGCTGGGGCCTCGCGGACAACATGTACAAGGGCTCGGTCGTGGTCGGCGGCAACGCCGGTGCGATCGCGGGCGTCGCCATCCGTGGGGCCGAGGTGGTGGTGCGCGGCAACATCGGCTCGCGCGCGGGCCAGGTGATGAAGGCCGGCACCCTCTGCTGCGCCGGCAACGCCAACTTCATGGCCGGCTACATGATGTATGGCGGGCGCATCATCATCCTCGGCGACTCGGGCGAGAAGCTCGGCGAGGACATGTCGGGCGGCGAGATCTATCTCGGCGGCGCGCTCGTCTCCCTCGGCTCCGACGCCATGGTGACGGACATCGCGGGCGCGGAGCTGGACGATATCCGCGAATTCCTCGACCGCTACGAGGTCCCGTTCGAGGGCGGCTTCCAGAAGATCGTCAACGCTGGCAAGAAGCTGCGCTACGGCACCACCGAGCAGCAGGTCCGCTCCATCCCCTTCTTCACCTTCTCGGGCGCATCCGACTATTGGAACCCGAAGGTGCAGGAGGACGTCTACATCAAGTCGCAGATCGGCCGCTACCGGGTGCGCGGCTATGGCGGCGCGCGGGCGCTGCCGCACCTCTCCGACCTCGCCTTCCGCAAGGACATCTCGCGCGCCCATATCGCGCCGGACCCCGTCTCGCGGGTCCGCATGCGCACCCTCATCGGGGGCAAGAACGGGGCCACGCCGCTCGACCTCACCATGCCGGTGATGATCGCGCCCATGAGCTACGGGGCGCTCAGCCGCTCGGTCAAGCAGGCCATCGCCATCGCCTCGTCCCTCGCCGGCATCGCCGAGAACACGGGCGAGGGCGGCATGAGCGACGCCCAGCGCGACGCCGCCGACCAGCTCATCTTCCAGTGCCTGGGCGGGCGCCTGGGCTGGAACATCCACGACATGAAGCGGGCCAACGGGCTCGAGATCTACATCTCCCAGGGGGCCAAGCCGGGCTTCGGTGGCCAGCTCATGGCCAAGAAGGTGACCGAGGAGCTGGCGGCCATCCGCGGCATCCCGCCGGGGATCGACCTGCGCTCACCCTCCCGCCACCCGGACATCCTCGGCGCCGACGACCTCGTCATCAAGATCGAGGAGCTGCGCGAGGCGACGGGCTACAAGCTGCCGGTGAGCGTGAAGCTGGGCGCGGGACGCATCCGCGACGACATCAAGATCGCGGTCAAGGACGGCTTCGACTTCGTCGAGCTCGACGGCATGCAGGGCTCGACCGGCGCCGGCGGCGCCGAGGTCATGGAATATGTCGGCATCCCCACCATCTCGGCCATCATCGAGGCGCTCGACGCGCTCACCAGCATCGGCCGCCGGGACGATCTCGAGATCGTGCTGATGGGTGGCATCCGCGACGGGGCCGACGCGGTGAAGGCCCTCTGCCTCGGCGCCGACGCGGTGGCGCTCGGCACCTCGGCCATCATCGCCGGCGGCTGCATCGCCTGCATGCAGTGCCATATCGGCCAGTGCGTGACCGGCATCGCAACCCAGGACCCGGAGCACGAGAAGCGCTACAAGCCCACGGTCGAGGCGCGCAACATCCACCGCTACCTCGAAGGGGTGCGCTGGCAGATCGCGGCCATCACCTCGGCCCTCGACCATGGCGACGTGAAGCAGCTCTCGCGCGACGACCTGGTGGCGCTCACCCCCGAGGCGGCGGCGATCACCCGCCTGCCGTACGAGCCCGAGGCGCGCGGGCATGCCGAATTGAGCGAGACGGGCTAGTGGTACGAACACGAAAAGAGATTCCCCCTCTCCCCGCTGGGGAGAGGGTCGGGGTGAGGGGGTGGCGCTTACGCGCCGAAGGAATCTTATGGCCGCCTGCCGGCGGCCACCCCCTCACCCGGCGCGCTCCACGCGCCACCCTCTCCCCGGCGGGGAGAGGGTTCGAAGCGCTGGATTCGGTCCACTAGGAGCCTGTCCGAGATTTGATGTTGTTGGCAAGCATTGGGGTGATGGCGAGTGGTCTTGTCGTGATTTTGGTGGTTTGGCTCATGGGTGGTTGCCTTCAGGGGCTTGGCGCGGCGAGAGGCATGATTGGTCTCGGCGTCTCATGGCGCTTGGGCGACGGCGAGCTTGGCCAGGTTGTGGGCGGTGCAGATCATCGCCCATTCGCATGTGACCTTCTCACGGCCGCGCAGCAGGAACTGACGGAAGCCCCGGGCCTGCTTGATCTGGCCGAACACCGGCTCGACGGTCTGCTTGCGCAGGCGGTAGCGGCTGCGGCGCCCGGCGCGCCTGAGGGTGGCCGCCATGGCCGCGACCCGGCCGCCGGGCGGCGCGGCGCGCGGGCCCACGGCGGCGGCTTGGCCGTGCTTTTGCCGCCCGGTCGCGATGTAGGGCTTGATGCCCCGCCTATCGGCGGCCTCCAGGTTCGCCTTCGAGCAGTAGCCGGCGTCCGCCGATATCTCCCTGGGACGCCGCCCGAGGTTGGCTTCGATGGCGTCGATCAGGGGTTCGAGCTGGCCCTGGTCGCTGGTCGAATCGGTCAGGGCGTGGGCGACGATGATCTGGCGTTTGGCATCGACCGCGGCCTGGGCATTATAGCCCTGGATGAAGCCGTCCTTGGTCTTGAGGATGCGGCTCTCGGGGTCGGTGAAGTTGCGCTGCGCCTTGTCCGCCGGCACATCCGCCGGCGGCTTGGGCTTGGGTCCCGGGCGCTTCGGCGCCCGCGTCTGGGCGGCGCGCGCGGCCGCGTCCCGCGCCTCGGCCTCCAGGGCGGCCTTGGCCTCGCGAATCTTGGCCAGACGCTTGGCCTTGTCGGCGACCCAGGCCGGCATCTCGTCGCCCCGCGCCGCGACCCCCAACGCCTCGTCCTCCGCCGCATCGGCCGCCGCCGCCCGATCGAGCCAGCTCTCGACCACCGCCTCGAGCCCGGCCTCCGCCCTGACCATGCGGGCGTAAGACATCGCCTTGTGCTTGGAGGCGTTGGCCTTGATCTTGGTGCCGTCCAGCGCCACATGGCCGAGCTTGACCAGCCCCGCCCGGCGGCACAGGGCCAGCACCTGCGCGAACAGCCCCGACAGCGCCGCGAGATGGCGCTTGCGGAAATCCGAGATGGTGCGGAAGTCGGGCCGCTGCATCCCCGTCACCGCCATGAAGTCGACGCGCTCCTCACACCCCCTGGCGATGCGGCGCGACGAATAGACGCCGACGCTGTAGGCGTACAGCAACAGCGCCACCATCATCACCGGGTGGTAGGGCGGCTGGCCGCGCGCCTCGCCATAGGCCGCAAAGATCGCCGACAGGTCCAGGCTCTCGCGCACCGCATCCCGCACCAGGTGCGCCGCGTGTCCCGCCGGCACGAAGTCATGGACCGAAGCCGGCAACAGCCAGACCTGATCCACGTCCCAAGCTCGAAAGGTTTTGCTCATGCCGTTTAACGAATCACACTCCGATACCCACGTCGAGCCAAATCCGAATTCTCGGACAGGCTCCTAGCATGGCCGATGAATCCACGGCCCTTCCCGAGGCGCTCAAGGACGACACGGGCGACACCCACTACGTGCCCGCCCCGTGCCAGATCGCCTGCCCCGTCGGCACCGACGCCCCCTCCTATATCGGCTTGATCTGGGAGGGCAGGTTCGCCGAGGCCTTCGAGGCGATCACGGCCACCAACCCCTTCAGCTCCATCTGCGGGCGGGTGTGCGACGCGCCGTGCGAGCCCGCCTGCCGCCGCGCCGCCAGCGACGGGACGGTGCAGATCCGCAACCTCAAGCGCTTCGTCATGGACAAGGTGGGCCACGATTACGATCCGCCCGCCATCCCCGTGAGCCGTAAGGAGACCGTCGGCATCGTGGGTGCGGGCCCGGCCGGCCTGGTCGCCGCCCACGACCTGTGCGCGGCCGGGTTCGAGGTCCATGTCTACGAGATGACCGATCGGCCGGGCGGCACCATGGCTTGGGGCATCCCGGCCTTCCGCCTGCCGCCCGGCATCATCGACGAGGACATGGACCGGCTGCGCGACCGCTGCCCCGGCCTCCACATCCACACCAACACGGCCCTCGGCCGCGACGTGACGCTCGCGGCGCTCAAGGCGCGCCACGACGCCGTCTGCCTCACCATCGGCGCCTGGTGGGGCAAGCATATGGGCATCCCCGGCGAGGCGGACGCGCGCGTCGTCGACGGCGTCGAGTTCCTGCGCCGGGTCAATGCCGGCGCGCGGCCCGAGATGCCCGAGACGGTCGTCGTCATCGGCGGCGGCGACGTGGCCATGGATGCCTGCCGCGTGGCCCTGCGCCTGCCCGGCTGCGAACGGGTCAAGGTGGTCTATCGCCGCGGGCCCGAGGAGATCCCGGCCCGCCGCATCGAGCTCGAGGGGGCGATCAAGGAAGGCGTCGAGCTCGTCTACAACACCCAGCAGGTGGCGGTCGCCACCGACGGCGAGGGCCTCGCGCTGCGCTGCGTCGAGACCGGCCCGGGCGAGCCCGACGAGGACGGACGGCGCCGGCCGGTCGTGATCGAGGGCACCGAGCACACAATCGCCTGCGGCATGGTGATCGCGGCCGTCGGCCAGTACGCGGCCTCGGACGAATTGGACCGGGCCGGCATGATGGCATCCGACCGGGTGCGGGCCGAGTTCGGCGGCATGCGCACCGACGACCCACAGGTGTTCGCCGCCGGCGACGGCGCCTTCGGCGGCTCCACCATCGTCATGGCCATGCATCACGGCCAGCGCGCGGCCTACTACATCAAGGCTTTCCTCGAGGGCCAGCGCAATCCCATCCCCTACCGCACGCCCCACCGCACCCGGCGCGTGCCCGTCGCCCAGGACCAGCAGTGGGAGCGGCTGGCGCTCCAGGAGCCCGAGTTCTTCGGCGTCGGCGCACGGCCGATCGAGTTTCCCGAGATCGAATCGACCTACGGCTGGGAGGCCGCGCGCGACGAGGCCGCGCGCTGCTACCGCTGCGACGCGGAGACCGGCTCGGCCGACTACTCGGTCCATCACCGCGAAGACATCTTCACCATGGCGCGCACCGCGCCCGGGGACGATTCGCGCCACGCCGCCATGCTGGTCGAGCGCCTGAAGCCCCGCGAGAACCCCTTCCCCGCGGGCCGCCCGGCGACCCTCGACGACCTCGTCTTCCTGCCCGCCAACCTCTCGCGCCTCGTCATCGACCCCTACCGCGAGGCGTGCAAGATCAGCACCACCCTCGCTGGCCGGATGGCACTGCCCCAGCCCTTCTTCGCGACGGGCTTCGACGAGGCCCCCCCAGGCGTGCGCGAGGGCGTGGCCATGGCGTTACGGGACAGCGGCTGCGGCTATCTCGGCCTCAGGCCCATCGGCGCGGGCGTGCCCTGGCTGCAACTGGTGGTCCCGGGCCAGATCGCGCCCGACGCCGCCGCCGACGCGCTGATCCACGCGACCGGCCACCGCTTCGAGGCGCCGGAAGCCGTACGCCTGCGAGAGGGACAAGTGCTGGGCCTCGCCGTCTCCTCGGCGGCCGCGCTCGAGGCGGCCATCCCCCACGCCCTCGATAACGGCTTCGACGCGGTGCTGCTGGACGCGAGCGGTGGTCTCGGCGCGGCCTGGGCCGAGCTGGCCTCGGCACCCGACCTCACCATCCTGCGCGACGCCATCCGCATCCTGCGCCGGCTCGACCGCGAGGAGGAGGTCGACCTGATCTATTTCGGCGGCATCCGCTCGGGCACGGACGCGGCCAAGGTCATCGGCATGGGCTGCAAGGTCGTGGTCCTCGGCATGACCCTCGCACTCGCCGCGGGCGGCGAGATCGGCCCGGCCCACACCCTCGCCTTCGCGCCCGACCAAACGGAGGAGGAGCGCCGCCGGTCGGTCGCCAACATCATCGAGGCGAGTGCCGGCGAGGCCTCGATGATGGCGCGCTGCACGGGCAAGACCAACCTGCACAACCTGGAGCCCGAGGACCTGTGCGCCATCACCCTCGCCACCGCCGAAGCCACCGACATCCCCCTCGCCGGGACGCAAGGGTAGGGCCGACCGGCGTTTGGGGGTAAAGTCGCCGCCGTCACAAGCGGGGGTAACACCATGAAATGGGTGGGCCAGCCGGTCCGGCGCAAGGAGGATGCGCGCTTCGTCACCGGCCAGGGCCGGTACACGGACGACATCAACATCGAGGGCCAGGCCCACGCCGCCGTCACGCGTAGCACCCACGCCCATGCGCGCATCCGCAACATCGATTTGGCCGCCGCCGCCGCGGCACCGGGCGTGCTCGGCGTCTTCACGCAGCCCGACCTCGAGGCCGGCGGCGTCAAGCCCTACCCTACCTATACCCGCGATCCCCGCTTCGCCTACCTGAACGCCGACGGCAGCGAGATGCCGGATCCGCCGCAATGGGCGCTCGCCAAGGGCAAGGTCCGCTTCGTGGGCGAGCCCGTCGCCTTCGTCGTGGCCGAGACCCGCGCCCAGGCGCGGGACGCGGCGGAGATGGTGAGCATCGACTACGAGACCCTGGCGACCGTCACGACCGCGGCCGAGGCGCTGGCCCCGGGCGCGCCCAGGCTGTGGGACGATGTGACGGGAAACCTCTGCTTCGACTGGGCCCGCGGCGACCGGGCGGCGCTCGACGCCGCCGTCGCCGAAGCGGCGCACTTAACACGCCTCACCCTCGTCAACAACCGCATCATCGTCGCCTATATGGAGCCGCGCACGGTGCTCGCCGCCTGGGACGCGGAAACCGGCCGCACCACCGTCCAGGCGCCCACCCAGGGCACGCACAGGTTTTGCGATACGCTCTCCGAGACCCTCGGCGGATCGCCCCGCGACTACCACGTGATGACCCCCGACGTGGGCGGCGGCTTCGGCCCACGCGGCTTCATGTTGAGAACGGCGGTGACAAATTAGTCCACGGAAGCGGCGGGATTTCCCAGCCGCGGGCGGAGTAAAACTCTGCCACCTGTAGCCTTCGATCTTTTTTGAGATGGAAGGCGGGAGGATGTACACCGTGGACCTATATCTGCGCGTTCGGCTGGCCTGCCATGTTGATGGTCTGAGCCAGCGAGAGGCGGCAAGTCGGTTTGGCATTGCGCGCGAGACGGTGAGGAAGATGCTGCGGCATTCGGAACCGCCGGGATATCGGCGACGCCAGCCACCGAAACGCCCGAAACTGGCCCCCTTCACGGATATCATCGACCGTATTCTGGAGGAGGACCGAACGGTGAGAACGGCAGAGCAATAATCCCCCACTGAAGCGGCCGGTCGATCCGGCTGCGGCGGACCAAAATGGGACCGCGTATAGCCTTCTGTCAGGGTTGCTCTGACTGGAAGGCGGGGGGGATGTATCGGGTGGAGTTGTACGCACGGGTTCGGCGGGCGTGTCATGTCGAGGGGATGAGCACCCGCGAGGCCTCGCGGGTGTTTGGTGTAGACCGCAAGACGGTCCGTAAGATGCTGTCGTTCTCGGTGCCGCCAGGGTATCGCCGAAGCGCGCCGCCGAGGCGGCCAAAGCTGGGTCCGTTCACGGGAATCATCGATCGGATCTTGGAAGACGATCGGACCAGCCACCGCAAGCAACGGCACACTGCGAAGCGCATCTTCGACCGCCTCCGGGACGAGTACGGTTTCACGGGCGGCTACACCATCGTGAAGGACTACGTTCGTGAGCAGGGGCTTCGGTCGCGTGAGGTGTTCGTGCCACTCTCCCATTCCCCCGGTCACGCCCAGGCGGACTTCGGCGAAGCGATGGCGGTGATCGGCGGCGCGTTACGGAAGATCCACTTCCTTGCCTTCGACCTTCCCCACAGTGATGGTTGCTTTGTTGCGGCCTATCCGGCGGAGACGACCGAAGCATTCTGCGATGGCCACAACGCGGCGTTTGCCTTCTTCGGCGGCGTCCCCCGATCCATCCTGTACGACAACACCAAGCTGGCGGTTGCCCGGATCCTGGGCGATGGGAAGCGGCAGCGAACGCGCGTCTTCACGGAGCTTCAGTCCCACTATCTGTTCGAGGACAGGTTCGGCCGGCCGGGCAAGGGCAACGACAAGGGCAAGGTCGAGGGACTGGTCGGCTTCATCCGGCGGAACTTCCTGGTCCCCGTCCCGCGTGCCGAGAGCTTCGCGGCCCTCAACGATGCTCTCGCCGAACAGTGCCGCCGGCGCCAGGCGGCGCGGCTGCGGGGCCACAAGGAGACCATCGGCGAGCGTCTCGAGCGGGATCGTCAAGTTCTCTTGCCATTGCCGCCTGCTCCCTATGATGCCTGCGATAAGCGCCCTGGACGGGCGAGTTCGCTGTCGCTGGTGCGTTACCGCAGCAACGACTATTCCGTGCCCGTGGCCTACGGCCACCGTGAGGTGCTCATCCGGGGCTACGTCGATGAGGTGGTGATCAGCTGCGGGGCCGAGGTGATCGCCCGGCACCGCCGGTCCTACGACAGCGAGGACCTGATCTTCGACCCGCTGCATTACCTGCCCTTGATCGAGCAGAAGATCGGCGCCCTCGACCAGGCCGCGCCATTGGCGGGCTGGGACCTGCCCGAGGCCTTCATCACTCTGCGGCGGCTCCTCGAAGCTCGTATGGGCAAGGCAGGCAAGCGCGAGTACGTCCAGGTGCTCCGTCTACTGGAGACCTTCCGGCTCGAGGAGGTCGAGGGTGCGGTCGGCGACGCCCTGCGGCTCGGCGCAATCGGCTTTGATGCGGTGAAGCACCTGGTACTGTGCCGCATCGAGCGGCGGCCGCCCAGGCTCAACCTCGACGTCTATCCGTATCTGCCGCGCGCCCGGGTCGCGATGACGTCCGCCAAGTCGTACATGAGCCTGCTGTCGGGGCTCGGCGCATGACCGACACACCGCAAGTGCTGCTCGCCCACCACCTCGAGACGCTGAAGCTGCCGACCTTCCTGCGCGAGTACGACAAGATCGCCCGGCAGTGCGCCTCGGAAGGCGTCGATCACGTCCGCTACCTGTTGAGACTCGCCGAGCTCGAGCTGATCGACCGCGAGCGCCGCATGGTCGAGCGGCGCATCAAGGCGGCGCGCTTCCCCGTGGTCAAGAGCCTCGACAGCTTCGACTTCAAGGTCATCCCCTCGCTCAACAAGGCGCTGGTCCTGGAGCTGGCCCGCTGCGAGTACATCGAGCGCCGCGAGAACCTCATCGCGCTCGGCAACAGTGGGACCGGCAAGACCCACATCGCCCTCGGTCTCGGCCTGGCGGCCTGCCAGAAGGGCCTCTCGGTCGGCTTCATCACCGCCGCCGCGCTGGTCCACGAACTCATCGAGGCCCGCGATGACAAGCAGCTGCTGAGGTTCCAGAAGAAGCTCGCCACCTACAAGCTTCTGATCGTCGACGAACTCGGCTTCGTGCCGCTGTCGAAGACCGGCGCCGAGCTGTTGTTCGAGGTGTTCAGCCAACGCTACGAGCGGGGCTCGACCCTGGTCACCACCAATCTGCCCTTCGACGAATGGACCGAGGTGTTCGGCTCCGAGCGCCTCACCGGCGCGCTCCTCGATCGCCTCACCCACCACGTCAACATCCTCGAGATGAACGGTGACAGCTACAGGCTCAACCAGAGCCGCAGGCGTCAAACCCCGACTGCTAACTGAACCGACCACCCAGCCCACGCTTGACCCCGTGGGCCCACAGGTCCCTCCCGCGCGCGCCGCCGCGTCAGCCTGTTGAGGGCACACCGCGTCGCGCGCGGGGCCCTCCCGTGGACTACGGGGACAAGCCCGCAGCCGCCAAGCGGTCCCTTCTTACACCGCCGAGGTGGTCCCTTTTTGCTCCGCCATTGACCGAACGGTTCACCGTAAGCAGCACCACACGGCGAAGCGTATATTCGAGCGCCTTCGCGACGAACATGGCTTCACGGGCAAAGAGACCATCGTGAAGGATTACGTTCGGGAACGGCGCCTTCGTCGGCGTGAGATGTTTGTGCCGTTGTCACATCCTCCGGGCCATGCTCGAGCGGACTTTGGCGAGGCGGATGCGATCATCGCCGGCGTCAAGTATCGGGCGCATTTTTTCGTCATGACACTTCCCCACAGCGATGCCTGCTTCGTTGCGGCCTACCCGGCGGCGACGACGGAGGCCTGGCTGGACGGGCACAACAGAGCCTTTGTTTTTTTCGGCGGCGTTCCCCAATCGATTCTTTACGACAACGACAAGTGTCTGGTGTCGCGCATCTTGTCAGATGGCACGCGGCAACGAACGCGGGCGTTCAGCGGGCTGCAGTCCCATTACCTCTTCGAGGACCGCTACGGCCGTCCCGGCAAGGGTAACGACAAAGGCAATGTGGAGGGGGTGGTCGGCTATGCCCGGCGGAACTTCATGACGCCGCTTCCCCGGTTCGCGAGCTGGGACGCCTTCAATGGCCACCTGGAAGAGCAATGCCGCAACCGGCAAGGCAACGTCCTGCGCGGCCACCGCGAGAGCATCGGCGAACGGTTTGTGCGTGACCGCGAAGCGTTGAAGAGGCCACTGCCGGCACCGTTCGACGCGTGCGACAAGCAGGGCACGCGGGTCAACTCGCTGTCCCTGGTGCGCTACCGGACGAATGACTATTCCGTGCCCGTCGCCTACGGCCATCAGGAAGTCTGGATCCGTGGCTATGTCCACGAGGTGGTTATCGGTTGCGGCGCCGGGATCATTGCCCGACACCCCCGTTCCTACGACCGGGAAGACATGGTCTTCGATCCGATCCACTACCTGCCTTTGCTGGAGCACAAGATCGGTGCCCTGGATCAGGCCGCGCCGCTAGCCGGATGGGAACTGCCTGATGCCTTCCCAACCCTGCGCCGTCTCCTGGAGGCGCGCATGGGCAAGGCCGGCAAGCGGGAATACGTCCAGGTCCTTCGGCTTGTGGAGACCTTCGATCTCGAGGTGCTTCACGGCGCGGTGAAGGACGCCCTGCGCCTGGGTGCGATCGGCTACGACGCCGTCAAACACCTTGTGCTGTGCCGTATCGAGCGACGCCCGCCCAAACTCGACCTGGATATCTATCCCTACCTGCCTCGGGCCAACGTGGCGACCACGGCCGCCGCCAGTTATATGAGCTTGTTGGGTGGAGGCGCGTCATGACCGATACGCCGCAAGTGTTGCTGGCCCATCACCTCAAGACCCTGAAACTGCCGACGTTCCTGCGCGAATACGACAAGCTGGCCCGCCAATGCGCCACCGAGGGCGCCGACCATGTGCGGTATCTTGTCCGTCTGACCGAGTTGGAACTGATCGACCGTGAGCGCCGCATGGTCGAGCGGCGGATCAGACAGGCCAGGTTCCCCGCCGTCAAAAGCCTCGACAGCTTCGACTTCAAGGCCATCGCATCGCTCGACAAGATGCTGGTTCTGGAGTTGGCGCGATGCGAATACGTCGAGCGTCGTGAGAATATCATCGCGCTCGGCAACAGCGGAACCGGCAAGACCCATATCGCCCTCGGTCTCGGTCTGGCGGCCTGCCAAAAGGGGCTCTCCGTCGGCTTCCTCACGGCCGCTGCCCTGGTTCATGAACTGATGGAGGCCGGGGATGAAAAACGCCTGTTGCGCCTGCAGAAGCAACTGGCAAAGTATCACCTTCTGATCATCGACGAACTCGGCTTCGTGCCGCTCTCGAAGACCGGCGCCGAGCTGCTGTTCGAAGTCTTCAGCCAGCGCTACGAGCGGGGCTCGATCCTGGTGACCTCCAACTTGCCGTTCGATGAGTGGACGGAGATATTCGGCTCGGAACGCCTGACCGGGGCTTTGCTGGACCGCCTCACCCACCATGTCCATATCCTGGAAATGAACGGCGAGAGCTATCGTCTCAACCAAAGCCAAAAACGGCGGAAATCCCCAAAAATACCTGCTTGACCGCCGGTGCAATGGTTGACCCGGTGGGTCCACAGGAACCTCCCACGCTGCTTCGCTCCGCGTAACGCAAGCGCTGCACGAAGCAGCGCAGGTCCCTCCTATGGACTACCGGGACAACCCCCCAACACCGCGTACCGCATAACGTTACGTCCCTATCCGGTTAATGCAGGTAGCGCGTCGTTGGGTTGCAGACCGTGGATCAACTGGCGGTATGTGATGGTTGGCCGGGCCATGGCGCGGCTCAGGACGAAGTCGCCGAGGTCGTCGATCCGCCGGCGGCGGTTGAAGCGATAGGCCCATTCCCGGCCATAGCGCGGCAAGTGCTTGGCGCTGACGCCATGGTAAGTGCCGTTGAGCCAGGTCTTGAGGTTGCTGAACAGGACGTGGATGATCGGCATCTGCGTCTCGGCGTTCTTGCCTTGGCCTTGGACGGTGGGCTGGTGCCGGTAGACGGCGCCGAGCCCGGCATAGCCCTTGAAATCGTCGGTCAGCAGGCGCGCGCCCGGCGTCACGGCGGCCCGCACGAAGCCGCCGAGCTGCTCGGCATTGGCCCGGGGCAGGATGGCAAGCCGCGCCCGGCCGGCGACGAAGCCGCTGCCCTCGACCCCCTTGCCCGGCGCCACCGCCACCTTCTCCACCGCCAGCACGAGCAGGCTCTTGTTGGCATTGGCCATCCCGCGGCCCCGGCTCTCGGGCTTGCCGCGCCCGCCGTAGTAGCTCTCATCGACCTCGACCATGCCGTCCAGCAACGCATCCGGCCGCTCCGCCAAGCCATGGCGCAGCTTGTGAGCCATCAGCCATGCGGTCTCATAGCGAAGCCCCAGCTCGCGCGCCAGGAACAGGGCCGAGACCCCGCGCTTGTCCCGCCCCATCAACCACGCCGCCAGGAACCATTTGGGCAACGGTGTGCGGGTGCGGTGGAAGATGGTTCCCGCCGTCACCGACTCTTGACGACCGCAAGCCGCGCATTCGAAGACGCGCGCCCGCGCCTTGTGCCGATAGCCCCGCCGGTGCCCGCAGCGGGCGCACGCAAACCCAGACGGCCAGCGTCGATCCGCCAAGGCCAGGATGCACGATTCCTCGTCTCGGTAGCGCTCTTGGAACGTCAACAAGCCGCTCATGCCCTGTCTCCCGACCAATCCTCAGAGGCGGGAACAGTACACCCTTAGAGCGAACATATAAAGAACACTCGGTCGCTACCTGCATTAACCGGATAGGGACGTAACGTTAAGTGGACTAGTTTTGCTCCGCCCGGGTGGACTAATTTTGCTCCGCCTGTAGCGCACCCGGTTCCTTGGACACAAGTTTGTCTCACGCGGCGGGCCTGATTGAGATCGCGGCGTGCCACGCCTGACGAGCTTGAGCGGGGCTCAGGTAGCCGTTCTTCTCCACGATCCACTGGGCATTGTAGAGTTCGACGAAGTCGCGGACGGCGTCCCGCAGCTCCGCGATGTTGCGGTAGATGCGACCATGGATGATCTGTTCCTTCAGCGTGCGATTGAACCGCTCGGCGACGCCGTTGGTCTGGGGCTGTTCGACGAAGGCGTAGGACGGCTGGATGCCCCAGAACTTGATCTGGTTGGTGAAGTGGTCCGACAGATACTGGGAGCCGTGATCCATCCGCAAGGCCAGCCCCCGAGCCGCGCCGGCCGCGGTCGAGCCATACAGCCCGGCAAGCCCCATGGAGATCGGCTGCAGGGCGGCGAAGCGGTCGCCGCGCTTGCAGACATGCCAGCCGACACACTCGGCGTTCCAATGCTCGACGGCGGTGAAGATCCAGCCCCAGCCGTCGTCCACCGTGAACACCCGAACGCCATCGGTGCCCCACATGAGGTTCGGGGCATGAGTGATGATCTCACCGTCATGGGGATTGCCGCCACGGCGGCGGCAGCGATGGGGCGAGAGCAGATTGTTCTCGCGCATCAGGCGGAGCACCCGCTTGCGGGCAACCCGGATGTCGCGACAGACCCGAAGCCGAGCCCAGACCTTGCGGTAGCCCTCGCCCTCCCAGGGCGATGCCTCCAGGTCGGCTTCGATCGCCACCAGCAGCGCCTGGTCCGAGATCGCGGGCTTCGGTCCCCGACGCTTTGCCGGCGGCTGCTCGGCGTGCTGGCCGGAGGTCATGGCGTAGAACGAGGAGCGGGCCATGCCCCAGGCGGCGCAGACCCGCCGCAGGCCGTAGGCCAGACCCGTGCCGGGCGAGGTGGCGGCACTCATCGCCGCGACCTCCGCCGCCCCAAAGGGCCGAAGGTCTCCGTCTTGGCCTCCAGCAGTTCCACCTGCATGGTCAACTCTCCGATCCGCTTCATGGCGCTATCCAGTTCCGCCTGCACCGGATCGCCCTTGCGTTGCTTGAGCGAGGCGTCGATCCCGCCGATCGCTTTCTCACGCCACTGCTCGAGCCGGAAGATCTCTACGCCCAACTGGCGCGACAGAAGTTGCACCGGCTCGTCACGCAAAAGCCGCAGAACGACCTCACGCTTGCGCGCCACCGTCCATCGCTGGCCAAGTCCCAGCGGGCCTGCCGGCAAAGCCTGGCCTGGGGAAAACGTGGACGAGCCAAGCTCGCCCGCATTTACTACAGGCCCATCAACAGCAACTTTCTTCTCAAAATTATCGGTCATGTTCCGGTCCTCCTTGGACACTTCGATTAAGCCAATTCTGTGTCCAAGGAAATCGGGTCCGACTCAAATTTTGCTCCGCCGTTGACACGCCGAACTGGTTGAACAGGAAAAGGGATGGTAACACGGTCAGCCGAAGTGACCGTTGTAAGCTGTTCCCTCCTGATCGCCGTGTGTCGGGCTGACGCTGGAATCCATGTCGAGAATGATCTTCGTCGGCGGGTGCCGGTCATGAACCTTGTCGATCCACGCCCCATTCATGTCGGCCAATGCTCCAACGTTCGCGTCGGTGGCCAGAAACTCCGTCTCGAAGCGCCCCATCTGACTGGTCGAGGCAGCCTGTTTCGTAACGGCATGGCCGCCGACGATCCACCGCATGACCGGGTCGAGGCTGAGCCGGTCGGCATCGTTCACGTCGTCGTACCCGCCAAGGCGTCCGAAAACTGACTGGCGGAACTGCCCGACAAGACCGTGACGACCATTCTTCCCACGACGGGTGTCCGTGAGTGCATCCCCGGCAATCTCGGTCAGTCCGACCGCATCATCCAGTTCCCGATACAGCAACAACCCGGCGTCGGAAGAGACATTGGAACCGTGGAACTCCAGCTTCAGCCGACGGTCAAAACCGAGCCTCAAAACCCCTGCTTCCCTTTCACCCATCGGGCGAGCCATATCAACACCCCACATTCTCCTATAACACACTGACTCTTATACCAGAATCCGGATGCGCCGTCGTCAAATTACATGATCATCTACACTGCTGTCCGGTTAACTGAGCGGTGCTGGCTTTGAGAGCCAGGATTTCTGCGGGGTTTGAAGCGAAAATGCATGGTGTCGATTTGAATTGGATGGAGCACTTTTCGGAGTTTCTCCGAGGAGATGCTCATGAACACCGGCAAGACCCTGTTCGCTCAGCTCATGGACTTCCTGCCATGGACTACTTTCACGCGGATCGTCGACCGGTATGTCGGCGATCACCGGGTCCGGACGCTTTCCTGCGCCGAGCAATACCGGTCCATGGCCTTCGCCCAGCTGACCTACCGGGAAAGCCTGCGCGACATCGAGACCTGCCTCTCGGTCCACGCATCGAAACTCTATCACATGGGCTTCCGCCAGCCGGTCCGGCGCTCGACGCTGGCCGATGCCAACGAAAGGCGCGACTGGCGTATCCATGCGGCGTTGGCCCAGCGGCTCATCACCCAGGCGAGGACGCTGTACGTCGACGAAGAACTGGGGTTGGACCTGACCAATACCGTCTACGCCCTGGACTCGACGACCATCGCTCTGTGCCTGTCGGTCTTTCCGTGGGCGCACTTCCGCACCACCAAGGCGGCGGTGAAGATGCACACGCTGCTCGACCTGCGGGGCAACATTCCGAGTTTTATCCACATCTCGGATGGCAAGCTGCACGACGTTCATGCCCTCGATATGCTCTTGCCGGAAGCCGGAGCCATCTACGTCGTGGATCGTGGCTACGTCGACTTTGCCCGCCTTTATGTGTTGCACCAAGCCGGGGCCTTCTTCGTCACGCGTGCCAAGTCGAACATCGATGCTCATCGCGTCTATTCGGCGCCGACGGATCGCTCGACCGGCATCATTTGCGACCAGACCATCTCCCTGGACGGCTTCTACACCCGTCAGGATTACCCCGAACTTCTGCGGCGCATCCGCTTCAAGGACCCCGAGTCCGGCAAGACGCTGGTCTTCATCACCAACAACTTCTCGCTTCCGGCCGCCACCATCTGCGCGCTCTACAAAAGCCGCTGGCAGGTGGAACTCTTCTTCAAGTGGATCAAGCAGCATCTTCGGATCAAGCAGTTCTACGGCACGTCGGAGAACGCGGTGAAGACGCAGATCTGGATTGCCGTCTCGGTCTACGTCCTCGTCGCCATCGTCAAGAAGCGCCTCGACCTGGACGCCTCGCTCTACACTTTGTTACAGATCCTCTCGGTGACCCTCTTCGAGAAAATGCCCATACATCAAGCACTTGCGGGAGACGAAAACAGATGCAACGCTTCGCAAATAACCAACCAATTGAATTCATTCGATTTTTAACCGGACACTAGTGACCTAAAATGAACATAAAATTTTGCACAAATTGTTTTATTTAAAATTGTCAGAGATTTAAAGCATATATCTTCTACACAGAAAATGAATACACCATTTTAATAAAGTAGTAATAAATGGAGCCACTGCTGTCCGGTTAACTGAGCGGTGCTGGCTTTGAGAGCCAGGATTTCTGCGGGGTTTGAAGCGAAAATGCATGGTGTCGATTTGAATTGGATGGAGCACTTTTCGGAGTTTCTCCGAGGAGATGCTCATGAACACCGGCAAGACCCTGTTCGCTCAGCTCATGGACTTCCTGCCATGGACTACTTTCACGCGGATCGTCGACCGGTATGGCGGCGATCACCGGGTCCGGACGCTTTCCTGCGCCGAGCAATACCGGTCCATGGCCTTCGCCCAGCTGACCTACCGGGAAAGCCTGCGCGACATCGAGACCTGCCTCTCGGTCCACGCATCGAAACTCTATCACATGGGCTTCCGCCAGCCGGTCCGGCGCTCGACGCTGGCCGATGCCAACGAAAGGCGCGACTGGCGTATCCATGCGGCGTTGGCCCAGCGGCTCATCACCCAGGCGAGGACGCTGTACGTCGACGAAGAACTGGGGTTGGACCTGACCAATACCGTCTACGCCCTGGACTCGACGACCATCGCTCTGTGCCTGTCGGTCTTTCCGTGGGCGCACTTCCGCACCACCAAGGCGGCGGTGAAGATGCACACGCTGCTCGACCTGCGGGGCAACATTCCGAGTTTTATCCACATCTCGGATGGCAAGCTGCACGACGTTCATGCCCTCGATATGCTCTTGCCGGAAGCCGGAGCCATCTACGTCGTGGATCGTGGCTACGTCGACTTTGCCCGCCTTTATGTGTTGCACCAAGCCGGGGCCTTCTTCGTCACGCGTGCCAAGTCGAACATCGATGCTCATCGCGTCTATTCGGCGCCGACGGATCGCTCGACCGGCATCATTTGCGACCAGACCATCTCCCTGGACGGCTTCTACACCCGTCAGGATTACCCCGAACTTCTGCGGCGCATCCGCTTCAAGGACCCCGAGTCCGGCAAGACGCTGGTCTTCATCACCAACAACTTCTCGCTTCCGGCCGCCACCATCTGCGCGCTCTACAAAAGCCGCTGGCAGGTGGAACTCTTCTTCAAGTGGATCAAGCAGCATCTTCGGATCAAGCAGTTCTACGGCACGTCGGAGAACGCGGTGAAGACGCAGATCTGGATTGCCGTCTCGGTCTACGTCCTCGTCGCCATCGTCAAGAAGCGCCTCGACCTGGACGCCTCGCTCTACACTTTGTTACAGATCCTCTCGGTGACCCTCTTCGAGAAAATGCCCATACATCAAGCACTTGCGGGAGACGAAAACAGATGCAACGCTTCGCAAATAACCAACCAATTGAATTCATTCGATTTTTAACCGGACACTAGTGGATCATCTAGTGTCCTGATTCTGAAGTTTGCGTGATTTGTTGTTGGTGCTCGGCGATACGAATGTTTGCGAGGCAGAAACGCTTGATTGAGGCCAAGATGTCGTCGGCTGATTTGGTCCAACGGAATGGCTTTGGATCGGCATTGACGGTGTCCATATAGCGAAGGATGGCGGCTTCGAGCTCCTTGGTGGAGCGGTGGACGCCGCGGCGCAGCTGCTTTTCGGTCAACAGGGCGAAGAAAGGTCGTGTCCGATAGTTGGTGGAAATTGGTTTTTGGCGTAGCTCCCGATCACGATCGGTTGCTCAATCAGGCGGCGAGGTCAATCGGCTTCTTGACCGGCGCTTGGTCGAGTGTTTGCCAGCCACCGACGCGGCGCATGGTGATCTGCCCCGAGGCCATCAAGGCCCAGAACAGCATGGCCGCCGTTTCCGCGTTGGGTAGTGCGCATTGGGTCTTCACCCGGCGCTTGAATTCCCCGTGCAGGCGTTCGATGGCGTTGGTGGTCCGCAAGGACTTCCATTGCTGCGGCGGATAGCGCAGGAAGGTGAACAGCCGCTCCCCCGCCTCTTCCAGGCTGTCCGCCACGCCCCGGCAGCGGAGCCGCCACTTGGCCAGGAAGGCCTTGCGCTTCTTGCGCACTTGCTCGGCGTTTTCGGCGTACATCATGTCGGTGTAGTCGGCCTTGACCTCGTCGTGCAACGCCTTCGGCGCATGGGCGAGGAGGTTGCGCTCCTTGTGCACCGTGCAGCGCTGCACCGGAATATCGCTCCACAGGCTGGCCAGCGCCGCCTCCAGGCCCTTGCCGCCGTCTACGATCAGAAGCTCCGGCGCCTTCAGGCCACGGCCGAGAAGGTCCTCCAGGACATGGCGCCAGGCCGCCTCGGTCTCCCCGCCCATGTTCTTGACCGCGAGCAGAACCTTCTGGCCGTCCCGCCGCACCCCAAGCACGACCAGCAGCGGGATTGACAGCACTCGCCCATCAAGGCGCGCCTTGACGCCGGTGCCATCCAGGATCAGCCGGACAATGTCCTCGCCCGACAAGTCCCGAGCCTGCCAGCTCTCCCAGTCGGTCTTTACCTTGCGCCAGGCGCGGCTCACCGCGTCCTTGCCGACCTTGCCCCCGAACAGGCCGGCCAGCGCTCGGCGGACACGGCGCGTGTTGGTGCCGGCAAGGTACGTATTGGCGATAATCGCCTCGGCCCGTTTGGTCAGCCGCTTGTAGGCCTGGATGGTCTGGCTCCGCCATTCCTTCTCACCGCCATCCCCATCGAGCAGGCGGACGCGGGGGAGCGAAACCGTCAGCGCTCCGAAGGTGCCGACAAGCTGCCGATGCCGGTGGCCGTTGCGATAACCCTTGGGCGCGCCGCTGCGTTGATAGCGCGCACGGCCGCCCAGCGCCGCTTGCGCTTCCTCCGCCACCACAGCCTCGATGAAGGCGCGGACGCGAAAGCGGATCGCATCCTCCAGGGGATCGAACCAATTCTCACCGGAAAATGGACTGGGCGACGTCGATGCCGTAAGATGTTTCATGGCGTAAGCTCCTTTCGGCGGCTGCACACCGCCTTTCTGAATGTTTTACAATCAGGAGTTTACGCCAGTTCTCCAATTTTCCACCAACCTTGCGACACCACCCGAAGAAACGTTCGACCTGGTTGATCCAGGAGGCCGAGGTCGGCGTGTAATGGGCCTGCCATCGGGGGTGGCGGGCGAACCAGTCGCGGATCGCCTTGGTCTTGTGGGTCGCCAGGTTGTCCATGATTATGTGCACATCGAGATCGGCCGGCACCCGCGCTTCCACGGTGTTGAGGAAGGCCCGGAACTCGCGCGCCCGATGGCGGGCGAAGCAGCGGCCGATGACTTGGCCGGTCGCGGTGTCGAGAGCGGCGAACAGCGACAGGGTGCCGTGGCGTTTGTAGTCGTGGCTGCGCCGTTCGGCCTGACCGGGGCGCATGGGCAACAGCGGCTGGGTCCTGTCGAGGGCCTGGATCTGGCTCTTCTCGTCGACGCACAGGGCCAACGCCCGTTCCGGCGGATTGAGATAGAGCCCGACGATATCGCGGACCTTCTCCACGAAGAACGGGTCGCTCGACAGCTTGAAGCTCTTCGAACGGTGCGGTTGCAACCCGAAGGCACGCCAGATGCGGTGGATCGTCGACGGCGCATAGCCGGTCGACCGCGCCATGCTGCGTAACGACCAGTGCGTCGCGTCCGCCGGCGTCTCCTCGAGCGTCCGCCGGATCGTCTCGGCAACGGCGTCGTCGCTGATCCGTCGCGGCGTACCCGGGCGGGGCTCGTCATGAAGGCCCTCCAGACGCCGCTCGGCGAAGCGTCGGCGCCAGACGCCGACCGTATCCGGCGCCGCGCCAAGCTCGGCCGCGATGGTCTTGTTCTCGAGCCCCTCGGCGGCCAGAAGAACAATCCGCGCCCGTCGCGCCAGACCCTGTGCCGTCCGCCGCCGCCGCGCCAACTCATCGAGTTCCCGACGCTCCGACACCGAAAGCTCAATCGCAACCGCTACCCGACCACGCGCCATAACATGCCTCCACGATCCCAAAAAGAAATCATAGAAACTTCGCGATCAGGACACTAGGCAATTCGGGATTCAACTGTGCCCGACCGGCGAGCCTCACGCGCCCGCGACCTCGAGGGAGGCGCTGGTAAATCTTCCATCTGGGCCTTGAAATCCCGATTAGGTTCACCATGTGTTCACATGCATCCTGGCGGTGGCCACGGGCTCTCCCGCGCCGCGCCTTTGGCGCTTGGGGCAAAGTGTCAAGGTTTGTCAAGGTTCGAGCCCATATCTCCTAACCCATTGATTTCATTTTCTTACATGTCGCCACACCTTGACAAACCTCAACTTTTTCGCCGCTCCTCGACCGTGTTTTGGCGGCCGGGCGATGTCTATACGGCGCTGGAGCGCGGCACGGTGGACGGCTACGGCTGGCCCACCGGGCCAACGCCAGCGATTCGGACGAAGCGCTACACGCCGTGATAGTCGCGGTACCACGCGACGAAGCGGGGGATGCCCTCGTCGAGGGTGGTGCGGGGCTCGAAGCCCAGGTCGCGGCGGCTCGCCTCGATATCGGCGAAGGTCTCCTTCACGTCCCCGGGCTGCATGGGGGCGTGCTCGATGACCGCCTTCCCACCCGTCGCCGCCTCGACCAGGGCGACGAGATGCATCAGCGCCTCGCCGCGGTTGTTGCCGATGTTGTAGATGCGGTGCGGCGCGCCGTCGCCCGCGGGCGGCCGGTCGAGGGCGGCGAGGATGCCCGCGACGGCGTCGTCGATATAGGTGAAGTCGCGCCTCATGTCGCCGTCGTTGAAGAGGCGGATCGGCTCCCCGGCCAGTATGGCGCGGGTGAAGATGTAGGCGGCCATGTCGGGCCGGCCCCAGGGGCCGTAGACCGTGAAGAAGCGCAGGCCCGTCGCCGGCATCTGGTAGAGGTGGCTGTAGCAATGGCTCATCAGCTCGTCGGCCCGCTTGGTCGCGGCGTAGAGTGAGATGGGGTGGTCGACCCGGTCCTCGATCGAGAAGGGCAGCGTCTCGAGCCCGCCATAGACCGAGGAGGAGCTGGCATAGACGAGGTGGTCGATCCGCTCCATATGGCGGCACAGATCGAGGATGGCGAAATGGCCGTCGAGGTTGGCGTGGATGTAGGCGGCCGGGTTCTCGAGCGAGTAGCGCACCCCGGCCTGGGCGGCGAGATGCACGACGCGGGTGACACCCGACGCGGCGCCGGCCGCCGCCGCGAGCGCCTTGCGGTCGGTGATATCGAGCTCGGCGAAGGAGAATCCCGGCTCGCTCTCGAGCCGGGCCAGCCGCGCGCGCTTGAGGGCCACGTCGTAGTAGGGGTCGAGGCTGTCGATGCCGAGCACGGCCTCGCCCCGGCGCAGGAGCGCGGTCGCCGTGTGATAGCCGATGAACCCGGCGGCGCCGGTCACCAAAACCGTCATATGGATGTGCCTCGGACGGGACGCGACGGGACGCGACGGGTATAGCCCAGCGGTGGCGAGAAATCACCCCTTCGCGCGGCCCAGGCGCGCGCAAACGCCGCATTGGAGAATTCGCCATCCCGTACTACATATGGGGCAGGTACTTGGTAGCGCCGCCCGCGTGGAGGCGGCCTGAATTGGGAGAAAGTCCATGGCGCTAGCCGCCGTCTCGTTGGACGACAAGTATACCCTGGAGAGGGGCAGCGTGTTCCTCACGGGCACCCAGGCCCTGGTGCGCCTGCCCATGATGCAGCGCCAGCGCGACCAACGCGCGGGCCTGGAGACGGCGGGGTTCGTCTCGGGCTATCGCGGCTCGCCCGTGGGCGGGGTCGATCTCGCCCTGTGGCGGGCGCAGCAGTTCCTCGCCCGCCAGGAGATCGTGTTCTGGCCCGGCATCAACGAGGACCTGGCCGCCACCGCCATCTGGGGCACCCAGCAGCTCGGCCTGTTCGAGGGGGCCAAGAAGGACGGCGTCTTCGCCATGTGGTACGGCAAGGCGCCCGGCGTCATGCGCTCGGGCGACGTCTTCGCCCACGCCAACGCCGCCGGCACGGCCGCCCATGGCGGGGTGCTGGCCATCGCCGGCGACGACCATGCGCCCAAATCCTCCACCCTCTCGTGCCAGAGCGAGGCCCACCTGCGCGCGGCCAAGGTCCCGATTCTCTATCCGGCGGGGGTCCAGGACTTCCTCGATTTCGGCCTCCTCGGCTGGGCCATGTCGCGCTATACAGGCCTCTGGGTCGCCTTCAAGGTGGTGTCCGACACGATCGAGAGCTCGGCCTCCGTCTCGATCGATCCGGACCGGGTGAAGATCGTCACGCCGACCGATTTCGAGATGCCGGAGGGCGGGCTCAATATCCGCTGGCCCGACCCCTGGTACCTGCTCGACGACCGCATTGAGCTCCACAAGCTGGCCGCCGCCAAGGCCTTCGTGCGCGCGAACGCCCTCGACCGCGTGGTCATCGACCCGCCCCGGGCGCGCATCGGCATCGTCACCGCCGGCAAGTCCTACCTCGACACCCGGCAGGCGCTCGACGACCTCGGCATCGACGAGGGCATGGCGTCCGAGATCGGCATCCGCCTCTACAAGCTCGCCATGACCTGGCCGCTCGAGCCCGAGGGGCTCGCCGCCTTCGCCCAGGGGCTCGACGAGATCCTGGTGATCGAGGAGAAGCACGCGATCATCGAGCCCCAGATCAAGGAGATCCTCTACGCCCGGCCCGAGGGCTCGCGCCCGCGGGTCGTCGGCAAGACGGACGAGACCGGGGCGCCGCTCCTCTCCTCGTGCCGCGAGCTGAGCCCGGCCCAGATCAGCCGCGCCATCGCCCAGCGCATCGCGCCGTTCCATGCGAGCGAGCGCATGCGCGCGCGCCTCGCCTTCCTCGAGGCCAAGGAGCGGGAGATCGAAGCGCTCACCCCGCCCATCGAGCGCACGCCCTACTTCTGCTCGGGCTGCCCCCACAACACCTCGACCCGGGTGCCCGAGGGCAGCCGCGCGCTGGCCGGCATCGGCTGCCATTTCATGGCCCAGTGGATGGACCGCAACACCGATACCTACACCCACATGGGGGCCGAGGGCGTGCCCTGGGTCGGCCAGGCGCCGTTCACCGAGACGGGCCACGTATTCGCGAACCTGGGCGACGGCACCTACTATCATTCGGGCTCGCTCGCCATCCGCGCCTGCGTCGCCGCCAAGGTCAACATCACCTTTAAGATCCTGTTCAACGACGCCGTCGCCATGACCGGCGGCCAGCCCGCCGACGGCCCCATCACTGTACCGTCGATCACCCACCAGATGTACGCCGAGGGCGCCAGTAAGGTCGTCGTCGTCACGGACGAGCCCGAGAAGTACGGCGCCGGCGCCGATTTCGCGAAGGGCGTCGTGGTCCATCACCGGGACAGGCTCGACGCCGTGCAGCGGGCCTTGCGCGAGACCGAGGGCACCTCGGTCCTCATCTACGACCAGACCTGCGCCGCCGAGAAGCGCCGCCGGCGGCGCCGCGGCACCTTCCCCGACCCGGCCAAGCGCATGTTCATCAACGAGCGCGTGTGCGAGGGCTGCGGCGATTGCAGCCAGGCGTCGAACTGCCTCTCGCTTGTCCCCGCCGAGACCGAGTTCGGCCGCAAGCGGGCCATCGACCAGTCCTCCTGCAACAAGGACTATTCCTGCGTCAAAGGCTTCTGCCCGAGCTTTGTGACCGTGCTCGGCGGGGGTTTGCGCAAGCGCGAGAGTGCTGCCGTGGACATGGAGACGACGGCGGCCGCCCTGCCCGCCCCGGACCTGCCGGGCGTTGACGAGCCCTACGGCATCATGGTCGCGGGCGTGGGCGGCACGGGCGTGGTGACCATCGGTGCCCTCATCGGCATGGCCGCGCATCTGGAGGGCAAGGGCTGCACGGTCCTCGACATCACGGGCGTGGCGCAGAAGGGTGGCGCGGTGCTGAGCCACGTGCGCGTGGCCGCGAAGGGCGAGGATATCCACGCCGTCCGCGTCGCCGCGGGCGAGGCGCGCCTGGTTCTCGGCTGTGACATCGTCGTGGCCGCCGGCAAGGAGGCGCTCGGCAAGATGCGCGAGGGCCACACCCGCGCCATCGTCAACCTCCAGGAGACGCCGACGGCCGGCTTCGCCCTCGATCCCGACCTGCGCTTCCCGGGCCAGGAGCTTCGCACCATCATCGAGCAGGCGACGGGCCAGGGCGGCACCGATTTCGTCGAGGCCACCAAGCTCGCCACCGGCCTCCTCGGCGACGCCATCGCATCGAACCTGTTCATGCTCGGCTACGCCTATCAGCGCGGCACGGTGCCCGTCTCGGCCGAGGCGATCATGCAAGCCATCGAGCTCAACGGCGTCGCGGTGGACATGAACCAGCGCGCCTTCCTGTGGGGCCGGCAGGCGGCCCACGACCTCGCCTCGGTCGAGGCGGCGGCGGCGCCCGTAGGCGGCGTGCCGGCGACGCGGCGGCTATCCGAGACCCTCGGGGAGCTGATCGAGCGCCGGGTCGAGGACCTGACCGGGTACCAGAGCGCGGCCTACGCCAGACGCTACCGGGCGCTGGTGAACCGCGTGCGCGCGGCCGAGGCGGAGCGCGCTGGTGGGATGACCGGCCTCGCGGACGCGGTCGCGCGCTACCATCACAAGCTCCTCGCCTACAAGGACGAGTACGAGGTCGCCCGGCTCTATGGCGACCCCGATTTCCTGGCCGGCATCCGCGACCAGTTCGAGGGCGACTACAAGCTCCAGCTCAACCTGGCCCCGCCGTTCCTCGCCGCCCGCGACCCCGAGACGGGCCAGCTCCAGAAGCGCACCTACGGGCCCTGGATGCTCAAGGCCTTCCGCATCCTCGCGAAGCTCCGCTTCCTGCGCGGCACGGCCTTCGACATCTTCGGCCGAACCGAGGAGCGCCGCACCGAGCGCCGGCTGATCGCGGACTACGAGGCCGTGGTCGAGGAGCTGATCGCGGGCCTCACCCACGATAACCACGCGCTCGCGGTGGGACTGGCCTCGGTGCCCGAGCACATCCGCGGCTTCGGCCATGTGAAGGCCCGACACATCGACGCGGCGAAGACGCGCGAGGCCGAGTTGCTGGAAATGTGGCGCAGCCCGGCGCCCCGCGCCACGGCGGCGGAGTGAGCGGGCCGGCGACGCCGGGCTAGTACCCACTATCATAATTCCGTGTGCCATACGACGGCGCCCCGAGGTTCCCGGCTAGGAGGGTGGCGCGCCGTGATGCCGGGGCATCACAAGTGGCGCGCGACGACGACCGGGGGCCTCGGGGCGCCGCCCTACGGGTCGCTTTTCCCGCCCCCTCGGGGTGTCGGGGATGCTTGACGATGCCCCAGCATCGCCGGCGCGTCCCCTCCTACCGAGGAGACGGGAAAAGCGATCGTATGGCACACGGAATTATGAAAGTGGGTACTAGACGCCGAGTGCGGCGCGGTAGAGCTCTAGGAGCGCTATAATGCCCAGGCCGCGGTCGATGCCAAACGCCAGATCATCGTCGCCCGCCCTGACCGATTCGACCAGCCCAGGGCCAGCTCGAACCCCTGATCGACGCCATCGAAGCCAACCTCGGGCGGCGTCCCAGGGAGATATCGGCGGACGCCGGCTACTGCTCGAAGGCGAACCTGGAGGCCGCCGATAGGCGGGGCATCAAGCCCTACATCGCGACCGGGCGGCAAAAGCACGGCGCCGCGCCGTGGGCCCGCGCGCCGCGCCGCCCGGCGGCCGGGTCAGGCCATGGCGGCCACCCTCAGGCGCGCCGGGCGCCGCAGCCGCTACCGCCTGCGCAAGCAGACCGTCGAGCCGGTGTTCGGCCAGATCAAGCAGGCCCGGGGCTTCCGTCAGTTCCTGCTGCGCGGCCGTGAGAAGGTCACGGCGAATGGGCGATGATCTGCACCGCCCACAAGTGGCGCGCGACGACGACCGGGGGCCTCGGGGCGCCGCCCTACGGGTCGCTTTTCCCGCCCCCTCGGGGTGTCGGGGATGCTTGACGATGCCCCAGCATCGCCGGCGCGTCCCCTCCTACCGAGGAGACGGGAAAAGCGATCGTATGGCACACGGAATTATGAAAGTGGGTACTAGACGCCGAGTGCGGCGCGGTAGAGCTCTAGGAGCGCTTCCTGCTCCTGGCGATCGGCGGATTCGAGCTTCCTCAAGCGTATGATGGTGCGCATGGTGCGGACGTCGAAGCCGTTGCCCTTGGCCCCGGCGTAGACGTCGCGGATGGCGCCCGCGGTCTCGGCCTTCTCCTGCTCCAGGCGCTCGATGCGCTCGATCAAGGACCTGAGCTGGGCGCTGGCGATGCCGCCCACTTGTGCCTCGATCGTCTCTGCGGTCTCCGCCATGTGCCCTATCCGTTCGTTGTGGTGATTGCGCGTGCAAGGAGGGAGCGGCCTGCTAGCCGTCCAACTTCGCCTCGATCGCCTTCCAGGTCGCGATCTTCTCGGGCGAGGCCTCCTCCTGGTGGTTGGCCTTCCACTCGGCATAGGGCATGCCGTAGACGATCTCGCGCGCCGCATCCATGTCGACGCCGAGGCCGCGCTCCTCGGCCGCCTCCTTGTACCAGCGCGAGAGGCAGTTGCGGCAGAAGCCGGCCAGGATCATGAGGTCGATATTCTGCACGTCCTCGCGCTCGCGGAAATGCGACACCATGCGGCGGAACGCCGCCGCCTCGAGCTCCGTACGGGTCTGATCGTCCATGACTTGGGCTCCCCTTTCGGTCGATGCCGCGTTTGGCCGTGATGTGCGCCGCGCCCCATATGAATGTCAAGCGGGCGCGGGTTTCCGGACCGGCGCCTCAGTAATACCAGACGGCGATGAGCTTGACTCATCGCCGTCTGGTAAGCGCGACCGCGCGCCCGAGCTTATGCGAGGCCAGCCTTATACCATCGGGCATTGAATGAGACTCGTTTAGGGGATTCCCAATCGGTCAAAAGTCTGAATCAATGAGGCGAACGGCTTTGGAGGTTCGCCATGAGCAGAGCGGTTTCGTTACGCGCGGATTTTGATGGTCCGCGTTTGCGTCGATTGGCCAAGGCATCGAAGGATGCGGGCCAGAGCCGGCGTCTTCTTGCGCTGGCGGTGATCTACGATGGGGGCCGGCGTACGGACGCGGCTCGGCTCGGCGATGTCGGGCTTCAAGTCATCCGCGACTGGGTTCTTCGGTTCAACGCCAAAGGGCCGGATGGTCTGATTGACGGCAAGGCGACGGGCAAGCCGCGCAAGCTCGACGATGCGCAACGCCAGGCTCTTGCCCGGCTCGTCGAGGACGGGCCGATCCCGGCGATCCACGGCGTTGTGCGCTGGCGCCGGAAGGACTTGGCGCTTTGGATATTCGAGGAGTTTGGCATCTCGCTTGAGGAGTCGAGCGTAGGCCGCGAGCTGCGGGCGCTGGGGTTCAGCAAGATATCGGCGCGGCCGCGGCACAAGGGGCAGAACGAGTTCGCGGTCGAGGATTTTAAAAAAACTTCGCGGCCGAGCTGGAAGAGATCCGCACCGGCCTTCCAGCCGACACCGCCATAGAGATCTGGTGGCAGGACGAGGCCCGGGTCGGCCAGAAAACCAAGCTCACGCGGCGCTGGGCGAGACGCGGCAGCCGGCCCACGGCGGCCAAGGACCAACGTACGAAGTCGGCCTATATCTTTGGCGCCATCTGTCCCCAACGCGGCGTCGGCGCGGGCCTCGTCCTGCCCCGCTGCAACACCAAGGCCATGCAATGGCACCTCGATGAAATCTCGTCCCAGGTGGCGTCGGGCGCCCACGCCGTGCTCATCCTCGATCGGGCCGGATGGCACACCACCGGCAAGCTCGAAGTCCCGGCCAACATCACGCTGCTGCCCTTGCCGCCGAGGGCGCCCGAGCTGAACCCCGTGGAGAACATTTGGCAGTTCATGCGCGACAACTGGCTGTCCAACCGGATCTTCAAGTCATACGACGATATCGTCGCCATCTGTTGCCAAGCCTGGAACAAGCTCATCGACCAGCCGTGGAAGATCATGTCCATCGGTCTGAGGAAATGGGCGCATGGGTTCTGATTAATGCTCGTTGGTATTATGGCGCTTGAGCGATATAAGCGCCTTAGCGGCGCTTGAGCGATATGAGAAGCCAAGGCCGCGGACGCGGCCGCCCGGCGTTTGAGGGAACATACGATCGGTCTATCTTAAGACCGATCGGTATAATGCTCGACCCGGTAGAGGCCTGGGTCGTCGAGGACGGGGGCGAGGGCTTCGGCGAGCACGAGCGCCCATGCCTCGATTCCCTCATGGCCCTCCAACAGATCCTGACGGACCTCGATCAGCACCTGGGGAAGGCCTCGTGCGGCGCCGTGGGCCTCGATCGAATAGCCGAATTCGTCGCGCGCCGAATAGGGCTTGTTGTCGCCCACCGCGATATGGTCGTGGGCGCGCAGCCCATCCATGAGGGGGACGGCGAGGCGCGGGTCGCGCTGCCACAGGATGCCCACATGCCAGGGCCGCTCGAAGCCCTTGAAGACGGGTGTGAAGCTGTGAACGGATATCACCGCCGGGCTCACGCCGCGCGCCGTGAAGCCCGCGAGCCGGTCGTCGACGGCCCGATGATAGGGCGCGTAGCAGGCGGCGACGCGCGCGTCCACCGCGGCCTGGGTGAGGCCGCGGTTGCCAGGAATGACCGTATCCTCGCTCACCTCGACGATGAAGGTGGGGTCGCCCACGTCCCTGTTGCAATCGACCACGAGGCGCGAATAGCCGGCGAGGACGAGGGGCGCGTCGAACCGGCGGGCGAGGATGCGCGCCATATCCGCGGCGCCGATATCCCAGGCGATATGGCGGTGGAGGGCGCGGTCCTCGAGCCCCAGGCCTCGAAGCGCGCGGGGCACGGCCCGGCTGGCATGGTCGCAGAGCAGCAGCACGGGCGCCCGACCCGAGGCGTTGAAGACCGCGACCGCCGGCGGATCGTGCGGCCCGAGCAGCGGCCCCGCCGCCTCTTCCCCATCTATCATCGCATCCGGCATGGCGGGCGGACTATACCCCAATGCACCGGCCGCGGAAGCAGCGCGGACGGCGCGGCGCGGTGTGGCAGGGCGGGGCACCTGCCGGACTCACCGGGCGGGATCGAGCCGCGCGCGCACCTCGTCGGGCCAGGGCGTGGGCTTGCCGGTCGCCTCGTCGTAGCGCACGCTCACCACCTCGGTGGTGGCGACGCACTTGCCGGTGCCGTCGAACATGCCCGAGCCCGCCGTCACCGACGTGCGGCCGATGGCCAGGAGGCGGGTGCCCGTGCGGACGGTGCCGGGATAGGTGAGCTCGCCCAGATACTCGACGCACATGCGCGCGACCAGGAGCCCGGTGAGCGCCGCGTTCTCGGCCAGGCCGACCCCTGGCCAGAAGGCGAGGCGCGCGCTCTGGAACAGATGGCCGTAATCCACATGGCCCACATGCCCCTGGGGGTCCAGGTCGGCGAAGCGCACCCTGTCCTCGTACCAGAATTCATATGTCCCGGGGTCGGTCAAATCGACCCCGAAACGCGCGCCCAACCGCTCGGCCATGGCCTCTCCCCCAGCTCGCCCCGTGCCCTTGTTTAGCAGGCGAGCCGGGGCCTGGAAAACACCCCGTCCCGCAATGGCCTCGGCCCCGCTTATCTGATAAGTAGAGCCATTCGCCGCCACCAGGGAGATCATGCCATGTCCGAGCTTCGCTGCGACTGGAAGGGAGCCTTTCCGGCCTCCGTGACGCCATTCACCGAAGATGGCGCCATAGACGAGGCGGCGCTGCGCCAACTCATCGACCTCTTCATCGCCGAGGGCGTGCACGGCCTCATCGCCGTCGGCAGCACGGGCGAGTGGTTCAGCCTGAGCGACGAGGAGCGCATCCGCGTCTTCGAGATCTTCCACGAGCAGGCCGCGGGCCGCGTGACCGTCGTCGCCGGCACCTCGGCGATCGGCACGCGCGAGACGGTGGCCCTGACCCGGGCGGCGAAGGACATCGGGCTCGACGGCTGCATGGTGCTGCCCCCGCCCTACGCCATGCCGACACGCTCGGAGGTGGTCGCGCACATCCATGAGGTTGCCGACGTGGGCCTGCCCGTCATGCTCTACAACAACCCGCCGCGCACAGGCATCAACATCGACGCCTCGCTCCTGGCCGAGCTGGCCGAGCATGAGGGCGTCGTCGCCTTCAAGGACAGCGCCAAGGACCTCTACCAGATGTCCGAGTCGATCTATGCCGTGCGCGGCCGGCTGGCCTGCTTCGCCGGGCTCGAGCCATACGCCCTGGCCTGCTTCAGCCGCGGCGCCGTCGGCATCGTCTCGACCATCTCCAACGTCTGCGCGCCGGACGTGGTGGCCTATTGCGAGCACTTGATGGCGGGCCGCTATACGGCGGTCGCCCGCAACCAGGAGGTCATCGACCGGCTCTACCACCTGCTCGCGGCGACGGGCTCGGCCAACTACGTCTTCGTCAAGGAGGCCATGGCCATTCTCGGCCGGCCCGCCGGCTATCCGCGCAAGCCCTACCGCCCCGTGGACGCGGCGACGCGGGAGAAGATTCGCGCCGGCCTCGCGCTCATCAACCTCACGGGCCAGGACGCGGCGCGGGCGGCGGCGGAGTAAGTCGGGAGGGCGCGATGTTCGTAAGGACTATCGAGGAGCGGCGCGAAGCGGGCTGGGAAAAGGTGCTCAACGACGGCCAGTCCCGCTCGGTCCGCTATGTGACGGCGGCCGACCGGGTCGGCATCTCCTTCCACCTCAACGCGCGGCAGGCGGGGCCGGGGCGCCAGCTCTGGTACAAGAACCATTGGGAGGCGAACTACATCGTCTCGGGCTCGGGCACCGTCGCGGACCTGTCCTCGGGCGAGACCTGGCCGCTCGCCGCCGGCACCCTCTACACGGTCGGGCCCCGCGACCGGCACCGGCTCACGGCCGATGAGGACATCCAGCTGATCAGCGTCTTCTACCCGGCGATTCTGGGCGACGAGACCCACGACGCGGACGGCGCCTACCCGCCGACGGGCGAGGTCCCGCAAGGGCCGGAGCGCCTGTTCGTGCGCAAAGCCGACGAGCTGCGCGCGGCGGGGCAGGAGAAGGTTGTGGCCGACGGGGAAGCGCGCACGCTTCGCATGCTCACCAAGGCGGACGGGGTCGGCTTCTCCTTCTCGGACGTTATTCTCGCGGCCGGAAACAAGTGCCACCTCTGGTACAAGAACCATTGGGAGACGAACCTCGTCATCGGCGGCGAGGGCCAGGTCACCGACCTCGCGTCGGGCCAGACATGGCCCATGGCCTTCGGCACCATACACGTGGTCGGGCCCAAGGACCGGCACATCGTCGAGTCCTTCACCGGCCTCCATGTCATCAGCGTCTTCTGCCCCGCCCTCCTGGGCGACGAGCAGCATGACGCCGACGGGGCGCTCGGCCCGAGCGGGCCGATCCCGCCCGGACCGCCTGACGACTGAAGAAGGATACGCCATGTTCATAAGCACGCTCGAAAAAGCGGAAGCCGCTGGCCGGGTCAAGGTGCTCCAGAACGACACGACGCGCTCGGCGCGGTTTCTCACCGCCGCCGAGGGCATGGGTTTCTCCTACCACCTCAACCAGGTCGCCGGGGGCTCCGCCGCGAACCTCTGGTACAAGAACCATTGGGAGGCCAACTACATCATCTCCGGCCGCGGCGAGCTGACGGACAAGACCAGCGGTGAGGCCTGGACCCTGGAGCCCGGCGTGCTCTATATGGTCGGGCCGAACGACCGGCACGTCTTCGCGGTGACCGAAGACGAGCATCACGCCAGCATCTTCTGCCCCGCGCTGCGCGGCGACGAGCGGCACGACGAGGACGGCGCCTATTCGGCCAGCGGGCCGATACCCGCCACCGACCGCCGCATGTTCGTCAGGCGCGCGGACGAGATGCGCGCGGCGGGCCAGGAGATGGTCGTCGCCAACGGCAAGGCCCGCACCATTCGCATGCTGACCAAGGCGGACGGGCTCGGCTTCAGCTTCTCCGACGTCCATTTCGACGCCGGCGCCGTCACCGAGCTCTGGTACAAGTACCATTGGGAGGCCAACCACATCCTCTCGGGCACGGGCGAGGTCGCTGACTTGACCACCGGCGAGTCCTGGAAGCTGGAGCCCGGCATGCTCTACAACGTCGGGCCGAAGGATTGGCATCGGGTCACCGCGCACACGGACGTCCATCTCCTGAGCGTGTTCTGCCCGCCCCTCCAGGGCGACGAGCAGCACGACGCGGAGGGCACGATACCGCCGACCGGGCCGGTCCCGCCCGGCCCCCAAGGCGGCTGAGCCGGCAACCCTTGCCCGCCCCGTCCCGGAGCTGCGAGGTCGCGGTCGTCGGCGGCGGCGTCGCGGGCCTCTCGACCGCCCTCTTCCTGGCCCGCGCCGGGCGCACCGTCACCGTCCTCGACCGCGGCGAGCCGTGGGGCGATTCCTCGGGCGCGAACGCCGGCACCCTCTCCCTCCAGGTCAAGCGCATCGAGGTGCTGCCCATCGGCCGCAAGAGCGTCGAGCTGTGGCGCGATTACGCCCACGAGATGGGGCTCGACATCGGCTTCGGCCAGCCGGGCGGCCTGCGCGTCGCCACCTCGGCCGAGCAGGCGGATTTCCTGGCCACCTACGCCGAGGAGCAGCGCGCGGCCGGCCTCGAAACCGAATGGCTCGACGGCGCCGCGCTTCGGGCGCGCGCGCCCTGGCTCGGCCCCACCGTCCGCGCCGCCACCTACTGCGTCCACGATTGCTATTCGAGCCCTCTGCGCGCCGGCCCGGCGCTCATCGAGGCGGCACGCGCGGCCGGTGCCGAGGTCTGCCCCGGATGCGAGGTCGTTGGCATGGTGGCCGACGGGGGCGGCTACCGGGTGGAGACCAAGGGCGGGGAATTTCGCTGCGACGCGGTCGCGATCGCGGCGGGCGGCCATTCGGGGCGCCTGACGGCGATGCTGGGCGCCTTCCTGTCGCTCTACGTGGACGTCAATATGCTGGCGGTGACGGAGCCGTCAGCGCCGCTCATCGACCGTGTGGTGACCCATATCGGCGGCGTCCTCTCCCTCAAGCAGCACCCCAACGGCACCGTGCTGATCGGCGGCGGCTGGCAGGGCCGGGGCAGCTTCGATGCCGGGACGCGCGAGGTCGATTACCTGCGCTGGGTCCAGAACCTGCGCCTCGCGGCCGAAGTCGTGCCGGGGCTCGAGGCGCTGCGGGTCAATCGGGTATGGGCCGGGTACGAGGCCGTGACGTCGGATGCCCTGCCGATCCTTGGCCGGGTGCCCGGCCACGGCCAAGCTTATGTTGCCGCCGCCGCCCGCGGCGGCTATCACATGGGTCCCGTCCAGGGCTTCCTGCTGTCCGAGATGATCCTCACCGGCGAGACCTCCATCCCCATCGATCTCTTCGATCCGGCGCGCTTCGCCGCATGACGATGACGCCCTCCCCCTCCCGCCGCATCGCGGACGGCCTCGACCGGGGTGAAGCCTTCACCTTCGAATTCGACGGCCAGCCGGTCGAGGCCTATCCCGGCGAATCCGTGGCCGCGGCGCTCATCGCGCAGGGCCGCCGCCGGTTTCGCGAGACCTTCCGCCTCCGCGCGCCGCGCGGCCTCTATTGCGGCATGGGCGTGTGCTGGGAATGCGTGCTGGTGATCGACGACCGGGCCAATGTGCGCGCCTGCATGACGCCGGCCGAGCCGGGCATGAAGGTGGCGACCCAGATCGGCCTGGGCCCGGAGGCGGGGGCGTGAACGAAACCGATATCGCCATCCTCGGCGCTGGCCCCGCCGGCCTCTCGGCCGCGCGCGCGGCGGCGGAGAGCGGCGCCTCGGTCTGGCTTCTCGACGACAACGCGCTGCCCGGCGGCCAGTACTTCCGCCAGCTCCCGCCCGGATTCAAGCGCACCCGCAAGACCGCCTTCGACAAGGAGCACGCCCGCGCCGCCGCCCTCTTCGAAGTCACGCGGCATCCGAACGTCACCTACCTCCCGGGCGCGACCGTGTGGGAGGCGCCGGAGGAGGGCGTCCTGGCCTTCGCCCGGGGGGCGGATTCGGGCCGGGTGCGCGCCCGCGCCATCATCCTCGCCGTCGGCGCCTACGACCGGCCGGTTCCGTTCCCCGGCTGGACCCTGCCGGGCGTGGTCACGGCCGGTGGCCTCCAGAACCTGGTCAAGGGTGCGCGCGTCATCCCGGGCGGGCGCGCCGTGGTGGCGGGCAACGGACCCCTCCTGCTGGTGGTCACGGCGAACCTCATCCGTGCCGGCGCGCGGGTCGAGGCGGTGCTCGAAGCAGCACCTGCCATGCGGCGCGTCTTGGCGCAGCTCCCGCGCCTCCTCCAGGCGCCTGAAATCGTGCGCCAGGCGATTACCTACCGGGCCCTCATGCGCCGCGCGGGCACGCCGCTCCGCACCGGCTGGACGGTGGTGGAAGCGCGCGGCGCGGGAGAGCTCGAAGAAGTGGTCGCCGCCCCCATCGACTCGGCGGGCCAGATCGACCACGCGGCCGGCCGCACGTTTGCCGCCGACACCCTCGTCACCGGCTTCGGCCTCAATGCGAGCACCGAGACATACCGCCTGCTCGGTTGCCGGCTCGAATACAACCACGTCCGCGGCGGCTGGCTGCCGGCGCGTTCGGCCGACCTGGAAACCTCGCTCCGCACCGGCTGGACGGTGGTGGAAGCGCGCGGCGCGGGAGAGCTCGAAGAAGTGGTCGCCGCCCCCATCGACTCGGCGGGCCAGATCGACCACGCGGCCGGCCGCACGTTTGCCGCCGACACCCTCGTCACCGGCTTCGGCCTCAATGCGAGCACCGAGACATACCGCCTGCTCGGTTGCCGGCTCGAATACAACCACGTCCGCGGCGGCTGGCTGCCGGCGCGTTCGGCGCCGCGTGAGCGGCCGACCTGATCCCGAATATCCTCGCCGCCGGCGACGGAGCCGGCATCGGGGGCATCGAGATGGCGCTGGCGGAAGGGCGCCTCGCCGGCATCGTGGCGGCCCATCGCACGGACCACCTGGATGCGGCCGCCGCCCGGCGCGCGGCTCGGCCCGCCCGCGCCCGCCTCGCGCGCTTCGCCCGCTTTCGCGAAGGGCTCGAACGGCTCTACGCCCCGCCCGCGAGCTACCTTGCGCTCCTCACCCCCGAGACGGTCCTCTGCCGCTGCGAGGAGGTGACCCTCGCCGAGGTGCGTGAGAGGGAGGCCCAGGGCTTCACCAGCTCCTTCGCCATAAAGGGCTCGACGCGCATGACCATGGGCCGCTGCCAGGGCCGCAACTGCCTCCCAACCCTGGCGGCGCTCGTCGCGGACAGGACCGGCGGCGATGCCTCTACGGTGGAGCTGCCGCGCGCCCGGCCGCCGGCGCGCCCCATCACCATCGCCGACCTCATGCACGAGGATCTGCCCGACCCGGTCTTCCCCGAGGATCCCCACCTGCCGCGCGGCGAGGAAGTGCGTTAGATCAGCCAAGCCGCCTTGAACGAAGGTGGCCGAGCGCTCAAGTTGAACATATAGTCGAATCAATCGGTCCCGGACCGGACCGGCCGAAAAAGGGGGCGCTGAATATGGCCATCAGGAAGATTTTGCTTCACCAATCGAAAGACGCCCGCAGCGAGGTGCGGCTCGCCCTCGCGGCGGGCCTGGCCCGCGGCCACAAGGCCAGCCTCTCGGCCTACTACGAGGGCCGCAAGGACAGCGATGCGGGCGAGAAAGCGTTCAAGCGCACCCTCAAGGCCGAGGGCATCGAAGGTGATTGGCGGCTCGTCGCCGGCGCTCTCGACGACCTCGTGGGGCGCGACGCACGACTCGCCGATCTCATCGTCGTGGGCCAGCACGACAGCGCCCATCCACCGAGCAAGGACGCCGACCTGCCGGGCCACCTCGTGCTCGCCGCCGGCCGGCCGATCCTGATCGTGCCCTACGCCGGCGAATTCGCGACCGTGGGCCGGCGCCCGCTCATCGCCTGGGACGGAACGCGCGAGGCGGCGCGCGCGGTTCACGACGCCATGCCGATCCTCAAGAAATCGAAGCAGGCGGTCATCTACGCCATCAACCCACGTGAGCGCGGCCGCAAGATGGGAACGGGCCTCGCCGAGTTCCTCGCCGTGCACGGCGTGAGCGCCGAGGTGCACCGCACGCGAGCGTCGGTCCCGCGGGACGAAAGCGCCGTCTTCGGGCGCCGCGCCATCGACACGGGTGGTCTCCTGATGTCGGCGGCCACCGATTTCAACGCCGACTTGCTGGTGATGGGCGCCTACGGCCACTCGCGACTGCGCGAGCTGATCCTCGGCGGTGCCACGCAATCGATCCTGCACCACATGACCATCCCGGTGCTGGCCTCTCACTAGAGCGTTTCCAGTTCGCCTGGAATCGCTCCAGGCCGCAAGGCGGCCCGCCGGTCGTCCGGCGCGCCCGCGCAGGCGTGGACCTCTTGGTCCGCTGCCGCGAGCGAAACAAGCGCTAGAGTGGGTCCGATCAAAGCGGAACCGCTCTAGAGCTTGGTCGAGGGCACCAGCAGCGCGTCGAGCGCCAGGCAGCCGGACGGCCCGGCGAGCACCGGGTTCGCGTCGAGTTCGGCGATCCCGTCACCGAGCTCGGCCGCGAGCACCGAGAGGCGCGCGGCCGCCGCCGCGAGGGCACCGATATCGGCCGCCGGCCGGCCCTGCTTGCCGTCGAGGAGCGGGCGCACGACGAGGGCGTCGATGGCGCGGTGGGCGGTCGCGGCGTCGAAAGGCGGCAGCAGCATGCGCCGGTCGCCCAGGACCTCGATCAAGGTGCCGCCCGCGCCGATCATCACCAATGGGCCGAACTGCGCGTCGGAGACGATGCCGAGCGCCATCTCCACGGCATGCCCCACCCCCTCCGCCATGGGCGCCACCACGACGCGGGGGCCGAGCCGCGCCGCGAGATCTACATAGGCCGCCGCGACGGCATCCGAATCACCGAGCCCGAGCTTGACGCCGTCCCGGTCGCTCTTGTGGTGGATGCCGGGCATGGCGGTCTTGAGCACCACGGGATAGCCGAAGCCCTCGGCCAGCGCGACTGCCTCGACGAGGCCCTCGGCCACCGCCGCCGGGCTCGCGGGGACGCCGTAGCCGCGCAGCAGCGAGAGGACTTCGACCTCATCGGGCTCGTGCCCGGCGGCGAGCTTGGCGCGCCATTCCGCACGTGTCGCTACCGGCCCTGGGGGCGGCGCCAGGATCGCGGGCCGGGCCAGGAAATCGCGGAATTCGAGGAGGCCACGGGTCGCGACCAGCGCCGGGCGCGCGCCCTCGATGAGGGGGACCCCGGCGGCCGCCATGCGGGCCGTGATGGCGGGGTGGCGGGTCCAGGGCATATGGGTGACGAGGGCCACCGGCTTCTCGGTGCGCCGGTACGCTTCCTCGCAGGCATCCGCCCAGGTGTCGCTGACCCCGGCATTGTCGCGCACGCTCGAGAACACCATGCCGAGGGCGGTTTCGGGGTCCTCGACGAGGGCACAAAAGCTCTCGGTGAACTTGCGCTCGAACTCGAAGGGCGTGCCCCATGCATCGACCGGATTGACCGGTGTCAATCCGGGATCGAGTATGCCGGCCAGCTTCTCGGTCGTCGCGGGTGACATGTGAGCGAGCGGCACGCCGAGCCGGGGGGCGAGGTCCACCAACAGCTCGCGCTCACCCCCCGAATCGCCGATGGCGGCGAGCCCACCGGGGCCGACCCGACGTGGCACGGCGAAGAGCGACATGATGGCCGCCAGCTCGTCGAGGGTCTCCACCCTGAATACGCCGTGGCGCTCGAAGACGGCCTCGTAGGCCGCGTCGTCGCCGGCGATGGCGCCCGAATGGCTGATGGCCATGGCGGCCGCCTCCGCCGTCCGCCCGAGCTTGACGGCCACCACCGGCACCTCACGCTTCCGCGCCTTCACGAGCGCGGCCATGAAGCTCTCGGGGTCGCGCACCGTCTCCAGGATCAAGCCGATCACGCGCGTCGTGTCGAGATCGAGGGCGTAGTCCATGAAATCGGCGACCGTGCCGGAAAGCTCGAGCCCCTGCGAGACGGCCAGGTTGTAGCCGAGCCGCTGGTCGTTGAGGGCGAGGGCGGAGAAGGAGGAGCCGGAATGGCTGATCAGCGTCATGTGCCCACGCCGGGTCTCGTAAGGCGGCCAGCCGAAGGTGCACAGAAAGTCGTGATCGAGATTGTAGAATCCCATGCCGTTGCCGCCGCAGATCGGCAGCTTCGCCGCCTTGGCGATGCGGGCGAGGCGCGCGGGCAGGCGCGGCTCGGAATCGTCCTCGAGATAGCAGCTCCCGAAAATCGCCACCGACCGGGCGCCGGACCGGATGGCCTCCTCGAGCATGGCCTCGAGACGGTTGTTGTTGACGCAGAGGATGGCCAGGTCCACCGGCTCCGGCAGTGCTTCGAGAGCGGGATAGCAGGGCAGCCCCGCGACCGCCTCGTAATTCGGGTTTATGGGATAGACCCGCCCGCGATACCCATTGCGCCCCGTCATGCGCACGCAAGTCTCGCCGAACGAGCCCTCCTTGACCGAGGCGCCGACGATGGCGACCGAGGCGGGCGTCAGCAGCGGCGCGAGCCAATGGGATTCCGCCATGTATGGCTCCCGATGATGCGTGGTGGTCAGTCGTCCTTGAAGCGCGCCTCGCGCCAGGCGATAGCGGCCTTGAGGCCGTCGCGCTTGGAGACCTCGCGGAACTTGATGCGGTCGGGCGTATCGAGGCTGGTGAGGACGGTGTCGATGTCGAGCGCCGTCTCCAGCGCCTCCGTCATGCCCATGTTCTCGTAGGTACGGTTGATCGCTTCCTTGGTCATCTTCATGGCGTGGGGGTCGAGCATGGCGAGCTCGCGCGCAAGCTTGAGGCCGGCCTCGAACGCCTCCCCCTCGGGTACGACGCGGTTGATGAGGCCGATTCGGAGGGCGTGCGCGGCCGTGATGCGGTCGTTGCCCGTGAGCAGCAGTTCCTTGGCCTGCTTGGGCCCCGTGAGCCAGGGCAGCAGCAGGGCGACGATGCCGGCGCCGAAGCGGACCTCGGGCTCGCCGAAACGCGCGTCCTCGCTGGCGATGGTGATGTCGCAGCTGAGCGCCATCTCGCAGCCGCCGGCGAGACAGTAGCCCTGCACGGCCGAGACCGTCGGCTTGGGGTTGCGCCAGAAGCCCATGATCATGTCGAAGTCCACGCGCAGGAGCGCCCTCGTCTCCAGGAGGCCGCGGCGCGTCTCACCCTCGTCGCTCTCCTTGAGGTCGAAGCCGGCCGAGAAGGCCCGCCCAGCGCCCGCAAGCAACAGCACGTTGATGGCGTCGTCGGAGGCGACGCGCGCCTGCACCTCGACGATCTCCTGGACCATCCTGTGGTTCATGGCGTTGAGCGCCTTGGGGCGGTTGAGCATCAGCACCCCCACCCCCTTCTCGACCTCGAAGGTCACGGTTTCATAGGTCATTGCGTTCCCCCTGGCTGACGACCCGCCGGCATCGTAACGCGCGGCGCGGCGCGGTCAATCGAGACCGTAAATCCGGGCGGCGTTCGCGGTGCCGATGCTGTGCCGGAGGTCCGCCGGAAGCTCCTGGAGCATGCGCCAGGTGGCATCGAAGGACTTGGGCCGCCTTGGCGTGCGGCCCGGAATGCCAATGAACTCGTCGGCCCCGATGATGAAACGGTCCGGGAAGTCGCGCATGAGGTCGAGCCATTCCGACCGGATACCGCCGTCCATGTCCGTGATACGGTTCGGCGGTGTCCGGCCGCCACCGGCGCCGGGGGGAAGCACCGGCATCCGCAAGGCGAGATCGAGGTTCCCGTGCGCCGCCAGGAGTCGCCGCAGCAGGGCGGGCATCAACTGCCCCGTATTGTCCCAGCCGATATGCTGCCAGACGATTCTGGCCTCTCGGTTATGGGCCAGCAGGCGTTCGAAGGCGGGGATGTTAGCGGCGAGTGTGGCGGGATTGGCCGCGCAGGCGCCCGCGAGGCGGGGCGGCAGCGGCATGTCCCGTGGCACCGCGTCCATGTGGACGTCGATGGGCATGCCGTGGCGGGCCGCAATATCGGCGAGCAGCAGGAAGAGCGGGTGGTCGGCGGGTGCCGCGACGTAATGATGCTTGGGGTTCATGCAGAGGTGGAGGACGGTCGTCTCGCCAAAACCGACGGCGCCCGCGCGCGCAATGGCCTCGGCCTCGCGCTCGAACCGGGCGCGGACGGCCGCCGTCACCCGCGCAGCGTCCGTGCCCTCGATCAGCGGATTGAGCGCCCCGCCCCCCGCCACCAGCAGAAGCCGGCCCTGGTACCGCGCGACGGCCTCCTCGAGGTCGTGGTAATCGTAGCCGCGCTTCTGCCCCTCTCCTTGGGGCGGTGGCATGACCAGCGCCCGCTCGACGCCCCGCCGGTCCATGGCGGCGATGAGGTTGTCGGCCGCAGGCCCGTAATCCGCGACCGGCCCGCCGCTGCCCGAGCGGTAAATGCCGTCGAGATGCATATGGGTATCGATATAGCCATCCGGTCCGGTCCCCGCGGCGGGCCAGGCGCCCCAGAGCGCGACGGCGGCGACCAGCGCCGCAACGCGGGCGGTACGACGTATGTCGCGGCGCCCAGAACTGGCTCGAGCGAACATGTTCCAGCTCCTCGATCGGGAACTCTGTCGAATACCATCCTATCCCGCGACGCTGCGCGGGCTATGGCGGCCGTCACACCGGTGCCGAAACGGCCTGGGCAGCCACCGGCACGCGATCCTCATTGACTCCGGGAAATGGTGGTGCCTCAATGCCGATTGAATACCGATAGGGGGTATTGCACTTCGATAGTCGCGGCCGGGTGACGGCCGGCGCGCGGATCCTTTCGAATCCAAGATGGAGCGAACGTATGCATTTCGGACTCTTCAGCCTCATGCCTCAGCGCGAAAAGACGAAGGCGCCCCGGCGGATCTACGCGGAAATGGTCGAGCAGGTGAAGCTCGCCGAGGAGATCGGGTTCGAGATAGCCTGGTTCGCCGAGCACCATTTCTCGAACTACTGCGTCTGCCCCTCCCCGCTCAGCATCATCCACTACATGGCGGGCCTGACCTCGCGCATCAAGCTCGCCCCCGGTGTCATCGTGGCCCCACTCTACGAGCCCATGCGCTTGCTCGAGGACATCTCCGTCGCCGACAATCTGAGCGACGGCCGTCTGGTACTCGGCTTCGGCAGCGGCTATCAGGAGTACGAGTTCCAAAAATTCGGCGTGAACCTCGGCGAATCGAAGGCGATCTTCCACGAGACCCTGGATTTCGTGGAACGGTTCCTGGCCGGCGATCCCTTGCGCTACGACGGCAAGTACATCAAGGCCCCGGAGACCTATTTCAGCGTTCGTCCGCTCCAGGCCCGGCCCGATACCTATATCGCCGGCCAAGTCTACGACCTCGAATTGCAGAAGCATATGGCGCTACGGGGATACGTGCCCTTCGTCACCACGGGCTGGAGCATCCTCGACGAGATCGACGCCAGCCGCCAGAAAGTGGTGGAGGCCTATGATGCCGTCGGCCTCGATAGCGACAACGTTCCCTTCGCGGCGCAGATGTACTTCCACGTGACCGACAGCCACGAGGAGGCGCTCGACGCGGCCGAACATGCCCGCTACGTCCGCCGCATCGCCATGTCCATGCGCGAGCAGTACGCGGAGCTCGACGGCTCCTACCTCAAGGAGGCCCCGGCACGGGGCGAGCCATCGCTCGAAGTGATCGCCAAGAACGCCCGCATCGGCTCGGCCGAAAAAATCGCCGAACAGCTCGTCGCCGATATCCGCCGCCTGAAGCCGACCCATTTGAACTGCTTCATGGGCTTCGGCGGCCTGTCGCAGGAGCGCATCCTGAAGTCGATGGAGCGTTTCGGCTCCGAGGTCCTGCCCATGGTCGAGAAGGAGCTCGGCGACCTGAGCAAGCTCGGCACGCCCGTACCCTCGGCACCCGCCCTCGCCGCGGAGTGAGCGAGACGGAAATAGCCTTGACGGCCTGATCGGGGACGCGTAACTCTACCACCAGCAAACCGCCCGGGGAGCCTCTCGACGCCCCGGGCGGTTTTTTTACGCACGCCCACCCAACCCATGCAACGGCGTCAGCCGGCGGAAGCGTGAGCCTCCGCCGGGCAGCGCGCTATAGTCCGCAGCCTGGAGCGAGAGGCGTGAGATGAAACCGAACCTGTCCGCCTACGTGGAAATGACGGTGGCCCTGGTGCTGTTCGGCAGCCTGGTGGTCGTCTCCAAGCTGGTTACGCTCAACTTCCCCGTCTTCCTGGCCACGGCCGCGCGCCTCGCTATCGCCACCCTCATCCTGGCACCACTGCTCCTCGCGACCGAGGGCCGGCCCGGGCGCATCGGCCGGCGCGACTGGCTCTACCTCGCCCTCCTGGCACTCTCGGTCCAGGTCCTGTTCGGTGTCTTCCTGCTCTACGGCCTGCGCTACACGGGTGCCGCCAACGCGGGCATCGTCCTCGCCACCCTGCCCGCGGTGACGGCCGTGATCGGTATCGTCCTCTTGCGCGAGCGCATGACCGGGCGCGTCGCCCTCGCCCTCCTGCTCGCCGTGGCGGGTGTCATGGTGCTGCGCGGCGGCGCGGCGGGCGCCATCACGGACGCGAGCGCCCTCCTCGGCTTCGGCCTCGTCTTCCTCGCCGTTGTGGCGGACGCGGCGGCGATCATCCTGGCAAAGATGATCTCCGACCGGCTCTCCGCCCTCGCCATCATGACGATCGTCTCGGTGCTCGGCCTGCTCGCCGTGGCGCCGCTTGCGGCCTGGGAGGCGGTAAGCTTCGATTTCGCGGCCGTCACCGCCACCGAGGTGGGCTACATCCTCTATTACGGCGCCATCGCCACGGCGCTCGCCTCCTACCTCTGGATCCGCGGCATCCGCAAGGTCTCGGGCGCCATCGCCGGGGTCTTCACCAGCATCATGCCGGTGAGCGCGGTCTTCCTCTCCTATGTCGTGCTGGCCGAGCCCGTCGGCCTCGCCCACGGAATCGGCCTCGCCGCCGTCCTCGCCGCCATCCTGCTGATCGCCCGCGATCAGAGCTCGAAGACCTCCCCCGGCGCGCCGGCGTAGTGGTAGGCGGGCCGGGCGCCCGGCCGGCAGTGGAAGACCTTGAGTGTCCTCCAGTCGAGGCCCATGGACTGCTCGTCGCCCGTATCGAGGCGTACCCGGCGGGTCATGTAGAGGATCTGGATGCCGCGGCGCGGCCGCGCCGAGCGGTTGGGGCCCGAGCCGTGGATGACGTAGGGGTCGTGAAACGAGAACCGCCCCGCCGCCATCTCGAGCGGTACCGCCGCCGTGGCGTCCACGACCGCGACGGCGAGCGGCAGGGCCGTCTTGCGGCCCCAGTCCGCGTGGTGCACGGTGGGCAGTAGGCGGCGCGGGCGGTGCGAGCCCGGGATCATCTCGAGGCAGCCGTTCCCGAGGTCGGAATCGTCGATGGCGAGCCAGGCCGTGACCGTTTCCATGGGCGCGAGCGGGAAGTAGCGCCCGTCCTGGTGCCAGTCCACGTCGAGGCCGTGGCCGGGCGGCTTCGCGAAGCCGTAGGTGCCCCACATGAGAAGGTCGGGGCCGAGCAGGGATTCGGCCGCCCGGGGGATCGGCCCGTCGAGGCAGAGGTCGAGGAACAGGCGGCTCTTGCCGTGCGGATCGCGCATGTTCTCGGGCCGCGTGCCGGGCGGCAACTCGGCGACGATGCGCTCGATATCGAGCCGCAACGCCGCGAGCCGCGTATCGTCGAGCGCTTGGCCGCACTGCACGAAGCCGTCGCGCTCGAACGCCTCGATCTGTTCGGGCGCGAGCGTCATGGTGCCGCCTCCGATACTATTCCCAACACTTGCCGCACCGAGTCCCCTCATGCTTCGACAGACTCAGCATGAGGATTGGGCCATGGCTCGCCGATTTCCTCATCCTGAGCCTGTCGAAGGGTGAGGAAATCGGCGGCGCGCCTAATACCCGAGGTCGAGGTCGATCGAGCGGGGCATGGGCTCGGCCCGGGCGAAGGCGGCGAGGCTTTCGGCGGCCATGTGCACGTGGCGCTCGGTCACGCCGGCGACGTTCGAGGCCTGGTCGCCCGAGCACAGCACGTTTGCCAGCTTGTGCAGCCCGGTGCGCGACGGGATCGGGTAGTGGTAGCTCGCCGGCAGGGATTCCGTGTAGTTCCACCACACGTCCGCGGCATAGCCGGCGATACGGCCGTCGGTCAACGCCTCGTGGAGCGCCTGCTCGACGACGATGTTGCCGCGCGCGATGTTGATGAGGTAGGCGCCGGGCTTGAACGCGGCGATCACGCCGGCATCGAACATATGGTCGGTCTCGCGCGTGATGGGGGCGGCGAGGACCACGTAGTCGGCCTCGGCCAGGACCTCCCTGAGCGCGCCGATGCCGTGGACCTCGTCCACGTGATCGCCGCCCCGCTCGGGATGTCGGCGGATGCCGATCACACGCATCTCGAAGGCGCGGGCGCGCTTGGCGACGCGGGTGCCGATCTCGCCCAGCCCGACCACTGCGAGGGTACGCCCATGCATCGGCGCACCGATGTAATCGGGATGCCAGATGGGCTGCCAGTGCGCTTCCTGCACCCACTGGTGGCGCTCGGCCACGCGCTTGGCGATGCCGAGCATCAGCGCCATGGCCTGCTCGGCCACCTCGGTCGCGTTGCCGCCCCGCGTGTTCGCCACCTGGACGCCGCGGCCCTTCAGGAGCTCGAAATCGAGCTCGTCGCAGCCCGCGTGCATCCAGACCAGCGCCTTCATGCGCTCGGCCGCGACCATGACCGAGCGCGGGCACACCCAGCCCATGATGGCGTCGGCGTCGCGGGCAAGCTCGACGATATCGCCGTGCCCCACCTCGAAGCGCGACATGGATGGCCGGTGGGCGGGCGACACCACCTCGGTTCCCGCCGGCAGGCTGTCGCGTACGATGGCCAGCTCGCTCTCCTCGGCAAACCAACTGCACAGGACCTTCATGGCCCGTCCCTCCTCTCGTCGTCCCTATCGCAGCTCATCATAGCAGCCCGCGCGCCGAGATTGAAGCCGCCACCGGCGGGAATGCCTTCCCTCTTTTCCCGTCAGGCGACCGCGCTATAGTGCCGGCGGACCGCATACTGGGAGGTACGACGGCATGGCCGACATGGACTGGTACATCGAGGCGACGCAGTTCGGCGGCTGCAACTGCGCCTACGGCTGCCCGTGTCAGTTCGAGGCCCTGCCCACCTACGGCGACTGCAAGGGCTTCGAGGCGATCCGTATCGACAAGGGCCATTTCGGCGAGGTAAGGCTCGACGGCCTCCGCGTGGCGCTGTTCTACGCCTGGCCCGGGCCCATCTTCGAGGGCAACGGCGAGATGCAGGCGGTCATCGACGAGCGCGCGGACGCGGCCCAGCGCGCGGCGCTCATCAAGGTGCTATACGGCGAGGAGACCGAGCCCGGCGCCACCCATTGGTGGGTCTTCCGCGAGATGTCGAGCACCGTCCACGAAGCGCTCTACAAGCCCATCGCCTTCGAGGTCGATATCGAGGAGCGGACCGCGCGCCTCGATATTCCCGGCGTCATCGAGGCCGTGGGCGAGCCCATCAAGAGCCCGGCGACGGGCGAGATCCACCGCGTGCGCATCGATCTTCCCGGCGGCATCGAGTTCGCCTTCGCCGAGATGGGCAGCGCCACCGCCAAGGCCACGGGCGCGATCCCACTCGACCTCGCGAACAGCTACGGCCAGTTCAACATCCTCCGCCACTCCCGCACCGGCGTGGTCCACCAGTAATACCAAGCCACGGTATCACCCGGGGGTCGATCGGACGGCCTCGGTATTACTCCGCCGCGCTCGCCCGCGGGCCGGTGCCGCGCCACATCTCCAGGAGCTCGGCCTCACGGGCATTGGCGGCGTCGAGGTGGCGCTGCTTCACATGGCCGTAGCCGCGGATGAGCTCGGGCACGCTGGCGATCTCGACGGCGAGGGCGTGGTTGTCGTGGTCGAGGGCGGCGGTGAGCTCCGCGATCCTGGCTTCGTAGTCGGAGACGAGCTTGCGCTCGGCGCGGCGCTCCTCGGTGCGGCCGAAGGGGTCGAGGGCGGTGCCGCGCAGGAACTTGAAGCGCGCGAGCAGGCCGAAGGCAGGCAGCATCCAGGCGCCGAAGCGCATCTTGGCGGGCGCGCCCGTATCCTTGTTGCGCGGGGCGAGGAGCGGCGGGGCTAGGTTGAACTCGAGCTTCAGGTCGCCCTCGAACTGCTCGCGCAGGCGTTTCAGGAAATCGCCGTCGGCATAGAGCCGCGCTACCTCGTACTCGTCCTTGTAGGCCATCAGCTTGTAGAGGTAGCGGGCGACCGCCTCGGTGAGCCCGGTCATGCCCTTGGCGCGGACCGCCTCGACCTCCTCCACCCGGCGCACGAGGGTCGCGTAACGCCGGGCGTAGCCCGCGTTCTGGTACGCGGTCAGGTCCTCGATGCGGCGCGCGATCATCTCATCGACCGATTCGGAGAGCTTCATGGCGGGCGCCACCTGCATGGGCCTTGCCAGCTCTTCCACCGCCGCAAGATCCGCCGCCGCGCGGCGGCCCCAGATGAAGGCGTCCTTGTTCCACTCGACCGCGACGCCATTGATCTCGACCGCGCGCAGGATGGCCTCGGCCGAGACCGGCAGCAGACCCTTCTGGTAGGCGTAGCCGACGACGAAGAGATTGCTGGCGAGCGAATCGCCGAGCAGGCGCGTGGCGAGCCGCGTTGCGTCGAAGAACTCGACGTTGGATCGGCCCACGGCATCGAGGATGCGGGCTTCCAGGGTATCGGAGGGGAACTCCAAATCCGGGTTTCGGGTGAAATCGCCGGTGATGGACTGATGCGAGTTGATGATGGCGTGGGTGCCTTCGCGCGCGGTCAGGAGCGCGGCGTCGCCGCCGGCCACCAGCACGTCGCAACCCATGAGGAGGCTGGCGGAACCGGCGCCCAGGCGCACGGCGTGAATATCCTCGGGCCGGGCGGCGATCTGCACGTGGCTGATGACGGAGCCTCCCTTCTGCGCCATGCCGAGCTGATCGACGACGGCGCAGCCCCTGCCTTCGAGGTGCGCGGCCATGCCGATGAGCGCGCCGATGGTGACGACGCCCGTGCCGCCCACGCCCGTCACCAGGATGCCGTAGCTCCCGCCCTCGGGAATCGCCGCCGGGGTCGGGTCGGGCAGGTCGGCCAGATGCGCCGGCACCTCGGCGCGGGCGAGCGCCCGGCGCGGCGTGCCGCCGGTGACGGAGACGAAGCTCGGGCAGAAGCCCTCGAGGCAGGAATAGTCCTTGTTGCAGGAGGATTGGTCGATGGCCCGCTTGCGCCCGAACTCGGTCTCGATGGGGATGACGGAGAGGCAGTTGGACTTGTCGTTGCAGTCGCCGCAGCCCTCGCACACCCGGTTGTTGATGAACATGCGCCGGGGCGGGTCGGGCATCTTGCCGCGCTTGCGACGGCGGCGCTTCTCGGCGGCGCAGACTTGGTCGTAGATGAGGACGCTGACCCCCGGCCATTCGCGCAACTCGCGCTGGACCAGGTCGAGGGCGTCGCGGTGGTGGATGGTGGCGCCGGGCGCGAAATCCGTGCCGATGGGGTACTTGTCGGGCTCGTCCGTGACCACGGCGATGCGGCCCACACCCTCGGCATGCACCTGGTGGCTGATTATGGGCACGCTGATGGGGCCGTCGTGGGGCTGGCCGCCGGTCATGGCCACGGCATCGTTGAACAGGATCTTGTAGGTGATGTTGGTCTTGGCGGCGACGGCGGCACGGATGGCGAGCAGACCCGAGTGGTAGTAGGTGCCGTCCCCCATGTTCTGGAATACATGCTTGGTCTTCACGAAGGGCGCCTGGCCGATCCAGTTGGCCCCCTCGCCGCCCATGTGGGTGTGGGTGAAGACGTTGCGGTCCATGTAGGTGGACATGAAGTGGCAGCCGACGCCGCCCTGGCCGCGGCTGCCATCGGGCACCCGGGTCGAGGTGTTGTGTGGGCAGCCCGAGCAGAAGTATGGGAGCCGCGCGATCTTGACGGCCGAGCGCTCCGCCGCCTGCTTGGCCTTGGCATCGAGGAAGGCCAGGCGCGCCTCGATCCGCTCCGTTTGGTGGAAGCTCGAGAGTCGCCGGGCGAGCGCGCGGGTCACATCCTCGGGCGTCAGCTCGCCCATTTCGGGCACGAGCGGCGCGCCATCCTCGTCATAGCGGCCGACGACGCGGGGGCGGCGGGATTCGGGCAGGCTGTAGAGAGCATCCTTGACCGCGAGCTCGACCACCTGGCGCTTCTCCTCGACGACCAGGACTTCCTCGAGCCCGGCGCCGAAGTCGCGCAGGGAGCCCGCGTCGATGGGCCAGGGCATGCCGACCTTGAAGATTGTGATGCCGAGACCGGCCGCCGCCTTCTCGTCGATGCCCAATTCACGCAGGGCCTGGAACAAATCGAGGTAGGCCTTGCCGCTGGCGACGATGCCGAGGCGCGGGGCGGGGCTCTCCAAGGCCACACGGTTGAGGCCGTTGGCGCGCCCGAAGGCGGTGGCGGCCGGGATCTTGTAACGCTTGAGGCGCTCTTCGTGCGCCGTCCAGGCGTCGGGCAGGCGGATGTTGACGCCGCCCGGCGGGAACTCGAACGCAGGCAGCGTAATCTCGACCCGGCCCGGGTCGATCTCGACCGAGACGGAGGTATCGACACTCTCGAAGATCATCTTCATGCCGACCCAGACGCCCGAGAAACGCGACATGGCCCAGCCGTAGAGGCCGAAGTCCAGCACCTCCTGGACGTTGGCGGGATAGAGGACTGGCATCATCAGGTCCATGAAGGTGGGCTCGCAGGTTGCCGGCACGTCGGAGGAGCGCATGCCGTGGTCGTCGCCGACGAGCGCCAGCACGCCGCCGTGGGGCGCCGTGCCGGCGAGGTTGGCGTGGCGCATGGCGTCGAGGCTGCGGTCGAGGCCGGGGCCCTTGCCGTACCAGACGCCGAAGACGCCGTCGTAGTTCGAATCGCCGAAGAGGCCCGACTGCTGGGTGCCCCAGAGCGCGGTGGCGGCGAGGTCCTCGTTGACGCCGGGCTGGAAATGGATGTGGCTCTCGCCCACCACGGGGCCGGCGCGCCAGAGCTGCTGGTCGAGCGCGTGCATGGGCGAGCCGCGATAGCCCGAGATGTAGCCGGCGGTCTCGAGGCCGGCCGCGCGGTCGCGCGCGCCCTGCATCATGGCCATGCGCACAAGCGCCTGGCTGCCGGTCATGTAGACCCGGCCTTTTTCGAGCCTGTACTTGTCGTCGAGGTCGACGGCGGCGAGGGCCATGGCCCAGCCTCCCCTAGTTGAGAATCAATATCGGGTCGAGACTAGCAAATCGCGGGTGGAAACGAAATCGCGGCGTTAGCAGTCTGTCGGGCTTGAGGCCCGGAATTTCGGGATGAGCGGTTTTCCGGGCTTTTCTCGGGTGCATGGCTGGGAGGCGGTTGGAAGGCGGGTTTTCGTCCGCGACGGTCGAGACGGCGGCGGATTTCCGGTGCCACGGGGGTGTGGCCGGGCTTTCGCGGCGCCTTGTCGGGCCAAGAGCGCCCTCATGATGCCATCTCCAGCTTGAGCTTGTGCAGGCGCTTGCAGTTGTAGGCCAGGGCCACCAGGTCCCACTCGCCGGCCACCTTGTCGAGGCCGCGCAGGGAAAAGCCGGTGAAGCCGAGGACCGCCTTGACGATGCCGAAGACCGGCTCGACGGTCTGCTGGCGCAGCCTGTAGAGGGCGCGGCCCTCCGCGCTGGCGAGCTTCGCCGCCATGGCCTGGAGCCATTCGGCCTTGGGTTCCTTCGCCGGCGCCTCGGCCTTGGCCGGGCGGAAGTCGTGGCGCCGCCGGTGGCCCGCTCCGGCCGTCGCCACCAGGGCTTCGATGCCGCTCTCGGCAAGCGCCGCAACCTCGTCACCGGTGGCATAGCCGTTGTCCGCCAGCACCATCCCGGGCCGGCCCAGCGCGGCGGGGACCGCCGCGATGTCCGCCACCAGCTCATTGCGGTCGCTGGCGCAGTTGCTGACCCGGGCGCCCAGGATCAGCTGAGAGCCCCCGGCATCCACCACGGCCTGGGCATTGTAGGCTTGGCGGTACTCGTGCGCCGTGCTCTTGCGCATCAGCCGGCTGTCCGGGTCGCTCAGGTTGCTCTGCTCGTCACCCCGCGGCGCCTCGTCGGGCGGCTTCGGGTGCTTGCCCTTGGCCCGGCCCTTGCGCGTCTCGCGCGCCGCCACCTTGGCCTCGTATTCCGCCCGCTCCGCCGCGGCGCGCCCGGGCCTGGGCCTCGAGGCGCCGACGCGCCGCATCCAGCCGGTCGCGCAAAGCCTCCCGGCGCGCGATCTCCTTGGGCAGTGCCTGGGGATCCTCCTCCGCGCCACCGTCCGCCGCCTCGGCACGCCCCATCAGGTCCGCGATCTCCAGCTTCAGCTGATCGATCAACTCGCCGGCGCGATCGTATCTCACGGAGCGGTGCTTGCTCGCATTGGCGTCAATCTTCGTGCCGTCAACGCTCACGACACCAACCTTCACCAGCTTCAACTCCCTGGCCAGCAGCAGAACCCGCAGGAAACTCTCGCCAAACGCCGCCAGGTTCTCGCGCCGAAAGGTCGCGACCGTGTCATGGTCGGGATGGGTGTTGGCGGCCACGAAGCGCACCCCGATATCGCGGTGCGTCGCGCGCTCGATCCGATGGCTCGAGAAGATCCCGTTGGCATAGCAGTAAATCAACAGCGCCAGCATCATCCGAGGGTGATACTGCGCCGACCCCGTGCCGCGACGGTTCACCTTGAAGGCGCTCATGTCGACGCGCTCGACCGCCTCGATCACGAAATGCGCCAGATCATCCTCCGGGATCCAGTCCCGAAGATCGGGCGGAAGCAAAAACGCCTGGTCCCGCTCGCACTCAACAAATTTGCTCATGAAGCGATTCTACAAGAAAACGCCGCCAAAGTCCGACAGACTGCTAGGGCTACCCGACCGGGCGAAGGCTCTTCGACATGAAGACGAGGACCGAGTCCCGGTGTTCCTCGTGCGGCCGCCGCCCATCCTCCGCGTAGTCGAGCCGGGCGTAGAAGGCGATGTTCTCGGTCATGCGCGCGTTGGTGTAGAGACGAACCTCGCCGAAGCCCTGCCGGCGGGCTTCCTCCTCGGCCAAGCTCATGAGCCGGCGGCCAAGGCCGCGGCCCTGGTGGCCGGGATCGACGGCGACGCTGAAGATCAGCATGTGATCCCGGTCCGGGACAAGGGTCAGAGTCCCGAGGCAAAGGCCGCCGGCCTCGGCGATCCAAACCTGGTGCTCGGCGATCATGCGGCCGTAATCGGCCACCATAGGCTTGGGCTCGCGCCCCAGGCGCGGCACGTATTTCCGATACGCGGCCCCGGTGCAACGGGTGATCGCCGCCACATCCGCCGGCACGGCGCGGCGAAGGATCGGCTCCTCGTGTGCGCTCATGAAGTCGGATGTTTTCGACACGAACTCGCGGTCCACAGCTTTACGTCGGCTGGCCGGATCCGGGCGGCGGGCCGGCGGTGGGGCCGGCCTGGTGGTGGACCATTTTCCAGGCCCCGTCGCGACGGACGAAGACGTTGGTGGCGATCATCACGCCGTCCGCGAGCAGCTCGTAACAGATGACGAACGCCGTGTCGCCGTAGAGGTGGGCGCGCGCGCCGACGACCTCGATGGCGGGCGCGGCCGGGCCGCCGAGGATGGCCCGCCAGCTCCGCATCACCGCCTCGCGACCATTGAGGCCGGGCCAGCCAGGATGGATGACGGCGATCGGCGCATCGCGCGCCCAGATCTCCTCCATGGCCGGAATATCGCGCTCGGCAAAGGCTCTGTAGAAGGCTGCGTTGGCAGGCAGAACCGCGTCCTCGGCGGCCGTCGTCGCGAGCGGGGGCATGGTGGCTGCCATGACCACTATCGCGGCGATGGCAAGGCGCCGGACCACGAGAACTTTCTCGATCATGCTTGGCCTCCCCTCACCCGAGGAGGGGCACCACCTGCTCGACGAAGACGTCCATCTGGCTGATGGTGGTCTCGTAGCCATCGAGCCCGTGGCGGCAAAAGTCGAGGGTGAAGATATCGAGCCCCGCATCCATGTACGCGCGGATGGTGGCCGCGCACTGTGCGGGCGAGCCCGATACTGTCACCTCGGCGGGCTTGACCGCGATCTCCATGTTCATGAGCGCGCCATAGTGGGCGTCGATCTCCTCGTCCGTCATCTCCCGGCCGGGCGTGATGTGGGAATACATCCAGCAGCCGAGCTTGATCTTCGATCCCCGCCTCGCCCCTTCCTCCTCGAGCCGGGGGACGTAGTCGTTGCGGACCTCCTCGAGCGAGGGCCAGAGCGAATTGATGCATTCGCCATAGCGCGCCGTGCGCGGTATCGACTTGGTGCGTCCGCCGATCCAGATCGGCGGGTGGGGCTTCTGGACTGGCTTGGGGTCGATGGTGACGCCGCGAAATTGAAAGAACTCACCGTCATGGGTCACGTCGTCCTCGGTCCAGAGGCGGGTGATCGCCTCGAGCTGCTCGTCGGCGATGCGGCCCCGGTCCTTCTGGCGCAGGCCGACGCTGGCGAAGGCTTCCTCGCCGACGCCGAGACAGGCGCCGACGATGATGCGGCCGCCCGAAAGCACGTCGAGGCTGGCGAAATACTTGGCCCAGCCGAAGGGGGGGAGCTGGTAGAGCGGTATGCTGTCGACCGCGACGCGTATCCTCTCGGTCCCCCGCACCATGGCGGGCAGCAGGGTCAGGGCATCGAGCGTGTAGCTGTTTCCCATGAGGGCGAAGGGCCCACCCTCCTCCGGCCGCATGAGGGTATTCACCATGGGCAGGTTGACCGAATAGAAGCCCAGCTTCTCGGCGTGCTGGGCGACCTTCACCACATCGTCGAAAAGCGGCGGCTTCTTGCCCCAGGGGAAGGTGGTGATGCAGAAGCGGTCCATGATGCTCATACTTCGCCTCCTGCCGGCCAGCGCACGCCCACGCAACTGTGGGAGCGTATAACAGATCAGCGGCGGGCGCGATCCATGAGCGACTGACTGTCAGGTTGTCACGAGGCTGCGCCAGGTGGAAGGCGGCGAAGAAATAGTGGTGACCCGGAACGGAACGCCCGTCGCGCGAATTGTCCCCGAAACCGAGGACGGAACACGCCGCCTCTCTCCCGCGCAGGAGGAAACTCTGGCCCGGAGCATGGCGCGCCTGCGCCGCGGCTGGAAGCTTGGCGGCGGTCGGGTGGATCGAGAGTCCCTGTATGACCGTTGAGCGTTTCAGCCTGGATACGAGCGTCCTGGTCTATGCCGCGGACCAAGATTCCGGAGAGCGCCACGAGCGGGCCTGTGAGATCGTCGAGCGCGCCGCCCGGCGGCCCTGCGTGCTGACTCTCCAGACATTGGCCGAGTTCTTTCACGCCACAACCCGGAAGGGCATTGTGCCGAAGGCTAAGGCGCGAGAGCAGGTCCTCGATTGGCTCGAGCTGTTCCCGACCCAGACGGCCGACACCGACGCCTTGAGGGTGGCGACCAGGGCCGCGATGGACGGCCACTTCTCCTTCTGGGACGCGATGCTGCTGGCAACGGCGGAACGGGGCGGGTGCGTGGTCGTGCTGAGCGAGGATATGGGCGACGGGGCCACGCTCGGATCCGTCGTGGTGCGGAACCCGTTCGTGGGGCCCCGGATCCCGGACGAAGTCGCAAGGCTGATCGACTAGCGGATCCTCGCCTGGCCCGGCGCGTTTGCCGCCGCGGGGCTCCTGCGATACCTTCCGCGCCCGGGGGACAACACGAAACGGACCGGTCGATGTTTTCACGCCTGCCCGTGCCCGAGGCGGCGCTCGTGACGGTCGAGGTCCGCGGCCGGGAGGTTGCCGTGCCGGCGTGTTGGAGCGTGGCTGCCGCCCTCCTCTCGGCCGGATTCGACCGCAACAGGGAATCGCCGGTTTCGCGTGCTCCCCGCGCGCCCTACTGCATGATGGGCGCCTGTTTCGAGTGCCTGGTGGTGATCGACGGTGTGCCCGACCAGCGCGCCTGCATGACGCCGGTGCGCGCCGGCATGTGCATCGAGCGCCAGGGGCGCGACGGTGCGGCCCTCGGAGAAGAGCCGTGATCGAGCGCCGCGACCTGGCCGTGATCGGCGCCGGGCCGGCCGGGCTCGCGGCCGCGACCTTGGCGGCGGAGCTCGGTCTCGATACGGTCCTCCTCGACGAGCAGGCCGGCCCGGGCGGGCAGATCTATCGCGGCATCGAGCAGTTCGCGCTTCTGGACGACAGCGTGCTCGGCCCCGACTACCGGCGCGGCTACGCGTTGGCGCTCGCCCTCAGGCGCACGCGCGCGGCCTATCTCGACCAGGCGACCGTATGGCAGGTGCGCGCCGACCGGCGCATCCGCTACTCGCGCAAGGGCGAGGCGCGGGAGATCGAGGCCGGCCGCGTCGTGCTGGCGACGGGGGCGATCGAGCGCCCCTTTCCCATCCCGGGCTGGACCCTACCCGGCGTAATGACTGCGGGCGCCGGGCAGACCCTGATGAAGACGGCCGGCCTGGTGCCCGAGGGCGGCGTGGTGCTGGCGGGGCTCGGGCCGCTCGTCTGGCAGCTCGCCCAACAATACGCGAGCGCGGGCGTCCCCATCACCGCGATCCTCGAGACCGTGCCCCGCGATAATTTCCTGCGTGCCGTCCCCCTCCTGCCCTGGGCGCTCACCGCCGGCGACGAGGTGCGCAAGGGCCTCGGCCTCATCCGCGCGGTCAAGCGCGCGGGCACACGAATCGAACGCGGGGTGACGGGGCTGCGGGCACTCGGCGGCGAGCGCTTGGAAGCGGTCGAATTTACGCGCGGCGGGCGCACGGAGACGATCCCCACGCCCCTCCTCCTCCTCCACCAGGGGGTAGTCCCGGATGCGAGCCTCGCCATGTCCATCGGTTGCCGGCACGCCTGGGACGAAGGCCAGCTCTGCTGGCGGCCGGCGCTCGATGAATGGGGCGGCACCGATCTGGACGGCATCGCGGTCGCGGGCGATGGGGCCGGCATCGGCGGGGCGCGGGCGGCGGAGCATGCTGGGCGGCTCGCCGCCCTCGACGCCGCGCACGCGTTGGGCCGCATCGAGCGCGCGGCGCGCGACAGACAGGCCGCGCCGGCGCGCGCGGCGCTCCGCCGCCTCCGCCGCCTGCGGCCCTTCCTCGAAGCGCTCTACCGGCCGCCCGATTGGTCTCGCCGGCCCGCCGAGGATGCCGTGCTCGCCTGCCGGTGCGAGGAGGTGACGGCGGGCGAGGTCCGCGCCGCCGCCGGCCGGGGATGCGCGAATCTGAACGCGCTCAAGTCCCTCACGCGCTGCGGCATGGGGCCGTGCCAGGGCCGGCTCTGCGGCCCGACGGCGGCGGAGCTTCTGGCCGGGGCGCTGGGCGTGGCGACGCCGGACGTGGGCACCTACAGGCTGCGGCCACCGGTGAGGCCCGTGGCCCTCGCCGACATCCTCGCCTTCGCCGGCGGCACGGTGCCGCCCGAGGCCGCCACGCCGACGGACCATGCCCTCGCCGCCGCGCAAGGGGACGGTGCGTGAGGCCCGACGCCATCATCGTCGGCGGGGGCATCCATGGCTGCTCGGCGGCGCTCCATCTCGCCAAGCGCGGCGTCAAGGCCACGGTCATCGAGAAGAACTACTGCGGGCGCCATGCCTCGGGCGTCAATGCGGGCGGCGTGGGGCGGCTCGGGCGCTTCATCGCCGAGCAGCCGCTGGGCGCCGCCACCATCGAGCTGTGGCACGGCATCGAGGAGCTGGTCGACGATGATTGCGGCTTCCATGCGAACGGCCGCCTCAAGATCGCCGAGACCGAGGCCGAGATGGCCCTCCTCACCGAGCGTTACGAGCGCGTGCGCGCCCACGGCTACGACCACGAGCGGCTGCTCGACCAGCAGGCGCTGCGCGCGGTCGAGCCCGGCGTCGCCCCGCACTGCCTGGGCGCAATCCACTCGCCCCGCTGTGGCCACGCCAATCCCTTCCGCACCGTGAACGCCTTCCGCGCCAAGGCCATCGAATTGGGCCAGGACATCCGCGAGGGGACGCGCGTGGGCGCCGTCAGCCGGGCCAATGGCCTGTGGGTGGTCGAGACGGACCACGGAACCATGGAGGCGCCGGTCCTGGTCAATTGCGCCGGCGCCTGGGCCGACCGCATCGCCGCGCAACTGGGCGAGCCGGTGCCGATCGAGGTCATCGCGCCCATGCTGATGGTGACCGCGCGCATGCCGCCCTTCATGCGCTCCGTCGCCGGCGGGGCCGAGCGTATCCTCTCCATCAAGCAACTCGCCAACGGCACGGTGGTGATCGGCGGCGGCTACCGCGGCGTGGCCGACCGGGACGCCGAGACGACAGAGCTCGACTACGCCAAGCTGGCCTACAACGCCCGCATGGCAATCGATATGTTCCCGGCCCTCGGCAGTGCCCGCGTGGTGCGCTCCTGGGCCGGCATCGAGGCCCGCATGCCGGACGGCATGCCGGTGATCGGACCCAGCACCACCGAGGAGGGCGCCTACCATGCCTTCGGCTTCTCGGCCCATGGCTTCGGCCTGGGGCCGGCGGTGGGTGCCGTCATGGCCGAGCTGGTGGCGACGGGCGCCACCAACATGCCGATCGAAGCCTTCCGCATCGACCGCTTCGGCGCCGCGGGCGACGGGTAGGGCGTGGGCGCGTTTCCCCTCGACGCCTTCCACATCGTCCTCGTCCTTCTGGCCTTCTTCCTCGGCGGCTGGGTCAAGGGGACGGTCGGCATCGGCCTGCCGACGGTCTCGCTCGCCATCCTCTCCTCGGGCCTGGGCTTGCGCGAGTCCGTGGCGTTGATGGCCGTCTCCGCCGTCGCCACCAATATCGTCCAGGCCCTCCAAGGCGACGATTTCCGGGCGCTTGCGCGCACCCACTGGGGCCTGGCGCTGGGCTGCTTCGCCGGGGTCTGGCTGGGATCGGTGGTGCTGTACCACGTCGATCCCCTGCTGCTGACGGGCGCCCTCGGCGTGATCCTGTGCCTCTATTCGATTTGGAGCCTGGTCGCGGTCCCGGTGCGCGTACCACCGGCCTCGATCCCGGTTCTGGGGCCGCTCACGGGCATCGCCACCGGCGCCTTCACCGGCGCCACCGGCTCCCTCGCCTTCCCGCTCCTCATATATCTCCAGGGGTTGCGACTCGATAAGGATCGGTTCGCACAGCTCTCGGGCATCCTCGCCACGGTGCTCACGGGTGGGCTGGCCCTGGCCGCGGCGGGCCGGCATATGTACGATGGCACCCTCGCGGTGGCGGCGCTGCTCGCGCTCATCCCCTCCTTCGCCGGGCTCTATCTCGGCCAGCGGGTGCGCCGCCGCCTCTCCGAGGATCGCTTCCGCATGTGGCTCTTCATCGCCCTCCTGATTCTCGGCGCGAACCTCCTGCGCAAGGGTTTCCTTTGAGCCACGACCGGGCGAGGATGAGCTCGAAAAACGGGAGGCGGGATATGCTGTTGGACGGGAAGCTCGCGGCCGGCGAGGTGGTCCTCCTGGACGGCGGCACGGGGACGGAGCTCGACCGCCTTGGCGTGCCCATGGACGGGGTCGCCTGGTGCGCGCTCGCCAACAAGACGCACCCTGAGATGGTGCGCCAGGTCCACGAATCCTATATCCGCGCGGGCGCCGACGTGATCGCGGCCAACACCTACGCGACCTCGCGCAACGTGCTCGGGCCGGCCGGCCTCGGTGACGAGGTCGCCGCCATCAACCAGCGGGCCGTCGCCCTCGCCCAAGAGGCGCGGGATCATGTGGCGGCGGGCCGGCCGGTGGCCGTCGCCGGCTCCATGTCCATCATGATGCCGTTCCGCCCCGGCTCCACCGGGCGCGACCCGGACCTGACGCCCTCGCCCGCCGACATGGCCGCCAACTTCCGCGAGCAGGCGGGGCTGCTGGCCGCCGCGGGTGTCGACCTCATTCTCATGGAGATGATGTACGACCCGGACGAGGCCAAGGCCGCGACCGCCGCCGCGATCGAGACCGGCCTCCCGGTCTGGGTCGGCTTCAGCGCCGGACGCCGGGCCGATGGGGCGGTCGTCGGCTTCCGCCACGAGGACGTGCCGTTCGCCGAGCTGGTCGATGGCGTGCTCGCGCTCGGCGGCGATGTCGCGGGCGTCATGCACTCCAGTGTGAACGATACCGACCCGGCGCTCGACATCCTGATTGAGCGCTGGGAGGGGCCGGTCATGGTCTATCCCGAATCGCTCGTGCCCAAGGGGGTGGCTGGCGGCCGCCAAAGCTGGGATTTCGAGCGCAACATCACGCCGGACGAATTCGCCAAGCGCTGCCGCGGCTGGGTCGAGCGGGGCGTACAGATCGTCGGCGGCTGCTGCGGCATCACCGTCGATCACATGGCCCGCATGTACGACATCGTGCCCCGCCGGGTGGGGCCGCGGCGGCCCGGCTGACATGGGCCGAGGTAACAGCCGCCAACCGAGGCGCAGCGCTCAGTACGAATCCGGTGCAATCGCGACGGCGCGCACGAAGGCGCAGTTACTGTGGGCGAGATTCCATGCGTCCATCCATTCGCCGAACCGGGAGATGCGCTCGATTAACACTTCCTTGGTAACGCCGTTGTCTTCCTCATAGACCTGATCGAACGCATGGCTCTGGGCGGTCGGCAGCAGGGATCCCTCATGGGCATGCCAGAGCGTGGTGTAGATCTTCCAGGTCCGCCCCTCGCGCGCGTATCGCGGCAGGTCCTCGCTGTCCCCGTGGCGCTTGGGCGTGTATGTCGTCTCGTACACCGCATAATGCACGCTATAGAGGGCGAAATTCTCGGTGATCGCGAGCGCGAATTCCTGAGAAAGCGGACCCTCGACCGTTCGGAAACCGGAACAATAGGGCTGGTAGCGGATGATCGGCAAATAAGCGAGCGCATAAATCCCGATCACCAGCAGGAGGCCCACCGGACACAGCAGCCCCTTATCTAATCGGCCAGCCAAAGTGATCCTTCTCATACTCGACGCCCCAATCTACCTCGGCATCGCTGTCCGACCAGCGCAGTTGCGGATTGGACAACCTCCCGCTCTCGATCTTCACCGTCTCCTCGACGTTCGGTATCCAGCCCGAGCGAGCGAGGAATTCTTGCGTCCCCCCACGGTTCTCCGCCGCGATGGCGACCGCGCGGACGAGGGCGCAGTCTTCGGAAAAAAGGTGACGCCCCTCATCGACCGGATCCCCGAATTCGGTGATGCGCTCGTCGATCACCGCCCTGGTGACACCCCAGCCGTCCTCCAGCGCTTGAATCAGTGCGCTGCGCTGCGCTGTCGGTAGCCAGGTTCCAGTCCACGCATGCAAAATCGTGGTATGGATGTTCCACGTCCTATGCTCGCGCCAATGCTCCGGCACGTCTTCGCGGTCGCCGTAGGTCTTGTCCTTGTAGGTCGTCCTGTACACCGCGAACGTCATTCCCCGCAGGGTGAGCTGGTCGCTGACCGCGAGCACGAACGCCTTCGAGAGCGGGCCATCGACCGTGCCGGTCCCTGGACAAGAGGGCTGGTAGGGGACGACTGGCATAAAAACGAGCGCGAAGGCCCCAACCGCCAGCAGGACCGCCACCGGACACGACAGGCGCTTAGCGAGTCGGCCAGGGAAAGTCATTCTTGTTTTCCTCGCTGTTCCAATTCACGACGGCATCGCTGTCCGACCAGCGCAGTTGCGGGTTGGATAGCGTACCGTTCTTGATCGTCACTGTACCCTCGACGTTCTGGACCCAGCCCGAGCGGATGGCGAACTCTCGTGCCCGCCCGCCCTCCTCCGCCACGATGGCGGCTCCCGTCAGCAGGCCGCTATCCGGGGAATCGGTCGAGCGGTCGAAATCGTAGGGTTCGTGCCAGAGGTGGGTGACGGTCCCCTTGACGAAGATCGTATCGCCCCGGCGGGTGGCCGTGAAATTCTGCCGTGTCACGAGTTTCACCCGTCCGAACGCGAATAGGAAATCCGCGCCCGCCATCGAGAAGCCGCGTTCGCCGAGCGCTGCCGGGGCTGGGTGGAGCGCGGCGTACAGATCATCGGCGGCTGCTGCGGCATCACCGTCGATCACATGGCCCGCATGTACGAGACCGTCCCCCGCCGGGTGGGGCCGCGGCGGCGGGGCTGACACGGCTCGAGGCAACAGCGGCCCACAAAGGCGTCCAGCTCAATAGGAATCGGGCGCGATGGCGATGGCGCGCACGAAGGCGTAGTCCCCGTACTCGCTATAGCGGCCGTCGATCCATTTGTCGAAACCGGCGATGCGCTCGTCGATCACCGCCCTGGTGACGCCGTTGTCGTCCTCGATCACTTGACGAAGGGCATTGCTCTCGGCGGTCGGCAGCCAGCTTCCCTCGTGGGCGTGCCAGAGCGTGGTGTAGATTTTCCAGGTCCGTCCCACGCGCGCGGATCGCGGCAGGTCCTCGCGGACCCCGCGGCGCTTGGGCGTGTATGTCGCCTCGAACACCGCGTAATGCACGCCATAAAGGGCGAACTTGTCGGTGATCGCGAGCACGAACTCCTCCGAGAGCGGGCCCTCGACCGTGCGGAAGTCGAAACAATCGGGCTGGTAACGTACGATCGGCAGCTCGACGATGGCGTATGCGCCGATCGCCAACAGAACGAACGGATATCCGAGGCGCCTAACGAGGCGGCCAGACAAAGCCCCTCTCCTCATTCAGTACCTTCCAATCCACCTCGGCATCGCTGTCCGACCAGCGCAGTTGCAGGTTGTACAACCTCCGACCCTCGATCTTCACTGCCCCCTCGTCGATCGGTATCCAGCCCGAGCGGGCGAGGAACCCCCGATCACCCCAGCCGTGATCCACCGTGATGGCGACGGCGCGAACGAGGGCGCAGTCTTCGAAGAAAAGGCGGCGCCACCCGTCGACCGGGTCCCCGAATTCGGCGATGCGCTCGTCGGTCACCGCCCTGGTGACGCCCCATTCGTCCTCCAGCGCCTGTATCAATGCGCGGCGCTGCGCCGTCAGTAGCCGATCTCCATCCCACGCACGCCAAACCGTGGTATGGATGGTCCACGTCCTATGCTCGCGCCAATGCTCCGGTGCGTCTTCGCGGTCGCCGTAGGTCTTGTCCTTGTAAGTCGTCCTGTACACCGCGAACGTAATTCCCAGCAGCATGAGCTGGTCGCTGATCGCGCGCATGAACTCATCCGAGAGTGGGCCATCGACCGTGCCGGACCCTAGACATGAAGGCTGATAGCGGATGATCGGCAGCGCGACGACGGTGTAAACACCTATCGCCAACAGAGCAAACGGGTATCCGAGGCGCCTGAGGAGACGGCCAGACAAAGCCATCCTTCTCATCCTCGACCTTCCAATCCACAGCGGCATCGCTGTCCGACCGACGCAGTTGCGGATTGGACAACCTCCGACCCTCGATCTTTACCGTCTCTTCGACGTTCCGTACCCAGCCCGAGCGAGAGAGGAATTCCTGTGCCTCCCCGCCGTTCTCCCCCGCGATGGCGACCGCGCGGACGAGGGCGCAGTCTTCGAAAAGGCGATAACGCCCATCGATCCATTTTCCGAAATTCGCGATTCGCCCATCGATCGGCGGCCCCGTGACAATCCTGCCGTGCTCGAGCACCTGTTTCAGCGCACGACGCTGCGCCGTCAGTAGCCGGTTTCCAGCCCGCGCATGCCAAACCGTGGTATGGATGTTCCACGTCCTATGCTCGCGCCAATGCTCCGGCACGTCTTCGCGGTCGCCGTAGGTCTTGTCCTTGTAGGTCGTCCTGTACACCGCAAAAGTCATTCCCAGCAGAACGAGCTGGTCGCTGATCGCGAGCACAAATTCCTCGGAAATCGGTCCCTCGACCCTGCCGGACCCTGGACAATACGGCTGGTAGGGGACGACCGGTAGCGCGACGACGGCGTAAACACCTATCGCCAGCAGAGCGAACGGGTATCCGAAACGCCTAAGGAGGCGGCCAAATAAAGCCATCCTTCTCATCCTCGCTTTTCCAATCCACGACGGCATTACTGTCCGACCAGCGCAGTTGCGGATTGGTCAGCGTACCGTTCTCGATCGTCACCGTCCCCTCGACGTTCTGGATCCAGCCCGAGCGGATGAGGAATTTCTGTGCCCGCCCGCCCTCCTCCGCCACGATGGCAGCCCCCGTCAGCAGGCCGCTCTCCGGGGTATCGGTTGCCTCGTCGAAATCGTATTTCTCACGCCAGAGGTGGATGACGGTTCCCTTGACGATGATCGTGTTGCCCCGGCGAATCGCGCTGAAGTTTTGCCGCGTGACGAGCTTCACCTGCCCGAACGCGAACAGGAAATCCACGCCCGCCCCCGAGAATCCGCCGAGGTCCCACAACGCATTCAGTATGCTCTCCCAGGGCCCAATGTCCCGGTCCCAAGTGTCGTCTTTGAGGTTGATCGTCCCGCCGTCCATGAGCGCCGACAATGCCTTAGCGTACTTTCCGGACACCAGACCCTTATCAACGAAGCTGCGCCGCACGCGCTCTTCGTTGACCGCGACGGCTTCGCGTATGGTGTCGAAGCGCAGCGCCTCGTCCCGGGGCATGGGGACGATGTCGTCGCCTTCCCGCATCTCGTCCTGGGCCAGGAAGCGCCGCAGGTTCTTCGGCGCCTCGGTCAACCCGACACCTTCGCCCACGTCGGCCACCACATTGAGGAAGTCCTCGGCATGATCCGCGAGGGAATCGGGGTCGCGTGGCTTCGGCCGCGCGGTCGGCGCGAGCGATGCCCGGGCGCTTCCGGGCTGCAGAGACGGGAGCGCCATGCTCCCGGCGCCCACCAAGCGGTCGCGCTGCCCGCTCCGGGGCGGCACGGGCGGCGGGGTGTCGCCGAGGCCGGCCGGCTCGCCCACCAACCCCCGCATGGCCTTGTCGAGGAGAGTCGGGCCTTTGGATTTGAGGAAGCTCGCGCCGGCGAGCGGCGACGGGCCGAGCGCGGGCTTCGGCCGCCCGATCACCCGCATATGCCCACTGGGGAGCGCCGGCTCCAAGTTGCCGAGGAGGGTGTTGGTGTTCCGCACGATCGAGCTCGCGGTGACGGGCGGCCGAGTCACCCGCATATGCCCGCTGGGGAGCGCCGGCTCCAAGTTGTCGAGGAGGGTGCCGGCTGTGCGGCTCGGGAAACTCAGGGGGCCGGGTGGGGACGTGGGGCTCGACGCGCCGCGCCGCCAGCAGCGCTCCCATCCGCGCGGCCGTCGGGCCGTGGGGCTCGACGATGCCGTCCGGCTTCAGGCCGTGGTGCGTCTGGAGCCGCCTGATCGCGTCATCGAGACCGCGCGTCGCGGCACCCCCGTCACCGGCCTTCGGCGGCCCGAGATAGCCCAGCGCCGCGAGCGCCCCTTCGACCGCGCGCAAATCCTCGGGAGCGCTCTTCCTGCCGGCCTCGACCCGGCGGCGGAGTGAACGCGGCATCGCCATGACGTGTTCCTCCTGTATGATTATCGTCCCTATCCGGTTAATGCAGGTAGCGACCGAGTGTTCTTTATATGTTCGCTCTAAGGGTGTACTGTTCCCGCCTCTGAGGATTGGTCGGGAGACAGGGCATGAGCGGCTTGTTGACGTTCCAAGAGCGCTACCGAGACGAGGAATCGTGCATCCTGGCCTTGGCGGATCGACGCTGGCCGTCTGGGTTTGCGTGCGCCCGCTGCGGGCACCGGCGGGGCTATCGGCACAAGGCGCGGGCGCGCGTCTTCGAATGCGCGGCTTGCGGTCGTCAAGAGTCGGTGACGGCGGGAACCATCTTCCACCGCACCCGCACACCGTTGCCCAAATGGTTCCTGGCGGCGTGGTTGATGGGGCGGGACAAGCGCGGGGTCTCGGCCCTGTTCCTGGCGCGCGAGCTGGGGCTTCGCTATGAGACCGCATGGCTGATGGCTCACAAGCTGCGCCATGGCTTGGCGGAGCGGCCGGAGGCGTTGCTGGACGGCATGGTCGAGGTCGATGAGAGCTACTACGGCGGGCGCGGCAAGCCCGAGAGCCGGGGCCGCGGGATGGCCAATGCCAACAAGAGCCTGCTCGTGCTGGCGGTGGAGAAGGTGGCGGTGGCGCCGGGCAAGGGGGTCGAGGCCAGCGGCTTCGTCGCCGGCCGGGCGCGGCTTGCCATCCTGCCCCGGGCCAATGCCGAGCAGCTCGGCGGCTTCGTGCGGGCCGCCGTGACGCCGGGCGCGCGCCTGCTGACCGACGATTTCAAGGGCTATGCCGGGCTCGGCGCCGTCTACCGGCACCAGCCCACCGTCCAAGGCCAAGGCAAGAACGCCGAGACGCAGATGCCGATCATCCACGTCCTGTTCAGCAACCTCAAGACCTGGCTCAACGGCACTTACCATGGCGTCAGCGCCAAGCACTTGCCGCGCTATGGCCGGGAATGGGCCTATCGCTTCAACCGCCGCCGGCGGATCGACGACCTCGGCGACTTCGTCCTGAGCCGCGCCATGGCCCGGCCAACCATCACATACCGCCAGTTGATCCACGGTCTGCAACCCAACGACGCGCTACCTGCATTAACCGGATAGGGACGATGATTATTTTCTGATTACTCGATCATAACATAAACAAACAGATCACGCAAGCAAAACTTTCGACATCGATCGAAGAAAACCACATCACCGGCCACAACCGTTGATGGCGGCATGAAAGCCGGCAATTGCGGCCGAATCATGGTGGGGCGGTTGCGTCGTGCGGGAGCGGTGCTGGGCCGGGCAAACCGGTCAGCGGGCGTGGCCAGGATGCTTGTCCGGCGCCCGGCGGAACTCGCGCGCCGCGCTAGCGCGGCAGGATGACGGGGAAGGTCTCGCCGCCCATGGGCGCGCCGGGGGCGAGGTCGCAATCGGGGAAGGGCGGGCCGAGCTGCCCGTGCTTGCCGCCCGCGTAGGTGCAGTCGTCGCCCGCCCAGCGCGTGGCGAAGACCCGGCGCAGGCCGCCGCGCTCGTTGCTCGGCGCGCCGTGGACCACATGGCCGTCGAAGGCGAGGCAGTCGCCGGGGCCGAGCGCCCAGGACAGGACCTCGTAACCGTCGAGCGCGGCGTCGAAGTCGGGCGTCGGGGTGTATTCCTCGAGGTCGGCGCCGTAATGGGCCTCGGGGTCGGCCATGCCCATGGGCAGGTAGGATTCGCCCCCGCGATGCGAGCCGCGGATGAATTCGACCGTGCTCTCGCGGGCGATCGGGTCGAGCGGCATCCAGATGCCACAGATATCGCGGCCCCGCACGGGCCAGAAGGGCACGTCCTGGTGCCACGGGGTGGGCGCGTCGGCCCCCGCCTCCTTGATGATGATGTCCTCGAAGAAGATGTTGATCCTGGCCGAGCCCATGAGGGCCCTGGCGATGGCCGCGGCGGGCGAATCGTAAACGAAGCGCCGGTATTCCGGATTGTCCCGCCAGGTCGTGCAGTCGTTGTAGAAGCGCGGCGCCGCGGCCGCGCCCGACACGAAGGGGCCGGTCACGAAGTTGCGCATGTCCTCGCGCCCCACGAAGGCCGCGCCGCCCGCGGGATAGACGGTGGCCCGGTGGCCGGGGTGGGCCAGGTTGCGCGCGAAGCCCGCGCGCACCACTGCCATCCATTCTTCATCGAAGACGCCCCGCAGGCACACGGCCCCGTCGGCGCGGTAGGCGCCGACGTCTTCGTCCGTCAGTCCCGCCGGCAGGTCCGTCATGGCGCGCGCCCTCCCCTGTTTCCGTCGGGCAGTATCCCACGCACCGCAACACCGTGCCAAACGGCGCGGGCGGGTGTTCCGTTCCCTGCATCGGTGCTGCTACGCTCGCGCCACGCCGAGGAAGGGGGCAGCATGCTGTATCGCGACGAGGTCTATTTCGAAAGCCAGCCCGAGAAGGAGCTGGCGTTCCCGGCCGAGGAGTACGCCGCGCGCCTGGGTCGCATCCGTGTGCGCATGGCCGAGGGCGGCATCGACTGCCTGTTCCTAGGCTCGCCCGAAAGCATGAACTACGTGAGCGGCTACCAGTGCGAATGGTACCAGGCCGAGAGCCCCAAGCAGTGGCCGCCCACCTGCGGCGTCGCCGTCCATGTGGACCACGACCGCTTCATCCTCTTCGACAGCGAGCGCGAGGCGATCCTCACGCGCATCTTCACCGTCTCCGAGGATACCCGCATCTTCCCCAAGGGCACCTACCGCGACGGCACCCAGTTCATCGCCGACGAGCTCGCGGCCGAGGGCTGGCTCGGCGGCACCATCGGGCTCGAGTTCTGGGCCCACCGCCCCAACCGCGCCGTGAGCGAGATGTTCGAGGCCCGCTTCACCGCCGCCGGGGCCAAGGTGGTGGACGGCAGCGATGTCCTGCGCGAGGTGCGCTGGGTCAAGTCCCCGGCCGAGGTTGCCTGCATCGAGGAGGCGGCGCGCATCGCCGATGTGGGCCTCGCCGCCGCGCGCGACGTGCTGCGGCCGGGGATCACGGAGCTATCGGTCTATGGCGAGGTGGTGCGCGCCATGGCGGCCGCCGGCGGCGAGAACCCCGGTATCGTCATGCCCGTCCTCTCGGGCAAGAAGACCAATTGCGCCCACGCCCTCGCCACCCGGCGCAAGATGCGGGCGGGCGAATTGGTGCTGGTCGATGTCTCGGGCGTCTACAACCGCTACCACATCAACATGGCGCGCACCTTCTCCCTGGGCGAGCAGCCCGCGGATACGATGGAAATCGCGAACAAGGCGGCGGGCTCCATGAAGGCCATCCAGTCCATCCTGCGCCCCAACCTGCCGGTGCGCGAGTTCAACGAGACCGTCATGGCGTACTATATCGAGGAGGGCATCTGGGACCGGCGCGGGTGGGTCGGCGGCTACGAGATGGGAGTCGCCTTCCCGCCCGACTGGGTCGGCAACTTCGTCTACGACCCCACGAGCGAGACGAACGCCGACCGCCTCTTCGAGCCCGGCACGGCCGTCAACTACGAGAACCAGTTCTTCCTGCCCCGCCATGCCGGCATGTACTTCATGATCGAGTCCATGCTGTTCAAGGCGGACGAGGCGAGGCTCCTCTCCAAGACGCCCTATGAGCTGACCGTCATCGAGTGAGGGCCGCGCGCGCGGCCGCGCCGCTCACGCCGGATGGGTCCCGAACTCGGCCGGCGAGGTGATCTCGATCAGCTCGCAGTCCTCGGAGCATTCCAGCAGGTTGTGGACGATGCCCGGCGGCTGGAGGACGCTGTCGCCGGGGCCGAGGCGGACCTCGCCCTGGCCCTCGTAGTCGAAGCGCACCCAGCCCTTGAGCACGTAGACCATCTGGAAGTCGAGGTCGTGGGTGTGGGCACCCGTGCCGGCGCACGACTCCCGCGCGCGGATGACTTGGGCGTGGTAGCGCCCGCCCGTCGCAGCACCCATGCCCAAGTCGCGGTACTCGAAGAAGGCGCGCGGCCCGTCGCCCTTGAACTCGGCATCCTTGGCGTAGCTCACGTTGAAGGTCTGGTCCGTCCCGGCCATGGCTCTCCCCTTTCGGCTGTACCCGAGTCTGGCGATCCTACCCCTGGGCCGGGGTCGGAAGCCACCATTCCTCGCCTCGCGCGGTGGTCACGTATTCGGGCCAGCGCAGATCGACGGGCGCCTTGAAGTCCCTGGGCAACAGGGGGGCGACCCATTCGGAGCCGCCGACACCGCCGCCCGTGCGCTCGTCGAACTCGGCCTTGATGCGGGCCAATGCCTCGGGCTTGGTGAGGAGGTCGATGAGCGCGCCGGCGACGCTTCTGCCGGCACAGAAGATCATGGGGTCGATGGAGGCGGGGTGGCCACCCAGGGCATTCCACACCCAGGCCGGGTAGACATAGCCCGGCTCGGGCGCCCGCAGCATGGGCCGGCCGATATAGAAGCGCGCCGTCGGCGCGTGCCAGGTGTATTCGACATAGTCGTCGGAGGTGAAGTTCTTCTGCCAGGAGGGCAGCGCCTGGCGCACCAATGCTTCCGCCACCTCGGGCCTTTGCAGGCGCGAGTATTCCGGGATGAAGGGGTCGTCCATGGGCGCAAAGCCCAGGCCCTTCTGGATCTCGCGGCCGAAGGCCATCGCCGCCTCGCCATAGGCTGGTCCGCCGGCCTGCTCCAGGCTCTCGTAGGCAAGCTCGGAGAAGGCGGTGTTGGCGAGGCCGACCCTGGTCTTGGTGACCCAGCGCCCGGTCATGCGGCAATGGGTGATGCCGGCCACGTGCTCCGCGTTGTTCTCGAGCACGCCGGCGATACGCTCCTGCATCTCGAGGGTCGGTGCGCGCCAGGAATACTGGATCTGGCTGATGCGCGGCGGCAGGTTGTCGGCCGTCGCCTGGCCCGCCGACAGCACCGCCTCGTTGAGGGTCCAGAACCCCGTGTGGGGCAGCATCGCCTCCTTGGTGTACTTGGTGGTCGTGTACATGAGGCAGAGGGCATCGAGGGCCCCCGGCGCCCGCGCCGCGCTGTGGGCCGTCTCGGTGCCGGTCTTGTCTGTCGAGCGGGTCCAGGTCTCGGGCTCCACGCATTCGAAGGTGAAGACCCGGCTCCAATAGGAGCCGCAGTGGGTCTCGTGGAAGGTCGAGTTCATGCGCGAGGTGAGGAAGCCCGGATGGAACAGGACGAAGGCGTCAAAGCCGTCGAGATAGCCGTGGGCGGCGTGGACCGGCTTGGAGCCGCAGACCTTCTCCGCCGGCTCGCCCAGGTATTTGAGGGTGCCGGGGATGGCGTGCGCCTCCATGGCCGCCTTGGCCGCGAGGATGCCGGCCAGGGTGCCCATGCCGAGGGCGGAATGGGGGTCGGTGTGGCCCGCCGCCCAGGTGTGGACGCCCTCGCGCCGCTTCTCGTACGGCACCGGCTCCTGGCTGTTGCCAGGGACGGCGTCGTATTCGGCGAAGGAGCCGAGTACGGGGCCGCCCCCGCCGGCCGGGGATTCGTATGTGGCGCAAAAGGCCGTCGGCATGCCGGCACTCCCCGCCTCCACCTGGAAGCCGTGCTCGCGCAGGGTCTCGACATACCAGGCCGCGGACTTGTACTCGCGCCAGGCCGGCTCGGCATGGCGCCAGATCACCTGGTGCGAGTCCGAGAGCCACTGCTCGTGCCCGTCCACCCAATCGAACGCGGTCTGCTTTTCCGGCGAGATCACGGCTTTCCCCCTTCTCGATAGACAAGAAATCCGGCCGCCAGCTTAAGGCGCCCCAGGCGGGTTGCAAGGGTTTCGCCCCGCCTAGTGGAGAAAACGAGACGATAAGATTCCCCCTCTCCCCTTGGGGAGAGGACCGGGGTGAGGGGGTGCGCGTCCGCGCGCCATAATAGAGTCTTCCGGCCGCCTGCCGGCGGCCGCCCCCTCACCCGGCGCGCCATGCGCGCCACCCTCTCCCCGGTGGGGAGAGGGTTCGAAGCGACGGATTCGAGCCATCAGGCGATCCCTTGTTGGTGAGGCGGGGCGCGGGCCCTTTGATTAAGGCTTGGACACCGGCGAGGCCGGACGTAGGCTTCGGCCTCATTCCAGTCCGAGAGGCGGGGAACCATGACCGACCAGGCAATCGAGGTGCGACCCATCGCCGGCGCGCTGGGGGCGGAGATTTTCGGGGTCGATCTCGCGAAGCCGCTCTCGAACGCCCAATTCGCCGATATCCACCAGGCGCTGCTCGATCATCTGGTGATCTTCTTCCGCGACCAGGATTTGACGATTCAGCAGCACAAGGATTTCGGCCGCCGCTTCGGGCCGCTCGAGCTGGACCGCTTCGTCGTGCCCCTCGAAGGCCACCCCGAAATCATGGTGGTGAGCAAGGAGCCCGATGAGAAGCGAAACTTCGGCAACGGCTGGCATCAGGACGTCCTGTTCCAGGAAAAGCCGGCCTTGGGCTCGATCCTCTATGCCCTCCAAACGCCACCCATCGGCGGCGACACCATGTTCGCCAACCAGTACCTGGCCTACGAGTCCCTCTCGGACGGCATGAAGGCGATGTTGGACGGCTTGCGCGCCGCCAACACGGCCGAAGGCGGTTACGGCAAGGCGACGCTGGCCAAGAACTTCGACGGCCAGGGGCGCAGCATCGAGATCCGCCGCGACCGCCAGGAGGAGGCCGAGCGCGAGATGCTGCACCCGGTGGTGCGCACCCATCCCGAGACGGGGCGGAAGGCGCTCTTCGTCTGCAATGCCTACACCAAGCGCCTCGAGGGCATGACGGTCGAGGAGAGCGCGCCCCTCCTCCACTATCTCTACCGCCACGCGGTGCGGCCCGAATTCACCTGCCGCTTCGATTGGCGTAAGGGCTCCCTCGCCTTCTGGGACAACCGTTGCACCCAGCACTACCCCATCAACGACTACCAGGGCCACCGCCGCCTCGCGCACCGGGTGACCGTGGGCGGCGACCGGCCCACGTGAGCGGAGGGCGCCGCGGCCATGGGGCGCTACAAGTCCATCGAGGTGAAGCCCATCGCCGGCGCGCTCGGCGCCGAGGTGCTGGGCGCCGACCTGGCGGCCGACCTCGACAACGAGACCTACGACGACATCCACCAGGCCTTCCTCGACCACATCGTCCTGCTGTTCCGCGGCCAGCGCATGACGGTGGAGCAGCACCTCGCCTTCGGGCGCCGCTTCGGGCCGTTGCACGAGCACCCGTTCGTCGAGCCCATGAAGGGCCAGCCCCACGTCCTCGAAATCGTCAAGGAGCCGGACGAGGGCATCAATCCGGGCGGCCGCTGGCATTCGGACGTGTCCTTCGGCCATTGCCCGCCGCTCGGCTCCTCCCTCCACGCCATCGAGCTGCCGTGCAAAGGCGGTGACACCCTGTTCGCCAACCAGTACCTGGCCTACGAGAGCCTGTCGGACGGCATGAAGGCGCTCCTCGACGGCCTGCGGGCCGTGCACGGGACCGACCGCTATTTCGCGCGGGCCAGCGGCCGCTATGACGGCAAGCGCTCGGTCGTCGTCGATCACGACAAGGTCGATGCCTACGAGCCGCCAATCCATTCGGTCGTGCGCACCCACCCGGAGACGGGCAGGAAGGCGCTCTACGTCAACGACGCCTTCACGGTGCGCTTCGAGGACATGACGGTGGAGGAGAGCCGCCCCCTGCTCGATTTCCTCTGCGCCCACGCCATCCGGCCCGAATTCACCTGCCGCGTGCGATGGGAGCCCTACTCCCTGGTGCTATGGGACAACCGCTGCACCCAGCATTGCGCCATCAACGACTATCCGGGCCGCAGACGCGTGATGCGGCGCGTCACCATCGCCGGCGACCGGCCGGTTTAGGCGGCGCGGTTGCCCGCCCGCAGGTCGCTTATACCGGACGGCGATGAGCCTTGCTCATCGTCGTCAGGCAAGCGCGACCGCGCGCCCGAGCTTATGCGAGGTAAGCCAAGGCCGCGGATGCGGCCGCCCGGCGTTTGAGGGATCATACGATCGGTCTTTCTTAAGGCCGATCGGTACTACGTACCCGGCAGCACCACGAGGTTGCCGAAGAAACCCTTGGCCATGAAATCGGTCTGGGCTTGCCTGATCTCCGAGAGGGGGTAGGTGCGGGCGAGGAGCGGCCTCACCTTCCCCGACCGGACGAGGTCGAGCACGGCCTCGAAATGGTGCCGGTAGCCGATGCTGACGCCGTAGAGGCGCAGCTTCTTGTGGTAGATTGAGAACGGCAGAGCAATAATCCCCCACTGAAGCGGCCGGTCGATCCGGCTGCGGCGGACCAAAATGGGACCGCGTATAGCCTTCTGTCAGGGTTGCTCTGACTGGAAGGCGGGGGGGATGTATCGGGTGGAGTTGTACGCACGGGTTCGGCGGGCGTGTCATGTCGAGGGGATGAGCACCCGCGAGGCCTCGCGGGTGTTTGGTGTAGACCGCAAGACGGTCCGTAAGATGCTGTCGTTCTCGGTGCCGCCAGGGTATCGCCGAAGCGCGCCGCCGAGGCGGCCAAAGCTGGGTCCGTTCACGGGAATCATCGATCGGATCTTGGAAGACGATCGGACCAGCCACCGCAAGCAACGGCACACTGCGAAGCGCATCTTCGACCGCCTCCGGGACGAGTACGGTTTCACGGGCGGCTACACCATCGTGAAGGACTACGTTCGTGAGCAGGGGCTTCGGTCGCGTGAGGTGTTCGTGCCACTCTCCCATTCCCCCGGTCACGCCCAGGCGGACTTCGGCGAAGCGATGGCGGTGATCGGCGGCGCGTTACGGAAGATCCACTTCCTTGCCTTCGACCTTCCCCACAGTGATGGTTGCTTTGTTGCGGCCTATCCGGCGGAGACGACCGAAGCATTCTGCGATGGCCACAACGCGGCGTTTGCCTTCTTCGGCGGCGTCCCCCGATCCATCCTGTACGACAACACCAAGCTGGCGGTTGCCCGGATCCTGGGCGATGGGAAGCGGCAGCGAACGCGCGTCTTCACGGAGCTTCAGTCCCACTATCTGTTCGAGGACAGGTTCGGCCGGCCGGGCAAGGGCAACGACAAGGGCAAGGTCGAGGGACTGGTCGGCTTCATCCGGCGGAACTTCCTGGTCCCCGTCCCGCGTGCCGAGAGCTTCGCGGCCCTCAACGATGCTCTCGCCGAACAGTGCCGCCGGCGCCAGGCGGCGCGGCTGCGGGGCCACAAGGAGACCATCGGCGAGCGTCTCGAGCGGGATCGTCAAGTTCTCTTGCCATTGCCGCCTGCTCCCTATGATGCCTGCGATAAGCGCCCTGGACGGGCGAGTTCGCTGTCGCTGGTGCGTTACCGCAGCAACGACTATTCCGTGCCCGTGGCCTACGGCCACCGTGAGGTGCTCATCCGGGGCTACGTCGATGAGGTGGTGATCAGCTGCGGGGCCGAGGTGATCGCCCGGCACCGCCGGTCCTACGACAGCGAGGACCTGATCTTCGACCCGCTGCATTACCTGCCCTTGATCGAGCAGAAGATCGGCGCCCTCGACCAGGCCGCGCCATTGGCGGGCTGGGACCTGCCCGAGGCCTTCATCACTCTGCGGCGGCTCCTCGAAGCTCGTATGGGCAAGGCAGGCAAGCGCGAGTACGTCCAGGTGCTCCGTCTACTGGAGACCTTCCGGCTCGAGGAGGTCGAGGGTGCGGTCGGCGACGCCCTGCGGCTCGGCGCAATCGGCTTTGATGCGGTGAAGCACCTGGTACTGTGCCGCATCGAGCGGCGGCCGCCCAGGCTCAACCTCGACGTCTATCCGTATCTGCCGCGCGCCCGGGTCGCGATGACGTCCGCCAAGTCGTACATGAGCCTGCTGTCGGGGCTCGGCGCATGACCGACACACCGCAAGTGCTGCTCGCCCACCACCTCGAGACGCTGAAGCTGCCGACCTTCCTGCGCGAGTACGACAAGATCGCCCGGCAGTGCGCCTCGGAAGGCGTCGATCACGTCCGCTACCTGTTGAGACTCGCCGAGCTCGAGCTGATCGACCGCGAGCGCCGCATGGTCGAGCGGCGCATCAAGGCGGCGCGCTTCCCCGTGGTCAAGAGCCTCGACAGCTTCGACTTCAAGGTCATCCCCTCGCTCAACAAGGCGCTGGTCCTGGAGCTGGCCCGCTGCGAGTACATCGAGCGCCGCGAGAACCTCATCGCGCTCGGCAACAGTGGGACCGGCAAGACCCACATCGCCCTCGGTCTCGGCCTGGCGGCCTGCCAGAAGGGCCTCTCGGTCGGCTTCATCACCGCCGCCGCGCTGGTCCACGAACTCATCGAGGCCCGCGATGACAAGCAGCTGCTGAGGTTCCAGAAGAAGCTCGCCACCTACAAGCTTCTGATCGTCGACGAACTCGGCTTCGTGCCGCTGTCGAAGACCGGCGCCGAGCTGTTGTTCGAGGTGTTCAGCCAACGCTACGAGCGGGGCTCGACCCTGGTCACCACCAATCTGCCCTTCGACGAATGGACCGAGGTGTTCGGCTCCGAGCGCCTCACCGGCGCGCTCCTCGATCGCCTCACCACCACGTCAACATCCTCGAGATGAACGGTGACAGCTACAGGCTCAACCAGAGCCGCAGGCGTCAAACCCCGACTGCTAACTGAACCGACCACCCAGCCCACGCTTGACCCCGTGGGCCCACAGGTCCCTCCCGCGCGCGCCGCCGCGTCAGCCTGTTGAGGGCACGCCGCGTCGCGCGCGGGGCCCTCCCGTGGACTACGGGGACAAGCCCGCAGCCGCCAAGCGGTCCCTTCTTACACCGCCGAGGTGGTCCCTTTTTGCTCCGCCATTGACAGCAGATGGTACGGAGATCGAGGGCCACCACCGGGCCGCCGATGGCGCCTGCCGTCACGTAGCGCCCAGCAGGGCCGAGCAGCGCCAGGTAGTCGGGGAATTGCGGCCCGCCAACCACGTCGGCCACCACCTCGAGGTGGGGCGCGCCCATGGCGGCGGTGACCGCATCCACCAGATCGCCCTCGTCCCGGCTGACGACGGCGAAGGGCTCGAGCGTCGCCACCGCGGCCGCCCACGCCTTGCTGGTGACGGCGACGGCGCGGGCGCCGCGAGCGTGGACGAGCTGGATCAGCATCGAGCCCATGCCGCCCGAGGCGCCGGTGATCAGCACCGTCTCGCCCGCCTTCACGCCCGCCTCCGAGAGCATGTGCTCGCCCGTCAAGCACACGCACGGAAGGGTCGCCAGCTCCGCGTCCGAAAGCGGGCTGTCGCCAATCTCGTAGGCCGAGCTCGACTGGACGGCGACGTACTCGGCATAACCCCCGCTGAGGCCGCTCGCGAGGGTGCCGGCGAACCCGAGCGCGCTGGGATCGGGCTCGTAGGTGACGAAGTTGAGGATCACCCGCTCGCCCACCCGGCCACCATCGACGCCAGCGCCCACGGCCGCGATGCGCCCCACCACGTCGAGGCCCTGGATGAGGGGGAAATTCCCCGGCTTGCGGCCCAGGCCGGCCACCGCATCGGGGTCGCGGTCGGTGCCGTAGGCGCCGATACGATTCCAGATATCGGTGTTGTTGAGGCCCGCCGCCGTCACCTTCACCAGCACCTCGCCGGCCTTGGGCTCCGGCACCGGCATGTCCGTGTAATCCAGCATGTCGAACCCGCCATGGCCCCGCGTCACCACCGCCTTCATGGTCTCGGGTATCATCCTTTGCCCCTCCTTCTCCTTCTCGACGCCTGCGGGCAGTCTCCTACCTCCGTCCGACTTTGCAAGCCTCGGGAATTTGCCCATGGTTGGATTGCGGTCATTTCCCGCGAGCGGATGGAGCTTATGCGAGGCCAGCCTTAGCGGCGCTTGAACGAAATGAAAGTGCCTTAGGGGCGCTCGAGCGTAAGCCGGGCCACAGGCGCGTGATGCGGCGCGTCACCGTTGCCGGCGACCGGCCCGTGCAAGCGCGAAGCCGCCCGCCCGCCGGGGTCTCACGTCCCCGGCAGCACCACGAGGTTGCCGAAGAAACCCTTGGCCATGAAGTCGGTCTGGGCCTGCCGGATCTCCGATAGGGGATATGTGCGGGCCAGGAGCGGGCGGATCTTCCCGGACCGGATATAGCCCAGCACGGCCTCGAAATGATGCCGGTAGCCGATGCTCACGCCAAGCAGGATCAGCCTCTTGAGATAGATGGTGCGGAGGTCGAGGGCCACCACCGGCCCGGCGATGGCGCCCGCCGTCACGTATCGCCCCTTGGGGCCGAGCAGCGCCAGATAGTCCGGGAACTGCGGCCCGCCCACCACGTCGGCAACCACTTCGAGCGCGGGGGCGCCGATGGCGGCGGTGACCGCCGCGACGAGGTCGCCCTCGTCGCGGGAGACGACGGCGAGGGGCTCGAGCGTCGCCACCCGGTCGGCCCACGCCTTGCTGGTCACGGCAACGGCGCGCGCGCCGCGGGCATGGACGAGCTGGATCAGCGCCGAGCCCACGCCGCCCGAGGCGCCGGTGATCAGCACCGTCTCCCCCGCCTCCACGCCCGCCTCCGCGAGCATGTGCTCACCCGTCATGTAGGCGCAGGGGAAGGTCGCCAGCTCGGCGTCCGAGAGCGGGCTGTCGCCGATCTCGTAAGCCTGGGCGGACTGGGCGGCGAGGTATTCCGCGTAGCCGCCGTTGAAGCCCTGGGCCAGGGAGCCGGCGAAGCCGAGCGCGTCCGGATTGGGCTCGTAGGTGACGAAGTTGAGGATCACGCGCTCGCCCACGCGGCTCTCTTCCACGCCGTCGCCCACGGCGACGATGCGCCCCACCACGTCGATGCCCTGGATGAGGGGGAAGTTGCCGGGCTTGCGGCCGACGCCGGTCACCGCATCGGGGTCGCGGTCGGTGCCGTAGGCGCCGATGCGGTTCCAGATGTCGGTGTTGTTGAGGCCGGCCGCGGTCACCTTCACCAGCACCTCGCCGGCCTTGGGCTCGGACACCGGGGTGTCGGTGTAGTCGAGCATGTCGAGCCCGCCATGGCCGCGCGTCACCACCGCCTTCATGGTCGTTGGAATCATGGCTTCCTCCCCCTCCTCCTACTTGGTGCCTGGCGCAGTCTCTCACCTCCGCCCGACTTTGCAAGCCCCCGGAATTTGCCCATGGCCGGCTTCCGGTCATCGCACGGCAGGCGGGACCATGAAGTGCGGCGCGCGGCTCGCGGCTCGCCGTCGTCGCCGTTGGCATTGCCGGGTGCGGCACCCTCCATCGCCCGACCGAGAAGGGTGGGGCGGACATGGCCCCGGTCGAGACGGCGGCGCCGAGGGCCGGCTCCACCTCGCCTCCAATCGGAGTATCCGGAATGCCGAGGGTGAAAAATATTCCAGCGGCGGCGCAACATAGGTACCGTGGTCGTGAATATGAGCGTTCGATGGGAAATGTCGGCTCACTCCGGTTTGGGGAACAACCGCCCAGCGCCATGAATGAAGCTGCCGATCACCATGTAGACACCACACCGTTGCATCACCGCTTCGGTGTCGAGGTTCACGATCTCGACCTGAGGGATGTCACGGCGACGGGCGGCTATCGCCGGATCAGAGAGCTGTTCGAAGCACATTCATTGCTGCTCTTTCGGGATCAAACCCTGGACGACGAGGCTCAGATTCGGTTCGCCAAGCTTTTCGGACCGATCGAGCGCCCGTTCCCCGGAGCTCTCGGCGCCGGCAGCGAGCGATATCTGGCAACCAATCGCCGCGACGATGGACGGCTTTACACGCTCGACGACTTCGACCTCCAACAGAACCTCGCCAATCAATTCTGGCACACCGACAGCAGCTACCGATCGACGCCGGCACTCGTGAACGTGCTGTCCGCCCGGGTGGTGCCGAGCGCGGGCGGGGAAACCGAGTTCGTCTCGACCCGATCGGCATGGCGAGCGCTGGACCCGAGCCTCCAGGCCGAGCTGAGGGAAGCCGTCGTTCTCCACAGCTACGCCTGGTCACGGGCAATGGTGAGTGGGGAGCTGGCCGAGGCGCCAGAGGTCGCATGCATTGCGCCGGCGCGGTGGAGGGCGGTGTGGCCGAACCCTTGCCATGGGCACGAGGCCCTGTACATCGCTTCCCACGCCTTCGGCATTGAGGGTATGGAGCCGATCGAGGCCCAGGCACTGATCGCCGACCTGCTCGAACAGGCAACGCGCCGTGACGGAGTCTATTGCCACGCGTGGCGGCCCGGCGACGTAATAGCGTGGGACGAGCGCGCCATGATGCACCGTGGCCGGCCCTGGCCGCTGGACGAGGAACGCACTCTCATTGCGACCGTGATCAGCGCAAGGCGAGCGGATGGGCTCGATCTGGTCAGGCCGCCGATCCCCACTAGTTATACCGATCGGCCTTAAGGGAGACCGATCGTATGTTCCCTCAAACGCCGCGCGGCCGCATCCGCGGCCTTGGCTGGCCTCGCATAAGCTCGGGCGCGCGGTCGCGCTTGCCAGGCGGTGATGAGTCAAGCTCATCGCCGCCTGGCATTAGCCTGGCCGGACTGGGCGGCGAGGAGCGCGCCGTGGCCGCCGTCGAAGCCCTGGGCCGGGGCGCCGGCGCTCGGCCGGGATCGATCAGCTCGAAATGCTCGAACACCATCGGTATGTCTTCCGACATCTCCCGGCCGTGGGCCTCGCAATAGCCCGAGAAATAGGCCCAGTGCCCCTGCTTCCAATAGAGGACGCTGCCGCCGCCCTCGGACTCGGCCTCAGCGAAGGCCGCGTCCACTGCCCGGAACGGCTCGATCTCGACCTTCGTCGCGCGGATGACGCAGCCCGGCCGGCCGAAGCCGTCGAGCACGACGCTGTAGTCGCCGACCGCGCGCACGGGCGATCCGCTGATTTCGTGCTCGAGCAGGAGGTGCGCCGTCGCGCGCTTGCCGCCATGGAGGATCAGGAACAGCATGAGGTCGGCGAACACCGGCACCTGGGTCCAGGGATAGACGTGGGGCGTCACATCCCCGATCCCCTCCGCCGCGCGCACGCGCGCCCAATATGCCTCCACCGCCCCGGCATGCCGGTCCCAGTATCCTTCGAGCTCCGCGGGCAATCCCATGGCACACCCCTCCCCTCGCCGATCCCGTTCGACTTGTGCCCGCTCGGCCGCGAGCCGCGAGTGAGTCTATCCGTTTGGTGCAGCCACGGGTAGCTATTGGACCGGCGCCGCCGCGGTGTGGCCCACCTCGACCATCGCCGTCGTCGCTTCACGCAGTGGCGCAATTCGCGCGGGCGCGAAGAACCCCATTTCCGGCCCCTCGCCGAAAGCCGCGATGCGCCGATCCTCCGGCCCGGCTCCGGTCGCAGGAGCCCAAATAAGCATTACATTCTATTACATCAAGCAAAATTTCCGGCGGGCTCGCAGTCGGCGATTCCGCGCCCGGGTGACCCGCGATCCGCGGATCGCTTGCGGGGTCGCCCCATCGCGGATGCCCAAAGGCAACGGCTCGCACATCCCGGATTTCCACGGTAACCCACTGCTGTCCGGTTAACTGAGCGGTGCTGGCTTTGAGAGCCAGGATTTCTGCGGGGTTTGAAGCGAAAATGCATGGTGTCGATTTGAATTGGATGGAGCACTTTTCGGAGTTTCTCCGAGGAGATGCTCATGAACACCGGCAAGACCCTGTTCGCTCAGCTCATGGACTTCCTGCCATGGACTACTTTCACGCGGATCGTCGACCGGTATGGCGGCGATCACCGGGTCCGGACGCTTTCCTGCGCCGAGCAATACCGGTCCATGGCCTTCGCCCAGCTGACCTACCGGGAAAGCCTGCGCGACATCGAGACCTGCCTCTCGGTCCACGCATCGAAACTCTATCACATGGGCTTCCGCCAGCCGGTCCGGCGCTCGACGCTGGCCGATGCCAACGAAAGGCGCGACTGGCGTATCCATGCGGCGTTGGCCCAGCGGCTCATCACCCAGGCGAGGACGCTGTACGTCGACGAAGAACTGGGGTTGGACCTGACCAATACCGTCTACGCCCTGGACTCGACGACCATCGCTCTGTGCCTGTCGGTCTTTCCGTGGGCGCACTTCCGCACCACCAAGGCGGCGGTGAAGATGCACACGCTGCTCGACCTGCGGGGCAACATTCCGAGTTTTATCCACATCTCGGATGGCAAGCTGCACGACGTTCATGCCCTCGATATGCTCTTGCCGGAAGCCGGAGCCATCTACGTCGTGGATCGTGGCTACGTCGACTTTGCCCGCCTTTATGTGTTGCACCAAGCCGGGGCCTTCTTCGTCACGCGTGCCAAGTCGAACATCGATGCTCATCGCGTCTATTCGGCGCCGACGGATCGCTCGACCGGCATCATTTGCGACCAGACCATCTCCCTGGACGGCTTCTACACCCGTCAGGATTACCCCGAACTTCTGCGGCGCATCCGCTTCAAGGACCCCGAGTCCGGCAAGACGCTGGTCTTCATCACCAACAACTTCTCGCTTCCGGCCGCCACCATCTGCGCGCTCTACAAAAGCCGCTGGCAGGTGGAACTCTTCTTCAAGTGGATCAAGCAGCATCTTCGGATCAAGCAGTTCTACGGCACGTCGGAGAACGCGGTGAAGACGCAGATCTGGATTGCCGTCTCGGTCTACGTCCTCGTCGCCATCGTCAAGAAGCGCCTCGACCTGGACGCCTCGCTCTACACTTTGTTACAGATCCTCTCGGTGACCCTCTTCGAGAAAATGCCCATACATCAAGCACTTGCGGGAGACGAAAACAGATGCAACGCTTCGCAAATAACCAACCAATTGAATTTATTCGATTTTTAACCGGACACTAGTGACGGTAACCATATATCTAGGTTCCGGCGAGCTTACTTCGTGATAGTTTTTATTCCAGATGCCATCGAAATAGGGGAAATTCTCTCCTGCATTTATCCCGGTCGAGTACGGGCCGGGCGCGAACATCCCGCGTGGCGGCGCATGGCCCATCAGCGCACTCCGAGCCCGCCCGTCGGGGCGCAGCCCAGTCATTGCGTTCGACCTGAAACTCTGGAGCGGTCGTGGCCGTTCGAGGAATGGAGCCGTATCATGACCAAAATCGAAAGCATCGATAGTGAGCGGAAACACTTGGAGGGTCTCCTCAAGGACCGCATCAATTTCTACCTCATATTCTCATCGATCTTCATCCTCGGGTCGTTCAGCATCCCCGATTTGGAGGTGAGGGAATTGATGTTCGTCGCCGGCGCGCTCGTCTCATTGCTGATTGGAGTGGCGGTTTGGCGCACGCATCTGCTGGTGAGCCGGGCGCTCGAGGCCCTGCCCGAGACCCACCCCTACAAGGAGTACAAGGCCACGGTCCCCTGGTTCATCCCCAACGCCAACTACGCACTGTCGCTGATTCCCGTCGTCCTCACCCTGTTGTTCGCATGGCTGGCGCTTCGGGGATTCGAGGGTCGCGAGATATTCGAGCAAAGCTGGTTCGAGCGCTATCTGTGCCCCGGCAGGACATGAGCGCGGGCATGATTGCCGCCGATACGGATGCCCAATTCCCCTTTAACGTCCCCAGATATAAATTTAGGGAATAGCCAACCGGGAGCCCGCCGCGGCGCAATATACGAGGAGGCTCATCATGGAACCCGACCTCACCACCCTTCTCGCCTCCCTCGGGACCTACCTCGACCGGCCGGTCGAGCGCATGCGCACCCTCGAGCCCGGGCACTATACCTCCCAGGACTTCCATGACCGGGAGGTCGAGCGCATCTGGAAGAAGGAGTGGATCAACGTCGGGCACATGGCGGAGGTGCGCAAACCCGGCGACTTCTTCACCGTCGAGCTCGTCGGCGAGCCCATGATGATCGTGCGCGGCAAGGACATGGCGGTCCGCGCGCTCTCGACCGTGTGTCGGCACCGCTACATGCTCGTGGTCAAGCCGGGCGAGAGCGGCAACGCCGGCAAGTTCCAATGCCCCTATCACCGCTGGACCTACGGCCTCGACGGCCGCCTCCAGCACGCCCTCCATATGGAGAAGAGCCTCGACTTCGACCCGGACACAATTTGCCTGCCCCAGTTCCGCATCGAGATCTGGGCTGACCTCATCTGGGTCAACCTCGACGACGACGCCCCGCCCCTGGCGCCGAAGGTCACCGCCCTCGACGAGGCGTTCGCGGCCTACCGCGTCCCGGAGGACTGGGTCATCGTCAACCTCTACGACAAGGTCTGGCCCGGCAACTGGAAGAACTTGCACGAGAACAACATGGAGGGCTACCACCATATGGGTCTCCACCAGGAAACCCTGGAGACCTATACCCCGACCAGAGGCACCACCAACATCACCCACGGCCAGGGCTGGACCCGCTACCAGACACCCTACGATCTCGACCGGCCAGCCGCGCGGGCGCTCCTGGAAGAGGCGGACTGGAAGCCGGGCGACCTGGGGCAAGAGATGCCGTGCCTCGACATCTTCATGATCCACCCCGCCAACGCCTTCGTGATCTACCCGGGCGGCGCCGGTTTCTACGCCCTGTGGCCCATGGGGGTCGACAAGCTGCGCTACCGCGCCGGCTCCGCCCGCCCGCCCGCCCGGCGAGATGCGGCGCCTCGACCCCGACGGGGAGCCCTATGACTCCTACCGGGTCCTCGACGAGGACGGTCTGGCCATGCCCTTCATCGCCCAGGGCGTGCGCTCGGCCAAGGCGGCACCAGGACACATGAGCTGGATGGAAGAGCCCATCCTGCGCTGGTACCAATGGATGGCCCGAAGGATGCTCGAACCTGCGGTTAGCGAACCTGCGGACCCGCGGTCGGCAGGCTGACCCATACTCTGTCATAGAGGAGGAGCGGACAATGGAATCGCGGCTGTCGGAGATACTGGAGGTCGAGCTCGCGCAACTGAACGCGCGCGGCACCGGCCCGAGGATGGACCCCGGCTTCGCCCGGGTGGTCCAGGATTCGAGCTACACCCATATCCACGAGGCGCTCCGGCGGCTCGGCGTCCCCCAGGAAAGGCTGGACCGCCTGGACGGTGACATCATCGAGCGCTACCGGGCCGAGGTCGAGGCGAAGGAGCGGGACGGCGCGCCCCTGGCGCCCGGCACCCTCTTCGACCGCGCCTCCTACGCCACCTTCAAGACCTTCCTCGAAGCCCTCGCCGAGAGCGGTGGCGAAGCGCACGCCCCCCTGCACGACGGGGCCGCGGACAGCACCGATGCGCGCATGCGCCTCACCCTCGAGATCGGCCGCGACATCTGGGCCTGGATGGGCTTGGCACCCAAGCTCGACGCCGACTGCGCCAACCTCCCGGCCCTGATGGCGGCGGTGTGTGCGCGCTTCGTCGAGACGGGCTATTACGGCCACGCCGAGGTCGTGACCGAGGTCGAGACGGCCGGCGGCACCCTCGCCTTCGACCCCCCCGGCCTCGCGCGCGGCGACCTCACCCATCTCGCCTACATCATGGAGGACCCGATCCTTATCCCGGCGGCCCAACAGCTCTTCGCCGAGCACGGCGTCGGCCAGCACTATTCGAGCCGCACCCTGCAAGCCTGCTTCGCCGACTTGGGCCTCACGGGCGGCGAGATCGACTTCGACCCGCGGGAAATCGAGGGCAACCGGGCGGTGGAGCTGTGGACGGTGCGGAAGACCGCCAGCGGCGGGGCGGATGGATAATGCCGGCGACTGGCGCCGCCAGGGAATTATACCAGCGGCCGATGAGCTCGACTCATCGACCGCTGGCAAGCGCGCCCGAGCTTATGCGAGGTAAGCCAAGGGCGCGGATGCGCCCGCCCGGCGCTTGAGGGAACATACAACGGGTCATTCTTATGGGCCGTTGGTTGTCTAATTCCGGTTCGTTGGTCAAGCCCTTCCGGACCCTTGTCTCCGCCGGGAACACGGTTGTCTGCGAAGTCTTCCCCGGCGGGTCCGCCGGGTCGCTTCATGATAGTGCCCTTTGGCTTCGGCCTCCCAAGGTATTAGACGCAATCGCGAACGGCTGTCCGCTTAGCAACCAAACGAACGGGATCGCCTCGGCCATCGTCCCGGCGGGGACGGGTCTTCCGCTTCTCGCGGAGCTCTCTCTTCTCCTTATCCAGCTATGCCGTGGCGCTCGCCTCCTTTTCCGGCCAGCGGAAGGCTTCGCCGGTGATCAGCATCCGGTGCAGGATCACCGCCAGCCGGCGCGCCAGCGCCACGCAGGCCTTCTTGTGGCTGGTCCGCCTCTTGATCCGGCGCGCCCAGTCCTTCAGCGGGTGGGCCCGGCGCACCACCGTCAGCAGGCTGTTGGCGGCCTCGTAGAGCAGCGCCCGCAGCATGGCGTCGCCGTGTTTCGAGATGCGCCCCGAATAGTCCATCCCACCCGACTGCCAGCGCCGCGACGTGAGCCCCACATAGGCCTCCACCGTGCGCGATTTGGCGAACCGCTCCGCTTCGCCAATGGTCGCCACATAGGCCAGCGCCGTCACCGGCCCCACCCCCGGCGTGCTCATCAGCAAACGGCAGGCCGGAGAGCCTTTCGCCCGCGCCACGACGCCTCGTCCAGCCGCCCGATCTCGTCCATCACCTTCAGCTCGGGACGCCCCTCCAACGACGCGTCCGGCCAGCTTGCCCGATCCCTTGGGAAAGCGAAGGCCCAACGACCCCAACAGGCCGCCGCCCGCGCGCCGCTGGCGTCGTTCGCACAGAAGCGGCTCGATCATCACCTTCAGCTCGGGACGCCCCTCCAACGCCTCGCGGACGCGTCCGGCCAGCTTGCCCGATCGCCCTTGGGAAAGCGAAGGCCCAACGACCCCAACAGGCCACGGATCGCGTTCTCCGTATCGCGCCGCTGGCGCACCAGATGACAGCGCGCCTTGAGAAGTGCCCGCGCCTCCTGCGCCGCCTCGCTCTTCACCGCCACAGGGCGGCAAAACCCCGTGCGCGCGATCTCCGCCAAGAGCTCGGCGTCGTTCGCATCCGTCTTGTTGTGCTGAAGGCGCATCACCGCGTTCGCATGGCGCGCGTCGATCACATCGACCGAGACCCCCAGCCGGCCCAGATCCCGCGCCAGCCAGCCACTCAGCGTACCCGTCTCCAGAACGATACGGCCAGGGCACGGACAATGCTCCCGCAAAGCTGCGAACAGCGCCCTCGGATCGGTCGCAACCTTGCCCCGCGCCAATATCTTTCCCGCCACGTCCTTCACGCAAAACGCCGTCTCTTCCTTCGATACGTCAAACCCAACATACTCCGTCATGGTCACTCTCCTTGGTTTGCCCACTGGGGCGCGTCCTCGCGACCCCGAATCATAGGCCCGGGAGAGTGACCACCGGAATTACGCTATGTATTAGCCCCCATTTCCCAAGTGAACTCGATATTCCATGCCCCGTGATGGGAATTCTGCTATAAGAATCAATATGTTGATGCATTGATGGAGCAGCAGGTATGGGACACCCGATGGGTGAATCGAAACGGGACAGTTTACGGGTCGATTTTGACCGTCGCTTGAAGCTTGAATTCCATGGTTCCAAGATTACTTCTGACGCCGGGTTGCTCGCCTACCGGGAGCTTGACGATGCCCTCGGCCTGACTGAGATGGCCGAGGGTGTTTTCCAGGATAGCCGTACCGGCAAGAACGGATGGCACGGCAAGACGGGTCAGTTTCGCCAGTCCGTTTTCGGGCGCCTTGGCGGCTATGACGATGTGAACGACGCCGACCGTCTGGGACGCGATCCCGCCATGCGCTGGATTGTTGGCGGCAAGGCCATCGAAAGACAGGCCGCTTCCACCAGCCAGATGGGACGCTTCGAGACGGAGCTATTGGCCACCGACGAGAACGTTGAAGCCTTGGTCGACATGAACGGGGTGTGGATCGACAAGGTTCATGACCGCCATCCGCCGAAGATGATCATTCTCGACATGGACAGCAGCGTCAGCCCGACCCATGGCGAACAAGAGGGAACAGCGTACAATGGTCACTTCGGCTGTACCTGCTACCATCCGCTATTCCTGTTCAACCAGTTCGGCGACTTGGAGAGATGTTCCCTGCGCCCCGGTAATGTTCACAGTGCCGACGGATGGCGGAATGTTCTGGAGCCGGTGGTGATGCGCTATAAGGAAAGGAAGGTGCGGCTGTATTTTCGTGGCGATGCCGCCTTCGCCTCACCGGAGATATACGAATATCTCGAAGCCGAGGGATTACTCTACGTCATCCGCCTCAAAGCGAACGCGATTCTCCAGCGGAACATTGCCCATCTGCTTACGCGACCTGTCGGTCGCCCGCCCGACCATGTTCGCCGTTTCCACGCCAGCTTCAGCTATCAGGCCGGATCGTGGAACAAGAAGCGCCGTGTCGTGGCCAAAGTGGAGTGGCACCCCGGCGAGCTGGTTCCTCGCGTCGGTTTCATCGTCACTAATCTGTCGCGCCCTACCAAGCGGGTGGTGGCGTTCTATAATCACCGTGGCACGGCGGAGCAGCACATCAAGGAAGGCAAGAACGCCATCAACTGGACCCGTCTGTCATGTCGCAAGTTCCGCAACAATGCCGTTCGGCTCCAGCTTCACGCCCTGGCCTACAATCTGGGCAACTTCATGAGGACACTGGCTTTGCCGAAGGAGGTGGAGCACTGGTCGATGACGACGTTGCGCGACAAGCTGGTGAAGATCGGGGCCAAGGTTGTCCGACATGGCCGCTACGTTACGTTCCAATTGGCTGAGGTGGCGGTGCCGAGGGACCTGTTCCGGAAAATCCTGAGCTTGATTGATGATCTGCGACGAAGACCCGCTCCGGCGTAGGCCGAGGGAATCGACGGCGAGGAGAAAGCGACAGGAGAGGTGTGTCTGGATGGCGAGAAAAATGACCGAGTGGCCTTCCAAGCGCGGGCCGATTACCAAAATCATGCCATCGGATGGCTGCATAGGGGATACAGTTCCCTTGGCGGTGGGAAAGTGGTACGATTTCCACGAATTTGGATGGTATATGGGGAATGTCGGATTAGGCGTCGATAGATAAGTATACTTGCACCAATTGATACGGCCACTGACGGAAAACGAGCCATGGCGATGCGGAGACCCCCACATCCTGGCGGAATCCTGAGGCGCCAGTCCCTCGAGCCGCTGGGCCCGACCGTGACGCGGGCGGCGGCGGGCCTGGGCGTCACCCGGCAGGCGCTGTCCGATCTCGTGAACGGGAAGGCCAGCGTCTCCGTCGAGATGGCGATCCGCCTGTCCAAGGCATTCGGATCGACGCCAGAGACGTGGCTCGGCATGCAGATGGCCCACGACCTCTGGCAGGCGCGCAAGCGCGCCGGCACCATGCCCGGCCGAACGCCATTTCCAAGATCGCCGGCAGCGCCATGGGATCGGGGAACACGGGGCTCGGGGGACACATTGCGGAGTTCGGGGCGGGTTCGGGGGATACATTACGTATCTTTCGCCTATCTATCGTGTTTGACGGGGCGTCCGAAGGTGTCAAGCCCAAAGCAATTATAAGGTGAACATCCAGGTGATGCGCGCGCCGGCGTCGTTGCGCCGGCGCTCCCAGGCGGCGATTTCCGAGACGAGCTTTTCGCGTTTGTCGATCCGTCTGCTCAGGCATTGGCCGCGCAGGACGCCGATCTCGATCTCCACCATGTTGAGCCAACTGGCGTGCTTGGGCGTGTAATGAAACTCCAGGCGCCGGAGCACGCGCCTGGCTTCCGCCGCCGGCAAGGCGGTGTAGAGGGCGGCGGGGCGACGGGTCGAGAGGTTGTCCAACACGACCCGGATCCGCTCGGCCTCGGGGAAGTGGATGTCGGTGAGGTCACGCATACAAGCGGCGAAGTCCGTCGCCGCGCGCCGATCTGTGACCTTGACCTTGCGCCAGGGCCGCTGGGCGTCGAGGAAGACGAAGAGGTTGACGGTGCCATTGCGCCGATATTCGAAGTCGTAGCGCTCGAGCTGTCCCGGCTCAGCCGGGATTGGCGCGCGTACCTCGCCGATCAGCTGGGTCGGGCTCTCGTCGAAGCAGATCACCGGGCGCTTGGGATCGGGTGCCTCGGCATAGAGGTCGAGCACATCTTCCATGCCGGCGACATGGGCCGCATCGACTTTGGGGATGCACCACATGTCCTTGCGCCAGGGTTTCAATGCGTAAATTTAGTCCGACAAAATTTTGGGGAAAGATATGGCCAATCTTCAGCTGATACCAGGCGGCGATGAGCTCGACTCATCACCGCCTGGCAAGCGCGACCGCGCGCCCGAGCTTATGCGAGGCCAGCCAAGGCCGCGGACGCGGCCGCCCGGCGTTTGAGGGATCATACGATCGGTCTCCCTTAAGGCCGGTCCGTATGAAAGAGTCTTCCCCTGAGCTCTGGCCCGCGCCAGGCCGGCCCTGACTCGCTCCTGGACCATGGCCCGCTCAAACTCGGCGAACACGCCGAGCATCTGAGCCGGTCTTTACCCGATATGCGCGTGCACCGCCGCCGTCTCCTGGGACGTGAGCGCGTCGGCGACCAGGCAGTAGCCGAACGCGTCCATGTAGGCCTAGTACCCACTTTCATAATTCCGTGTGCCATACGATCGCTTTTCCCGTCTCCTCGGCAGGAGGGGGTGCGCCGGCGATGCCGGGGCATCGGCAAGCGTCCTCGACGCCCCGAGGGGGCGGGAAAAGCGACCGGTCGGGCGGCGCCCCGAGGCCCCCGGTCGTCGTCGCGCACCGCTTGTGATGCCCCGGCATCACGGCGCGCCACCCTCCTAGCCGGGAACCTCGGGGCGCCGTCGTATGGCACACGGAATTATGAAAGTGGGTACTAGAGCCGGGCCACGTCCTGGGTCGGCAGGGGCAACCCCTCCGCAGTCCAGGTCATCATAATGCTCCTCTCCCGCCGAGCCTCAATCGATGTTGTAGAGGCGGGCGCAATTGTCCCATAGGATCTTGCGCGTGGCCTCCTCCGGGAAGGGCTGCTCGATCAAGGTCTCGACGGAATTGGGGAAGCGGCTGTCGGGATGGGGGAAGTCGGTCGAGAACACGATGTTGTTGCCGCCCAGCCAATCGATCGCATAGCGTCCCACTTCCTCGTCCGCCTCGACGGCGGCGAAGCATTGGCGCTTGAAGTATTCGCTGGGCCGGAGCGGCATCCTGTCCTTCACCCGCTTCTCGCGGTGCTCGTAATGCTCGTCCATGCGCCAGAGCCAGAACGGCACCCAACTGCAGTTGCCCTCGAGGAAGGCGACGCGCAGGCCCGGGAAGCGCGCGCAGGCGCCGCCGTTGATCATGGAGAGGCAGGCATACATCTGCTCGATGGGGTGCGCCGCCACGTGCTCGGTCATCCACTGGTCCTCGTGCGCGCCACTGAACCGCTCACCCATGGCGACCGGCAGCTCGCAGGGCACGCCCTCGTGGAAGCCGACGGCCATGTCCTCCTTCTCGCAGACGGCCCAGAGCGGATCGTAATAGGGGTCGTGCCAGTTGCGCCCGCTCACCGGGTTGGGGCGCAGGAAGATGGCCTTGAAGCCGTATTCGCGCTTGGTGCGCCGGACTTCCTCGACGGCGGCGGCCACGGCCTGGGCCGGCACCAGGGCGGCGCCGAACATGCGGGCCGGGTCGTGGGCGCAGAACGCACCCAACCAATCGTTGTAGGCGCGGCTGATGGCGGCGGCGAGGCCGTCGTCGTCGTACTCCTTGGCATGGGCGAAGAGGCCGCGCGTGGGGAACAAGACGGCCACGTCGATGCCCTCGGCGTCCATGGCGTCGATCTGGACATCGGGGCCCCAGCCGCGCTGATGGTAGCGCGCGAAGAGATCGGCGCGGCCGTGCTCCTGGGCCAGCGTCTCGACGAGATCGCCCTCGAACTCCGCCTCCGCCGGCCAGCGCGAGATCAGCTTGCCTTCGTGCTCCAGATGGACGTCGGTATGATATTCGTTGCGGCCTATGGGCGCACGGCCCTTGTATTCGGGATCGATGCAATCGAGCCACAGGTCGGCGGGCTCCAGCACGTGCATGTCGGAGTCGATGACCTTGAAACCGTTCTTCATGACTGTCCTCCATTGCCCAGCGGGTCGTGGATGTCCACGCCCGCCATCTCGACGAAGGAATTCACCGCCTCCACATGGTCCTTCTCGCCGCGGCCGGCGGCGCGCATCATCTCTCACATCTCGGGCGCCAGGCTGTCAAACCGGGATCCCCCAGATGGCTCCTCCCATTCGCGGATAATGGTAGCACAATAGGCGACCGACCCCGAATTCGGTCCCGAGCTGTCACGATAGGCCGTGGTCCGCTCTCGATCGGGCTGATTGGGCGATGAGGAACCCGGTCCCGCGACCATTTCGCACTGTGACACCAGACGGCGATGAGCTTGACTCATCGCCGTCTGGCAAGCGCCGCGTGGGCGCCCGAGCTTATGCGAGGCCAGCCGCGTCCACGGGAAAGCGTTCTTGCCCTCCTTGACGTGCTGCTCCGCCGTACCGCGCCGATTGTAGAACGCCACTACGCGCTCGGCAGGACGGCCCAGGTTGGTGACGATGAAGCCGACACGGGGAACCAGCTCCCCCGAATCTGTCCCCCGAATTAATCCGGGATTGTTGGACGCGCTTTCGATCGATATTCGCGCGTGCTAGCGTCTCCGGTGCTTGGGCTGGGTCGACCGGGAATTTCCGGTTCAGGATTTGTCGGCCATGGCCGGGCCCGCCTGGCCGACCGAGATGCCCGGAGGATCGGATGACCGCTTATCGGTATGCCCGCCGCGCCGACATCCTGGGCACATCCGTCTACGATCATGCGCCCGGGACCATCACGCTCAGCAGCGGCCTCGCCTACCCACCGTCCTTGCCCGACATCGTGCGCGAGGCGCTTGCAACGGCGCGCGACCATCCCGAGGAGACCCTGCAATACGGGCCGCTCATGGGGCTCGACGACCTGCGCGACGCCATCGTCCGCTTCGTCGCCGAGGATGGGGTCGCCTGCGGGCGCGAGAACGTGCTCGTCACCTACGGGGCCAAGAGCGCCCTCGACCTGGCCTGCCGGGTGTTCGTCGAGCCGGGCGACCGCGTCATCGTGACCCGCCCGACCTACATGACGGCGCTCCAGATCATGCGCGCCCACGGCGTCGCCTTCCTCGATATCGGCCAGGACGAGGAGGGTCTCGATACGGGCGAGCTCGAGGACAAGCTCGACCGGCTGCGGGCGAACGGCGAGCGCATGCCGAAGCTCCTGTTCGACGTGCCGGACTTCCACAACCCGACCGGCATCACGACCAGCGCGGCCCGCCGCCGGCGCATCGTCGCGCTGGCCGAGCGCCACGGCTTCGTCGTCCTGGAGGACGACCCCTACCGCCGGGTCCGCTTCGAGGGCGAGCCCGTGCCGCCGATCAAGTCCTTCGACGAGGCCGGCGTGGTGGTGGCGCTTGGCACCATGTCGAAGGTCCTCGCCCCGGGCTTGCGCGTCGGCTGGGCCATCGGCCCGCGCGAGGTGGTCTCGAGGATGGCCATGCAGAAGGCCGATGGCGGCACCAGCCCGCTCACCCAGCGGATCGTCGCCGACCTGATGGCCGGCAACAAGATCGCGGGCCATATCGAGGACCTCGCGGCCGAGATGCGCCGCCATCGCGACGCGATGGTCGAGAGCTTCGCCGCGTTCCTCCCCGATGCCCGGGTCCGGGCGCCACAGGGCGGCTACTTCCTGTGGGCGTCCCTGCCCGAGGGTACCGATGCCGAGGCGGTCGCGGCGCTCGCCCTCGAGCATGGCGTCGAGGTCAGCCCCGGCCGCCTCTCTTTCCCCAACGAGGATCCGGGCCATCACCTGCGCCTCGCCTACAGCTTCGTCACCACGGAGGACATCCGCCGTGGCGTGCGCGCCCTCGGCGAGGCCTACGCCGCATACCGATCACGGGCCTGAGCGCGGGGGCCGCGGGGGTCGCGGTGCTACCCGGAAGCAAGCTTGATCCGTCGCGAAGGCGCTGATGGGGAGATGTCACGTTCTCTCCGCAAAAGCTGCCAGGCAACTTTTCGGCGCCATTGCTGTCAATTGACAGGCGAGATACGACGGAACAGCGTATGGTCGAGATTCAGTCGTTCGAGCATCGTGGCCTCAAAGCGCTTTACGATGGGCGGACGACGAAGCGAGTGGCGCCCGGGCACGTCGAGAAGCTTGGAGACATTCTCGCCGTGCTCGACCGAAGCCGTGGCCCGAGGGACATGGATCTCCCGGGCTTTCGGCTCCACCCGCTCAAGGGCGAGCTGAAAGGTCATCACGCCGTGTCCGTTTCCGGGAGCTGGAGGGTGACCTTCCGGTTCGAGGATGGGCATGCGGTCGACGTCGATTACGTCGACTATCATTGAGGCGAAACGAGCCATGGCGATGCGGAGCCCCCCACATCCTGGCGGAATCGTGCGGCGCCAGTGCCTCGAGCCGCTCGGCCTCTCCGTGACCCGAGCGGCCCAGGGCCTGGGCGTCACCCGACAGGCACTGTCGGAGCTCGTGAACGAGAAAGCCGGCGTCTCCGTCGAGATGGCGATCCGCCTGTCCAAGGCATTCGGATCGACGCCCGAGACGTGGCTCGGCATGCAGATGGCCCACGACCTCTGGCAGGCGCGCGGGCGCGCCGACGCGATTCACGTCGAGAAATTCGCGGCCGCGTAACGCCCGTGTTCCGGATCGTCGATCGGCGGAGGCCGCGCCGAGAGGGGATGGCGGGTTCGGCGGACACATGACCTATCTTCCGCCTATCCAACGCGCTTGACGGTGCCGAGCCCAATGCAATCAGGTAAGGTGTCCCCCGGCTTTCGTTACAGGAGAACAATTCATGCTGAAATACAAGAATGGCGAGGATGTCGGCGAGCTGCGGCACTGGCCGTTCACGGGCGAGGCCTCGAACTATGAGGTCATACGCGGGGAGCCCGAGGCATCGGGGCGTATCGATGACAGCGGCCCCACCTGGCGCGTCGGCGTATGGCGCTGCACGGCGGGTACTTTCGATTGCAACGAGCCCGGGGACGAGCTTCAGACCATCCTTTCAGGGCGAGTACGGATCGTGCGCGCCGATGGATCGGAGCACGAGTTCGGACCGGGCGACAGCATGTTCACCTACCTGGGTGAGCGCATGAGGTGGGATGTCATCGAAGACGTGACCAAGGTCTTCTTTGGCCGGAATCCCAACGGATTTTGACGGGTGCTCAAGGTAGACCCAGGAAATCGGACAGATTCCGTGCTTGCTCAGGGATTCGTGGGGGTCGGGGGACAAATTACCGATCTTCTGCCTTTTCACCTCGTTTGCAGCGGCGTCTGAAGGTGCTAAGCCCAAAGCAATTACCTAATTTGTCCGCCGAACTTGGCCCCCGAATTTCAAGTGGGCGCCCTATGCGTCCGTCCCTTCCCTGTCGTGTTGCCGCATGTACTCCCGTAGCGCGCGGTTGATGTCGGTCTGATAGCCGCGGCCGTCCCGGGCGCGTCTCTTGAACCAGTCCACCAGGTCGGCGTCGAGGCGCAGGATGAGCTGCTGCTTTACCGGCCGATAGAGCTTGCCGCGCTCGGCCGTCGCCCAGAATTCCTCGGACAGCGGCGGGATGTCGGACGTGTCGATCGACTCGTCCGGTAGGGCCGCGATAGCTTTCAGCGCGGCCTTCTGCTTCCGGGTGAGCGGCGTGGGCCGCGCCGGATTGAAATCAGAGCCGGCCACGCCTTTCTTCCTCATAGCGTCTCCTTTCGTGGCTCGGCGCATACATCACACCAGACGTCCAGAGGGCGACCACCGATGACTACGGTCATGTTCACAAACTCTTGGTCTTTCCTCTACCATCTACAGTTGGACTATTCCTCTGGCGTCGCTGAACAAAAAAACCGTCGCCCAGACGCGGAAGAAAACCACCTGCCGTGCGCATCGACTCGAAGCGCCCTGCTGCATCTCCGCAGCCTAACACCGCTTCCTCTACACACCAGCGCAACAGTCGGGCGCTGCCGAGAACCCGACCTTCACCGAGAATCGCCGTGGCGAGGAAACGCGCTTGGCGGTCGTCACTACTGTCCGTCGTCAAAACATTTGGGACTGTTGAGCCTGTTTTATAACGGAGGATCTGGCTCATCTTGGATTGATGTTAAGCCGCTTGTTGTTGATGGTTCAAGCGGCGGTGTTGGATAGTCAGTTTTTTGATCCTGTTCCTCCTTTCAATGATGGCGGTATCGCGCCCGAAGTAGGCATCGGCGGGGGTTACATTCGCTAGGCTCTCGTGGTAGCGGCGGTTGTTGTAGTGATCGACGAAAGCGCCGATCTGGTTTTCGAGATCGCCTGGTAGATAATAGTTTTCCAGCAGGACGCGGTTTTTCAGGGTTTGATGCCAACGCTCGATCTTGCCCTGGGTCTGGGGATGATAGGGAGCCCCACGGACATGATTGATACCTTGGTCTTCGAGCCATTCCGCGAGATCACCGGAGATATAAGACGAGCCATTGTCGCTGAGCAGCCTGGGTTTGTGGATGACCTTGGCTTGGTCGCAGCCTGATACCTTCAACGCCAGTTTGAGTGTTGCCGTCACATCATCCGCCTTCATAGTGGTGCAGAGCTTCCAAGCAATGATGTAGCGGGAATAGTCGTCGAGGATGGTCGACAGGTAAAACCAGCCCCAGCCGATGACCTTGAGATAGGTGAAGTCGGTCTGCCACAGCTGGTTCGGCGCCGTGGTCTTGTCGCGGAACTCATCGGCTGCCTTGATGACCACGAAAGCGGGGCTGGTGATCAGGTCGTGGGCCTTGAGAAGTCGGTAAACCGAGGCTTCCGAGACAAAGTAGCCCCTGGTGTCCGTAAACCTGACGGCCAGTTCCCGGGGCGACAGTTGCGTCTCCTCCAGGGCAAGATCGATGATCTGCCCCCGGACATCATCCGGGATACGGTTCCACACCCGGCCTGGGCTGCTGTTGCGATCCTCAAGACCGGCGTCGCCAAAGGCCAGAAAGCGATCGTACCAGCGATAAAAGGTGGTCTTCGGAATGCCCAGCTCGTCCAAAGTGGACCCGACGCCCAGGTGGGACTGCTCGACCAGGCGGATGATCTCCAGCTTCTCGGATGCGGGGCACCTCATTCCTCGCCTCCCCCATGCCCGATCATGTTTTTTTTAAGAAGACGGTTCTCCAGCGAAAGTTCGGCGACCAACTCCTTCAAGTCGCGCATCTCCTGGCGCAGGCCTTTAACCTCGCCCGAGGTCGCTTGGCGCCCGGTGTCGCCGGCGAGCCGCTTCTTGCCCGCTTCCAAAAACTCTTTCGACCAGCTGTAATACAGACCCTCGGCGATGCCCTCGCGGCGGCACAAGGCGGCGATGCTCTCCTCGCCGCGCAGGCCCGACACCACGATCCGGATCTTCTCCTCAGCCGTATACTGCTTGCGTGTCTTGCGGCGAATATCCCGAACCGTTCTTTCCGCCGGGTCGTTCTTGCTCATTGATTTCTGTCTCATCTTCGTTCCCTTCGGTCACTACGATGAGCCAGAAATCCTCCGTTATGCAATTACCTCAATTCGTCCCAAAGGCGCTGACGTCAGACAGTCACTACACACCGCGTAACCAAGCGTTTCTGCGGCCACGATGCATTCGGTTTCGCCGGCTCCTAGCCCATGATTTCCAAGAAGCTCCAAGAATCGGTCACCTGATAACGCACCTTCGTCGATTCTCTCAAATGCCTCTTCCATCTGAAGCGCCAAAATTCTTGCAGCGCATTCAGCGCTACATTCGCCGATAACCATGGGCGAAACCCATAGTCGACACCGTTGCAACTGTGCGGCTACGCGGAGGCTGTCCGCGTTGTCGAGGTTGATCAGAGAACAGGCATCAATGACGAGATTCACGGGTCAACTTCGCGTGCACCGTGTAGAGATCATTGATCGACACGCCGAATTTATCGGCTGCCCATCCAGCGGAAACAGAACCATCCTCAAGCTTTTCTACGAGCGCTCGCAATATATTCTCGGACAAAATTGGCATCTCGACGGATGTCCGCGCAGGTAGCCCAGCCTCTTCGGCACGCTTCTCAGGGCTCGAATGGTGTTTGTGTATCGCTTCTAGTAGCGACCGGGCACCGCCGGATGGCAACAGGTTCAAATTTTCGCAGCGGCGAGCAGCCACCTCGAAGCTCACCCCGAAAAATCGGGCGAGTAGAAGAATTTCAATGTCGCCGATTTCTGGCGACGTGACATTCAAGATATCGCGTACCTTCTTCAGCATTAAGCCGACGCCTCGCTGAGCTATGGCTGAATCTTGGTGACGGTATGGGTCAGGCGGCGGCTTGCGGTTGTTGCCTGACGGCTTCGATGCCGTCGATGAACTTTACACCGACGATCAGCTTGGGCAACTGGTTGTGTCCGTCGAGGCGGCGCCAACTGTTTTGTGCCCCCTGGGTGAGCTTGAAGACCATGGCGAGCGCCGTCTTGTTGGAGAGGCATCCCTTGGATCGCACGGTACGGTGTCGCACGGTGGCGAATGTGCTTTCGATGGGGTTGGTTGTCCGCAGGTGCTTCCAATGCTCGGCGGGAAAGTCGTAGAACGCCAGCAGCGTTTCGCGATCCTTGGCCAGGCATGCAGCCGCCTTTTCGTATTTGACGGCGTAGGTCTCGATGAAGGTGTCGAAGGCGTTGTCTGCGTCGCTCCTGGTCTCGGCCATCCAGATGTCCTGGAGAGCACGCTTTGCCTTCGATTGCTGGCTCTTGGGCAGCTTGTTCAAGACGTTCGCGGTCTTGTGCACCCAACAGCGCTGGCCGCGCGTCCGGGACCACACTTCCTCGATCGCCTTCCAGAAGCCGAGCGCGCCGTCGGCGACCGCGAGTTCAGGCCCCATCGCGAGCCCGCGCCGCTTGAGGTCGAGCAGCAGCTCGCGCCATGATTGGGTGCTCTCGCGCACGCCGTCGATGAGGCCGACGAGTTCCTTCTTGCCCTCGGGCGTCGCGCCGATGATGACCAACAGGCATTGCGCGTCGTCCTCGAGCCGGGCCTGCACGTGGATGCCGTCGGCCCAGAAGTAGACGTAGCGCCGGGCCGACAGATCCCGCTTCAGCCAGTGTGCGTGCTCCCCCGCCCAGACTTCGGTGAGCCGCGCGATGGACGAGGCCGAGAGGCCGCCGGCGTCCGGCCCGAGTAAGGCCGCCAGCGCCTCGGTGAAGTCGCCGGTGGAGATGCCCTTGAGGTAGAGGATGGGGATCAGGACCTCGAGGCTCTTCGAGCGCCGCGCATAAGGCGGCAGCAGCGCCGAGGAGAAGCGGATGCGATCGGCGCCCAGCCCCGTGCGGTCGCGGACCCGTGGCCCGCGAACCGCGACCGGGCCGATGCCGGTCATGATCTCGCGTTCCGGCAGATGACCGTGGCGCACCAGCCGTTGGCGGCCTTCATCGGTGCGCTCCTCGGCGTGGCTCCCGAGGAACGCGGCCACCTCGGCCTCGACCGCTTGGGCCAAAAGGGAACGGGCGCCGTTGCGCAGCACCTCGGTCAACGGATCGGAAAACGTCGATGGCTGGGAAAGCTTCAAAACGTTATTGTCGGTCACGGCGTATCACTCCTTTGCTGGAGAAGTGGAGGCTCAATCACCCCCACGATACGCCACCTTAACCCTTCACGCCGTCACCAACTTCTGGCCATAGCTCCGCCTCGCTCCGGCATCAAGAGAACGGATGCGAACGCGTTGACAAAGGCTTCATGCTTGTATCGACTACCGCGACCACTAATTTGAGATACCCGTTCAAAAATTGCGAGTTTGTCAATTCTATGTGTCTGACGTCAGCGCCTTTGGGACGAATTGAGGTAATTGCATAACGGAGGATTTCTGGCTCATCGTAGTGACCGAAGGGAACGAAGATGAGACAGAAATCAATGAGCAAGAACGACCCGGCGGAAAGAACGGTTCGGGATATTCGCCGCAAGACACGCAAGCAGTATACGGCTGAGGAGAAGATCCGGATCGTGGTGTCGGGCCTGCGCGGCGAGGAGAGCATCGCCGCCTTGTGCCGCCGCGAGGGCATCGCCGAGGGTCTGTATTACAGCTGGTCGAAAGAGTTTTTGGAAGCGGGCAAGAAGCGGCTCGCCGGCGACACCGGGCGCCAAGCGACCTCGGGCGAGGTTAAAGGCCTGCGCCAGGAGATGCGCGACTTGAAGGAGTTGGTCGCCGAACTTTCGCTGGAGAACCGTCTTCTTAAAAAAAACATGATCGGGCATGGGGGAGGCGAGGAATGAGGTGCCCCGCATCCGAGAAGCTGGAGATCATCCGCCTGGTCGAGCAGTCCCACCTGGGCGTCGGGTCCACTTTGGACGAGCTGGGCATTCCGAAGACCACCTTTTATCGCTGGTACGATCGCTTTCTGGCCTTTGGCGACGCCGGTCTTGAGGATCGCAACAGCAGCCCAGGCCGGGTGTGGAACCGTATCCCGGATGATGTCCGGGGGCAGATCATCGATCTTGCCCTGGAGGAGACGCAACTGTCGCCCCGGGAACTGGCCGTCAGGTTTACGGACACCAGGGGCTACTTTGTCTCGGAAGCCTCGGTTTACCGACTTCTCAAGGCCCACGACCTGATCACCAGCCCCGCTTTCGTGGTCATCAAGGCAGCCGATGAGTTCCGCGACAAGACCACGGCGCCGAACCAGCTGTGGCAGACCGACTTCACCTATCTCAAGGTCATCGGCTGGGGCTGGTTTTACCTGTCGACCATCCTCGACGACTATTCCCGCTACATCATTGCTTGGAAGCTCTGCACCACTATGAAGGCGGATGATGTGACGGCAACACTCAAACTGGCGTTGAAGGTATCAGGCTGCGACCAAGCCAAGGTCATCCACAAACCCAGGCTGCTCAGCGACAATGGCTCGTCTTATATCTCCGGTGATCTCGCGGAATGGCTCGAAGACCAAGGTATCAATCATGTCCGTGGGGCTCCCTATCATCCCCAGACCCAGGGCAAGATCGAGCGTTGGCATCAAACCCTGAAAAACCGCGTCCTGCTGGAAAACTATTATCTACCAGGCGATCTCGAAAACCAGATCGGCGCTTTCGTCGATCACTACAACAACCGCCGCTACCACGAGAGCCTAGCGAATGTAACCCCCGCCGATGCCTACTTCGGGCGCGATACCGCCATCATTGAAAGGAGGAACAGGATCAAAAAACTGACTATCCAACACCGCCGCTTGAACCATCAACAACAAGCGGCTTAACATCAATCCAAGATGAGCCAGATCCTCCGTTATAAAACAGGCTCAACAGTCCCAAATGTTTTGACGACGGACAGAATGACACAGATGACGCTTGTGCGGATGCACAGCAAAATATCCGGCATCCAGATGCACTGCTTCGCAATGTATACAAAAGAGATACTTAATTTCCCTACCAAGAAAACGGCTCACATAATATGCAACTGCGGTTTCCCGCGTGATCGTAATCAACTCTTCATCAAATAAATTACGACGTGCGCGCATTGTCACGGCGTCAAAGGTCTTATCAAGGACCTTCCTCTTGTCCCCGGGCGCATTGCGAGCGTGAATGTGAACTCCGAGTTTCGCCTTTCGTCCTGACGTGTTGTAAATTGGTTCGACCGCACCCCAAATTCCCACGCCGCCAGGATAGATCTTGTCGTCCAATTCAAAGCAGTCAGTCAAAGTTGCGTCAAGATAAGCGAATTCACACTCGTCTTGACGCGCGCCATATCGCCCTGTCGCCGACGCACCGTGGACAGTACACCACCAACGCGGCGACCCATTTCTCGATTTTCCTACCTGCACTATCGCACAGGCCCGATTTCTCTGTTTTCTAATCACACTCGACCGTCAGGCTTGTATTCTTGGTATCAGATACAATGTATGGACGCTTGACGCTAATTTCGACCTCTTTGGACGTGCTAACCCCGAATAACGTGCGGGAAACACGGATCACGACGACGAAAATTTTGGCTGATAGCACTAATTATCGTCCCTATCCGGTTAATGCAGGTAGCGACCGAGTGTTCTTTATATGTTCGCTCTAAGGGTGTACTGTTCCCGCCTCTGAGGATTGGTCGGGAGACAGGGCATGAGCGGCTTGTTGACGTTCCAAGAGCGCTACCGAGACGAGGAATCGTGCATCCTGGCCTTGGCGGATCGACGCTGGCCGTCTGGGTTTGCGTGCGCCCGCTGCGGGCACCGGCGGGGCTATCGGCACAAGGCGCGGGCGCGCGTCTTCGAATGCGCGGCTTGCGGTCGTCAAGAGTCGGTGACGGCGGGAACCATCTTCCACCGCACCCGCACACCGTTGCCCAAATGGTTCCTGGCGGCGTGGTTGATGGGGCGGGACAAGCGCGGGGTCTCGGCCCCGTTCCTGGCGCGCGAGCTGGGGCTTCGCTATGAGACCGCATGGCTGATGGCTCACAAGCTGCGCCATGGCTTGGCGGAGCGGCCGGAGGCGTTGCTGGACGGCATGGTCGAGGTCGATGAGAGCTACTACGGCGGGCGCGGCAAGCCCGAGAGCCGGGGCCGCGGGATGGCCAATGCCAACAAGAGCCTGCTCGTGCTGGCGGTGGAGAAGGTGGCGGTGGCGCCGGGCAAGGGGGTCGAGGGCAGCGGCTTCGTCGCCGGCCGGGCGCGGCTTGCCATCCTGCCCCGGGCCAATGCCGAGCAGCTCGGCGGCTTCGTGCGGGCCGCCGTGACGCCGGGCGCGCGCCTGCTGACCGACGATTTCAAGGGCTATGCCGGGCTCGGCGCCGTCTACCGGCACCAGCCCACCGTCCAAGGCCAAGGCAAGAACGCCGAGACGCAGATGCCGATCATCCACGTCCTGTTCAGCAACCTCAAGACCTGGCTCAACGGCACCTACCATGGCGTCAGCGCCAAGCACTTGCCGCGCTATGGCCGGGAATGGGCCTATCGCTTCAACCGCCGCCGGCGGATCGACGACCTCGGCGACTTCGTCCTGAGCCGCGCCATGGCCCGGCCAACCATCACATACCGCCAGTTGATCCACGGCTTGCAACCCCAGGGCGCACGACCTGCCTTAACCGGATAGGGACGCTAATTATATCAGATTGTTATAGAGCGAAATCGCCCGATGACCAATCTGGCGTACAAAGACGTTAAACACCAGCAGTCGATATTTCCATGCGTCGGTGTTCCGGTTGTACAGGAGCTATGGCCAGAAGTTGGTGACGGCGTGAAGGGTTAAGGTGGCGTATCGTGGGGGTGATTGAGCCTCCACTTCTCCAGCAAAGGAGTGATACGCCGTGACCGACAATAACGTTTTGAAGCTTTCCCAGCCATCGACGTTTTCCGATCCGTTGACCGAGGTGCTGCGCAACGGCGCCCGTTCCCTTTTGGCCCAAGCGGTCGAGGCCGAGGTGGCCGCGTTCCTCGGGAGCCACGCCGAGGAGCGCACCGATGAAGGCCGCCAACGGCTGGTGCGCCACGGTCATCTGCCGGAACGCGAGATCATGACCGGCATCGGCCCGGTCGCGGTTCGCGGGCCACGGGTCCGCGACCGCACGGGGCTGGGCGCCGATCGCATCCGCTTCTCCTCGGCGCTGCTGCCGCCTTATGCGCGGCGCTCGAAGAGCCTCGAGGTCCTGATCCCCATCCTCTACCTCAAGGGCATCTCCACCGGCGACTTCACCGAGGCGCTGGCGGCCTTACTCGGGCCGGACGCCGGCGGCCTCTCGGCCTCGTCCATCGCGCGGCTCACCGAAGTCTGGGCGGGGGAGCACGCACACTGGCTGAAGCGGGATCTGTCGGCCCGGCGCTACGTCTACTTCTGGGCCGACGGCATCCACGTGCAGGCCCGGCTCGAGGACGACGCGCAATGCCTGTTGGTCATCATCGGCGCGACGCCCGAGGGCAAGAAGGAACTCGTCGGCCTCATCGACGGCGTGCGCGAGAGCACCCAATCATGGCGCGAGCTGCTGCTCGACCTCAAGCGGCGCGGGCTCGCGATGGGGCCTGAACTCGCGGTCGCCGACGGCGCGCTCGGCTTCTGGAAGGCGATCGAGGAAGTGTGGTCCCGGACGCGCGGCCAGCGCTGTTGGGTGCACAAGACCGCGAACGTCTTGAACAAGCTGCCCAAGAGCCAGCAATCGAAGGCAAAGCGTGCTCTCCAGGACATCTGGATGGCCGAGACCAGGAGCGACGCAGACAACGCCTTCGACACCTTCATCGAGACCTACGCCGTCAAATACGAAAAGGCGGCTGCATGCCTGGCCAAGGATCGCGAAACGCTGCTGGCGTTCTACGACTTTCCCGCCGAGCATTGGAAGCACCTGCGGACAACCAACCCCATCGAAAGCACATTCGCCACCGTGCGACACCGTACCGTGCGATCCAAGGGATGCCTCTCCAACAAGACGGCGCTCGCCATGGTCTTCAAGCTCACCCAGGGGGCACAAAACAGTTGGCGCCGCCTCGACGGACACAACCAGTTGCCCAAGCTGATCGTCGGTGTAAAGTTCATCGACGGCATCGAAGCCGTCAGGCAACAACCGCAAGCCGCCGCCTGACCCATACCGTCACCAAGATTCAGCCATAGCTCGTTGTACAGAGGCGGCAACTACTCGATCCTTCCCTCTCCCCCTACCCCCTTAAGCTCTCGTTCTCCTCGTCGTACGGCGATTCCGGCACCACCACCGCCCCCCTTCGCTCGCCCAAAACCACCACCTCCAGCGCCGTGCCCACCTCGGCTACCTCCGGCTTCACGTAGGCTAGCGCCAGGCTCTGGCCCACATGGTGGCCGTAGGCGCCGGCGGTGACGCGGCCGACCATCTCTTCGCCCAGGTAGAGCGGCTCGTTGCCGCCGCAGTCGGCGTCGGCGGCGTCGACGGCTAGGGTCACGAAGCGTTGGGGGATGCCGGACTGCTGCTGGGCCACGAGGGCGTCGCGGCCGGTGAAGTCGCCTTTGTTCAGGCGCACGAAGCGGTCGAGGCCGGCTTCGAAGGGCGAGTATTCGACCGTCAGGTCCTGGCCCCACATGCGGTAGGACTTCTCGATGCGCAAGCTGTCCATGGCGCGCATGCCGATCATGGCGATGCCGAACTCCGCGCCCGCCGCCACCAGGGCATCGAAGATGTGGTTCTGGTATTCGATCGGATGGTGCAGCTCCCAGCCCAGGTCGCCCACGAAGTTTACGCGCAGGGCACGGACGTCGGCGGCGAGGCCGACATTAATGGTCTGGCCCGTGAGCCAGGGGAAGGCCGCGCCCGAAAGGTCGGCCTCGGTCACCTTGGCCAGGAGGTCGCGGGCGCGGGGGCCGGCGACGACGAAGGTGCCGCGCTGGGTGGTCACGTTGACGAGGCGCACGCTGCCGTCGCGCGGCAGGGCCTTGGCGAGGAAGTCGCCGTCGAAGCGCTCGGCGGCGCCCGAGCTGATGAGCATGAAGCGCTCGGGCGCGAGACGGGTGATGGTGAATTCCGAGCGCACGCCGCCCGAGGGCGCGAGGGCGTGGCAGAGCTGGATGCGGCCGACCTTCTTGGGCAGGTTGTTGGCGACGAGGCGGTCGAGCCACGCCTCGGCCCCCGGCCCCTCGGCCTCGAACTTGGAGAAGCTCGAGAGGTCGATGAGGCCGACCCCCTGGCGCACGGCGCGGCACTCGGCACCCACGGGCGCGAAATAGTTGGTGCGCCGGAAGCTCCACACGTCCTCGCGCGCCACACCGGCGGGGGCGAACCAGTTGGGACGCTCCCACCCGTAACGCTGGCCCCAGACCGCGCCCAGGGCGTCGAGGCGGTCGTGGCAGGGGCTCGTCTTGGCCGGGCGGGCGGCGGGGCGCTCCTCGTCCGGGAAGTGGGTGACGAAGACGTGGCGGTAGGCCTCCTCGTTCTTGGCCACCAGGTAGTTGCGGTTGGCATAGGCGCCGAAGCGCCGCGGGTCGAGGTCGAGCATGTCGATGCCGGGCTCGCCCTCGGTGATCCACTCGGCGAGCTGCCAGCCGGCGCCGCCGGCGGCGGTGATGCCGAAGCTGTGGCCCTCGTTGAGCCAGAAGTTGCGCACCCCGTGGGCGGGGCCGACGAGGGGGCTGCCGTCGGGCGTATAGGGGATGGGGCCGTTGATGGTGTCCTTGATGCCCGCGTCACCGAACACCGGCACGCGGGCGATGGCGGCCTCGATATGGGGCTCGAGGCGCTCCAGGTCCGGGGGCAGCAGCTCCTGCCCGAAGCCCTCGGGCACGCCGTCTATGGCCCAGGCGGGGGCGCCGATCTCGTAAGGGCCGAGGATGAGGCCCTGGCGCTCCTCGCGCATGTAGTAGGAGGCGTCGCTCTCCCGCAGGACGGCCATCTCGGGCAGGCCGGCTTCCTTGCGCGCGACGAGCTCGGGGATCTCTTCCGTGACGATGAATTGGTGCTCGACGGGGATGGTGGGGATATCGACCCCGGCCAACAAGCCCACCTGGCGCGCCCAGGCGCCGGTCGCCGTCACCACATGCTCGGCCGTGATGTCGCCATTGTTGGTGCGCACGAGCCATTCGCCGTTCGGCCCGCACTCGATCCCCGTGACTTCCGTGCGGCGGTGGATCTCCGCGCCCCCGTCCCGCGCGCCCTTGGCCAGGGCCATGGTGAGGTCGGCGGGGGCTATATGGCCGTCGTCCGGGTGGAAGAGCGCGCCCACGAGGCCATCTGTGTTGCAGAGGGGCCAAAGCGCCTTGACCTCCGCCGGGCCGATCATCTCGAAGGGCACGCCGATGGTGTTCGCGGTGCCGCAATATTTGAGGTACTCGTCCATGCGGTCGCGGTTGGTGGCGAGGCGGAGGTTGCCGGTGACGTGGAAGCCCACGTCCTGGCCTGTCTCGGCCTCCAGGCGCTTGTAGAGGTCGACGCTGTATTTGTGGAGCTGGCCGACGCTGTAGCTCATGTTGAAGAGGGGCAGGAGGCCGGCGGCGTGCCAGGTCGAGCCGTGGGTCAGGTCCGCGCGCTCGACCAGCACCACATCCGACCAGCCCTTCTTGGTGAGGTGGTAGAGGGTGCTGACGCCGACCACGCCGCCGCCGATCACCACCACCCGTGCATGGGTCTTCATCCCCCGGCTCCTCGTTCTATGCCCCGCGCGAAGCTAGTGCATCGAGTATATCCCGATTTGTCCGTTTGCGACCCGGCCTGGGTGAAGGACGGCGGTCACAGCATGTCGAGGGGCACGTCGCGGGTCGGGGCGGGGTAGGCCGCGTCGAGGGCGGCCAAGTCTTCGGCGTCGAGAGTGAGGTCGAGCGCCGCCGCGTTGGCGCGCACGTGCTCGGGGCTGGAGGCCTTGGGGATGGAGGCGGCGATGTCTTCGCGCATGCCCCACGCGATAGCGACGCATTCGGGCGTGACCCCGTGGCGCGCCGCGACGTCGTCGAGGGCGGGCCGCGCGGCCAGGCGCCCGTGGTCGAGCGGGGAATAGACCATGAGTGCCACGCCCCGGTCCCCGCACCAGGGCAGGAGGCGCCGCTCAACCCCCCGGCGCGCGAGGTTGTACATGACCTGGTTGGCGGCAACGGCCGCCCCGCCCGGGAGCGCCTCGAGCGCGGTCATGTCGCCCGAGTCGAAGTTGCTGACGCCGTAGTGCAGGATCTTGCCCGCCGCGACCAGTTCCGCGAACGCTTCGAGGGTGTCCTCGAGCGGGTGCAGGCCGTGCCAGTGCAGGAGGTAGAGGTCGATGCGGTCGGTGCCGAGCCGTGCGAGGCTGCGCTCGGCCGCCAGAGCCGTGCCCGCGCGCGAGGCGTTGTGGGGCAGGACCTTGGAGACCAGGAAGACCGCGTCGCGCCGGCCGCGGATTGCCTCGCCCACCAGTTCCTCCGCCGCGCCACTCCCGTACATCTCGGCCGTGTCGATGAGCGTCATGCCGGAATCGAGGCCGAGGGCGGCGAGCTCCTGGCCCCGCCGGGCGCGATCCTCCCCCATGTACCAGGTGCCCATGCCGAGCCTGGGCATCCGCATGCCGCCGCGCGCCGCCACCACGCGGCCGCCGCCAGCTCCGTCCGTCAAGATAGCCTCCCGCCCGCGTGGATTCGCATTTCGCCCCGGTGGTCGTATAATGGCGCCCATGGGAAGACACACATAGCCGACAGGTAAGTCCATGAAAACGATTCTGGTGCCAGTCGAGGAGAGCGAGGCGCTCGACTCCATGCTCGAGACGGCGCTGCACGTCGCGCGGCGGTTCGGCAGCTATATCGAGGGCCTCCACGTGCGCCCCGCCCTGCCGGGCGTCGTCGCCGCCGGCGCCGCCGGCCTGGTCGCGGCCACGCCCGATCTGGTCGAGAGCTTCGAGCGCCAGGACCAGGAGCGCACGGTCCAGGCCCGCAACCTCTACGACGCCTTCATGTCCGAGCACGGCGTCGCGCGCGGCCGGCCCGACGGGGCCGTGGAAGCGCCCATGGCGGGCTGGCTCGAGGAGATCGCCCCCGGCGACGACGTGGTCGGCAGCTACGGCCGCATCTTCGACCTGGTGGTGGTGGGCCGGCCCATGCGCGGCACCCTGACCCCGGCCATGGCGACCCTGGAAGCGGCCCTGTTCGAAAGCGGCCGGCCCATCCTCATCGCCCCGCCCACGGCGCCCAAGGTGCTCGGCGAGACCATCGTCGTCGCGTGGAACGGCAGCACCGAGACGGCGCGAACCATCGCCTTTGGCATGCGCCTCCTCAAGGAGGCCAAGCTGGTCAAGGTGCTCGCCGTCGAGGAGACCATGGTGCCCGGCCCGACGGGCGCCCAGATGGCCCAGTACCTGGTGCGCAACGGCGTCCCGGCCGAGTTCCACGACGCCAGCGCCGCCGGCCGCGGCCCCGGCGAATCGATGCTGGAGGAGGCGGCGAAGCTCGGTGCCGACCTCATGTTCAAGGGCGCCTATACCCACAGCCGGCTGCGCCAGATGATCTTCGGCGGCGCCACCAGCACCATCCTGGCCAACGCCGAGATCCCGATCCTGATGGCGCATTAGGCGGGGCGGCGGGCAGCGCACGCGCCGCCATGGACGGGGACGGGGAAGCCGCTTACGAGAACCGCTGGACCGCGCTCGACGCCGAAAGCCTCGCGCGCTACGACGAGATATTCGCATGGGACCCGGCGTCGGCGCCGCTCTATGCGTCCGCCGACGTCCGGCCCGGCCAGGTCGTCGCCGACTTCGGCTGCGGCCCCGGCCATATGGCGGTCGAGCTCGCGGGCTGGGTCGGGCCGGGGGGGCAGGTCCACGCCCTCGACATCAATCTGGATTTCATCGCCCGAGCGAGAGAGAGGGCCGCGTCCAAGGGCCTCGCCGACCGCATCTCGATCCACCAAACGGGCCGCGCCGCCCTGCCGCTGGCGGACGGCATCCTCGACCGCGTCCTGGCCCGCAACACCATCATCTATGTCGACGATCCGCTCGCGTGCCTCGGTGAATTCAAGCGCGTCCTCAAGCCCGGCGGCAAGGCCCACATGATCGAGGGGGACTGGCCGTTGATGGTGGTCGAGCCGGCGCCGACACAGGCTTGGGCGGATCTGATCGCCGCCGCGGGCCACGCCTGCCGGACCCCGGACATCGGCCGCAAGCTCTACGGTATCGCCGGCCGGGCCGGTTTCGCGCGGGTGGCGCTCGAGGTCGTGACCAGGCCCGACACCGAAGGGCGCCTCCTCCCCATGATCCGCAATCTGGCCGAGTTCGCGCGCGAGAGCGGGCGCATCGAGGCGGGCCGGGTCGACGATATCCTGGGCATCATCGAGGGCGCGGCCGCGGCCGGCACCTACCTCGCATTGGCGCCCCAGTTCGTGGTGACGGCGACGGCGTGACGCCCGCGCGGGGCGTAGGACGCCCTAGTACCCACTTTCATAATTCCGTGTGCCATACGACGGCGCCCCGAGGTTCCCGGCTAGGAGCGTGGCGCGCCGTGATGCCGGGGCATCACAAGCGTCGCGCGACGACGTCCGGGGGCCTCGGGGCGCCGCCCACCGGGTCGCTTTTCCCGCCCCCTCGGGGCGTCGGGGACGCTGGACGATGCCCCGGCATCGCCGGCGCGCCCCCACCTACCGAGGAGACGGGAAAAGCGATCGTATGGCACACGGAATTATGAAAGTGGGTACTAGGCCGCCAGAGGCCGCTCGCCCTTGACCTGGGCGCTCCCAGGCGTTTGATCCACCCCACCAACACCCCCGTTTTCCGCCGTTTTCCTGAGGATTTCCGGGCCTTGCAGCCCGACCCGTGTGCGGCAGAATGCGGCAGAGTGCGGCAGAACGCGGCAGGAACGACGAGGGGAAATTGGGGGGATAGCGGGGGGATTCGTTCGCCGGCCGTTCACATCAGACGGCACAGGAAAGCCGTCAGGGCGCGACCTCGAGTGCGGGGCGGGATCTACCCAAGAGGTAGGACCTATCCCCTCACGCCGAGCCTCTGGCCGCTGTTTTGGGCCACGTCGCCGGTACGACCGCTCTAACCCTGAGAGCCGATCTTCGAGCGGGAACGTCCGCATTCTTGGCCTTGAGGTCCGCTCTACCTTGGACAGCTGACGCCGCTGGGCGAGGTCTGCCACGACCGGTTTTGACCCAAAGGCGACGATTTGGAGGATTGGACACCAGCTAAGTGGGCATTACCCACCAACAGGTTTCCCTCGGGCGCCAAAGCCTAGCCGACAAGGACAAATACCGCGAACAGCGCCGAGCTCGCCATCGCGATTCCGCACCACGATGAGAGGCTGGCCTTGAATGTCGAAAGCCAGATAACCTTCCCAGACGATGTCAGATTGCCCGAAACTTTCGAGGAAGCGCCTTTATGTGCGAACTTTTTGCCATCTCGAGCCGCCTGCCGGCCACGGTATCGTTATCGCTCAAGACCTTGGCCGAGCACGGCGGTGGCAGCGCGCCTAACGCCGATGGCTGGGGCATCGCCTATTACCGCGAGGACGACGCACGCCTGATCAAGGACACCAGCGCCGCCCACGACAGCGACTGGGTTCGCTTCGTCCAGTCGCGCCATCTTTCCAGCACCACCATCATCTCGCACATCCGCAGGGCCACCCGGGGAGGCGTCAGGCTGCAAAACACGCATCCTTTCGCGCGTGAGCTGGGCGGCCAGATGCACGTCCTGGCGCACAACGGGACGCTCGAGCGGGTCCACGACCACCCCGACTTCGCCTTGGGCCACTTCCGTCCGATCGGCGAAACCGATTCCGAGCACGCCTTTTGTAACCTGCTGGCGCGCATGGAGGGCCTGTGGCTGTCGGATGGCGGCGCGCCAACCTTGGACCAACGCCTGGCTGTCTTCACCGCTTTCGCCGAGCAAGCCCGCACCCTGGGCTCGGCCAATTTCCTCTACGCCGATGGTGACTACCTCTTCGTCCAGGCCAACCAACGCTACCAGGAAGACGGATCCACCGGCCCTCCCGGCCTCCACATTCTCAATCGGCGATGTCGGGCACCCCAAGAGACCGTCTCGGGCGGCGGCGTTTCGGTGACCAGCGATATCCAGGCCGTCACGCTCTTGGCCTCGGTGCCGCTCACCGACGAGGACTGGCAACCTCTGCCCAAGAACACAATCCTCGCCCTGTCCCAGGGGGAGGTCGTGGCGAGGGCCTGACGCGGTCGTCAAGCTGCGCCGGCTCGATGACTCGTTTTTCGGGCTGTGGATGATCCAGGAAACGCCATACTCACGCGCCGTTCTGTCGCACCATAAACGGTTGCTTGCCGACACGCTCGGGGTGCTCGGGCGCGGCTGACGCTACCTTAGAAATAGCAGCACATACCCCACCGCCAGTGCCAGTTGCAACACGGCAAACGGCACCGCGGCCTTGACGAAGGCGGCGAAGGAGAGCGCCAACTTGTTCTTGTGAATGATGGTGACGGCGACCAGGGTCGAGGCGGAACCGATCGGGGTGAGGTTGCCGCCGAGATTGGCGCCGAAAATCACCGCCCACCAAAACGGCGAGTCGCTCGCCAGCCCGAGTCCACCGAGAATTTTCGCCAACATCGCAGCGAGCGGGATGTTGTCGGTAACCGAGCTTGCGACGGCGGAAGCCACGAGCAGGACGCCGACGCCAACGGTTTCGCCCAAGCCGATGATTGGCTTCAGGCCCTCGCCAATCAGTTCCAGGACGAGGGCATGTTCCATCATGTTGATGACAATGAAAAGGCATCCGAAGAACGCCAGCAAATCCCAATCGATCACCTGATAGAACCGGTCGGCGGTCGCCTTGTAGCGGGTCAGCATAATCACCGCGAAAGCCAGGGCGACGTATCCCATGCCCAGATCCTTAACGTAGGGTGTGATGGGAACGCTCGCCATGGCGATGATAAAGAGGCCGGTCATCGCCGTGCCGAAGCGGAAGAATCCGACGGATTCGATGCCGTCATTCTCGTCAAAGCCCGCGACCAGACTTGCCGCTTCGGTCTTGGCCGCGTCGCCCTTCAGGGCTTCGATGCCAAAGAGGCGGGCACCCATGAAGATCGTCAAGGCCGTTGCCACAGCCACGTAAGGGCTCGCCTTGATGAAAAACGTGACGAAGGTGATACCGGCGGTATTGCCAATGATGATATTGGGCACCGAAGAGATCAGGGTCAGTAGGCCACCAACGTTGGTCAGTAGCGCCTCAATCAACAGGAAGCCGAGAAGTTTATTGCTTGCCTATCCGGTTTACACCCACACTCACTAGGGCTAGAATGGGCGCAAACCGGATATAGGGGAGCGCGCCATGGATGTTCTCGACCGCGCCGATCTCCCATTCCCGCATTCGCTACCCGAGTTCCAGCGACTTTTCCCCGATGATGCGGCCTGCGCCGCCTACCTGGAGAAAGCCCGCTGGGGAGACGGCTTTGCCTGCCCGCACTGCGGCACGGCGGGAGAGCCGTTCCACTTTGAAAACCGCCCTGGCGTCCTGCGCTGCCGCAAGTGCCGCCAGAACACCGGGCTGACGGTGGGAACAGTGATGGAGCGTAGCCACACTCCGCTGAACGTCTGGTTCTGGGCCGCTTATCTGGTCGCCAGTCAGACGCCCGGCATGTCCGCCGTGCAGTTTCAGCGGCAACTTGGTCTTTCGCGCTACGAGACGGCCTTTCAAATTCTCCACAAGCTCCGCTCGGGCATGGTGCGGCCCAACCAAGACAGGATCGGTGGACAGCCCAAGAACCATGTTGAGGTGGACGAAACCTGGGTTGGCGGGCGAACGCGTGGGGAAGGCCGTGGTGTTCACCACAAGGTTCTCGTCTCCTGTGCCATCGAGGTGCGTCATCGAAAGCCGGGCACCAAGCTCGACAACCGGAAAGACGGACGCTATGCCGGACGCGTTCGGCTCGCCGTCGTGCTCGACCGTAGCGCCGAGTCGCTCTGTGGGTTCGTCGAGAGCACCGTCGCGCCGGGATCGCTGATCGTTACTGACGATTGGAGCGGCTATGCTGGCCTCGGTAAGCGCGGCTATGAGCACTTCGCTGTTGCCGAGTGTGGTGATCCAGAGGTTGCCGAGCAATACCTGCCGATCATCCATCTGGTTTTCGCCAACCTGAAGACGTGGCTGATCGGTATCCACCACGGCGTTAGCCACCAGCACCTACAAGCCTACCTCAACGAGTTCACCTTCCGCTTCAACAGGCGGTTCTACCCGTTCAACGCCTTCCGCTCATTGCTCGGCATCGCGGGCGACACCTCTGCTCCAACCTATGCCGAGCTTTACTCGGGAGAGTGGCGGCACCCTACATGTAGCGGTCATGGGCGTTAACCGGATAGGCAAGGTTTATTGTTCAGACGGAGTTTCGCTAGCGACACACCGCTCAAGGTGCCGACGATGATCATCGCCGTGACATTGTTGAGCACGGCCGAAAATATGACAGTCATGACGCCGTAAAACACGAGCAGCTTGAGCGGATCACCTCGCGATGCCTTGGTCAACTTAATGGCGATCCAAGTGAACAGCCCGCATTTGCTCGTCACGTCGACGAACAGCGACGAACCCAAGATGATCGCGATGACCTCCCAGTTAATCCCGGGAATGTAGACCGGCAGTGTCACGGGATGGCCCAGAATTTCCACCGTTTCCGGGCGAACCAGACCGAATGCGGTCGCCAGGAACAACGTGACTGCGGCGAACCAGCCGACGATCACTGATTTCTTGGCGTGGATTTTCTCCTCGAGGGCCAGCGAAAGGATCATCGCGACCAGGAGAACGGCGAAGAGTGCGGTGACGGTTGTTGAAATGTGAGGCATGATTACAGCATCAGTAGCGGAATACCGCGTAGTTCCACGGCCAAGGCATAAGCAGCACCGTGCATGGCCAGTTGGTCGTCGTCCTTGGTGTGCAGAACCAGCAGGTCGATCTGAGTCGGACCCGATTTCCTTGGACACAGAATTGGCTTAATCGAAGTGTCCAAGGAGGACCGGAACATGACCGACAATTTTGAGAACAAAGTTGCTGTTGATGGGCCTGTGGTAAACGAGGGCGAGCTTGGCTCGTCCACGTTTTCCCCGGGCCAGGTTTCGCCGGCAGGCCCGCTGGGACTTGGCCAGCGGTGGACGGTGACGCGCAAGCGTGAGGTTGCCCTGCGGCTTTTGCGTGGCGAGCCGGTGGAACTTTTGTCGCGGCAGTTGGGCGTGGAGATTTTCCGGCTCGAGCAGTGGCGTGAGAAGGCGATCGCCGGGATCGATGCCTCGCTCAAGGAACGCAAGGGCGATCCGGTGAAGGCGGAACTGGACATCGCCATGAAGCGGATCGGGGAGTTGATCATGCAGGTGGAACTGCTGGAGGCCAAGACGGAGACGTCCGGCCCTTTGGGGCGGCGGAGGTCGCGGCGATGAGTGCCGCCACCTCTCCCGGCACGGGTTTGGCCTACGGCCTCCAGCGGGTCTGTGCGGCCTGGAGTTTTGCCCGTTCCTCGTTCTACGCCATGAAATCCCGGCAGCAGGCCACCGCTGAGCGCCCACCAGCAAAGCGCCGGGGACCGAAGCCCTCGATCTCGGACGAGGCTCTGCTGGTGGCCATCGAGGCCGACCTGGAGGCATCCCCCTGGGAGGGCGAGGGACACCGCAAGGTCTGGGCTCGGCTTCGGGTCTGTCGTGGCATCCGTGTTTCCCGCAAGCGGGTGCTCCGGGTGATGCGCGAGAACAACCTGCTCTCGCCCCATCGCTGCCGCCGCCGTGGCGGAAATCCCCATGTCGGTGAGATCATCACCCATGCCCCCAACCTCATGTGGGGCACGGACGGCGTTCGGGTGTTCACGGTGGACGACGGCTGGGGCTGGATATTCACCGCCATCGAGCATTGGAACGCCGAGTGCGTCGGCTGGCATGTGTGCAAGCGAGGCGACCGCTTCGCCGCCCTTCAGCCGATCTCCATGGGGCTTGCGAGGCTGTATGCCTCGACCTCCGCCGGTGCGGCGCGGGGGCTGGCCTTGCGGATGGATCACGGCTCCCAGTATCTGTCGGACCACTTCACCAACCAGATCAAGTTCTGGGGCATCCAGCCGTCCTACGCCTTCGTCGCCGAGCCCCAGACCAACGGCGTCGCCGAGAGGTTCAATCGCACGCTCAAGGAACAGATCATCCATGGCCGCATCTACCGCAACATCGCGGAGCTGCGGAACGCCGTCCGCGGGTTCGTCGAACAGTACAATGCCCAGTGGATCGTGGAGAAGAACGGCTACCTGAGCCCCGCTCAAGCTCGTCAGGCGTGGCACACCGCGATCTCAATCAGGCCCGCCGCATGAGACAAACTTGTGTCCAAGGAACCGGGTGCGATACACTAGCAGGTCGATCTCTCGCTTCGCAATGAGTTCTTCGTATTCATCGACCCGCCGCCCCATAGCGACGACCTCGTCGATTCTGATCGGCAAGCCTTGAGCGTCGATTTCCGCCCGGCACGCAGCAATGAATTCCCGAGGCTCCTTCAACAATTGCTCGGCAAGAGCTTCTCGTGCAACGTCGGTATCGATGGCCGGTATCCTGGATACCGCATCCATGTAGCGTTCGAACACCGGTTTGCTTTCCACGTGCGTCAGCCAGCAAGTTCCGCCGGGTTCGGTGAACGTCACGGCCATGTTGACCAACCGATTGTCACCGGTCAGATGATTGGTAATCGCCATTACCTGGTCCGTGTTCTTGATGCTGTGCGGCAGCGCCCGGTCGGCGTCAGGGTGGGGCAGCACCAACACCGGCACGCTAGTAGCCTGGGTTATCACGTCCAGGTATTCACCCAGGCTGTGCAGCCATTGCCATGCCTCTGAACGAAGGTGCCGGTAGGTGACAATGAGATCGGTGAGAACGGCGGTGACAAATTAGTCCACGGAAGCGGCGGGATTTCCCAGCCGCGGGCGGAGTAAAACTCTGCCACCTGTAGCCTTCGATCTTTTTTGAGATGGAAGGCGGGAGGATGTACACCGTGGACCTATATCTGCGCGTTCGGCTGGCCTGCCATGTTGATGGTCTGAGCCAGCGAGAGGCGGCAAGTCGGTTTGGCATTGCGCGCGAGACGGTGAGGAAGATGCTGCGGCATTCGGAACCGCCGGGATATCGGCGACGCCAGCCACCGAAACGCCCGAAACTGGCCCCCTTCACGGATATCATCGACCGTATTCTGGAGGAGGACCGAACGGTTCACCGTAAGCAGCACCACACGGCGAAGCGTATATTCGAGCGCCTTCGCGACGAACATGGCTTCACGGGCAAAGAGACCATCGTGAAGGATTACGTTCGGGAACGGCGCCTTCGTCGGCGTGAGATGTTTGTGCCGTTGTCACATCCTCCGGGCCATGCTCGAGCGGACTTTGGCGAGGCGGATGCGATCATCGCCGGCGTCAAGTATCGGGCGCATTTTTTCGTCATGACACTTCCCCACAGCGATGCCTGCTTCGTTGCGGCCTACCCGGCGGCGACGACGGAGGCCTGGCTGGACGGGCACAACAGAGCCTTTGTTTTTTTCGGCGGCGTTCCCCAAATCGATTCTTTGCGACAACGACAAGTGTCTGGTGTCGCGCATCGCGGGCTTGTCAGATGGCACGCGGCAACGAACGCGGGCGTGAGCTATGGCCAGAAGTTGGTGACGGCGTGAAGGGTTAAGGTGGCGTATCGTGGGGGTGATTGAGCCTCCACTTCTCCAGCAAAGGAGTGATACGCCGTGACCGACAATAACGTTTTGAAGCTTTCCCAGCCATCGACGTTTTTCCGATCCGTTGACCGAGGTGCTGCGCAACGGCGCCCGTTCCCTTTTGGCCCAAGCGGTCGAGGCCGAGGTGGCCGCGTTCCTCGGGAGCCACGCCGAGGAGCGCACCGATGAAGGCCGCCAACGGCTGGTGCGCCACGGTCATCTGCCGGAACGCGAGATCATGACCGGCATCGGCCCGGTCGCGGTTCGCGGGCCACGGGTCCGCGACCGCACGGGGCTGGGCGCCGATCGCATCCGCTTCTCCTCGGCGCTGCTGCCGCCTTATGCGCGGCGCTCGAAGAGCCTCGAGGTCCTGATCCCCATCCTCTACCTCAAGGGCATCTCCACCGGCGACTTCACCGAAGCCGCCTGGCGGCCTTACTCGGGCCGGGACGCCGGCGGCCTCTCGGCCTCGTCCATCGCGCGGCTCACCGAAGTCTGGGCGGGGGAGCACGCACACTGGCTGAAGCGGGATCTGTCGGCCCGGCGCTACGTCTACTTCTGGGCCGACGGCATCCACGTGCAGGCCCGGCTCGAGGACGACGCGCAATGCCTGTTGGTCATCATCGGCGCGACGCCCGAGGGCAAGAAGGAACTCGTCGGCCTCATCGACGGCGTGCGCGAGAGCACCCAATCATGGCGCGAGCTGCTGCTCGACCTCAAGCGGCGCGGGCTCGCGATGGGGCCTGAACTCGCGGTCGCCGACGGCGCGCTCGGCTTCTGGAAGGCGATCGAGGAAGTGTGGTCCCGGACGCGCGGCCAGCGCTGTTGGGTGCACAAGACCGCGAACGTCTTGAACAAGCTGCCCAAGAGCCAGCAATCGAAGGCAAAGCGTGCTCTCCAGGACATCTGGATGGCCGAGACCAGGAGCGACGCAGACAACGCCTTCGACACCTTCATCGAGACCTACGCCGTCAAATACGAAAAGGCGGCTGCATGCCTGGCCAAGGATCGCGAAACGCTGCTGGCGTTCTACGACTTTCCCCGCCGAGCATTGGAAGCACCTGCGGACAACCAACCCCATCGAAAGCACATTCGCCACCGTGCGACACCGTACCGTGCGAATCCAAGGGATGCCTCTCCAACAAGACGGCGCTCGCCATGGTCTTCAAGCTCACCCAGGGGGCACAAAACAGTTGGCGCCGCCTCGACGGACACAACCAGTTGCCCAAGCTGATCGTCGGTGTAAAGTTCATCGACGGCATCGAAGCCGTCAGGCAACAACCGCAAGCCGCCGCCTGACCCATACCGTCACCAAGATTCAGCCATAGCTCCGCGGGCGTTCAGCGGGCTGACCCATACCGTCACCAAGATTCAGCCATAGCTCCGCGGGCGTTCAGCGGGCTGCAGTCCCATTACCTCTTCGAGGACCGCTACGGCCGTCCCGGCAAGGGTAACGACAAAGGCAATGTGGAGGGGGTGGTCGGCTATGCCCGGCGGAACTTCATGACGCCGCTTCCCCGGTTCGCGAGCTGGGACGCCTTCAATGGCCACCTGGAAGAGCAATGCCGCAACCGGCAAGGCAACGTCCTGCGCGGCCACCGCGAGAGCATCGGCGAACGGTTTGTGCGTGACCGCGAAGCGTTGAAGAGGCCACTGCCGGCACCGTTCGACGCGTGCGACAAGCAGGGCACGCGGGTCAACTCGCTGTCCCTGGTGCGCTACCGGACGAATGACTATTCCGTGCCCGTCGCCTACGGCCATCAGGAAGTCTGGATCCGTGGCTATGTCCACGAGGTGGTTATCGGTTGCGGCGCCGGGATCATTGCCCGACACCCCCCGTTCCTACGACCGGGAAGATATGGTCTTCGATCCGATCCACTACCTGCCTTTGCTGGAGCACAAGATCGGTGCCCTGGATCAGGCCGCGCCGCTAGCCGGATGGGAACTGCCTGATGCCTTCCCAACCCTGCGCCGTCTCCTGGAGGCGCGCATGGGCAAGGCCGGCAAGCGGGAATACGTCCAGGTCCTTCGGCTTGTGGAGACCTTCGATCTCGAGGTGCTTCACGGCGCGGTGAAGGACGCCCTGCGCCTGGGTGCGATCGGCTACGACGCCGTCAAACACCTTGTGCTGTGCCGTATCGAGCGACGCCCGCCCAAACTCGACCTGGATATCTATCCCTACCTGCCTCGGGCCAACGTGGCGACCACGGCCGCCGCCAGTTATATGAGCTTGTTGGGTGGAGGCGCGTCATGACCGATACGCCGCAAGTGTTGCTGGCCCATCACCTCAAGACCCTGAAACTGCCGACGTTCCTGCGCGAATACGACAAGCTGGCCCGCCAATGCGCCACCGGAGGGCGCCGACCATGTGCGGTATCTTGTCCGTCTGACCGAGTTGGAACTGATCGACCGTGAGCGCCGCATGGTCGAGCGGCGGATCAGACAGGCCAGGTTCCCCGCCGTCAAAAGCCTCGACAGCTTCGACTTCAAGGCCATCGCATCGCTCGACAAGATGCTGGTTCTGGAGTTGGCGCGATGCGAATACGTCGAGCGTCGTGAGAATATCATCGCGCTCGGCAACAGCGGAACCGGCAAGACCCATATCGCCCTCGGTCTCGGTCTGGCGGCCTGCCAAAAGGGGCTCTCCGTCGGCTTCCTCACGGCCGCTGCCCTGGTTCATGAACTGATGGAGGCCGGGGATGAAAAACGCCTGTTGCGCCTGCAGAAGCAACTGGCAAAGTATCACCTTCTGATCATCGACGAACTCGGCTTCGTGCCACTCTCGAAGACCGGCGCCGAGCTGCTGTTCGAAGTCTTCAGCCAGCGCTACGAGCGGGGCTCGATCCTGGTGACCTCCAACTTTGCCGTTCGATGAGTGGACGGAGATATTCGGCTCGGAACGCCTGACCGGGGCTTTGCTGGACCGCCTCACCCACCATGTCCATATCCTGGAAATGAACGGCGAGAGCTATCGTCTCAACCAAAGCCAAAAACGGCGGAAATCCCCAAAAATACCTGCTTGACCGCCGGTGCAATGGTTGACCCGGTGGGTCCACAGGAACCTCCCACGCTGCTTCGCTCCGCGTAACGCAAGCGCTACACGAAGCAGCGCGGGTCCCTCCTATGGACTACCGGGACAACCCCCCAACACCGCGTACCGCATAACGTCAAGTGGACTAGTTTTGCTCCGCCCGGGTGGACTAATTTTGCTCCGCCGTTGACACGTAAATGACGCCGAGGTTGAATTGGGCGCTGGGATGGCCCCGCGCGGCGGCCAGCCGGTACCACCTCACCGCCTCGGGATAGTCCTGCGTCACGCCCTGGCCATTGTCGTACATGAGGCCGAGATTATACTGGGCGCGGGCATTGCCGGCTTCGGCCAGTGGCCTCCACGTACGCAGAGCCGTTGCGTAGTCGCCGCCGTTATAGGCATCGAGGCCTTTCCGGAAGTCCAACTCCTCCCGGTCGGCGGGCTCGGTCCGTTGCGATCGTGGAGGGCTGCCCCCGGACCAGCAGTCGCTGGAGGAGCGCCCGCTCCTGCCCGCCTACGTTCAGGGGCAGGCAGGCGGCCAGGGCGAGCAGGACCATGGGGGCGAAGACGAGGATGCGAAGCATGGCGGCCTCTCTTTCGCATTGGCCTCGGATGGATAGGTTATCACCAACGGAGAAATAGCCATAACGCCTCCATCAGTCGGACGGGTACCCCCCAGCCGCACCTCGTCCGCCGGTGCTATTGCCGCGTTGTGGATCGGCTGGAAACGAGGCCGCTTCAACATGGCGGCGATCCACCCCTGTCCATGCCTGTGCAGCTGGATTCATTACGATCAGCTCCAGAGAACCATGGAATGGCACTCAGTATGATCCGAATCAACAACCCCACACGAGATCGGTCGCAGGATCGAACTTGGAGGTTTGTCAACTGAAAAACGTAGTATAGACCTTGCCTATCCGGTTTACACCCACACTCACTAGGGCTAGAATGGGCGCAAACCGGATATAGGGGAGCGCGCCATGGATGTTCTCGACCGCGCCGATCTCCCATTCCCGCATTCGCTACCCGAGTTCCAGCGACTTTTCCCCGATGATGCGGCCTGCGCCGCCTACCTGGAGAAAGCCCGCTGGGGAGACGGCTTTGCCTGCCCGCACTGCGGCACGGCGGGAGAGCCGTTCCACTTTGAAAACCGCCCTGGCGTCCTGCGCTGCCGCAAGTGCCGCCAGAACACCGGGCTGACGGTGGGAACAGTGATGGAGCGTAGCCACACTCCGCTGAACGTCTGGTTCTGGGCCGCTTATCTGGTCGCCAGTCAGACGCCCGGCATGTCCGCCGTGCAGTTTCAGCGGCAACTTGGTCTTTCGCGCTACGAGACGGCCTTTCAAATTCTCCACAAGCTCCGCTCGGGCATGGTGCGGCCCAACCAAGACAGGATCGGTGGACAGCCCAAGAACCATGTTGAGGTGGACGAAACCTGGGTTGGCGGGCGAACGCGTGGGGAAGGCCGTGGTGTTCACCACAAGGTTCTCGTCTCCTGTGCCATCGAGGTGCGTCATCGAAAGCCGGGCACCAAGCTCGACAACCGGAAAGACGGACGCTATGCCGGACGCGTTCGGCTCGCCGTCGTGCTCGACCGTAGCGCCGAGTCGCTCTGTGGGTTCGTCGAGAGCACCGTCGCGCCGGGATCGCTGATCGTTACTGACGATTGGAGCGGCTATGCTGGCCTCGGTAAGCGCGGCTATGAGCACTTCGCTGTTGCCGAGTGTGGTGATCCAGAGGTTGCCGAGCAATACCTGCCGATCATCCATCTGGTTTTCGCCAACCTGAAGACGTGGCTGATCGGTATCCACCACGGCGTTAGCCACCAGCACCTACAAGCCTACCTCAACGAGTTCACCTTCCGCTTCAACAGGCGGTTCTACCCGTTCAACGCCTTCCGCTCATTGCTCGGCATCGCGGGCGACACCTCTGCTCCAACCTATGCCGAGCTTTACTCGGGAGAGTGGCGGCACCCTACATGTAGCGGTCATGGGCGTTAACCGGATAGGCAAGGTATAGACTATCGTCCCTATCCGGTTAATGCAGGTAGCGACCGAGTGTTCTTTATATGTTCGCTCTAAGGGTGTACTGTTCCCGCCTCTGAGGATTGGTCGGGAGACAGGGCATGAGCGGCTTGTTGACGTTCCAAGAGCGCTACCGAGACGAGGATTCGTGCATCCTGGCCTTGGCGGATCGACGCTGGCCGTCTGGGTTTGCGTGCGCCCGCTGCGGGCACCGGCGGGGCTATCGGCACAAGGCGCGGGCGCGCGTCTTCGAATGCGCGGCTTGCGGTCGTCAAGAGTCGGTGACGGCGGGAACCATCTTCCACCGCACCCGCACACCGTTGCCCAAATGGTTCCTGGCGGCGTGGTTGATGGGGCGGGACAAGCGCGGGGTCTCGGCCCTGTTCCTGGCGCGCGAGCTGGGGCTTCGCTATGAGACCGCATGGCTGATGGCTCACAAGCTGCGCCATGGCTTGGCGGAGCGGCCGGATGCGTTGCTGGACGGCATGGTCGAGGTCGATGAGAGCTACTACGGCGGGCGCGGCAAGCCCGAGAGCCGGGGCCGCGGGATGGCCAATGCCAACAAGAGCCTGCTCGTGCTGGCGGTGGAGAAGGTGGCGGTGGCGCCGGGCAAGGGGGTCGAGGGCAGCGGCTTCGTCGCCGGCCGGGCGCGGCTTGCCATCCTGCCCCGGGCCAATGCCGAGCAGCTCGGCGGCTTCGTGCGGGCCGCCGTGACGCCGGGCGCGCGCCTGCTGACCGACGATTTCAAGGGCTATGCCGGGCTCGGCGCCGTCTACCGGCACCAGCCCACCGTCCAAGGCCAAGGCAAGAACGCCGAGACGCAGATGCCGATCATCCACGTCCTGTTCAGCAACCTCAAGACCTGGCTCAACGGCACTTACCATGGCGTCAGCGCCAAGCACTTGCCGCGCTATGGCCGGGAATGGGCCTATCGCTTCAACCGCCGCCGGCGGATCGACGACCTCGGCGACTTCGTCCTGAGCCGCGCCATGGCCCGGCCAACCATCACATACCGCCAGTTGATCCACGGCTTGCAACCCCAGGGCGCACGACCTGCCTTAACCGGATAGGGACGTAGACTATATACGCCTATTCCGATGCAATTCGGCGCACGTGTTTTGCATCGACAGTGCGTGTTCGGGATGGGTGTGCGAAACTGGCAGCCGTAGTGGGCGGTGCGGCCGTGAATGACTACAATGGAAAAATAAAATTTAACGTCCCTATCCGGTTAATGCAGGTAGCGACCGAGTGTTCTTTATATGTTCGCTCTAAGGGTGTACTGTTCCCGCCTCTGAGGATTGGTCGGGAGACAGGGCATGAGCGGCTTGTTGACGTTCCAAGAGCGCTACCGAGACGAGGATTCGTGCATCCTGGCCTTGGCGGATCGACGCTGGCCGTCTGGGTTTGCGTGCGCCCGCTGCGGGCACCGGCGGGGCTATCGGCACAAGGCGCGGGCGCGCGTCTTCGAATGCGCGGCTTGCGGTCGTCAAGAGTCGGTGACGGCGGGAACCATCTTCCACCGCACCCGCACACCGTTGCCCAAATGGTTCCTGGCGGCGTGGTTGATGGGGCGGGACAAGCGCGGGGTCTCGGCCCTGTTCCTGGCGCGCGAGCTGGGGCTTCGCTATGAGACCGCATGGCTGATGGCTCACAAGCTGCGCCATGGCTTGGCGGAGCGGCCGGATGCGTTGCTGGACGGCATGGTCGAGGTCGATGAGAGCTACTACGGCGGGCGCGGCAAGCCCGAGAGCCGGGGCCGCGGGATGGCCAATGCCAACAAGAGCCTGCTCGTGCTGGCGGTGGAGAAGGTGGCGGTGGCGCCGGGCAAGGGGGTCGAGGCCAGCGGCTTCGTCGCCGGTCGGGCGCGGCTTGCCATCCTGCCCCGGGCCAATGCCGAGCAGCTCGGCGGCTTCGTGCGGGCCGCCGTGACGCCGGGCGCGCGCCTGCTGACCGACGATTTCAAGGGCTATGCCGGGCTCGGCGCCGTCTACCGGCACCAGCCCACCGTCCAAGGCCAAGGCAAGAACGCCGAGACGCAGATGCCGATCATCCACGTCCTGTTCAGCAACCTCAAGACCTGGCTCAACGGCACCTACCATGGCGTCAGCGCCAAGCACTTGCCGCGCTATGGCCGGGAATGGGCCTATCGCTTCAACCGCCGCCGGCGGATCGACGACCTCGGCGACTTCGTCCTGAGCCGCGCCATGGCCCGGCCAACCATCACATACCGCCAGTTGATCCACGGTCTGCAACCCAACGACGCGCTACCTGCATTAACCGGATAGGGACGAAATTTAATATAACCTCCATTTCCCAAGTGAACTCGATATTCCATGCCCCGTGATGGGAATTCTGCTATAAGAATCAATATGTTGATGCATTGATGGAGCAGCAGGTATGGGACACCCGATGGGTGAATCGAAACGGGACAGTTTACGGGTCGATTTTGACCGTCGCTTGAAGCTTGAATTCCATGGTTCCAAGATTACTTCTGACGCCGGGTTGCTCGCCTACCGGGAGCTTGACGATGCCCTCGGCCTGACTGAGATGGCCGAGGGTGTTTTCCAGGATAGCCGTACCGGCAAGAACGGATGGCACGGCAAGACGGGTCAGTTTCGCCAGTCCGTTTTCGGGCGCCTTGGCGGCTATGACGATGTGAACGACGCCGACCGTCTGGGACGCGATCCCGCCATGCGCTGGATTGTTGGCGGCAAGGCCATCGAAAGACAGGCCGCTTCCACCAGCCAGATGGGACGCTTCGAGACGGAGCTATTGGCCACCGACGAGAACGTTGAAGCCTTGGTCGACATGAACGGGGTGTGGATCGACAAGGTTCATGACCGCCATCCGCCGAAGATGATCATTCTCGACATGGACAGCAGCGTCAGCCCGACCCATGGCGAACAAGAGGGAACAGCGTACAATGGCGCGCGCCTGCTGACCGACGATTTCAAGGGCTATGTTCTGGAGCCGGTGGTGATGCGCTATAAGGAAAGGAAGGTGCGGCTGTATTTTCGTGGCGATGCCGCCTTCGCCTCACCGGAGATATACGAATATCTCGAAGCCGAGGGATTACTCTACGTCATCCGCCTCAAAGCGAACGCGATTCTCCAGCGGAACATTGCCCATCTGCTTACGCGACCTGTCGGTCGCCCGCCCGACCATGTTCGCCGTTTCCACGCCAGCTTCAGCTATCAGGCCGGATCGTGGAACAAGAAGCGCCGTGTCGTGGCCAAAGTGGAGTGGCACCCCGGCGAGCTGGTTCCTCGCGTCGGTTTCATCGTCACTAATCTGTCGCGCCCTACCAAGCGGGTGGTGGCGTTCTATAATCACCGTGGCACGGCGGAGCAGCACATCAAGGAAGGCAAGAACGCCATCAACTGGACCCGTCTGTCATGTCGCAAGTTCCGCAACAATGCCGTTCGGCTCCAGCTTCACGCCCTGGCCTACAATCTGGGCAACTTCATGAGGACACTGGCTTTGCCGAAGGAGGTGGAGCACTGGTCGATGACGACGTTGCGCGACAAGCTGGTGAAGATCGGGGCCAAGGTTGTCCGACATGGCCGCTACGTTACGTTCCAATTGGCTGAGGTGGCGGTGCCGAGGGACCTGTTCCGGAAAATCCTGAGCTTGATTGATGATCTGCGACGAAGACCCGCTCCGGCGTAGGCCGAGGGAATCGACGGCGAGGAGAAAGCGACAGGAGAGGTGTGTCTGGATGGCGAGAAAAATGACCGAGTGGCCTTCCAAGCGCGGGCCGATTACCAAAATCATGCCATCGGATGGCTGCATAGGGGATACAGTTCCCTTGGCGGTGGGAAAGTGGTACGATTTCCACGAATTTGGATGGTATATGGGGAATGTCGGTATAATAATAATTTGACAGATTGGGGGAAGCTCATGGCTCGTATTATAGCGATATTGGCTCTTGTACTCCTTCTTGGGGCATGTGCGACTATCGTAGAGGGAACGTCCCAAGAATTTATTGTAAACGTAAGTCCAGATAGTGCGTATTGTCAGCTTACAAGAAAAGGCGTTCCAATTTCATCAATAAACGGTGGAAAAAATTTAATTACTTTAGAAAAAAGCCGAAATGATATTATATTTGACTGCACAGCGCCAGGTTATGAACAAGAATTGATTAAAATAGAGTCATCTGCGACTGGGTGGGGTGTCGTGGGATGCATTTTTATTGATCTCTGTATCACGGATTACTCTACGGGTGCATTGAACAGTTATGCTGACAGTGTTAATATTAGTCTGAAGAGAAAGGGTCAAGGTGACGCGGTCCTTGGTAACGCGACCCTTGCGCCGCCTCTGGACGCTACATGGCGGAGCATCAGCATCAGCTCGAATCCGCCTCAGGCGAGTTGCCAATTGATCAATAACGGTCGGGTCGTTGGCTACGTGCAAACGCCCGGGGCAATCCAGATCGAGAACAGCAATTCCGATATGGTCGTCACGTGCACGAAAAGAGGATACGTGGACGCCGCCGCGACCTTGGTTTCCGAGCTCGATGATAACACTTTGGAAATTACCGACCAGAATGGCGGCACCGGTTGGGCAGTCGATACTGTGGTCGGGGCGGACAATCAAAATTCCGATCACGTAAGAGTGTCGTTGGTCCAGGTTGCGTCCGTTCCGGTCAACGCGGCCGTCCTCGCGCCGCCTCTCGCGGCGGCATGGAGAACCATCAACAACAACGTGCTCGCATTCAGTGAGCCGGACGATTCCGGCGAATCGATTGCCATGCCGTCCTATGTGCAACTTAGTTTAATAAAACAGCGGAACGAGTGGGGTTTGTTCGAGTACCAGTCCGGCGGCGCCATGCGCGCTCAAGCCTGGATCGCCATGATGGGTGTCACTCAGTTGGAATGACGGTATTCGGCGTCTCTTTCAGGCGGTTTCGGACAAGGTTTTAGCCCCCATTTCCCAAGTGAACTCGATATTCCATGCCCCGTGATGGGAATTCTGCTATAAGAATCAATATGTTGATGCATTGATGGAGCAGCAGGTATGGGACACCCGATGGGTGAATCGAAACGGGACAGTTTACGGGTCGATTTTGACCGTCGCTTGAAGCTTGAATTCCATGGTTCCAAGATTATTTCTGACGCCGGGTTGCTCGCCTACCGGGAGCTTGACGATGCCCTCGGCCTGACTGAGATGGCCGAGGGTGTTTTCCAGGATAGCCGTACCGGCAAGAACGGATGGCACGGCAAGACGGGTCAGTTTCGCCAGTCCGTTTTCGGGCGCCTTGGCGGCTATGACGATGTGAACGACGCCGACCGTCTGGGACGCGATCCCGCCATGCGCTGGATTGTTGGCGGCAAGGCCATCGAAAGACAGGCCGCTTCCACCAGCCAGATGGGACGCTTCGAGACGGAGCTATTGGCCACCGACGAGAACGTTGAAGCCTTGGTCGACATGAACGGGGTGTGGATCGACAAGGTTCATGACCGCCATCCGCCGAAGATGATCATTCTCGACATGGACAGCAGCGTCAGCCCGACCCATGGCGAACAAGAGGGAACAGCGTACAATGGTCACTTCGGCTGTACCTGCTACCATCCGCTATTCCTGTTCAACCAGTTCGGCGACTTGGAGAGATGTTCCCTGCGCCCCGGTAATGTTCACAGTGCCGACGGATGGCGGAATGTTCTGGAGCCGGTGGTGATGCGCTATAAGGAAAGGAAGGTGCGGCTGTATTTTCGTGGCGATGCCGCCTTCGCCTCACCGGAGATATACGAATATCTCGAAGCCGAGGGATTACTCTACGTCATCCGCCTCAAAGCGAACGCGATTCTCCAGCGGAACATTGCCCATCTGCTTACGCGACCTGTCGGTCGCCCGCCCGACCATGTTCGCCGTTTCCACGCCAGCTTCAGCTATCAGGCCGGATCGTGGAACAAGAAGCGCCGTGTCGTGGCCAAAGTGGAGTGGCACCCCGGCGAGCTGGTTCCTCGCGTCGGTTTCATCGTCACTAATCTGTCGCGCCCTACCAAGCGGGTGGTGGCGTTCTATAATCACCGTGGCACGGCGGAGCAGCACATCAAGGAAGGCAAGAACGCCATCAACTGGACCCGTCTGTCATGTCGCAAGTTCCGCAACAATGCCGTTCGGCTCCAGCTTCACGCCCTGGCCTACAATCTGGGCAACTTCATGAGGACACTGGCTTTGCCGAAGGAGGTGGAGCACTGGTCGATGACGACGTTGCGCGACAAGCTGGTGAAGATCGGGGCCAAGGTTGTCCGACATGGCCGCTACGTTACGTTCCAATTGGCTGAGGTGGCGGTGCCGAGGGACCTGTTTCGGAAAATCCTGAGCTTGATTGATGATCTGCGACGAAGACCCGCTCCGGCGTAGGCCGAGGGAATCGACGGCGAGGAGAAAGCGACAGGAGAGGTGTGTCTGGATGGCGAGAAAAATGACCGAGTGGCCTTCCAAGCGCGGGCCGATTACCAAAATCATGCCATCGGATGGCTGCATAGGGGATACAGTTCCTTGGCGGTGGGAAAGTGGTACGATTTCCACGAATTTGGATGGTATATGGGGAATGTCGGTTTAGGGTGTATTCCGACTCTTTGAAGAGGAATGCGGATAATCCGACACGACACCGGTACAAACCATGAAATCCGTTACCTATGTCCCCGGTCCAAACTGTTACCCATGTCGCCGGTTGCACGGGTGAGGGGACGCGCGTCGGCGCGTTGTTAGGAGTCTTTCCGCCGCCTACCGGCGGCCATGCCCTCACGCTCCCGCTTCGCGGGACTCTTTCCTGACCCCTCACCCTCCCGCTTCGCGGGTCCCTCCCTCTCCCCCCAAGGGAAGAAGTGGGGAGAGGGTTCCAGGTGTCAGACGCGAAACACTAGTACCGCGACTGGCCGATGGCCCGTACGTCGACGACGGGGATGAGGAACTTGCGGTACTGGTAGTACTGGTCCCTGTCCTCGCCGATGTTGCGGGTGACGACGGTGACATCGTGCTCGTCCTGCGCGGCGCCGAGCAGGTATTCGTGCAGCACCTCCATATCGTCGAATTTGGTGCCGTCGATGCTGACGATGAAGTCCCAGGGCGCCGCGCCGGCCATCTCCCCGTAGGTCGCGCCGCCCACGCCATGGATCATCATCGGGCTCCCGAGATTTATCTCGGCCTCGTCGCGGAAGCCGGTGGGGCCGATGAGGAGGCCCGAGAAATAGATGCCGCGCCGCGCCAAGGGGTCGGGCGCCGCGCGCAGCCGGGCGTCGAGCGCGATCCGCTCGCCGCGCCGGTCGACACGCAGGCGGGCGTCCGCGAGGCTGCCGCGGAGCGCGTCGACGAGCTGGGTCTGGTTCTCGAGGTCGTCATGTCCGCCCGCCGTGCCCAGCACCACGTCGCCGACCCGCAGGGGGAGGTCGCGCGGCCGCCCGTAGACGGCGGCCACGGTCAGTTGGTTGCCGCCGTCCATATCGTCCGCGAAGATGACCGGCAGGAAGGGCGCGGAAGGGTCGCGGCCGGCGGCCAGGAGGTCGAGGATGGTGCAGACATACTTGGCCGCGATGGCGAAGTTGAGGCCCTCGGCCTCTTCGTAGGTCGCCGTGTTGATGCCGATCACGCGCCCCGTCTCGAGGCTGATGAGGGGGCCGCCCGAGTTGCCCGCGTTGATCGGCGCATCCGTCTGCAGCCATTCGGTGCCGTCGTAGTCGGTGCCCGAGATGATGCCGCGGGTGCCGGTGAAGTCGAGGTCCCAGGGGTGACCGAAGGCGCCCACGGAATGGCCGACGGCCGGGGTGTCGCCGCATTCCAGCGCGGGCACGGGCGTCGCGTTCGGAATGCGGGCCGGCGGGACCGCGAGGATGGCCAGGTCGAGGTGGGAATCGACGAAGTGCTTCACCGCCTCGATATAGCGCCCGCCCCGGAACGCCACTTCGACCACGGAGGGCGACCAGGAGGCGACGTGGGCGTTGGTCAAGATCCAGCCCCGCTCCCGGTCGACGACGAAGCCGGAGCCCGTATAGCTGCCGCCCGAATCCTCGATGAAGGCGTAATCGACGTAGGTGCGGATCTTGACCGTATAGCGGCCGGCGTCGGCGAAGATGACCTCCTGGTCCGGCTCGGCCGCGGCGGCGCCCGCCATGACGGTGAGGCAGAGGCCCGCGATGAGGGCCGCCGCGCGCGCCCTATTCATCCGCGTTCATGCCGGCGCCGCCATGGGTCCGGCCCCGGTCATGTGTTCCCAGGGTAGAGCGCGGCCGGATCGACCTCGACCTGGGCGATGGTCTCGATCCGGCCGCCGCGAACGGCGCGGAAGAAGCAGCTCCGCCGCCCGGTGTGGCAGGCGACGCCCGACTGATCGACCAGCAAGAGCACCGCGTCCGCGTCGCAATCGAAGCGGAGCTCGACCAGCGCCTGGGTCTGGCCCGAGCTCTCGCCCTTGCGCCAGAGCCGCCCGCGCGAGCGCGACCAGTAGCACGCCCGGCCCGTGCGCAGGGTCTCGGCCACCGCCTCCCGGCTCATCCACGCCAGCATCAGCACCTCGCCCGTGTCGTGCTGCTGGGCGATGGCCGGGACGAGCCCGTCGGAATCGAAGGCGATCCCGGTCAGGACGGCGGTGACGACATCTTCGGATGGCGCCACCATCATTCCGGCTCGAGGCGCGCGAGGCCCTGTTCGAGGTCGGCGGCGAGGTCCGCCGGATCCTCGAGCCCGGCATGGATGCGGACCAGCCGGCCGGGCTCGTCCCAGGGCACGGCACTCCGGGTGGCGGCGAGGCTGGTGGGCAGGATGAGGCTTTCGTACCCGCCCCAGCTCGCCCCCATGCCGAACAGCTCGAGCGCTTCGAGGAACCCGTCGTGGGAGGGCTTGGCGCAGGGCTTCAGCACGACACCGAAAAGCCCGCTCGACCCCGTGAAGTCGCGCTTCCACAGGGCGTGACCGGCATCGCCCTCGAGCGCCGGGTGGATGACGCGCGAGACCTCGGGCCGGCCCTGAAGCCAGCGCGCGAGGGTGATGGCGGTCTCCTGGTGCCGGCGCAGGCGCACGCCCATGGTGCGCAGGCCCCTGAGGGCGAGGTAGATGTCGTCGGGTGCCGCGGCGTGGCCGAGGTTCGTCACGCAGGCCCGGATGGCCGGGTATTCCGCCGCGCTCGCGGTGATGACCCCGAGCATGGTGTCCGAGTGGCCCGAGATATACTTGGTCGCGGCGTAGACGGCCACGTCGACACCGTGGTCGTAGGGCTTGAAGAAGAGCGGCGTGGCCCAGGTGTTGTCGCACACCACCTTGGCGCCGGCCGCGTGCGCCGCCGCGGCGATGGCCGGCACGTCCTGGACCTCGAAGGTGAAGGAGCCTGGCGACTCGACGTGGACGGCCCTGGTGTTGGGCCGTATGAGGCCGGCGATATCGGCGCCGACGCGGGGATCGTAGAAGGTCGTCTCGACCCCGAACCGGGCGAGCGTCTCGACGCAGAAGCGGCGCACCGGGCCATAGACCGCGTCGGTGACCAGGAGATGGTCGCCCGCCGCCAGGTAGGTCATCAGCGCCGTGGTGATGGCGGCGAGGCCGGACGAGAGGATCGCGGCCCGGTCGCCGCCGTCGAGGGCGGCGACCGCCTCCTCGAGGGCGAAGGTGGTCGGCGTGCCGACGCGGCCGTAGCGCAAGCCGGGATAGTCTGGATGGCGCGCGGCCTCGAACGCCGCGACGCTCGGGAAGAGGATGGTCGAGGCGTGATAGACCGGCGGATTGACGATGCCGAAATTCTCCTCCGGCTTGCGGCCGGTGGTGACGAGGAGGGAATCGGGCTTCCTGGTTCTCATGGCTCTTTCGGCGCCTCGGGCTGGTCGCGGGGCGGGCCATAATCGCACCGGGCGCGCGGCTATGCCAGCGGGCATGCATCATGCGCCGGCCGTGGCCGGGCGAATTTTCGAGGCCTGGTCGACGGTTACCTGGCAGGGGAATCGCATTAGGAAAAAGGGCTTGCTTTGGGGCGGGTTGATGGATTCTACGAGATGGTGCCAACAGCTTGGAGGCTGGCGCCATGGACGGGATTGTCGAGGTATTCGAGGCTCTGGAGGACCCGCGGACGGGGAATGCGAAGCGGCATTCGCTGCACGAGTTGCTGATCATTGCGCTGTGTACGGTGCTGTGCGGCGGTGAGACCTGCGCCGACATGGCGCTGTTTGGGCGGTCGAAACGGGGGTTTCTGGAAGAGTTTTTGACGCTGGAGCACGGCATTCCGAGCCACGACACCTTCTCGCGGGTGTTCCGGCTGCTCGATCCGGATGGCTTCCACGCTTGGTTCCTCGGCTTCATGAAGCGCTTTGCCGAGACCTGTGAGGGGGTTGTCGCGATCGACGGCAAGACCCTCAGGCGCTCCTTCGATCGGGCCTCGGCGGGCTCGCCGCTGCATCTGGTCAGCGCCTGGGCGGCCGATCAGCGCCTGGTCCTGGCTCAGCTGGCGGTCGGCGACAAATCGAACGAGATCGTCGCCGTGCCGCGGTTGCTTGCGTTGTTGTCCTTGAAGGGCCGCATCGTCACCGCCGATGCGATGAGTTGCCAGCGCACGATCGCCCAGCGGGTGATCGAGCAGAAGGCCGACTACGTGCTGGCGCTCAAGGCCAATCAAGGCACCCTGCGGGACGACGTGTGCCTGTTCCTCGATGATCCCGAGACGCCGCTCGACAGCGCCACCGAGGTCGACAAGGGCCATGGCCGCATCGAGACCCGCAGCGCCAGTCTCAGCACCGATATCGCGTGGCTTCAGGACGGCCACGGCTGGCCCGGCCTCAAGGCCGTCGGCAAGGTCGTCGCCAGCCGCGAGATCGGCTGCCTGAGGACCACCGAAACCCGCTACTATCTGCTCAGCAAGGCCATCCCGCCCGCCCGCTTCAACAACATCGTGCGCAGCCACTGGAGCATCGAAAACCAACTCCACTGGGTGCTCGACGTCGTCTTCGACGAAGATCAGGCCAGGAACCGCAAGGACCACGGACCGCAAAACCTGGCCTTGCTGCGCAAGCTCGCCCTCAACCTCGCCCAACTCGAACCCTCCCAAGGCTCGATGCGCGGCAAGCTCAAGCGCAAGCTCGCCTCTCAACCTCGCCCAACTCGAACCCTCCCAAGGCTCGATGCGCGGCAAGCTCAAGCGGTAGATGCGACCATGGATGATCTGTTCCTTCAGCGTGCGATTGAACCGCTCGGCGACGCCGTTGGTCTCTCGGCGACGAAGGCGTAGGACGGCTTGCCCCAGAACTTGATCTGGTTGGTGAAGTGGTCCGACAGATACTGGGAGCCGTGATCCATCCGCAAGGCCAGTAGCCATACAGCCCGGCAAGCGGAGATCGGCTGCAGGGCGGCGAAGCGGTCGCCCGCTTGCAGACATGCCAGCCGACACACTTTCCAATGCTCGACGGCGGTGAAGATCCAGCCCCAGCCGTCGTCCACCGTTGGTGCCCCACAAGTTGGTCTCACCGTCACCGCCACGCGGCGCATCAGGCCACCCGCTGATGTCGCGACAGACCCGAAGCCGAGCCCAGACCTTGCGGTAGCCCTCGCCCTCCCAGCCTCCAGGTCGGCTTCGATCGCCACCAGCAGCGCCTGGTCCGAGCGCGGGCTTCGCCCCGACGCCCGGCGGCTGCGCGCCGGCTGGGACAATGCCTTCCTCACAAGCATGCTCTCACAGTTCACAAATGTTCAAATGACGATAGCCCTGGGTTACCTGGCGCGTGCTATTGGATTACAATCTGTTTTGCTTTATGATGTTTTTAGAGGCTCAGCCGAGACAGCGCCATGGCGGCCGCCCGAACGGGCGACTGGCCGTCGCGCGCGCGGGTCCGGCGGTAACTTCTGCAGCGATAAGAACAGAGACCTTGGGAGGAACCTATGATGAAACGCTTGACGATGATCGCGGCGGGTGCCGCGCTCGCGACAACCATGACCGGCGCGGCCCTTGCCGACACGGTGGACGATGTCCGCGCCAAGGGCTTCCTGCAGTGCGGCGTGAGCCAGGGCCTGCCGGGCTTCTCGAACCCCGACGAGGCGGGCAACTGGACCGGCATCGATGTCGATGTGTGCCGCGGCATCGCGGCCGCCGTGCTCGGCGACGCCAACGCCGTCAAGTACACGCCGCTCTCGGCCAAGGAGCGCTTCACGGCGCTGCAGTCGGGCGAGGTCGACGTGCTGTCGCGCAACACCACCTGGACCCTCGTCCGCGATACGGCCCTCGGCCTCGACTTCGCGGGCGTCAACTACTACGACGGCCAGGGCTTCATGGTACGCAAGGACCAAGGTATCACGAGCGCGCTCGAGCTCAATGGCGCCAGCGTGTGCGTCAATATCGGCACCACCACCGAGCTCAACATGGCCGACTTCTTCCGCGCCAACAGCTTGGAGTACGAGCCGGTCGTGTTCGAGAAGGCCGACGAGGTCGTGGCCGCCTATGATGCCGGCCGCTGCGACGTCTATACGACGGACCGCTCGGGCCTGGCCGCGCAGCGCCTCAAGCTCGCCGACCCGGGCGCGCATATCGTGCTGCCCGAGACCATCTCCAAGGAGCCGCTCGGCCCCGTGGTGCGCCACGGCGACAACAAGTGGGGCGACGTGGTGCGCTGGACCCTCTACGCCATGCTCGAGGCCGAGGAGTACGGCGTGAATTCCCAGAACGCCGCCGAGCTCAAGGCCAACACCAACAACCCGGTGATCATGCGCCTCCTGGGCGTCGAGGGCGACTTGGGCGATAGCCTGGGCCTCGCCAACGATTGGGCCTACAACATCATCGCGCAAGTCGGGAACTACGCCGAGATCTACGACGCGAACGTGGGCCCCGACACGCCGCTCAAGCTCGAGCGTGGCGTCAACGCCCTGTGGAAGGACGGCGGCCTGCAGTACCCGATGCCGGTCCGCTAAGCGCGAAGAGAGACGATTCGGGCGGCGTGCCCGGCCTCGGCCCGGCGCGCCGCCGCTTCGTCGCCCGATGATTCCAAGCTGAGAGCCGGGAACCCGGACCATGGCGCTCGACGCCAAGGAACGGCTGGCCCCGTCCAAGCCGCCGATCTGGAACGATCCGCGCTACCGCGGCTGGCTTTTCCAGGTGCTGGTGATTGGCGGCGTCGTCCTGTTCGGCCTCTACATCGTCAACAACACGCTCGACAACATGGCCAGCCGGGGCATCGCCTCGGGCTTCGGGTTCCTCGACAAGACGGCCATGTTCAGCATCGGCCAGACGCTGATCGACTACTCGGAATCGGACACCTACGGCCGGGCCTTCCTCGTCGCGCTCCTGAACACGCTCCTGGTCTCGGCCATCGGCGTCGTGCTGGCGACCATCATCGGCTTCATCGTCGGTGTCGCGCGCCTCTCGAACAACTGGCTGGTGGCGCGGGTGGCCACGGTCTATGTCGAGACCCTGCGTAACATTCCGCTGCTGCTGCAGCTCTTCTTCTGGTATTTCGCCGTCCTGCGCGCCCTGCCGAGGCCACGCGACAGCCTTTCGGTCCTCAATTCGGCGTTCCTCAGCAACCGCGGCCTGACCGTCCCCCGGCCGATCTACGAGCCGGGGTTCTCGCTGGTCGTCGTCGCCTTCCTCGCGGCGGTCGCGGCGGTGGTGGTCATGGCGGTCTGGGCGCGGCGACGCCAGGAGCGGACCGGCGAGCAGTTCCACACGGTCTACGTCTCCCTGGCCGTCCTGGCCGGCCTGCCGCTCCTGGCCGCGGTGGTGACGGGGTTCCCGCTGTCGTTCTCGTACCCAACACTCCAGGGCTTCAATTTCAAGGGCGGCGTCACCCTGATCCCCGAGCTCGTCAGCCTGACCTTCGCCCTATCGCTCTATACCGCGACTTTCATCGCCGAGATCGTGCGCGCCGGGATCCAGTCGGTCAGCCATGGCCAGACCGAGGCGGCCCGCTCACTCGGCCTCAAGTCCGGGGTGACCCTGCGGCTGGTCATCATCCCCCAGGCGCTTCGGGTCATCATCCCGCCCCTGACCAGCCAGTACCTCAACCTGACCAAGAACTCGTCGCTCGCCGCCGCCATCGCCTATCCCGATCTGGTCCAGGTGTTCGCGGGCACGGCGCTGATGCAGACCGGGCAGGCGGTCGAGATCATCGCCATAACCATGGCCGTCTACCTCACCATCAGCCTCGTCATCTCGGGCCTGATGAACTGGTACAACAAGGTCATGGCGCTGGCGGAGCGATAGGGCATGGCGGACGCGACCGGATACCACAGGGAGGGCAGCCTCCCCGATCTGCCGCCGCCGGTGGCCACGGTCGGCGCGATCGGCTGGCTGCGCAAGAACCTGTTCTCGACCTGGTACGACGCGGCCTTCACCTTCGGCGCGCTCTACCTCGTCTATCTCCTGGTGCCGCCCTTCGTCGACTGGGCGTTCATCGATGCGGACTGGAGCGGCAGCACGCGCGACGACTGCTCGCGGGTCGGCGCCTGCTGGGTCTATATCCGGGTCTGGTTCGATACCCTGATGTACGGCCGCTACCCGGTCGACGAGCGCTGGCGCGTCAATCTCACGTTCGCGATCCAGGTTGTCACGGTCGCCGTCTTGATGGTTCCCGGGCTGAAATGGAAGAAGTGGATCAGCTTGTTCCTGTTTACCGGGTTTCCGGTGATCGCCTATTTCCTGTTTGTCGGCGGCATCTTCGGCCTGCCGCTCGTGGAGACGCCACTCTGGGGCGGGCTCTTTCTAACTCTCGTGATCGCCGAGGTCGGAATCATGGGCTCGCTGCCGATCGGTATCGTGCTGGCCCTCGGCCGGCGTTCGAACATGCCGGCGGTGCGCGCCGTCTGCGTCGGCTTCATCGAGCTATGGCGCGGCGTGCCGCTCATTACCGTCCTCTTCATGGCCTCGGTGATGTTTCCGCTGTTCCTGCCGGAGGGGATGAACTTCGACAAGCTGATCCGGGCGCTGATCGGCGTCATGCTGTTCTCGGCGGCCTATATGGCCGAGGTCGTGCGCGGCGGCCTGCAGGCCATCCCCAGGGGCCAGTACGAGGCGGCCCAGGCGATGGGCTTGAGCTACTGGAAGATGATGTTCCTCATCGTTCTGCCCCAGGCGCTGCGCCTCGTGATCCCCGGCATCGTCAATACCTTCATCGGCCTCTTCAAGGACACGACCCTGGTCCTCGTCATCGGCCTCCTCGATTTCCTCGGCATGACCCAGGCGGTGGGGACCAACCCCGATTGGCTGGGCTTCGCCGTCGAGGGCTACGTCTTCGTGGCCGCCGTGTTCTGGGTCTTCTGCTTCAGCATGTCGCGCTATAGCCAGGGCCTCGAGCGCAAGCTTCACACCGGGCACAGGAACTGAAACGGAGCATCGTCATGACGGATGCGGCGACTTCCAGCGTTCCCCAGGCGGGGGCCTCCGCCGAGGCCATGATCGACATGGTCGGCGTCCACAAGTGGTTCGGCCAGTTCCACGTGCTGAAGGGCATCGACCTGAGCGTCGCCAAGGGCGAGCGCATCGTCGTCTGCGGCCCCTCGGGCTCCGGCAAGTCCACCATGATCCGCTGCATCAACCGGCTGGAGGAGCACCAGCGCGGCCAGGTCGTGGTCGACGGCACCGAGCTCACGAGCGATCTGAGGCGTATCGAGGAGGTGCGGCGCGAGGTCGGCATGGTGTTCCAGCACTTCAACCTGTTCCCCCACCTCACGGTGTTGGAGAACCTGGCGCTCGCACCCATCTGGGTGCGCAAGATCCCCAAGGCCGCGGCCCACGAGGCAGCCATGAGCTATCTCGAGCGCGTCAAGATCCCCGAGCAGGCGGACAAGTACCCGGGCCAGCTCTCGGGCGGCCAGCAGCAGCGTGTGGCCATCGCCCGGGCGCTCTGCATGAGCCCCAAGGTCATGCTCTTCGACGAGCCCACCTCGGCCCTCGACCCCGAGATGATCAAGGAGGTGCTGGACGTCATGGTCGAGCTCGCCGAATCGGGCATGACCATGATCGTGGTCAGCCACGAGATGGGCTTCGCGCGCACGGTCGCGCACCGCATCATGTTCATGGACGAGGGCCAGATCGTGGAGCAGAACGAGCCCGAAGAGTTTTTCAACAACCCCAAGTCCGACCGCACCAAGCTGTTCCTGAGCCAGATACTGTCCCATTGAGGCGCGCGCCGACGGGCCCCGGAGCGGGCGACGGCCCGGGCCGGCCGGATATCAATCGACCCGCTCGCCCCTCTCGAAGGCACATTCGAAGGCGTAGCCGTCGGCGTCGCGGCAGGTGCCGGTGCCGTGCATCTCGTTGTCCTCGAAGGGCCCCACGAAGCTCTTGCCGCTGGCCCAGGTGAAGGTGCCCTGGCCGTGGCGCCGGCCATCCACGAACCAGCCTTCGTGGCGGTCGCCGTTGGCCCAGACGTAGATGCCCTGCCCGTTGCGCATGTCGGCGACGAACGCGCCCTCGTAGCGGTCGCCGTCGGCGCTGGTCCACGCACCGTGCCCCTCACGCTCGCCATCCACGAAATCGCCCTCGTAGCGGTCGCCGCTGGCCCCCGTCCAGACGCCCCGGCCGTCGCGGCGCCCGTCGCGGAACGCGCCCTCGTAGCGGTCGCCGTCGGCCCAGGCGTAGGTGCCCGACCCATGGTGGACGCCGCGCCGGAAACCGCCCTCGTAGCGGTCGCCGCCAGCACTCGCCCACACGCCCTGTCCCTGGCGCTCGCCGTCCTCGAACGCACCCTCGTAGCGGTCGCCATCGGCCTGGGTCAGGACGCCCTGGCCCCGGGGAGCGCCATTGCGGAACCCTCCCTCGAAGCGGTCGCCGTTGGCCCAGACGTAGGTGCCCTGGCCTTCGTAGGCGTTGGCGCGGAAGCCGCCCTCGTAGCGGTCGCCCCCGGCCCCCGACCAGACGCCCTGGCCCTCGCGCTCGCCGTCCCGGAAGTCCCCGTCGTAGCGGTTGCCGTTGGCCCAGACGAACGCGCCCTGGCCGTGCCGCTCGCCGTCACGGAACGCGCCCTCGTAGCGGTCGCCGCCCGCGCCGGTCCACACGCCCCGGCCATGGGGCAGGCCGTCCTGGTGGCCGCCCTCGTAGCGGCTGCCGTCGGCGCCCGTCCAGACGCCGTGCCCTTCGCGCCGGCCGTCGCGGAACGCGCCCTCGTAGCGGTTGCCGTTGGCCCAGGTGAAGATGCCCTGGCCATTGCGCTCGCCGGCGCGGAACTCGCCCTCGTGGCGGTCGCCATTGGCCCAGGTATAGACGCCTCGGCCGTCGCGCTCGCCGGCGCGGAACTCGCCCTCGTAACGGTTGCCGCTCACCCAGACGAAGATGCCCCGGCCCTCGCGGACGCCGCCCACGAACCTGCCCTCGTAGCGGTTGCCGTCGGCCCAGGTATAGGAGCCCTGGCCGGCCGGGTGGCCGGCGCGGAACTCGCCTTCATAACGGTCGCCTCCGGCCGCCGTCCAGACGCCGAGGCCGTGCCACCGGCCGTCCACGAACCCACCCTCGTAGCGCTCGCCATCGGCGTTCGTCCAGACGCCCGCGCCGTTCCGCTGGCCGTCCCGGTATTCGCCCTCGTAGCGTTCGCCGCCCACACCCGTCCACGCGCCCCGGCCGTGCCGGGCGCCATCCACGAATTCGCCCTCGTAGCGCTCGCCGCCCGCGCCGACCCAGAGTCCCTCGCCCGCGCGCGCGCCGGCTTCGAATTCCCCCTCGTAGCGCTCGCCGTCGGCGCCCAGCCAGACGCCCCGGCCGTGCGGGGCGCCGTTCGCGAAAGCGCCCTCGTAGCGCTCGCCGTCGGTGCTCGTCCAGACGCCCTGACCGGACGGGATGCCGTCGCGGAACGCGCCCTCGTAGCGGTCGCCGTTGGCGGCGGCCCAAACACCTTGGCCGTGGGGCAGCCCGTCCCGGTAATCGCCCTCGTAACTCTCCCCGTCGTGGCCGGTCCAGATACCGTGGCCGTGCGGCTTGCCGTCGCGGCGCTCGCCTTCGTAGCGCCCGCCCTCCTCGGCGACCGGGATCGCCCCGGCCGGGCGAGGCGGCGGTGCCGGCGCCAGCCCGGATACCAGCGGCGAGGGCGCCAGCCCGGATACCAGCGGCGAGGGCGCCAGCCCGGATACCAGCGGTGCGGGCGCCAGCCCGGATAGAGGTGTTGCGCCAGCCGGTGGGGCGGCAGCCAGGGCGGCCGCGACGGCGGCGGACAGTAGGATCGTTCTCATCATGGCGGCCGCTCGACGCCCATCCCCCGCAACGAATGCGCCGCCGCCATGTGTCTCCGCGCGACGACGCGGCGCCATGATACAGGCGGATGGGAAACATCGCGGCATGAAAATATGCTGAAGCGCGGCGGGGCCCCCGGCGAATATCGGCGGCGCGGCCCCTTCGCGGTTCTATTGCCCCGGCATGCCCGCTATCATCGGGCGGACCGCGGGCGCCGAAGGGGAATGGATGGACGAGACAACCGAAGCCGCCAGGCCGGATGAGGGCGAGGGAGTCCTGGGCGCGCGGCGCGTGCCGTTCGAGAGCATTCCGGTGATCGACATCGCCGCCATGTTCGGCGGCGGTGTGCGGGCGCGGCGCGAGACGGCGGCGGCAATCCACGCGGCCTGCCGCGACGTGGGATTCTTCTACATCCGCAACCACCGGGTCCCCGACGCGCTCGTCGACAGGGCGTTCGCCGAATGCGAGCGCTTCTTCGCCCTGCCGTTCGAGGAGAAGATGGCCGTGGATATCCACGCCATCGGACGCCATCGCGGCTTCGTGCCGCCAGGCGGCCTGGCCGCCGACCCGGGCGCCAAGCCCGACCTCCAGGAAGGCTACGAGCTGGCGCTCGAGCTGCCCACGGACGACCCGGACTACCTGGCCGGCAGCGTCATCTACGGCCCCAATGTCTGGCCCGAGAACCTGCCCGGCTTCCGCGCCGGCGTCTATGCCTACTTCGAGGCGATACTTTCCCTCGGCGGCGTGCTGTTCGGCGCCTTCGCCCTCGCCCTCGACCTGCCCGAGGATTTTTTCGCGGACAAGATCACCAAACCCATGGGCCAGCTCCGCCTCATCCACTACCCGCCGCAGGGGGCGCCCATCCAAGCCGACGAGATCGGCATCGGCGCCCATACGGACTACGAGTGCTTCACCATCCTCAAGACGGGCGGGCCCGGGCTCCAGGTGCGCAACGCCGACGGCGACTGGATCGAGGCGCCGCCGATTCCCGATACCTTCGTCATCAACATCGGTGACATGATGCAGCGCTGGACCAACGATCTGTTCCGGTCGACGCCGCACCGGGTCATCAACACTTCGGACCGGGCCCGGTACGCCCTGCCGTTCTTCTACGGCGCCAACGGCGATACGGTGGTCGCACCGCTCGACTGCTGCACCGGCCCCGACAACCCGCCGCGCTATCCGCCGACCGTCGCCGGCTACTGGACGGACATGATGTACGCCGAGGCCTATGCCTACCGCCGGCCGCACCGCGATGAGCTGCCCAAGCCGGAGCTGGCGCCATGACCGACCTCGAGCTTTCCTATATGCCGGCGACCGATATGGCGCGCCGGATCCGCGCGCGCGCGCTCTCGCCGGTCGAAGTGATGGAGAACGCGCTTTCCCGCATCGAGGCGGTGAACCCGGCCCTGAACGCTTTCTGCTTCACCTATCCGGAGGAGGCCCTCGAGAAGGCCCGCGCCGCCGAGGCGGCGGTGATGGCGGGCGCGGCGCTCGGCCCCCTCCACGGCCTGCCCATCGCCATCAAGGACTTCACGCCGACCAAGGGCAAGGTGACGACCCGCGGCTCCCACGTCTTCGCTGATTGGGTGCCCGATTTCGATCCCGCGATCGTCGAGCGCTTCGCCGCCGCGGGCGCCATCATGGTGGGCAAGACGACGACGCCCGAATTCGCCTATTCGAGCTTTACCGAGAGCCCGCTCTGGGGCATCACGCGTAACCCGTGGGATCCGGCGCGCACGCCCGGCGGCTCCTCGGGCGGCTCTGGCGCGGCGGTGACGACGGGCTGCGTGGCCTTCGCCGAGGGCACGGACATGGGCGGCTCGGTGCGCATCCCCGCCGCCCTCTGCGGCATCGTCGGCTTGAAGCCGAGCCTGGGGCGCATCCCCATGGACATCCTGCCGACGGTCTTCGATTCGATCTCCCATTTCGGCCCGCTGGCCCGCACGGTGGGCGACGCGGCGCTCTTCCTCGCCACGGCCCAAGGCCCCGACGACCGCGACATCCAGTCGATCTCGCCCGGCATCGAGGTACCGGTGCCGCCGCCCACCGACGTGCGCGGCCTCCGCTTGGCGCTCAGCATCGATATCGGCTTCTATGCCGTCGACCCGGAGGTCGAGGCCAACACGCGCGCCGCCGCCGCGGCCCTCGCCAGTGCGGGCGCGGTGGTCGAGGAAGTGGAGATCGCCTGGACCAAGGAGATCGTCGATGTCTGGTACGATTACTGGGGCGTCCTCCTGGCCGCGGCCTTCGCCGATCATCTGGAGGCGTTCCGCGACAAGATGGACCCGCTCGTCGTCGGCCTGATCGAGGCCGGCCTCGCCATGGACGCGGTGGCCTTCAAGCGCATCGAGGCGGTGCGCACGGCCCAGTGGCTCGAGCTCGCGCGCATCTTCCGCGACCACGACGCGCTGCTCTGCCCGACCATGGCCCTGCCCGCGCCGCCGGTGGGCGGGTCGGAGGGCGCGTACGACCGGGTCGATGCGCAAGGCCGCTATCACGGCCTCGACATGACCTCGCCCTTCAACAACGTGGGCCAGTGCCCGGCCCTCTCCGTGCCCTCGGGGTTCACGGCCGCGGGCCTGCCGACGGCCCTGCAGATCGTCGGGCGGCGCTTCGACGACGTGGGCGCCCTGCGCATCGGCGCCGCGTTGGAGGCTGCGCGGCCCTGGTCCGGCCGCCGGCCGGGAGTCTAGTGTTTACGATCGAGGCTACACGTCCCGGTCCTCACCCTTCGTCCTTCGACAGGCTCAGGATGAGGAGGCTCAGGGTGAGGCCCTCGTGCTGAGCCTGTCGAAGTACGAGGGCCGGGGAGAGGAGCACAAGTTGGAGCGAGCGAATATCAGAGGCCTGCGCCATGGCTGAGGGGGAAGTCTACGCGCCGGGTCACCTGGTCCTCGAATCGGGCCTCACGCTCCGCGACGTGAAGCTCGTCTACAAAACCTATGGCCGCCTCGACGCCCATGGGGCCAACGCCATTCTCTATCCGACCCGGTTCGGCGGCACCTATTTGGACAACGAGGTGCTGATCGGCCCCGGCATGGCGCTCGATCCGGACAAGCACTTCATCGTCGTGCCCAACCTCCTCGGCAATGGCTTCTCCTCCTCGCCCAGCAACACTCCGCCGCCCATGGGCCGGGGCGCCTTCCCGCGGGTGAGCGTGCTCGACAACGTGCGCCTCCAGCACCGCCTGGTCACCGAGCATTTGGGCATCGCCCGCCTGCGGCTCGCCGTCGGCTGGTCCATGGGGGCGCAGCAGGTCTACCAGTGGGCCGCCCTCTACCCGGACATGGTCGAGCGCCTCGCCCCCATCGCCGGCTCGGCCCGGACCTCGCACCACAATTACGTCTTCCTCGAAGGCATGCGCGCGGCGCTTCAAGCGGATGCCGCCTGGGCCGAGGGCTGGTACGAGACGCCGCCCGCGCGGGGCCTGCGCGCCATCGGCCGGGGCTGGGCCGGCTGGGGCCTGTCGCAGGGTTTCTACCGCGCCGAGAGGTACCGCGACATGGGCTATTCCTCGGTCGAGGACTTCCTCGTGAATTACTGGGAGGCGCTCTACCTCGCGCGCGACGCCAACAACATCCTGGCCATGATCGCCACCTGGCAGAGCGGGGATCTGAGCGCCAACGAGGTCTTCAAGGGCGATTACGCGGCCACCCTGGGGGCGATTCAGGCCAAGACGATCGTCATGCCCTGCCGCACCGACCTCTACTTCCCGCCCGAGGACAGCGAGATCGAGGTGAGCCACATGCGGGACACCGAGCTCCGCGTCATCCCCTCCATCTGGGGCCATTACGCGGGCGGCGGCAGGGACCCGGCGGACCGCGCCTTCATCGATGCGGCGCTCGCGGAGCTGCTCGCGGCGTGACCGACCAGGGGGACCTTCAGCCGCGAGAAGCACGCCGGCCCGCGCCGCGCCGGGCTGGAGCGGTTCCATTTTCAATGGACCCGCTCTCGTATATTGTCGCTCGCGGCAGCGGACCAAATGGTCCGCGCCTGCGCGGGCGCGCCGGATGACCGGCGGGCCGCCTTGCGGTCTGGAGCGATTCCAGTCGAGCTGGAACCGCTCTAGTGGATTGAGCGCGACGAACGAATCGGCCTCTCCCCCGAGGGGCGCGAAGCGCCGAATTCGAGCCCCAGGCGGCGCATGACGGGCATCCTCACGCTCGGCTTCCTGTTGGGCCTGCGCCACGCGCTCGACGCCGATCACCTGGCCGCCGTGGCCGCGCTCACCACCCGCGGCGGCACCCTGCGGCAGTCGGTACGCCTCGGCCTGGCCTGGGGCCTCGGCCATGCCGCGATCCTGCTCGCGGTCGGCGCCGTCGTCCTGTGGGTGGACGCGGTGGTGCCCGAGCGCCTGGCCCGGCTGCTCGAATTGGGCGTGGGCTCCATGCTCATGCTGCTGGGCGCGGACGTGCTGCGCCGCCTCGCCGCCCGGCGCGTCCACTTCCATGCCCACCGCCACGGCGCCGTCACCCACATCCACGCCCATGCCCACGGGCGCGACGAGCGCCACGACCCGGCGCATCACGACCATCCGCACCCCGGGGGCATGGGGCTTCGCGCCCTCGCCGTCGGCATGGTGCATGGCATGGCCGGCTCGGCGGCCCTCTTGCTGCTGACGGTCCAGACCATCGACAGCCCGGCCCTGGGGCTCTCCTATATCGCCATCTTCGGCCTGGGATCGGTGGGCGGCATGGCGGCTTGCACGGCGGTGATCGCGCTCCCGCTCCGCTTTACCGCGCGCCAGTTCGCCCGCGCCCACACCGGGCTCCAACTCGCCATCGGCGTCGTCACCTTCGGCTTGGGCGCCTTGCTCGTATACGAAACCGGCCTGGGTGGCGGGCTCTCGCTCTAGGGCGGTTCCGCTTCGATCGGACCCACTCTAGCGCTCTATTTCGCTCGCGGCGGCGGACCGAATGGTCCGCGCCTGCGCGGGCGCGCCGGGCGACCGCCGGGCCGCCTTGCGGCCTGGAGCCATTCCAGACCGCTCGAGGTGGAAGCGCTCTAGCGCTCCGCTTCGCTCGCGGCGGCGGACCGTATGGTCCGCGCCTGCGCGGGCGCGCCGGGCGACCGCCGGGCCGCCTTGGGGCCTGGAGCCATTCCAGTCGAGGTGGAAGCGCTCTCGCCCGGCTTCGCTATGGCACCACGTAGTAGTCGTAGGCCCAGCCGGTCGCCACCGCGGTCGCCGCCGCGGCGGCGATGGCCGGCAGGGTGATCGGCATGGTTGCCAGTATGAAGGCCGTCATGCCGCCCATGCCGATATATATCCAACGCATCAGCGTATCGCCCTCGGCCATGTCCTCCATGGCCGCCGGGATGAACTGTCCTTCGACGTTCGCATCGGCGGGCGTGGTCGCGGCCACCACGACATTTCCATCGCCGCCGCTATTGCCGCCGCCATTGCCGCCGGTCTGGGCGACGGCCGCGAGGGGCGCGACCGCGAGGACGAGTATCAGGAACGGGGTCACAAACCTTCGCATGTCAGCCGCCTCGCAATGGTGCCCGCCGCCCGGTGGGCGAACATGACGAGTTTCCAAGTCGCCGCCCGGGAATGTTAACATGGCGCGAGTGGCCGATCCAACGCGAACGCGGCGGATCGCCGCGAGGCCCGGCCGAAAGGAGCCATCATGCGCAAGCTCGCCCTCTGTTTCGCGATCCTCATGCTCTCGGGCCTACCGGCGACGGCGCAAACCACGACCCAGGCGCCGATGCAGGCGGCCGGGGAGGGGGACGGCGGCAAGTGGCTGGCCATCGGCGCCGGGGCCATCGGCGGCCTGGTGCTCCTCAACATCGCCACGGGCGGCGCCGTGATGGTGCCGATTCTGGGCGCGGGCGCGGCCCAGGCCGCGGGCGGCAACCTCCTCTTCGGTGGCGCGATGGCCCCGGCCGTGCGTCAGTTCGCCTGCCGCACCGCCGCGATCGTCTCGACGGCCGTCGCCGGCGGCTTCATCGGCAACTGGCTCTACGGCGACTAGTACCCACTTTCATAATTCCGTGTGCCATACGATCGCTTTTCCCGTCTCCTCGGCAGGAGGGCGCGCGCCGGCGATGCCGGGGCATCGTCAAGCATCCCCGACGCCCCGAGGGGGCGGGAAAAGCGACCCGTAGGGCGGCGCCCCGAGGCCCCCGGACGTCGTCGCGCGCCGCTTGTGATGCCCCGGCATCACGGCGCGCCGCGCTCCTAGCCGGGAACCTCGGGGCGCCGTCGTATGGCACACGGAATTATGAAAGTGGGTACTAGAGGGTTTCCACCTCGACTGGAATCGCCGCAGGCCGCAAGGCGGCCCGCCGGTCGTCCGGCGCGCCCGCGCAAGCGCGGACCCTTCGGTCCGCTGCCGCGAGCGAAATAGAGCGCTGGAGTGGGTCCGATCCAGGCGGAACCGCTCCAGGCCGCGGCCACGCGAGCGGCCGCGCTCGTCTCCCGACCCGCGCGGGCGGCACAATGTTAAGGTTTTAGATGGAAATCCTCAACCTATTGATATTACGATATTCTACAAGTATTTACCTTGACATTCCTTGACACTTCGGCGCGGTGGAAGCGTCGTGGCGGCGCCTTGTGCGACGGGGGGCGGGCGGGCCGGCCTGAGCGGGAATGGAAACAAAACCGGGACAGAGAAACCAGCGACCGAGCGCCGCCCTACAGCGTCAGCCACGCCTCGTAGCCGAACCCGGCGAGGAGCGCGCCCAGGAGCCCGAGGCCCAGGTAGAGGGCGAAGACGGGGCGGCGGACGATGACGAAGACGGACAGGGCCGTGGGGATGCTCGTCACCTCCCCCGCCGTCATGAAGGCCAAGGCGGCGCCGGGCCGCATGCCCATGTCGAGGAGGGCCGAGACGGCGGGGATGGCGGCGTAGCCGTTGAGGTAGGCGGGGATGCCGACGGCGGCGCTCACCGGCACCGCCCACCAGTCGCCGCCGCCCAGGAGGCGGGCCACCGACCCGGCCGGGATATAGGCCACCATCAGGCTCTCGACCAGGAAGGCGAGGGTGAGCCAGCGCAGGAGGAACCAGCCGATGGCACGGCACTGAGCGGCGAACACCGCCCGCCGCTCGGGCGCGCGCCAGAAGGCCCACACGACAGGGTCCGCCGCGCCGCCGGCCGGGGCCTCGCACCGCGCGCTCCACACGCTGCCCGCGCGCGCCGGATCGAAGCCGGGGTCGAGCGGCCGGGCGGCCCAGGGCCGCGCACGGAGCAGGTGGGTCGAGCACCCGGCCACAAGGCCGAGGGCGAGGGCGCTCAGCGCCCGGGCGAGGGCGAAGGGCACGTCGATGATGGCCGCCGTCAGGACGAACATCTCCGGGTCCATCAGGGGCGACGCGATCCAGAAGGCCATCACGGGGGCGAGCGGGGTGCCCGCCGCCAGCAGCGCCGCCATGATGGGGATGACGCTCACCGAGCAGAGCGGCGAGACCGCGCCGAAGGCCGCGGCCAGCAGGATGGCCATGGCCGGCCGCCCGCGCAGCACCCGCGCGATCTGCCCATCGGCGCCGGTCGCCGAGATGGCGGCGGCGAGGGCCACCGAGAGCAGGAAATAGGGGGCGATGAAGGCGAGGGAGCCGGCCGTGAAGGCAAGGCTTCGCCACGCCTGGACGGGCACGGCGACGGTGAGGGCGGCGAGCGTCAAGCCGATCGCCAGCAGCACCCGGTCGAGGCCGGCAAGGCGGGAAATCGGTTGCGAAGCGGTAGGGCTTGATTCCGTCATGATGGCGAAGCATCCTCACTTTGCGCCTGAATGACAAACGGGATTTTCTCGTACGCAAGTCATGTAATACTTGACGAAAGACAGTCATGTCCGGCCGCCCGTTCTCCCTCCTCGCCCTGCGCGCCTTCGAGGCGACGGCGCGTCACCTCAGCATGACCGAGGCGGGCCGCGAGCTCGGCTTCACCCGCGCCAACATCAGCCTGCACATCCTCTCCATAGAGCGCGCGCTGGGCGCGCCCCTGTTCCACCGCCAAGGCCGCGGCCCGTTGGTCCTGACCGAGCGCGGGCGGGCCGCGCTCGCCGACCTGAGCCAGGGCTTCGCCGCGATCGAGCGCGGCGCCCGCAAGCTGCGCAGCCGGGATGCGTCCACGCGCCTCACGGTAAGCGTCGACCCTTCCCTTGCCATCGCCTGGCTGGTGCCGCGCCTGGCCGGTTTCCAAGGCTTCCACCCCGATATCGACCTGCGTGTCGAGGCGACCGAGGATGTCGTGGCACTCGGCGGCGACGGGCCGGCCATGGCCATCCGCTATGGCGACGGGGACTTCCCGGGGCTCCGCGCCACGGCCCTGTTCGCGGAAGCGGTCTTCCCCGTCTGCGCCCCGGCCGTCGCCGCCGGGCCGCCGGCCCTGCGCGCGCCGACCGACCTCGCTGCCCATACCCTGGTCCACCTCGACCGGGCGCCGGGCAGGCTCGCATGGCCGGACTGGCGCGGTTGGCTGCGCGCCGCCGGGGCCGATGGCGTGGATGCCGACAGGGGCCCGCGCTTCACGCGCCAAGCCATGGCGCTCCAGGCAGCCGTCGATGGTCAGGGCGTGGCCCTCGGCAGCAGCCCGCTGGTGGCCGATGACCTCGCCGCTGGGCGCCTCGTCCGGCCTTTCGAATCGACGCTGCGCACTCCCTTCGGCTATTACCTGGTTGCGCCCGAGGCCCTCGCGGACGAGCCCGCCCCAGCCGCCTTCAGCACCTGGGTCACGGCCGCCGCTGGCGCCTGAGCCAGGAGCGCGGAAAAAACCGCCCCGCCGGGCCGCCGGCCGTGGCAAGCTGACATCAGAGCTCGGCAACGCGAACACGCAAGGGAGGAGACCCATCCCATGGATGCCATCCAGCTACCGATCACGGCGCTCTTCGCCGCCATCTTGGCGCTCCTGTTCTTCGTCCTCTCCGTCGTGGTGGTGGTGAACAGGGCCCGGACCAAGGTCTCCATTGGCGATGGCGGGGACGAGCGGCTGGCCCTCGCCATCCGCATCTTCGGCAACTTCATCGAGTATGTGCCGATCACGCTCGTGCTCATGGCCGTCGTCGAGATCAACGGCGCCGCCGTCTGGCAACTCTACACCTTGGGCGGCCTCCTGCTGGCGGGCCGACTGCTGCATGCTGCCGGCCTCAAGGCCGACAAGCCGATCACCGTCGGCCGGGTCGTCGGCGTCACCGCCAACTGGGTCGCCATCCTCGGTGGCGGCGTGCTCGCCTTCCTCCAGTTCCTCGCCGTCGCCTGACGAGAGGACCACGAGGTCGAACGGTCAGAGCCATGAAGGACATGGAGATCGACCGCGTCCGGGTCTACGCCGTCGGGCCTGGGATCCCGCGGCTCGCCTGGGCCGCGGACATGCCCGAGCAACACATGACCAACAACATCGTCCGCGTGACCACCCGGGGCAGGCTCGAGGGCATCGCCAGCGCCATCGACGTGATCCGCACCGATGCCGAGAGCTAAGTGAATGCGCCCGAGTCCCCAGGCTTGGGCGTGCGCATGGATTGGGAGGCGATCGAGGCGGCCTCCTTCCTCACCTACGAAGTCACGGGGAGGGATTGAGCCGTGGTGATCGTCGCTCCATGAAGGGATCGAATGCCCACCTCGAACGCGCCCTGGCCCTCCTGCTGCCGCTTGGTCCCGTCCAAGCACGCGCGATGTTCGGCGGCCACGGGCTCTACCTCGAGGGAGTGATGTTCGCACTGCTCGGCCCCGAGCTCCACCTGAAGGTGGACGACGAGACCAGGCCGCGCTTCGCCGCCGCCGACGGGGTGCCTTTCACCTACCAGCGCGAGGGCCGCCGCCCGGTCGAGATGTCCTTCTGGAAGCCGCCCCCGGGCGCGCTCGCGGATTCCGAGGCCCTCCTCCCCTGGGCCGAGCTGGCCGTCGCCGCCGCGCGCCGCGCGAAAGCCAAGAAGGCGGCCAAGAAGGCCCGATGGTGACAGAACCGGACAGAGCACCCGAGTCAGGCCCGACCGGGATCGAGGGTGTCGTCACCTGGCTGGTGGAGGGCGCGCGCTCCGCCCCCCTGCCCCAGGACATCCGCGACCAGCTGTGCGTCCGCCTCGTCGAGTGCGGGCTGCCCTTGCACCGGGTCGCCGTGTTCGTGCGCACCCTCCACCCCAATGTCATGGGCCGGCGCTTCGTGTGGCGCCCCGGGGCGCCCGTCGAGGTCACCGCCGCACCCTTCTCCATCCTCGACAGCGACAGCTTCCGCCTCGGCCCGATCCCCAAGGTCGTGCGCGACGCGGCACCGTTGCGCCGGCGCATCGCCGACCCGGACGGACCCGACGATTTCCCCGTCCTCGAGGAGCTGCGCGCCGAAGGCGTCACCGACTACCTCGCCCTGCCGCTCGTCTTCACCGACGGCACGGCGCACGCGGTCACCTGGACGACGACGCGGCCGGGCGGTTTCACGGACGCCCACATCACCGCCCTCGAGGCGGTCCAGGCCCCCCTCGCCCGCGTCGCCGAGATCTTCGCCCTGCGCCGCACGGCGACCAACCTCCTCAGCACCTATGTCGGCCGGGGGGCGGGCGAGCGCATCCTCGAGGGCCGCATCCGGCGCGGCGATGTCGAGGCCATCGACGCCGTCATCTTCCTCTCCGATCTGCGCGGCTTCAGCACCCTCGGCAACGAGCGGCCGGGGAGGCAAGTGATCGAGCTGCTCAACGATTATTTCGACTGCATCCTGCCGGCAATCGATGACCGGGAGGGCGAGGTGCTGAAGTTCATCGGCGACGCGCTGCTCGCCATCTTCCCACTCGCGGGCGCCCCTGGGCCAACCTGCGACAGGGCCCTCGCGGCGGCGCGGGAGGGGCACGCCGCCCTCGCCGCCCGCGACGGCGCGGGCCGGCCCGCCTTGCGCTGCGGCATCGCCCTCCATGTGGGCGAGGTGCTCTACGGCAATATCGGCGGCGCCAACCGCCTCGACTTCACCGCCATCGGGCCGGCGGTCAACCTCGCCGCCCGCCTCGAACGGCTCGCGGCCGAGACGGGCCGGGCCATCGTGACGTCGGCGGACTTCGCCCGCCACTGCGGCGCGCCCCTCGACTCCCTCGGACAGTTCGCGCTGCGCGGCTTCACCGATGCCCAGGAGGTCTTCGCCCCGGCATGAGCGCGGACCGGGCCCCAGCCCTCATCCAGGCCCTGCCGAAGGCCGAGCTGCACCTCCATATCGAGGGCACGCTCGAGCCCGAGCTCATGTTCGAGATCGCGGCCCGCAACGACGTCCGCTTGCGCTTCGCCACGGTCGAGGACCTGGGCGCGGCCTATGCCTTCGAGGGCCTTCAATCCTTCCTCGACCTCTATTACGAAGGCATGCGCGTCTTGCTCCACCAGCGCGACTTCTTCGACCTCGCCGCCGCCTACCTGGACCGCATGGCGGCCGAGGGCGTGCGCCATGTCGAGGTCTTCTTCGACCCCCAGGCCCACACGGGCCGGGGCGTGCCGCTCGAGGCCGTCGTCGCCGGCCTCCGCGCGGCCCTCGCGCTGGCGCGAGGCGAATACGGCATCACCTCGCACCTCATCCCCTGTTTCCTGCGTCACCTGAGCGCCGAGGCGGCCATGGCGACCCTGACGGCGCTCCTCCCCCACCGGGAGCACTTCGTGGCCGTCGGGCTCGATTCGTCCGAACGCGGCAACCCGCCCGAGAAGTTCGCTTCCGTCTTCGGTCGCGCGCGGGCCGAGGGCTTCCTGACCGTGGCCCATGCGGGAGAGGAGGGGCCGCCCGATTACATCCGCCAGGCGCTCGACGACCTGGGCGTGAGCCGCATCGACCACGGCGTGCGCTGCCTCGAGGACCCGGCGCTCGTCCGCCGCCTCGCCGAGGCGCGCATCCCGCTCACCGTCTGTCCGCTCTCGAACGTCCGCCTGCGGGTGTTCGAACGCCTGGAAGACCATCCCCTCGCGGACTTGATGGACGCAGGCCTCCACGTCACCGTCAACTCCGACGACCCGGCCTATTTCGGCGGCTATCTGAGCGCGAACCTGATCGCCTGCCAGCGCGCGCTCGCCCTCTCGGAGGCGGACCTTGTCGCCCTCGTCCGCAATGGCTTCACGGCAAGCTTCCTCGCCGAAGATGAGAAGCGGGCCGCCCTGGCCGAGATCGACCGAGAGGTGGCGCGGCTCGGACCGGACCCCGCTGCCCACTAATTGGGCAGGCTGGTCATTTTTTGGTCCGGCCACGCCGCCGGCAACAATCCACGGCTCCAGAACACGAGGTGATTTCAACGGCTTGACCGCCGGCGACAGATTGGCACGGTGCGTGCTCTCAGGAGACTGCCGTCATATCCATCCAGCCAGCGGGCGCCCAGAGCCATGAAAAAAATCGAAGCCATCATCAAGCCCTTCAAGCTCGAGGAGGTGAAAGAGGCGCTCGATGAGATCGGCCTCAAGGGACTCACGGTGACCGAGGCCAAGGGCTTCGGCCGGCAGAAGGGCCATACCGAGCTCTACCGGGGGGCCGAGTACGTCGTCGACTTCCTGCCCAAGGTGAAGATCGAGGTGGTGCTCGAGGACAACCTCGTGGAACGGGCCGTGGAAGCGATCCAGCAGGCCGCCCACACGGGCCGCATCGGCGACGGCAAGATCTTCGTCTCTCCGGTGGAGGAGGTCATCCGCATCCGCACCGGGGAGACGGGCGCCGACGCGGTTTAGCGCCGCGGCCCACCCGCCGCCCGAGGACCAACGCACCATTCAGCCAGAGGGAACACCGCCATGTCCGACGCAGAATCCGTCCTCGAGACGATCGCGGAGAACGAGGTCAAATACGTCGACCTCCGCTTTACCGACCCCAAGGGCAAATGGCAGCACACGGCCCAGGCCGCCGAGACCATGGACGAGGAGATGCTGACGGACGGCATCATGTTCGACGGCTCCTCAATCGCCGGCTGGAAGGCAATCAACGATTCGGACATGATCCTGCGCCCCGACCTCTCGAGCGCGGTGATGGACCCCTGGGCCGCTCAGAACACGCTGATCCTCATCTGCGACGTGATCGAGCCCTCGACCGGACAGGCCTATGGCCGCGACCCGCGCTCCCTCGCCCAGCGCGCCGAGGCCTACTTGAAGGCCAGCGGCATCGGCGATACGGCCTATTTCGGGCCCGAGGCCGAGTTCTTCGTCTTCGACGACGTGCGCTTCGCGAGCAGCATGCACGAGGCCTTCTACCACCTCGAATCGGAAGAGCTGCCGGGCGCGAGCGGCAAGGCATACGAGCTCGGTAACCGCGGCCACCGCCCCCCCGTCAAGGGCGGCTACTTTCCCGTCCCCCCGGTCGATTCGATGGCGGACCTGAGGGCCGAGATGCTGACCTTCATCAAGGAGATGGGGGTCGAGACCGAGAAGCATCACCACGAGGTGGCCCCGGCCCAGAACGAGCTCGGCATCCGCTTCAACACCCTGCTGCGCACCGCCGACGCCATGCAGATCTACAAGTACGTGGTGCAAATGGTGGCCCACGAGAACGGCATGACGGCCACCTTCATGCCCAAGCCCGTCAAGGGCGACAACGGCTCGGGCATGCATGTCCACCAGTCGATCTGGAAAGACGGCGTCCCCCTCTTCGCCGGCAGCGGCTATGCCGACCTCTCGGACACGGCGCTCTACTACATCGGCGGCATCATCAAGCACGCGCGCGCCATCAACGCCTTCGCGAACCCGACGACCAACAGCTACAAGCGGCTGATTCCGGGCTTCGAGGCGCCGGTCCTGCTGGCCTACTCGGCCCGCAACCGCTCGGCCTCCTGCCGCATCCCCTATGCCACCAGCCCCAGCGGCAAGCGCGTCGAGGTGCGCTTCCCCGATCCGGCCGCGAACCCCTACCTGGCCTTCTCGGCCCTGCTCATGGCCGGCATCGACGGAATCGAGAACCGCATCCATCCGGGCGATCCCATGGACAAGAACCTCTACGACCTCGAGCCCGAGGAGCTGACCGACGTGCCCACCGTCTGCGGGTCCCTGCGCGATGCGCTCGGCCACCTCGACGAGGACCGCGATTTCCTCAAGAAGGGCGACGTCTTCTCCGACGACCTGATCGACAGCCACCTCGATTTGAAGTGGGAGGAGGTCTACGAGCTCGAGCACACGCCCCACCCGATCGAGTTCCAGCTCTACTACTCGGTGTAGTTTCGGCTTGCAAATTATCGGGAGCCACCCGCCCCAGCCCTCATACTTCGACGGGCTCAGCATGAGGGCCTCACCCCGAGCCTGTCGAAGGCCTCACCCTGAGCCTGTCGAAGGGGGAGGCCGGTGGCACGGTATTGCCAAAGCAAGTGTCATCCGCCCGACCGGCGGCGGCCGCGGCGCCCCCTCCCCGTCCTTTGATCGCGCCTCCTGGCTTGGTACAACCCCCCGGAACCGAGGCACGGGAGGTGGTGAATGAAAATCGCGAAGATCGAGTCCTTCAGGCTCTATCCGGTGGCCATCAAGGAGGCGTGGGTCGACGACGAATACGTCTGGCCGAGCCACCCGCCCTCCTTCCTCATCCGGGTGACGGCGGAGAGCGGTGAGACCGGCGTCGGCGAGATCACCAGCCAGCAATGGTACCTCGGCGAGACGGCGGACCAGATCGCCGAGCTGATCCGGCTCTACGACCAGGCCCTCCAGGGCGCGGAGGCGGGCAACATCGCCATGTGCCACTTCCTCATGGAGGAGGCGTTCGGCGGCGGCATGCCGGGTTCGCGCGGTGCCCGCTCGGGCGTCGACATGGCCATCCACGACCTCGTCGGCAAGGCCCGGGGCGTGCCGGCCTACGAGCTGATGGGCGGCGGCTACCGCACCGAGTTCGAGCTCCTCACCAACCTCTACCACAAGACGCCCGAGGCCATGGCCGAGGGCTGCCGCGAGTTCATCGCCCGCGGCTTCAAGGGCCTCAAGATCAAGGTCGGCGACGTGCTGCTGTCCAAGGGCTGGAACCGGGACAACATGCTCTCCGAGCTCGCCAAGCTCCAGGCCGCCATCGAGGTCACACCGCCCGACGTCTATATCGACGCGGACGCCAACCAGGGCTGGGACAGCGCCAACTGGACCGTGAGCGTGCTCGGCCGCTTCGCGGGCTGCGACAACCTCTCGATCGAGCAGCCGCTGCACTATGCCGACCTCGACGGCGCCGCCCACGTGCGCGCGCGGGGCGGCGTCCCGGTGATCCTCGACGAATCGGTGTGGTCGGCCAAGGCCATGCTGGGAATCGCGCGCATGCAGGCGGCCGACCGCATCGTCCTCAAGCTCAACCGCCTGGGCGGCTTCTTCGAGGCGGCGAAGGTGATCGCCATCTGCGACAGCGCCGCCATCGGCGTGAGCGTCGATACCAACCCCTATACCCTCGTCGGCGACACGGCCTGCTGCCACATCGCCGCCACCGTGCCCAAGCCCTACCCCGTCGATTGCGAAGGCCACGTCTCCTTCCTCGACTGGGGCGCGGAGGAGATGGTCAAGGGCGGCATCACCATCCGGGACGGCCGCGCGCACCTGCCGGACGCACCCGGCCTCGGCGTCGAGGTCGATTGGGACGCGGTCGCGCGCCACCAGGAAGCGGGGTACGATCGGGTGGGGTAGGAATGGACTTCGCGGTTCACGCGCCGGCCGCCGGCCCCCATACTTCGACAAGCTCAGCATGAGCGCCTACTCTGAGCCTACTCGCCTCCCCGGCCTTCATACTTCGACAAGCTCAGCATGAGGGCCTACCCTGAGCCTACTCGCCTCCCCGGCCTTCATACTTCGTCCTTCGACAAGCGCTCAGGATGAGGAAGCTCGGCATGAGGGCCTCACCCTGAGCCTCCTCATCCTGAGCCTGTCGAAGGACGAAGGGGGAGGGCCGGGTGCCGGATCAGAGAAAGTGAAATCAGTACATGACGGCGGGCGGCGGGACCCCGGAGGCGGGCGACAAGACCAAGGCGGGCGCGGCTGGGCCGTCCATGCTCGGCAGGGGCCGGCGCCACCTTCTGCTGGTGGCGGGCTTCGTCCTCACGGCGGTGGGAGCGGCGGGCCTGTTCCTGCCGCTGCTCCCGGGCACCATTCTCCTGATCCTGGCCGCCTGGTGCTTCGCCAACAGCTCGGCGCGCTTCCACACCTGGCTCTTCACCCACCCCTGGCTCGGCCGTCCGGTGCGCGAATGGGAGGCCCACCGCGCCATCCGGCCCAGGGCCAAGGCGCTCGCCGTCACCATGATGACCCTGAGCTGGGTCTATGTGACCTACTTCGTCGCCGAGGGGTGGGTGCTGCCCGCGATCGTCGGCGCCATTCTGCTGGCTTCGGCGGCCTATGTCCTCACCCGCCCGAACGGCCCGCCCCGGCCGGCTTGATGCGGGATCCGCGAGCGCCGTCTCGCCCTCAGATCGCCTTCAGCCACACGTCGGAGAGGGTGTAGCCCTCGGGGAACGGGTCGTCGGGGTCGTGGCCGTACTGCATGAGCCCGGTGATCCAGGCGCGGCCGGCCACGGTGGTCTTGACCGCCCGCCTGCCGGCGACCCGGGTGGTGCCCGTCACCTCGCCCTCGAAATGGGTGCCGATGATGGATTCGTGGTCGAAGACCTCGCCCACCTTGATCTGACGCCTGGCGTGCATGACGGCGAGGCGCGCCGAGGTGCCCGTCCCGCAGGGCGAGCGGTCGAGCCGGCCGGGCGAGACCACGACCGTGTTGCGGGCGCTCAGCTTCCGTCCCCGGCGGCGAACCGGGCCCGTCAGTTCGAAGATGCTCACATCGCGGATCTCCGGGTTCTCCGGGTGGACGGTCTCGAGCTGCTCGTTGCAGGCGGCCTTGACCTTCTGGCCCACGACGCAGATGTCGCGGGCCTCGTCGGGCGTGATGCCGAAGCCCAGGTCCTTGGCCTCGACGATGGCGTAGAACATGCCGCCATAGGCCACGTCGAGGCGCAGGCTTCCCACGCCCTCGACCTCCACCACCGCATCGAGATGGGCGGGGAAGGAGGGCACGTTCGCGAGCTTGACCTGCTCGACCTTGCCGTCCCGGCACTTGCAGGTGACCTCGACGAGACCGCCCGGCGCTTCCAGCACCATCTTCGTCACCGGCTCCGTCATGGGGTGGATGCCGGTCTCCAGGATCACGGTCGCCGTGCAGATGGTGTTCGAGCCCGACATGGGCGGGTACTCGGTCGACTCCATGATGATGTAGCCGAAGTCGGCTTTCGGGTTGTTCGAGGGCAGGACGATGTTGGTGCTGTTGACGGGTGCGCCGCGGGGCTCGAAGAGGAGGAACTTGCGCAACCCGTCACCGTGCCGTTCCAGGTGCCGCTTCTTGTCGAACATGGTCTCGCCCGGCACGTCGACGACGCCGCCCGTGACCACGTTGCCGCATTCGCCCTCGGCATGGGCGCCGACGACCGTCAGTGTCCTGCGCCAACGCATTTCGCCTCCCGCTTCGATGCAGATGCCGCCGGCGCAAACTTAGGTGCCCGCCCCTCCCGCGTCCAGCCACCCGGGCATCGCTAGTACCCACTTTCATAATTCCGTGTGCCATACGACGGCGCCCCGAGGTTCCCGGCTAGGAGGGTGGCGCGCCGTGATGCCGGGGCATCACAAGCGGCGCGCGACGACGTCCGGAGGCCTCGGGGCGCCGCCCCGCGGGTCGCTTTTCCCGCCCCCTCGGGGTGTCGGGGATGCTTGACGATGCCCCGGCATCGCCGGCGCACCCCCTCCTACCGAGGAGACGGGAAAAGCGATCGTATGGCACACGGAATTATGAAAGTGGGTACTAGGAGCCTGTCCGAGATTTGATGTTGTTGGCAAGCATTGGGGTGATGGCGAGTGGTCTTGTCGTGATTTTGGTGGTTTGGCTCATGGGTGGTTGCCTTCAGGGGCTTGGCGCGGCGAGAGGCATGATTGGTCTCGGCGTCTCATGGCGCTTGGGCGACGGCGAGCTTGGCCAGGTTGTGGGCGGTGCAGATCATCGCCCATTCGCATGTGACCTTCTCACGGCCGCGCAGCAGGAACTGACGGAAGCCCCGGGCCTGCTTGATCTGGCCGAACACCGGCTCGACGGTCTGCTTGCGCAGGCGGTAGCGGCTGCGGCGCCCGGCGCGCCTGAGGGTGGCCGCCATGGCCGCGACCCGGCCGCCGGGCGGCGCGGCGCGCGGGCCCACGGCGGCGGCTTGGCCGTGCTTTTGCCGCCCGGTCGCGATGTAGGGCTTGATGCCCCGCCTATCGGCGGCCTCCAGGTTCGCCTTCGAGCAGTAGCCGGCGTCCGCCGATATCTCCCTGGGACGCCGCCCGAGGTTGGCTTCGATGGCGTCGATCAGGGGTTCGAGCTGGCCCTGGTCGCTGGTCGAATCGGTCAGGGCGTCGGGGTTTGGCATCGACCGCGGCCTGGGCATTATAGCTGGATGAAGCCGTCCTTGGTCTTGAGGATGCCCTCGGGGTCGGTGAAGTCGCTGCGCCTTGTCCGCCGGCACATCCGCCGGCGGCTTGGGCTTGGGTCCCGGGCGCTTCGGCGCCCGCGTCTGGGCGGCGCGCGCGGCCGCGTCCCGCGCCTCGGCCTCCAGGGCGGCCTTGGCCTCGCGAATCGGTCAGGGCGTGGGCGACGATGATCTGGCGTTTGGCATCGACCGCGGCCTGGGCATTATAGCCCTGGATGAAGCCGTCCTTGGTCTTGAGGATGCGGCTCTCGGGGTCGGTGAAGTTGCGCTGCGCCTTGTCCGCCGGCACATCCGCCGGCGGCTTGGGCTTGGGTCCCGGGCGCTTCGGCGCCCGCGTCTGGGCGGCGCGCGCGGCCGCGTCCCGCGCCTCGGCCTCCAGGGCGGCCTTGGCCTCGCGACCTCTCGGCGATCTTGGCCAGACGCTTGGCCTTGTCGGCGACCCAGGCCGGCATCTCGTCGCCCCGCGCCGCGACCCCCAACGCCTCGTCCTCCGCCGCATCGGCCGCCGCCGCCCGATCGAGCCAGCTCTCGACCACCGCCTCGAGCCCGGCCTCCGCCCTGACCATGCGGGCGTAAGACATCGCCTTGTGCTTGGAGGCGTTGGCCTTGATCTTGGTGCCGTCCAGCGCCACATGGCCGAGCTTGACCAGCCCCGCCCGGCGGCACAGGGCCAGCACCTGCGCGAACAGCCCCGACAGCGCCGCGAGATGGCGCTTGCGGAAATCCGAGATGGTGCGGAAGTCGGGCCGCTGCATCCCCGTCACCGCCATGAAGTCGACGCGCTCCTCACACCCCCTGGCGATGCGGCGCGACGAATAGACGCCGACGCTGTAGGCGTACAGCAACAGCGCCACCATCATCACCGGGTGGTAGGGCGGCTGGCCGCGCGCCTCGCCATAGGCCGCAAAGATCGCCGACAGGTCCAGGCTCTCGCGCACCGCATCCCGCACCAGGTGCGCCGCGTGTCCCGCCGGCACGAAGTCATGGACCGAAGCCGGCAACAGCCAGACCTGATCCACGTCCCAAGCTCGAAAGGTTTTGCTCATGCCGTTTAACGAATCACACTCCGATACCCACGTCGAGCCAAATCCGAATTCTCGGACAGGCTCCTAGCTCATTCGGCGGCGGCGACGGGAGATCAGCGCACGGTGCGCGTAACCGGCAATGAGACCGAGGACGAAAACGCCGATCGTGAGGTAGAGGAAATTGATGTCCGCCATGGCCAGCCTACTCTTTACCAACAACCGGTGGGCCGGCGGAAGCAGACTCGCGCGCCTCGGTCAGGATGCCCAGCAACCGCTCCGCATCCTCATGGGGGAGCGCGGGTAACGAATATGCCGCCCCGTCTCGGCCGGTCAAAACGACGTGGCGGCCGAAGATATCACTGTCCGCGAGGGACAGATCGAAGTCGCGCAAGTCCCACACGGCGAAAGCGCTCCCGTCCGTGCGGACGAGGCGCAGGCCCAAGCCATCGGTGAGCTCGGGTTGGAAGGAGCCGACCAGGGTCCCGTTCGAGCGAGCGCCACCGCCCTCGTGGATGTCGACCCAGATGAGGGAATTGGCCGCAAGGGTCGCCTCGAGCCGCGCGCCGAGACGGCTGGCCTCTTCCGCCCTGCCCGTGTCCGCGGGCCGATGGCCGGGCCCGCCCGCGTTTCCGGCCGCGTCAGCCTTCAGATCGGCCGGCCTCGCCGCACGTTGCCCGTGCCGCGCGAAGCGCCGGCGCATGTGGACTCGGCGCAGGCGCGAAAGGCCAGCGCGCAGCGCGAACCCGAGGCCGTAGCCGAGCCCGAAGGCGACGATCATGAATGCAATTAGAATTCCAGGCCCCCTCAGCCCGTGCGCGCGGGCGCGGACCGGCGCGGCAAGTCGAGGGCTTCGAGGAGGAGCGCGAACTCCTGCCGCGCGGCCAGGTGGGACATATTGAGCGACACCCCGGCGTCCGCGTCCCGCAAATCGAGAAGTGTCAGCCCATCGAGGAACAACTCGCGGAAGACGACCCGCTCGCCGATCCCGGCGGCGATCCGGAATCCCATCTCCCGCGACAGCAGCTCGACCAGCTCCAGCATCTGGCGCTTGTTGCGGCTGTCGAGCATGGTGAGGCGGTTGCGCACCACAATCCAGGCCGTCTCCCCCTGGCCGCGCGCGCGCCGGTTGGCGATGGCGTCGATGACGAGCCCGGTATAGGCGCTCCCGCGGACGACCCGGCGCGTCTCGGGATCGACCAGGGCGAGGATATCGAGGTCGAGCAGGCTGTCGTTGAGGGGCGTGACGATCGTATCCGCGAACTCGTGGGCGACGCGGGCGAGGAAGGCCGCGCTGCCGGCCGTGTCCACCACCACGAAGTCGTGCGCCGCCGCGGCGTGCGCGACGACGGCGCCCAGGCGCTCGAGCTCGTCGGCCCGCGCCGCGTCGCGGTCCTTCAGCACGCTCGGGCTGATGGCCACGTGGCGCGGGATGGGCAAGTCGGCGCCGGTGCGCGCCGCGTAGGCGCGCCGGTTCTCGACGTAACGGGTCAGGCTGCCCTGCTCGCTGTCGAGGTCGATGGTGTGGACCGAGGAAGGTCACCGGAGCAGCGAGACCGCGAGGTGAATCGCGATCGTGGATTTTCCGGTGCCACCCTTCTGGCTGCTGACCACAATGACGTGGCCCTTGGGTTCCTTGGGTGCGACGGGTGCCTCCGCGTCATCGCGCTCCACGAGTCCGCGCGCCGTCGCGACCGCGCGCATGGACACTGCTGTTCCTCCGGATCACATGAGCCCGAGCGCCATGATCGGCCCGAAATCCCCTGTTGGCAAGGCGGTTGAGCGCCCCCGCGCGCGGCCCTATACGGCCGCCGCGTAGGCGCCGTCGGCGTCATGGGATTCCCCGCCCACCAGGGGCGGGTTGAAGACGCAGATGAGGCGCATGTCCGTCTTGGCGATGACGCGGTGGCGGTCATGCTTGTCGAGGCAGTACATGACCCCGGGCGCGAGGGGGCGCTCGGTGCCGGTGTCGAGCTCCACGAGCGTGCCTTCGCCCTCTATGACGTAGTTGGCCTCGATGTGGTTCTTGTACCAGAGCGTGGCGACCTGGCCCGCCTCGACGCGGATGTCGGAGAGGGTGAACCCGACCCCGTCCGCCGCGAGGAGGAAGCGGCGGGTGACCGCCAGCCCGCCCACCAGCACCGTCTCGCCCTTGGTGCCCGCCAATTCGTCGTAGGTCTTGTATATCATCCCCGGTCCTCCTCGGTTTCGTCTTTCCGCCCATCAGCCGGCGAGAGCCGACCGGCCATTCACGTCGGCGGGCCGAAGGAGCCGTCCGCGTCGTGGCGCTCGTCGCCGGCGAGAGGCGGATTGAAGGTGCAGATGAGACGCATCCCGGTCTCGGTCTTGATGTGATGCCGGTCGTGCTTGTCGAGGCAATAGAGGCTGCCCGACACGAGCCTGTGCACCTCGCCCGTGGCTAGGTTCTCGACTGTGCCCTCGCCTTCGACACAGTAGCAGGCCTCGAGATGGTTCTTGTACCACAGCGTCTTGCCGGGACCGGGCCGGACATAGGTGTCGGTCATGGAGAAGCCCATGGCGTCCGCCTTGTACAGGAGGCGGAAGCTGTGAAAGTACTCGTTGTCGAGCTCGCAATCGGTGCCGCTGATCTCGTCCCTGGTCCTGATGAGCATGGCGCCCTCCCCCTCTCCTCGCGGTGGATCACTCCGCGAACTCGACGGTAACCTCGGCGCCGCCGAGCCCGTGGACGCCATCATGCGCGCGAACCACCACCCGCGAAACCCCCGCGGGAACGGCGACGCCGCCAAGGCTCCGGGTGAAGGGCTGTTCGCCCACATGGGGGTGCAAGAGCACCCGGGCGCCCAGCACCGTGCCGTCGGGGGCCAGCACCTCCCACCGGTCGGCGTAATGCTCCCACCCCTCGTCCGAGTGGCGCACGGTGACCGCGAGGCGGTAGGTGCCGTCCGCCGACGGCCGCGCCTCGACCTCGAGCACGTCCGCCTCGCCCGTGTATAGACCGGGGACATGGTTGACGGGTGTTCGGGGACATGGTTGACACCTCGGATGCTGCACTTCAATACCAGATCAATCCTGTTTTGCGGTTGTTGTGCCTGTGGGGTTGTGGGTATCGCGCCAGCGATATCCATCAAATCCACAGGCGGCTCGTGTCTCGGCGGGCGCTTTTCGGAAGTCGATATGGGCGATGGTGTTGGCGCCGAAGCGCACCGTGAACACGCCGTCGACGGCGCTCGGGCGCAGGGCGATGGGCTGTCCCTTGAACGCCTTGGAGATGCGGAACTGGCGGCCCTGGAAGCTGACCATGCCGCCGCTCTGGACCTTGCGCACCCTATCGCCGGGACCGTATGCGATCTCGGGCGGCGTCTCCGGGAAGGCGACCGCGCTGGGGCGGTAGCGGCGCGCCGGCACGTCGAGATCGAGGGCCTCGTGCGGGCGCTGGTGGTTGTAGACGTGGCGCCAGCGCGAGAATGCGCCCTGGCACTCGCCGAGATCGGCGAAGCGGCGCCCGGCCAGGACCTCGGCCGCCAATGTGCGGTGGAAGCGCTCGTCCTTGCCTTGGGTCTGGGGATGGTAGGGGCGGCAGTGGGCGATGCGGATGCCGAGCCGCATCAGCCACACGGTGAGCACGGTGTAGGGCTGGCCGCCGGCGTCGCCCCACGGCGCGCCGTTGTCCATCAGCATCGCCTCGGGCAGCCCGTAGCGCCGGAAGATGGCGCTCAGCCGCTCGCGCACCGTCTCCGCGCGCTCGTCGGCGCAGGCGGCGAGCCCGAGCGCGTAGCGCGCGTGGTCGTCGAGCACCGTCAAGGGATGGCAGCGCCCGGCCACGGTCGCGAAGTGGCCCTTGAAGTCCATCTGCCACAGCTCGTTCGGGCCGGCGCGCTCGAACCGGCACCAGCGCGCCGGCCCGGCCGCCGCCGCGTCCAGCTTGTCGTGGCGGCGCAGGATCTCGGTGATCGTACTGGCGCTCGGCACCGCCGCGTGGCCGAAGTCCTGGAGCCGCCGCCGGATCTTGCGGCCGCCCCACGCCTGGTTGCTGTCGGCCCGCACCGCGAGCACCGCCGCCTCGAGCACCGGCGCCACACGCCCCGGGCTCGTCCGCGGCCGCCGCGAGCGGTCGGCCAAGCCCTCCCGCCCCTCGGCCGCGTGCCGCCGCAGCCATTTGTAGCCGGTCTGGGCGCTGATCCCGAACCGACGGCACAGCTCACGCCGGTTCGCCCCCGCGCTTCCCGCCAGACCCACAAACTCCTCTCGCAAATCCATCACCAACCGCTCCCGCCAGACCATGATCCAATCCTTCCCCAATCCGCCAGGGACCGGGAAAGTGTCAACCATGTCTCCGAACACCTGTCAGCTATGTCTCCGGTCTGTACAGCCCGCGAGGGCAGGGGCGCCGAAGAGGACCGAGGCGACAAGAAAAGCCGAGCGCCAGACGTACCGCGAAAACACTCTCATTTTACTTCCCGCACCGATTGCGCGCGCAGCGATTCGGCGAACGCCGGCTCCGATAACCGACCAGCCGCCAAATCAAGCATCAAGCCCACGACCTCGATCTCCGCAAGCCGTACCTCCAGGCCGTTGACGCGGAGAAACGTGTAGGCCGCGATGAAGGCAGCCCGCTTGTTGCCATCGACAAAAGGATGGTTGCGGACAATTCCCGAAGCGTATGCCGCCGCCAGATCGAACAGATCGGGATCACCGTCGGCCAACAGCTGCCGCGGCCGGGCGAGCGCCGAGCGCAGCCCATGATCGTCTCGGATACCAGCCGCGCCACCATGCTCGGCCAGCGTCATGGCGTGAAACGCGATCACCACCTCAACGTCCAACCATTCAGGCTCCGACGTGGCAGCCATACCGAAGTATCATTTCGCCAGCTCTCGCAATGCGTTCCGATACCGGCGCATGCCTTCCTCGGCGGCCTCGACCTGGCGCGCGAACGCCGGATCGTACGGCGTCACCTGATATCCGCCATCCGCCTCCGTTAAAATCAAAACATCACCCTTTCGCACCTTCATGCGGACCATGATTTCTCGCGGCAGAACAATGCCCGCGGAATTGCCGATGGTCGTGATCTTTACAATGTGCATGGCTGACGTCCTCGGTTACACATCCCCATCAGTGTTATAACATACATTATAACATTCTTGCCGCCCATTTCAATCGCCTCACACCGCCGCGGGCTCCTGGTCGACGGGGCGGGGGCGGCGGTTCTCGTCGATGGCGACGAAGGTGAAAGTGCCCTCGGTCACCTTCACGTGCTCCCGGGTCATGCGCCGGATGGCCCAGGCCTCGACGCGGATGGCCATGGAGGTGCGGCCCACCCGCATGACCTCGGCATAGCCGCAGAACACGTCGCCGACATAGACCGGCAGATGGAATTCCATGCCGTCCACGGCCACCGTCGCGCAGCGGCCGCGACAGCGCTGGCTGGCCACGAGGCCGCCGGAGATATCCATCTGGCCAAGCACCCAGCCGCCGAAGATGTCGCCGTTGGCGTTGGCGTCGGCCGGCATGGCCACGGTGCGGATGGCGAGCTCGCCCCTCGGTTGTGCAGATTCGGATATTTTGCGGCCCTCTATGCTTCGATACGCTACATCTTGTGGTTTACGCGGCCCCGCAATAGTCTATGGGCGGCTCGCCCCTCCGGGGCCATATAACAACGAAGATGCAGGCTATCTTATTATGGCGGTCATGACCTCCGACCTTTTCCAGGACGCTTCCCCTCGCGGCGCCAGCTATTCGGCCAAGGACATCGAAGTGCTCGAGGGCCTCGAGCCCGTGCGCCGCCGCCCCGGCATGTATGTGGGCGGCACCGACGAGCGCGCACTCCACCACCTGGTGGCCGAGGTGCTGGACAACGCCATGGACGAGGTGGTGGCCGGGCATGCGAGCCGCATCGAGATCGAGCTCGCCGGCGACGGCACGGTGACGGTGCGGGACAACGGCCGCGGCATCCCCGTGGACCGGCATCCCAAGTTCAAGGACAAGTCCGCCCTCGAGGTCATCCTCACGACCCTGCACTCGGGCGGCAAGTTCTCGGACAAGGTCTACCGCACCGCGGGCGGCCTGCACGGGGTCGGCCTCTCGGTGGTCAACGCCCTCTCGGACCGCTTCCATGTCGAGGTGGCGCGCGACCGGCATTTGTGGCGCCAGTCCTATTCCCGCGGCGCGCCCAAGAACAAGCTCGAGGACCAGGGCGCGGTGCAGAACCGCCGCGGCACCACCGTGACCTTCCACCCCGACCCCGACATCTTCGGCGAGAAGGCCCATTTCCGGGCCGACCGCATCTTCCGCATGGCGCGCTCGAAGGCCTACCTGTTCCGGGGCGTGGAGATTCGCTGGTCGTGCGACCCGGCCCTCATCAAGGGCGATGACGGGGTTCCCGAGCACGCGGTCCTGCACTTCCCCGGCGGCCTCGGCGATTACCTGCGCGCCAGCGTCGACGGCCGACCCACCATTACCGAGCGGCCCTTCGCCGGCGGTGCCAAGCTGCCCAACGGCGGTGCCGGCCAGGTCGAATGGGCCGTGTGCTGGCCCGAGGACGAGGACGGCTTCCTCAACTCCTACACCAACACCGTGCCCACGCCCCAGGGCGGCAGCCACGAGCAGGGCCTGCGCACGGCGCTGATGCGGGGCCTGCGCGCCTATGGCGAGCTGGTGGGCAACAAGCGGGCCAGCCAGATCACCGCGGACGACGCGGTGGACGGGGCCTGCGTGCTGCTCTCGCTCTTCATCGAGAACCCGCAGTTCCAGGGCCAGACCAAGGAGCGTCTGGGCATGCCCGAGGCCGCGCGCCTGGTGGAGAGCGCGGTCAAGGACCATTTCGACCATTGGCTCTCGGACGACCCCGGCGAGGCGGGTGCGCTCCTGGAGAAGGTGCTGGCGCGCGGCGACGAGCGCCTGCGGCGGCGCCAGGCCCGCGAGCTCCAGCGCAAGACGCCGACGCGCCGGCTGCGCCTCCCCGGCAAGCTCGCCGATTGCAGCCGCGAGGCGCCCGAGGGCACGGAGATCTTCCTCGTCGAGGGCGATTCGGCCGGCGGCTCGGCCAAGCAGGCGCGGGACCGCCAGACCCAGGCCATCCTGCCGCTCCGGGGCAAGGTGCTCAACGTCGCCACGGCCACACCGGAGAAGCTGCGCACCAACCAGGAGCTCGCCGATTTGGCGCAGGCCCTGGGCTGCGGCTGGGGCGCCCAGTACCGCGAGGAGCAGTTGCGCTACGAGCGCGTCATCATCATGACCGACGCCGACGTGGACGGGGCGCATATCGCCGCCCTCCTCATGACCTACTTCTACCGCGAGATGCCGGCCCTCATCCGGGGCGGGCACCTCTACCTGGCCCAGCCGCCGCTCTACCGCCTGAGCCGGGGCACCGACACCACCTACGCCCGCGACGACGCCCACAAGGAGACGCTCCTCGCCGAGCGCTTCGGCGGCCCCGGCAAGGTGGAGGTGAGCCGCTTCAAGGGCCTGGGCGAGATGCCGGCCAAGCAGTTGCGCGAGACCACCATGGCGGCCGCGAGCCGCACCCTCCTCCAGGTCCGCATCCCCGACCCGGCCGACCCCGAGGAGAAGCGCGAAGTGGCCGAGACCGCCCACCTCGTCGAAAGCCTCATGGGTCGCAAGGCCGAGCTCCGCTTCGCCTACATCCAGGAGAACGCCCGCTTCGTCGAGGATATCGATGTTTAGGGCCGCAAACCCGGCAAAACCGCGCGAAAAACGCACGGAATGTTAAGGTTCCGCAACTGATTAATCGTCATTTCATTAATATATTACAACGTGCTAGAATCGTTCCTTCACAGTGCCCCGGCCCGAGCCTTGACAAACCTCAACCGTTCGACCGTCGCCGCGAGGCTTCGCCAATATGGGATATTGTTCTTGAGATAGGAATTTCAAGCGTTTTCTTGCGGCGCTCCAATCACCGCGCCGAAGACGGTCGAATCGTCGCGCATCGCGGCGCATGGGCGTCCCCGGCCCAGGTCATGGCGTTCTTCGGCCCGGTCGTCTAGGTTGCGGGTCCACCGCACCCAGCGTAGCGGCTTCACGATGGCCGCGGCGACAGGCCAGTCGCCGGACGCGACATTCAATAGGAGACAGAATTGTCCGCATCAACCCGGGCCCCGGACGGCACGATCCACATGCATATCGAGAACGTGACCACCTATCACAAGCACGCGCAGGTGACGCCGGAATGGTACCAGGAGGCGGCCAACCGCCACCCGGACGTGGCGCGGCGCGTGCGCACGACCATCGGCTGGGACTACGGCGAGACCTTCGACAAGGAGATGAAGACGGCCGACGTGCTGATGTTCATGGCCACCGGCCCCTTCCCGAAGGAGAACTTCGCCGCGCGGGCGCCGAAGCTGCGTTGGATTCAAATGACCTCGGCCGGGGTCGAGCACATCATGCCGTTCGATTGGCTGCCGAGGAACGTGGTGATGACCAACAACGGCGGGGTCCATGCCGAGAGGCACGGCGAATTCGCGCTGACCGCCATCCTCATGCTCAACAACTCCATTCCCTTCATTGTGACGAACCAGCGCGATTCGTACTGGAAGGAGTCCTTCGGCACACCGGTCGGGGGCAAGACCCTCGCCGTCATCGGCGTGGGCAATATCGGCGGCGCCGCCGCGCGGCACGCCAAGAACCTTGGCATGACGGTGCTGGGCGTGCGGCGCGGCGGACGGCCGCGGCGCGGCGTGGATGAGATGTTCGGGCCGGACGAGCTGGCGAAGGTCCTGCCCCGCGCCGACTTCGTCCTGGTGACCCTTCCCTTCACGAGCGAGACGGGCGGCCTGATCGGGCGCGACGAATTTGCGATGATGAAGAAGGGTGCCGGCTTCGCGAACATCGGGCGCGGGGCTACCGTGGACTACGTGGCGCTCGCCGAGATGCTCGAGAGCGGCCACCTGTCCGGGGCGGTGCTCGACGCCTACGCGCAGGAGCCGTTGCCGTCCTCGTCGCCCCTGTGGGGCACCCGCAACCTCGTCCTCAGCCCCCATTGCTCGTCATCGGACCTCGAGCGCTACATCCCATTGACCCTCGACGTGACCTTCGAGAACATGGAGAGATTCATCGAGGGCCGGCCGCTGCAAAAAAAGATCAACAAGACGCTCGGCTACTGACCGGGCACCGCGATACCCGCAATCGCGCGCACGGAATAGTATGATCGCACGATCGATTGTCGCCAGGGGTTGGGAGAACGGCCAGAGGGGGATTGTCATGGATACGGCCCAGGATATCTTCGATCCCGTGCATTACGCCAAGGTCGACCTGCCGCTCGCGGAGTGCGAATCCCTGCCCCGCTGGTGCTTCACTTCGGAGGCGTTCTATGCCCGCGAGGTGGAGCGCGTCTTCAAGCGGGCCTGGAACCTGGTCTGCCGGGTCGAGGAGGTGCCCAAGCCGGGCGATTATATGACCGTCGAGGCGGTGGGCGAGCCGCTCATCATCATCCGCGACGAGGACGGCCGCCTCCACGCTTTCGCCAATGCCTGTCAGCACCGTGGCGCCCGGCTCCTGGACGGCACGGGCAACTGCAAGCGGGCCATCCTCTGCCCCTACCACGGATGGGCCTTCGGGACCGACGGCTCGCTCCGGGGTGCCGCCGGCATGGAGAACACCAGCAACTTCGACATGGCCGACTGGGGCCTCGCCGAAATCCGGCTCGAGGTTTGGGCCGGCTTCGCGTTCGTTTGCTTCGACGAGGACGCCATCGACCTCATGACTTACCTCGGCGACATCACCGAGCAGTTCGCGTCCTACCGCTTCGAGGACATGGTGCTGACCAAGCGCTGGCACTACGACCTCGAATGCAACTGGAAGATCTACGCCGAGAACGCGACCGAGGACTACCACACGGCGACCGTTCACGGCGGCACGATTGGCAAGCAAGTGTGCGCCCACGTGCCGTCCAAGGGCGGGCACTGGAGCTCACTGCACATGCCGTCCAACCACACGGTTGCGCTCCTCCCGGGCGACGCCGAAGCGTTCCCTCACATCCCCTCGCTCGAGGGCCGGCCCAAGTCGGGCACCCACTTTTGCCTCATCCTGCCCAACGTCACCTTCGCCTGCACCCAGGACTGCATGTGGTGGCTGGTGGGCAACCCGCTCTCGGCCGGGCGCATGCGCCTGAGCGTCGCCACCTGCTTCCCGCGCGAGACGGTGGCGCGGCCCGACTTCGACGAGGTGGTGAAGGCCTACTACCACCGCTGGGACGTCTCGACGGTGGAGGACAACGACATCTGCGAGACCCAGCAGCGCGGCCTCGCCTCCACCCTGCGCACGGCGGGGCGCATGTCGGACATGGAGGTCGTGACCCACGATCTCGCCATGTGGATCAAGGCCCGCGTCATCGACGACATCAAGGTGACCAGGGCGGGCGTATCGAATTGAAGCGCGGCGCTTTGGTTGGCGCCTCCCTCTCCATTGGTGAGAGGCGACGAGGCGGAACGACCAGCACCTCCCGCTCGCGGGAGAGGGCTGGGGTGAGGGTGGACCGGGAGGCGTAATGTCCGTCGGGCGTGCGAGAGAGCTGCGCAGCCGTACGACAGATGCCGAGAAGCGTCATTGGCGGCATTTGCGCAACCGCCAGCTCGGCGGGCACAAATTCCGGCGCCAGCGCCCGCTCGGGCCGTACGTCGTCGATTTCATGTGCCTCGAAGCACGGCTCGTCGTCGAGGTCGACGGTGGCCAGCACTCACCGGACGCAGACCGGGAGCGCGATCTTTACCTCGAAAAGCAAGGCTTTCGGGTGTTGCGTTTCTGGAACAATGAGGTGTTGGAAAATACTGACGGCGTGCTGGCACGGATCGCGGAATTTCTCGCCAGCGAGTCCCGGTAGGGGATTTCTCTACCCCTCACCCTCCCGCTTCGCGGGTCCCTCCCTCTCCCTGTAGGAGAGGGTCGATAGGCACCTAGTGGGTTGAACGCGACGAAAGAGTCTCCATCTCCCCTTGGGGAGAGGGTTGGGGTGAGGGGGAGCGCGTCGGCGCGTCAGAAGAGTCTCTCGGCCACCTATCGGCGGCCACGCCCTCCCGCTTCGCGGGTCCCTCCCTCTCCCGCGTGCGGGAGAGGGTGAACAAGGGCTTACTCGCCGCCCTTTGCCTCTTGCGCCGCTTTCTTCTTGGCGCGCTCCTCGAAGAATTTGGCCATCCAGGCCTGGGGCTCGCCCGAGGCGTAGTTCTCGGCCGAGATGGCCAGATTGGCGGTGACGCACTCCTCGAGCCCGGCCTGGGTCATCTCGCGCAGGCGCTGCTTGGTGAGCTTCATGGCCAAGGGCGCCTTGTCGGCGAGGACGCGCGCAATCTCCATCGACTTCGCCATGACCTGATCGGCCGGGACCAGGTAGTGGATGAGACCGATCTCGTGGGCCTCGGTCCCGCTCATCACCCGGCCGCGCAGGGTCAGCTCGGTGGTGCGCGAGCGGCCGATGCGCGGGCCCATGATGTGGGGGCCGGTCACGCTCGAGATGCCGGAGTTGATCTCGGGCTGGCCCATGCGCGAGCCGTCGTGGCCCACCAGCACGTCGCACAGCATGGCGAACTGGTACGCCGAGCCGGCGGCGACGCCGTTCAAGGCCGCGACGACGCCTTTGTCCATGCCGCGCAGGGAGTTGTAGAAAGCGCGCCACTCTTCGGCCCAGGCGGCACCCGCCTCCCCGCTCGTGATCTTGGACGTCTCGTGCAGGTCCTGGCCCGCCGACCAGGCGCGGTCCCCGGCACCGGTGATGATCACCGCACGGATACCGTCGCCGGCGTTGAAGATGCCGAGCGCCGCGCTGATCTCGGCCCGCATGGGGGCGTGCCAGGCGTTGATGGTCTCCGGCCGGTCGAGGGTGAGGATGCCGATATCGCCCTCGGCGCGGGTGTTGATGAACTGGTAGTCGGGCATGATGCGGTCCTCCCTCAGCCGGCGGCCTTGCGCCGCTCGCGCTCGGCGAAGAATCCGGCCATGACACGGGCGGGCTCGCCCGTCGCCACGGCTTCCATCTGGTAGCGGGTCAGGCTCTCCGCGACCTCGGCGAACTCCCGCTTGGCCACGGTGCGGAAGCGGGTGACGGTGAGCCTGAGTGGCGTCGGCGCCTTCTCGCACAGCTCGGCCGCCAGCGCCTGGGCCCGGCCCATGACCTCGCCCGGCGGCACCACTTCGTGCGCCCAGCCGATGCGCTTGGCTTCCTCCGCCGGGATGTCGCGCCCGGTCAGCACGATATCGACGGTGCGCGAGAGGAAGACCTGGGTCATCAGGTAGTAGGAGCCGAAGATGGACGGCAGGCCGATGTTGATCTCCGCCATGATGAGGCGGGCCTGGTCCGACATGACGCGAATATCGGCGAGGGAGGAGATGACGAAGCCGCCACCGGCAGCCAGGCCATTGAGGGCGGCGATGATCGGCTTGTTGGTGTCGAGGAAGGCGCCGTAGAAAGCCTCCCAACTCTCCTGCCAGGCGCGCGAGCCGCTGTCGTCCACGGCCTTGGCCTCGTTCAGGTCCTGCCCGGCGCAGAAGGCCCGGTCGCCGCTGCCCGTCAAGATCAGGACGCGAATGGAAGGTTCCGCGTTGGCGGCCTCGAGCGCATCGACCACGGCCGCGCGCAGCTCACCATCAACGGCGTTCAGAACCTCGGGCCGGTTGAGGGTGAGCGTGCGGACCGCCCCCTCGTCCGAGACCAGCAGCTTGTCGGACATGACGTTTCTCCCCTCGGCCCCGGCGAACGCCGTGGCAACACCATCTTATTGAAATACAATACTATTTATTAGATTTCGATAGAAGTGAAGCATCCGCCCGGGTTAGTGTCAATGGGCGATGGGCGGCGGACAGGCGCCACAGGCATGGCGCGCGGCCGAACGCCTCAGAATCGGCAAGGGAGGTACCCGATGAAGAGCCGTGCGCGCGCCGTCGTCATTGGCGGCGGGGTTATCGGCTGCTCCATGATCTACCAGCTCACGCGACAGGGCTGGATGGACGTGGTGCTGATCGAGAAGGGCGAGCTCACCTCGGGCTCCACCTGGCACGCGGCGGGACAGGTGCCGTTCTATTCCGAGACCCCGTTCTTCGCCCGCCTGGGCAAGGCGAGCTTCGACACCTACGAAGAAGTGGAGCGCGAGACCGGGACGCCCGTCGGCCTGCACAAATGCGGCAGCCTCCGCATCGCCCGCACGGCCGAGGAGATGCTCGAATACAAGCGCTACATGGCAAATACGCGCGACCTCGGCATCGACTGCGAGCTCGTCGGCCCGGGCGAGGCCAAGGAGTTGTTCCCCCTGCTCGCGAGCAACGATTTCGCCGGCGCGCTATACGTCCACCACGACGGCTGGACCGACCCCAGCCAGACCACCAACGCCATCGCCGGCGCGGCGCGGGCGGCGGGCGCCGTAATCGAGCGCCACACGCGGGTCGAGGGAATCGCGCGCACGCCCGGCGGCGAATGGCGGGTCGAGACGGACAAGGGCGACATCACCGCCGAGGTGGTCATCAATTGTGCCGGCCTGTGGGGGGCCGAGGTCTCGGCCATGATGGGTGGGCGCCTCCCCGTCCTCGCCATCGAGCACGAATACCTGGTGACCGACACGGTGCCGGAGCTGGCCGGGCGCGACCGCGAGTTGCCGATCCTGCGCGATCTGTCGATTCCCACCTATATCAGGCAAGAGCGCGACGGGCTGCTCGTCGCCTGCTACGAATCCGACACCGTGTTCTGGGGCCAGGGCGGCATTCCGCGCGACTTCGGCCAGGAGCTGCTGCCGCCCGACCTCGACCGCGCGGCACCGAAACTGGAGGCGACGGCGGCGCTGGTGCCCGCCATCGGCCAGGTGGGCGTCAAGACCGTGGTCAATGGGCCCACCGGGCGCTCGCCCGACCTGCAGGCCCTGGTCGGGCCGGCCCACGGACAGCGCGACTACTTCGTCCTGTGCGGCCTCGCGGGTGGGTTCCTGCAATCGAGCCTCACCCGGCACCTGGCGGAATGGATCATCGAGGGCGAGCCCGGCATCGACCTCTCGCCGGTCGACGTGCGCCGCTTCGGTGCCTATGCGAACAACCGGTACGCGGTCGCGCGGGTCGGCGCCGGCCACGCTTATTCCTCCTCGGCGTTCCATCCCCATTCGGAGCCCGCGGCTGGTCGGCCCGCGCGCACGAGCCCGCTCTACGACCGGCTCGCGGCGCGGGATGCGGTCTTCGGCGTGCGCCAGGGCTGGGAGGTGGCAAACTGGTTCGCGCCGGCGGGCACGGAAGCGGCCGATCGGCCGAGCTACCACCGGGCCAATTGGTTCGCGGCCGTGGGCGAAGAGTGCCGGGCCGTGCAGAAGCGCGCGGGCGTCCTCGATCTCGGTAGCCTTGCCAAGTTCGAGGTCACCGGCGCGGGCGCGGGGGCATGGCTCGACCATATGGGCGCCGACCGGGTTCCGGCGCGCGACGGCGGCGTAGCACTTTTCCCCATGCTGACGCCCAAGGGCGGCATCGCCGCCTGGTTCACACTTGTCCGGCTCTCGGCTGAGCGCTTCACCCTGACGAGCGCGGCCACGAGCCAGGAGCGCGACCGGGATTGGCTCACCTGGCACCTGCCAGCGACCGGCGTCTCACTCGAGGACCGGACCGAGGCTTGGGGCACCCTCGTGGTGGCCGGCCCGAAGGCGCGCGAGGTGCTGGCCCCGCTCACGGGCGCCGTCCTCGGGAACGGCGCCTTCCCCTGGCTCGCGGCGCGGGAGATCACCCTCGGCTACGCCCCGGCCCTGGCCTTGCGGATGACCGGCACGGGCGAGCCCGGCTGGGAGATCCATTGCGGGCCCGAATACCTGCGCGGGCTCTACGACCAGATCCTCGAGGCGGGCGCCGCGCACGGCATCGCCGATTTCGGCCTGCGCGCGCTCGACTCCATGCGCCTGGAGAAGGGCCATCCGGTCTGGGGCCGGGACATCGGCATGGCGACGGCGCCGGGCCCGGCGGGCCTCGACCGCTTCGTGCATCCCGAAAAGGGTGATTTCATCGGCCGCACGGCGGCGACGCGCGACGACGGCCGGCGTCTCGTCTGCCTCACGTTCGCGGAGGAGGCGGAGCCAGGTGGTGCCGACCCGTGGGCCGACGAGCCGGTGATGCGCGGGGACGCGGTGGTCGGGCATGTAAGCTCGGGCGGCTACGGCCACCGGGTGGGGCGGCGCCTGGCGCTGGCCTGGGTCGAGGCCGGCGCGGCCACGGCCGGGACGGCACTCGAAATCGAGATCCTCGGCGAGCGCCATGGCGCGACAGTCGCGGGCGGTGCGGTCTATGATCCGGAGAACGCGCGCGTGAGGGCCTAGCCCGGCGAACGCGGCGCGAACAGGCCGCACGGATTTTGCACGCCTCGCCCTGCCGGTTCCTGCCGCGTTCTGCCGGCACCTGCCGGATAGGTGATCGCGCCACGCCCACCATGGGCTTGATTTTCAACGGGAAATAATGGTGCCGCCGGTAGGAATCGAACCTACGACCCCACCCTTACCAAGGGTGTGCTCTACCCCTGAGCTACGGCGGCAGTCCGGGTAGCGGGACCATGCCATAGGCCAGGAGGGAGAGGCAAGGGGCGCTGGACAGGGCGGCGGGAAGGGCCGATCCTGTGGCCTCGCCGCACGGGACACCAAGGCGGGGCATCGAGGGGGGAACGCCATGGCCGAGGGCGCGTTCGGGATCGCGGACGCCACGTCCCATGTCGGGGCGGAATTGGGCCTCTCGGGCTGGCTCACGGTCGAGCAGGACAGGATCGACGCCTTCGCCGAGACCACCGACGACCGCTATTGGATCCACACCGACCCGGCGCGCGGCCGGGCCGGGCCCTTCGGCGCCACCATCGCCCACGGCTTCCTCACCCTCTCCCTGCTGACGCCGCTCATCAAGGACGCGGGCCTGGTCTGGGGCGAGGACTATCTCGGCATCAATTACGGCTTCGAGAAGGTGCGCTTCATCGCCCCCGTGAAGGCCGGCGGCCGCATCCGCGCCCGCGTCATGCTCGCCGGCGCCGAGGAGCGGGCGCCGGGCCGCCACGTCCTGCGCCTCGCCGTCACGGTGGAGATCGAGGGCGAGGAGCGGCCCGCCCTCGTCGCCGACTGGCTCAACATGTTCATCCGCGAGGGGGCGTGAGCGCCAAGCCGCCGCCCGGCAGGAGTGCGAAGGGCGCCGCCGAGGCCGCCCGGCGCGAGGCCCGGCTGGCCCGCGCCCTGCGCGAGAACCTGCGCCGGCGCAAGGACCAGGCCCGGGCCCGCGCCGACGAGGGGCCGGACCCCTGCGAAGCATCCGCCGCGGAATCGCCATCTTCGACCACCATAACCGACTGACGGCGCGCGGGGCTTGGCCCGCGCGGCTTGAGGCCGGGAGGCGGTTCCATTATCAAGGGCGCGATCACCCCCACGAGGGACCGCCGCTATGACCATGCCGCTCAACCCGCCAATATCCCGTACGGGCGCGGCCCCGCGTGGCCCGCACCCGGTGCCGGCGTAGCGGCGGCGGACGCGGCGGGGACGGGCATGGACAGGATCCGTATCGCGGGCGGCCGGCGCCTCAAGGGCGCCATCCGCATCAGCGGCGCCAAGAACGCGGCCTTGCCGCTCATGGCGGCGAGCCTGTTGACGGACGAGACGCTGGTGCTCTCCAACCTGCCCCACCTGGCCGATATCTCGACCCTGACCGGGCTCCTCGCGCAGCACGGCGTCGAGGTTGCCGAGGCGGGCGTGGCGGCCAACGACGGGCACGCGGGCCGGGCGCTCTCGCTCACCGCGCGCAGAATCGCCAGCACCGAGGCGCCCTACGACCTGGTGCGCAAGATGCGGGCCTCGATCCTCGTCCTGGGGCCGCTCCTGGCGCGCCGCGGCCAGGCCCGGGTCTCCCTGCCGGGCGGCTGCGCCATCGGCACCCGGCCCATCGATCTGCACCTCAAGGCGCTCCAGCAAATGGGGGCCGAGATCGCGCTCGACGGCGGCTATATCGAGGCCAAGGCCCCCGGCGGGCTCGGCGGCGCCCACATCACCTTCAACCAGGTCTCCGTCGGCGCCACCGAGAATGCCATGATGGCCGCCTGCCTCGCCCGCGGCGATACGGTGATCGAGAACGCGGCGCGCGAGCCCGAGGTCTCCGACCTCGCCCGCTGCCTCCAGGCCATGGGTGCGCGCATCTCCGGCGTCGGCTCGGACAGGCTGGAGATCGAGGGCGTCCCCCGCCTCCACGGCGCCGCCCACGCCGTGGTCGCCGACCGCATCGAGGCCGGCACCTATGCCATGGCGGCGGCCATCACCGACGGCGAGATCGAGCTGATCGGCGGGCGCCTCGACGCGATCGGCGCCGTCGGCGAGGTCCTGGCCGAGGCCGGCATCCGCTTCGCCGAGACCGCGCGAGGCTTGCGCGTCGCGCGCGACAATGGCCGCCTTTCGGGGGTCGACATCATGACCGAGCCCTATCCCGGCTTCCCCACCGACCTGCAGGCCCAGAGCATGGCATTGATGGCCACGGCCGCGGGCGCTTCGATGATTACCGAGACCATCTTCGAGAACCGCTTCATGCACGTGCCCGAGCTCATGCGCATGGGGGCGAACATCAACCTCCACGGCGGCTCGGCCATGGTCCGCGGGGTCGGCCGGCTCAAGGGCGCCCCGGTCATGGCGACCGACCTGCGCGCCTCGGTCTCCCTCGTGCTCGCCGGCCTCGCCGCCGAGGGGGAGACGGTCGTCAGCCGGGTCTATCACCTCGACCGGGGCTACGAGCGCCTGGAGGAGAAGCTGGCCGCTTGCGGCGCCGAGATCGAGCGCGTCAAGGGCGAAGGATAGGGCCGTGGCCGGGCCGCTCAAGCTGCGCGCCGAGGACGCCGAGGATATCGCCGTCATCTCGGCCTGCCTCCAGGACGCGCTGATCGAGCTCGCCGACATGCGCTGGCTCGAGGACGAGCGCCGCTTCGTCCTGGTGGCCAGCCGCTTCGCCTGGGAGCGGCCGCGGGTGCGCGAGGGCAAGCGCTTCCTCTATGAGCGCGTCCATTGCGGCGTCGCCTTCGAAGAGGTGACCCGGGTGCGGATGCGTGGTATCAACCGCCCCGCCGACGGCGGGCGCGTTCTCGAGCTTCTGGCCGTCAGCGTCGAGGAAGGCGGCATCCACCTGCTCCTCGCGGGCGGGGCGGAGGTGCGCATCGAGGTGGCGGGGATCGACTGCCGCCTCAAGGACGTGGGCGAGCCCTGGCCCGTGATCGATCGGCCGCGCCACCCGGGCGAAGAGGATCGCTAGGCGGCGCACCTGGCTCCGAAGAGGTTGAATTGCGTAACGACGACGGTCTGGTACTCGCCCTGCCCAAGGGCCGGATTCTCGGCGAGCTGATCCCGGTGATGGCGCGCGCGGGCATCGAGCCCGAGACGGCCTTCGCCGACCCGGACTCGCGTCAGCTCCGCTTCGCCACCAACCACGACACCCTCAGCATCATCCGGGTGCGGTCCTTCGATGTCGCGACCTTCGTGGCTTTCGGCGCGGCCCATCTCGGGGTCGCCGGCAACGACGTGCTGCGGGAGTTCGACTATCCCGAGATCTTCGCGCCGCTCGACCTCGGCATCGGCCAATGCCGCCTGGTCGTGGCCGCGCCGGCGGCGCTCGTGGCCCGCGACGATCCGGCGCGCTGGAGCCACGTGCGCGTCGCCACCAAGTATCCCGAGATCACCCGCCGCCATTTCGCCGCCCGCGGCGTGCAGGCCGAATGCATCAAGCTCAACGGCGCGATGGAGCTGGCGCCGGGTCTTGGCCTGTGCCGGCGCATCGTGGATCTGGTCTCGACCGGCCGCACGCTCGCCGCCAACGGCCTGATCGAGGTCGAGACCATCGCGAGAGTGTCCTCGCGCCTCCTGGTGAACCGCACCGCACTCAAGACCCGCGCGGCGGAGGTGGGGGGCTGGGTCGAGCGTTTTCGGGAGGCCACTCGTGCCGCGGCGGCTTGACAGCGCCGATCCCGGGTTCGAGTGCGACTTCGCGGCCCTGGTGGGCGAGAGACGCGCGGCCGAGGCGGACGTGGAGGGCGCCGTTGCGGCGATCGTCGCCGACGTGCGGGCGCGGGGGGATCGCGCGCTCTTCGAATATACCCAGCGCTTCGACCGGCTGGCGCTCTCGGCCGAGACGGTGGCCGTCGGCCGCGCGGAGATCGAGGCCGCGGCCGGATCCTGCGAGCCCGAGGCCCTCGCGGCGCTCAGGCTCGCGGCCGAGCGGATCGAGGACTACCACCGCCGCCTGATGCCCGCGGACCTCGACTACACGGACGGCTCCGGGGTGCGGCTGGGCGCGCGCTGGCATCCGATCGCGGCCGCCGGCATCTATACGCCCGGCGGCGCCGCCGCCTATCCGAGCTCGGTGCTGATGAGCGCCCTGCCCGCGCGGGTGGCCGGGGTCGAGCGGGTGGTGATGACGGTCCCGGCCCCGGACGGGGTGCTGCACCCGCTGGTGCTCGCCGCCGCCGGCATCGCCGGCATCGAAGAGGTCTACAGGGTGGGCGGCGCCCAGGCGATCGCGGCGCTCGCCTTCGGCACCGAATCGATCGCCCCGGTGGACAAGGTGATCGGCCCGGGCAACGCCTATGTGGCGGCGGCCAAGCGCCAGGTGTTCGGCATCGTCGGCATCGACCTGGTGGCCGGCCCGTCGGAGATCCTGGTGGTGGCCGACGCGGCCAACGAAGCGGCCTGGATCGCCGCCGACCTCCTCTCGCAGGCCGAGCACGACGCGCTCGCCCAGGCCATCCTCATCACCGACGACAGGGGCTTCGCCGACGCCGTCGCCGCGGCCTGCGAGGACCACCTCTCCCATCTGCCGCGCGCCGGTGTGGCCCGCGCGAGCTGGGACGGCCACGGCGCCATCATCCTCGTCGGCGCGCTCTCGGCCGCGCCGGGCCTGGTGGACCGCATCGCGCCAGAGCACCTGGAGCTGGCGGTCGCGGACCCCGACGCGCTCGCCGCCCGGGTGCGCAACGCCGGCGCCATCTTCCTCGGCCGCCATACGCCCGAGGCCGTCGGCGACTACGTGGCGGGGCCCAGCCACGTGCTGCCGACCTCCGGGAACGCGCGCTTCTCCTCGGGCCTCGGCGTCCATGATTTCCTGAAACGCACCTCGATCGTCGGCTGCGACGCGGGCGCGCTGGCCCGCATCGGCCCGGCCGCCGTCGCCCTCGCCAGGGCGGAAGGCCTCGACGCCCACGCGCTCTCCGTGACCCTGAGGCTGGGTGGGAACCCAAAGGACTGACCGGCGTGGCCCAGGGCACGCAACGCATCGCGAACCTGCGCCTCGACGAGCGCTCGGTCACCTACCGCAGCCGCGACTTGGAGCACGAGCGCGCGGTCGCCATCTACGACCTTCTGGAGGAAAATCATTTCGCGCCGGCGAGCGGCGCCGTGGGGCCCTTCGACCTGCATCTCGGGATCGAGGAGAACCGCCTGGTCTTCGACCTCCGCGACAAGGACGGCCGGGAAATCGAGCAGGTCCAGCTCTCGCTCGGCTCGCTCCGGCGGGTGGTCAAGGATTACTTCATCGTCTGCGAGAACTATTTCGAGGCCATCAAGAAGTTCAGCCCTTCGCAAATCGAGGCCATCGACATGGGCCGCCGCGGCCTGCACGACGAGGGCGCGGAGTTCCTGCGCGACCGGCTCGCCGGCCAGGTCGATGTCGACGGCCCGACCGCGCGGCGCCTGTTCACGCTGGTCTGCGTCCTCCATATCAAGGCCTGAGGCGGGCATGGCCGATCCAGCGGCGGCCGTCCTCTTCGCCTGCGGGTGGAACTCGATCCGATCGCCCATGGCCGAGGCGCTCCTCAAGCACTATCACGGCCGCTCGATCTACGTCGATTCGGTGGGCGTGCGCGCGCGCGAGGTGGACGGCTTCGCCGTCGCGGCCCTCATGGAGATGGGGCTCGATATCGGCGGCCACCGCACCAAGACCTTCGACCAGCTCGAGGACACCTCCTTCGACCTCGTGATCACGCTCTCGCCGGCGGCCCAGCACCGGGCCATGGAGCTCACCCGCACCATGAGCTGCGATGTCGAATACTGGCAGACCTTCGACCCCACGGTGATCGAGGGCGGCCGGGAGGCCCGCCTCGATGCCTATCGCGAGCTGCGGCAATACCTGATCCGGCGCGTCCTCGAGCGCTTCCCCCTGACGCCGGGGCCGTCGGTCTGAGCGCGCGGCGGCGCCCGCGCCGGGGACCAATCGCTTGACCTCGAGCGCCGCGCGCCTCAATTATACCGACCGGCCTTAAGGGAGACCGATCGTATGATCCCTCAAGCGCCGGGCGGCCGCATCCGCGGCCTTGGCTTACCTCGCATAAGCTCGGGCGCGCGGCCGCGCTTGCCAGACGGCGATGAGTCAAGCTTATCGCCGTCTGGTATTATGTGCCGGCTCAACCAACGATGGAGGACGAATGGCCAAGGAAGAATTGCTCGAAGTCAACGGTATCGTCAGCGAAATTCTGCCCAATGCGATGTTCCGCGTGAAGCTCGACAACGAGCACGAAATCCTCGCCCACACCGCGGGCAAGATGCGCAAGCACCGCATCCGCGTGCTGGCCGGCGACCGGGTCACCGTCGAGATGACCCCCTACGACCTCTCCAAGGGCCGGATCACCTTCCGCTTCAAATAAGCGCGACACCATGCCCGCCGCCTCCGGCGCGCCGGCGCTGGTGCTTGCCTCGGCCTCCCCGAGACGCCTCGACCTCCTGCGCCAGGTCGGTATCGAGCCCGGCCTCGTCGAGGCGGCGGATATCGACGAGAGCCCCCTGCCCAAGGAGCTGCCCCGCGCGCTCGCCGAACGCCTAGCGACCGCCAAGGCGGCCGCTGTCGCCGGACGCCACCCCGGGTGCTTCGTGCTCGGTGCCGACACGGTCGTCGGTTGCGGGCGCCGCATCCTGCCCAAGGCCGAGGACGAGGCGGCCGCGCGCCGCTGCCTCGCGCTGCTCTCGGGCCGCCGGCACCGGGTCCATGGCGGCCTCCGCCTGATCGCGCCCGACGGCCGCCAGGCGGCGCGCCTCGTCGTCACCACCGTCACCTTCAAGCGGCTGACCGGGGCCGAGATCGACACCTATATCGCGGCGGGCGAATGGCGCGGCAAGGCGGGCGGCTATGCCATCCAGGGCCGCGCCGGCGCTTTCGCGCGCTGGCTCGGCGGCTCCTATTCGAACGTCGTCGGCCTGCCGCTCTACGAGACCGTCTCGCTGCTACGGGGCCTGGGCTATCCCGTGGACGACCTCAATCGAACTCCACCCGGCGCGTGAGGCGGAAAAGGAGCTGGCGGCCCGGCTCCCCCACCGGCTCGGCCGGCATCTCGATCACGTCCCGCGTCACGCCCGGCTCGAGCTTGCAGCGCAGCGCCAGGCGGAGGGTTGATTCGGGACCGAGGGCGGGGTAGGGCTCGCCGGCGTAATGGACGAAATCCATCTCGCCCGTCATGGCGTCGTTCTCGACGGCGTAGGTGCCGGCCAGGTAGTAACGGCCGTCGCCGCCGACGACCATGCCGGCGCGGTAGAAGTCACCGAAGACACGCCGGGTCACGAATAGGATGACGCCCACGCCGAAGCCGCCCGATGGCAACATGATTTCGATGGACCACAAGGACTCAAGCATCGGTGGATCCCTCGGGCGGAACGGCCTCGCCGGGCGACCCTATCTCAAGTCGAGCTCCCCCGTCTCGCGCGCCCTGTTGGCGGCGACCAAGCGCTCCAGATCCCTTTGCGTGATGCCGAGGGGTGCCAGGATGCGGGTGGCGGATGCCAGGCGCTCCGTCTCCCCGCCGCCGGGCGCCGCGCCCGCCGCGGCCTCGTTCCGCAATTGCGGCAGGTAGGGCAGCGCGGTGTCGCGCGGCACCGAGACGGGCGGCAGGCCCACGTCGCGCCACGGCGCCGCGAGGGAGCCGCCGCCGACATGGAGCCTCGCGGCACGGTATTCCATATGCAGCGTCCCGCCCGTCATCGGCTCGCCATCCATCAGGGCCAGCAGGGAGGGGAGCGGGCATCGTGCCTCGCCCGGCCAGCAGCCGTCGGCGGCGACGCTCACGCGCCCGTCGGCCTGGGAGAGGGTCATCTCGCCATCGCGAAAGGCGATCCGGACATCGCCGTCGCCCATACCACCACCCGAGTCCCGCGTGGCGGCCGAGAGGGAGCGAAGCGCTTCGCGGATGGCCGGCCGTCCGACGACCAGATGCGGGGCTTGCTTGCTCATGGTCGCGTTTCCGAATTCGGTTGAGCACGCTGACGTTTTTCGTATACGATAACATCCAACGTAAATCAAGTGTTCATGATGCTCGCTATACCTACATTTAGTGTTCCGACCCCTAAGCTCTCGCCGGCCCGGCCCGGCGCCGGCTGCGGGTAAGGGGGCGGGCATGGCGCGGCCCAGGAAGACGGCGACCATGACCACGGTCTCGATCCGCCTGCCCGTGACCATGCTCGAGGACGTGGATTCCTGCACCGCGCGGCTGCAGGAGGATACGCCGCTCCTCGTGGTGACACGCACGGACGCGCTCCGCTTCCTGCTCCAGGTCGGCCTGCGCGAAGTGGCGCGCAAGGGCGTGCGCGTGAAGTAGGCGCGGGGCGGGGTGCGACCTCACGGCAAGTTTTTTGCCCGTGAGGGGCACAAGTGAATATATGTGTCGTGACGCGGAGGGTCGCGCGCATGTCGGCCAGGGGATGGCCGCCATCATGCCCGTCGGCTAACCTCCGCGCCGGCAACGAACAGGCCCGAAGCGCAACGGGAACAGGGGGGAGGCCACCATGGGAAGCGTCAAATCCGACATCGAGATCGCGCGCGAGGCGAAGATGAGGCCGGTCGAGGAGATCGGCGATGGGCTGGGGATCCCGGCCGGCGCGCTCGAGAGCTACGGCCGCTACAAGGCCAAGGTGTCGTTCGAGCATATCGATACCCTCAAGGGCCGCCCCGAGGGCAAGCTGATCCTGGTCACCGCCATCACCCCCACGCCCGCGGGCGAGGGCAAGACGACGACCACCGTGGGCCTGGGCGACGGCCTCGGGCGCATCGGCAAGAAGGCCATGATCTGCCTGCGCGAGCCGAGCCTGGGGCCGAGCTTCGGCCTCAAGGGCGGGGCGGCCGGCGGGGGCTATGCGCAAGTGGTGCCCATGGAGGACATCAACCTCCACTTCACGGGCGATTTCCACGCCATCGGCGCGGCCAACAACCTGCTCGCCGCCATGATCGACAACCACGTCTATTGGGACAACGAGCTCGACCTCGACGCGCGCCGCATCACCTGGCGCCGCGGGCTCGACATGAACGACCGGGCCCTGCGCCAGATCGTGACCTCCCTGGGCGGCGTCGCCAACGGCTTCCCCCGCGAGGCCGGGTTCGACATCACCGTGGCCTCCGAGGTGATGGCCATCTTCTGCCTCGCCACCGATCTCGCCGACCTCCAGCGCCGCCTGGGCAACATCGTCGTCGGTCGGACCCGCGGGCGCGCGCTGGTGCGCGCGAGCCAGCTCGACGCCCACGGGGCCATGACCGTGCTGCTGCGCGATGCGCTGGCGCCCAACCTGGTCCAGACCCTCGAGGGCAACCCCGCCTTCATCCATGGCGGCCCCTTCGCCAATATCGCCCATGGCTGCAACTCGGTGCTGGCCACGACCACGGCCCTGAAGCTCGCCGACTACGTGGTCACCGAGGCTGGCTTCGGCGCCGACTTGGGGGCGGAGAAGTTCTTCGACATCAAGTGCCGCAAGGCGGGCCTGAAGCCCGACGCCGTGGTCCTGGTGGCCAGCATTCGGGCGCTCAAGATGCATGGCGGGGTGGGCCGCAAGGACCTGGGCGCCGAGAACGTCGCCGCCGTCGAGGGCGGCATGGCCAACCTCAGCCGCCATGTCGAGAACCTGCGCGGCTATGGCGTCCCGGTCGTGGTCGCCATCAACAAGTTCCCGCTCGACACGGCGGCCGAGGTCGCGGCCGTCGAGGCCGGCTGCCGCGGGGCGGGGGTTGACGTGGTCCCCTGCTCGCACTGGGCCGACGGCGGCGCCGGGGCCGAGGGCCTGGCCGAGGCGGTGGTCGCCATCACCCAAAAGGGCGAGGCCGACTTCCAGCCCCTCTACCCCGACACCATGAGCCTGTGGGACAAGACCGAGACCATCGCCAAGCGCATCTACCGGGCCAGCGGCATCACCGCCGACGCCCGCGTGCGCGGCCTCTACGAGACCTACGAGGAAGAGGGCTTCGGCGCCTATCCCATCTGCATGGCCAAGACCCAGTACAGCTTCTCGACCGACCCCGAGCTGAAGGGCGCGCCCGAGGGCCACGAGGTCGCCATCCGCGAGCTCCGCGTCTCGGGCGGGGCCGAGTTCATGGTCGCCATCTGCGGCGACGTGATGACCATGCCCGGCCTGCCCCGCAAGCCCGCGGCGGAGAGCATCCGCCTCAACGACCAGGGCCAGATCGAGGGGCTGTTCTAGGGGGGATGGCTGGGGTGTGGATGCAGCGCCTCCTGGCGTGTGCCGGGCGGAGGGCGGAAAATGCGTGGAATTGGGGCGAGAAGCCGCGAAAGTGTTAAGGTTTGTCAAGGTGTTGTGTAACGAATATGAACTATATCAATGGGTTAGGGAATCCGGTCTCGAACCTTGACAAACCTTGGCCGTTTTCCCGCTTTGGGCCGGTCGCATCCACTTATGTGGGGATGCGGTCCTATCGTGTCAAGGAGATTTGCCGCGCGGCCGCCGAGACAGGTACAGGGCGGCCCATTGCGCCGGGACCGGTTCGAGTTCACCATTCAAGGCCTGACGCCGCCACGAGGATCGCATGGCAGATTTGCAAAGTGACATAATCGGGCAAGTCGCGCGCCTTCCGCTCAAACCGTCGGAAGCCAACGCGCTGTTGCCTTTGTATGAGGCGATCAGCAACGCCCTGCATGCCATTAACGAGCGCTTCGGTGATAAAGATTCGGCTGAAATGGGCCGGATTGACATAGAAATTCTTCGCACGGAGTTTGAGGATGGCAGTACGCCTGTCATCGGATTTATACCATCGGGCATTGAATGAGACTCGTTTAGGGGATTCCCAATCGGTCAAAAGTCTGAATCAATGAGGCGAACGGCTTTGGAGGTTCGCCATGAGCAGAGCGGTTTCGTTACGCGCGGATTTTGATGGTCCGCGTTTGCGTCGATTGGCCAAGGTATCGAAGGATGCGGGCCAGAGCCGGCGTCTTCTTGCGCTGGCGGTGATCTACGATGGGGGCCGGCGTACGGACGCGGCTCGGCTCGGCGATGTCGGGCTTCAAGTCATCCGCGACTGGGTTCTTCGGTTCAACGCCAAAGGGCCGGATGGTCTGATTGACGGCAAGGCGACGGGCAAGCCGCGCAAGCTCGACGATGCGCAACGCCAGGCTCTTGCCCGGCTCGTCGAGGACGGGCCGATCCCGGCGATCCACGGCGTTGTGCGCTGGCGCCGGAAGGACTTGGCGCTTTGGATATTCGAGGAGTTTGGCATCTCGCTTGAGGAGTCGAGCGTAGGCCGCGAGCTGCGGGCGCTGGGGTTCAGCAAGATATCGGCGCGGCCGCGGCACAAGGGGCAGAACGAGTTCGCGGTCGAGGATTTTAAAAAAACTTCGCGACCGAGCTGGAAGAGATCCGCACCGGCCTTCCAGCCGACACCGCCATAGAGATCTGGTGGCAGGACGAGGCCCGGGTCGGCCAGAAAACCAAGCTCACGCGGCGCTGGGCGAGACGCGGCAGCCGGCCCACGGCGGCCAAGGACCAACGTACGAAGTCGGCCTATATCTTTGGCGCCATCTGTCCCCAACGCGGCGTCGGCGCGGGCCTCGTCCTGCCCCGCTGCAACACCAAGGCCATGCAATGGCACCTCGATGAAATCTCGTCCCAGGTGGCGTCGGGCGCCCACGCCGTGCTCATCCTCGATCGGGCCGGATGGCACACCACCGGCAAGCTCGAAGTCCCGGCCAACATCACGCTGCTGCCCTTGCCGCCGAGGGCGCCCGAGCTGAACCCCGTGGAGAACATTTGGCAGTTCATGCGCGACAACTGGCTGTCCAACCGGATCTTCAAGTCATACGACGATATCGTCGCCATCTGTTGCCAAGCCTGGAACAAGCTCATCGACCAGCCGTGGAAGATCATGTCCATCGGTCTGAGGAAATGGGCGCATGGTTCTGATTAATGCTCGTTGGTATTACGGTCAGCGATAACGGCATTGGCCTTAACGAAGAAAATTATGTTTCGTTCCGCACGCCGTTTTCTCAGCACAAGATCGAGAAGGGCGGCAAGGGCATCGGAAGACTCAGCTAGCTTAAGCCGACATTCCCCATATACCATCCAAATTCGTGGAAATCGTACCACTTTCCCACCGCCAAGGGAACTGTATCCCCTATGCAGCCATCCGATGGCATGATTTTGGTAATCGGCCCGCGCTTGGAAGGCCACTCGGTCATTTTTCTCGCCATCCAGACACACCTCTCCTGTCGCTTTCTCCTCGCCGTCGATTCCCTCGGCCTACGCCGGAGCGGGTCTTCGTCGCAGATCATCAATCAAGCTCAGGATTTTCCGGAACAGGTCCCTCGGCACCGCCACCTCAGCCAATTGGAACGTAACGTAGCGGCCATGTCGGACAACCTTGGCCCCGATCTTCACCAGCTTGTCGCGCAACGTCGTCATCGACCAGTGCTCCACCTCCTTCGGCAAAGCCAGTGTCCTCATGAAGTTGCCCAGATTGTAGGCCAGGGCGTGAAGCTGGAGCCGAACGGCATTGTTGCGGAACTTGCGACATGACAGACGGGTCCAGTTGATGGCGTTCTTGCCTTCCTTGATGTGCTGCTCCGCCGTGCCACGGTGATTATAGAACGCCACCACCCGCTTGGTAGGGCGCGACAGATTAGTGACGATGAAACCGACGCGAGGAACCAGCTCGCCGGGGTGCCACTCCACTTTGGCCACGACACGGCGCTTCTTGTTCCACGATCCGGCCTGATAGCTGAAGCTGGCGTGGAAACGGCGAACATGGTCGGGCGGGCGACCGACAGGTCGCGTAAGCAGATGGGCAATGTTCCGCTGGAGAATCGCGTTCGCTTTGAGGCGGATGACGTAGAGTAATCCCTCGGCTTCGAGATATTCGTATATCTCCGGTGAGGCGAAGGCGGCATCGCCACGAAAATATGAGTCGGACCCGATTTCCTTGGACACAGAATTGGCTTAATCGAAGTGTCCAAGGAGGACCGGAACATGACCGATAATTTTGAGAAGAAAGTTGCTGTTGATGGGCCTGTAGTAAATGCGGGCGAGCTTGGCTCGTCCACGTTTTCCCCAGGCCAGGCTTTGCCGGCAGGCCCGCTGGGACTTGGCCAGCGATGGACGGTGGCGCGCAAGCGTGAGGTCGTTCTGCGGCTTTTGCGTGACGAGCCGGTGCAACTTCTGTCGCGCCAGTTGGGCGTAGAGATCTTCCGGCTCGAGCAGTGGCGTGAGAAAGCGATCGGCGGGATCGACGCCTCGCTCAAGCAACGCAAGGGCGATCCGGTGCAGGCGGAACTGGATAGCGCCATGAAGCGGATCGGAGAGTTGACCATGCAGGTGGAACTGCTGGAGGCCAAGACGGAGACCTTCGGCCCTTTGGGGCGGCGGAGGTCGCGGCGATGAGTGCCGCCACCTCGCCCGGCACGGGTCTGGCCTACGGCCTGCGGCGGGTCTGCGCCGCCTGGGGCATGGCCCGCTCCTCGTTCTACGCCATGACCTCCGGCCAGCACGCCGAGCAGCCGCCGGCAAAGCGTCGGGGACCGAAGCCCGCGATCTCGGACCAGGCGCTGCTGGTGGCGATCGAAGCCGACCTGGAGGCATCGCCCTGGGAGGGCGAGGGCTACCGCAAGGTCTGGGCTCGGCTTCGGGTCTGTCGCGACATCCGGGTTGCCCGCAAGCGGGTGCTCCGCCTGATGCGCGAGAACAATCTGCTCTCGCCCCATCGCTGCCGCCGCCGTGGCGGCAATCCCCATGACGGTGAGATCATCACTCATGCCCCGAACCTCATGTGGGGCACCGATGGCGTTCGGGTGTTCACGGTGGACGACGGCTGGGGCTGGATCTTCACCGCCGTCGAGCATTGGAACGCCGAGTGTGTCGGCTGGCATGTCTGCAAGCGCGGCGACCGCTTCGCCGCCCTGCAGCCGATCTCCATGGGGCTTGCCGGCTGTATGGCTCGACCGCGGCCGGCGCGGCTCGGGGGCTGGCCTTGCGGATGGATCACGGCTCCCAGTATCTGTCGGACCACTTCACCAACCAGATCAAGTTCTGGGGCATCCAGCCGTCCTACGCCTTCGTCGAACAGCCCCAGACCAACGGCGTCGCCGAGAGGTTCAATCGCACGCTCAAGGAACAGATCATCCATGGCCGCATCTACCGCAACATCGCGGAGCTGCGGAACGCCGTCCGCGACTTCGTCGAACTCTACAATGCCCAGTGGATCGTCGAAAAGAACGGCTACCTGAGCCCCGCTCAAGCTCGTCAGGCGTGGCACGCCGCGATCTCAATCAGGCCCGCCGCGTGAGACAAACTTGTGTCCAAGGAACCGGGTGCGCTACATCGCCACGAAAATACAGCCGCACCTTCCTTTCCTTATAGCGCATCACCACCGGCTCCAGAACATTCCGCCATCCGTCGGCACTGTGAACATTACCGGGGCGCAGGGAACATCTCTCCAAGTCGCCGAACTGGTTGAACAGGAATAGCGGATGGTAGCAGGTACAGCCGAAGTGACCATTGTACGCTGTTCCCTCTTGTTCGCCATGGGTCGGGCTGACGCTGCTGTCCATGTCGAGAATGATCATCTTCGGCGGATGGCGGTCATGAACCTTGTCGATCCACACCCCGTTCATGTCGACCAAGGCTTCAACGTTCTCGTCGGTGGCCAATAGCTCCGTCTCGAAGCGTCCCATCTGGCTGGTGGAAGCGGCCTGTCTTTCGATGGCCTTGCCGCCAACAATCCAGCGCATGGCGGGATCGCGTCCCAGACGGTCGGCGTCGTTCACATCGTCATAGCCGCCAAGGCGCCCGAAAACGGACTGGCGAAACTGACCCGTCTTGCCGTGCCATCCGTTCTTGCCGGTACGGCTATCCTGGAAAACACCCTCGGCCATCTCAGTCAGGCCGAGGGCATCGTCAAGCTCCCGGTAGGCGAGCAACCCGGCGTCAGAAGTAATCTTGGAACCATGGAATTCAAGCTTCAAGCGACGGTCAAAATCGACCCGTAAACTGTCCCGTTTCGATTCACCCATCGGGTGTCCCATACCTGCTGCTCCATCAATGCATCAACATATTGATTCTTATAGCAGAATTCCCATCACGGGGCATGGAATATCGAGTTCACTTGGGAAATGGGGGTTAAGGTTTTTCAGACGATTTCCGTCAACTCTGCTTTTGTGAATGGCGATACGCTTGAGCAGATCGCATTTGATTTTGTCCTTCGTGAGAAGAACCAGGTCGATACCAAGGAGCCGTTAGGCGCCTCGCCAAAGGAACCGGGCACGACAGTCCGATTAAGCGATTTTGCGGACTCTTACGGGACCAGATGCCCGGCCAAAACAGACACGATTGTCCAGCGTATTATCGGACATTTTCTCCCTGTGTTCGCCGGGGATAAATCGCCGCGCATGTATCTTCACGATAATGGCGTGATCGATCTTCAAAGAGAGTTTAAGGACAAGATCAATCAGTCTGTCGAACAGATGATAGAAGTTGAAATTGAAGAAGAAAAACAGCCAATTATTATCCGCCATATGAAATGCGATAAAAGTATTCGCCCCCGAGGATCGGTGAATAACTGGATGTGTTTTTGTGCCAATGATCGCGGCGTGAAAGAATACAGGGATTGATGAACAGATTGGCCTGAAATCACTCGGCATGGCGAACAGATTTATGTCGGTACTGTTACGGGCGATTACGCTTGACACTCATGTCAATCTGCAGCGCACCGATTTTATTTTTGATCCCGAAGAAGAAAAATCCGCCTGATCCGTCGTCAGGTCGCATCTAGTGTCAAAGAATTCGCCAAGTCCCGAGGATCAACGGTGAATAACGGATGTGTAGCAGGTACAGCCGTAGTGACCAATGTATCGCGTTCCCTCTTGCGCCATGGGTCGGGATGACGCTGCTGTCCAAGTCGAGACATGAGCCTGCTGTCGGCGGCTCGGCGGTCATGAACCTTGATCCACACCCCGATTCATGTCGGTACTGTTCTCGTCGGTGGCCAATAGCTCACCTCGAAGCGTCCCACTGGCTGGTGGAAGCGGCCTGTCTTTCGATGGCCTTGCCTGCGCACCGATCCAGCGCATTTTTGGATCGCCCCAGACAGTCGCGCCTCGTCATAGCCGCCAAGGCGTCGATCACGTCTGGCGCTGACCTGTCTTGAGTGCCATCTTTGACCGAGTATATCGATCAGGCGCTGGCGCAGAAGAAGGTCATTACCACCGAAGTTATCAAGAAGAATCCCGGAGAAAATTGACGAATATATTTATCTTCAATGGCGAACGGTCGATGCTCGACAAGCTGCGCGGTTTGTCCCGGAGCAGCCTTGCAGGCCAACAGCAATATCGATGCGACGAAGAAAAAAGCAAGTTACACCTGAGTCGGACCGATATGTCGAGATGTCGCAGCACCGGTACCGGCGGCAACGCCGGTTCAACGGCGTCAGGCGCGATATTGATACAGCGCCTAAATATGACGAAGCAATTGCGGAGAAAATTGACGAATATAAAGAGTATATCCTTGATGATAAAAAAGGATCGCTTGCCGAATATGTGACGAAGAGAAAAGCGGTTCTAGATTTGCTCGACAAGCTGCGCGGTTTTTCAGTCCCGGAGGACGAAAAGCATCACCTCGAAGATGCGATCCATAAACTCATTTGTCCGATGCGTATCGAATCAAATGTCGAATTCATATCGACGACCACAATCTCTGGATTCTGGACGACCGCCTCGCGTTCTATAATACCGCAACATCGCGGAGCCGCAGGACGTCAAACCCCGACTTTGCATCTGACAAGCCAATCAAAAGTTACACCGACGCCGACTCTGGAAGGGAGCCAGATATCGCTTTCTTTTACGATAGCTGCGTTGCCTGGCGTGAGAGCGAGCGTGCTTGCGATACTGTGATTCTGGTCGAATTCAAAAGGTCCGGCCTTGAGACCTACACGGATAAAAATGATCCGTTCATGCAACTCATGGATTACGTAATATTGTTCAAGTCGGACAACACCGTGCATGATCGTAAGGGAAATGTGATTTCGGGCATCGGCCAAAATACCTCATTCCACTGTTACATCGTTGCTGACATCACAGCGGGCCTGAAGAAGCGCTTGAGGGGAAGATTTGATCCAACGCCCGATGGCAAAGGATTGTTTGGATACACGCGGAGTCCAGACACATACGCCGAGGTTATTCCGTATGATAAACTGCTGCTCGATGCACAGGCACGTAATGCCATATTCTTCGATAAACTAGGGCTCAGCGGCTGAACGTTGGCCGTTGGTAGTAATTGAATAATGGGGACAGGAATAATAGGGACGGCAGCCCGACACTCTTGATCCCCGCACCCTCTCACCAGGGGGACCACGGGGTCTCGGCCGGGGCGGTGGGTGCCCGCGCGTCGATGCGGTTCCAGGCGTAGTTGTTGGCGACGTAGACGGCGGTGCGGCTCAGCGCGATCGCGCCGGTCACGGCCGCGGCGGACGCAACGGTGTTTCCGAACGCGAGGGTGAGGGCGCCGACCCCGACCATGCTGATGCCCCGGTAGATGATCGCCTTGGTGGCGCTGACCGGCACGACGCCGTCCGGTCCCGGCGGCGCCTCGCAGCAAAATGCCCAGACGTATTCGTAGCTGTAGACCATCGCCGAAGTCGTGGCCGCGTTGGCGGCGAGGAAAATGCCGCCCGTCGTGGCGGCCGCCGAGGCGATGGCCAGGTACCAGATCTGATCCGTGAGGGTCACGCCGGTCACATAGGTGATGGTCTTGTAGAGGGAGAGCGTCTCGATCGGGATGCCGGCCTCGAATGCCGGCTCCTCGGGCGCCAAGGCGGCCGGCCGGAGCGCCGCCGTCTCCGCGCTTTCGGCGCAGGACCTGTCCCCCGCCTCGCAGGGGCACGACCTCATGGGAATCGTGCATGCCGCGGGATCCAAGGCGTATGCCGGAGGGACGGCCGAATGCGGAGGCGCGCAGACCCCGATCATCAACAGGATCGCGCGCGCGATGGATGGATGAACTCGCGAAACCATCACTCAACCCGAAAGCCGTGGATAGGCCGTGGCGCGTGGCACGATACCGAATCGCTGCGAGGGAAGCCAAGCCTCGGGGACCATTTGCGAATTGGGCCGTACAGGGGATCTGGCGGTGGTGCGCGCGGGTGTCGACGCCGGTCGCGCGGCGGGCTATCCTGGAATGGTGGGGGGAGAGCGGATTCACCTCATGTTTAAATATCGTCCCTATCCGGTTAATGCAGGTAGCGCGTCGTTGGGTTGCAGACCGTGGATCAACTGGCGGTATGTGATGGTTGGCCGGGCCATGGCGCGGCTCAGGACGAAGTCGCCGAGGTCGTCGATCCGCCGGCGGCGGTTGAAGCGATAGGCCCATTCCCGGCCATAGCGCGGCAAGTGCTTGGCGCTGACGCCATGGTAGGTGCCGTTGAGCCAGGTCTTGAGGTTGCTGAACAGGACGTGGATGATCGGCATCTGCGTCTCGGCGTTCTTGCCTTGGCCTTGGACGGTGGGCTGGTGCTGGTAGACGGCGCCGAGCCCGGCATAGCCCTTGAAATCGTCGGTCAGCAGGCGCGCGCCCGGCGTCACGGCGGCCCGCACGAAGCCGCCGAGCTGCTCGGCATTGGCCCGGGGCAGGATGGCAAGCCGCGCCCGGCCGGCGACGAAGCCGCTGCCCTCGACCCCCTTGCCCGGCGCCACCGCCACCTTCTCCACCGCCAGCACGAGCAGGCTCTTGTTGGCATTGGCCATCCCGCGGCCCCGGCTCTCGGGCTTGCCGCGCCCGCCGTAGTAGCTCTCATCGACCTCGACCATGCCGTCCAGCAACGCATCCGGCCGCTCCGCCAAGCCATGGCGCAGCTTGTGAGCCATCAGCCATGCGGTCTCATAGCGAAGCCCCAGCTCGCGCGCCAGGAACAGGGCCGAGACCCCGCGCTTGTCCCGCCCCATCAACCACGCCGCCAGGAACCATTTGGGCAACGGTGTGCGGGTGCGGTGGAAGATGGTTCCCGCCGTCACCGACTCTTGACGACCGCAAGCCGCGCATTCGAAGACGCGCGCCCGCGCCTTGTGCCGATAGCCCCGCCGGTGCCCGCAGCGGGCGCACGCAAACCCAGACGGCCAGCGTCGATCCGCCAAGGCCAGGATGCACGATTCCTCGTCTCGGTAGCGCTCTTGGAACGTCAACAAGCCGCTCATGCCCTGTCTCCCGACCAATCCTCAGAGGCGGGAACAGTACACCCTTAGAGCGAACATATAAAGAACACTCGGTCGCTACCTGCATTAACCGGATAGGGACGTTAAATATATACTGTCCCTAATATTTCCTAAAGGAGTGGGTGTTGAAGCAACTGATTCCGTGGATCGCGACGGTATTGGGGTTCGTATCCTTGGTGGGGGGCGCCGCGGCGCAGGATGCGGAGAACAGGCTTTATCTCGAATTGAAGGATGGCCGCGTCGTCATCGAAACCTTCCCCGAATTGGCGCCCAACCATGTCGCGCGCATAAAGGAACTGGTCCGGGAAAATTTCTACGACGGTATCGTCTTCCATCGTGTCATTGGCGGCTTCATGGCCCAGACCGGCGATCCAACCGGTACGGGCCGCGGCGGATCCGGAGAGAAGATCAGAGCCGAATTCAGCACCGCGCAGCACGTACGCGGTGTCGTTTCCATGGCGCGATCGACCGACCCGAACAGCGCGGACAGCCAGTTCTTCATCGTGCTGGAAGATTCCGCCTGGCTCGACAGTCAATACACTGTCTGGGGCCGGGTGATCGAAGGCATGGAATTCGTCGACAATATCAAGAAGGGCGATGCCCGGTCTGGCGCGGTAGACGGCCCGGACACGATCGTCAGCTTGCGGGTCGCCGCCGACCTTGATTAGGGTGTCCGTGGGGTCACGCGTGCTTTCACCGTCATTATACCAACGGCCCATAAGAATGACCCGTTGTATGTTCCCTCAAGCGCCGGGCGGGCGCATCCGCGCCCTTGGCTTACCTCGCATAAGCTCGGGCGCGCGGTCGCGCTTGCCAGCGGTCGATGAGTCAAACTCATCGGCCGCTGGTTGTCTAATTCCGGTTCGTTGGTCAAGCCCTTCCGGACCCTTGTCTCCGCCGGGAACACGGTTGTCTGCGAAGTCTTCCCCGGCGGGTCCGCCGGGTCGCTTCATGATAGTGCCCTTTGGCTTCGGCCTCCCAAGGTTGTCTAATTCCGGTTCGTTGGTCAAGCCCTTCCGGACCCTTGTCTCCGCCGGGAACACGGTTGTCTGCGAAGTCTTCCCCGGCGGGTCCGCCGGGTCGCTTCATGATAGTGCCCTTTGGCTTCGGCCTCCCAAGGTATAATACCAGTGAGCGCCTGAATTGACTCTCGGGATATTCATTGATGGCGGATGATGGCGGATTGTGATTCTATGGTCTCCCACCAGATGTGGGGGATGTCATGGGATCAGCACTCAAGATACGGGATGATTTGACGCCTTTGGAGCTTCGGCGCTGGGCTCGCGTGGAATCGTACGGTCGAGCGGCGGCGCGGGCCTATGGGATCGCGAATGCTTTGGAGGAGATGCCCCGGGCTGATGCCGCGCGGCTTGCGGGGATGGATCGCCAAACGCTTCGCGACGCGGTTGTTCGTTACAATGCAAAGGGATTGGAGGGGCTTCACGACCGTCCAAAGGGCTACTCGCCGCGGCGGCTGACGGCAGACGAGGAAGCGGCGCTGGCGGCGGTCATCATCGCCGGGCCGGAGCCTGAGCGCGACGGGGTTTGCGCCTGGACCCGGGCCGATCTGTGCCGCTGGCTGGAGGAGCGCTTCGCCAAGACCTACCACCCCTCGAGCATGACCCGGGTTCTACGGCGGATGGGATTTTCCCGCCAGAAGGCGCGCCCGAGCCACCCGCGAAGGGACGCCGAAGCGCAGGAGCGCTTCAAAAAAGGGGGCTTCGCGACATCCTGAAGGCGACCGCCGCGGCGCATCCCGACAAGCGCCTACAGCTGTGGTTTCAGGATGAAGCGCGCGTCGGCAACAAGGGCCGGGTGTGTCACCGGTGGTGGCGCAGGGGCGAGCGTGCCCCCGGGACGCGTCAAATCGGCTACCAGTGGGCCTACATCTTCTCCGCCGTGCGCCCGGACACCGGCGACGACGTCACCCTGGTGATGCCGAGCGTCAACGCCAAGGTCATGGACCTGTTTCTCGCACACTTCGCCGATACCCTGGACCAGGATGCGCACGCCGTCATGATGTGCGACGGCGCCGGTTGGCACGACGAGCGCGCCCTCACCGTCCCCGACAACGTCACCTTGGCGCTGTTGCCGCCTTACAGTCCCGAACTCAACCCCGTCGAGCGGGTTTGGCTCTACCTACGCGAACGCTTCCTATCGCTCCGCGTCCTCGACGACACCGAGGCCATCATCGACGCCTGTTGCCAAGCATGGATCGACCTCATCGCAGAACCGGATCGTATGCGAACCCTCTGCGCCTATCCATGGATCATGAAGGTGATTTCATAGGCTCACTGGTATGAGACGCAATCGCGAACGGCTGTCCGCTTAGCAACCAAACGAACGGGATCGCCTCGGCCATCGTCCCGGCGGGGACGGGTCTTCCGCTTCTCGCGGAACTCTCTCTTCTCCTTATCCAGCTATGCCGTGGCGCTCGCCTCCTTTTCCGGCCAGCGGAAGGCTTCGCCGGTGATCAGCATCCGGTGCAGGATCACCGCCAGCCGGCGCGCCAGCGCCACGCAGGCCTTCTTGTGGCTGGTCCGCCTCTTGATCCGGCGCGCCCAGTCCTTCAGCGGGTGGGCCCGGCGCACCACCGTCAGCAGGCTGTTGGCGGCCTCGTAGAGCAGCGCCCGCAGCATGGCGTCGCCGTGTTTCGAGATGCGCCCCGAATAGTCCATCCCACCCGACTGCCAGCGCCGCGACGTGAGCCCCACATAGGCGCCCACCGCGCGCGATTTGGCGAACCGCTCCGCTTCGCCAATGGTCGCCACATAGGCCAGCGCCGTCACCGGCCCCACCCCCGGCGTGCTCATCAGCAAACGGCAGGCCGGAGAGCCTTTCGCCCGCGCCACGACCGCCTCGTCCAGCCGCCCGATCTCGCGGCCCAGCGCCGCCGCCGCGGACAGAAGCGGCTCGATCATCACCTTCAGCTCGGGACGCCCCTCCAACGCCTCGCGGACGCGTCCGGCCAGCTTGCCCGATCCCTTGGGAAAGCGAAGGCCCAACGACCCCAACAGGCCACGGATCGCGTTCTCCGTATCGCGCCGCTGGCGCACCAGATGACAGCGCGCCTTGAGAAGTGCCCGCGCCTCCTGCGCCGCCTCGCTCTTCACCGCCACAGGGCGGCAAAACCCCGTGCGCGCGATCTCCGCCAAGAGCTCGGCGTCGTTCGCATCCGTCTTGTTGTGCTGAAGGCGCATCACCGCGTTCGCATGGCGCGCGTCGATCACCTCGACCGAGACCCCCAGCCGGCCCAGATCCCGCGCCAGCCAGCCACTCAGCGTACCCGTCTCCAGAACGATACGGCCAGGGCACGGACAATGCTCCCGCAAAGCTGCGAACAGCGCCCTCGGATCGGTCGCAACCTTGCCGCGCGCCAATATCTTTCCCGCCACGTCCTTCACGCAAAACGCCGTCTCTTCCTTCGACACATCAAACCCAACATACTCCGTCATGGTCACTCTCCTTGGTTTGCCTATTGGGGCGCTTACTCGTGACCCCGCATCATAGGCCCGGGAGAGTGACCACCGGAATTACGCTATGTATTACGTCCCTATCCGGTTAATGCAGGTAGCGACCGAGTGTTCTTTATATGTTCGCTCTAAGGGTGTACTGTTCCCGCCTCTGAGGATTGGTCGGGAGACAGGGCATGAGCGGCTTGTTGACGTTCCAAGAGCGCTACCGAGACGAGGAATCGTGCATCCTGGCCTTGGCGGATCGACGCTGGCCGTCTGGGTTTGCGTGCGCCCGCTGCGGGCACCGGCGGGGCTATCGGCACAAGGCGCGGGCGCGCGTCTTCGAATGCGCGGCTTGCGGTCGTCAAGAGTCGGTGACGGCGGGAACCATCTTCCACCGCACCCGCACACCGTTGCCCAAATGGTTCCTGGCGGCGTGGTTGATGGGGCGGGACAAGCGCGGGGTCTCGGCCCTGTTCCTGGCGCGCGAGCTGGGGCTTCGCTATGAGACCGCATGGCTGATGGCTCACAAGCTGCGCCATGGCTTGGCGGAGCGGCCGGATGCGTTGCTGGACGGCATGGTCGAGGTCGATGAGAGCTACTACGGCGGGCGCGGCAAGCCCGAGAGCCGGGGCCGCGGGATGGCCAATGCCAACAAGAGCCTGCTCGTGCTGGCGGTGGAGAAGGTGGCGGTGGCGCCGGGCAAGGGGGTCGAGGGCAGCGGCTTCGTCGCCGGCCGGGCGCGGCTTGCCATCCTGCCCCGGGCCAATGCCGAGCAGCTCGGCGGCTTCGTGCGGGCCGCCGTGACGCCGGGCGCGCGCCTGCTGACCGACGATTTCAAGGGCTATGCCGGGCTCGGCGCCGTCTACCGGCACCAGCCCACCGTCCAAGGCCAAGGCAAGAACGCCGAGACGCAGATGCCGATCATCCACGTCCTGTTCAGCAACCTCAAGACCTGGCTCAACGGCACCTACCATGGCGTCAGCGCCAAGCACTTGCCGCGCTATGGCCGGGAATGGGCCTATCGCTTCAACCGCCGCCGGCGGATCGACGACCTCGGCGACTTCGTCCTGAGCCGCGCCATGGCCCGGCCAACCATCACATACCGCCAGTTGATCCACGGCTTGCAACCCCAGGGCGCACGACCTGCCTTAACCGGATAGGGACGATGTATTATACCGACCGGCCTTCGATAAGACCGATCGTATGATCCCTCGAGCGCCGGGCGGGCGCATCCGCGCCCTTGGCTTCTCATATCGCTCGCGCGCCGCTGAGGCACTTCTTTCGCTCAAGCGCCGCTCAGGCACTTCTTTCGCTCAAGCGCCGCTCAGGCTGGCCTCCCATAAACTCGGGCGTCCACGCGGTGCTTGCCGGACGGTGACGAGCCGGGCTCCTCGCCGTCTGGTATCATCCACGCCGCCAGGCGGTCCAACCCCGTGGGAACGGCTCAATGGGCCATATGAATTTGGAGCATCGCCGCGAGCTCTGCGGCAAGGATCTTCGGGGCGACAGGGTCGCTTGGATTCGCCAGGGAAAAATGCGCCGCTGCTGCCGCAACGGCCTGACGGACACCCTGGCCAAGGAGGGTAAGCTCGGCGTCTACAACTCCAAGGAATCATTCGCGCGGGAGGTGTTGCGGCGGTCTCACAGCTGGAAGCTCTGCCACCCATGTCTCGACCTGGCGCGCCGGTATGAGGACGAGCCCAGCCGGGAGCCGAAGAGAGCCCGAGTGCGAAGGGAGCATGCCCAGGGGACGGGCTGGATATCGTTCATCGTCGCCGGCCTGGTATTTGTCGTCGGATACTCGATCGCCGCCGGGCATCCGCCGGGCATGGCCGGGGCGATGGAATGGTGGTCGATCGCAATCCTTTTCGTGCCATGGGGCGCAATAGATACCGCTATCAAGGCCATCTTCAGGAAGTCCGGCTGATACCAAGCCGCGGCGATGGGCGAATAGGGCGGGCCCGCGCGCGGCGTGGCGGTCGGCCCTGTCGACGTGCGCCGCCATCGCCGTATCCCTGCCGGCCGGGCCGCGGCCGGCCCCGATCGGCCGGCGGGGTCGCGCCATCCGGGGCCGCGAAGGGGACGGAGCGCCCCTGGCGGCCGGGCGGTGGTATAATTTCCTCGAAATTGGATGTTATCCAAGGTAGATTCGACTTATTGGTCCATACGGGCGCCTGTGGATTGGAAAACCAACAGAGATATCACGCAATGGGTAACAGCTCGGCGCGGGGCAAGTTTCACCTGGTCCTGATCAAGCCGTCGCACTACGACGACGACGGCTACCTGATCCAGTGGTGGAAGGCCTGGATTCCGTCGAACTCGCTCGCCGCGCTCTATGGCCTGGCGCTCGACCTGGTCGAGCGCGAGGCGTTCGGCGACGAAATCGAGGTCGTCCTCGAAGCTTTCGACGAGATGAACGCCCAGATCCCCTTCCGCAAGCTCCTGCGCCTGTTCCGCGACAGCGACAACTTCGGATTGGTGTGCCTGACCGGCGTGCAGTCGATCCAGTTCCCGCGCGCCATGGACATCGCGCGCCAGTTCCGCGAGGCCGGGGTCCAGGTGGCGGTGGGCGGCTTCCATGTCTCGGGCTGCATGTCCATGCTCGACGAATTGCCGCCCGACCTGAAGCAGGCCCAGGATATGGGCGTCAGCTTCTTCGCCGGCGAAGCGGAGGAGCACCTGGAGAGCTTCCTGGGCGACGCCATCGCCGGGCGGCTCGAGCCCATCTACAACCATATGAGCGACCTGCCGGGGCTGGAGGGCCAGGTCGTCCCCTTCCTGCCCGAGCGGCTGCTGCGCGGCTATGACGGCGTCATCACCAGCTTCGACGCCGGGCGGGGCTGCCCCTTCCAGTGCAGCTTCTGCACCATCATCAACGTCCAGGGCCGCAAGTCGCGCTATCGCTCGGCCGACGATATCGAGCGCATCATCCGGGCCAACGCGGCCCAGGGCGCCACCCGATACTTCATCACCGACGACAATTTCGCCCGCAACAAGAACTGGGAAGCCCTGTTCGACCGCATCATCGAGCTGCGGGAGAAAGAGGGCATCAGCATCCGTTTCCTCATTCAGGTCGATACGCTCTGTCACAAGATCCCGGGCTTCGTGGAAAAGGCCGCGCGCGCCGGGTGTACCCACGCCTTTATCGGCCTCGAGAACATCGATCCCGAAAACCTGCTGGCGGCCAAGAAGAAGCAGAACAGGATCACCGAATACCGCCGCATGTTCCAGCAATGGCGCACGGCGGGGGTCATGACCTATGCCGGCTATATCATCGGCTTCCTGTCAATGGCGGAGCAAAAAGGGACCACCTCGGCGGTGTAAGAAGGGACCGCTTGGCGGCTGCGGGCTTGTCCCCGTAGTCCACGGGAGGGCCCCGCGCGCGACGCGGTGTGCCCTCAACAGGCTGACGCGGCGGCGCGCGCGGGAGGGACCTGTGGGCCCACGGGGTCAAGCGTGGGCTGGGTGGTCGGTTCAGTTAGCAGTCGGGGTTTGACGCCTGCGGCTCTGGTTGAGCCTGTAGCTGTCACCGTTCATCTCGAGGATGTTGACGTGGTGGGTGAGGCGATCGAGGAGCGCGCCGGTGAGGCGCTCGGAGCCGAACACCTCGGTCCATTCGTCGAAGGGCAGATTGGTGGTGACCAGGGTCGAGCCCCGCTCGTAGCGTTGGCTGAACACCTCGAACAACAGCTCGGCGCCGGTCTTCGACAGCGGCACGAAGCCGAGTTCGTCGACGATCAGAAGCTTGTAGGTGGCGAGCTTCTTCTGGAACCTCAGCAGCTGCTTGTCATCGCGGGCCTCGATGAGTTCGTGGACCAGCGCGGCGGCGGTGATGAAGCCGACCGAGAGGCCCTTCTGGCAGGCCGCCAGGCCGAGACCGAGGGCGATGTGGGTCTTGCCGGTCCCACTGTTGCCGAGCGCGATGAGGTTCTCGCGGCGCTCGATGTACTCGCAGCGGGCCAGCTCCAGGACCAGCGCCTTGTTGAGCGAGGGGATGACCTTGAAGTCGAAGCTGTCGAGGCTCTTGACCACGGGGAAGCGCGCCGCCTTGATGCGCCGCTCGACCATGCGGCGCTCGCGGTCGATCAGCTCGAGCTCGGCGAGTCTCAACAGGTAGCGGACGTGATCGACGCCTTCCGAGGCGCACTGCCGGGCGATCTTGTCGTACTCGCGCAGGAAGGTCGGCAGCTTCAGCGTCTCGAGGTGGTGGGCGAGCAGCACTTGCGGTGTGTCGGTCATGCGCCGAGCCCCGACAGCAGGCTCATGTACGACTTGGCGGACGTCATCGCGACCCGGGCGCGCGGCAGATACGGATAGACGTCGAGGTTGAGCCTGGGCGGCCGCCGCTCGATGCGGCACAGTACCAGGTGCTTCACCGCATCAAAGCCGATTGCGCCGAGCCGCAGGGCGTCGCCGACCGCACCCTCGACCTCCTCGAGCCGGAAGGTCTCCAGTAGACGGAGCACCTGGACGTACTCGCGCTTGCCTGCCTTGCCCATACGAGCTTCGAGGAGCCGCCGCAGAGTGATGAAGGCCTCGGGCAGGTCCCAGCCCGCCAATGGCGCGGCCTGGTCGAGGGCGCCGATCTTCTGCTCGATCAAGGGCAGGTAATGCAGCGGGTCGAAGATCAGGTCCTCGCTGTCGTAGGACCGGCGGTGCCGGGCGATCACCTCGGCCCCGCAGCTGATCACCACCTCATCGACGTAGCCCCGGATGAGCACCTCACGGTGGCCGTAGGCCACGGGCACGGAATAGTCGTTGCTGCGGTAACGCACCAGCGACAGCGAACTCGCCCGTCCAGGGCGCTTATCGCAGGCATCATAGGGAGCAGGCGGCAATGGCAAGAGAACTTGACGATCCCGCTCGAGACGCTCGCCGATGGTCTCCTTGTGGCCCCGCAGCCGCGCCGCCTGGCGCCGGCGGCACTGTTCGGCGAGAGCATCGTTGAGGGCCGCGAAGCTCTCGGCACGCGGGACGGGGACCAGGAAGTTCCGCCGGATGAAGCCGACCAGTCCCTCGACCTTGCCCTTGTCGTTGCCCTTGCCCGGCCGGCCGAACCTGTCCTCGAACAGATAGTGGGACTGAAGCTCCGTGAAGACGCGCGTTCGCTGCCGCTTCCCATCGCCCAGGATCCGGGCAACCGCCAGCTTGGTGTTGTCGTACAGGATGGATCGGGGGACGCCGCCGAAGAAGGCAAACGCCGCGTTGTGGCCATCGCAGAATGCTTCGGTCGTCTCCGCCGGATAGGCCGCAACAAAGCAACCATCACTGTGGGGAAGGTCGAAGGCAAGGAAGTGGATCTTCCGTAACGCGCCGCCGATCACCGCCATCGCTTCGCCGAAGTCCGCCTGGGCGTGACCGGGGGAATGGGAGAGTGGCACGAACACCTCACGCGACCGAAGCCCCTGCTCACGAACGTAGTCCTTCACGATGGTGTAGCCGCCCGTGAAACCGTACTCGTCCCGGAGGCGGTCGAAGATGCGCTTCGCAGTGTGCCGTTGCTTGCGGTGGCTGGTCCGATCGTCTTCCAAGATCCGATCGATGATTCCCGTGAACGGACCCAGCTTTGGCCGCCTCGGCGGCGCGCTTCGGCGATACCCTGGCGGCACCGAGAACGACAGCATCTTACGGACCGTCTTGCGGTCTACACCAAACACCCGCGAGGCCTCGCGGGTGCTCATCCCCTCGACATGACACGCCCGTCGAACCCGTGCGTACAACTCCACCCGATACATCCCCCCCGCCTTCCAGTCAGAGCAACCCTGACAGAAGGCTATACGCGGTCCCATTTTGGTCCGCCGCAGCCGGATCGACCGGCCGCTTCAGTGGGGGATTATTGCTCTGCCGTTCTCAGCTTCCCGGCCGATACGCCCGAATCCCTGGCCCGGCACATGGAGATCATCAAGCGGGAGCTGCCGGTCGACATCATCGAGTTCACCATCCTCACGCCGCTGCCGGGCTCGGAGGACCACAAGACCTTCCACGATCGCGGCGTGGCGATGGACGCGGACATGAACCGCTACGACCTCGAGCACCCGACCACGGCCCACCCCCTGATGAGCCGCGAGACGCTGCAGGAACTCTATCGCCGGATCTGGGACCTCTATTACACGGACGAGCACGTGGAAACCCTGATGCGCCGGGCCATGGGCTACGGCATCAAGCCGGTGCGGGTGTGGCAGAACGTGCTCGAGGTCTACGGCATCATGCGCTTCGAAGTGGTGCACCCGCAACAGGGCGGCTTCTTCCGCCGCAAGGCGCGGACCCAGCGGCGCCCCGGATTCGCCATCGAATCCGCGGTGATCTTCTACCCCAAACGGGTCTGGCAGACCTGTGCGACCTATATCCCCTGAGGCTTTTACGCCTGGAAGCTCCATCGCCTGCGCAAGCGCATCCAGGCGGACGAGTCGGCCCGCGCCTACCGGGACTTCTCCATGATGCCGGTCGAGGATGCGGAAGGCGAGGCATTGGAGATGTTCGCGTTGAACGAGGCGTCCGAGGCGATGGTGGCCAAGGCCCAGGCCGAGGTGGCCGCCCGCGATGCGCACAAGGCCCGGGCCGCCCTCGCCTCGGCGGCGGAGTAACGCCGACACCCGACGCGGCGGCCGAAGCGCTGCGTGCGGCGCGCCGGTGCGAACGCCGAGCCGATCCGCCACCAAAGCGCCAGGCGACCTTTATGTGGGGCTCACGTCGCGGCGCTGGCGGTCGGGTGGGATGGACTACTCGGGGCGCATCTCGAAACACGGCGACGCCATGTTGCGGGCGCTGCTCCAGGGGGCCGCCAACAGCCTGCCGACGGTGGTGCGCCGGGCCCATCCGCTGAAGGGTTGGGCGCGCCGCATCAAGAGGCGGACCGGCCACGAGAAGGCCTGCGTGACGCGCGCGGGCTGGCGGTGATCCTGCACCGGATGCCGATCACCGGCGAAGCCTTCCGCTGGCCGGCAAAGGAGACGAGCGCCACGGCATAAACGAACACGAGGAGACAGAGCCGTCCCGCGCAAGCGGAAGACCCGTCCCCGCCTGGACGATGGCCGAGGCGATCCCGCCCGATTGGTTGCAAGGGGGACAGCCATTCGCGATTGCGTCTTATACCGTGGGAAGCCGAAGCCGAAGGGCACTATCATGAAGCGACCTGGTGGACCCGCTGGGGAAGACTTCGCAGACAACCGTGTTCCCGGTGGAGACAAGGGTCCGGAAGGGCTCGACCAGCGAACCGGATTTAGACAATCAGGCTACAGTCTCCGTAGGCGCGGGGCGACGAAGGTCGTGAGGACACCAATGGCGATCAGCGCCGCGCCGTTGACAGCCAGCGCGCCACCGACGCCGAGCACGACCGCGAGCGCGCCCATCTGGAGGTGTCCGAGCGGCGAGGCACCGACGGCGAGGACCCAGGCCCCCATGGCCCGGCCCCTGAGGCGGTCGGGCACGCTGAGCTGCACCAGGCTCTGGGTGAGAATGTCCGAGGTGGCCGCGAGGGCCGCGACGAAGACGAGCGCCACCATCGCCAGCACGAACTGCGCCGAGGCGGCCAACAGCAGCAGGCTGGCGCCGAACGCGTAGATCGCGATTAGATAGACAACACCCCGCCGTTGGAATCCGCCGGCGCTTGCCAGCGCCAGGCCGGCCATGATGCCACCGACGGCGAGCGCGGCATGCAATACACCCAACCCCGCGGCGCCGACCTCGAAACGAGTGGTCGCGAGCTCCGGCAGCGCCGTGGTGAACGAGAAACCGAACACCTCGACCGACGCCGTCAGCGCCACGAGCATCAACAGGGTCCGGTTGTCGCGCAACTCGATCATGTATTCACGCAGGTTCTGCCGGATGCGGACACGTTCGAACGCCGCCGCGAGCCCGGCGGAGCGCAGCCCCCGCACCGAGGCGAACGCCATTCCGTGGGACAGCGCCAGGGCGAGAAAGGCCGCCGCGGACCCGAGCCTCTCCATGAGGACGCCCGCGATCAGGGCGCCGACCAACGCACCCAGGCGCGTGCCCAGATTCAGCAGCCCGAGGCTCCTGACGACGTGCTGACCGCCGACGATGTCATAGGCGTAGCTGATGCATGCCGGCTGGTACATGGCACGCAGGGTGCCGGAGATGCCCGTGAACACCATGATCGCCCAGATCTGGATCAGCCCGATCGCATTCACGGCCGAAAAGATGACCAGGTTGATGGTGATCGCGAGCTCGATACCGCGCAGCAGGGTACGACGGTCCAGCCGATCCGCGATGACGCCGGACAACACCCCGAAGAAGAGCATTGGCAAAGAATAGAGGGCGAGCGTTGCACCCACCCAGGCGGAGGATTGGGTGATCTGGAATACCAGCAAGCTCAGGATCACCTGCTCGCCGACCATGCCCAGGTGATTGAACGCGGACCCCACCCACAGGCGGCGGAAGTCGGCGCTCCGGAATGCGGGACTCGCGAGTACCCGGCCGATCAACGCTCAGCCGCTCGGCCGGCCCGATGCGCGGTCCGGGTAGGGGGTGGACTCTTGCTGGCACCCATGCGGCGTTTGCGCCTCTCTTTGACCGGCATGTCCCAATTGGCCCAAGTGCCCAGCCCATTTGTTATTAGGCCGTCGCTCGAGCGCCGTGTCCAAACGGAGCTGAGCTTGGTGATTGCCCCTATCGCCAATGGACCGAACAGGCGTGCCGACACGGGGATGCAACTGGGCTTCTAAATCACGTCGGCGTCTTGTCTTCGCCGGCGTGGTGGGCGGTGCTCGACCATGCCGCGTGGCCCGAGCCGCGTGTTGGCGAGGGACCGTTCGTCATGATTCATGCGCCAACTCAGCATTTTTTGCGCATATTCCAGCACGGTGCCGTGATAGGCGGGATCGCCGGCGAGATTGTGAAATTCGTGGGGGTCGTTCTCGAGATCGAAAAAGAGCGGTGGCAAGCCGGTAAAATGGACGTACTTGTACCGCCTGTCCCGGATCAGGTTGGCGGTGCATTGATCGGGGGTCAGTCCCAACGCCCGGCCGCCGTCAAGCCCCGGAAAATGGCGAAAATCGAACTCCGCATGAGCCTCGGTGCGCCAATCATGGACGTCCTGGCCGTGACAGAAGGGGAGTAGCGACTCGCCGTCGCAGGCGACGGGCACCTCGAGACCGAGCCACTCGAGGATCGTCGGCATGACATCGATATTTTCGCTGAACTCGTCGATCGACTTGCCACGTCCTGGGTCGCTCGCCGCTCCCGGATCGCGGACGATCAGGGGAATGAAGTAGGTCTGCTCGTAATAGCTGAACTTCGCCATCATCCAATGGTCGCCCAACTGCTCGCCGTGGTCCGAGGTAAAGACGATGAGGGTTCGGTCCCATGACCCGTTCTCTTTCAGGTACGCGATCAATCTGCCGATTTGAGCATCGATCTCCGTCATCATGGCGTAATAGGTCGCCCTGATCTGGCGGATTTCGTGCTCTTCGATCTCGAGATAATCCTCGAGCGAGGCGCCGTGGGTATAGGGCGCGTCCAGTTGGTTCGAGAGATAGTACCGGGCCCAGGGATGCTGCATGGCCTCTTCCTCGGGCGTCGCATGGCGAATCGGCAGCGGCATATCGGCGGCATCGTAGAGAGCGTTGTGGGGCTCCGCCACGATAAATGGGGGATGGGGCGACAGATAGGAGATGTGGACGAACCAGGGTGTCGCGTCTCGGGCCGAGACGTAGGCGATCGCTTCGTCGGTCAAGAAGGCCGAGCCGCTGTCTTCCGACCGGTACCATGTCGGCGCGAAGGTGCGGCCGCGCTGCGGATCGATCCCCTCCCGGTTGGGTCGAAAGAGCAATCGAGGATCGTCTTCGACCTCGTATCCCCGTTGGCGCAACGCTTCGATCCACGGGCGGTAGTCGGCGTCCATACGGACCACCGGCGTCATGCCCGGCAACAGCCCGGTTCGAATTCTGAGCTCGGGATCGTCCGCTTCCCGGCCGCGCGGGTCCGCGCCGATATCCGTATAGCCGAATAAGGCGGGATCATAGCCGGCCTTGCGTGCCTCGCGCGCGATATTGGCATGGCGGTCATCCAGCGGCGTGCCGTTCGTCACCGAGCGATGATTTTGCAGATAGAGGCCCGTGTAGAGGCTGGCGCGCCCCGGCCCACAGGGTGTTGCCTGCGAGTAGTGGCGGCGAAACAAGGTGCCTTCAGCCGCCAACGCGTCCAGATGCGGCGTCTTCACGATCGGATGGCCGAGGGCGGAGAGGCATTCGCCCCGCCACTGATCCGCCGTAATGAAAAGCACGTTTTTCGGCATCCTGCTCATACCAACCCGAAACTCCCCGGATGGCTCGCCCAGCGGCCAATGATTGTAGCACGAAGGGGGCTCGTACCACGACGAGCATCGGTGAGATGACTCGATCCCAGTCGTCAATTCAACCGTGGAAGCCACCTGTAATTTTCCTTGTGGTGGGGCTCGCGCGGCGAGGGCCGGCTCAGATCACCAAGCTTGGTTCGATGTCCTCAAGGACAACGGCGACCGCCTGGATTTTCCAAGAAGTAGACATTACTGCCTAGTGAAGACTAAACCGAATTAAAATGAAATCAGTGTTTGCATGGGTGCTTGAGAAATCATGAAATATTACATTGGATAAGTGTAAATCAGGGTATCAGGAATTTGTCATCAGACCTGTCGCGCGTTATAATTATCCGAGAGACATCGAGTTCCTCGACGAACGACCCAAGACCGCGACGGACGAAGCGTGCGATAAGGTGCTCCGGGACCGTGAGGCTCGAATCGCCCGGACGCGTCGAGGAACAGGGAGCCGCGGCCCCACCTGAGGGCACCGAAATCGATCCGATCGGCCGGTGGCGGCAACCAGCGGCCGAATCGGCGATGGTTCGTGGCCCACAGGGGGGGAAGAGAAATTGGAATGTTGATCGCGGGTTGGGGGGATGCGTTGCTGGGCCTGGCGGCGGGCGTCCTCTATCTGGTGGCCTATTTCCGCTTCCTGCACATGATACGATTCTCGCGGATTTGGTTCCCGACGCCGACCCGCGAGATCCTGACGGGAGCGGCGCTGGTGGCGCTCGTCGTCGCTTTCGTGTCGGTGTCGGAAGGGGGCGTGGACCTCGCCGCGCTCGTGGTTTCGGGCGTGCTGATCGCGGCCCTGTTCCTTGTCATAGGGTCCCCGTCCTTCGCCCTTCGGTCGTCCCAGCCCCCGCTGGTGGAATTCATCGAGCGGCACGCGGGCCGCATCGAGCTGGGCCTGCTGCCGGTCGCCGCGGCTGCCGGGTACGCCATTCCCAACGACAGGCTGCGGGCGGTGCTGTTGGTAGCCGCGCTGGTGGAGCTCGCCTGGTTCCTACGCCTCGCACGCGCCTGGCGGCGCAGGCGGGCGCGGCCCCTGGGGGCGAGGGACCTCCTGGTACTGCGCGCCCAGTCCGGCGACGGGATCGAGGCCTTCGCGCACAAGCACCGGATCGGCGAGCTGGTGAGCGGAGGCGGCAAGGTCCAGTGGCTCGGGTGCCGCAAGGATACGACACCCTGCGCGGTCAATTACTACGTCAACAGCCTCGGCCTGAACACGCCGCCCTGCTGCCGCGACCACCTGCGCGAGGTGTGCCTCTACGTCGCTACACAGCTCGAGGAGATGGGTGTGGTCCATTGGATGGACGGCGGAACCCTCCTGGGCGCGGTGCGGGAAGACGGGGACCTCCTGCCGTGGGAAGACGATGTCGATATGGCCTTCCTGATCGACGGGGAATCCGGTTGGCGGAGAGTGGTCGCCGAGCTGGGCGCGCGGGCGCGGGAAGACGGTTTCCAGTTGGAGGCCACGCCGGACTGGAAGTATATCGCGGTCTACTACGACCCGCCGCGGCCCTGGCCGCTACGTTACGAGCGGAACCGGCTTCGCGCCGAGTTTCGGGTCGACCTGCAGGGCATGACGGAGGGGTGGGACGACGGCCGCAAGGTGCTGGTGAGGCCGGGGTCCAAGGCCGGCATGGCCCGGTTCGGCAACGGCGGGTACGGCGTGCCCCACGACATGGTGGTGCCGACCTCGACGATTACCCTTTACGGCGCCGAGGTCCGTTGTCCGCGTGACCGACAGGGCTATCTGAACAGCCTTTACGGCGACTACACCGAGATCTCCTATGCGTACGTGAAGGGGCCGGCGGCGGCTGTCCGGCGCGCGATCGATACGGCCAAGCCCCCGCCGCGACCGCGACAGGTCCCGAAAGGACGCCCCGCTCCGGTCGCCGGCGGGGACTCGTGACCGATCGATGCACAAAGGCTTGTCCCCATCGGGGTAATGCCAGACGGTGATGAGTCAAGCTCATCGCCGTCTGGTATAACGTGTCCCGCGCGTGCCAAGGTATCGCCCGGTGGCGTCGAACACCTGCTAGTACCCACTTTCATAATTCCGTGTGCCATACGACGGCGCCCCGAGGTTCCCGGCTAGGAGCGTGGCGCGCCGTGATGCCGGGGCATCACAAGCGGCGCGCGACGACGTCCGGGGGCCTCGGGGCGCCGCCCTACGGGTCGCTTTTCCCGCCCCCTCGGGGTGTCGGGGATGCTTGACGATGCCCCGGCATCGCCGGCGCGTCCCCTCCTGCCGAGGAGACGGGAAAAGCGATCGTATGGAACACGGAATTATGAAAGTGGGTACTAGTCCTGTTGGGGGTGCCGCGGGCGGCCGCTGATCCGCAGGAAGGCTAGCGCCGCCAGCAGGTCGGAGATCGCCCGCTCACTGTTGTGGGCAACGGTGATCGTGCCCGGCGTCTCGTCGACCGGGCCTTCGCGCGTTGGCCACTGGCTCTCGTCCGGGGAACGGGTATAGGGTGCGCGACGCCCACAATCATCGGGAGTGCCAGGTCATGCGCGTTGGTGTCGTCTATCCACAGATCGAGCTCGGTGGCGACCCGGGCGCGGTGAAGGCCTTCGCCCAGGCGGCGGAAGCGCTCGGCTACGATCACCTGGTCATCTACGACCATGTGCTCGGCGCGGAGCACGCCGGGCGCGAGCCGAAGCTCTCGGGGCCCTACACCGAGCGCGACCCGTTTCACGAGCCGCTCGTCACCCTGGCCTATCTGGCGGGCATCACCGAGCGGCTCGAGCTGACGACCGGGGTCATCATCCTCCCGCAGCGCCAGACCGCGCTGGTGGCGAAGCAGGCGGCGGACATCGATCTCTTCTCCGGCGGGCGGCTGCGCCTCGGCGTGGGGGTGGGCTGGAACTGGGTGGAGTTCGATGCGCTCGAGATGTCGGGCCACTTCCGGCGCCGCGGCGTGCGCGAGGAGAACCAGATCGCGCTCATGCGAAAGCTCTGGACGGAGCCGGTCGTCAACCACACCGACGAGGATCACCGCGTCGACCGGGCCGGTATTCTTCCCCGGCCCAAGCGCCGGATCCCGGTCTGGCTGGGCGGCTTCTCGGCAATCGCATTCGATCGCGCCGCGCGGATCGCGGACGGGTTCATCATCTCGGGCCGCAGCCTCGACCAGGCGACCGAGATCAAGGCCCACATCGAGGCGAAGCTCGTCGAGGAAGGCCGGGCGGCGGAGGATTTCGGATTCGAGTCAACTCAGCCGCTGCGCGGCGAGCCCGACGAGTGGGCGCGGAACATCGCGCGCTGGCGCGAAGCCCGGGGCTCACACATCACGGTCATGACCATGGGCATCGGATACACGACCGTCGACCAGCACATCGACGCTATCGGGCGATGGCGCGAGGTCGTCGACGCCGGCTAATCCGATCTATTCATCCATGCGTCGCATTACCCTAGAATACCTCCCAGGCAACCGATCCAACAATATCGAACCAACGGGGCCCGCCAATGATCACGAAATTCTGCTCGCTCTACGCGGGCCATGTCGACATGAAGGATTTGGGGCAGGACGCCACGCCCGTAAACGAGCGGGTTTGTGACCCCGACCATCTCAGAAGCGTATTCGCAAAGACCGAAGCCATCGCGAAGACCATGGACGAGGCTGGTTGGCACTCGTTGTGGCTGGCCGAGCACCACTTTCAGCGCGAGGGTTACGAGGTCATCCCCAATATCCTGATGCTCGCGGTGCACCTCGCGCATTCGACCAAACGCATCAAGTTCGGCAGTGCCTTCAATATTCCCCCCATGTGGCACCCGCTCCGTCTCGCGGAAGATTTCGCGATGGCGGACAACCTCACCCAGGGCCGCACCATTTTCGGCATCGGCCGTGGCTACCATAGCCGCGAGGTGGAGACGTTCGGCGCGCCTCTGCTCGATCAAGCAGCCAACCGGGCGCTGTTCGAGGAGCAGGTGGAGATCATTTTCAAGGCATTCAACGAGCCGTCGTTCTCCCACCATGGCGAGCACTACACCATCCCGCCGAAAGTGCCCTATCGCGGTTACGACCTCGAGGAAATCAGCCTGGTGCCACGTCCGTTGAGCAACCCGGTGGAGTGTTGGCAGGCCATCGTCAGCGGCAACCCGCGCGGCCTGGACCTGATGATGAAACACGGGATCAAGGGATTCGTCGGTGGCGGCGCCGCGTCACTGGAGGAAGGGCCGATTCAGGCCTACCAGGACGCCGCGACCCGTGCCGGCCGGGAGCTGGCCCCGGGCGAGGGCCTGTGCCTGGGGCTGCAGTTCTATATCGCCGGCACTCGCGAGCAGGCGATTCGCGAGATCACGCCGCTCTACGAAGAGCACGCCAAGATGTTCGGTCCGCTCAATTTCCTTCCGCTCTCCGACGAGCAGAAGGTTGCCGTCTCCAAGCGCGGCGGATGGCGACAGGCAGGGGTCCCGACGGTCGAGCACTTCATCGGTAACGGCTCCTGGTTCGCCGGCACGGCCGAACAGCTGACGGAACGCCTGAAGGAATTGGAGGAGAGGTTCCCCGGCCTCGAACATATCAGCCTGGGAATGCCCATTTGCACGCCCAAGACAAAGATGATGGAGATCTACCAGCAGGTTGGCGAAGAGGTCATGCCACACTTCTCTGGTTGAGCATCAGCCCGAGCCATTCATGAACCGCCACCGGGTCCAGATCCGCGTTTACTCGAGCGGCCCCGCATGCGGCCAGCAGCCCGTCAGGACCCGACCCCCATATGGGCTGTCAACGGCGGAGCAAAATTAGTCCACCCGGGCGGACACTAGTGTCCGGTTAAAAATCGAATAAATTCAATTGGTTGGTTATTTGCGAAGCGTTGCATCTGTTTTCGTCTCCCGCAAGTGCTTGATGTATGGGCATTTTCTCGAAGAGGGTCACCGAGAGGATCTGTAACAAAGTGTAGAGCGAGGCGTCCAGGTCGAGGCGCTTCTTGACGATGGCGACGAGGACGTAGACCGAGACGGCAATCCAGATCTGCGTCTTCACCGCGTTCTCCGACGTGCCGTAGAACTGCTTGATCCGAAGATGCTGCTTGATCCACTTGAAGAAGAGTTCCACCTGCCAGCGGCTTTTGTAGAGCGCGCAGATGGTGGCGGCCGGAAGCGAGAAGTTGTTGGTGATGAAGACCAGCGTCTTGCCGGACTCGGGGTCCTTGAAGCGGATGCGCCGCAGAAGTTCGGGGTAATCCTGACGGGTGTAGAAGCCGTCCAGGGAGATGGTCTGGTCGCAAATGATGCCGGTCGAGCGATCCGTCGGCGCCGAATAGACGCGATGAGCATCGATGTTCGACTTGGCACGCGTGACGAAGAAGGCCCCGGCTTGGTGCAACACATAAAGGCGGGCAAAGTCGACGTAGCCACGATCCACGACGTAGATGGCTCCGGCTTCCGGCAAGAGCATATCGAGGGCATGAACGTCGTGCAGCTTGCCATCCGAGATGTGGATAAAACTCGGAATGTTGCCCCGCAGGTCGAGCAGCGTGTGCATCTTCACCGCCGCCTTGGTGGTGCGGAAGTGCGCCCACGGAAAGACCGACAGGCACAGAGCGATGGTCGTCGAGTCCAGGGCGTAGACGGTATTGGTCAGGTCCAACCCCAGTTCTTCGTCGACGTACAGCGTCCTCGCCTGGGTGATGAGCCGCTGGGCCAACGCCGCATGGATACGCCAGTCGCGCCTTTCGTTGGCATCGGCCAGCGTCGAGCGCCGGACCGGCTGGCGGAAGCCCATGTGATAGAGTTTCGATGCGTGGACCGAGAGGCAGGTCTCGATGTCGCGCAGGCTTTCCCGGTAGGTCAGCTGGGCGAAGGCCATGGACCGGTATTGCTCGGCGCAGGAAAGCGTCCGGACCCGGTGATCGCCGCCATACCGGTCGACGATCCGCGTGAAAGTAGTCCATGGCAGGAAGTCCATGAGCTGAGCGAACAGGGTCTTGCCGGTGTTCATGAGCATCTCCTCGGAGAAACTCCGAAAAGTGCTCCATCCAATTCAAATCGACACCATGCATTTTCGCTTCAAACCCCGCAGAAATCCTGGCTCTCAAAGCCAGCACCGCTCAGTTAACCGGACAGCAGTGCCGGGCGGAGCAAAACTAGTCCACTTAACGTTATGCGGTACGCGGTGTTGGGGGGTTGTCCCGGTAGTCCATAGGAGGGACCCGCGCTGCTTCGTGTAGCGCTTGCGTTACGCGGAGCGAAGCAGCGTGGGAGGTTCCTGTGGACCCACCGGGTCAACCATTGCACCGGCGGTCAAGCAGGTATTTTTGGGGATTTCCGCCGTTTTTGGCTTTGGTTGAGACGATAGCTCTCGCCGTTCATTTCCAGGATATGGACATGGTGGGTGAGGCGGTCCAGCAAAGCCCCGGTCAGGCGTTCCGAGCCGAATATCTCCGTCCACTCATCGAACGGCAAGTTGGAGGTCACCAGGATCGAGCCCCGCTCGTAGCGCTGGCTGAAGACTTCGAACAGCAGCTCGGCGCCGGTCTTCGAGAGCGGCACGAAGCCGAGTTCGTCGATGATCAGAAGGTGATACTTTGCCAGTTGCTTCTGCAGGCGCAACAGGCGTTTTTCATCCCCGGCCTCCATCAGTTCATGAACCAGGGCAGCGGCCGTGAGGAAGCCGACGGAGAGCCCCTTTTGGCAGGCCGCCAGACCGAGACCGAGGGCGATATGGGTCTTGCCGGTTCCGCTGTTGCCGAGCGCGATGATATTCTCACGACGCTCGACGTATTCGCATCGCGCCAACTCCAGAACCAGCATCTTGTCGAGCGATGCGATGGCCTTGAAGTCGAAGCTGTCGAGGCTTTTGACGGCGGGGAACCTGGCCTGTCTGATCCGCCGCTCGACCATGCGGCGCTCACGGTCGATCAGTTCCAACTCGGTCAGACGGACAAGATACCGCACATGGTCGGCGCCCTCGGTGGCGCATTGGCGGGCCAGCTTGTCGTATTCGCGCAGGAACGTCGGCAGTTTCAGGGTCTTGAGGTGATGGGCCAGCAACACTTGCGGCGTATCGGTCATGACGCGCCTCCACCCAACAAGCTCATATAACTGGCGGCGGCCGTGGTCGCCACGTTGGCCCGAGGCAGGTAGGGATAGATATCCAGGTCGAGTTTGGGCGGGCGTCGCTCGATACGGCACAGCACAAGGTGTTTGACGGCGTCGTAGCCGATCGCACCCAGGCGCAGGGCGTCCTTCACCGCGCCGTGAAGCACCTCGAGATCGAAGGTCTCCACAAGCCGAAGGACCTGGACGTATTCCCGCTTGCCGGCCTTGCCCATGCGCGCCTCCAGGAGACGGCGCAGGGTTGGGAAGGCATCAGGCAGTTCCCATCCGGCTAGCGGCGCGGCCTGATCCAGGGCACCGATCTTGTGCTCCAGCAAAGGCAGGTAGTGGATCGGATCGAAGACCATGTCTTCCCGGTCGTAGGAACGGGGGTGTCGGGCAATGATCCCGGCGCCGCAACCGATAACCACCTCGTGGACATAGCCACGGATCCAGACTTCCTGATGGCCGTAGGCGACGGGCACGGAATAGTCATTCGTCCGGTAGCGCACCAGGGACAGCGAGTTGACCCGCGTGCCCTGCTTGTCGCACGCGTCGAACGGTGCCGGCAGTGGCCTCTTCAACGCTTCGCGGTCACGCACAAACCGTTCGCCGATGCTCTCGCGGTGGCCGCGCAGGACGTTGCCTTGCCGGTTGCGGCATTGCTCTTCCAGGTGGCCATTGAAGGCGTCCCAGCTCGCGAACCGGGGAAGCGGCGTCATGAAGTTCCGCCGGGCATAGCCGACCACCCCCTCCACATTGCCTTTGTCGTTACCCTTGCCGGGACGGCCGTAGCGGTCCTCGAAGAGGTAATGGGACTGCAGCCCGCTGAACGCCCGCGTTCGTTGCCGCGTGCCATCTGACAAGATGCGCGACACCAGACACTTGTCGTTGTCGTAAAGAATCGATTGGGGAACGCCGCCGAAAAAAACAAAGGCTCTGTTGTGCCCGTCCAGCCAGGCCTCCGTCGTCGCCGCCGGGTAGGCCGCAACGAAGCAGGCATCGCTGTGGGGAAGTGTCATGACGAAAAAATGCGCCCGATACTTGACGCCGGCGATGATCGCATCCGCCTCGCCAAAGTCCGCTCGAGCATGGCCCGGAGGATGTGACAACGGCACAAACATCTCACGCCGACGAAGGCGCCGTTCCCGAACGTAATCCTTCACGATGGTCTCTTTGCCCGTGAAGCCATGTTCGTCGCGAAGGCGCGCGAATATACGCTTCGCCGTGTGGTGCTGCTTACGGTGAACCGTTCGGTCCTCCTCCAGAATACGGTCGATGATATCCGTGAAGGGGGCCAGTTTCGGGCGTTTCGGTGGCTGGCGTCGCCGATATCCCGGCGGTTCCGAATGCCGCAGCATCTTCCTCACCGTCTCGCGCGCAATGCCAAACCGACTTGCCGCCTCTCGCTGGCTCAGACCATCAACATGGCAGGCCAGCCGAACGCGCAGATATAGGTCCACGGTGTACATCCTCCCGCCTTCCATCTCAAAAAAGATCGAAGGCTACAGGTGGCAGAGTTTTACTCCGCCCGCGGCTGGGAAATCCCGCCGCTTCCGTGGACTAATTTGTCACCGCCGTTCTCACCCCCACGGCCAGCCCGTCGAGCTCGCGCGCGAATAGGCACGCCGGCTTAACGGCCGCTTATCGCGATGTGTTAGCTTGCCGCGCACGAGGACGTTCGTGCCGCCGAACAACCGAAAGGGACGGGCCGAGATGGGACGCAAATTCGACAGCATTCTCGAGACGATCGGGAACACGCCGGTGGTCAGGATCGGCAAGCTTTCGCCGCCGGACGTGAACCTCTTCGTGAAGATCGAGGCGTTCAATCCCCTCGGCTCGGTCAAGGACCGCCTGGCCCTCGGCGTCATCGAGGAGGCCGAGCGCACGGGCGCCCTCGAGCCCGGGCAGACGGTCATCGAGGCGACGAGCGGCAATACCGGCATCGGCCTCGCCATGGTGTGCGCGCAGAAGGGCTATCCCCTGGTGGTGACCATGGCCGAGAGCTTCAGCGTCGAGCGCCGCAAGCTGATGCGCTTCCTCGGCGCCAAGGTGGTGCTGACCCCCGCCACCGCGAAGGGCACCGGCATGGTCGACAAGGCCGTCGAGCTGGCCGCGGCCCATGGCTGGTTCTTGACCCGCCAGTTCGAGAACGAGGCCAACCCCGACATGCATTCGCGGACGACCGCGCGCGAGATCGTCGACGATTTCGCGGGCGAGGCGCTCGACTACTGGGTCACGGGCTTCGGCACCGGCGGCACCCTCAAGGGCGTGGCGCGGGTCCTGGCCAAGGAGCGGCCGGAGACCAAGATCGTCGTCTGCGAGCCCGCGCTCGCCGCCATGCTGACGAGCGGCGAGGCACAGGCGCGCAACCCCGACGGCTCCCCCGCCGCGAGCCACCCCGCCTTCACGCCCCATCCCATGCAGGGTTGGAGCCCCGACTTCATCCCCAAGCTCATGGGCGACGCCGTCGATATGGGCGTCATCGACCGCATCCTGACCATCGCCGGCCCCGACGCCATGCGCTGCGCCCAGGAGCTGGCTACCAAGGAGGGCATCTTCGTCGGCATCACCTCGGGCGCGACCTTCGCCAGCGCCCTCGAGGTCTGCAAGACGGCGCCCAAGGGCTCGACGATCCTCTGCATGCTCCCCGATACGGGCGAGCGCTACCTGAGCACGCCGCTCTTCGCCGACGTGCCCGCCGACATGACGGAGGAGGAGGCCGGGATCTCGGGCTCGACGCCGGGCTTCCACATGGCGCCGGCCGGCTGAAGGCGGGGGCGGCCATGAGCGAGGGGGCCGGCGGTATCACCCTGCGGGCCATGAGGGAAGGGGATATCGGCGCCGTGCCGATCGGCTGCCAGGGGGACGCGGAGGCGGTGCGGGCGCGCATCCGCGACATCGGCTCGTGCGCCATCCTGGCCTTCGACGGCGCGCGACACGTCGGCCAGCTCCAGTTCAGGCGCTACGCCGCCGACACCCGCTCGCCGACGGGGATGTGGGAGCCCCTGTACTGGGGCGATTTCGGCGCCCACGCGCCCGAGCTGCCGGCACGATCCCTGGCCGTCTTCTGCTACCACGTGGGCCAGCTCGACGATACGGAGGGCCGCGATCCCCGCTACCACGGCCGCGGCATCGGCTTGGCACTGCTCGACCACTTCCTGGCTTGGGCGAGTGAGCACGGGTTCGCCGCCGTGACCGCCAAGGCGACGCCGCCGGAGCGCGCCGTGATGGGTTTCATGGGCGGCCAGCCCGCGGACGCCTACGCGGAGCGCGGCTTCGAAGTGACCGCGAACTGGATCGACACACAGGTGCTCGGGGTCGTGCGCGAGAAGGCCCTGGTCCCGCCCGGGATGCCCGACGACCGGGCCGCGCGCGTGAGCTGCTGCGTCAAGCGGCTGTGAGCGGGCGCGGGAGGCTAGAGCGGTTCCGTTTCGAACGGACCCACTCTAGCGCTCAATTTCGCTCGCGGCAGCGGACCAAATGGTCCGCGCCTGCGCGGGCGCGCCGGGCGACCGGCGGGCCGCCTTGCGGCCTGGAGCGTTTCCAGTCGAACTGGAAACGCTCTAGTGGTTCGAACCCGGCGAAAGAGTCCCCCTCTCCCCCCAAGGGACGATACGGGGGAAAGGGTTCACAGCGTCGGATTCGCGCCGCTACAGCTCGCCCTCGCGCTTGAGCATGTGGATGGCGCCGGAGAAGGACGAGACGGTCTGCTCCAGGTCCGCGTCCGCGTGCACGCACGAGGTCTGGCCGCCCGGCCAGCCGTTGAAGTCGGCCCCGCCCAGCAGCATGGCGAGGCGCAGCTTGTTGACCGAGGGCGCGTTCGCCACCAGCTCCTCGCGCGGCATCTCGAAGGGATCGAAACTGCCCGGGCCAATGCTTTTCCGCCGCATCGGATTGGTGAAGATATGGATGCCCGAGAAGGTGCCGTAGGCGGCCCAGGGCACGCCCTCCTCCTTGAGCGCGCCATTCAGGGCCGCGCGCAGCCTTGCGGCGTAGTCGTTGGCCCGCTCGCAGGCATCCGTGTCCTTGATGATCTCGAGGGCGGCCACGCCGGCGGCGGCCGAGAGGGGGTTGGCGTTGAAGGTGCCGGGGTGCTGGATCTTCTCGACGCCGCGGTCCGCCGTCACCTGGAAATCGAGCAGGTCGAGGATGTCCTTGCGCCCGACGATCGCACCGCCCGGTAGGCCGCCGGCCAGGATCTTGGCCAGGGCCGTCAGGTCCGGGGTAATGCCGTAATGGGCCTGGGCGCCGCCGGGTGAGACGCGGAAGCCGGTCACCACCTCGTCGAAGATGAGGAGCGCGCCGTTGGCGGACGTGGCGTCGCGCAAGGCTTTCAGGTACTCGGGCCTCACCGGCACCATGCCGAACTGCGAGCCCGTGGGCTCGATGATCGCGCCCGCGATGTCGTCGTGGGCGTCGAAGGCGGCGGCGAGCGCCGCTTCGTCCCCCGGCGGCACCAGCACCAGGTTCTCGGCCACCCCCGCCAGCACCCCCGTCGTCGGCGTGCCGTCGAAATGGGAGTTGAAGCCCGGCCCCATATGGTCGTGCCAACCGTGGAAATGGCCGAGGAAGCGGATCACCTTGGCCCGGCCCGTGTGCGCCCGCGCGAGGCGCAGCGCCATCAGCGTCGCCTCGGTGCCCGAGGAGGTGAAGCGCACGCGCTCGGCACTCGGCACCATCTCCTTCACGAGCTCGGCCCAGCGCACCTCCATCGGATGGTTGGAGCCGAAATGGGTGCCGAGGGCGAGCGCCTCCTGGGCCACCGCCAGCACCTTGGGGTGGTTGTGGCCGAGGAGCAATGCGCCGTGGCCACCGAAATAATCGACGTACTCGTTGCCGTCCACGTCCCATTTGCGCGGGCCCGCGGCCCGCGCCACATAGATGCCGTACGGGTCGAGCTTGCGGCTGTCATGGGCGATGCCGCTCGGCAGCGCGACCGCGGCGCGCACGGCCTCCCGCGCCGAGCCGGGCGTGTGCTCGCCATAGGCGGCGACGATCTTCGAATTGGTAAGCGCGGTATCAGGCATGTTTCCGCTCCTCTCTCTACCCGTCTCTAGCGGCGTGCCGCGATTGAGTCCGCGAGCACGCAGAGTATCTCGTACATCATGGTGGCGCCGACCAGCGCCGTATTGCCGCTCGGATCGAAAGGCGGGGCCACCTCGACCACGTCGCCACCCACCAGGTGGAGGCCGCGCAGGCCGCGGATAAGGCGCTGCGCCTCGATGGTGGTGAGGCCGCCGACCTCGGGCGTGCCGGTGCCGGGCGCGTAGACCGGGTCGAGCCCGTCCACGTCGAAGGAGATGTAGGTGGGGCCGTCGCCGACCACGCGCCGCGCCTCGGCGACCGCGGCCGCCACACCCATCTCCGTGAACTCCTCCATATAGATGACGCGCATGCCGCTCTCTATGGAGAAGGCCCAGCCCTCTTCCGTGTTCTGGGGGCCGCGGATGCCGATCTGCACCGTGCGCGCGGGGTCGAGGAGGCCGTCCTCGACGGCGCGGCGGAAGGGTGCGCCGTGGGTGAACTTGCAGCCCAGGAACTCGTCCCAGGTGTCGGTATGGGCGTCGATATGGACCATGCCGACCGGGCGCTCGGCGGCGATCGCGCGGAAGATGGGATAGGTGATGGCGTGATCGCCGCCGGCCGAGAGCGGCGCCGCGCCCGCGGCATGGAACCGGGCGTAGAACGCGGCGATGTCGTCCATGGTGGCTTCGATATCGAAGAGGTGCGGGAAGCGCACGTCGCCCAGGTCTCCCACCCGGCAGAGGGCGTAGGGGTTGATGCGCGAGGCGTGGTGGATGGCGCGCATCAGGCTCGAGGCGTTGCGGATCTCGCGCGGGCCGTGGCGGGCACCGGTGCGGTTGGTCACCCCGCCGTCGAAGGGCACGCCGACGAGGGCTATGTCCACGTCCGCCGGGTCGTGGGTATGGGGCGTGCGCATGAAGGTGGCAATGCCCGTATAGCGCGGCTCCATCATCGGGTCGAAGCCCGCTGGATGCACCCGCCCGGCCACGTCGTCCATCGATTCCGCTCCCCTCACCTTCCCGGCGCCACGCCACCCCAGGCGTTCTTAACAGCTTTCGTCATTTCCCGCCAAACATCTGCGTCGCGGGCCAGCCAGCTCACCGGCGCGCCGCGATCGAGTCCGCGATCACGCAGAGCATCTCGTACATCATGGTGGCGCCGACGAGCGCCGTGTTCCCGGTCGGATCGAACGGCGGGGCCACCTCCACCAGGTCGCCGCCGACGAGGTGGAGGCCGCGCAGGCCGCGGATCAGGCGCTGCGCCTCGATGGTGGTGAGGCCGCCGACCTCGGGCGTCCCCGTCCCCGGCGCGTAGACCGGGTCGAGGCCATCGATGTCGAAGGTGATATAGGTGGGGCCATCGCCGACGACGCGCCGAGCCTCGGCGATCGCCGCCTCGACCCCCATATCGGTGAACTCCTCCATATAGATGACGCGCATGCCGCTCTCGATCGAGAAGTCCCAGCCCTCGACCGTGTTCTGGGCGCCGCGGATGCCGATCTGTACCGCGCGCGCAGGATCGAGCACGCCGTCATCGACCGCGCGGCGGAAGGGCGAGCCGTGATAGAGCTTGCAGCCCAGGAATTCGTCCTTGGTATCGGTGTGGGCGTCGATATGGACCATGCCGACGGGGCGATCCGCCCCGATCGCGCGCATGATGGGATAGGTGATGGCGTGATCGCCGCCGGCCGAGAGCGGCACGGCACCCGCCTCGTGGACGCGCGCGTAGAATGCCGTGATATCGTCCATGGTCGCCGCGATATCGAAGAGGTGCGGGAAGCGCACGTCGCCCAGATCGCCGACCCGGCAGAGGGCATAGGGATTGATGCGCGAGGCGTGGTGGATGGCGCGCATGAGGCTCGAGGCGTTGCGGATCTCGCGCGGGCCGTGGCGGGCACCGGTGCGGTTGGTCACCCCGCCGTCGAAGGGCACGCCGATCAGCGCGATATCCACGTCCGCCGGATCGTGGACATGGGGCGTGCGCATGAAGGTGGGTATGCCCGTATAGCGCGGCTCCATCATCGGGTCGAAGCCCGCTGGATGCAGCCGTCCGCCCGCGTCGTCCATGATCCCGCCTCCCGTCTCGCGGCACGCCCCCGTCGCCGCGATTTTAGCCGCTTCGGGTGTCGTTCGGCAAACCCGCGCCCGAACTCACCGAATGGGCTAGAGCGTTTCCAGTTCGCCTGGAATCGCTCATAGCCGCAAGGCGGCCCGCCGGTCGCCCGGCGCGCCCGCGCAGGCGCGGACCTCTTGGTCCGCTGCCGCGAGCGACAAATAGGGCTAGAGTGGGTCCGATCAAAGCGGAACCGCTCTAGAATGGGGGGCGCCCGAGCGCACCCAACGGAGAAGGGACGGCATGACCTCGAAATTTCGGTCGGACTGGAAGAGCCAGAAACGCTGGGTGAAGATCGGCTACGGCTTGACCGCCGTCTGGTTCCTCTACGTCATGTTCCAGACCCGCGGCGATCAGAGCCACCCCCTCTTCGATGCCATCTTCCTGGTGCCGCTCGGCGGCTGGGTCGCGGCCGTCCTGGTCGCCCGCTTCGTGGGGACCGGCGGTTCGGCCGGCGGGGATGGCGGCGCGCCGCCCGAAGGGCGCGATTGAGGGCGGCTCGTCGCCGTCTGGTGTCAGTCCCCGTCCTCGAGGCTCTCTTCCGCCCCCTCGCCGCCCAGGTTCTCGACCAGCGCGAGCGCCTCGGCCGTGGCGCGGGCCAGGACCTCGGCATCGATGCCGCGCAGGACCAGGCTGACGCCGAAGCGGCGCTTGTGGTAGAAGGGGTAGCTGCCGATGTCGATGTTGGGGTAACGGTCCTGGAGCGCCCCCAGCCCCTCGGCGATGGCGCCCTCGGGCAGGTTGGTGGTGACGGCGCGCGAGAGCATGGGGGGGCCGCCCCGCAGCTCGTTTTTGATCTCGTCGAACATGGCCCGCATGATGCCGGGCACGCCGGCCATGACGTAGACGTTCTCGACCCGGAAGCCGGGCGCGCCCGAGACCGGGTTCAGCACCAGCTCCGAGCCCTCCGGCATATCGGCCATCTTGAGGCGCGCCTCGTTGAGCTGGCCGTGCTCGTACTGCGCATCCATGATGGCCACGGCCTGTGCATTGCGCTCGATCCCGCGCCCGAAGGCGCGCGCGATGGCGGCGGCGGTGATGTCGTCGTGGGTCGGGCCGATGCCGCCCGTGGTGAAGACGTAGTCGTACGCCGCGCGGCAGGTGTTGAGGGTCTCGACGATCACCTCGTCCACGTCTGGGATGACCCGCACCTCGCGCAGCCGCACGCCGATGTCGCCCAGACCCTTGGCGATATATTGCAGGTTCGCGTCCTGGGTCCGGCCCGAGAGGATCTCGTTGCCGATGATGAGGAGGGCGGCGGTGACGGCCTCGGTCTCGGGCATGGCATCCCTTGTGTGGCTCGTGGCGCGGCGATCATAGCCCAAGGCCGGCGCGGCCCTAGTGAAAAATGGCGGGTGAAGATGCTATTACTGGCCGCAACGCAACCGACGCACCAGAGGGACGGCCCATGGTGGCGACCCCCGGCGGCGGGCCCGACGCGCTGGTCTCCGTCATCATCCCGGCCTTCCGCGCCCACGAGACGATCGCCCGCGCGGTCGCGAGCCTCCTGGCCCAGACCCACGCGCGGTGGGAGGCGATCCTGGTCTCGGACGACGGCACCGATTACGCCGCGACCCTCGCCGCCGCCGGCCTCGACGATTCGCGCATCCGCCACGCCTCGACCGGGGAAGTGGGCAGCGGCGCGCCGGCCGCGCGCAACCGCGGCCTCGCCGAGGCGGCCGGCGCCTTCGTGGCCCCGCTCGACGCCGATGACCTCTACGCGCCCGAGCGCCTCGCCACCCTGGTGCCGCTCGCCGCCCGCGCCGGCGCCGCCGCCGACAACCTGCGCATCGTCGACGACGCGAGCGGCGCCGCCCTCGGCATCCTGCTGCCGCCCTCGGACGAGGTGGGCGAGATGGGCCTCACGGGCTTCCTCGACACCTCGGTCCCGATGATGTTCGTGGCCCGGCGCGCGGTCGCGGGGGCCTGGGACGCGGACGTGGAGCTGTGCGACGACGTGGTCTACAACACCCGCCTCTTCGACCGCCTCGGGCGCATCCCGGTGACGGGCCGGCCGCTCCACGACTACCGGGTGCGCCCCGGCTCGATCTGCCACGGCCCGGATTCGGCGGCGCGGGCCGAGCGCGGCTACCGCACCGTCCTCGCGCGGCTAGACGCCGACGGCTTCGGTATTGCGCGGCCCGAGGCGCGGGCGGCGCTCGGGGGTGCGATCCGACGGAAGATGGCGCTGAACCACGCCTTCGAGGAAGCGCGCCGCGCCGGCCGTTGCGAGACCTTCCAGGAATTCATCGCCCTCGGTGGTGGTAGCCGCTAGGGTCCCGCCATGCGCTTTCCCGATCCACTCATCCGCGGCACGCTCATCAAGCGCTACAAGCGCTTCCTCGCCGATGTCGCGCTCGCGGACGGCGCGGTCGTCACGGCCCACTGCCCCAACCCGGGCGCGATGACGGGCCTCGATGCGCCCGGCAGCGAGGTCTGGCTCTCGCCCGCCCGCAACCCGGCCCGCAAGCTCCGCCACACCTTCGAGCTGATCCGCGTCGGCGCCAGCCTCGTCGGCATCAACACGGGCCATCCCAACGCCCTCGTGACCGAAGCGGTGACGGCGGGGCGGATCGCCGAGCTCGCGGGCTACGAAGGGGCCCGGCGAGAGGTGCGTTACGGAAAAAACTCGCGCATCGACCTGTTGCTCGAAAACCCCGGCCGACCCGCATGTTACGTCGAAGTGAAGAACGTCCACCTGAAGCGCGATGCCGCCCCCACGGGTGGCCTGGCCGAGTTCCCCGATTCGGTGACGGCGCGGGGCCTGAAGCATTTGGTCGAGCTCTCCGACATGGTGGCGGAGGGGCAGCGGGCGGTCATGGCCTATATCGTGCAACGCGAGGATTGCGGCGCCTTCGCCCTCGCGGGCGATATCGACCCGGCCTATGCGGCGGGGTTCCGGGCGGCGCGCGAGGCGGGGGTCGAGGTCATATGCTATTCTTGCAAACTGAGCGTCGAGGGCATTGAATTGGACCGACCCCTGCCGGTCGAAGCGTGAGCCGGGTTTCCCGGCGGGAGCGGAGCGAACTATGAACCAGATGGAACGCGCGAGCGGCTTCGGGCCCGAGGCCGGCCGCATCAAGATCCACGGGCCCGAGGAATTCGCGGCCATGCGCCGCGCCGGGCGGCTCGCGGCCGAGGCGCTCGACTACATCACGCCCCACGTGGCGCCGGGCGTGGCGACGGAGGAGCTCGACCGGCTGTGCCACGCCTTCACCACCGGGCGCGGCGCCATCTCCGCACCGCTCAACTACCGCGGCTTCCCCAAATCCATCTGCACCTCGGTCAATCACGTGGTCTGCCACGGCATCCCCGGCCCCAAGCGCCTAGCCAAGGGCGACATCCTCAACATCGACGTGACCGTCATCCTCGACGGCTGGCACGGCGATACGAGCCGCATGTTCCTCATCGGCGACAAGGTGAGCGTGAAGGCGCGCCGCCTCGTCGACGTGACCTACGAGGCCATGATGCGGGGCATCGCGGTGGTGCGCCCCGGCGCCACCGTCGGCGATATCGGCCATGCCATCCAGAGCTACGCCGAGGCGCAACGCTTCTCGGTCGTGCGCGACTTCTGCGGCCACGGCCTGGGCCGCATCTTCCACGACGCCCCAAGCATCCTCCATTTCGGCCAGCCGGGCACGGGCGTCGAGCTGCGCGAGGGCATGTTCTTCACCGTCGAGCCCATGATCAACACCGGCGGCTACGACGTGAAGATCCTATCCGACGGCTGGACGGCGGTGACCAAGGACCGCTCGCTCTCGGCTCAGTTCGAGCACTCGATCGGCGTTACCGCCGACGGCCACGAGATCTTCACCACCTCGCCCCAGGGCCTCGACCGCCCGCCCTATCAGGTCGGGTAGGGGCGCGGCGAGGACTGGCGCCGGCGCCCATGGGCGTTCCCGTCCATCTGCGGAGCCACTGGCTCACCGAGGCGCTCGGCGCCGAACCCGTGGAGCCCGCGCCGCTCGAGGGCGAGGCCCGTGCCGACGTCTGCATCCTGGGCGGGGGCTACACCGGCATGTGGACGGCGCTCCACCTCAAGGCGCTCGAGCCCGCGCTCGAGGTCACCATCCTCGAGAAGGACATTTGCGGCAGTGGCGCGAGCGGGCGCAACGCCGGCTTCCTCATGAGCTGGGCGTCCAAGTTCCCGACCCTCCAGAAAGTATGCGGCCCGCAGGAGGGCTTGCGGCTCCTGCGCGCTTCACAGGATGCGATCGAGAAGATCGCGGCCTTCGGCAAGACGCCCGAAGTCGATGCCGGCGTGCGCCAGGACGGCTGGATCTGGGCCGCCAGCAACGAAGCCCAGCTCGGTGCCTGGGACGAGACCCTGGAGGCGCTCGATAAGGTGGGCGCCCAGGCCTTCACGCCCATGAGCCGCGACGATATAGCCCGGCGCATGACCTCGCGGGCCTATCTGGCCGGCGTCCACGAGCGCCAGGTGGCGACCCTGCAGCCGGCGAAGCTCGCTCTCGGCCTGCGCCGCGCGGCGCTGGAGGCGGGCGTGCGCATCCACGAGAATTCGCCCGCCATCCGCATCGCCCGCGGCCGGCCGGTACGCGTGCATACGCCGCGCGGCACGGTCCGGGCCGAGGCGCTGGTCTTCGCCCTCAATGCCTGGGCGGCCGAGCACAGGGCCTTCCGCTCGGGCCTCCTCGTCGTCGCCTCGGACCACCACCTGACCGAGCCGGCGCCCGAGCTGCTGGACGAGCTCGGCCTGCGCCACGGCACCTCGATCTCGGACTCGCGCCTCCTCGCCCAGTCCATGCGGACGACGCCCGACGGGCGCGTCGACTTCTCCAAGGGCGGCAGCCATTCGACCTTCGCGGGCCGCGTCTCGGGCCATTTCGACGGACGGTCCAACCGCCGCGAGTCCGTCCACGCCACCTTCCGCGCCAACTTCCCCGCCCTCGCCGGCTTGAAGCTCGCAGTCGATTGGCGCGGGCCGGTGACGCGCACGGCGACGGGCCTGCCCTTTTTCGGGCGCTTGCCCCGTCACCCCAACATCGTCTATGGCCACGGCTATTCCGGCAACGGTGTCGGCCCCTCCCATGTCGGCGGACGCATCCTCGCCTCCCTCGCCCTCGGGCGCGAGGACGAGTTGAGCGCCTGCCCCCTGGCCCGCGGCCCCCGCGGCGGCTTCCCGCCCGAGCCCTTCCGCTTCGTGGGCGCCACGATCGTGCGCGCCGCCGTCGCGCGCAAGGAGCGGGCCGAGGATGCGGGCCGCAAGCCGGGCGCCATCGACACGACCCTCGCCAGCCTGGCACCCGCCGGCCTCGTGCCCAAAAGGGGCTCCTGACCCGGGCCGCCGAAATGTTAAGCTCGCGCATGATCGAGGATCCGGCCCGGAAGGAGACACCCCACTTTCACGGCCACCGGGAGCGTTTGCGCAAGCGCTTCATGGAGGGTGGGGAGGAGGCCCTGGCGGACTACGAGCTGTTGGAGCTGTTGCTGTTCCAGGCCAATGCGCGGGGCGACGTGAAGCCGCTGGCGAAGAGCCTGATCGAGCGCTTCGACGGCTTCGCCGGCGTCATCAGCGCCGCGCCGGAAGCCTTGCGCGAGGTCAAGGGCGTCCGCGATGCGACCATCGCCGTCCTCAAGAGCGTGCGGGCCGCCGCCGTGCGCCTCACCCGCGAGGAGGCACTGGAGAAGCCCGTGATCTCGTCCTGGGACCGGCTCATCGCCTATTGCCGCGCCAGCATGGCCCACGACCGCACGGAGCGCTTCCGCGTGCTCTTCCTCGACACCAAGAACAAGATCATCCACGACGAGGTGCAGCAGACGGGCACCGTGAACCACACGCCGGTCTACCCGCGCGAGGTGGTGAAGCGGGCGCTCGAAGTGGGGGCCACGGCCATCATCATGGTCCACAACCACCCCAGCGGGGACCCGACGCCGTCGAAGGCCGATATCGAGATGACCCGCGAAGTGCAGCGCGCCGCCGCCTCGCTCGGCATCGCCCTGCACGACCACGTCATCATCAGCCGCGCCGGCCACAACTCCTTCAAGAGCCTGGGGCTGCTGTAGGGGCGAGGCGAGGCGAGGCGTGGCGCATGCCGAGGATCGAGCAGTCATAAACCACCAAGACCCCAAGGCACCAAGCGGATAAATCGCGCCGCGCGTGCCGCTTGCCTACTTGGTGGCTTGGTGCCTTGGTGGTGAATTCCAGTGGTTCGAATTCGACGCTCGGAACCCTCTCCGCACGGGGAGAGGGGGATTCTAGAGCGGTTCCGCTTTGATCGGACCCACTCTAGCCCTATTTGTCGCTCGCGGCAGCGGACCAAGAGGTCCGCGCCTGCGCGGGCGCGCCGGGCGACCGGCGGGCCGCCTTGCGGCCTGGAGCGATTCCAGTCGAACTAGAAACGCTCTAGTGTCGCGTTCGCCCCACTGGGACGCGGATTAGCGTTACGTCCGCATGTACCCGTCCGCGAACACCACCTTCTCGGCGCCCACGAAGCGGCGCTGGCGGTCGAGCTCGGCGTCGAGGGCCGCGCGGCGGCCCTTGCCGAGCTTCACGCCGGGCTCGAGCCACAGGCCGGTGACGCGAAGCACGCCCTTGTCGTGCTTCATGTCGATGCGGCCGAAGAGGCGGTCGTCTTCGAGGAGGGGGAAGACGTAGTAGCCGTATTCGCGCTTGGCCGCCGGTACGAAGACCTCGATACGGTAGTCGAAGCCGAACAGAAGCCGGCACCGGGCGCGGTCCCGAATCAGGGGATCGAAGGGGGAGAGAACGCGGATGCGCGCGGGCGGCGCGGGCAGGTCGCGCAATTGCGCCGGCAGGTCGGGGAAGGCGAAGGCCTTGCGCGGGCGGGCGCCGTCGGCGGGCTCGACCAGGACCTCGATCAGGTCGCCGGCCGCCAGCCGCCGCCGGCACCAGTCGCCGGCCTGGCGCGGGGCAACCAGGTCCCAGAAGGCGGCGATCTCGCCCGCGGTCGCGGCGCCCAGGCGCGCGAGGGCCGAGCGGCAGGCCCAATCGACGAACTCGTTCCTGCCCGCCCGGTCCGCGCGACGATCGTCGGGGATGACCCGCTCCGAGAGGTCGTAGACCTTCTGGAACCCTCGGCGCCGGGCGATGGCGAGGGCGCCGGTGCGCCAGTGGTATTCGAGCGCCGTCTTCTCCGGGTGCCAGTCCCACCAGCCGCCGGCGGGCTTCTTCATCCCCTGGCCCAGGTCGCGCGCCATGGTCGGCCCGCCCGCGCGTACCGTCTCCAGCACGGACTCGAGCGCGTGCTCGAAGCCCTCGCGCCGCCATTTGCGCCAGCGCTTCACCAGGTCGCGCCGCTCGCGGTCGAAGCGGTGGTGCCAGTAGCGGTAATAGGCCGTGGGGATGACCGCCGCGTCATGGGTCCAATGCTCGAACAGGCTGCGGTCCCGCTCGAGCAGGCGGTCGAGATGGGCCGGCCGGTAGGTCTGGTTGCGGGCGAAGAGGATCATGTGGTGGGCGCGGGCCACGGTGCTGATCGAATCGACCTGCACGAAGCCGAGCGCCTCGATCAATTCGAGGAGGCCACCGGCACCGAGCCTCTGGCGCGGTGGCCGCGACAGCGCCTGGCGCGCGAGGAAGAGGCGCCGCGCGGTCGCGTTCGGGATAAGGACCGGGCTTGGCATGATCGGCGGCTTGCGGGCTGGTATGGTTTGCGCTGGTGGGGAATTTGCTTGGGCGGGGTCAGTCTAAGCGAAATTTTGTAGGCTGGCGCCCTTTGATTGGCGCGTGGTGGCTTCGCGGGGACGGGAATGGTCGAAACCTATCTGGTTGCCTTGCGGGCACTTCTGGAACGGATGGCACCGGACCTCGCGTCGGGCACCGAAATCACGTGCAAACACTTCTTCAGTGGCGCCGCGGCCTATGCGGGCGGTCGCATCTTCATGACGCTGACACCGGTGGGCCTCGCGCTCAAGCTGCCGGAGGCATCGCGGGCGGCGCTGATCGAGGCCGGCGGCGCGCCGCTCCGCTACTTCCCGAAGGCACCCATCAAGAAGGACTACGCACTCGTGCCCGAAGCCCTTGCCGACGACCCGCCCGCCCTCACACCATGGGTGCGGGAGAGCATCGATTTCAGCGGGGCAGCCCCGTAAGCGCCAGCCTCACATCGCGACGCCGTGCTCGGCGAGGGCCGCGTGCATGGCGGCGATGAACCTGGCTTCGGCATCGTCGATCACGCCGTCGGCCTCGACCACGGCGACGGCGCCCTGGCCCAGGGCCGCCAAGTCGGCGTCGGCGCGGGTGGCCAGGGTCTGAATCGCGGCGAAGAAGCTGTCCGCGTCGGGATGCAGGCGCGCGACATAGCCGGCGATGCGCGCGCGGTCGTAATCGAGATCGCCGCAGCGCCCGGCGACGTATTCGAGGATGGCGTCGCGCTCGCTCGCATCGAAGCTGCCGTCGCACGCCGCCAGGAAGGCGAAGATCGCGAGGTCGGGGCGAACCCGGTCGATGGCCCGGCGCGTGGCGGCAGCCTTGGCGCCGCCGACGGCCGGGTCGAGGGCCACATGGTGGCGCAGGAACCAGGGGGCGTCATCGAACGTCTCGCCCGTCGAGAGGTCGATCAGCTCCTCGATGTGGGCGGCGTCAAAGCGGCGTGCCGCCTCGCGCTCGTGGCAATAGGCGTCGATGACGAGGCGGTCCCCGAGCTCCCACACCCGCCGCACCGTGATGCGGCGGGTGGCGCGGTTGCCATTGGCGTCGCGGTAGCGGATGGCGACCAGCCCGGAGACGTGATCGACCGCGGGCGCCCCGGTTACCGCCGCGGTCTCCGGCGCGTCCTCCGCCGGAAGCCCGGCGGTGAGATCGGTGGCTGGCAGCGGCGCGGCCCCGCCCCGGGCCTCGGCCCCGCGCTCCGCCAGCACGTCGTGAATGCGCGCTACTTCAGCCATCGCTCCGAATTTGGTTGCCGAACTGATTTGAGCCTACGCCCAAGCCCGGGTTTCAACAAGGAGAGGGTGGGAGGCGGGGCCGGGGGGCGTGCCGCACTGGTCCTGAAACTCGGAATCTCCGTCCCTTTCACCGTTCCATATCCCGCAGCACACGCTTGGCGGCGTTGCGGCCGCCGACGACGACGATGGCGTCGAGGCTCGTGGTGGTCATGTGTCGAGCCCCTTGTTCGCGATGTAGCGCGTGAGCTCCCAGGACGACTGCTCCAGGTAGGAGAGGCGGCCGGGCGCGGCGTGGCGGCCGGCGATGGCGGATTGCATGTTCTCGAGGATGCCCCGGTCCTCGGCGATGATGTCGGCGTAGGATGCGAGCAGCGCCCCGAGATCCGCCTCCGAGAGGCCGCCGCGCACGGCGATGCCCCACTTGATCTTGGAGCGGCAGGGGCCGTCGGGGCGGATCGCGAAGCTGAAGGTCTGGGGCGCATGCATGCCGTAGGTGGCCGAGGGGAAGACCGCGACCAGCACGATGTGGCCGGCCGCCGCCGCCGGCACGTCCTCGTGCCGCTCGCCAGCGGGCCGGTTTTCCTCCTCGCCATAGGGCTCTAAATGAACGTGGTAGGCGCCGCCCGGGTCGAGCATGCGGATGAGCCGGGTGGGCACGATCCGGTGCAGCGTCCCGGGATGGACCTGCATGGTGTGGTAGTTCTCGGTAACGTCCCTATCCGGTTAATGCAGGTAGCGCGTCGTTGGGTTGCAGACCGTGGATCAACTGGCGGTATGTGATGGTTGGCCGGGCCATGGCGCGGCTCAGGACGAAGTCGCCGAGGTCGTCGATCCGCCGGCGGCGGTTGAAGCGATAGGCCCATTCCCGGCCATAGCGCGGCAAGTGCTTGGCGCTGACGCCATGGTAGGTGCCGTTGAGCCAGGTCTTGAGGTTGCTGAACAGGACGTGGATGATCGGCATCTGCGTCTCGGCGTTCTTGCCTTGGCCTTGGACGGTGGGCTGGTGCCGGTAGACGGCGCCGAGCCCGGCATAGCCCTTGAAATCGTCGGTCAGCAGGCGCGCGCCCGGCGTCACGGCGGCCCGCACGAAGCCGCCGAGCTGCTCGGCATTGGCCCGGGGCAGGATGGCAAGCCGCGCCCGGCCGGCGACGAAGCCGCTGCCCTCGACCCCCTTGCCCGGCGCCACCGCCACCTTCTCCACCGCCAGCACGAGCAGGCTCTTGTTGGCATTGGCCATCCCGCGGCCCCGGCTCTCGGGCTTGCCGCGCCCGCCGTAGTAGCTCTCATCGACCTCGACCATGCCGTCCAGCAACGCATCCGGCCGCTCCGCCAAGCCATGGCGCAGCTTGTGAGCCATCAGCCATGCGGTCTCATAGCGAAGCCCCAGCTCGCGCGCCAGGAACAGGGCCGAGACCCCGCGCTTGTCCCGCCCCATCAACCACGCCGCCAGGAACCATTTGGGCAACGGTGTGCGGGTGCGGTGGAAGATGGTTCCCGCCGTCACCGACTCTTGACGACCGCAAGCCGCGCATTCGAAGACGCGCGCCCGCGCCTTGTGCCGATAGCCCCGCCGGTGCCCGCAGCGGGCGCACGCAAACCCAGACGGCCAGCGTCGATCCGCCAAGGCCAGGATGCACGATTCCTCGTCTCGGTAGCGCTCTTGGAACGTCAACAAGCCGCTCATGCCCTGTCTCCCGACCAATCCTCAGAGGCGGGAACAGTACACCCTTAGAGCGAACATATAAAGAACACTCGGTCGCTACCTGCATTAACCGGATAGGGACGCTCGGTAAAGTTCTCGGTGACCGCCTTCCAATTGACGTCCCACACCTCCTCGGCACCCAGATAGAAGCGCATCTCTCCCGGATGATAGTGGTCGATGAGGGGGCCGAGGCCCGCGAGGCGGGGGGCGAGCGGCGCCGCGTCACCGTCGAGATTCACGTAGATGAAGCCGTTCCAGAGCTCGGCATTGATGGCTGGCAGGCGCCAGTCGGCGATATCGAAATCCTCGGAACGGCCCATGAAGCGCGCGGCCCGCAAGGCGCCGTCGAGACCGTAAGCCCAGCCGTGATAGGGGCAGACGAGCTGCTTGGCATTGCCGCGGCCCCCGGCGACGCGGGCGCAACGGTGGCGGCAGACGTTCGAAAGCACGCGGAAGGCGCCGTCCGTGCCGCGCACGGCCACCATCTCCTCGCCCACGAGGTCGGTGGCGAAATAGTCGCCGGGGGCGGGAATCTCGTCCACGTGGCCGATGGAAACCCATTCGCGGCGGAAGATGCGCTCCACTTCGAGGGCGTGGAACTCGGGGCAGCTATAGGCGCGGGGCGGCAGGGAGAGCGCCTGGGCCATGGGCCGCGCGCGCGCCGCGCGCAGGGCCGCGAGTATCTCCCCCTCGGACGCCGCCCCGTCCGGTGCCGCCATCGAATTCCCCCTCAGCCCGAAACCGCACGCCAGTATAGACGCGGCGCCAGGCAAAGCGAATGCGGCTGCATTCCCGAGCGGGCGATCCATCTATAATATCCATGCTCGATCATGGGCACGAAACCGGGAGAACGGCCATGAGGCGCATCACGATTCTGGCGGCGGCCCTTATCTTGCTGGCGGCGCCGGCGCTCGGCGATCTGGCCGGCGACCGGCGCGACTGCGCCAACACCAAACTCGAAGCCGAGGCCCGGGTCGCGGCGTGCACGCGCCTTATCGATTCGGGCGCGGTAGAGGGGCGCGAGCTCGCGGGCGCGTATATCTCGCGGGGCGACGGGCGCGACGACCTCGACCAGCACGCCCAAGCGATCCTGGACTACGACCTGGCGCTCGAGCTCGATCCGGGCGACCCCAGGATATACCGCTACCGCGCCTACTCCCGGACGCGCCTCGATCAGTACCAGGAGGCGATTCCCGACTTCGACAAGGCCATCGAGCTCGACCCCCGGTCGGCCTGGTCCTACCGCTGGCGCGGCGCCGCCTACGCGCGCCTCAAGGACTATGAAAAGGCCATGGCCGACTACGACACCTCGCTCGAGCTCGACCCGCGCGCTGTCGACACCTACAGCAACCGCGGCTACCTGCGGGTGCGCATGGGCGACAATGCCGGCGCCGTCGAGGATTTCGACCAGGTGCTGAGCCTGAAGCCCTACCGCTCGGCCGTCTATTCCGGCCGGGGCAAAGCGCACGAGGAGCTCGGCAATACGGCACAAGCGATCCACGACAGTGCCATCGCCATCCTGCTCAACCCCAATCTCGGCTCGCCGGAGTGGGTGCTCGAGCGCCTGGTTGCGCCGTCCGGGGCCGCGGCGCCGGGGCCCGTCGCCTACGCCCCGCCGCGCGACGGGCTCACGGTCAGCTACATCCAGGTGGTGACGACACCGGCAGCGCCAGTGGACGAGATGGAAGCGGCGATCGGCGACCTTATCAACTTTTTCAAGCCGTCGGCCGAGCCGCTACCAAGGCAAAGGACGTTCATGGTACGCGAGATCGGGGCGACCGAGGACGGTGTGACGTCGGTCGAGGCGCGGCTCAAGTTCGAGACCAGCCAGGCGCGGCAACAAGGGCGCGTAACCTATTTCCGCGCCATGTGGCCGACGGTCATGCCCATGGGACAGGGCCCGACGGCCGAGATCGCCTACGACCGCTCAGCACTCGACGGGCTGTGGCCGCTCGAAGCCGGGAAGGAGAGTGCCGGCGGCGGCGCCATCAACATGATCTGCCCGGACGAAGTCGGCCCCGTCACCATGATGTTCCAGTGCCAGGCGGGCGAGCGCATCCCCCTCGGCAAAGTGACTTGGAGCGCGCGGGTCGCGGGCTGGGAGGAGGTGGTGGTGCCGGCGGGCGTGTTCCCCGCCTATGTCATCGAATACGAGGAGATGGTCGAGCTGGAGATGTTCCACCGCCCCATGAAGCGCGGCGGCACCGTCACCTGGTGGTACGCGCCCGAGGTTGCATGGTGGGTCAAGCGCACCCGGCAGGACGAAGAGAACCTCCAGATCCTCGAGGCCGAGGCGATCGAATAATCAGCCGTTCGAGGATCATCCAGGCTCCCGCCGTCCCTCCACCACACGCTGGTCCCCTCATGCTCGGCTCCATCGTCAGCGACATCGTTGGCTCGGTCTATGGTGACAGCACAGGCCCGAATTGACGGTCGGATGTTTATTGCGTGCCTATCCGGTTAAGACAGACATTCACTACATATAGCCGACATTCCCCATATACCATCCAAATTCGTGGAAATCGTACCACTTTCCCACCGCCAAGGGAACTGTATCCCCTATGCAGCCATCCGATGGCATGATTTTGGTAATCGGCCCGCGCTTGGAAGGCCACTCGGTCATTTTTCTCGCCATCCAGACACACCTCTCCTGTCGCTTTCTCCTCGCCGTCGATTCCCTCGGCCTACGCCGGAGCGGGTCTTCGTCGCAGATCATCAATCAAGCTCAGGATTTTCCGGAACAGGTCCCTCGGCACCGCCACCTCAGCCAATTGGAACGTAACGTAGCGGCCATGTCGGACAACCTTGGCCCCGATCTTCACCAGCTTGTCGCGCAACGTCGTCATCGACCAGTGCTCCACCTCCTTCGGCAAAGCCAGTGTCCTCATGAAGTTGCCCAGATTGTAGGCCAGGGCGTGAAGCTGGAGCCGAACGGCATTGTTGCGGAACTTGCGACATGACAGACGGGTCCAGTTGATGGCGTTCTTGCCTTCCTTGATGTGCTGCTCCGCCGTGCCACGGTGATTATAGAACGCCACCACCCGCTTGGTAGGGCGCGACAGATTAGTGACGATGAAACCGACGCGAGGAACCAGCTCGCCGGGGTGCCACTCCACTTTGGCCACGACACGGCGCTTCTTGTTCCACGATCCGGCCTGATAGCTGAAGCTGGCGTGGAAACGGCGAACATGGTCGGGCGGGCGACCGACAGGTCGCGTAAGCAGATGGGCAATGTTCCGCTGGAGAATCGCGTTCGCTTTGAGGCGGATGACGTAGAGTAATCCCTCGGCTTCGAGATATTCGTATATCTCCGGTGAGGCGAAGGCGGCATCGCCACGAAAATACAGCCGCACCTTCCTTTCCTTATAGCGCATCACCACCGGCTCCAGAACATTCCGCCATCCGTCGGCACTGTGAACATTACCGGGGCGCAGGGAACATCTCTCCAAGTCGCCGAACTGGTTGAACAGGAATAGCGGATGGTAGCAGGTACAGCCGAAGTGACCATTGTACGCTGTTCCCTCTTGTTCGCCATGGGTCGGGCTGACGCTGCTGTCCATGTCGAGAATGATCATCTTCGGCGGATGGCGGTCATGAACCTTGTCGATCCACACCCCGTTCATGTCGACCAAGGCTTCAACGTTCTCGTCGGTGGCCAATAGCTCCGTCTCGAAGCGTCCCATCTGGCTGGTGGAAGCGGCCTGTCTTTCGATGGCCTTGCCGCCAACAATCCAGCGCATGGCGGGATCGCGTCCCAGACGGTCGGCGTCGTTCACATCGTCATAGCCGCCAAGGCGCCCGAAAACGGACTGGCGAAACTGACCCGTCTTGCCGTGCCATCCGTTCTTGCCGGTACGGCTATCCTGGAAAACACCCTCGGCCATCTCAGTCAGGCCGAGGGCATCGTCAAGCTCCCGGTAGGCGAGCAACCCGGCGTCAGAAGTAATCTTGGAACCATGGAATTCAAGCTTCAAGCGACGGTCAAAATCGACCCGTAAACTGTCCCGTTTCGATTCACCCATCGGGTGTCCCATACCTGCTGCTCCATCAATGCATCAACATATTGATTCTTATAGCAGAATTCCCATCACGGGGCATGGAATATCGAGTTCACTTGGGAAATGGGGGTATAGAGTAAACGGCACGCCATGCCGACACCGCCCAATCGGCTGCTTTCGGCCCGAAGCGGACTTCGGCTCTAGAGCGTTTCCACCTCGACTGGAATCGCTCCAGGCCGCAAGGCGGCCCGCCGGTCGTCCGGCGCGCCCGCGCAGGCGCGGACCTCTCGGTCCGCTGCCGCGAGCGACAAATAGGGCTAGAGTGGGTCCGATCAAAGCGGAACCGCTCTAGTGTCCTGATCGCGAAGTTTCTATGATTTCTTTTTGGGATCGTGGAGGCATGTTATGGCGCGTGGTCGGGTAGCGGTTGCGATTGAGCTTTCGGTGTCGGAGCGTCGGGAACTCGATGAGCTGGCGCGGCGGCGGCGGACGGCACAGGGTCTGGCGCGACGGGCGCGGATTGTTCTTCTGGCCGCCGAGGGGCTCGAGAACAAGACCATCGCGGCCGAGCTTGGCGCGGCGCCGGATACGGTCGGCGTCTGGCGCCGACGCTTCGCCGAGCGGCGTCTGGAGGGCCTTCATGACGAGCCCCGCCCGGGTACGCCGCGACGGATCAGCGACGACGCCGTTGCCGAGACGATCCGGCGGACGCTCGAGGAGACGCCGGCGGACGCGACGCACTGGTCGTTACGCAGCATGGCGCGGTCGACCGGCTATGCGCCGTCGACGATCCACCGCATCTGGCGTGCCTTCGGGTTGCAACCGCACCGTTCGAAGAGCTTCAAGCTGTCGAGCGACCCGTTCTTCGTGGAGAAGGTCCGCGATATCGTCGGGCTCTATCTCAATCCGCCGGAACGGGCGTTGGCCCTGTGCGTCGACGAGAAGAGCCAGATCCAGGCCCTCGACAGGACCCAGCCGCTGTTGCCCATGCGCCCCGGTCAGGCCGAACAGCGCAGCCACGACTACAAACGGCCGAACCGCGACCGGCCAAGCATCGCCGCTGCTTCGCCCGCCATCGGGCGCGCGAGTTCCGGGCCTTCCTCAACACCGTGGAAGCGCCACGGCACCCTGTCGCTGTTCGCCGCTCTCGACACCGCGACCGGCCAAGTCATCGGCCGCTGCTTCGCCCGCCATCGGGCGCGCGAGTTCCGGGCCTTCCTCAACACCGTGGAAGCGCGGGTGCCGGCCGATCTCGATGTGCACATAATCATGGACAACCTGGCGACCCACAAGACCAAGGCGATCCGCGACTGGTTCGCCCGCCACCCCCGATGGCAGGCCCATTACACGCCGACCTCGCCCTCCTGGATCAACCAGGTCGAACGTTTCTTCGCCCTGTTGACCGAAAAGCAGCTGCGCCGCGGCGTCCACCGCTCCACCAAGGAGCTCGAAGCCGCCATCCTTCGCTATATGGACACCGTCAATGCCGATCCAAAGCCATTCCGTTGGACCAAATCAGCCGACGACATCTTGGCCTCAATCAAGCGTTTCTGCCTCGCAAACATTCGGTCGCTACCTGCATTAACCGGATAGGGACGCTGCCTATAGTAGTGCCGCACGATCTGGTCATGATCGAAGAAATCTATCCCGTCGTCCTCGAGCGGCGCGTTCAACAATTCGAACCCGTTTGCCTCGCAAGCTCGGCGCTCACTGCCGCGAAGCGACCGCGCGTTCGAAACCGAGAGCTTTCTTGCCTCCAAGGACATGCCGACCGTGCCCGAATCAGAGCCGTCAGCATCGCGTTTCGTCATGACCGCACCATTGCGATACAGCGACGGTCGAACGGTCCCGTCCAGATAGTTGAACAATCCGGTGGTATTTCCGTCAGCGACGATCTGTGCGGCGGTATGGTTCATCGTGGGCGACCTGCCAACTGACCACGTCAACAGCTTTCAGCCGGTCGATTATGTCCGTGGTCCCCGAAATGGCAAATGCCCTCGTCTCGATCGTCAACCTTTTCAGACGCCTTCGACCTCGGTTATCGTTCTTGGCCAGTAACAGGCGGCAACCGGGGAGTTGAACGTGGGCGGATATGATCGATTGATGGACCGGATCGCGAACGGCGAACGGATCTTGATCGATGGCGCGACGGGCACGGAAATCGAGAGGCGCGGTGTACCGCAACTAGAAAACGCATGGACCGGCGGCGGCGCGCTAAGTCATCCGGACGTCTTGCGTTCGGTGCACGAAGACTACATCCGCGAAGGCGCCGAGATCGTCATCTCAAACACCTTTGCAACGCATCGGCACGCCTTGCGTGATGCCGGTGTCGAGCATCAGTTCGAGACGCTCAACCGTCGCGGAGTAGAGCTGGCGATGGAGGCTCGTGAGCGCGTGCAAGCACCCGACGTTCTCGTCGCTGGAGGAATCTCCTACTGGTCCTGGTCGGGAAACTGGCCTTCGCCCTCGGGCCTGCTGACCAGCACTGAAGAAGAAGCTTCGATCATGGCCGAGGCGGGCGCCGACCTGCTGATGCTGGAAATGATGGTTGATATCGACCGCATGCTGGTCACGCTTGATGCGGCGCAGGCTAGCGGCCTACCGGTCTGGGTCGGCCTGTCATGCAAACCGGACGGGTCCGATGCCATGACTCTGCTGCGCGGCGGCTTGCTGGCCGAGGCGCTGGAAGCGATCAAGGGCAAGAACGTACCGCTTGTCAGTATCATGCACACGGAAGTGGAACATATCGACGCATGTCTCGATATCGTGGCGGATCGTTGGTCGGGCCCCGTCGGCGTCTATGCCCATTCCGCCCGGTGGGTCGACGCTGTCTGCTTCTTCGATGTAACGGTATCCCCTGAGGACTATGCTGCCCATGCCAAGTCGTGGCTCGAGCGCGGCGTGCAGGTCATCGGCGGATGCTGCGGTTTGGGCGTCGATCACATCAAAGCTTTGAAAAGGCTTTTCCGAGACGGCTCGCGCCTACGCTGAGAAGGGCATCGTCCGCTGACGATCTCCAGCCGGCTCGGCTTTGGTTTGGAACGGAGGGCCAAGCGATGACGAGCTATCGATTCGACCATTTGGGACTGCTGTGCCAGGACCTCGGGGCGAGCCGCGCGTTCTATCGCGACCTGTTGGGACATGACGAGGTCGCGGCCGTAGATCTGCCCGAGCTGGGCAGGATGCAAATTCTGAGTGCCGGCGCGGACGTGCATATCGGCTTGATGGGCGCGCCCACCACGCCACAGCACCAAGCCATCCTGGCGCACAACGGCTTCGGTCTGAGCCACTTGGCGTTCGCCACCGACGATGTGGCGGGCGCGTTCGAAACCCTGGTGCGCAACGGCGCCGAGCCCGCCTGGGCGCCGCAAGCCTACGAGTTCGGAACCTGCGCGGCCGTCTTCGGACCGCGGAAATTGCTGTTCGTCCTTTTGCCGATGGGCGGGACGGGCGTGGCCGACCGTGGCGTCGCGACCTCGACGCCGGAATTCCTTTTCAATCACTCAGGCATCCTCCACCGCGGCTGGCGGGAACTCGAGGTCTTCCTGGTCGAGCATTTTGGCCTCAAGCGAACCTACCAGTTCACCAACGGCTCGAGCGGCTGGGTCATGCTGGCCGACGCCTTTCTGGACGACGACCGGCACCTGTTCACCTTCGAGGTCTTGAGCCCGCCCAACATCTGCGCGGCCGACCGGGAGGTGTACGAGCGTCGCGGCAGCTGCATTCACCATCTCGCCTACATTGTGGCCGACATGCCCGGCGCGTTTCAGCGGATCGCCGACACGGGCGTCCCATGCGCTCAGGAGCCGTCCTTCGTAGACAAATGGGGCATGTGGCTGGGCTTTCTCCACGACCCGGACGGCAATTGCATCGAGCTCTTCAACTACGTGGGCCCGCACTTCCCCTTCATCCATGACGACCCGACGGAGAACCAGTATGTGGACGTCTGGGGCGCGTCGGACCGGGCGTAATATCCGGGGATATATCTGGGGACAGCATATAACAAGCCCTCCGAAGGGCGCCTCTGTGCTTGTTCTAATTTTATACTGTCCCTCACTAGTGGAATTCCGTCCTTAAGTCGGTCGGGCAGGGCTAGCCGGTTCGAGGCAATCGCCACGAAGGCGCATGTGCCTTAGCGATATCGAATAGTCATCCTGGCTCGCGCGTCTCCGACGAGAAGCTCGGGCCGACCGCGTCCATCGGCACCTGGAAGCTATTGGTCATAAGGGCCAGCATGTTGTACATGCCGACCGTCGCCAGGACGTCGTAGGCGGCATTGGGGCCGAAGTGACTGGTGAGGGAGTCGATCACCGGCTCGCTCAAGCCATGCCGATCGAAGCACTGATCGACGGCCTCGACCAGCGCCCGCTCGGCGTCGGGCCATCCTTCGGCCTCCGGTCCCGCTTGGATGCGCGCCACCTCGGCCTCGCTCAAGCCCGCCTCCATGGCGAGCCGTACGTGGTGACGCCATTCGTAATCGCCCCGCGCAAGATGGGCCACGCGCAGGATAACGATCTCCTTGGCGCGGGTAGCGAGGCACGAATCGTGGACCACGAAGTTACGGAAGGGCCACCAGGCGGCCAGCATCTCCGGCCGGTTCGCGAGCATGCGGTGGATGTTGAGCGGCGTGCCGAGCTGCGCCCGCACGCCCGCGAGGGCGCTGGGCCAGGCGGCCGGGTCGGTCAGGGATGGTGTCGGCATTGCAAGCAACCTCGGCTTATGGGGATTGAGGGGCGCCGAGGATACCACGCGGCCATGGCCGCGCTCCGTGCCTTTGCCATTCCACCGGCGCGTCGACATAATTCACGGTGAATTTCCGGATAGGGTGGGAATGACCCCGATGCTGGCCCAACGGGCCTTCCGATATATGGCGGTGATGCTCGTCGCGGTCTTCGCCGTGGCCTGCGGCTCGGTCTATGAGACCGTCTATACCTTTACGCCGCCCGAGTCGGAGCGGGGCAAGATCTGCGTGAACCAGTGCGAGCAGATCAAGCAATCCTGCTACTTGAACTGCAATTTCGAGAGTCAGGCGTGTTTCCAGGATGCGTGGCGTGAGGCCCGTATCCAGTATCGCGAGTACGTGCGCGAGATGGAGGAGGCGGGCGAGGAAATCGACAAGACCCCGGACGATTTCTACAACCCGGTGTTCTGCGACGACGAGTCGTGCCCGAACCGCTGCGACGCCAGCCATCGGTCCTGCTATCCCATGTGCGGCGGCCAGGTCGAGGCCTACACCTACTGCGCCGCCTTCTGCGAGTAGACCGGGCTTCTCCGCCGCCCAGGGGCTCGGGGTCGCGGCCGCGCTCGCCACCAGACCATGGGCGAGTGGGTGATGATCTCGGCGGCGGCGTCTCATACCGACCGGCCCTAAGGGAGACCGATCGTATGATCCCTCAAGCGCCGGGCGGCCGCGTCCGCGGCCTTGGCTTCTCATATCGCTCAAGCGCCGCTAAGGCACTTCTTTCGCTCAAGCGCCGCTAAGGCACTTCTTCCGCTCAAGCGCCGCTAAGGCTGGCCTCGCATAAGCTCGGGCGCCCACTCGGCGCTTGCCAGACGGCGATGAGTCAAGCTCATCGCCGTCTGGTACTAGCCCACCGGCCGCGGCCGGTCGGGCCAGAAGCGCACGCCGCCGCGGGCGAGCCCGCCGGAGAGGGCGATGGGCGTGCCGTCGGCGCGCCAGCAGGCGGCACCCGTCAGCATGCCGTCGGCACCCAAGGAGACGGCGTTCATGCCGCCGCCCACGACCGGGACCACGGCCAGGTCGTGGCCCATGTCGGCGAGGCCGCCCCGCACCGCCTCGGGGAAGCCGTCCTCGATCTCCACTTCGCCGCCCTGGGTCCAGATGCGCGGCGCCTCGACCGCCTCCTGGAGCGTCATGCCGTGGTCGATGATGGCGATCAGCGCCTGCATGGCCGCCCCGAAGATCCTGAGCCCGCCGGGCAGGCCGAGCGCGGCGACAGGCCGGCCCGCGCGCAAGACCATGACCGGGGCCTGGGAGGTCGTGACCCGCTTGCCGGGCGCCACCGACTGGGTGTGGCCGGGGTGGGGGTCGAAGAGGCGCATGTAATTGTTCGGGATGATGCCGGTCCCGGGCACCATGAAGCGGGCGCCGAAGGTGCTGTTGATGGTCTGGGTGCTGGCGACGAGGTTGCCCGCGCTGTCGGCAACCGTGACGTGCGTGGTGTTCGCGATTTCGGGCAACGCGAGCCCGGCGTCCCAGTCCTGGGCGCGGCGGGGATCGATGGCCGCGCGCCGCTCTTCCCCATAGGCCTTGGCGAGCAGGCGATCCACCGGGACGGCCGCGAAATCCGGGTCGGCGGTGACGGCCTTGCGGTCGGCGAAGGCGATTTTCAGGGCCTCGGCGATGAGGTGCAGGGTAGCCGCCGTGCCGAAGCCGAGGGCGCCCAGGTCGTACCCCTCCAGGATGTTCAGCATCTCGATGATGTGGACGCCGGCCGAGGATGGTGGCGGCGGCCCCACGATCTCGAAGCCGCGATAGCGCCCGCGCACGGGCGCGCGCTCGACCGTGCGGTAGCCGGCCAGGTCGTCGAGCCCGACGAGGCCCCCTCCCCGCTCGAGGCGATCGACGACCGCGCGCCCGACAGCACCGCCGTGGAGCGCGCCCGCACCCTCTTCCGCGATTCCGCGCAGGGTCTGGGCGTAGTCTCCGGACACGAGGGTCGCGCCGGCCTCGACCGGGGCGCCGCCGGGCAGGAAATGGCGGGCGATCTCCGCGTCCGCGGCCAGGTCGCCCGCCGCATCGCGCACACATTCCGAGAGATAGGGCGTGACCCGGAAGCCGCGGGCGGCGTGCCCGATCGCGGGCGCCATCACGTCGCGGAGCGGAAAGGTCCCGAAGCGCCGCAGGGTCTCGCACCAGGCCGCCAGGGTGCCCGGAACCGCGACCGCCTTGGGCCCGACGGCATTCTCCCGCCCGGCCGTCTCCAGGTAGTCGGGCAGGCTGTCCGATATGGGCTCATAGGTGTCGGGCGCCGCGCGCCGGGGGGCCAGGGCCAGCCCGTCGATCACCGTGTGCCGCCCATCGGCCAGGCGCAGGTGCGCCATGCCGCCGCCGAAGATGCCAACCATCATCGGCTCGACCACCGTGAGGGTGAAGAGCGCGGCCACCGCCCCATCGACGGCGTTGCCGCCGGCCGCCAGCATCTCCGCGCCCGCCGCCGAGGCCAGCGGGTGGTTGGTGACGACCATGCCGCGGGTCCCTGTGGCGGACGCCTTCTCGCAGTCGAACAGGGTGGCCGCCCGGTCGCGCCAGGATCCCTCGCGCACGTCTCCCATCCGTCCCCTCCCGCGTCGTCCGGTCCACATCTTGACCGCTCGCACACCAAGATGGAACGCCCGGCCGGCCCGCGCGTATTCCCGTTGCCACCGAATTCGCGCGGGCGTAGCGTCTCGGGCTATACCCGGTGGGAGGTGATACGCCGTGGACCTGGCCCGGATCGTCGATCTCGACCGCTATCCGATTCACGAGCCTGGCGGGGCCGGCTTCGAGGCGAGCGTGGCGGCGGCCCGCGCCAGCCTCGCGCATGATGGCTGCGCGATGGTGCGGGGTTTCGTGAAGCCGGACGCGATCGCGCACATGGCGGCCGAGAGCCAGCGCCTCGAGCCGGCGACCATGGTGATCGACCGGCCCTGGGTGCCCTACCCCCCCTATCACATCCCCGAGGGCGAGAGCTGGCCCGAGGGCCATCCCCGCGCCCACCGCACCAGCCGGCGCAACCGCTTCATCCGCTACGACATGCTGGCGCCCGATTCGCTCACGCGCGCGCTCTACGAATCGCCCGCGATGACGGAGCTCGTGCGGCGCTGCGCGGGCGCCGACGTGCTCTACCCCTACGGCGATCCCCTGGGCGCCTGCGCGCTCTCGATCCAGGCCGCGGGCGAGGCGCTGCCATGGCATTTCGACCTCACCCATTTCGTCGTCTCGCTGCTGATCCAGGCGCCCGAAGGGGGCGGCAAGTTCCAGTACGCGCCCGCCATCCGCGGCGAGGGGCATGAGAATTACGACGCCGTCGCCGCCCTCCTCGCCGGCGGCGGCGCGGGCGTCGTCGAGCTCGATTCCAAGCCCGGCGACCTGCCGCTCTTCGAGGGCCGCCACGCCCTCCACCGGGTGACCGCGCCCGAGGGCCCGACCTGGCGCTGTATCGCGCTTCTGAGCTACTGCGACCGCCCGGGCGTCATCGGCGACGAAGCGATGCAGCGCCACCTCTTCGGCCGCGTGTGTCGGGAGGCTTTGTAAGAGGCGGGCGACCTCATGGACCGCAACGCGATCTGAGCCACCTCCCCGGAATCGGACGGTGACGCAAACAGCGAACGGCCCAATCAGGCCTGGTCGGCTGAAATCCTTGCTTTCAAAACCAGGGCTGCCCAGTCAACCGGGCGATAGTGACTGTCCCGATTCAATTCATGACCCAACCGATGGACAATCGAAGGGGATTGAATCACCATCGATCCTATCGGAGGACTTCACATTGGGAATTCCGACTAAACGGGAGGCAACGATGCGCAGACTCAATCTGACAATATTGGCGGTGCTTGCAGCGGCTTGGAGCTCCAACGCCATCGGTGAGATGCAAGCGTCGACT
>CAXXKO010000028.1:0-174401 GCA_963666705.2 Alphaproteobacteria bacterium | reverse complement strand
GTGCCGTCCGGCGAGATTAGGAGTCGGGGGCCTCCTTTGCAACGGGGACCGGCGCATCCGCGCTCGGCCGACCCCGCTCCGGCGCCAAGCCCGCGATGCGCGCCTGGAGCTCGGTCGAGCGCAGGGCGGCGTGGTAGTGCCCGTCCTTGAGCGCCCGGTGGAAGATCGATTCCAAGCGCGACATCATCGTGTCCTGATCGAAGGCGTGGCGGGCTTGGAGGTCGGTCCGTAGATCGTCGAGGCGGCCCCGAACCTTGACATTCCTTAACAATCGCGAGGCCTGCTGGTCCGCCGTGTCCCAGGCATAGCCGACGGCGCGCGCGGCCCGGGCGCCGTTCGCGTCCTTCACATATTCCTGGCAGAACAACTCCTGCCTCAGCTTGAGGGTTTCGATGGGCATGGTGAGTCCGTGTGTTAGGGAGTGGGATAAAGGTATTTAAGCTGTTTCTCAGGATAAATCAAGAAAAAAATCATAATTTATGATATTAGACCTGCGGCCGCATGAGGCCAGTCTCCGGCGTCATCGGCGCATCGCGATATCAGTCACGGGTGTCCCGGTAGGCCGCGATGAGGGCGTCGTCGGTGTCGGGCTGCCCCTCGTAGCGCAACATGCCCGCGGCCAGATGGACCCAGGGCTGGGCGCTCCTGGTCCAGATATGGCCGACCGGCCGCAGCCGCCCGGTGTCATCGAGCGACCCGGCTTTGAGGCTGATCACGGCGCTTCCCTCGCCACCCTCGTGAAAGATGCGCACGCCGCAGGACGGGCAGAAATTCGCGCGGTTGACCCCGCCACTATCGGCGGGGCGCGACCAATTCCGCAACGCGCCGCGAAGCAGCCGGAACCCCCGCCGCCGCAGTAGCATCGACATGCCGAAGCCGCTCGCCGCTTGGCGCTGGCATTCGCGGCAATGGCAGCAATAGAGGGTCAGGACCTCGAGCGGCTCGATCTCGTAGCGGACCGCGCCGCACTGGCAGCCCCCAGTCCAAGGCTCCGGCATTGGTCCTCCTATCCGGTTTCCCCGGCGCCTGTGCCCGCTATTGCATGAACATGCCGCCATCGACGTTGACGGCCTGCCCGGTCATGTAGTCCGAATCGCCGGAGGCGAGGAAGGCCGCCAGGCCGACGATGTCGTCGGGCGTCGAGAACCGGCCGATGGGGAAGTCCGGGTTGACGTCGGCGAGGGTCGTGCCGGGCTTCGACGTCGGCAGGGCCTGGTATTCGCGATTGAGCTTATGCCACATCTCCGTCTCGACGATGCCGGGGCAGAAGGCGTTGACCGTGATGCCGTCGGCACCCCAGGCGCGCGCGCCCGACTGGGTGAGGGCGACCACGGCGAACTTGCTGGCGCAATAGTGGGCGGAGAGCGAGAAGGCCTGTTTGCCGGCGGTCGACGCCGTGTTGATGATCTTGCCGCCCTCCCCCTGATCGATCATGCGCCGCGCCACCTCCTGCATGCACATGAAGACGCCATAGGCGTTGACCTCCATCATGCGGTGCCAGTCCGCGTCCTCGAGCTCGAGAAAGGGCTTCGTCTGGGCGATGCCGGCATTGTTGAAGACGACGTCGAGGCGGCCGTATGCCTCGACGGTCGCGCCGATCATGGCCCGCACGCTCGCCCGGTCGGTCACGTCGCAGGAAACCGCGATCGCCTGGCCGCCGCGCTCGGTGATTTGAGAGGCCGTCTCCTCGGCGCTCTCGATATCGGCGACCGCGACCCGGCCGCCTTCCTCGGCGAGGCGGCGCGCGATGGCTCGGCCGATGCCCCGGGCCGCCCCGGTCACGATGCACGATTTGCCCTCGAGCCTCGCCGTCGTCATTGCGCTACCTCCCCATTCCGAGACGCATTGTCATGGATGCTAGCATCCGCCCCGCCGCGCTTCCATTGGCGGCGAGCGGTTCACTCGGTCGGCGCCGTGGCCGCGCGCCGGGTCTGGTCGCGCAGCTCGACGAAGCCGGCGCCGATGATGAGCGTGCTGCCCAGCGCCTCGCGCCAGCCGAAGGGCTCGTCGGTCAGCGCGGTCGCGGACGCGGCCGCCACCACGATCTCCAGCATGAGCACGATGCAGACCCGGCCCGGGTCCATGCGCCGCGCGCCCCACAGCTCGAGGATCGTCATGGGCACCAGCCACAGGGCGGTGACGGCGATCACGAAGGGCAGGGTCGAGATCACCAGTTCCGTGGCGGGCGGCGGCGGCGTGAGCGGAGAGGCGAAGGCGAGGGCGAGGGCGGCCAGGGCCGAGCCGCCGATGGAGGCGAAGCTGGTCTCGAAGGCCGGGACGGATTCCGCCTTGCGGATGAAGGTTAGGGTGATGGCGAAGAGGAGCCCCGAGGCGAGGCCCAGCCACTCGCTCGAATCGCGCGGGATGGGCGCGCCGTCCTCGATGCCGAGCACCACGGCGGCGCCCGCGAGGCCGAGCACCAGGGCGAACCCGCGACCGGGGCCGAGTCGCTCCCCGAGCGCGAGGGTGGCCAGGCCCGTGGCCCAGATGGGGGCGAGATAGAAGAGCAGCGTCGCGCGCACCACCTCGCCATGGATGAGGGCGTGATTGTAGGCGGCAAAGGCGGCGCCGGCGAAGACGGTGACGGCGAGGAGGCCGCGCCCGCCGGCGAGGAGCGGGCGCCAGCGCCAGGCCGCGACGGGTAGCATGATTAGCGCTCCGGCCACCGAGAGGGCCGCGTTCGACCAGTCGCCGGCGATGCCCCATGCGTCGAGGGCGCGCAGCGGGATCCACCAGGCGCCCCAGAAGGCGGCGGCGATGGCGACGGCCGCGGTCGGCATCGCGGCGGCGCGCCGCTCAGTCATCGCGGCCTCGGCGGGGGGCGGGGTTGTGCTCGATGATTGGATTGGGTTTCACTTGGCGGGCATCGAACTGATATGAGGGACGCGTAGGCGCGATCGTCAGGCGCGCGAGAGCAATAGGGAGCGGCCGGCGTGATTCTAGCATTGCGGCGCGCGCGCAGGTACGGCGAATGAGCGCCGCCGCGTCGCTCGGATCGAAGCAGCCTGACGGGCGCGGGCGGCGCAAGGGCCGCTCGCGGCGGGCCGAGGAGCTGATGGCCGTGGCGCTCGAGCTTTTCGCCCAGCGCGACTAAGCCTCGGTGACCATCAAGGACATCGCCCGCGCCCGCGGCGTGAACGCGGCCCTCATCTACTACTACTTCGAGAACAAGGAGGACCTGTTCCGGTCCGCCATCGAATACGCCGTCGACCGGGCGCTCCACAACTACCGCCGCCTGGGCGAGAAGCACGACGACCCGGTCGATCTGATGCGCGACTGGTTCCGCAACAATGTCGAGCTGTCGGAGCCCATCCGCCAGCTCGTCAAGATCATGATCGACTGGGCCGGCTCGCCCGCCCGCACGGTTTCCATCGACCCCCTGGTGCGCCAGTTCTACGTCGAGGAGGCGCGCATCCTCTCATCCAGCATCCGCCGCGGCATCGCGCTCGGCATGTTCCGGGAGGTGGACGCCGAAGCCACGGCCGCCTTCGTCTCCGTCCATCTGGACGGCATCATGGTGGCGTCCGCGATCCGCGCGGACTTCGACATCTCGGCGGCCATGGCCGACCTCGAAAACCAGCTTTGGCGGGAGCTCGGCCACCAGCCGGCCGAACCCCGGCGCGAAAAAGGTGCCTGACCAGTGCTGTCCCAACGTTTGGTGTAAAGCCGGTGATAACACTCTGTTATTAGGGTCATTTACGGGTTTTTTGGGGTGTCACCGACTTGAACGGCGGTGCGCGGTTCGACGATCCTGCCACCACACTCATGGTGGGAGGGGAAGATGTACGCCGGCAAGCTCGTGTTCGCCCAGGTCATGGATCACCTGCCGATCCATACCTTTCGTCGCTGCGTCGCTCGCTACCGCGGCAACCACAAGGTCCAGCGCTTTTCCTGTCTCGACCAATACCTGTGCATGGCCTTCGCGCAACTGACCTACCGCGAGAGCCTGCGCGATATCGAGACCTGCCTGCGCGCCCAACGCACCAAGCTCTACCACATGGGCATCCGTGGCGACGTCGCGCGAAACACGCTCGCCAACGCCAACGGCGTGCGCGATTGGCGCATCCATGCCGATTTCGCCCAGGCGCTCATCGGCATTGCGCGCCGGCTCTATGCCGCCGACGACATCGGCCTGGACCTCGACGAGACGGTCTACGCACTCGATTCCACCACCATCGACCTCTGCCTCGCCCTCTTCCCCTGGGCGCGTTTCAAAAAAACCAAGGGCGCGGTCAAGCTGCACACCCTGTTGGACCTGCGCGGCCCGATCCCGAGCTTCATCCACATCACCGACGGCAAGACCCACGATGTCAAAGTGCTCGATACGCTGATCCCCGAGCCCGGCGCCTTCACCATCATGGACCGTGGCTACCTCGACTTCGGCCGCCTCCATCTGCTTCACCAATGCGCCGCCACCTTCGTCATCCGCCCCCGCTCCAACACCCGCTTTCGCAGGCTCTATTCCCACCCCGTCGACAAGGCCACCGGCCTGCGCTGCGACCGGACCATCGTCCTCGATGGTGTCTATTCGGGACTGACCTATCCCGACAAGCTGCGGCGCATCAAGCTTCACGACGCCAAAAGCGGCAAGACCTTGACCTTCCTGACCAACAACTTCGACCTGCCGGCCATGACCATCGCCGAACTCTACCGATATCGCTGGCGGGTCGAGCTCTTCTTCAAATGAATCAAGCAACACCTGCGCATCAAATCCTTCTACGGCACCTCCGAGAACGCCGTACGCAGCCAAATCTGGATCGCGGTCTCCGTCTACGTCCTCGTCGCCATCATCAAAAAGCGCCTCGACATCGCGCTCAGCCTCTACACAATTCTACAGATCCTGAGCGTCACCACATTCGAAAGAACCCCGCTCATTCAAATACTTACCGACAGCGGCCCCACGACACACCGGTGCCCTCCAGATAACCAATTGGAATTATTCACATAAACGTTGGGACACTACTGGTGCCTGACACCTTTTTGCCTGACACCTTTTCCGACTCCTCATCCCCTCATTACGCGGGTCCCTCGCTCTCCCGGTGGGAGTGGGTCGGGGTGAGGGGATGGGGAGCGGGCGTGTTATCTCCGAGGGGAAGGCTTTCGGGTGTTGCGTTTTCGGAACAATGGGCGAGGGGGTCTTCCAGGGGAGAGAGGGGCTTTCGGCGCGCGCCCGCCGGCCTCAGCCCCCGTATCTCTCGCGATAGGCGGCGGCGGCCTTCTCGAAGCAGCCGGGGTGGGCGCGGACGCTGCCGGCCCCGATCTGGCCGCCGTCGCGGCCGGCGATGCCGATGTCCATGACCGGCTCGATGCCGGCCTCGATGACCTTGAAGATGTCGATGCCCGTCGGCGTGCCGCGATATTTGAGGAAGGGGATGTGGAAGTCCGTGTTTTCGCCCACGGTGATCTCGTACATGCGCAGGTTGCGCTCGACCATGCCCATGGGCTCGCCGCCCTGGTAGGCTTGGAGGGGGAAGGCGGCCGCCTGGGCGAAGCCGCCGAGGCCCACGGTCTCGGCGATGATGCTCTCCCCGCCCATCCAGGTGATCTCGTCCTCCGTGTGCCCCTCGAAGAGCTTGGCCTGCATGATGGGGTGGGGGCCGCCGAACCAGGTGTCGCCGAGGCCGCTCACCCGGATGGCGAATTCCTTGCAGCTCAAGGTCATGGCCGTGACCAGGCTCGAGCCAGCGATGTCGCGCGCCGAGTCCGCGATCACCTTGGCCGCGGCCATGGAGAGGCGGAGGAAGAAGTAGTGGTCCTCGGTCAGCGCCTCGACCGCCTTGTCGACACCCTCCCGGTCGGTCTCCGCCACCGTCAGCAGGTGGGGGAAGATCTCGCGGGTGAAGAGGAGCGAGGCGGCGGTGTTGCGGCTGTGCAGCTCGTCGCTCATGTGCAGGGCGCGCTTCATGATCGGCTTCAAGGGGATGCCGCCCGCGAGGCGGATGGCGTCGCGGATCGGTGGGGCCACCACATCGTGCACGTAGTTGAGCCGGTCGCGCACGCCATGGTCATAGACCCCGTAATTGAGGCGGCGGGGATTGGTGCCCTCGTAGAAGTTGCAGAAGCCCTTGGCGCCGGTGGCCGCGTTGCGCACGACGAAGACCGGCATAGACGCGGTATAGACCCCGGCGAGGGAGCCGACGGCGCCGAAATCCTGGCAGCCGGCGACGCGGATCTCGCCCGATGCGAGCTTGGCCCCGGCCTCGGCCCGGCCGGCCGCCAGGCCCTCGAAGAGGGCGGCGCCGATGACGGCGTCGCGCTGGCCGCCGACATACTCCTCCCACGCCATGGTCGGGCCCGAGGTCAGCACGATCTCTCGCGGCATGTCCGGCAGCGCATCGATGGCCGGCAGGATATCGTCGAGCACCGGCTCCGCCTGGCTCATCCGCTCGAACGCCAGAGCGTTGGCCTCGACTCTCGCGGTCTCCCTGTCGGTCACGGCGGCCCCTCCCCTCGGCTTCACGCGGTCGAAACTTCGATCTTAATTGACCGATTAATTAGCATCCGGCATCATGCCGGCCAACCGTCAACCCGTGACGGGGGAAAAACAAGCGGTAATGGCGCGGCGTCCGACCCGGGTCGGAGACGGCCGCCGAGCGGTGGGTTGGGGAAGGCAGAGAGGGGGCTGGGCGCGCGCGCCGAGAGCGGCACCGTAGCGCGGGTACTCGAGGATTTCACGACAAGGACAGAAGGCGGCGAGCCGGCGATGCCAGCACGCGGCATTGCGGATTGGGCGCCAGCCCGGCGCGGTTGGCGTCTCCGGCGCGACTCCGCGAACAGGAAAGGGTGCAGCCGATCATGACGCCGCCAACCATCAAGGACATCAAGAAGGATCTGATCGAGAAGGGCGTTCGCTACTGCCTCGCCTCCTATGTCGACGTGCATGGCATCGCCAAGGCCAAGACCGTGCCGATCGAGCATTTCGAGCGCATGATGCGGGGCTCGGAGCTGTTCACCGGTGCCGCGCTCGACGGCCTCGGCCAGGGCCCGCAGGACGACGAGCTGGCCATCCACCCCGATCCCGCGGGAACGATCCAGCTCCCCTGGCGGCCGACGGTTTCCTGGGCGCCCGGCAACCTCATGTATCACAACGAGCCCTGGCCCATGTGCTCGCGCAACGTCTTGCAGCGCCAGGTGGACCGGGCGGCGAAGCTCGGCCTCAAGCTCAACCTCGGCATTGAGTGCGAGATCTTCCTGGTGCGGCGCGAGGGCGACAAGGTGGTGCCAGCCAACCCCCTCGACGTGCTGCCCAAGGCGGCCTACGACGTGGTCGGCCTGTTGGAGAACCTCGACTGGCTCGACGAGGTGGTGAGCTACATGAACGAGCTCGGCTGGGACGTCCATTCCTTCGACCACGAGGACGCCAACAGCCAGTACGAGTTCGATTTCGCCTATGCCGACGTCATGACCATGTGCGACCGCTACGTGCTCTGGCGCCTGATGATGAAGGAGGTGTCGCGGCGTTACGGCTGGGAAGCGACCTTCATGGCCAAGCCCTATGCCGACCGCACGGGCAGTGGCTCGCACTTCAACATGAGCTTCGAGTCCATCGAGACGGGCAAGAACGTCATGGGCGACGCCGCGGACGCGCGCGGCTGCGGGCTTTCGAAGATCGCCTACGGCTTCCTCGCCGGCATCCTCAAGCATGCCCCGGCGGTGGTGACCACCACCTGCCCGACGGTGAATTCCTACAAGCGCCTGATCAAGACCGGCTCGATGACCGGCTTCACCTGGGCGCCCATCTTCATCTCCTACGGCGGCAACAACCGCACCCACATGCTGCGCGTGCCCATGCTGCGCCCGGAGATCGAGGGCGACGCCGACGAGCAGGCGAGCCGCGAGGGTATCTATCTATCGAGCGCGCGGGTCGAGTGCCGCGCCGTGGACCCGGCCATGAACCCCTACCTCGGCGCCGCCATGACCCTGGCCGCCGGCCTCGAGGGCATCGAGCAGGACCTGGACCCGGGCGACCCCATCGACCGCAACATGTACCTCCAGACCGACGAGGAGCTCGCGGCGCTGGGCGTCGATACTCTGCCCCGCACCCTCCTCGAAGGCATCGAGGCCTTCGCCGCCGACCCGCTCGGCAAGGCGGTGATGGGCGAGGACCTGTTCCACTCGTTCATCGCGCTCAAGGAGCGGGAATGGTGGGATTTCCACAATGCCGTGTCGGTCTGGGAGATCGACGAATACTTGACCAAGTTCTAGGGAAGGTTGGCGGTCGATGTTCTGGAAACGCAAGAAGGGCGGCGGCGGTGATGGGGATGTAACGATCTTCTTCGCCTCCGACCTGCACGGCTCGACCGTCTGCTTCAAGAAGTTCGTGAGCGGCGCCAAGTTCTATGGCGCCAACGTCCTGGTCATGGGCGGCGACCTGACCGGCAAGGCGGTGATCCCCATCTGCGAGCAAGCGGACGGAACCTTCCTCGCCTACCAGACGGGCGACGAGGTACGCCTCGAGGCCGGCGACGAGATCGACGCCTTCGCCAAGCGCGTCTCCAACATGGGCTTCTACCCGGCCGAGATGACCGAGGCCGAGTTCCAGCGCCTGAAGGGCGATGTCGCGGCCCAGCAGGCGCTGTTCAAGAAGCTCGTGTCCGGGCGCGTCGCCGAATGGTGCGATTACGCCGGCGAGAAGCTCGCGGGCACCGACATCCCGCTGATCACGGCGCCCGGCAACGACGACTTCTTCGAGATCGATCCCATCCTCCATGGATCGCCGCACGTGGCCTACCACGAGATGGAGGTCACGGAGGTTCGCGGCTACGAGATGCTCCATTGCGGCGGCTCGACCACCACGCCATGGGACACGGAGCGCGAGTTCACCGAGGCGGAATACGCGGCCAAGTTCGCCGAGCTCACGCCGCGCGTCGGCGATATGAGCCGCTGCATCTTCAACGTCCACGTCCCGCCCCACGGGACGGTGCTCGACCAGTGCCCCAAGCTCGACGACAACCTCAAGGTCGTCTTCGAGATGGGCAACCCGGTGCAGATGCACGCCGGCAGCTCGGCGCTTCACGAGGCCATCGAGCGCCACCAGCCGCTCCTCGGCCTGCACGGCCATATCCACGAGGGCCGCGGCAACATCAAGATCGGCGGCACGGTGTGCGTCAATCCGGGCAGCGTGTACCCGGAAGGGATCCTCCAGGGTGTGCTCGTCACGCTCCGCGACGGGGCCGTGAGGAGCGTCCAGATGACTCAGGGATAACATGGCGGGCCGGTCACCCGCGCACGACCGCCAACCGCGCCCAGCCAGGCGGCACGGACGAATAATAAACGCGTGTCTCTCACCAACAGGAGACGGGAAATGAGCGATACCTCAGGCGCTGGCGGGGAACAGAGAATTTTCCTCCGCAAGGCATCCGGCCTGATCCGCACGGCCGGCACCTTCGATACCTTCGTCTATAACATCGGCCTCGTGAGCGTCGGCCTCGGCGTCGGCACCATCATGCTCTACGGCCCGGCTTTCTACCCGGGCGGCGACCTCCTGCTGGCGTGCATCATCGCTGGCGTCCTCATGGCATTCATCGCCTTCGGCATGATCTGCTGGGCGGTCACGCTGCCGCGCTCGGGCGGCATCTACGTCTTCGGCTCGCGCAGCATGCCACCCTTCCTCGCCCTCACCCTCAGTTTGGTCGAGATCGTGTCGTGGCTGTTCTATTGCGCCATCGCGGCCTACTGGATCGTGCTTCTGGGTCTCTCGCCGACCCTGTCGATGATCGGCATCATCACCGGGAGCGAGGGTGCCACGGCATTGGCGAGCTCGGTGCTGGACCCGTGGCCGCTGTTCCTGATCGGCTCGGCCATCCTGACCCTCTCGGGCGTCATCCTGGCCATGGGCATGAAGACCTACCTCGCGGTCCAGAAGGTCGTCTTCACGGTGGCGCTTCTGGGCTCCGCCCTCCTCATCATCGTGCTGCTCGGCGGCACGCGGGCGGAGTTCGTGGCCGACTTCAACGCCATGATGGGGCCGATCCTCGATGTCGAGAACCCCTACGACGCCATCATCGCCTCCGCCCGGGCGGAAGGCTGGTGGAGCGAGGAGGCGAGCTTCTGGGGCACCACGGTCCCGGTCTCGAACTGGCCCTTCCTGCCCCTGATCGGCTCGGCCTTCTCGATCGCCATCGGCGGCGAGATCAAGTCGGTGAGCCGCTCGCAATCCTACGGCATGCTGGGCGCCATCGTCGGCTCGGTGGCCATCTGGCTGGTGACCATCTATCTGTGCAATGCCGTGTTCGGATACGACTTCCTCGGCGCGGCCGCCTACAACTTCCTGGTCGGCACGGGCATCGGCACGGACCCGACCATCACCCTGCTCTCGGGCGTGCTGACGGATTCGTGGATCATCACGGCGCTGGTCTCCATCGGCCTCGTGTTCTGGATGTGGATGTGGATCCCGGGCATGCATACCTTCGCGGTGCGGGCACTCGTGGCCTGGTCCTTCGACCGGGTGGCGCCCGCACCACTGGGCCAGATCTCGCCCACCCGGCACACGCCGACGACGGCGATCTTCGTGAGCGTGGTGATCACCATCATCTTCATGGCGCTCTTCGTGTTCACGGCTTTCTTCAGCACCATCGTCATCCTTATCGAGGCGGCGGTGCTGGCCTGGAGCATCGTGCTCCTGGCGGGGGTCTTCTTCCCCTACAGGCGGCCGGACATCTATGAGAAGTCGCCCATCGCCAACAAGAAGATCCTGGGACTGCCCATGATGACGGTGGGCTGCGGGCTCGGCCTCTTCGCCTCGCAGTTCTTCTTCTGGAACCTGTTCTTCGATGCGAACGCGGCCGGCCACGCGCCCGACCAGCTCCGCATAGTGGGGGGCGTCTTCGTGATCGGCGTGGTCTTCTATTTCGGCATGAAGATGATCCGGAAGGCCCAAGGCATCGACGTGACGTTGGCGTTCAAGGAGATTCCGATCGAATAGCTGTTACGACCTCTTAGGACTCTCCTGTATGACGCTGCTGAACGTGCACTTCGTCGACGAGGCTCTGCGCCTCGTCAAGGAAGCGGAGGAGTCGGGGATCCAGCTCAGGATCCTCGGCTCCGTCGCTTATAGGCTCCATTCCCCCGACAGCCTGCACCTCTTCGAGGAGATGGCGCGCGAGCTGACGGATGTGGATTTCGCGGCCCTGCGCAGACAGAGCCGAGCCATCCGCGACTTCATGGTGGCGCAGGGCTACGAGGCCGACGACGGCATGATCGTGGGCACCGAGGGCGCGCGCCACGTCTACTTGCACCCCGAGACCCAGCTCAATGTCGACGTGTTCACGGACGAGCTCTATTTCTGCCACCCGATCCCGTTCAAGGGCCGGCTCACCCTCGACTACCCGACCATCACGACGACGGACCTCCTGCTCGAGAAGATGCAGATCGTCCAGCTCAACCTCAAGGACATCAAGGACACGCTCGTCCTCGTGCTCGAGCACCCGATCGGCCAGCCGAGCGCCGGCAAGGAGAATATCGATGCCGACTACATCATCGGCATCATGTCGTCGGACTGGGGCTTCTACTACACCTTCACCACCAACCTGCGCCGCGTGATCGACTATCTTCCCGATTTCCCGGCCATCGACGAGACCGGGGCGGAGACCATCCGCACCCGGATCGAGGGCCTGATCAACGACATCGAGGAAGCGCCCAAGAGCATGAAGTGGAAGCTCCGCGCCAAGGTGGGCACGCGCCGGCGCTGGTACCAGGAGGTCTCGGAGAAAGGTGAGGTTTTCTAAGGCCCTGCGGTGTAGGCCTCACCCTTCGTCCTTCGACAAGCTCAGGATGAGGAGGCTCAGGGTGAGGCGGCTCGGGACGATGGGCGTGGTACGAGGAGCGGACCCAAGGTGAGGCCCTCATGCTGAGCCTGTCGAAGTAGGAGGGTCGATGATGCACCGAATGGCCAGGCACTAGAAATACTTCGGCCCGGCGAACCTGGAGAAAGGACATGGCCACGGAACACGAGGCGTTCCGCAAGAGACAGAAGGCGGTTCTGCTGGATGGGTTATGTTATTTGACCCTCAAGGTCGCCTATACCGACCTTGGCGAGGGCGAGCCCGTGGTGTTGCTGCACGGCATCCCCACCTGGTCCTTCCTCTATCGCGACGCGATCCCGCCGCTCGCCGCCGGGTGCCGCGTGCTGGCGCCCGATTTCCTCGGCCACGGGTATTCGGACCGGCGCGACCGCTTCGACCGCTCGCTTCCGGCACAGGCCCGCATGATCCTCGCCTTCCTCGACGCCCTCGAAATCGAGCGGGCGACCATCGTCGGCCACGATACGGGCGGCGGCGTGGCGCTGATCCTGGGCATCGAGCACCCAGACCGCGTGGCCCGGCTCGTCCTCACCAACGCAGTGGCCTACGAATCCTGGCCCATCGACGACATGATCGCCCTCGGCAACCCGGAATGGCGGTCGAAGACGCCCAGGGAAGTGGCGGATTTCGTGGCCTCGGGCCTGGCCGACGGGATTCACAACGAAGACCGCCTCACGCCCGCCTTTCGCGACGGCATCGTTGCCCCCTACAGCGACGAGGAGGGCAAGATCAGCCTGATCCGCAACGCGAGCGCGCTCAACACCAACCATACGATGGCGCTGGTCGACCGCCACGGCGAGATCGCGGCCCCGACCCTCGTGCTGTGGGGCGTGCAAGACCCGTGGCAGACCATCCGCGACGGCGAGACCCTCGCCCGCGAGATCCCGAACGCGCGGCTCGTGCGCCAGGAAAACGCCTCGCACTGGATCCCCCATGACACGCCCGCGGACTTCGCCCGCGAGATCCTCGCCTTTCTCGGCGAGCGTTAAGGAGGAGGAGCGAATGCCCGAGACCACGGAATCCCACGGCCGCAACGTCTCGCTCGATTTTCTCGCCGACCGGGCCAGGTTCGTGCGCCTGGAGACGGTGCGGCTCGCCCGTATCGCGGGCGCGGGGCACTATTCGAGCACTTTCTCCGCCGCCGAGCTGTTCGCGGCGCTCTACTACGCGCAGCTCCGCATCGACCCCGCCGACCCCCAGTGGCCCGACCGGGACCGGTTCATCTTGAGCAAGGGCCACGCCGCCATCGGCCTCTACCCCGTGCTCGCCGATTTGGGCTTCTTCGACCCCGCTCTGCTGGACGAGTTCACCCGCCTCGGCAGCGCCTTCGGCGACCATCCCGACATGAAGAAGATCCCGGGCATCGACTTCAGCTCCGGGTCCCTCGGCCATGGCCTCTCCGTAGCCGTCGGCATGGCGCTCGCCGGTCGCGTGCAGGGGCGCGGCAACCGCGTCTACTGCATGATCGGGGACGGGGAGCTGCACGAGGGGCAGGTGTGGGAGGCGGCCATGGCGGCCAGCCATTTCGGCCTCGCGTCCGTCGTCGGCATCATCGACCGCAACGGCCTGTGCATCGACGGCCATACCGAGGACATCATGAGCGTCGAGCCCATCGAGGACCGGTTCCGCGGCTTCGGCTGGGAGACGACGCGCATCGACGGCCACGATTTCGGCGCCATCCTTGCGGCCTTCGACGGCCTGCCGCCGCCCGGCGAGGGCAAGCCGAGGCTGATCGTCGCCGACACCGTCAAGGGGCGCGGCGTCGGCATGATGGAGGGCAACCTCAACTGGCACGTCGGCAACCTGGTGGGGCGCGACTATGACGCCGTGGTGGCCGAGATCAAACGGGGCCTCCAGCCGGCCGATGGGAATGCGACTGGGAGCGGGCAATGACGACCGGCCAGGACCAGAGCGACATCTTCCGCGGGGTTGGCTCTCTCGAAGAGAGCGAGTCCGTCAAGGGCACGCCGGCCTCCCGCCTGCCCGCCTTCGTCCTCGGCGAGGAGCTCGCGGACATGGCCGACCGGGACGGCCGCATCGTCGTGCTGACGGCCGATCTCGCCCCCGCCAACCGGACGACCGAGTTCCAGGCCCGCCATCCCGATCGCTTCTTCGATTTCGGCATCGCCGAGAAGAACATGATCACGGCGGCGGCCGGCATGGCGTCGTGCGGCCAGATTCCCTACGCGGCGACCTTCGCCGCCTTCAGCGCCATCCTGTGCGCGGAGCAGATTCGCACCGACTGCGCCTATACCCGCATGCCGGTCCGCGTCCTCGGCCACCATTCGGGTATCTCCATGGGGTTCTACGGCACGTCGCACCACGCGCTCGAGGATCTGGGCATGATGCGCTCGATCGCCGACCTGACGGTGGTCTGCGCCACCGACGCCAACCACCTGCGCGCCGTCCTGCGCGCCTCCCTCGACCATCAGGGCGCCATGTATATCCGCATGGGCCGCGGCCGCGACCCGGAGGTCTATGCGGACGTCCCCGACGGGCTCGCCTTCGGCCGGGCGATCCGCCTCGCCGAGGGCGGCGACCTCACCATCATCGCCACGGGCTCGGAGGTGCGCGCCGCCCTCGACGCGGCCGCGCTTCTGCGCGCGGACGGTATTGCGACCCGCGTCGTCGACATGCACACCATCAAGCCGCTCGACGCCGAGGAAGTGCGGAGCGCCGCGGCCGAGACGGGCGCCATCCTCACCGTCGAGGAGCACAACGTGATCGGCGGCCTCGGCAGCGCCGTCGCCGAGGTGCTGGTGGAATGCGCGCGCGTGCCCTTCCTGCGCCACGGCGTTCGCGACGAATACGCGCTGCTCGGCCCGCCCGCCGCGCTCTATGCCCATTACAAGCTCGACGGGCTGGGCGTGCACCAGGTGGCGTTGGGGTTTCTGCGCGGCGCGGGGAGCTGACGCCGCCGGCCGGGGCATTGGATCAGGGGTGACGCGATGCCATTCACGGAAGCCACCGGGGACGATTTCGGGTTCATGAAGGCGGCCTATGAAGAGGCGCTGAAGGGCTATGAGGAAGGCGGCCTGCCCATCGGCGCGGTCATGGTCGAGGACGGGCGCGTGGTGGCCCGCGGGCGCAACAAGCGGGTCCAGGAGGGCGACCCGATCGCCCATGGCGAGATGGATTGCATCCGCAACGCCGGCCGTCGCCCGGGTTACGGCGGCGTCACCCTCTATACGACGCTTTCGCCCTGCATGATGTGTGCTGGGACGATCCTCCAGTTCGGTATCTCCCGCGTCGTCGTGGGCGAGGCCCGCAACTTCGAGGGCAACGCCCATTTCCTCGCCGAGCGTGGTGTCGCGGTGGTTCTCCTGGAAGATGCCGACTGCACGGCCCTCATGGCCCGCTTCATCGCCGAGCGTCCGGCGCTGTGGAATGAAGACATTGCCCGGGAATAGGGCCGGGACCCGAGACAATGACCCCAGGGACGGAGCACGCGCGCATGGCTGACGTGATCATAATCGGCGGGGCGCTGACCGGGGGCAGCACCGCCTATCATCTCCTGAGCCGGGACCCGGCCCTTCGTGTCGTCGTGGTCGAGCCCGACCCCACCTACGATCTCGCGGCCTCGAGCCGGTCCATCGGTGGCGTGCGCGTCCTCTTCTCCCAGGAGGAGAACGTGCGCATGTCGCAATACGGCCATGCCTTCTATGGCGATTTCGCCGCGCTGATGGCGGTCGAGGGGAAGCCGGCGGCCGCCGTCGACTATCGCCAGGGCGGCTATCTCTTCATTGCCAACGATGCCCAGCAGGCCGAGGACATGGTGATGAACCATGCCTTGCAGACCGCGCTCGGCGCCCGGGTCGATCTGCTCGATGCCGCCGGGCTCGCCCAGCGCGTGCCCGGGCTCGAGGTGTCGGACGTGGTGACGGCGGTGCATGCACCCGAGGATGGCTGGATCGACCCCAACGGCGCGCTTCAGGGCTCCGCCGCAAGGCGCTGTCCCTGGGCGCCGACTACAGGCCAGCGCGGGTTCGCGCGATTGAACACGATGGCCGCCTGGCTCGCGCGGTGGTGCTGGATACGGGCGAGCGGATCGAGGCCCAGTTCATCGTCAACGCGGCCGGCGCCTGGGCGGGGGAGGTTTGTGCGCTCGTCGGCATGGACATCCCCGTCGTTCCCCTGCCGCGCATGGTCTTCTATTTCGAGGTCCCGGACCCGCCCCGGGGGCTGCCCCTGGTGCGCGATGGCTTCGGCACCCGCTTCCGGCCCGAGGGCGCGGGCTTCATCAGCGGGATCACGGACCACGCGCTCGCGGGCAGCTTTCGCTTCGAGGTGGATCACGCTTGGTTCGAGGAGCGGGTGTGGCCGGGCCTCGCGCGGCGTATGCCGGCTTTCGAGACCCTTAAGGTGCGGAACGCCTGGGCCGGCCATTACGCCCAGAACCAGTTCGACGGCAACATGATCCTCGGCCCCTGGATCGGCGGGCTCGAGAACTTCCTCATTGCCACCGGCTTCTCGGGCCACGGGCTCCAGCACGCGCCGGCCGTGGGCCGCGCGCTCGCCGAGCTGATCCTCGACCGGCGTTTCGTCGCCATCGACCTCGCGCGTTTCACCTACCAGCGCATCCTCGACGACGCCCCAGATCCCGAGCTTGGGTTCAGGGCGTAGCCCTGGGTAGAGAGCTGCCTATTCCTCGCTCTAGGACTCGTCGAATTGCGGCAGCCCGTCGGCGATCTCGTACCAGGACACCTTGGAGCCGACGAAGATGTGGCGCTCGACTTCCGGCGCGTGGCCGGGGTGGCCCTCGGCCGTCGCCGGCGAATACCAGACGAGGCCCGGCTTCCGATCGACGTCGATGAAGAGCTGGCAGCCGCACGTTCGGCAGCGCCGGCGTTGCACGCCGGGGGAGGACTCGAAGGTGACGATATCCGCCGCCCCCGCCTCGATGGCCAGGTGCCCGCGCGCGACGATCGCGTAGGTGGCGAAGAGGGCGCCGTGCAGGCGCCGGCACATGGAGCAGTGGCAGTGGTAGAGGTCCTCGGCCGGCCCGGTGACGCGGTAGCGCACGGCGCCGCACTGGCAGCGGCCCTCGTTTGTCTGGAAATCGCTCACTCTCGGTCTCCTCGCTGGTCGGTGCCGGACGGGCACCCGATTATACCCACGCGCCGACGAATCGGGAGCGCCGGGGAGGATGCGCGGGTCAGGGCCGCTGGGTCAAACGCCCACGGCGAGGGCGGCGACGCCGGCGAAAACAAGGGCGATGCCGGCCCATTGGGGCGCGCCCATCGCCTCGCGCAGGACGACGCGGGCCAGGATCACCGTAACGGCGCCGAAGGCCGAGGCGGTGACGGCGGCGATCTCGGCCCCCTCGCCCCGGCTGCCGGCGAAGAGGAAGAGGTAGCCGCCGGCATCGAGCATGCCCTGGACGAGGAGGAACGGCCACCAGCGCACGGGTAGGGTGGGCGCCTGGCGCTTGGCGGCGAAGACGGCCAGCACCGTGAGGATCCCGACCCAGCGGCCGAGCCACACGGTCTGCAATTCCCCATAGACGGGCGCCGCGAGTTGCCCCGCGACCACCAGCACGGCATAGGCGAGCGCCGAGGCCAGGGAGATGAGGATCGTCGTCCGCAGGTGCTGGCGCGTCCAGGTGCCGGGCTCCTCGAAGCGCCGGGCCGCGCGCGCGACGACGATCACGCCCACGACCGTCGCCGCCATGGCCGCCCATTGCACGGCCGAGGGCCGGACGCCGAGAGCGACCCAGAAGGCGACCACTAGCACGGGATGGCTGGCCACGATGGGGGCCACGATGGTGACCGGGCCACGCGCCAACGCCTTGTATAGGAGGAGTGTCATGACGGCCGTGGCGGCGCCGTTGAGGGCGACGAGCCAGGCGCCGCCCAATGCCCACACCAGGGGCGCTTCCGCGAGCCAGACCCAGGCGCTCAACACCACCGCGCCCACGATGAGCATGCCGAGGAGTGCGCTTGCATGGCCGATGGCGCGGCTCGAGAAGCGCGCCGAGAAGTCCGCGCAGCCGAGGCCGAGGGCGCTGAGCCCGCCCCAGACCGCGGGGTTCATGGGTGGGCGTGGAGTGGAATGCAGCTCAACGTGATGGCCGCGGCCACGGGCGAGGAAAGGTTACGCCCCAACGGCCGCGGCGTCCCGCGCTAGCCCTCTTCATCCGACGGGCGCATGACCCGGTCGCGGTGCCCGATATGGCCCTCGGCGACGAGGGCGCCGAGCACGTCGAGGATGATGCGGCAGCCGAGCTGGGAGGTGTTGTCGTTCACGTCGTAGGGCGGCGAGATCTCCACCACCTCCATGGCGCACAGCCCCTCGCGCGCGATCAGGCGCACCATCTCCAGGGCCTCGCGCGGCAGGAGGCCGCCGGGCTCGGGCGTGCCGGTGCCGGGGGCGAAGGCGGGGTCGATCGAATCGATGTCGAAGGAGAGGTAGACCGCCTTGGCGTCCTTCCACGCGAGCTCGAGCGCCATCTCGGCCGCCTTCCGGGGGCCGAGCTCGGTCACGTCCGTCATGGTCATGACGCTGGTGCCGCGCCTGCGGGCGACGAGGGCGCCGGGGCGCGAGCCGTACCAGCCACCGATGCCGAGCTGGACCAGATTCTCGGGCGGGCAGTTGGGCAGGCCGACCTCGTGCATGTGGCTGTGGTCGCGGTGGGTGTGGGACGTGGGCTCGTGGGTCGTCCAGTACCAGGGCGTGGTGTGCATGCGCTCGTCCATGTCCTTTTCCTGGATGTCCAGGTGGCGGTCGAAATGGATGATGCCCACATTGCCGTCGATGTGCGGGGCGACGCCGCGCACGTTGGGGAAACCGAGGCTGTGGTCGCCGCCGACGATGATGGGAAAGGCGCCCGAGCGGTAGATGTGGGAGACGGCCATGGAGACCTGGTCGAAGGTCTTCTCGATATTGCCGGGGATGACGAAGACGTCGCCCGCGTCGCAGAAGTCGAGCTCCTCGTAGAGGTCCACGGCCCCGTCGACGGAATAGCCGTCGTAGAGGGCCGAGATGCGGCGCACCGCCTGGGGGCCGAAGCGCGCACCGGGGCGATAGGTGGTGCCGGTATCGAAGGGCACGCCGAGGAAGGCGGCCTCGTACTTGCCGACCTCGCGAATGTCCTCGCAATAGGGCGCCTTCATGAAGGTGTTGATGCCGGCGAAGGCGGGCTGGTGGCCGCGCGTGAAGAGCGAGATGGTGCGGTCCTGGATGGACGGGGCCGCCTCGAGGCCGAGCTCGAGCCCGCGCGCGATCTCTTCCTCCTGCTTGGTCTGGGTGATGCGCGAGAGCCGCTCGAGATTGCGGTTGCCGCGGAGCTCGCCGGTCTTCGGATCGGGCATGTGCCCCCCTAATTATATACCTACGCCGTCGTCGCGAATCCGTTGGTGCGATTATCGATTATCATGGACGCACGAGCGTCTGTCAGCCCCGCAATGCCTTGATCTGGGACGGGTAGGCCGCCGGGTCGACGGCCACGTCGAGGAGTCCGGGGCCGGGGGTCGCGAAGGCCTCGGCCAGGGCCGGCTCCAATTCCCGGTCCTCGGTCACGCGCCAGGCGTGGCAGCCGAGCCCGCGGGCGATGGCGGCGAAGTCCGCCGCCGGGTAGCGCACGCCACGCTCGGGCAGGCCACGGGCGCGCTGCTTGATGTCGATGAGGGAGAGGGCGGCGTCGTTGAAGACCACCATGAGGACCGGGAGGCCGCGCTCGGCGGCCGTCATCAGCTCGGCCACGCACATCATGAGGCCGCCATCGCCCGTGAAGCAGACGACGCGCCGCTCGGGCTCCTCAAGGGCCGAGGCGATCGCCGCCGACAGGCCGTAGGACATGGTCGAAAGGCCATCGGAGATGAGCGCGCCGTTCGCCGCCTCCGCCCGCCACAGGCCCATGGCGGAGAACATGTGCGCGCCGGCATCCACGGTGACGCGGGCGCCGGGCGGTGCCGCGGCGGCGGTGGCGAGGACGAGGCGCTGAGGGCCGATGCCGGTGCCGGACCCGGCGAGAAGTCCATCGCGCATTCGTTCCCGATGGCCGGCGATCTCGGCCGCGGTCCAGCGCGACGGCCGGTTGGCCCCGGCGAGGGCCTCGGCGCAGGTGTCGAGCGGGCCGATCAGCGCCGCGTCGGGCGCCCGGTAGTGGGGCAGGCCGGGGGCGCGGCCGAGCTCGACGATGGGCGCCTCGTAGCGCCAGGGCTGGGGGATCAGCTCCACCGGATCGAAGCCGAAGAGGATGATGAGGTCCGCTTGCCGAATGCACGGCGCCTCGGCCTCGCCGCCGGTGAAGTGTCCGACCTGGAGGGGGTCCGAATCGGGCATGGTGCCCTTGGCCTTGTAGGTGGTGAAGACGGGGCAGGCGAGGGCGCGCGCGAGCGCCGCGAGCGCCCCCGGTGCCGCGCGCGCCTGGAGGCCGGCGACGATCACCGGCCGCTCGGCCGCCGCGAGAAGGCGGCGCGCGGCGGCGACCTGCTCCGCGTCCGGCGCGGGCTCCAGCACCGCCCGCGCCCCTGTGGCGCCGGGGCCGGCGGCGGCGCGGGCCTGGGTGGGGTTCAGGTCGATATGGACAGGCCCCTGGGGATGGGCGAGCGCCGCATCGAGCAGGGTGTCGATCTCGGCCGCGCCGTCGCCGCCCGCGAGCGAGCGGTAGCCCTTGGCGATGGGTGCCAAGACGGCGGCCTGATCGACGGCCTGGTGGGTGACATAGGAATCGCCGGCGTCGAGCGCGTCGCTGACGAGCACCAACGGCGCGCGGTCGAGATAGGCGTAGGCGACGCCGTTCACCGCGCTCATGGCGCCCGGCCCGAGGGTGGTGAGGACGACCCCGGGCGCGCCGGTCAGCTCGGCCGTGGCGGCGGCCATCAAGGTCGCCGCGTTCTCGGTGCGGGCGAGCACGAAGTCGAGGCCGCGGGCGCTCGCCGCCGCGATCAGGTCGAGGCTGCTGCCGCCGCCGGGGATGCCGAAGATGCGTTTTACGCCACGCGCGGCGAGGGCCGCGACGAGGGCCTCGGCGATCGTGGGCGCGGGCGTGGCGGTCATGGCTTCAATAGCCGAGGGCGCAGCCGTCCTTGCGCGGGTCGGACCCGCCGATCAGGACGCCGCGCCCGTGGTCGATCTGGATTGCCTGGCCGCCACCGAGCGGGGACTCGGCCTCGACCACCTTATGCCCCATGTCGGCGAGCCCCTGCCGGGCCTCGGCGCCGATGCCGCGCTCGACGACCAGGCCGCCTTCCCCGTGGAAGACGCGTGGGCAATCGAGGCCCTCCTGCACGTCCATGCCGAAATCGATCAGGTTGGTCAGCAGGTGGACGTGGCCGAAGGGCTGGTAGTGCCCGCCCATGACGCCGAAGGGCAGCACGGCGCGGCCGTCCTTGCGGGTCATGCCCGGGATGATGGTATGGAGCGGGCGCTTGCGCGGCCCGATGCAGTTCGGGTGCGCGGGATCGAGGCGGAAGCCGAAGCCCCGGTTCTGGAGCAGTATGCCGCTCTTCGGCGCCATGATGCCGCTGCCGAAGCTGTGGAAGATGGAGTTGATGAAGCTGACGGCGTTGCGGTCCTTGTCCACCACGGTGAGATAGACCGTGTCCGCGTGGAGTGGAATCGAAGATGGCGGCAACGCTGCCATGGCGCGGCCCGGGTCGATATGACCGCGGAGCTCGGCGGCGTAGTCCAGGTCGAGCAGCCGCTCCACCGGAATCTCGGCCAGATCGGGGTCGGCCACGAACGCGTTGCGGTCGCGAAAGGCGAGCCGGCCGGCCTCGATCTCCAAGTGCAGGCGCTCGGCCCCCAGCGGGTCGAGGCGACGGAGCTCGTACGCCGATAGGATGTTGAGCATGATGAGCGCGATGATGCCCTGGCCGTTGGGCGGGCACTCGAAGACCTCGTAGCCGTGGTAGCCGGTCTTGATCGGCGTCACGTAGTCCGAGCGGTGGGCGGCAAAATCGTCGAGCGTGTGCAGCCCGCCAAGGGACCGCAGCCGTTCGACCATGTCCGCCGCCACGGCCCCTTCGTAGAAGCCCGCGCGGCCCTGTTCGGCGATGACGCGCAAGGTATCCGCCAGCTCCGGCTGACGGTGGATCTCGCCTGGCGCGGGCGCCCGGCCGCCGGGCAGCAGGATACGCACCGCGTCGGCGTCGTCGCGCAGCACAGGCGCATCGGCATCCCAGTCCGCGGCCGTGCGCGCCGGCACCGGCACGCCCGCCTCGGCGAACTCCATGGCCGGCTTCAGAAGCGCGCCCAGACTCTTGCTGCCGTGGTCGGCCGCCAGGCGCGCCCAGGCGTCGACGGCGCCGGGGATGGTGACCGAATGGGGGCTCGAGACCCCAACCTCCGTGATGCCCGCCTCGGCGAACCAGGCCGGCGCGGCCGCCGCCGGGGCGCCGCCGGAGCCGTTGAGCGCGACGACCTCGTCACCGCCGCCGGGGGCGTAGAGCACGAAGCAGTCGCCGCCGATGGTGGTGTTGTGGGGCTCGACCACGCACTGGACGGCACAGGCGGCGATGGCCGCGTCGACCGCGTTGCCCCCATCGCGCAGGACGTCGAGGGCGGTCAGCGTCGCCAGCGGGTGCGAGGTGGCCGCCATGCCGTGGGTGGCCACGGCCGGGGAGCGGCCGGGCAATTGGAAGTCGCGCATGGTGCCTCTTGCTCCTGTCTCGACGGCGCGCCCTTTCTGACACGCGTCCGTAAGGGCCGCAACCGTTGCCCGTGCCGGGCACGGTCAGCCCGCGGCGGCGAGGATATCGGCGATCTGGGAGGCGACGTCGCCCTTGCCTGGCGAGAAGGCGCCGTCGAACACGGCGGTGCCCACGGTGAAGGCGTCGGCCCCGGCGGCGCGCACGGCGCCCACGCGCTCGGGCGAATCGATGCTGCCGGCGACGATCAGCTCGCCCCTGGTGGCGCGCCGCGCGGCGCGCAGGACCTCCCCGGGCTCGGCCTCGAAGGCGCGGTAGGCGAGGAGGTCGACACCGGCGCAGCCGAGGTCGGAGGCCCGGCCGCAATCGTCCGCGATTCTGGCCGCCGAGCCGCCGAGCCGAGTCGGATGGCCTTCAGGCCGGCCGACGAAAGGGAAGTAGGCGACCGGCCCGCCGGCGAGGATGGCGAGCGTCTCGTCCACGAGCGTGCCGCCGAGCAGGCAGTCGACACCGATCTCGGCGGCGATGCGCGCGGAGTCGAGGCACGCATCCCGCGTCGTGCTGACCACTTCCATGTAGCTGGTGCCGCCCGCCGCGCGGATGGCTTCGTTGAGCAGGCGGAGGACCGGCCGCTCGACGCCCACGTCCTTGAAGCCGATGTGCCGCACGCCCAGGGGCAAGACGGCTTCCAGAACCTCGAGGCCGCTCTCGACGGTACGGTCGTTGCGGGTGAGCATGAAAATGAACTTCATCGCCGTCGCGTGGAATTCGCCTGGCGTCCGGGAGAGACGCTCGCCAGGCATCGGCCAGTCGATAGCCTACACCCTCCGGGTCGGGGACGGATATGGCATGCAGGGAGATTCGGGGAGCGTGCGACCATATTATTGACAGAGTAGATTGACAGAGTAGGTTGCGGGTGCATAATCCGCCGCCTGTCTGGAACCCGAAAAAGTTAACGAATAACCGGGTTTTGGAATAATTGGAGGGTGGTTGAGGGTAGTGGCTGCGTTTTTGGGTCGTGTCGCCGAACCCGTTAATTTTTCGAATTCACCCGGGCGCCTTGCGCGTCCGGCGCATATAGCGTCGCCGCGCCGGCGCCCTAGGCCGCTTGGCGTCCGATTGTCAAGGACTCAGGGGCATTGCGGCGCAATGACGGATGTGGTGGAGTCCATCTCAGTGAACTGCCTAGGGGGCGGCCGGGAGGCGATCGCATTCCTAGGCATTCCAACATGGCACGTTGGTGCGGCGCGGCTGGGTTTTGGGCCGCGCGCGCATTGCAAGGCTTCGGGCAGGGCCTGGAAAATTCCGGGTCTGGTCCGTCGTGGCGGGTGAGGAGCGGTACGCGCGATAGCGACCGAATCCGTCAATCAGAACGACAACATGGAGGAGCTCGTTCAATGAAGAGCATGACACTTTTGAAATCTGTGACCGCGGCGGCGGTTCTGTCGGCCGGGATGCTCGCATCCTCGGGCGCGATCGCCCAAGTGGACGATCCCATCCGCGTCGTAAAGGTGGCCGAAGGCCAGCCGATCGTGATCGGCGTGTACACGGTGTTGTCGGGCCCGGATACGGCCCTTGGTCTGGACCAGTGGCGTGGCGTCCAGGTTGCCGCGGATGACGTTGGCGGCAAGATCCTGGGTCACCCGATCCGCTTCCTGGTCGAGGATGAGCTGTGCAGCGCCGAAGGCGGCCAGACGGCGGCAACCAAAATCGCGGCAAACCAGCAGACGGTCGTTGCCCTGGGCGGCTCGTGCTCGAGCGCTTCGACCCCGGCCGTTCCGATCCTGTGGAAGGCTGGCATCCCCGACGTCGGCATCTCCCCAAGCTCGCCGGCGCTCACCGATCCGAACCGGCCGCCCGGGTACGAGGGCTTCATCCGGGTCATCTACAACGATTTGTGGGCCGGCGCGGAAGTGGCCAAGTGGGCCTACAACAACTTGGGTTTCCGCAAGTTCGCGACCATCCATGACGGCAGCCCCTACACGGAGAACCTGGTTCGCGTGTTCCAGACCAACCTCGCGGAGCTGGGCGGTGAGCTTTGCTCGGACGAGGCCGTGTCGCCGACCGACGTCGATCTGCGGCCGGTGCTGACCAAAATCGCCACCTGTCAGCCGGAGATGATCTATTCGCCGACCTTCGTGGCTGTCACGGCTTACGCGCTGCGTCAGATCAAGGAGATTTCCGGGCTCGAGAACACCATGTTCATCGGCTCGGACGCCGCCTTTGGCGCGCAGCTTCTGGAGGCCGCGGGCAAGGACGTGGTCGGTTTCAAGATCACGACCACGGCGCAGGAGGTCGAGGCGCAGGGCGCGGGCTATCCGGGCCTGCGTGAGAAGTACAACGAGATGTTCGGCGAGTTCCCGATTCAGGGCTTCCACGGCAACGCCTACGATTCCTTCATGATCGCGTACAACGCGATCAATGCGGTGGCGGTGCAGGAAGGCGGGAACACCTACATCCCGATCTCCAAGCTGACGGCCGCGCTCAAGGGCACGACCAACCATCCGGGCATGACGGGCAGTCTGACCTGCGACGAGTGGGGCGATTGCGCGGTCTATAAGTTCGCTGTGTACGAGTTCATCAGCGACGACAAGGATACGCTCGAGATGGGCGTGAACCCGAAGCGTATCTTCCCGGAGAGCTTCGACTAAACGATTTCGAGTAGACGCCTATTCGCCGGGGGCGGTCCGGCGCGGCCTTGCGCCGCGCCGGCTTCCCCCGGCCCTTTAAAGATTTACGCGATTAAAGATTTACGCGATCGTCCGGCGGGACTGTTTATCCAGGGGGCTTGTGAGCCATGAACGTGACCAAGCTATTCGATGTCGAGTTCTGGCGTCGCGTCACATATGTCGATGTGACCCTGTGGCTCTTGCGGCTGGCCGTGATACTGGTGGTCCTCGCCGGTACGTGGGGCACCATCGTCAAGAACGCCTATTCGGCCCCGCAATGGTTCGACTTCATGATGTTCGGCCTGACCATGGGCGGCATCTACGCGCTGATCGCCCTCGGCTACACCATGGTCTACGGCATCCTGCGCCTGATCAACTTCGCCCATGGCGACATCTTCATGACGGGCGCTTTCACGGCCTATTTCGTGGCCTCGCCCCTCGGCAAGTCCGGTTTCCTCGAGGAATACCTGCTGTTCGGCATGCTCCTGATCGTGCTCACCGCCATGGTCGTGTGCGTCACGATCGCGCTGATCGTCGAGCGTATATGCTATCGGCCGTTCCGCCACGTGCGGACGCTGGCGCCGCTGATCTGCGCCATCGGCGCCTCGTTCTTCCTGCAGCACTCCTTCCGCGGCATGTATGGCTCCGCCGTCCGGGCCTATCCCGACGTGGCGTTCTTCGAGATCCTGATCGCGTTCGGCAAGTACGATTTCCCGGTCATCCAGCCGATCGTGATCTTCTCGGCGCTGGGGTCGATGGGCTTCCTCTACCTCATCGTCATGAAGACAAAGATGGGGACGGCGATGCGCGCGGTCTCGGAGGACCGGGACGCGGCGGCGCTGATGGGCATCGACGTCAACAGGGTGATCATCTTCACCTTCGTCCTCGGCGGCTCCATGGCCGGCATCGGCGGCGTGCTCTATTCCTTCGTCTTCAAGCAGGTCTATTTCTTCATGGGCTTCTTCCCCGGCATCAAGGCCTTCAGCGCCGCGGTGCTGGGCGGGATCGGCAACATCCCGGGCGCGATGCTCGGCGGCTTCTTCCTGGGCAGCATCGAGTCCATCGGGCCGGCGCTTTTCCTCGACGGCCTCGGCATCGTGGCCCCCTACCAGCTCCGTGACCTGATCGCCTTCACCATGCTGGTCATGATCCTGATCTTCCGGCCCCAGGGCCTCCTGGGCGAGCGGCTGGCGACACAGCGGGCGTAATGGCCCGCCGCGAGAAGAGATACGGAACTGTTACCGACGCGCGAGCGGCGGGGAAGTTGGGAGATTAGAGCATGGCATTCGAGATCGTCGCCTCCTCGTACCAGCAGAAAGAGCTGGAGAAGAGCCAGACCCGCCGGACCATCACGACCGGCGCGATCTTCGGCGTGATTGCGCTCTACTTCAACTTCGTCGGGCTCATCGACCAGTTCATGGCGCGCTGGATTATCGAAGGCTACATAACCCTGGCCCATGTGACGCTCCTGGGCATCGTGGTCGCCGTCGGCGCCACGATCGCGCATCGCTCACCCAGGCTGTCGCCCGGCGGCAAAGTGGTCCACGGCGTGATCGCGGGCGGGATTGTCACCGTGTTCATGGTCGCTCTCGTGATCTTCATCGATCTCAAGGTGCGGTGGATGTTCGTCGCCCTGTCGCCGAAGCTCCTCGAGTTCCTGACCATGGGCCAGGGCCTCGAGGGCGGCATCCCGATTCTCCTCGCGATCGGGGTGGTGCTGGGCGGAACGGGCGCGCTGTTCTACGTCGCGCCGAAGGGTCTGCGCAGGGCCCTGATTTATGGATTTGGCACCGTCTTCTTCATCGGCCTGTTCAGCGAGTTGCTGCAGCTCATGATGCAGTACGAAAACTTCGTTGGATCGATCCGGAACTGGCTTTTCACCTGGGAAGGGATGCGCCCGCAGGGGGCCATTCTCATCTTCGTCCTTTCCTTCGGCGCAATGCTCATCTGGGGGTACAAGGGCGACGCGGTCCGGGAGTACCATGGCAACATGTCCGATGGCGGACAGAAGGGCATCAAGTACCTGGGCTGGGCCATCGCGCTCATCCTGTTCCTGCTCTTCCCCATGGCCGCCGGGTCCTTTTTCGGGCAGGTCATGATGTATGTCGGGCTCTTCATCCTGATGGGCATGGGCCTCAATCTGGAGCTCGGCCTCGCCGGCCTCCTCGACCTCGGGTTCGTGGCCTTCTTCGCGGCCGGGGCATACACGATCGCCCTGTTCACGGCCGACAACGCCCACCTCATCCTGATCTTCGACCGGGCGCTCACTTGGTGGGAGGCGCTACCGCTCGCCATGCTCGTCTCCCTCGCCATCGGCCTCATGTTCGGCATTCCCGTCCTCAAGGTTCGCGGCGACTACCTCGCGGTGGCCACCATGGGGCTTGGCGAGATCATCCGCGTGGTCGTCCTCTCCGATATGGCACGGCCCCTGCTCGGCGGCTCGCAGGGCCTGCTCCTGATCCCGCGGCCTTGGATCGGGAATTTCGAGCTCAACGACCCGATCTACCTCTTCTACCTGACACTCGTGTGCTCGATGGTGGCCGCCTACTTCGCCTGGGCGCTGGAGAACTCGCGCCTGGGTCGCGCCTGGATGGCGATCCGGGAGGACGAGGACGTGGGCCAGGCGCTCGGTATCAACCTCGTCAACGTCAAGCTTCTGGCCTATGGCCTGGGGGCCATGTTCGCGGGGCTCGCGGGCGCCATCTTCGCCATCATGCTGACCTCGATCTTCCCGCACAGCTTCCAGCTCTTGATCTCGATCAACATCCTGGCGCTGATCATCGTCGGTGGCCTCGGCAGCCTGCCGGGCGTGGTGGTGGGTGCCGCCATGCTGATCGGCACGCCGGAGCTCTTGCGCGAGTTCGGCGAGTACCGATACCTCGCCTACGGGGCCGTCCTCATCATCATGATGCGGGTGAAGCCGATCGGCCTGTGGCCCTCGGCGGCGCGCAAGCGCGAGGTCATGGCCTCGGAGGAAGTGGAGGCGATCCTGCGGGCCGAGATGCAGAGCGAGGGGCAGAAGACCTGATGGCCGCGCACGACGCAAACAGGCGCCAGGGGAATTCAACCGACAGGATCGATCATGGCTGAGTCTGACACCACCCTCCTCAAGACGAACGACCTGACGAAACGGTTCGGCGGGCTCGTCGCGATCGATTCGCTGGATCTCGATATCAAGGAACAGTCGATCCACAGCGTCATCGGCCCGAACGGTGCCGGCAAGACGACGATCTTCAACTGCATCACGAATTTCTACCCCATCGAGGGGGGCGAGATTTGGTTTGCGGGGCACAGGCTCGACGGCGTGCTCCCCGACCGGGTGGCCGCGGCGGGCATCGGCCGGACTTACCAGAATATCCGCCTGTTCAAGAACATGACCGCCATCGAGAACATTCTGGTGGGCATGCACATTCACCTGAAGTCCCATTGGTGGGGCGCGGTCCTGCGCAGTGGCCACACGCGCCGGGACGAGCGGGCCGCCGTCGAGGAAGCAACCCGCCTCCTGACCTATGTCGGCCTGCGGGGGCAAGGCGACATCCTGGCGCGCAACTTGCCCTACGGCCAGCAGCGACGGCTGGAGATCGCCCGCGCGCTCGGCATGCAGCCCAAGCTCTTGTGCCTCGATGAGCCGACGGCGGGGATGAACACCACCGAGACGGCGGAGATGACGCAGTTCATCGAAGGGCTCCGCGACGATCTCGGCATCGCGATCCTTCTGATCGAGCACCACATGACGGTTGTCATGGGCATGTCCGATACGGTGACCGTCCTCGACCACGGCGAGAAGATATCCGAAGGCCCACCGGCCCACGTCCAAGCCGACCCGCGGGTGATCGAGGCCTATCTGGGCCAGAGCGCCACGACGGCCGACGCCGCGCAGTAGGGGGAATCGAGATGGCATTCCTTGAAGTCAAGGATATTCACGTCTATTATGGCAACATCCGTGCCTTGCAGGGCGTGTCCTTCCAGGTCGAAGAGGGCAAGATCGTCACTTTGATCGGCGCCAACGGCGCCGGCAAGACGACGACGCTCAACGCCATCAGCGGCATTCTCGGCGTTCGCCAGGGCTCCATCAATATCGGCGACATCGATGTCGCGGATTTCATGCCCCATCAGCTGGTGCCCAAGGGCGTGATCCAAGTGCCGGAAGGCCGGCGCATCTTCGGCCGCCTGACGGTCGAGGAAAACATGCGCATGGGCGCTTTCGCGCGCTCGGACAAGACCGGCGTCGATCACGACTTCGAACGCGTGCTCGAGATGTTCCCGCGCCTGCGCGAGCGGCTGAAACAAACGGGTGGCACGCTCTCGGGCGGCGAACAGCAGATGCTCGCCATCGGCCGGGCCCTCATGTCGAATCCGCGGGTGCTGCTCCTGGACGAGCCCAGCATGGGCCTGGCCCCGGTGCTGGTCGAATCGGTGTTCACGTCCATCCAGGACATCAACAAGAGCGGCGTCACCGTCCTCCTGGTCGAGCAGAACGCCTACATGGCGCTACAGATCGCCGATTACGGCTACGTCCTCGAAAGCGGGCGCATGGCCCTCGAGGGCGAGGCCAAGGAGCTGGCCGACAACGAAGAGATCAAGAAGGCCTACCTCGGCTGAGGCTGGGCGGGCGGACTCGTGGCGGCCCGCCCCCGGATGGTGGCGGGCCGTTTCCCGTTATTGGAAGCGCGCCGGGTCGTACCCGTCCATGGGGACGGAGGTGGCGCCCTCCAGGATCAACTCGGCCATGAAGTAGCCCATCGCCGGGCCGGTCAGGTAGCCGCCGCGCACGCAGCTCGTGATATAGACGTTGTCCTGACCGGGTAGGCGGCCGAAGAGCGGCAGGGAATCGCGTGCGACCCCCTCGTACCCGGCCCAGCTCCGCACCACGCGCAAGGCCTCGAGGCCCGGGATCACGCGCGCGGCCAGACGGATGTTGTGCACGACGTTGCCGTAGTCCACCGTCCGGCGGTTCGAGGCCACGTCGCCGCGCCCCTGCCAGCCGCCGCCGATGAGGCAGCTCCCGTTGGAAAACTGCTTGACCGTCAACATGCCGCCGATGTGGGTGACCACCTGGTCCATGATCGGCGGCGCGGGCTCGGTGATCGAGAGCATGTTGACGTCGGCGTAAATGGGCAGCCGGCAGCCGAGCATGCGGGCGAGGAAGCCGGACCAGACCCCGGCGGCGATCACCAGGGCGCCACAGGTGACCGCCCCGGCCCCGGTTTCGATTCGGATGCGCCCATCCAGCGCCTCGAGCCCCGTGACAGCGCAGCCGTCCGCGATGCGCGCGCCCGCCGCGCGGACGGCGTTGACCAACGCCGGGCCTGCCTGTAGGGGGATGGAGAGCGCGTCCATCGAGCAGAAGGCGGCGGCGCGGACCTCGGCGCCGAGCCATGGGGCGAATTCGCGGAGCGTTTGGGCCTCGTGCCATTCGGCCTCGATTCCCGCCTCGCCCTGGCGCGCGGCCGTGTCGCGCAGGCGTTCGACCTCCCCCGGGGTGGTGGCGACGCAGAGGCCGCCCGTGCGCGCGAAGCCAACGTCGGCACCCAGCTCTTCGCCGAAGCCCTCCCACATGGCCAGCGCCTTCCGCGTTACGGGAAGAGTGTCGATGGGCATGGCGAGGATGCCGAGGGTGCCGGCATTGGCGCCCGATGATTCGCCCCACGGGTCGCCGCGGTCGAGGATCAGGACGTCGCGGCCCGCCCGGGCCAGGTAGAGGCCCGTGCAAAGGCCCATGATGCCGGCGCCGACGATGGTGATCTCGGCGTCGCGAAGCATGGGGCGAATGGCGCGGCGGCGGCCCGCCGAGGCGGGCGCCGCGGTGCGCGCCGTCAGGAGGTCGCGAGCTCGTAGAGCTCGGTGAACTTCTGCCGGTCGGCCGATTCCAGGCCCTGGTAGGGCGCCCGCACGCCGCCCACGGGATAGCCGCCGAGCTCGCAGCCGTACTTGCAGTACTGCAGGTACTTGCCGCCCTGTTCCATGAGCATGAAGATGGGCAGGAGCTTGCGCATGATGGCGACACCGCCTTCGATGTCGCGCTTCTCGACGACGGCCTCGTAGAGCTCCAAGTGCTGCTTGGGCAGCATGTTGCTGGCGCCCGCGACCCAGCCCTTGACACCCCAGACGAAGTATTCGAGCGCCTGGTCGTCGGCGCCGCAGACGAGCTGGTAGCGATCGCTGAAATTGACCAGGATCTCGTGCATGCGCTCCATCGAGCCGCTGCTCTCCTTGATGCCGAAGACCTGCTTGGTGTCGCGCATCCCATCGAGGAACGCCTCGCCGAGGTCAACGCCGGTGCGCGCCGGGAAGTTATAGAGCAGGATCGGCAGGCCGACCTTCGCGGCGATGGTCTTGAAGTGGGTGATGAGCTCGTCCGTCGTCGGCAGCGAGTAATAGGGCGCGGCCAGCATCAGGCCTTCGTAACCGAGGTCCTTGGCATAGAGGCTCAGATCGATCACGTCGCGCGTCGCGGGGGCGTTGGTGCCGGCGAAGAGGGTCGCGTGGCCGTTCACCTTCTCGGCGACGAACTTCATGATCTCCTTGCGCTCTTCCATGGACAGGAGCTGGTATTCGCCCGTCGTCCCGCAGGGGATGATGGTGTGAATGCCCTCCGCGATCAGCTTGTCGAGCAGACGCTCGTAGGCGTCGAAGTCCACCTCGCCGTCATCGTCGAACGGCGTGAGCGTCGGCGTGAGAATGCCCCTGGTCTCCATATCGGATCTCCCTCTCTGGCCGGATGGCGCCCGGCCCGGAACGCTGCCCGTGGACCCGCGCGCGACTAAAGCGCGGCCAGCAGCTCGGCCGACGAGGCGGCCCCAAATTCCGCCGCAAGGTAAGCGCAACGAAGCCATGCCGCAAGCGCGGAGTCGGAGACCGGGCGCGCCCGCCGGCCACCGTTGGGCCACCAGGCTTGCCGCGACAATCGCGCGCCGATCGGCCCTGTTGCCCGCCCCCTGGCGCTGGTATAGCGTCGGCCATCCGATGGCGAAGGGCGAGGGAGCAGGCCGGTGACGGGATTCGAGGGCAAGGTCGTGCTGGTCACCGGTGCGGCCCAGGGCATCGGGCGACAGCACGCGCTGACGTTCGGCGCGCGCGGCGCCCAGGTCATCGTCCAGGATATAAACGGCGCCAGCGCGGCCGAGACCGCGACGCTCATCGAAGCGGCCGGCGGGGTGGCCACGGCCTTCGCGTGCGATGTGGCGGACCTCGATGCCATGGGCCGGGAGATCGCGGCGGCCGAGGCGGCGGCCGGCCGTATCGATGTGCTGATCAACAATGCCGGCGTGCACAAGAAGCAGACCATCGAGGCGGTCACCGAGGCCGATTTCGACTGGATGTTCGATACCCACGTCAAGGGCACCTTCTTCACGACCCAGGCCGTCGTCCCCGGCATGAAGGCGCGCAAATTCGGCAGGATCGTCAACACCTCTTCCGCCTGGGGCATGTGCGGCTGGCACCTGGACAGTCACTATTGCGGCGCCAAGGCGGCGATTCTCGGCCTTACCAAGGCCTGGGCCAGGGAGCTCGCGCCCTGGGGCATTTGCGTGAACGCGGTGGCGCCCGGCGTCATCATGACCGAACAGACCCGCCTCAACCGCACCCCGGCCGAAATGCGCAAGCTCGTGGAGGAGGATATCCTCATCGGGCGGGTGGGCGAGCCCTCGGACATTGCCGAGGCGGCGGCATTCCTCGCCAGCGCAGAGGCGGGTTTCATCACCGGCCAGGTGATATCGCCCAACGGCGGCGAGTTCATCGTCGGAATCTGACTAGTACCCACTATCATAATTCCGTGTGCCATACGATCGCTTTTCCCGTCTCCTCGGTAGGAGGGGGTGCGCCGGCGATGCCGGGGCATCGTCAAGCATCCCCGACGCCCCGAGGGGGCGGGAAAAGCGACCCGTAGGGCGGCACCCCGAGGCCCCCGGACGTCGTCGCGCGCCGCTTGTGATGCCCCGGCATCACGGCGCGCCACGCTCCTAGCCGGGAACCTCGGGGCGTCGTCGTATGGCACACGGAATTATGATAGTGGGTACTCGAGCGATTCCGCTTCGATCGGACCCACTCTAGCCTTTTTTGTCGCTCGCGGCAGCGGACCAAGAGGTCCGCGCGGGCGCGCCGGACGACCGGCGGGCCGCCTTGCGGCCTGGAGCGATTCCAGTCGAACTGGAAACGCTCTAGAAGCGGTCGATGCGGTAGGGCGCGAGGTCGATCTCGGGCGCGCGCCCGGCCACCAGGCCGGCGATCAGGCGGCCGGTCATGCCGCCGAGTGCCAGGCCGGCGTGGCTGTGGCCGAAGGCGTATTGGACATTGGCGAAAGCGGGCGACGGGCCGATCGCGGGCAGCGAGTCGGGCAGCAGCGGGCGGTCACCCGCCCACCGGGTGTAGCCGGCCGTCTCGAGCGTCGGGAACAGCGCGCGCGACCAGGCGACGAGCGCTTCGGCCCGGCGCCAGTCGGGCGGCGCGTCGACGCCCGCGAACTCCGAGGTCCCACCCGCGCGCAGGCCCATCTCCATGGGCGTGACGGCCATCTTGGCCACCGAGTCGAGGAGGAGGTGGCGGACCGCGACGCCGGGCGCGGGGAAGGTGACGTGATAGCCGCGCTGGCTTTCGAGCGGCGCCGGGTCGCCGAGCCGGGCCGAGAGCCGGTGCGACCAGGCGCCGGCGGCGATCACGAAAATGTCGGCCTCGATCCTCTCGCCACCAAGGCGCGCGGCGCGCACCGCGCCGTCCGCGGCCTCGAAACCCGTCACCTCGGCCTCGCGGATGATGCCGCCCTCCCTCACGAAATGCTCGGCCAGGCCCTTGACGATGCGGTAGGGGTCGGCGACCCGGCGCCAGGAGGCTTCGTAGACGGCGAAGGCGCGCGCGGGGCCGATGTCCGGCTCGCGCGCGACGAGCGCCGCGCGGTCGAGGGTCTCGAAGGGGAAGCCCCGGTCCGTGCGCAGCTTCCACTGGAGGGAATCGGCCTCGAAGGCGGCGCGGTCGGGATAGAGGTGCAGGACGCCCGAATGGTGGACCAGGTTGCCGAGACCGGCGGCCTGGAAGAGGGGCTCCCACGCCTCGTAGGAGGGCGCGAAGAGGGCCGCGAGCGCGTCCGTGATCGCCTCGACCCGGTCGAGCCGCCCGGCGCGGATGAAGCGGACCAGCCAGGGCAGGAGGCGGGGCAGATGGCCCCAGCGCAGCGCCAGCGGCCCGGTCGGATCGAGCAGCCATTTCGGCACCTTGGCCGCGACGCCCGGCATCGAGATCGGCGGGATGGAGCTGACCCCGAGGCCGCCCGTGTTGCCCCACGAGCACGCCATGCCGGGCGGCAGGCGGTCGATCACCGTGACCCGGTGGCCGTCGCGCTGGAGGTAGGCGGCGCAGCCCATGCCGATGACGCCGGCGCCGATGACGGCGACGTGGCGGGCGGACGGCCTCGATTCCCCCTGTGGCATCACGGCCCCTAGAACCGGTCGATCTTGTAGGGTGTGAGGTTGGTGGCGGGTGCCTGCCCGGCCACGAGCTCGGACACCAGGCGCCCGGTGACGGCGCTGAGCGTCAGGCCGTAGAAGCCGTGGCCGAAGGCGTAGAAAGTGTTGGCATGGCGGGGCGAGCGGCCGATTACGGGCACGGAATCGGGCAGGACCGGCCGGTCGCCGGCCCACTGGGTATGGCCTTCGGTGTTGATTCCGGGGAACACGGCGCGGGCGACCGCGGCGAGCTTGCGCGCCCGGCGCCAGTCGGGCGACGAATTGACGCCGGCGAACTCGGCCGTGCCGGCGACGCGCAGCCCCATGGACATGGGCGTGATCGCGCATTGGAAATCGGGCGGCAGCACCATATTGCGCGGCATCACCCCGGGGTCGGGCATGGTGATGTGGTAGCCGCGGCAGCTTTCGAGCGGCACCGGGCTGCCGAGCTGGGCGGCGAGGCGGTGGGACCAGGCGCCGGCCGCGATGACGAGCGTCTCGACGGGCCGGACGCCGAAGTTGGTGCGCACGGCGTCGGGGCCCTGGGGGCCGATCTCGATATCGCTCACGACCTCGCGCAGGATCGTCCCGCCGCGCCGCGTGAATTGCTCGGCCAGGCCGCGCACGACCTGGTAGGGGTCGAGCGCGCGCCACCAGTCGGGCTCGAACATGGCGCATTGGTAGCGGTCGGAGAGGGTGGGCTCGAGCTGGCGCAGCTCGTCCCGCCCGAGCCGCTCGACCGCAAGGCCCCGGTCCTGGAGCAGGCGCCACATGCGCGCGTCCTTCTCGAGCGCCCGCTCGCTCGGGTAGGGCGAGATGCCGCCGATGGGCCGGACGTCCGCATCGATGCCGGCCTCGTGGAGGAGTGGCGTCCAGTCGTCGTGGGCCTGGCGCATGAGCGCCGAGATGGCATCGAAGGAGCCAGCGATGGCCCCCGGCGTGCTCGCCCGCAGAAAACGCCACAGCCAGGGCATGAGGCGCGGAAGATGCGCCCACCTGAGCGCGAGGGGGCCGAGTGGATCGAAGAGGTAGCCGGGCACCTTCCATATGGTGCCGGGTAGGGCCAGCGGGAAGGAGTGGGTCGAGGGTATGCCGCCCGCGTTGCCGAAGGAGCAGGATTCGCCTGGCGGCACCCGGTCGATGACGGTGACCGTATGGCCCGCGCGCTGGAGCTGCACCGCGCATGCCATGCCGACCACGCCCGCGCCGATCACGGTGACGTGTTGGGTGCTCCCCTTGCCGGCCTCGACCATGCTCATCCCCCCGATCCCGCCGCGCGGTCGGCCGCAGCCTAGACCGTGCGCGGGGCCGCGCCAAGCACTCGTCGGTCGTCGCCTTGTTGCAATGCGATCCGCGCTGTGGCACCTAACCGGACATGCGGCCGGCTCGGTGGCCGTGCTCGATCCGACGGGGTGAACGGATGGCGGTCAGCACCTTTTTCTGCGTCGATTCCCACACCTGCGGCTGCCCGGTGCGGGTGGTGGTGGGCGGTGCGCCGGTGCTCGACGGCACGAACGCAAGCGCGCGGCGCCAGGACTTCCTCGCCCATCACGACTGGATCCGCACCGGCCTCATGTTCGAGCCGCGCGGCCACGACATCATGTCGGGCAGCATCCTCTATCCCTCGACGCGGGACGACTGCGACATGGGCGTGGTCTTCATCGAAGTCAGCGGCTCGCTGCCCATGTGCGGCCACGGCACCATGGGCACTGTGACGGTCGCGGTCGAGCGCGGCATCGTCAAGCCGCGCGAGCCGGGCGTGGTCCGGCTCGACACCCCGGCCGGCGTGGTCACCGCCCATTACGAGATGCAGGGCGAGCATGTGGAGCGGGTGCGCCTCGACAACGTGCCGTCCTTCGTCTATGCGACGGGCATCACCGTCGAGTGCCCGGAGCTCGGGGCCCTCAGCTTCGATATCGCCTATGGCGGCAACTTCTACGCCATCCTCGAGCCGCAGGGGAATTATAGGGATCTCGAACAGCTCGGCTCGCTCGACATCATCCGCCTGAGCCCGCTATTGCGCGCGCGAATCAACGAAGCCATCGATTGCGTCCATCCCGAGGACGAAACCATCCGCGGCATCGAGCACATCATGTGGACAGGGTCCCCCAAGGCCGCGGGCGCCCACGGGCGAAACGCGGTGTTCTGCGGCGAGAAGGCCATCGACCGCTCGCCCTGCGGCACCGGCACCTCGGCGCGCATGGCGCTCCTGGCGGCGCGTGGCGAGCTCTCGCCCGGCGACGAGTTCGTGCATGAGAGCATCATCGGCAGCACCTTCCGCGGCCGCGTCGAGGGCCGCGCGCGGGTGGGCAACCACGAGGCCATCTTGCCGAGCGTCGAGGGCTGGGCCCGCATCACGGGCTACAACACCATCTTCATCGACGAGCGCGACCCCTATGCCCGCGGCTTTCAGGTGGCGTGATGGCGCGCTCGATACGGGGGTAGAGGGGTGCGAGGGTCAGGGCGCGGGCGACGGCGAGGATGATGTAGGCCGCCCATAGCCCGTGGTTGCCCCAGGCCGGGACGAGGAGCCACAGGGCGCCCGCGTAGATCAGCACCGAAAGGATCATGGCGTTGCGCATCTCAGCCGTGCGCGTGGCGCCGATGAAGATGCCGTCGAGCAGGTAGCTCCAGACGAGGATGAGTGGCGCCGCCGCCGTCCAGGGCAGGTATTCCCGCGCCGCGGCGCGAACTTCGGGCAGGTCCGTGAGGCCGGCGATGACGAGCTCGCCCAAGGTGGCGAAGAGGAGCGCGAAGGCGATGGCGGCGGCGAGCGACCAGAAGACCGCGACCCGCACAGCACTCCTGTAACGCGCCCGGTCGCGCGCGCCGATGGCGCTGCCCACCAGGGCCTCGGCGGCGAAGGCGAAGCCATCGAGCGCCTGGCCCATGAAGGTCTGGAACAGGAGCAGGATCGCGTTGGCCGCGAGGACGGCGTCGCCGAACCGGGCGCCGACCACGGTCATGTAGGCGATGGCCGAGACGATGAGGATGGAGCGAATAAAGACGTTCAGGTTGATGCCGAGGAGCGCGCGCAGGCGCGCGCGGTCGAGGATGGCGCCCCACTCGGCATGGCCGCCGAACCCGCCCAGTGTCCCGCGCACCAGCCGCAGGCCGATCTCGAGGCCGCTGTATTCGGCGATGACGGTGCCGATCGCGACGCCCTCGATACCCCAGCCAAAGCCGAGCACGAAGAGGAGGTCGAGCACCAGGTTGAGGCCGTTGAATCCAAGCTGTAGGACGAGGGCCGCCCCGGTTCGCTGCACGCCGATCAGCCAACCGGTCACGGCGAAAATGGCGAGCGCCCCGGGCAGGCCCCAGATGCGGATGTTGAAATAGGCCTCGGAGAGCGCGGCGACCCGATCGCTCGCTTCGATGATCGAGAACGCGAGCCGGCTCATGGGCGACTGCAACGCCACCAGGACGCCGCCGATGGCGACGGCCAGCAGCAGGCTGCGTGCGAGCAGGGCGCGCAGCTCGCCCATATCGCGGGCGCCGAAGGCTTGGGCGGTCAGGCCCGTGGTCGACATGCGGAGAAAACCGAAGATCCACAGCAGGTAGCTGAGGATGAGGGCGCCGACCGCCACGGCGCCGATATAGGCCGCATCGGGCAAGTGTCCCATGACGGCCGTGTCGGCCGCGCCGAGGAGCGAGGCCGAGACGTTGGAGAGGATGATCGGCCCGGCCAGGCGCCAGATCCGCCCGTGTTCGCGGCCCGCCTCGCCACCCAGGGGAATCTGCGCCGCCGCTGATCGATCGACGGTCTCGCGCGCGGCCTCGCGGGTCAGCGTCCGGCGGCATAGCCCGACATGTTGCGCGGGTTGGCGCCGGCCCGAATCATGCGGCGTCCCTGGTCACCGCCGAGAGGCGGCCGAGCACCCAGTCGCCGACCACCTCCACCTCGTGGCCGCGCGCCTGGAGCGCGGAGATCGTCTCGGCGCCGAAGCGGGATTCGATGTCGAGGTGATTGGGCCGCGCCGCGCTTGGGTAGAAGGAGCTCGGCGCGTGGGACGAGAGGAAGGCGGGCGCGTCTATGGCCTGTTGTAGGTCGAGCCCATGATGGACGTGACGCAGGAAGAGCTGGAGCGCCCACTGATCCTGACCGTCGCCACCGGGCGAGCCGAAGGCCATGGTGGGGACTCCGTCGCGCAAGGCGAGGCCCGGGGTGAGAGTGGTGCGCGGGCGCTTCCCCGGCGCCAGGCTCGACGCCAGACCCTCCTCCAGCCAGCTCATCTGCAAGCGCGTCCCGAGGCAGAAGCCGAGTGCTGGGATCACCGGCGAGCTTTGCAGCCAGCCCCCGCTCGGCATGGCCGAGACCATGTTGGCGTGGCGGTCGCAGACGTTGAGGTTGACCGTATCGCTGCCCGTCTCGCCGAGGAGCGCCAGGTTGCGCTCGCCCGTGCCGGCGGCGGCGCGCGCCCCGGCCGCCGCGGCGGGCCCCGCCTCGCCCAACGCGCGGCGCGGCAGGCGGCCAAGGTGCCCTTCGATTTGGCTGGGGCGCAGCTCGGTCGAGGCTTCGGCACCCACGAGGCCGCGCCGCGCGGCCGCGTGGTCCGCGCTCAGGAGCACCTCCAGGGGCACGTCGACGAAGTCGGGGTCGCCATAGAACGCCTCGCGATCGGCGAGGGCGAGCTTGATGCATTCGACCAGTGTGTGCACGAACTCCGGCCCCTGGGGATCCATGGCCGCGATGTCGAAGCCCTCGAGCAGCGCGAGCGTCTGGAGGAATACCGGGCCCTGGCCCCAGGGGCCGGTCTTGGCGACGGTATAGCCGTGGTAGTCGCGGGTGACCGGGTCCTCGAGGCGCGCCTCCCAGCCAGCCATGTCGTCGGCCGTGATGAGGCCCGAATGACATCGGCCGCTGCTGTCGAGGGCTTCGGTCTCGCGGGCGAAGCCGTCGATCGCCTCGGCCACGAAGCCGCGGTAGAAGGCGTCCCGCACCGCTTCGATCTGTTTGTCGCGGTCCCCGCCGGCGGCTTCGGCCTCGGTCACGATGCGGGCGTAGGTGTCGCCGAGGGTGGGATTGGCGAGAAGCGTGCCGCGCGCGGGCGCCTGGCCGTGAGGCAGGTAGATGGCGCCCGAGGTCGGCCATGCCTCGGCCAGCAGGTCGCGCACCGCGCCGATATAGGCGCTGAGGGTAAGCGACACGGGATAGCCCTCGCGCGCATAGGTGATGGCCGGGGCCAGCACGTCGCGAACCCGCCAGGTGCCGAAATCGCGCAACAGCCGCATCCAGCCGTCGAAGGCCCCGGGCACGACGGCGGCCAGCAGCCCGGTCCCGGGAACGAGGTCGAGGCCGAGATCGCGGAAGCGGGGAATCGTGGCGGCGGCCGGCGCCGGGCCCTGGCCGCAGATCACCGCCGTCCGCCCGCTCGGCGACCCGTAGAGGATGATCGGCACGTCGCCGGCGGGTCCGTTCTGGTGCGGCTCCACCACCTGCAGGGTGAAGCCGGCCGCAACGGCGGCGTCGAAAGCATTGCCGCCTCTCTCGAGCACGGACATGCCGACCGCCGTCGCCACCCAATGGGTCGAGGCGACGGCCCCAAAGGTGCCCTGGATTTCTGGCCGTGTGGTGAACATCGCATGAACTCGTGCGCTAGGTGCGGATGGTGGTGACTATAGGGCCGAGCGTCCATCGCGCCAACGGGGTGCCATGACGGGCGCGCATGCGGTCAAGCTGGCGCAAAATTTGCTTATGCCTTTTGGGTGAGGGCAAGCCACGGGGCGGGGCCGCCGAGAATCGGCGTTCTCTATAGCCTCCGCGGAGCGTATGGTTCGGTCCGCGCGGGGGATTGCGGTTCGCTGTCATGGATTCGTCACACCAAGAGAGCACGGAAAGCGCGAGCGCGATCGTCAGGCGGCTGACCGCGCCTGTGGTCCTTCTCTTGCTGATCAGCGGATTGGTCATCGGTGGGCTGGTCTGGTACGGGGCCCGCGAGATCGACCGGGTCGCCATCCAAAGCTCCGTCCACCTGGCTCGATCGGCGGTTGACGGGCTGCGGCGCGAGCTCACCCGCATGGCCAAGGACTACAGCTGGTGGGACGAGGCGCTGCTCAATCTTTTCGTGGAGCGCGATATGGTCTGGGCGGAGGACACGATAGGCTCCTACGCCCGTTGGAATCTCGGCTGGTCGACCTCCTTCGTCCTCGACGAGGACGACCGGACACTTTACGGCTGGGTCGAGGGCACGCCCTTTGGCGATAATATCGAGGTGAGAACGGCAGAGCAATAATCCCCCACTGAAGCGGCCGGTCGATCCGGCTGCGGCGGACCAAAATGGGACCGCGTATAGCCTTCTGTCAGGGTTGCTCTGACTGGAAGGCGGGGGGGATGTATCGGGTGGAGTTGTACGCACGGGTTCGGCGGGCGTGTCATGTCGAGGGGATGAGCACCCGCGAGGCCTCGCGGGTGTTTGGTGTAGACCGCAAGACGGTCCGTAAGATGCTGTCGTTCTCGGTGCCGCCAGGGTATCGCCGAAGCGCGCCGCCGAGGCGGCCAAAGCTGGGTCCGTTCACGGGAATCATCGATCGGATCTTGGAAGACGATCGGACCAGCCACCGCAAGCAACGGCACACTGCGAAGCGCATCTTCGACCGCCTCCGGGACGAGTACGGTTTCACGGGCGGCTACACCATCGTGAAGGACTACGTTCGTGAGCAGGGGCTTCGGTCGCGTGAGGTGTTCGTGCCACTCTCCCATTCCCCCGGTCACGCCCAGGCGGACTTCGGCGAAGCGATGGCGGTGATCGGCGGCGCGTTACGGAAGATCCACTTCCTTGCCTTCGACCTTCCCCACAGTGATGGTTGCTTTGTTGCGGCCTATCCGGCGGAGACGACCGAAGCATTCTGCGATGGCCACAACGCGGCGTTTGCCTTCTTCGGCGGCGTCCCCCGATCCATCCTGTACGACAACACCAAGCTGGCGGTTGCCCGGATCCTGGGCGATGGGAAGCGGCAGCGAACGCGCGTCTTCACGGAGCTTCAGTCCCACTATCTGTTCGAGGACAGGTTCGGCCGGCCGGGCAAGGGCAACGACAAGGGCAAGGTCGAGGGACTGGTCGGCTTCATCCGGCGGAACTTCCTGGTCCCCGTCCCGCGTGCCGAGAGCTTCGCGGCCCTCAACGATGCTCTCGCCGAACAGTGCCGCCGGCGCCAGGCGGCGCGGCTGCGGGGCCACAAGGAGACCATCGGCTGAGTCGGACCCGATTTCCTTGGACACAGAATTGGCTTAATCGAAGTGTCCAAGGAGGACCGGAACATGACCGACAATTTTGAGAACAAAGTTGCTGTTGATGGGCCTGTGGTAAACGAGGGCGAGCTTGGCTCGTCCACGTTTTCCCCGGGCCAGGTTTCGCCGGCAGGCCCGCTGGGACTTGGCCAGCGGTGGACGGTGACGCGCAAACGTGAGGTTGCCCTGCGGCTTTTGCGTGGCGAGCCGGTGGAACTTTTGTCGCGGCAGTTGGGCGTGGAGATTTTCCGGCTCGAGCAGTGGCGTGAGAAGGCGATCGCCGGGATCGATGCCTCGCTCAAGGAACGCAAGGGCGATCCGGTGAAGGCGGAACTGGACATCGCCATGAAGCGGATCGGGGAGTTGATCATGCAGGTGGAACTGCTGGAGGCCAAGACGGAGACGTCCGGCCCTTTGGGGCGGCGGAGGTCGCGGCGATGAGTGCCGCCACCTCTCCCGGCACGGGTTTGGCCTACGGCCTCCAGCGGGTCTGTGCGGCCTGGAGTTTTGCCCGTTCCTCGTTCTACGCCATGAAATCCCGGCAGCAGGCCACCGCTGAGCGCCCACCAGCAAAGCGCCGGGGACCGAAGCCCTCGATCTCGGACGAGGCTCTGCTGGTGGCCATCGAGGCCGACCTGGAGGCATCCCCCTGGGAGGGCGAGGGACACCGCAAGGTCTGGGCTCGGCTTCGGGTCTGTCGTGGCATCCGTGTTTCCCGCAAGCGGGTGCTCCGGGTGATGCGCGAGAACAACCTGCTCTCGCCCCATCGCTGCCGCCGCCGTGGCGGAAATCCCCATGTCGGTGAGATCATCACCCATGCCCCCAACCTCATGTGGGGCACGGACGGCGTTCGGGTGTTCACGGTGGACGACGGCTGGGGCTGGATATTCACCGCCATCGAGCATTGGAACGCCGAGTGCGTCGGCTGGCATGTGTGCAAGCGAGGCGACCGCTTCGCCGCCCTTCAGCCGATCTCCATGGGGCTTGCGAGGCTGTATGCCTCGACCTCCGCCGGTGCGGCGCGGGGGCTGGCCTTGCGGATGGATCACGGCTCCCAGTATCTGTCGGACCACTTCACCAACCAGATCAAGTTCTGGGGCATCCAGCCGTCCTACGCCTTCGTCGAACAGCCCCAGACCAACGGCGTCGCCGAGAGGTTCAATCGCACGCTCAAGGAACAGATCATCCATGGCCGCATCTACCGCAACATCGCGGAGCTGCGGAACGCCGTCCGCGGGTTCGTCGAACAGTACAATGCCCAGTGGATCGTGGAGAAGAACGGCTACCTGAGCCCCGCTCAAGCTCGTCAGGCGTGGCACACCGCGATGTCACTCAGGCCCGCCGCATGAGACAAACTTGTGTCCAAGGAACCGGGTGCGATACAAGGAGACCATCGGCGAGCGTCTCGAGCGGGATCGTCAAGTTCTCTTGCCATTGCCGCCTGCTCCCTATGATGCCTGCGATAAGCGCCCTGGACGGGCGAGTTCGCTGTCGCTGGTGCGTTACCGCAGCAACGACTATTCCGTGCCCGTGGCCTACGGCCACCGTGAGGTGCTCATCCGGGGCTACGTCGATGAGGTGGTGATCAGCTGCGGGGCCGAGGTGATCGCCCGGCACCGCCGGTCCTACGACAGCGAGGACCTGATCTTCGACCCGCTGCATTACCTGCCCTTGATCGAGCAGAAGATCGGCGCCCTCGACCAGGCCGCGCCATTGGCGGGCTGGGACCTGCCCGAGGCCTTCATCACTCTGCGGCGGCTCCTCGAAGCTCGTATGGGCAAGGCAGGCAAGCGCGAGTACGTCCAGGTGCTCCGTCTACTGGAGACCTTCCGGCTCGAGGAGGTCGAGGGTGCGGTCGGCGACGCCCTGCGGCTCGGCGCAATCGGCTTTGATGCGGTGAAGCACCTGGTACTGTGCCGCATCGAGCGGCGGCCGCCCAGGCTCAACCTCGACGTCTATCCGTATCTGCCGCGCGCCCGGGTCGCGATGACGTCCGCCAAGTCGTACATGAGCCTGCTGTCGGGGCTCGGCGCATGACCGACACACCGCAAGTGCTGCTCGCCCACCACCTCGAGACGCTGAAGCTGCCGACCTTCCTGCGCGAGTACGACAAGATCGCCCGGCAGTGCGCCTCGGAAGGCGTCGATCACGTCCGCTACCTGTTGAGACTCGCCGAGCTCGAGCTGATCGACCGCGAGCGCCGCATGGTCGAGCGGCGCATCAAGGCGGCGCGCTTCCCCGTGGTCAAGAGCCTCGACAGCTTCGACTTCAAGGTCATCCCCTCGCTCAACAAGGCGCTGGTCCTGGAGCTGGCCCGCTGCGAGTACATCGAGCGCCGCGAGAACCTCATCGCGCTCGGCAACAGTGGGACCGGCAAGACCCACATCGCCCTCGGTCTCGGCCTGGCGGCCTGCCAGAAGGGCCTCTCGGTCGGCTTCATCACCGCCGCCGCGCTGGTCCACGAACTCATCGAGGCCCGCGATGACAAGCAGCTGCTGAGGTTCCAGAAGAAGCTCGCCACCTACAAGCTTCTGATCGTCGACGAACTCGGCTTCGTGCCGCTGTCGAAGACCGGCGCCGAGCTGTTGTTCGAGGTGTTCAGCCAACGCTACGAGCGGGGCTCGACCCTGGTCACCACCAATCTGCCCTTCGACGAATGGACCGAGGTGTTCGGCTCCGAGCGCCTCACCGGCGCGCTCCTCGATCGCCTCACCCACCACGTCAACATCCTCGAGATGAACGGTGACAGCTACAGGCTCAACCAGAGCCGCAGGCGTCAAACCCCGACTGCTAACTGAACCGACCACCCAGCCCACGCTTGACCCCGTGGGCCCACAGGTCCCTCCCGCGCGCGCCGCCGCGTCAGCCTGTTGAGGGCACACCGCGTCGCGCGCGGGGCCCTCCCGTGGACTACGGGGACAAGCCCGCAGCCGCCAAGCGGTCCCTTCTTACACCGCCGAGGTGGTCCCTTTTTGCTCCGCCATTGACAGGCGAGCTGAAGAGCGCCCCGTCCTGAAACAGCACGCCCCAGTGCATGCGCAGGGCCATCTGGCTGGCCTCGTCCCGCGTCGCCACGTCCCGCCCCAGCACCTCGATGATGCCACCAGCGGCGCGGTTGAGGCCGATGGCGGTGCGCAGCAGCACCGACTTGCCCGCACCCGATGCGCCGACCACGCCCATGATCTCGCCCCGCCGCACCTCGAGGTCGAGGCCGTCGTGGATCGACACCTCACCAAAACGCGTGGAGAGCCCCTTGATGCGGATCGCCGCCCCGTCCCGCGGCTCTGCCCCGGCCATGCGCTCAGATACCGAGATAAGAGAACATGATCGAGAAGGCGGCATCGAGCACGAGAACGAGGAAGATCGATTCGACGACCGATTGGGTCGTCAGTCGCCCCACGCTCTCGACGCTGCCGCTGACCTTGAGGCCCTCGTAGCAGCCGATGAGCGCGATGGCGAAGGCGAAGAACGGCGCCTTGATGAGGCCGATCCAGAACGACCACATGGGGATGGCGGCGTTGAGCTGCTTGAGGAACTGAACCGGCGACAGCTCCATCAACGCCATGAGGGTGATGGCGCCGCCGAGCAACGCCACCACGTCGGCGTAGAATGTGAGGAGCGGCAAGGTGATGACCAGGGCGAAGAGGCGCGGCAGCACCAGGACCTCGATCGGGTCGAGGCCGAGGGTGTGCATGGCGTCCACCTCCTGGTTCACCTTCATGGTGCCGATCTGGGCCGTGTAGGCGCTGCCCGAGCGGCCGGCGATGAGGATCGCGGTCATCAGCACCGCGATCTCGCGCACGATGGAGATTCCGAGCAGGTTGACGGCGAAGATCTCGGCCCCGAAGCGGCGCAGCTGATCGACGCCCTGGTACGCCAGCACCACGCCGATCAGGAACGAGAGCAGGCCGACGATGGGCAGGGCGTTGAGGCCGGAGCTCTCCATGTGGGAGACGAGCGAGGTGAAGCGGATGCGCCCCGGGCGACGGATCGAGCGCCCCAGGGTGACCACCACCAGGCCGAAGAATCCGACGATGTGGCGGGCCTCGGCGAACGCGGTCAGGGTGCCGGCGCCGAGCCTGGCGAGGGTGGCGAGGAATGCGTTCGCCCGCCGCGGCCGCGCGATCTTGGGCGCCTCGTACCCGGCGACGCGTGCGATCAACGCCGCCTGGGCCTCGGTCGCCCCGACGGTCTCGGCCTCGATCCCCTTGGCGCGGAGCAGGACGCGCGTGCGGTGCAGCGCCCAGGCGCCGGCACTGTCGAGGGCCTCGACCGCGCTCAGGTCGATGACGGCGGCGCGCGCGGGCGCGGGATCGACCGCGCGCAGCACGCGGTCATGGGCGGCCACGGCGGCGATGTCCCAGCGCCCGCGCACACGAAGGGTCCAGGTCCCGTCCGCCTGGCCGATCTCGATACGTCCGGCGTCGTCGCCGTCGTCGCCGTCGTCCGCGTGGCTCTCTTCGAAACTCATGGATCAGGGTCCGGCATGGCTCTGGGTCCGGATGTGCACCATCCGGGGAGTATACGTCAAACCCGCCATCGGCCCAGGGCCGGGCCACCGGCATCACGAGTCGGGGAGACTGTCGGCACCGGGGCCGAGAGCGCGCTGCATGAGGACGCTGTCCACCCAGTGGCCAAATTTGAAGCCGACGGCGCGCAGCACCCCCACCTCGCGGAAGCCCAGGCGGGCGTGGAGGGCGATCGAGGCCAGGTTGTCGGTGCCGCCGATGACGGCGACCATCTGCCGGTAGCTCAGCGCCTCGCACTGGGTGATGAGGGCACGGAGGAGCGCCCTGGCCACGCCGCGGCGCACGGCGTCCGGGGCGACGTAGATCGAATCCTCGACCGTATGGCGGTAGGCCGCGCGGGCACGGTAGGGCGAGGCAAAGGCGAAGCCGGCGACGCGGCCGTCGAGCCCGGCCACTAGATAGGGCAGCCCCCGGCTCAGCACCGCTGCCCGGCGCCTCGACATCTCGGCCGCGTCGGGCGCCGTCTCCTCGAAGCTGCCGAGGCCGTTCCCGACGTGGTGGGCATAGATGGCCCGCACCGCATCCATGTCCGCGTCCGCCGCGTCGCGGACCCGCGGGGGCGGCGCCCGTGTGGGGGTGGGCCGGGGCGCGCCGGTCATCGTGCCGCGGCCCGCCGGCTCAACGCGCGAGCGCGTCGTCGGCCAGACGCCCCAGCAACGCGGCGAGGTCGCCCATCTGCCGGCCGAGCTCCGCCATATGCTCCTCGCGCTCGAACCGAGCCTCGTCCATGTAGAGGGACCGGTTGATCTCGATCTGCAAGGCGTGCACGCCTTCGTTGGGGCGGCCGTAATGCCTGGTCGTGAACCCGCCGGCATAGGGGATGTTGCGTTGGACGTGGTAGCCCTCGGCTTGGAGGTAGCGCGCGACCGCGTCGGTAACGAAGGGCGCGCAGGTGGTGCCGAAGACGTCGCCGAGGACGAAATCGACCCGCCGCCGGCCGGCGTCGCGGTCCATGGGCCCGCCGACCGAGGGCATGGAATGGCAATCGATCAGCAGGCAGCCGCCGAACCGGGCGCGGGTGCTTTCGAGGAGGTGCCCGAGCGCCCGGTGATAGGGCCAGTAGTAGGTGTCGATGCGCCGCTTGGCTTCGGCGAAGGAGAGCTTGGCGCGATAGATCTCCTCGCCGTTGGCGACCACCCGGGCGATGGTGCCGAGGCCAGCCGTAACCCGGGGGGAGCGGGTGTTGGCGTAGGCCGGGAGCTCGTCGGCGAACATGGCGGGGTCGAGCTCGAAGGGCTCGCGGTTGGGGTCGACGAAGGCGCGGGGGAAGAGGGCGCGCAGGAGCGGCGCGCCGCAACCGGGTGCCGCGCCGAAGATCTCGTCGACGAAGCTGTCCTCGGAGCGCCTGAGGCTCAGCCGGTCGAGGCGCGAGGCGGCGACGAATTCGGGCGCGTAGGCCGTGCCGCTGTGGGGCGAGGCGAAGACGAGCGGGATGCTCTGCGCCACCGGCGCGAGGATATCCCATGCTTCCCCACAGCCGACGAACATTTCGAGGCGGGCATCCATGGTGCGATTCGTTTAGCCGATTCCACCCACCATGTCATCTGCCGCGCGGCGACGCGCCGCCTCGGGGCGACGAGATTGGCGATGGGCGGGCGGCGGCGGTCGGCGGGTCGCGCGACCTCGTCGCTGCCGGCGATTTGCGATGGCTTAACCTTTGAATCGTATACCGGGGGGTATAATCTTCGTGCCCGCAAGGGAGCGCGCGGCGCCGCCCGGGTCCGGGGAAGAAGTTTCGAGGGGCATGGCCTACATCCTCCTAGCCGAAGACGACGACTCCCTGCGGTCCTTCCTCGCCCGCGGCCTGCAGAAGGTCGGCCACCAGGTATGTGACGTGCCGGACGGGGTGAGCGCGCTCGACGCCGTCGCCGACAACCACTTCGACCTCCTGATCGCCGATATCGTGATGCCGGGGATGGACGGCATCGAGCTCGCCCGGCGGGCCTGCCTCGAGCTGCCGGGCCTGCGCGTGATGTTCATCACCGGCTTCGCCGCCGTGGCGCTCAAGGCCCAGGCCCTCTCGCCTTTCGGCGCCAATACGAAGGCGGACGCCAAGGTGCTCTCCAAGCCCTTCCACCTGAAGGACCTGGTCGAGCAGGTCGAGCACGCCCTGGCCGCCTGAAGGCGCCGCAGCCGCGCTACCACGGCTCTCCAGGCTTGAATTGCCTTCCCATATGGTGATAAATCGCCCTTCCCCTGGGGGCGCGTAGCTCAGCGGGAGAGCACTACGTTGACATCGTAGGGGTCGTTGGTTCAATCCCAACCGCGCCCACCACTAAAAACAAAGGGTTAGCTTGAGGCGGCTAACCTCTTGTTAGCTGTCGCAATCAAATAGCAATCACTTGGGGCGATTTCGGCTTCAGCCGTCTAGTCCCATCCGACAGCCTTTATCAGCCGCCGGACCTCCTTTCGGATTGCCATCACCTCCTTCCGCTGGGCGGGAGCTAGTACCCACTTTCATAATTCCGTGTGCCATACGACGGCGCCCCGAGGTTCCCGGCTAGGAGGGTGGCGCGCCGTGATGCCGGGGCATCACAAGCGGCGCGCGACGACGTCCGGGGGCCTCGGGGCGCCGTCCTACGGGTCGCTTTTCCCGCCCCCTCGGGGTGTCGGGGATGCTTGGCGATGCCCCGGCATCGCCGGCGCACCCCCTCCTACCGAGGAGACGGGAAAAGCGATCGTATGGAACACGGAATTATGAAAGTGGGTACTAGAGGCCCACCCGGCCGCCGAGATATTCCCGCTTATGAGAGGGGAGGAGTTCGATGGGCTGGTCGCCCTCCAGCGCATACTTGCTCCGAACCTGTTCAATCGGCTCTGTCAGAGTAAATTTGGAAGACGTCAAAATGCCGATGGCAGGGATTCTCACGCCATCAGTTCACACCACTCGGCCAGGGTGGCTGCGCGGTTCTGCTTGAAGATATCTCGGCGGTTGAGGTGGCGGCCCTGATTGAAGTGATTGTGGATCGAGGCATGGACGGAGGTAAACTTCTGAAGGGTCTTGATGACCCTGAACTTCGCCATCGCCCTCTCGCGTCGTCGGAACGATTGATGCGAGTTCTCGGCTCTGTTGTTGAGCCAACGGCCACACTCCCGACGCTCACTGATTCCAATGACCCTCAGTGCCGCAGCGTAAGAGCGAAGCCGGTCGGTTACGATCGATCGTGGTCGGCCGTAACGTTTCATTGTGCGCATCAGGAACTTCAGCGCGGCTCTGCGATTCCGGCGCTTCGTCGCGAAAACATCAAGCACCTCGCCTTCGTGATCCACCGCCCGCCAGAGATAATTCGTCTCGCCGTTGATCTTCACGAAGACCTCGTCGAGGTGCCATCGCCATTGGGAATACGATGAATGATAAGCGCACCGCTTTCGGATCTCCGCAGCAAACATCGGACCGAACCGGTTCCACCAAAACCGCACGGTTTCATAGCAGCTATCGATACCGCGCTCGAACAGCAGTTCTTCTACCAACGGCCCATAAGAATGACCCGTTGTATGTTCCCTCGAGCGCCGGGCGGGCGCATCCGCGCCCTTGGCTTACCTCGCATAAGCTCGGGCGCGCTTGCCAGCGGTCGATGAGTCAAGCTCATCGGCCGCTGGTATTCGACCTGTCTCACGGACAGCGGATAACGAATGTACATCATCACCGCGAGGCGGGTCACCTCGGGCAAGCTGTTGAAATAGCGAAATGGATTACGCATCGCCAGAGGCTACGGAACGCCCCTCCTCGGCTTGAGACAACTTACTCTGACAACGCCACCATGAGACCTACCCCTGTAACATTTTCTGCCCGTTGTACGATGCCCGGCGTCTCCCGCAACAAGTTTTCTGGCATACCAAACTGGAAGTAGACCCAGTTCTAACTTCCCATTGCAGCAACGCCGCGCGTATGTTCTCTGTTGCTGTCCGCCGGTGCGGCCTCGGCGGACGGAGCCACCGTGCGCGGGAGGGACGGGAGGGAGCGCTGAGGGAACACAGAGCCTATCGCATGGGCGTCGATATCGGCGGCACGTTCACGGACTTCGCGCTCTTCGACGCGGGCCGCGGATCGATGGCGATCCACAAGCAGCTGACCACGCCCGCCGACCCGTCGATGGCCTGAGAACGGCGGTGACAAATTAGTCCACGGAAGCGGCGGGATTTCCCAGCCGCGGGCGGAGTAAAACTCTGCCACCTGTAGCCTTCGATCTTTTTTGAGATGGAAGGCGGGAGGATGTACACCGTGGACCTATATCTGCGCGTTCGGCTGGGCCTGCCATGTTGATGGTCTGAGCCAGCGAGAGGCGGCAAGTCGGTTTGGCATTGCGCGCGAGACGGTGAGGAAGATGCTGCGGCATTCGGAGCCGCCGGGATATCGGCGACGCCAGCCACCGAAACGCCCGAAACTGGCCCCCTTCACGGATATCATCGACCGTATTCTGGAGGAGGACCGAACGGTTCACCGTAAGCAGCACCACACGGCGAAGCGTATATTCGAGCGCCTTCGCGACGAACATGGCTTCACGGGCAAAGAGACCATCGTGAAGGATTACGTTCGGGAACGGCGCCTTCGTCGGCGTGAGATGTTTGTGCCGTTGTCACATCCTCCGGGCCATGCTCGAGCGGACTTTGGCGAGGCGGATGCGATCATCGCCGGCGTCAAGTATCCGGGCGCATTTTTTCGTCATGACACTTCCCCACAGCGATGCCTGCTTCGTTGCGGCCTACCCGGCGGCGACGACGGAGGCCTGGCTGGACGGGCACAACAGAGCCTTTGTTTTTTTCGGCGGCGTTCCCCAATCGATTCTTTACGACAACGACAAGTGTCTGGTGTCGCGCATCTTGTCAGATGGCACGCGGCAACGAACGCGGGCGTTCAGCGGGCTGCAGTCCCATTACCTCTTCGAGGACCGCTACGGCCGTCCCGGCAAGGGTAACGGACAAAGGCAATGTGGAGGGGGTGGTCGGCTATGCCCGGCGGAACTTCATGACGCCGCGTCCCCGGTTCGCGAGCTGGGACGCCTTCAATGGCCACCTGGAAGAGCAATGCCGCAACCGGCAAGGCAACGTCCTGCGCGGCCACCGCGAGAGCATCGGCGAACGGTTTGTGCGTGACCGCGAAGCGTTGAAGAGGCCACTGCCGGCACCGTTCGACGCGTGCGACAAGCAGGGCACGCGGGTCAACTCGCTGTCCCTGGTGCGCTACCGGACGAATGACTATTCCGTGCCCGTCGCCTACGGCCATCAGGAAGTCTGGATCCGTGGCTATGTCCACGAGGTGGTTATCGGTTGCGGCGCCGGGGATCATTGCCCGACACCCCCGTTCCTACGACCGGGAAGACATGGTCTTCGATCCGATCCACTACCTGCCTTTGCTGGAGCACAAGATCGGTGCCCTGGATCAGGCCGCGCCGCTAGCCGGATGGGAACTGCCTGATGCCTTCCCAACCCTGCGCCGTCTCCTGGAGGCGCGCATGGGCAAGGCCGGCAAGCGGGAATACGTCCAGGTCCTTCGGCTTCTGGAGACCTTCGATCTCGAGGTGCTTCACGGCGCGGGTGAAGGACGCCCTGCGCCTGGGTGCGATCGGCTACGACGCCGTCAAACACCTTGTGCTGTGCCGTATCGAGCGACGCCCGCCCAAACTCGACCTGGGTGTAGCGCACCCGGTTCCTTGGACACAAGTTTGTCTCACGCGGCGGGCCTGATTGAGATCGCGGCGTGCCACGCCTGACGAGCTTGAGCGGGGCTCAGGTAGCCGTTCTTCTCCACGATCCACTGGGCATTGTAGAGTTCGACGAAGTCGCGGACGGCGTCCCGCAGCTCCGCGATGTTGCGGTAGATGCGACCATGGATGATCTGTTCCTTCAGCGTGCGATTGAACCGCTCGGCGACGCCGTTGGTCTGGGGCTCGGCGACGAAGGCGTAGGACGGCTGGATGCCCCAGAACTTGATCTGGTTGGTGAAGTGGTCCGACAGATACTGGGAGCCGTGATCCATCCGCAAGGCCAGCCCCCGAGCCGCGCCGGCCGCGGTCGAGCCATACAGCCCGGCAAGCCCCATGGAGATCGGCTGCAGGGCGGCGAAGCGGTCGCCGCGCTTGCAGACATGCCAGCCGACACACTCGGCGTTCCAATGCTCGACGGCGGTGAAGATCCAGCCCCAGCCGTCGTCCACCGTGAACACCCGAACGCCATCGGTGCCCCACATGAGGTTCGGGGCATGAGTGATGATCTCACCGTCATGGGGATTGCCGCCACGGCGGCGGCAGCGATGGGGCGAGAGCAGATTGTTCTCGCGCATCAGGCGGAGCACCCGCTTGCGGGCAACCCGGATGTCGCGACAGACCCGAAGCCGAGCCCAGACCTTGCGGTAGCCCTCGCCCTCCCAGGGCGATGCCTCCAGGTCGGCTTCGATCGCCACCAGCAGCGCCTGGTCCGAGATCGCGGGCTTCGGTCCCCGACGCTTTGCCGGCGGCTGCTCGGCGTGCTGGCCGGAGGTCATGGCGTAGAACGAGGAGCGGGCCATGCCCCAGGCGGCGCAGACCCGCCGCAGGCCGTAGGCCAGACCCGTGCCGGGCGAGGTGGCGGCACTCATCGCCGCGACCTCCGCCGCCCCAAAGGGCCGAAGGTCTCCGTCTTGGCCTCCAGCAGTTCCACCTGCATGGTCAACTCTCCGATCCGCTTCATGGGCGCTATCCAGTTCCGCCTGCACCGGATCGCCCTTGCGTTGCTTGAGCGAGGCGTCGATCCCGCCGATCGCTTTCTCACGCCACTGCTCGAGCCGGAAGATCTCTACGCCCAACTGGCGCGACAGAAGTTGCACCGGCTCGTCACGCAAAAGCCGCAGAACGACCTCACGCTTGCGCGCCACCGTCCATCGCTGGCCAAGTCCCAGCGGGCCTGCCGGCAAAGCCTGGCCTGGGGAAAACGTGGACGAGCCAAGCTCGCCCGCATTTACTACAGGCCCATCAACAGCAACTTTCTTCTCAAAATTATCGGTCATGTTCCGGTCCTCCTTGGACACTTCGATTAAGCCAATTCTGTGTCCAAGGAAATCGGGTCCGACTCACAAACTCGACCTGGATATCTATCCCTACCTGCCTCGGGCCAACGTGGCGACCACGGCCGCCGCCAGTTATATGAGCTTGTTGGGTGGAGGCGCGTCATGACCGATACGCCGCAAGTGTTGCTGGCCCATCACCTCAAGACCCTGAAACTGCCGACGTTCCTGCGCGAATACGACAAGCTGGCCCGCCAATGCGCCACCGAGGGCGCCGACCATGTGCGGTATCTTGTCCGTCTGACCGAGTTGGAACTGATCGACCGTGAGCGCCGCATGGTCGAGCGGCGGATCAGACAGGCCAGGTTCCCCGCCGTCAAAAGCCTCGACAGCTTCGACTTCAAGGCCATCGCATCGCTCGACAAGATGCTGGTTCTGGAGTTGGCGCGATGCGAATACGTCGAGCGTCGTGAGAATATCATCGCGCTCGGCAACAGCGGAACCGGCAAGACCCATATCGCCCTCGGTCTCGGTCTGGCGGCCTGCCAAAAGGGGCTCTCCGTCGGCTTCCTCACGGCCGCTGCCCTGGTTCATGAACTGATGGAGGCCGGGGATGAAAAACGCCTGTTGCGCCTGCAGAAGCAACTGGCAAAGTATCACCTTCTGATCATCGACGAACTCGGCTTCGTGCCGCTCTCGAAGACCGGCGCCGAGCTGCTGTTCGAAGTCTTCAGCCAGCGCTACGAGCGGGGCTCGATCCTGGTGACCTCCAACTTGCCGTTCGATGAGTGGACGGAGATATTCGGCTCGGAACGCCTGACCGGGGCTTTGCTGGACCGCCTCACCCACCATGTCCATATCCTGGAAATGAACGGCGAGAGCTATCGTCTCAACCAAAGCCAAAAACGGCGGAAATCCCCAAAAATACCTGCTTGACCGCCGGTGCAATGGTTGACCCGGTGGGTCCACAGGAACCTCCCACGCTGCTTCGCTCCGCGTAACGCAAGCGCTACACGAAGCAGCGCGGGTCCCTCCTATGGACTACCGGGACAACCCCCCAACACCGCGTACCGCATAACGTCAAGTGGACTAGTTTTGCTCCGCCCGGGTGGACTAATTTTGCTCCGCCGTTGACAGTCAAGCGAGCCGCGCGTCGGGCCGGCGGGCGCCAGGTGTGCGGGGTGGCTGGGATTCGGCCCGATCCGGCCTATAGTGAGGGCCGATCGGGACGCCGGGAGAAGGGGTGGCACATGCGCATGGGTCTATCGAAGCTCGAGGGCCGGGAGTTCGACGTGGCCGTCATCGGCGCCGGCATCAACGGCTGCAGCGCGGCGCGGGAGCTCAGCGCCGCGGGCTACGCCGTGCTGCTCGTGGACAAGGGCGACTTCGCGGCGGCGTCGAGCAGCCGCTCGACCCGGCTCATCCATTGCGGGCTGCGCTATCTGGCGCCCGGCGGCTCGCCCTGGAGCTTCCTGTGGCACCCCTCGGACTTGACCCGGGCGCTCCGCATGACCCGGCAGGCCATGGGCGCGCGCGCCGAGTTCGTGCGCGACGCACCGGAACGGACCCGGGTCTTCACCTTCGGCTTTCCGGTCTATCGCGGCATGGCCTACAAGTCCTGGCAGGTCGATTTGGCGCTCCGCATCGTCGAGGCCCTGGGGCCCAAGGCGGTGCCCCTCGACCGCCGCGTCCTGCGCCCGGCCGAGATCGCCAAGACGCCGCTCTACCGCGACTTGCGCGACCAGGACAAGCTCGTCGCCGTCAATACCTACCGCGAGTACCAGTTCGACTGGGCCGAGCGCGTCGGCATGGACATGGTGCTCGATGCCGAGCGCATGGGGGCGTCAGCGCGCAACTACACGCCCGTCGTCGGCCTCGAGCGCACGGGCGGGGAGGGCTGGGCGCTCACCCTCGCGGACGCGCGCGGGGAGGCGGGGGAGGCACGGGTCTCGGCCAAGCTGGTGCTCAACACCGCCGGCATCTGGATCGACCGGGTGAACGCGCTCGCCAGCGCGAAGGCGGGGCGCAAGATCCTCGGCACCAAGGGTGCGCACATCGTCATCCGCCTGCCCGAGGCGTGCCGCGACCATGGCGTCATCGGTTTCAACCGGGAGGGGGAGGAGCCGGTCTACCTGGTGCCCTGGCGCCAGGGGCTGCATTACATGGGGGTGACCGAGACCATCTATGAGGGCGACATCGACGACATCCACGCCACGGACGAGGACATCGACTGGCTGATCGCGGAGGCGAACCACCTGGTGCCGAGCCTCGGCCTCGCGCGCGCCGACGTGCTCTACACCTGGGCCGGGGTGCGCCCGCTCACCTACGACCCCAAGGTGCCCAAGGGGGTGCGCTCGCGCGAGGTCCACGACCTCGCCGAGGACGGCATGCCCGGCGCCCTGGCCATGACGGCGGGACCCGTCACCACCCACCGCTCGGCCGGGCGCGAGCTCCTCGCCGCCGTCGGCCGGCGACTCCAGCCCTCCGGGCCGGCCCAGGCCGCGGACTACGCGCCGCACCTGTTCCCGGGGACCGAAAGCTCGCCGGCGCTGCTCAACCACTACCCCGACATCACGCTCGCCGACCTGGACCACGCCGCGAAGCACGAGCAGGCGGAGACCCTCGTCGACCTCCTGTGCCGGCGCACCGGGATCGGCTGGACCGAGACCATGGGGCGGGAGGGCGCGCGCAAGGCGGCCGAGACCGTGGCCGACATCCTGGGCTGGGACGAGGCCCGCATCGATGCCGAGGTGGCGGCGTTCCATGTCCATCTCGACCATGCCCACCGCCGCCCCACGGAAGCGTAGCGCCCCGGGCCTCGCCGCCGCCCCGTATCCCGCTCGTCCACATGTCGTGCCGGGCTGGTGGCGCGAACGCGGTAAAAGAGTCCTCCTCTCCCCCAAGGGAAGAGGATTGGGAGCGGCGTCGAAGCGTCGGGTTCGAACCACCGGGTGGCCCAGAGAAACCGGACAAACGGTCGAGATCAATTCCCCGCCTGATGGTGGAATTCGGAGACGACGACAGGACACCTGCTTACAGAATATAAAGAACCAGTATACTTAAATAGGTATCAAAAAAGATGAAAAAAGTGTCAGGCACCTTTTAGGCACCTTGAGATGAATATACCGGCAAAGAGTTGCCGTGTGCCGGATGGGCCACTGGATTGCTTGGCTTCGCGCAGCGCCACGCGGCCTCAGGCGCCGCCGCGGCGGATCAGTTCTTCGATGCAGAGCTGGACCTCGAGCCCCTCGCGGAAGGTGGCGATGGGGTGGGGGCGGCCGGCCAGCATCTCGGTGAGGGAGTCGAGCTGGGCGCGGTAGGCGCGGGTGCGCGGCGAGCCGGGGCCGAGGTCCACGTCCCGCCAATCGCCATCGCCGCCGCGGCGCGAGAGGCTGTACCAGTCGTGGACCCGGAGGGCGCCGTCGCGGCCGGTAAGGGTCCAGTGCATGGCCTCGGCCGCGGCCGGATCGACCCGGCCATGGATGGTCACGGGGAGGCCGCCGGCGCTGAGGCGGGCCTCGATTTCGGTCTCGGCGCCGACGCCGTCGCCGGGATAGTCGATGCGCGCCGCCTCGACCGCCAGCGGACCCAGGAGACGGCGGGTGAGAAAGGCCATGTGGGTGACCACCTCGCGCACGAAGCCGCCTTCGGCGCGAAGCCCCAGCCAGCGCGCCGCGACCTGCCAGCGCTCGGGCCACTGGTCGTAGGCGAGCACGATCTCCAGCCCTTCGAGCGGCCCCAGCGCCCCGGCCTCCAGCGCGGCCTCGACCGCCTTCAGGGTGGGCGACGACGCGTAGGGGAAGTTGACGGCGGCACTCAGCCCCTCGCGCTCGACACGCTCGACGGCTCCCAGGCTGGCGGACGCGTCGAGCGACAGCGGCTTCTCGCACAGGACGGGCTTGCCGCGATCGAAAGCGAGGTGTGCGTAATCGAGATGGGTCGAGGGCGGGGAGGCGACATAGACGCAGTCGACGGCCGGCTCGCGAACCACCGCCGCGGCGCTCGCCACGAGGTTGAGGCCGGGATAGGCCGCCCGCGCCTGCTCCGCGGCATTCGCCGACGGGTCCCACGCCGCCACGACTGCGAGGCCCGGACAGTCCGCGAACTGGGCCAGCATGCGCGACCCCATCACGCCGAGCCCGATCATCCCGATCCAATGTGCCATGACCGTCCCCCATTGCCCGTCGCGGTTTTGCCCGACGGGCAAGGTACGCGCCCGGCGCCGCACCTTGCAACGGCTGCGGGCTCGGCCCTCGGCATGGCCCCATGGGTGAAGGTCCTCGCCGCGCCGCGCCGGCCACGATTCGCGCCGGCCATGGCCTGGGAAATGGTGCCTGACACCTTCACCTTATTATGCGGCCCGGAAAATGATGCCTAACACCTTTTACGTGACACCTTTTATGAAAAAGGGGACAAATGAGAGTGTCCGGCTCCTTTTCTGTGCCGCCCTGCGCTATTCGAACATCATCTAGTGGTTCGTGTCCGACGCTTGGAACCCTCTCCCCAACGGGGAGAGGGAGGGACCCGCGAAGCGGGAGGGTGAGGGGTCAGGATAGTGTCCCGCGAAGCGGGAGGGTGAGGGCATGGCCGCCGGCAGGCGGCGGAAAGACTCTTATAACGCGCCGACGCGCTCCCCCTCACCCCAACCCTCTCCCTCGAGGGAGAAGGGAACTCTTTTGTCGGGTTCGAACCACTCGGCTATAATTTACGTCCCTATCCGGTTAATGCAGGTAGCGCGTCGTTGGGTTGCAGACCGTGGATCAACTGGCGGTATGTGATGGTTGGCCGGGCCATGGCGCGGCTCAGGACGAAGTCGCCGAGGTCGTCGATCCGCCGGCGGCGGTTGAAGCGATAGGCCCATTCCCGGCCATAGCGCGGCAAGTGCTTGGCGCTGACGCCATGGTAGGTGCCGTTGAGCCAGGTCTTGAGGTTGCTGAACAGGACGTGGATGATCGGCATCTGCGTCTCGGCGTTCTTGCCTTGGCCTTGGACGGTGGGCTGGTGCCGGTAGACGGCGCCGAGCCCGGCATAGCCCTTGAAATCGTCGGTCAGCAGGCGCGCGCCCGGCGTCACGGCGGCCCGCACGAAGCCGCCGAGCTGCTCGGCATTGGCCCGGGGCAGGATGGCAAGTCGCGCCCGGCCGGCGACGAAGCCGCTGCCCTCGACCCCCTTGCCCGGCGCCACCGCCACCTTCTCCACCGCCAGCACGAGCAGGCTCTTGTTGGCATTGGCCATCCCGCGGCCCCGGCTCTCGGGCTTGCCGCGCCCGCCGTAGTAGCTCTCATCGACCTCGACCATGCCGTCCAGCAACGCATCCGGCCGCTCCGCCAAGCCATGGCGCAGCTTGTGAGCCATCAGCCATGCGGTCTCATAGCGAAGCCCCAGCTCGCGCGCCAGGAACAGGGCCGAGACCCCGCGCTTGTCCCGCCCCATCAACCACGCCGCCAGGAACCATTTGGGCAACGGTGTGCGGGTGCGGTGGAAGATGGTTCCCGCCGTCACCGACTCTTGACGACCGCAAGCCGCGCATTCGAAGACGCGCGCCCGCGCCTTGTGCCGATAGCCCCGCCGGTGCCCGCAGCGGGCGCACGCAAACCCAGACGGCCAGCGTCGATCCGCCAAGGCCAGGATGCACGATTCCTCGTCTCGGTAGCGCTCTTGGAACGTCAACAAGCCGCTCATGCCCTGTCTCCCGACCAATCCTCAGAGGCGGGAACAGTACACCCTTAGAGCGAACATATAAAGAACACTCGGTCGCTACCTGCATTAACCGGATAGGGACGATAATTTAAATCAGTAAAAAACGGCTACTCCTGAATTCGCTGGCGAGATACATGTAAGTTCGTGGACCTTTCACTGTCTTCCAATATGCGAAAATTCTCACCTGTAGCCCTAATAGCATCGGCCAGAGGGCCAAGTCTAGATGGCCCAAAGTAATTCTTGTTATCGTAAATTCTTTTAAGCTCTTCCCCTGACAATGTGGAAAGCAGCATGAATATCCTCGGAATCGCAGATTGTCTAGACTTTATATTTTCAATCTTTACACCATGAAGAATTTCATTTTCTTTACGAACCTCCAAGAAATTTCGAATATCAGATGCTTTCGGAAGGAATACTTTATCTTCAAACTGTCGAGCTATCTGTAGAAGTATCAATTTCTTCTCTTTTGGGATGGAGAGTTTCTCAACATAGGCTGGAGCGCGGATCTTTCTCTTCCGACGCGAGGGGACCACACTAGAATAATCAATTTGGGGATGTGCGCCCCCCAGGTCTCTACTTAACTCCGGTTCGTCTCCCAACTTGCCACTTCGGTTAATCGCCTCTAACCGTCTCGAAACCTTTGCATAACCGTACTGATTCAATAGCAGTCTCAAGACCCCATCAAACAGCGAATCAGACATCGCTAGCTCCTACTAGGTTATAAACCAATAGAAACAAAAAACTCTCTAGCAAAATTTCTAAAGTCAATAGCATTACCGGGATGGCTATAGTCGCCTCGCATCATCTTAGGGAAACCTCGCGAATGAGGAATTTCAGAATGGTAGATGTGCCAATTATTAACTGCCGCCTCCATCCTGATCCCATCCATAGCGCGGGCTTTCTCTGGTCCCCCATAGTTGCGCCCGTCATAAAACGCATTGTTTATTACAATGCCTGCGACGCTCAGCCTATGGCCCCGATTTTGACTTCTGAAGCTCTTTAAAGAATCTGCTAATAGAGGAAAACCTATCGTCGCAAAATACTCTGGTCGTACAGGCGCTAGAATTAGTGAACTACAATGGTATGCAGCACGCGTTAAAATTGATTCCGTTGGTGCACAGTCAATTATGATCAAATCTTTGTCTTGGAGGTGTTCAGAAAGGAACCTAGCCAGTATTCTGGGATCAGGTCTCACCGAACAAATCAGATTGTCCGAGAAATCAAATCGTGATGGTATGATCTCCAAGGAACATTCAGTGTATTCTTCAACGATTTGTACAACATGTTCTGCTGAAAGGGTGGATGGAGACCCTCTCTTTGATGATGGCGGTACATAACCATCAAACAGCTCGACAATGGACATCTCTCTATTTTTTAGAAAATCGGTATAGTAGTCTCCTAATAACGCTTGACTTAAGTTTGCTTGAGGATCTAAATCAATTGCGAGAACATCCAAGTTTCTTGACCTAACTGCATAACGGCAAAGAAGCGCAGAAATAGTCGACTTTCCTACGCCGCGTTTCATGTTAATTACAGATATCACTATTGGTTTTTTCTTTGAAGCCATATGGCACCTCTAGATTATACAGTCATTCACAAACTACACAATTAATGTCTGATTGCCGGATACAGCGACTTTAAAAACATGGCTGAGGCGAAACCATGTCTCTCCCGGTGTCGCTCGAGGCGGGGTTCTACCTCTTTGGGTTTCGCGTCCGCTCACTGTGTTTCATCCCCAGCATAGTATCGAAAGCCGCGAGTTTTGCTTGGTCCAAGGTCTGATATGGCAGTTTGGACGTGCGTGTGTAACCGCTTGTTCGATTCTTGACCCGGCCGCCCCAGGTTTGACCTTTGGGAAACACCACGACATTGAAGCCGTCGCTGGTATTCAGAAACTCGTTGCCAGCTGCTGAAATTCGCCAATTTCGTTGAAGCCATCGGACGCGTCGATGTCGGTCGTTCCTTGCCTATCCGGTTAACGCCCATGACCGCTACATGTAGGGTGCCGCCACTCTCCCGAGTAAAGCTCGGCATAGGTTGGAGCAGAGGTGTCGCCCGCGATGCCGAGCAATGAGCGGAAGGCGTTGAACGGGTAGAACCGCCTGTTGAAGCGGAAGGTGAACTCGTTGAGGTAGGCTTGTAGGTGCTGGTGGCTAACGCCGTGGTGGATACCGATCAGCCACGTCTTCAGGTTGGCGAAAACCAGATGGATGATCGGCAGGTATTGCTCGGCAACCTCTGGATCACCACACTCGGCAACAGCGAAGTGCTCATAGCCGCGCTTACCGAGGCCAGCATAGCCGCTCCAATCGTCAGTAACGATCAGCGATCCCGGCGCGACGGTGCTCTCGACGAACCCACAGAGCGACTCGGCGCTACGGTCGAGCACGACGGCGAGCCGAACGCGTCCGGCATAGCGTCCGTCTTTCCGGTTGTCGAGCTTGGTGCCCGGCTTTCGATGACGCACCTCGATGGCACAGGAGACGAGAACCTTGTGGTGAACACCACGGCCTTCCCCACGCGTTCGCCCGCCAACCCAGGTTTCGTCCACCTCAACATGGTTCTTGGGCTGTCCACCGATCCTGTCTTGGTTGGGCCGCACCATGCCCGAGCGGAGCTTGTGGAGAATTTGAAAGGCCGTCTCGTAGCGCGAAAGACCAAGTTGCCGCTGAAACTGCACGGCGGACATGCCGGGCGTCTGACTGGCGACCAGATAAGCGGCCCAGAACCAGACGTTCAGCGGAGTGTGGCTACGCTCCATCACTGTTCCCACCGTCAGCCCGGTGTTCTGGCGGCACTTGCGGCAGCGCAGGACGCCAGGGCGGTTTTCAAAGTGGAACGGCTCTCCCGCCGTGCCGCAGTGCGGGCAGGCAAAGCCGTCTCCCCAGCGGGCTTTCTCCAGGTAGGCGGCGCAGGCCGCATCATCGGGGAAAAGTCGCTGGAACTCGGGTAGCGAATGCGGGAATGGGAGATCGGCGCGGTCGAGAACATCCATGGCGCGCTCCCCTATATCCGGTTTGCGCCCATTCTAGCCCTAGTGAGTGTGGGTGTAAACCGGATAGGCAAGGGTCGTTCTTATAAGCAGCTTCTCGCCGTCAAGCGCCCCGGAGATTCTGCTCCATGTTTCCGGCGCAAATACATCCGACCCGGAGGATTTCGGGGCAATTGCCATGCTCCATGACATGAACGAAGCGTACGAGTCTTGCTTCGCACATTTCGCACAGATGCTCCTGTTCTTCCAATTCCTCGATGTCGACACACCGCCAACCCTTGTGTGGAACGCCGCTTTGCGTCCACTTGCCGGTCGTTGTTGTTTCCCGCCGTTCTTCTGAGCGCATGACGTCCGAGCTTACTCCACATTCGCCAATCGAGGGTTCTATGCGTTTGAAGCAATCTTGAACCTGACTCCGGGAACGTGACACAATCCTAACATGAGCAGTGGAGTTAGGTCTTGCATGTTGCATTAATACATGCGTCAGGCCAATCCGAAACAGCGCTTCGCCCGTTTGCCCCGGGTGTTGCGGTCTCCCGGGTTGTTGCCGGCATTTACGCAGTATATAGTGTTGGGTGTATTTAGGGGACACAAAATAAGCTTCGAGTCGAGGGCGAGGGCGCGGTGTCGGTATCCAGCATGACGGGCTTCGCCCGATCGAGCGGCCATCATGGCGAGGTCGGGTGGGTTTGGGAGTTGAAGAGCGTGAACGGGCGTGGCCTCGAGCCGCGCTTCCGCCTGCCGGCGGGCGCCGAGCACCTCGACGCCGGGGCGCGGGCGCGCATCGCGGCGGCCCTCGAGCGCGGCAACGTCCAGGCCCAGCTCGCGATCGCGGCAACCGAGAGCGCCGCCGCGCTCCGGATCAACCAAGCCGTCATCGACCAGCTCCTCGCCCTGCATGCCGCGCTCGGGGCACGGGTCGATACGGCGCCGCCGCGGCTCGAGGCATTGCTCGCCGTTCGCGGCGTGGTCGAGCAGGCGGCGCCGGCGGAGGAGGCGCCGGACGCGGCCGCGGCGCGTGACGCCGCCCTCCTGGCGGGACTCGACGAGGCCGTCGCCGGCCTGGTCGCCGCGCGCCGCGAGGAGGGGGGCGCCTGGCCCCCGTGCTCGCGGGCCAGCTCGACCGTATTGGCGCCCTGGCCACCGCCGCGGCCGGGGCCGCTGACGGGCGGCCGGCGGCGATCCGGGCGCGGCTCGAGGAGCGCCTGCGCGCGGTCATGGAGATGGAGCCGGCGCTGCCCGAGGAGCGCTTGGCGCAGGAGGTCGCGCTTCTCGTCACCAAGGCCGACGTGACGGAGGAGCTCGACCGGCTCGCGGCTCATCTCGGCTCGGTGCGCGACCTGCTCGCCGAGGGCGGGGCCATCGGCCGGCGGCTCGATTTCCTGTGCCAGGAGCTGAACCGCGAGGCCAACACCATCTGCTCGAAGGCGGGCGATGTCGCGCTCACGAACGTCGGCCTCGACCTCAAGGCCACCATCGAGCAGCTCCGCGAGCAGGTGCAGAATATCGAGTAGGCGTGAGAGGACGGTCGGCGAAGCCCGTGCTCGCTCTCCGGCCGAGCCGCGCCCGCCCGGCGTCCGAGGGATCGAGACAGGGCCGCGGCCCCGCGAGCGAAGTCGAGCGAAGCCAAGGGCGCGGATGCGCCCGCCCGGCGTCCGAGGGATCGAGATGGGGCGCGGATGCGCCCGCCTGGCGTCCGAGGGATCGAGACAGGGCCGCGACAGCGGCCCCGCGAGCGAAGTCGAGCGAAGCCAAGGGCGCGGATGCGCCCGCTCGGCGTCTGAGGGATCGAGATGGGACGCGGATGCGCCCGCCCGGCGTCCGCGGGATCGAGACAGGGCCGCGACCGCGGCCCCGCGAGCGAAGTCGAGCGAAGCCAAGGGCGCGGATGCGCCCGCCCGGCGTCTGAGGGATCGAGATAGAGATGCGCCCGCCCGGCGTCTGAGGGATCGAGATAGAGATGCGCCCACCCGGCGTCTGAGGGATCGAAAATAGAGATACGCCAGCTTGGCGCATGAGGGATTGGAATTATGGCGTTTCCAGACATCAAGCGGCGCGGCCTCATGCTGGTGCTGTCCTCGCCATCGGGGGCCGGTAAGACGACCATCTCGCGCCGGCTCCTGGAGCGTGACGGCGGCATCACCATGTCGGTCTCGGCCACCACCCGGCCCCAGCGCCCGGGCGAGGCGGCGGGCGTGGACTACCACTTCGTGGCGTCGGAAGACTTCAGCCTGATGATAAACCGGGGCGGGCTCCTGGAGTTCGCGAAAGTGTTCGACCACTACTACGGCACCCCCCGGTCGCCGGTGGAAGAGGCCCTCGCGGGCGGCCAGGACGTGCTCTTCGATATCGACTGGCAGGGCACCCAGCAGGTGGCGGAGAGCGCCCGCGACGACCTCGTGAGTGTCTTCATCCTGCCGCCGTCGACGGCCGAGCTCGAGCGCCGCCTCAAGACCCGCGCCCAGGACAGCGACGAGGTGGTCGCCCGACGCATGGCGAAGGCGGCCGACGAGATGAGCCACTACACCGAGTACGACTACATCATCATCAACCACGGCGTGGAGGAGAGCGTGGCCCACGTCCAGGCCATCCTCGCCGCCGAGCGCCTGCGCCGCGAGCGACAGAGCGGCCTGTCAGATTTCGTCAAGGGCCTGCGGGCGGGCCGGTGAGGCGCGCGTGGCCGGGATAGCCGCTTGACTTGGTAGGACCTGATCCCCATATACCCAATGGTGGACGGCCCCGACGCGGTGCGCTGTCAAGGTTTGTCAAGGTTCGGAGTCGATTCCACCAACCTATTGTTTTTATTACATTCTGTTTCCATCTACCCTAACAAACCTTGGCCGATTCGGCCCGTTCCCGCGCCGCGAGCGCGCGCGCCAGGGCACAGAGCTCCACCACCGTGAGGGTCTCGGCCCGGGCCGTGGGGTCGATTCCCGTCGCCGCCAGCAACGCGCCCACGTCGCCGCCGAGCGCGCGCAGGCTCGAGCGCAGCATCTTGCGCCGCTGACCGAAGGCGGCGCCCGTGACCCGCTCCAGCACGCCGATCTCCGCCGCCGCCAATGGTGCCGCGCGGGGCCGCAGGCCGACGAGCGCCGAGGTCACCTTGGGCTGCGGGGTGAAGGCGGCGGCCGGAATCTCGAACAGGACCCGCACCTCGCACAGCCATTGGGCGAGGATGCTCAGGCGGCCATAGGTCTTGCCGCCGGGTGACGCGGCCAGGCGGTCCGCGACCTCCTTCTGGAACATCAGGGTCAGGCTCTCGAAGGCGTCGGCCTGGCTGAGCCAGCGGCGCAGGAGCACGGTCGCGAGGTTGTAGGGCAGGTTGGCGACGATGCGCCGCGGCGCGGGCACGAGGGCGGCGGCGTCGATCTCACGCGCGTCCCCCTCGATGATGGTGAGGCGCCCGGGCGCCGCCGCCTCGAGCTCGCGCAAGGCCGCGATACAGCGGGCGTCGCGCTCGATGGCGTGGACGTGGGCCGCGCCCTCGGCGAGGAGCGCGCGGGTGAGGCCGCCGGGGCCCGGGCCCACCTCGATCACCTGGGCGCCCTGGAGCGGCCCCGCGGCGCGGGCGATGCGCCGCGTCAGGTTGAGGTCGAGGAGGAAATGCTGGCCCAGGGAGCGCCGGGCCGAGAGGCCGTGCCGGGCGATGACCTCGCGCAGGGGAGGGGCGTCGCCCGGGCTAGAACCCACTTTCATAATTCCGTGTGCCATACGATCGCTTTTCCCGTCTCCTCGGTAGGAGGGGGCGCGCCGGCGATGCCGGGGCATCGTCCAGCGTCCTCGACGCCCCGAGGGGGCGGGAAAAGCGACCCGTAGGGCGGCGCCCCGAGGCCCCCGGACGTCGTCGCGCGCCGCTTGTGATGCCCCGGCATCACGGCGCGCCACCCTCCTAGCCGGGAACCTCGGGGCGCCGTCGTATGGCACACGGAATTATGAAAGTGGGTACTAGAACCGGCCATGGTCCGGTCTCCTAGACGGCCGCCCGCGCTCCGGCCGCCCTCGCGCGGTTGCTGGCTATCTCGCGGGCGATGCGGAGGGCGGCGATCAGGCTGGCGGGGTTGGCCTCGCCGCGGCCGGCGATGTCGAGCGCCGTGCCATGGTCGGGCGAGGCGCGCACGAAAGGCAGGCCGAGGGTGAGGTTGACGCCGCCGTCGAAATCGATGGTCTTGAGCGGGATCAGCGCCTGGTCGTGATACATGCAGAGGGCGGCGTCGTAGCGCGTCCGCGCGGCCGCGTGGAACAGGGTATCCGCCGGGGCCGGGCCCAGGACCTCGATCCCCGCGCGGCGCAGGCGCTCGGCCGCCGGGGCGATGATCTCGATCTCCTCGCGCCCCATATGGCCGTCCTCGCCGCCATGGGGGTTGAGGGCGGCGATCGCGAGGCGCGGCCGCGCAATGGCGAAATCCCGCCTGAGCGCCGCGGCCGTGATCTCGCCCTGGGCGACGATCGTGTCCGCATCGAGGCGCGTGAGGGCCTCGGCCAGCGACAGGTGGATGGTGACGGGCACTACCCTCAACCCCTCACAGGCCAGCATCATCGCCGGCCGGTATGCCGGGCCGGCCAGGGCGGCGAGGAGCTCGGTGTGGCCGGGATAGGCGAAGCCCGAATCGTAGAGGGTGCGCTTGTGGATGGGGTTGGTGACGAGACCCGCCGCTTGCCCCGCCAGGGCCAATTCGACGGCGCGCTCGATCGACGCGGTCACCGCCGCGCCGTTGGCCGGGTCGGGCCGGCCCGCGACGGCCGGTGCCGGCAGCCGCTGGCCGAGCACGGGCAGCGCCCCGGGGAAGACCGCCGCCGCCGCCGCGGGCGAATCGATGGCGGCCACCGGCGTCGAGAGCCCGAGGTCGCTCGCGGTGCGCTCGTAGTACGCCGGGTCGCCGATGGCGAAGAAGACGGGTCCCGAGGCGCTGAGCGCGCGCCAGGCCCGGCACGCGATCTCGCCGCAGATCCCCGCCGGCTCGCCGAGGGTGAGGGCGAGCGGCGCCTCGCCCCCGGCCGCCGGAGCGGCGGCGCGTCCCCTCATAGGCGCAGGTCGATGAAGGCGGCCCGGCGGAGGTCGCGCATCACGCGGCGCGCGAGCACGTCGAGTTGCTGAGAGACCAGGGTCTCGCGGATCTCCTCGCGGTCGATCCCGCCGGGCGGCTGGGTTCGACTGCACACCATGAGCACCATCACCCCGGCGCCGATGGCGAGCGGCGGACTGGCATCGTCTATCTCGAGGCCACCGACCGTTGCGCGGATTTCCTCGTTGAGGTCGCCGACGCGGATCTCTCTCGGCAGCGGGAAGGTCGTGGCGCCACTCTCCTCCCGCAGGGAGCGCATGTCCCCGCAATTGGCGACGGTGTCGCTGATGACGGCGGCCAAGTCCCGCGCGCTCTGGGCGTCGTCCTCGCTCGCATTGCGGGGGAGCTCGAAATAGAGGTTCTCGAGGGTCACGACGACATCGTCCATGTTGGCCGCCGCGAACATCTGCCGCTTGCGCAGTTGCAGGATATGGAAGCCCGTGAGGGTCCGGACGGGCGGCGTGATCTGGCCCGGCTCGACCGATGCCAGGGCCTGCTCGATCTCCGGCGAAAGCTGACCCTCCTGCATCCAGCCGAGATCGCCACCCACGGCCGCCGTGGCGCTTTGCGAGAACTGTTGGGCGAGGGCTTGGAAGTTGGCGCCCGCGCGTATCTGTTCCGTGAGGCGCAAGGCGGCCACCTCCACCTCGCGCGCCTCGTCCACCGAATCCACCGCCAGGAAGATTTCCGAGACCAGGCTCTGTGGCCGGCCGCGATTGGCATCGATGCGGGCGATGACCTCGTCGACCTCCTCATCGGTCACGATGACGCTGATCTTGGACTCGCGTTCGAGGAGGCGCGCCCAAGAGATACCCGCGCGCACCTGCTCCTCGATGGTTGCGCGGTCGACGCCCGCGCGGCCGAGAAAGGCGTCGAGCCCCCCGGCCGCCATCTCGTTCTGCTCTTCTATGGTGTGGAGGGCCTCGTCGATGCGGTCCTGGCGCACGGAGATGTTGAGGCGCTTGGCTTCCTGGAGCTGGAGCCTCTCGTCGACGAGGCCGCGGAGGACCTGGGGGACCAGGCGATTGCGGACCTCTTGCGTGTCCTCGAGGCCCGAGGAGATCAGCACCAGCCGCATCCGCGCGCTCAGGTCGTAGACCGAGATGACCTCGTCGTTGACCACCGCGGCGATGCGCATGACCTCCTGCGCCTGGGCCGGGCCCGCGACCACGATCGCGGCGAGCAGCAGCGCCCCCCTCAGCACCGCGGCGAAGGCGCATCGCCGCCCCGCCGCCGGGCGGCCGGTCGCTGGTTTTCGCCGTGGGTGCGTATCCGGCATTCGTTATGTCTCACCCTGTCGCCAGGGTGCCCTTGGCGGGGCCTCTACTTGACCGTCGAGCGAGCCTCGCCGAGGCCCTTGAAGAGCACTCGGAATAGCACGGTATCGGAAGATTCGAAATCCCGGCCACGGAAAAAGTTACGCTCGATACCGACGTTGAAAGTAAAGCATTCGTCCTCGTAGCCGAGCCCGAGGCGCGTCGAAAGGGCACCGCCGTCGCTCGTCAGGTCCCGGCGGTGGGTCGCCCGCACCGACCAGTATTCGGTGACCTGGGATCGCACGCCGATATTGAGCTCCTCGCGCTCGGGGAACTCGCTGTCGATTTTGTTCTGGGCGAAGAAGACGTAGCCGAGGTTGAGGCGAAGGGCTCGGCCCCCGACCCCCACCTTGACCTCGTTGCGGATGGGGCCGAAATCGGTGCGCGCGAGGCGAAAGCGGTACAGGAGATCGAGGTACCTGTTGGGCGCCGCCTGGACGCGGCCGACGATGTCCGATTGGCGGTCGCGAAGGCCCGACCCCTCGTCGAACGTATCGTCGGCCCGGAAGCGGTAGCTCTGGCCGAGGAAGAACTCGGAGCTGCCGCCCGAATTGCCGTAGACGCCGCCCTTCATGCCATAGACGAACCGCTGGCCGCCATTGACCCGGTCGAGCCCGGGAAAACGGTTGGCGCTGAACAGGTTGGTGTCGTCGAACTCGAAATCCTGACTGTCCTCGTTCGGGATCTTTCCCGGGTTGCCGCCATTCGGCGCCACCACCAGCGCCGCCACCGGCTCGATCAGTTGGCGGAAGGCGCCCGAGCTCGACTCGCGGACGAAGGGATGGCGCCACTCGATCATCACCTGGGGAAAGAAGCGGCCGGTAAGCCCGTTGAGCGTGTCGCCGTTCGGGTTGTTGGGCTTCTTGACCTCTTCCACCCAGTAGGCGTCGCTCTGGGCGCTGGCCGAAAACGTCCAGGCATCGCCCCACGACGACGTGTAGGGCGCCATCCATCCGAGCTTGAGCGAGAGGCGCCGGCTGTCCGTTCCGGACGTGCGCGTGAGGTTCATGAGGTCCGCGTCGACCGACCACCGGCCGCCGTAACTATCGGGCTCGCCGATATGCGCATAGTCCACAAGCGGCAGGATGATCGGCGTGTCGCCGGGGTCGTCGTCCTCCCGCAGGCCCTGGAAATAGTAGCCCCGCGCGGACATGTAGTTGCGGCCCCTGAACCCTTCCGCGAACGGGCTCGTGGTGAGTGTGTCCTCGGAGCTGAATTTGTACCGGCGTAGATAGGTGTCGTCCGTGGCATAGGCCCCGTCGAAGCCCCAGCGCCAGGTTTCGTTGATGTCGAATCGTCCGCTGCCGAAGAGGTGGCCGCGCGTCTTGTCCTCGTCCAGTTGCTCGCCGTCGGAGCCCCGGCGGCGGACCCGCGTGATGCTGCCCGATGCCTCGATCTCGCCATCGGAGAAACGCTGGCGGTACTCACCGGCGAGGGCCACCCGTTCCTTGCTGGTGAAGATGGGCTCCAGGGTGGCGTCCTTGTCTGGGCCAATGGTGAAGTAATAGGGCGTGCGGACGACGAAGCCCAGTTGAGAATCGCTGCCCATGGTCGGCGCGAGGAAGCCGGTCCGCCGTTTGACCGTCGGATCCGGGTGCGAGAGGTAGGGCGAATAGAGCACCGGGATGCCGGCCATCTCGAGCCAGACATCGGTGTATTCGATGTCGTGGGTCCTCTTATCGTGGACCACTTTCTCGGCCTTGAGCTGCCATAGGGGCGCGCGCTCGGGATCGTCCTCGCACAGCTCGCAGGGCGAATAGACGGCCTTGCGCAACTGGGTCCGCACGCCGCCCTCGAGCCGGCCGCCGGCGGCCGCGAAGCGCGAGTTGTCGGTCATGAGCACGGCGAGGTCCCGCACCACGCCGTTCTTCATGTCGTCGGTCAGCTCGACATACTCGGCGAAGACGACGTTGCCGTCGGGCTCCAGGAGGCTCACGTTGCCGGTGGCCACGACCTGGTTGGTGCGCTCGTTGTAGGTGACGGTGTCCGCCATCAGGACGCGGACGTCCTGGGCGATCTCCACGTTGCCCGTGGCGATGACGATGCCGAGCTCCTCGTCGTAGCTGACCTGGTCGGCGCTGAGCAGGACCGGGCGCCCGGTCGAGACGGACTCCTGCCCGGGGGCGGGCGCCGCAAGGGCGATGGCGAGCGCGAAGGAGGCGGCCGCAAGGAAGAGAATCGAGCGCATGGCCGCCTAGGCCTCTTCCGTGTGCAGCAACATCGAGATGCCGATCAGGAGCGCCGCGATCGCCGGGGCCCAGGCGGCGAGGGCCACGGGGATCGTGGCGGCCTTGCCGAGCGCAAGGACCACGTCCGACAGGAAATAGAGGAGAAAGCCCGTGAAGACGCCGCCGCCGATCATCATGGCGGCCGCTCCGCGGCGCACCGAGGTGCGCAGGGTGAACGCGGCCGCGAACATGACCATGGCACCCAGGAGGAGCGGGTCGGCGAGCAGCGAATGCCAGTAAAGCCGGTGGCGCAGGCCCGAGAATCCGGCCTCCTCCAGCGCCTCGATGAAACCGGGCAGGTCCCAGAACGAGATCGATTCGGGCGAGGCGAAGCTCTCCTGGATGCGGTCGATGGTGAGGTCCGTCTTGACCGTGAACTCGGGCTCGAACCGCGCCGGTGCGTCCGGCGCCATGATCCAGCTTTCCCGGAGATGCCAGTAGCCGTCCTCGAGCATCGCCGTCGCGGCGTCGATACGGCCGACGAACCTGTCGGTCCCCTCGAACATGAAGACGATCACGTCCTGCATCTCCATGCCCTGGGGCGAGACCTGACGGGCGTGAATCACCGATTGGCCGAAATCGTCCGACTGGCGCAGCCAGATGCCCGAGCTCGAGACGGCGAGGAGGCTGGTGCGGCCACGCAGGTACTTGTTCTCGAGCTGCTCGTAGCGCGACTGGGTGACCGAGGCGAGGGGATTGAAGGCCGCGATCTTGAAGACGCCGATCATGAGGGCGAGAAGCAGGACGGGCAGGAGGAACTGCCAGGCCGAGACGCCGGCGCCGCGCACCACCACGAGCTCGCGGCTGCGGGTGAGCCGCCAGAAGGCCACCATCCCGCCCCACAGAACGGCGAAAGGTACGATCTCCTGCGCGAGCGTGGGCAGCTTGAGCAACGCCATGTCGATCACGATGCCCATGGTCGCGTCCGGCTTGGAGGACGCCCGGCGCATCAACTCGACCACGTCGAAGATGAGGATGACACCCACGATGGCCACGAATATCGAACCGAACCAGACCAGGAACTGGCGTCCGATGTAGCGCGAGAGGGTGGTCGAGACGCGCATGGCTTCCCGCTCCCGCTCAGCCCGCGCCCATGGCGGCGCGAGGGGTCGAGCCGACGCGCCGTCGCCGTGGCCGGTGCGTGAGGACGATGGTGCTGATGAGGATCGGTAGTAGCACGTTGAGATAGATGAGCGGCGCCGCCGCCGGCAGTCGGGAGGTGAGATTGTGCAGGCCGAGGCCGGCGGACTGGATCGCCACGACCAGGCCCGCGGCGACCAGGATCCGTCGAAGCTGACCGCGGCGGTTGAACTGGCCGGAGAGCAGGGCGGCGAGGCCGACGAACACGAAAGCGACGACCAGGAAGGAGTTGGCCAGCCTCTGGTGCCCCTCGGCGATCAGCTTGTCGGCGTAGTAGGAATCGGCCTCGGACTCGTAATCGGGGAAGAACAGCTCGTGCAGGTATCGTTCGCGCGGCTCGCGCCAGCGCTCTTCGATCTCGTCGGTGAATTGACCGAGATCGAAGATATAGCGGTCGAAATAGAGCAGCGACAATTCTCCACTCGCGCGCTCGATCTCCTGTCGGTTGCCTTTGAACATCACGACGCGCGGCCCGGAATCCGAAGCCACCATCGCGCCGCGCTCCGCCATCATGGTCACGGGCTTGGTCGGCTGGCGATTGTCGTGCACCAGGACGCCCAGCAGCTCGCCATTGCTTTCCCGTGCCCGGACATAGACGGTCAGCCCCTCGGTCAAGGTGTTGAACACGCCCTCCTGGAGCAGGATGGCTGAATAGTCGTTGCGAATCGTGAATTCGAGATCCTTGAACTGGCGGTAGGAGGTGGGCAGGAAATAGACGTTGAGGGAGAGGCAGATCACCGAAACCAAGACCGCCAGCAGGAGCGCCGGCTTGGCCAGGGAGCCCTGGCTCATGCCCGCGGCGCGCAGGACCACGAGCTCGCTGTCGATGGTCAGCTTGTTGTAGACGAAGAGGATCGCGCTCAGAGTCGCTATCGGCAGGATCACCGTAAGGAAGGTGGGCAACAGCAGCATGGTCAAGTAGGCGAAGACGCCCAGCGATAGCCCGCGATTGATGATCAGCTCGACGAACCGCAGCGACTGCGTCAGCCAGATGGCGCAGGCCAGGGCAATGGTCACGAAGACGGTCGCGTCGAAGAGCTGGCGAAATATGTAACGGCTGATCGCTCTCATGGGTGGCCTGACCGGTCCCTTGGCCTCTGCAAACACGCGGCTATATCGTTCATTGTGGCGTGCGCCTCGAAACACACCAATACGCCACCGCGGATGGGTACAAGCATCCACCATGGACATCGGTTTGCTTTAACGGATTTATCCTCCTGATTCAAATATATTTTTTCGCCCGAGAAAGTATGTGGGAAGTAATTGACCGCGATTGACGCGACATAGTTCGAAGCCGTGGCTTGTGGGATTTTGTCACCCTCGAATCACCATCGAAAACGCCTTCCGCTATCTTCGTTTTGGGGCGCGATGGGGAAGGCATCCTGGCCCTGCGCGCGCCGCTTGTGGGGCTCGGGGACGCTGACTAGACTGCGCCGCCGGCCAGGGCTCGGTCGTGCGTCGCCGCCGGCGGTCGCCGCCGCCGGCGGGCGCCTCTGGCCCCGGCTTCGGGCCCCGGGTGGCGGTCGAGATCGAATGCTATTTTCGTCCCAGGTATTTCTCATTCTGTTCCTGCCGCTCGTGCTTGCGGCCTACTACCTCGCCGCTGCCCGTGGGCGGCTCCCCATGTGGCTCCTGATCGGTGCCTCGTTCGTCTTCTACGGCTACTGGGACCTCCGGCTGGTGCCGCTTCTCGCCGGCTCGATCAGCGTCAACTGGCTCTTCGCGCGGGCCTTCGGCGGTGGCAGGGGCCGCTTCCTCGTCGCCGCGGGGGTCGCCCTCAACCTCGCGGTCCTCGGCCTCTTCAAGTATGCCGATTTCTTCTCCCAGAGCCTGGGCGGCGTGTTCGGATGGCACCACCAGCCGTGGGGCATCGTCTTGCCGCTCGGCATCAGTTTCTTCACCTTCCAGCAGATCTCCTACCTCGTCGATCTACGCCGTGGGCAGGCCCCGCTCTACAGCTTCCCAGAGTTCGCGCTGTTCATCAGCTTTTTCCCGCAACTTATTGCCGGGCCAATCGTTCGCCACAATGAAATCATCCACCAATACGCCTTGGACCCGCGCCGGGACGGGCTCGACGAGCGCCTGTCGCGGGGCCTCGTCCTGTTCGTTCTCGGCCTCGCGAAGAAGACATTGATCGCCGACGGCCTGGGGCGCGTGGCCGATCCCCTCTACGCCGCCGCCGGCATGGGCGAATCCCTTGGCCTGGCCGAGGCCTGGGCGGCGGCGGGCGCCTTCGGCCTGCAGATCTATTTCGATTTCTCCGGCTATTCCGATATGGCCATCGGGCTCGGCCTTCTGTTCGGATTCACACTGCCGCTCAACTTCAACGCCCCCTACCGGGCACATTCGATAAGGGACTTCTGGCGCCGCTGGCACATGACCCTGTCGCGCTTCCTGCGCGACTACCTCTATATCCCTCTCGGCGGCAGCCGCCACGGCCGCGCCCGCATGGTCGCGGCGCTCATGCTCACCATGCTCCTGGGGGGCCTGTGGCACGGTGCGGCCTGGACCTTCGTGGCCTGGGGCGGCATTCACGGCATGGCCCTCGTCGTCCAGCACGCCTGGTCGGCCCGGGGCCGCCCCCTGCCGCGCGCCTTGGCCTGGCTGCTTACCATGCTGGTCGTGTTTTTCGCCTGGGTCGTGTTCCGGGCCGAGGGCTTCGCCGCGGCGGCGGACATCTGGTGGGCCATGGTGGGGGCGCGGGGCCTGGAGGCCACCGTCGGCGTCACCGATGCCTGGCTGATCGCCGTGGCGGTTGCCGTCGCCTTGGCCCTGCCGACGAGCCAGCGCATCGCCCTCGACCACCTGCGCCCAAGCCGCCTTGGCGCGATCGGTGTCGGCCTCGCCCTCGTCTACATGACCGTGTTGGTTGGCGGGAGCGAGAACGCCGAGTTCATCTACTTCCAGTTCTGAGGGGGAAGGGCGATGGAATGGCGTGGGTTCTGGCGGACGGCGGTGGGGTGGGCGGTGGCCGCCGCGGCCGCGCTCTACGCCACCATCCTCTTCATCGACCCGTACGACACGGTCTGGTTCTCACCCGACCTCGCGCGCGCGCCCGTCGCCACCAACCAGCGCTTCTCGTTCCCCGCCCTCGCCCGAAGCCCACGCTTCGACAGCGCCGTGGTGGGCACCTCGACCACCCGCCTCCTGCGCCCCGCCGCGCTCGACGCGGCCCTCGGCGGCGCCTTCGTCAACCTCTCGATGAACAGCGGCACGGCGTACGAGCAGTCGCGTATCCTCGCGGTCTTCGCCCGCCACCACCCGGCGGCGCGGGCCGTCGTCATTGGCATCGACGTGGTCTGGTGCGAGGTCGAGGACGATTTCGCGCGTTTCACCGAGCGGCCTTTCCCGCCCTGGATGTACGACACCGATCGGGCCAACGACCTGGCGCACCTCTTCAACCTGCCGGCCCTCGAGGAAGCGGGGCGCCAGCTCGCCTACCTGACGGGCCTGCGCCCGCTCAAATATGGCCTCGACGGCTATACGGATTTCCTGCCACCGGCCCACGAGTACGATCTCGAACGCGCCCGCGGCCATATATACGGCGCACTGGGGCCGCGCCGAAGGCCCGCCACCGCGCCGCCCGCCGCCCCGACGGCGGCCGAGCGCGCGGGCTGGATATACGCCACGCACGACCTCCTGGCCGCCATGCTGGGCGCGCTGCCCGACGATACGCTCAAGATCCTGCTGATCGCACCCTACCACTTCTTCGCCCAGCCCGCGGCGGGCTCGCTGCAGGCCGCCCGGTGGGCCGAATGCAAACGACGGCTTGCCGACTTGGCCGCACGAAACGAGAATGCCTACGTGCTCGACTTCATGATCGAATCCCGGATCACGGATCGCGATGAGAACTACTGGGACCCGCTGCATTATTCGGTGGATGTGGCCGACCGCTTGCCCGGCCTGATCGCCTTCGCCGTGCGCGAGCGGCGCGGCATACCGGGCATGTTCAATTATCTCGCCCCGGGCCGCGAGGGCACTTCCCTTCCGCTGACGATCCGTTAAAGTCGCCCGCAATCCCGCCGGACGCGGCTCGAGATTTGTGGAGGGACGGACATGGACATCGCTTTTTCGGAACCCAGGCTGCCCACGAGCGGCACTCTCGTCGTCACCGCGCTCGCTGGTGGCGAGCTCGGCGCCACTGTGAAGCGCGTCGACGAGCGCCTGGGCGGCGCGCTCTTGCGGGCCATCGCGGCCGGCGACTTCACGGGCAAGAAGGCGGAGATCGTCGAGCTGCTGGCGCCCGCCGGCACCAAGCTCGACCGCGTCGTGGCCGTCGGGCTCGGCGCGCCCGAGAAGCTCGACGACCTCGCCGCCGGCGCCGTGGGCGGTGCCCTCTATGCCCGCCTCGCCCGGGCCAAGGGCGCGGTTGCCGTGGCCGTGGACCCGGTGCGCAAGAGCAAGCTGGGGACGGCGGCGCTCGCCGCCGGCATCGGCTACGGCGCACGGTTGCGCAGCTATCGCTTCGATCGCTACCGTACCAAGGAGAAGGCCGAGAAGAAGCCGAGGCTCAAGCGCCTCACCATCCTGGTCCGCGATGCGGCGGCCGCGCGCAAGGCCTACCGGCCGCTCGACAAGATCGCCGACGGCGTCTTCCTGACCCGCGACCTGGTGTCGGAGCCCGCGAACATCCTCTACCCCGCCGCGCTGGCGAAAGAGGCCCGCGCGCTCACCAAGCTCGGCGTCAAGGTCGAGGTGCTGGGCGAAGCACGCATGGCGAAGCTCGGCATGGGCTCCCTGCTCGGCGTCGGCCAGGGCAGCCGGCGCGAATCCCAGCTCGTGGTCATGCGCTGGGACGGCGCCCCGGCGCCGGGAAGCGAGAAGCCGATAGCCTTCGTGGGCAAGGGGGTGACCTTCGATACGGGCGGCATCTCGCTCAAGCCCGGGGCTGGCATGTGGGACATGAAGTGGGACATGGGTGGGGCCGGCGTGGTCATCGGCCTCATGAAGGCGCTGGCCGGCCGCAAGGCCAAGGCCAATGTGATCGGGATCGTCGGTCTGGTCGAGAACATGCCCGATGGCGACGCCCAGCGCCCCGGCGACATCGTCACCTCCATGTCCGGCCAGACCATCGAGGTGCTGAACACCGACGCCGAGGGCCGGCTCGTCCTGGCCGATGCCCTGTGGTACTGCCAGGACCGTTTCAAGCCCCGGTTCATGGTCAATCTCGCCACCCTCACGGGCGCCATCATCGTGGCGCTCGGCCACGTCCATGCCGGCCTCTTCAGCAACGACGACGAACTGGCGGAGCGCCTCCACGCGGCGGGCGAGGCGGTCTCGGAGCTGGTGTGGCGCTTTCCCCTGCACGAGACCTACGACAAGGCGCTCGATTGCGACGTCGCCGACATGCAGAACATCGCCACCGGCGGCGGTGCCGGCAGCATCACGGCGGCCCAGTTCCTCCAGCGCTTCGTCAACAAGGTGCCGTGGGCGCATCTCGACATCGCCGGCGTCACCTGGTCCAAGAAGGATTCCGCCATGGTGCCCAAGGGCGGCACCGCCTTCGGCGTGCGCCTCCTCGATCGCCTCGTGGCCGACCATTACGAGGCGGAGTAGGCGGCCCGGCTCGAGGCGCATGACCGACATCCGCTTCTATCACCTGCAGGGCAAGCCGCTCGAGCGGGCCCTCCCCGAGCTCCTGGAGAAGGTGCTGGAGCGGGGCTCGCGCGCCGTCGTCATGGCCGGCTCGGAGGAGCGGGTCGAGCACCTGAACGCGCTCCTCTGGACCTACGACGACCGCGGCTTCCTGCCCCACGGCAGCGCGCGCGACGGCTTCGCCGCCAGGCAGCCGGTCTACCTCACGGCCGAGGACGAGAACCCGAACGGGGCCAGTGTGCTGGTCCTGGCCGACGGCGCGCGTACCAGCATGGTGGATGGGTTCGAGATCTGCTGCGAGCTCTTCGACGGCAGGGACCCGGACGCGGTGAGCGCCGCGCGCGCGCGCTGGACCGCCTACCGGGACGCGGGCCACGCGGTCACCTACTGGCGTCAGACCGAACGCGGCGGCTGGGAACGGAAGACATAGGCGCGGGCCGGTTCCAGCATGTCGGATAATGCGCTATAAGGCCGTCCGGACGGGCGCCACGGAAGAGGAGCACGGGAAGAGATGGCCGTCGAACGCACCCTTTCGATCATCAAGCCGGACGCCACCCACCGGAACCTGACCGGGCGCATCAATACGTTGCTCGAGGACGCGGGCCTGCGCATCGTGGCGCAGAAGCGCATGCGGCTGACCCGCGCCCAGGCCGAGAAGTTTTACGCGGTGCATAGGGAGCGGCCGTTCTATGACAGCCTTTGCACGTTCATGACCTCGGGCCCCGTCGTCGTCCAGGTGCTCGAGGGCGAGGCCGCGGTCGACCGCAACCGCGAGGTGATGGGCGCCACCGACCCGGCCGATGCGGCCGAGGGCACCATCCGTCGAGAGTTCGCCGAATCGATCGAGGCCAACTCGGCCCACGGCTCGGATTCGGCCGAGAACGCGGCGCGCGAGATCGGCTTCTTCTTCGGCGAGGTCGATATCGTCGGCTGAGCCCGCCGGCGTCGCGCTTCCCGCCTTGTGCCGGATGCCCGCGCCCGGCACCATCGCGCCTTTCGGCGGGGAGGGAATATGCGCGCGCTCCATCTCGCGGCTCTGTTGGCGTCATTGGCCGTCGGGCTTATGGGTTGCGACCGCTTCGCCGTCGAGGAGGACCGCGGCCTGCTGTTGCGCGGCAATTGGCGCAGCACCGTCGACGGCCTCACCATCGCCTTCAACGAGGATGGCACCTACCTGGTGACTCCGGCGGACGGTGAGGCGCCGATTGCCGGGCGCTACACGGTCGAGGGCGTGGGCATCACCATCCTCGACGACGCGGACACGGCGGCCTGCGTCGGGGTCGAGGGGCGCTACACCGTCTCCGTCGCCATCGCCGTCAGCGAATGGACGGCGCAGTTCTTTCTGGTCGATGATAGCTGTGCCCCTCGCATCGAACATATGCGCGCACTCTGGCGCCGGGCCGCGTAGCGCCAAGAGCGGTTCCGCTTCGATCGGACCCACTCGAGCCTTTTTTGTCGCTCGCGGCAGCGGACCAAGTGGTCCGCGCCTGCGCGGGCGCGCCGGGCGACCGGCGGGCCGCCTTGCGGCCTGGAGCGATTCCAGTCGAACTGGAAACGCTCTAGTCGTCGCGCGGGTTGAGCATTGCCGCGTCGGGGACCCGCGCGCCGTCGATCTCCACGCGCTCGCCCACGACTCGCACCCGCCCCTGGGCGATCAGGCGAACGGCCAGCGGGTAGGCGCGGTGCTCGGCCGCGAGCACCCGGGCGGCCAGGGTGTCTTCCGTGTCATCGGGCCGCACCGGCACGGCGGCCTGGACGATGATCGGCCCTTCGTCCATCTCGGCGCGCACGAAATGCACGGTGCAGCCGGTGAGCCTGACGCCGGCCTCGAGTGCCCGGGCATGGGTATCGAGGCCCTTGAAGGCAGGCAGGAGGGAGGGGTGGATATTGATCAGCCTGTCGCGCCACCCATCGACGAACTCGGCGCCCAGGAGCCGCATGAAGCCCGCGAGGCAGACGAGCCCCACCCCGTGCCGCGCGAGCACCTTGCCGATCGCGGCGTCGAAGGCGGCGCGCCCGTCATGGTCGCCATGCGGGACGACCGCCGTCGCGATGCCCGCCTCGGCCGCCCGCGCGAGGCCCGCCGCGTCCGCCTTGTTCGAGATCACGACCGCGATCCGGGCCGGAAACGATGCGTCGGCGCAATGGTCGATCAGGGCCTGAAGGTTCGTGCCCCGGCCCGAGATCAGGACGCCGATCTTCAGCGCGGCCACCGCTCACCCATGCCGTCGATGATCACCGGGTCGCCGCCGGCCCGCGGCGCGACCCGGCCGATGGGCCACACGGCTTCGCCGGCTTCGCGCAAGGCTGCTTGGGCGGCATCCGCGCCCGCCGCCGCGGCGATGGCGATCATGCCGATGCCGCAGTTGAAGGTGCGCGCCATCTCCGGGCCCGGCACCCGGCCCGATTCGCCGAGCCAGGCGAAGACCGGCGGCACCGGCCAGGCGCCGCCGTCGATGCGGCAGGCGAGGCCGCCCGGCAACACCCTGGGTATATTCTCGACGAGGCCGCCACCCGTGATATGCGCGAGCGCCCGGACATGCCCGGTGGCGATGGCCGCGAGGCAGCTCCGCACATAAATACGGGTCGGCTCCAGCAGCGCTTCACCAAGGCGCTTCTCCGGGCCGAACGGCGCCGGCCCGCCGTAGTCCAGGCCGCTCTCCGCCACCACTTGGCGTACCAGGGAGAAGCCGTTCGAGTGCAGCCCGCTGGCGGCGAGGCCGAGCACGATGTCGCCCTCGGCCACATCCGCGCCGGTCAGGACCCGGTCACGCTCCACCGCGCCGACGGCGAAGCCGGCGAGGTCGTAGTCCGCGCCGGCGTACAGGCTCGGCATCTCCGCCGTCTCGCCGCCGATCAGGGCGCAGCCGGCCTCGCGGCAGCCGGCGGCGATGCCCGAGACGACGGCCTCGGCCTTCGCCACATCGAGCCGCCCGGTGGCGAAGTAGTCGAGGAAGAACAAGGGCTCGGCACCCTGCACGACCAGATCGTTCACGCACATGGCGACTAGGTCGATCCCGATCGTGTCGTGCCGGCCCACCGCGCCGGCGATCTCGAGCTTGGTACCCACCCCGTCCGTCGCCGCCACCAGGACGGGGTCGCGGAAACCGGCGGCGGCCAGGTCGAACATGCCGCCGAATCCGCCGAGGCCGCCGGTTGCGCCGGCACGCGCGGTCGCGGCCGCCAGGGGCTTGATGGCCTCGACCAGTGCCGCGCCAGCCGCGATATCGACGCCCGCCGCCCGGTAGCTGCGTGTGGTTATGGCTTCCTCGCGTGTAAGAGAGGCATTATAAGGGCGAAATGCCCCCTCGCGCCGAGAAGATACTGAAACGGGGACGCTTTGCAATGGCTCGTCGGGGAAGTGTCCGGCTCGTGATGTTGGCGGCCGGTCTTGCATTTGCCGTCATCTCGACCGCCGCCGCGGCGCAGACCGCGGACGAGGGCGTATTCGTGGTCCAAGGCGTGGTCGTGGACCGGACGGCGGACACGGCCACCGCGGCCCGCGAGCTGGCGCTCGCCGAGGGGCAGCGGCGCGCCTATGGGCGCCTCATGGCGCGGCTCGTCCCGGCGGGCGCACTGGGTGTGCCGGAGCTGGATGGTGCCGGGATCGGCGCCCTCATCAGGGACTTCGACGTTGCCGAGGAGAAGACCTCCTCCGTCCGCTATCTCGCCAAGCTGACGATCCGCTTCAAGCCGCGGGCGGTGCGCGCTCTCCTTCGGGGTGCCCGCGTTCCCTTCGCCGAGACGCCGAGCAAGCCGGTCCTCGTCCTGCCCGTCTTCGATTTCCGGGGCGAGCTACTGCTGTGGGACGACCCCAATCCCTGGCGCGAGGCCTGGTACGCCGCCCCCACCAACGCTGGATTGGTGCCGCTCGTCGTGCCCTATGGCGACTTGCGGGACGTTGCGGACATCGACGCGACACACGCCCTCGGGGGCAACCAAGGGCGCCTCGCCCTGATCGGCGCGCGCTATGGCGCCACACGGACCATGGTGGCGCTGGCACGGCTGACCGTAAACGACATGCAGGACGCGACGACCCTCGGGGTCACGGTCAGCCACTACGGCACCACAACGCCGGAGCCGACCACGGTCCGGCAGTTCGCGGCCGAGCCCGGGGAGCGCGAGGAGGTCTTGCTGGCGCGTGCCGTGGCGGCCATCAGCCAGGGCATCGAGGAGAGCTGGAAACGCGACAACCTGCTCAATTTCGACCTCGCCACGAGCCTCGTGGCCGTGGTTCCCCTGGGTGGGCTCGGTGACTGGATCGAGGTGCGGAGCCGGCTGGCCGCCATCGCCGTCGTCATGGGCGTCGAGCCGATCGCCATCTCGCGCCGGTCGGCGCGCATCGACCTCAGCTATCTGGGCGACGAGACACGGCTCTCGGCCGCGCTCCAAGCGGCGGGCCTCGACCTCGTCCGCGAGCCGCTCGACTGGGTGCTGCGCCTCGGCGCGGCGCCCGCCGCCACCACGGCGCCCGGCGAGTGAACGCGCCCAACGTCATAAGCCTCGCGCGGCTGCTCTCGGTCCCGGTGGCGCTCTGGCTCATCACCACGGGCGCCTATGGCGCCGCCTTCTGGCTATTCGTGGCGGCGGGGGTATCCGACGGCGTCGACGGCTATCTCGCCAAGCGGCTCGGCCAGCGCACCGAGCTCGGGCGTTACCTCGACCCCCTGGCCGACAAGGTGCTGCTGGTCAGCGTCTACGTGGTGCTGGGCATCCAGGACGAGCTGCCGTCCTGGCTCGTTATCCTGGTCGTCGCCCGCGACATGCTGATCGTCGGCTGCTCGGCCCTCGCCCTGATGATGAGCCAGTCGGTCAAGATCCAGCCCCTGCTGATCAGCAAGCTCAATACCTTCGCCCAGATCGTGCTGGCGGCGCTTACGCTCGCCATGCTGGGACTCGGGATCGGCGACAGGCTGTTGATCGACGCCCTGATCTACGCCGTCGCGACCACGACCCTGCTCTCGGGGGGGAGCTATCTGTTCAAGTGGGCGCGCCAGACGGCCACCCTGGAAGACACCACATGAGCCCGGCCAGGCAGCTCCGTTATTGGCTCGGGGCCCTCGCGTTCCTGGTCGTGGCGCTCTACCTGCTGAGCAGCATCCTGCTGCCCTTCGTCGCCGGCATGGCGATCGCCTATTTCTTCGATCCCGCGGCGGACAAGCTGGAGAAGTGGGGCTGCTCGCGAACAGTCGCCACCTGCATCATCACGCTTCTCATCGTGGTGCTCACGTTCGCCGTCATTCTGCTCCTGTTCCCTCTTCTCCAAAACCAGATCGTGGAATTGATCTCGGCCTTGCCGGCGATCGGCCAATTCTTGTGGGAGCAGATTCAGGCCCTTCTGGCCATCGCCCAGGCCAAGCTGCCGCCCGAGTACGCGGAGCGCCTTCGTACCGCGATCGGCGAGTATGTCGGCGGCGTGGTCGGCAGCATCGGCTCCATGGTGGCCCGGATCGTGAGTGGCGGCCTCGCCCTCTTCAATCTCCTCTCCCTCATCTTCATCACGCCGATCGTCGCCTTCTACCTGTTGCGGGATTGGGACCGCATGAGGGTCAAGGTCGATGACTGGCTGCCGCGCCAGCATGCGGCGACCATCCGCGACCTCCTGCGCCAGATCGACCGCACCATCTCGGGCTTCGTGCGCGGGCAGGCCATGGTCTGCTTGGCACTCGGCGCCTTCTACGCCATCGCCCTTTCCATCGCCGGGCTCAAGTTCGGGCTCATCGTCGGACTCTCGGCCGGCTTGATCTCCTTCGTTCCCTATCTTGGTGCGGTGAGCGGGTTCGTCGTCGCCATCGCCCTCGCCGTGTCCCAGTTCTCCGAGTGGATCGATATCGCCATCGTCGCCGCGATCTTCATTGTCGGTCAGGCGATCGAGGGCAACGTCCTCCAGCCCAAGCTGGTCGGCGACCGGGTCGGGCTGCACGCGGTTTGGATCATATTCGCGCTGCTCGCGGGCGGCGCATTGCTCGGCTTTGTGGGCCTGCTCCTCGCCATTCCCCTCGCGGCCGCCATCGGCGTGCTCATCCGCTTCGCGCTTTCGCGCTATCTCGCGAGCCCGCTCTATCGCGGCGTCGAGGGGCCACCGGATTCGGACGCCGAGCCATGAGCGTCGATCAGCTCGCGCTCGACCTCGGGACTCGGCCCGCGCTCGGCATGGAGGACTTCGTCGTCGGGCCGTGCAACGAGGCCGCGGTAGGCTGGCTCGACAGCTGGCCGCGATGGCCGGGGCCGGTCCTCGCGATCCATGGCCCGCGGGGCTGTGGCAAGACCCATCTCGCCCAGGTCTTTCGGGCCCGCGCCCACGCCCGGCCGGTCGGTGCCGCGGACTTGACGGCGGCCGGGGCACGCCGGCTGGCCGAGGCGGTTGGCGCCGTGGTCCTCGATGATGCCGACCGGGTCCTCGAAGGGGGGGGCCGGATCGACGAGGCGGCACTCCTCCACCTCCATACCGCGCTGGCGGAAGCGGGCGGCCACCTGCTGCTGACGGCTCGGACGGCGCCCGCGCGCTGGGCCATTCGCCTGCCCGACCTGGCCTCGCGCCTGCGCGCCGCTCCGGCGGTGGCGGTCACGGCGCCCGACGACGCCCTCATGGCCGCGGTCTTGGTCAAGCTGTTCGCCGATCGCCAGCTGCGCGTCGGCCGAGAGGTGGTTGGGTTTCTCGTCCGCCGCATGGAGCGGTCCTTCGAGGCCGCCCGCGATGTGGTGGCCACCATCGATGCGGGCGCGCTGGCCGCCCATCGCAATGTGACGGTGCCCTTCGTGCGCGAGGTCCTCCGGGCCCGTGGGATCGATACTTAAGGGGAGGCAGTCGGCATGGATCTCGGAATCGCGGGCAGATCGGCGTTGGTATGCGCGGCCAGCAAGGGGCTCGGGCGGGGCTGCGCGCACGCCCTCGCGCGCGAAGGCTGTGACGTGACGATCGTCGCCCGCACGCCAGGGCCGCTCGAGGCGACGGCCGAGGCAATTCGCGCGGCCACGGGGGCCAGGGTCACGGCCGTGGCGGCCGATATCACCACGGACGAGGGCAGGGTGGCGGCCCTCGCCGCCTGCCCCGCGCCCGACATCCTGGTCAACAATGCGGGCGGCCCACCGCCCGGCAAGTTCCACGACTGGGGGCGGGACGAATGGATCGCGGCCGTCGACGCCAACATGCTGACGCCCATCCTGCTCATCAAGGCCACGGTCGATGGCATGATGGAGCGCGGCTGGGGCCGCATCGTCAACATCACCTCGACCTCGGTGAAGGCGCCGATACCGATCCTCGGCCTGTCGAACGGCGCCCGCGCGGGCCTCACCGGGGCCGTCGCCGGCCTCGCGCGCGAGACCGTGCGCCGCAACGTGACCATCAACAATATCCTGCCGGGGCCCTTCGATACCGACCGCCTCCAGGGCACCATGATCGCCATGGCCGAGGCCACCGGGACGAGCATCGAGGACGTGCGCCGTGCGCGCATGGAGGGGAACCCCGCCGGCCGGTTCGGCACGGCCGAGGAGTTCGGCGACGCCTGCGCCTATCTGTGCAGCGATCAGGCGAGCTTTATCACCGGCCAGAACCTGGTGCTCGACGGCGGCTCCTATCCCGGCACCCTTTGACCGGCGGCGCTTGGCCGGGCGAGGTTCTGTTCGACCGGGGCTATACCCGGCTCCGGCGCTGCCGGCACGGCCTCACGGTCTATCCGCTCACCGACCGCTTCGTCGGCTGGTCGCTCGACCGCTACGGCGAGTTCTCGCAGGGTGAGGCGGACCTGTTCCGGCAGCTTGTGAAACCAGGCCAGGTGGTGGCCGAAATCGGCGCCAATATCGGCGCCCATACCGCGGCGCTCGCGGCCATGGTGGGGCCGGGGGGCGGGGTGCTGGCACTCGAGCCCCAACGCGTCCTGTTCCAGATGTTGTGCGCGAACGTGGCGCTGGCCGGCCACACCAACGTCCATACCCACCATGCGGCGGCCGGGCGGGAGGAAGGCCACATCCTCGTGCCCAACATCGATTATGGCGCGGAGGGCAATTTCGGCGGCGTGACGCTCGGCGAATACGAGAAGGGCGCACGGGTCCGCGTGGCGCGGCTCGACGATTTCGGCCTCGGCGCCTGCCACTTCCTCAAGATCGACGTCGAGGGCATGGAGGGCGAGGTCATCGCGGGCGCCGCGGAAACGATCCGTGCGTTCCGGCCCGTGCTCTATGTGGAGAACGACCGGCGCGAGAAGTCCGCATCCCTTATCGCCCAGCTCTTCGGCCTCGGCTACCGTCTCTACTGGCACCTGCCGCCGCTGTTCAACCCCGACAACTTCCTCGCCAACCCCGAGAACGTCTTCGGTCGCATCGTCTCGGTCAACATGCTGTGCCTGCCCGAGGAGCGGCCTCGGAAGATGGCCAATTTCCGCGCCATCGAGTCGCCCGACGACTGGTGGAAGCCCGGGTCCTGAGCGGGCGGGGCGTTACGCGCGCGGAAGATCGGCGGGCGTGAGGAAGACGAGCAGTGCGCCGTCGCCTGGCCCCTGAGACTCCCAGGGCCGGTCCGGGAGCTCGATCGCGGCGAAGGCGCCCGCCGGGAAGCCGCGCTCGAGCCGGCTTCGCGTCGCCGCGGCCCCGCCGCCGACCATCCGTAGGGCGAAGCGGTGCATGGTCGGGTTGTGGCCGATGAACATGACGTGCCGCCGCGCCTCTTCGAGGAGGCGCAGCCGGTGGAGCAGGCCGGCCTCGTCCGCCACCGTCAGCAGCGAATCCCTGACGATATCGGGCCGGGCGCCGAGCCGCCCCGCGATGAGGTCGAGGGTTTCGGCCGCGCGTCTTACGGTGGAGCAGAGGATGGTGTCGGGAACCAGGCCGGCGGCCTCCATATGGGCTCCCAATCTCGCCGCGTCGGCGCGGCCGACCTCGTCGAGCGGTGGGTCGCCGTCGCCCGCCTTGGCCGTGTAGCGGGCGTGTCGGAGAAGGTAGAGCGTCGGCACGGCGTGCAACTGCCCCCTAGATATCGGTCTCGCGACGCGGCGCCGCCGGGCGCCGTCCGCGGTCCAGCGGCTGCCGCATTACTGCGCCGCGGTCGGTTCCGCCGCGGCACCTGTCGCCACGACCTTCATCCGCTTGCCGTCGGCGGTGAGCGCGATACGCCCGTGTTTGAGCGCCAGCGCGTCTTCGCCGAATAGCTGGCGGCGCCAGCCGCCGAGTGCCCGGACAGGCGCCTCGTCGTCGGCGGCGATGCGCTCCAAGTCGGCCGAGCTCGCCACCAGCTTCGGCGCCACCCCGCTTTCGTCGCAGCGCATCTTGAGCAGCACCCGGAGCAGGTCGATCACCGGGCCCAAGCCGCGCGGCAGGTCGGGCCTGGGCGCCGGGCGGGGCAGCTCGGACGGCGGCAGGGACATGGTCCTTTCGACCGTCTCCAGGATGGCCGCGCCGATGTTTCCTTGGGCCACGCTTCGCGGCAGCGCCCGCGTGCGCGCGAGGGCGTCCGCGTCCCGCGGGTGGCTCGCCGCGATCTCGGTGATGGCCTCGTCGCGCAGCATGCGGTTGCGGGGAATGTCCCGCGCTTGCGCCTCGCGCTCGCGCCACGCCGCCAGCGCCTGGACCAGCGCCAGGTAGCGCGGGTCGCTACCGCGCAGCTTGAAGCGCTTCCAGGCGTCCTCGGGCTCGGCTCTATAGGTTTCGGGCGTGGTGAGGATGCCCATCTCCTCCTGGAGCCACGAAACCCGCCCGTTGCGCTCCAGCTTTTGCTGGAGCTTTTCGTAGATGACGCGCAAGTGCGTCACATCGGCGAGCGCGTAGCTGATCTGCTTCGCGGTCAGGGGCCGGAGGCTCCAGTCCGTGAAGCGGGGACCCTTGTCGATGTGCTCGCCGGCGAGCTTGGCGACGAGCCGGTCGTAGCCCACCTGGTCGCCGAATCCGCACACCATGGCCGCGATCTGTGTGTCGAATACGGGCGCGGGAACGGTACCCGTCAGGTGATGGAAGATCTCGATATCCTGCCGCGCCGCGTGGAAGACCTTGAGCACGGACCGGTCCGCGAGGAGCTCGAGCAGGGGCTGGAGATCCAATCCCTCCGCCTGCGCGTCGATGACCGCGGCTTCCTCCGGGCCCGCGAGCTGCACGAGGCAGAGCAGCGGCCAATAGGTCTTTTCCCGGATGAACTCCGTGTCGATCGTGACGAAGGGGACTTGACGGAGTCGTCGACAGAGCGCGTCGAGGGTACTTGTGTCCAAGATTTGGTTCATGCGTGCCCAGATATACATACTCGCGCGCCGGGTCGATAAGGTCTCTGACCCTTCTGGCCGGCGGATTATGGCGGCCCACGCCGGGTCGTGCCTCGCAAGGCCCTCAAGGCTAGAGTCCGCGGTCCCAAGGGAATGGGTCACGGCGTCTTGGCGATGCCGCAATTATGTCACGGCAAACCAGTAGTGAGGGGATGGATTTCCTCGATCCGAAAAACGCTGGGCGAATGAATCGGGGTCTCGCCTTTGTACGGTCTCGATATCCTGGTTGGCCAAAAACAATACCAAAAGGCCTCCATTTGGCACGTCAGACATTGGGCAAGATGTGTGTTTTTTTTCAAGTTAAGTCAATATCTAGTTGCGCACTGGTATGAAATCCGGCAGTGTGCCGCAAAATAAGCATAAGTTAGCGTGCGTGTTGGAGGGAAAATCAGTGAGAATTATTGCGGTGAGTGTGCTTGCCTTCGCGCTTGGCGGTTGTCTACTGCCACCTGCCGTATCCATCGCATCGTTCGCGGCCGATGGCGTGAGCTTTGTGACGACGGGGAAGTCGGTAAACGACCACGCCTTGTCTGAAGTATTGGACCAGGACTGCGCGCTCTGGCGCATCATCAAGAGCGAGGAGATCTGCGTCGATTATGTCCTGGAGGAGGGCGATACTGTCATGGTCGCCGAAGGCGAGGCGCAAGCGGAAGCCGGCGCCGAGGTTGCGGCCGTGCCGGCGCCGGCGTCCGAGCCCACCTTCCGGACGGTGAGCATGCGCGCGAGTCCGGGCCTCGATGCTTCTTCGCTGCTGATGCGGTTCGGCGGCGGCCAGGACCTGCCCGCACGCGAAAATATGGCCGGCGCATCGACGATACGGCCTGCGATCGGGACATTTGACATGGCGGAGATCGAGCCTGCGACCTTCGAGAAAGGCGGCATGATCCCGGCACTGGTCTCAGGCGAGTTTCTCTCGATTGCGCCCAAGGAATCCAAGATTTTCCACGGGCCGGCTATCCATCCGGCGGCCTTCTCGCCGGCCCTGCCGCTGAGCATCGAACCGGTGAAGCTGGCGGAGGCCGAGCCCTTTGTCGAGGAGGTGCTGCCCGAGCCCCCGCAAATCGAGTTGGTGAGCTGGGTCCCGGTGCGGGAGGACGCCGACGTCTATCTTATTCTCGGCAGCTACCCGGCCTCGGACATGGCCTCGATGGCCGCGAATACGATCGCGACGGGCGTGCAGCTCTCGGTCCTGCCGGCGCTCGTCGAGGGTTCGACTTATTTCCGCGTCGTGGCCGGTCCCTTCACCATGGACCATGCCAGACTTGAGAAGACCAACATGATTGCCGCCGGAATCGACGACGCCTGGCTGACCAGGCTCTAGTGGTCCGCGTCTGACACTTGGAACCCTCTCCCCACTTCTTCCCTTGGGGGGAGAGGGAGGGACCCGCGAAGCGGGAGGGTGAGGGGTCAGGTTAGTGTCCCGCGAAGCGGGAGGGTGAGGGCTTGGCCGCCGGCAGGCGGCGGAAAGACTCTTAACAACGCGCGGGCGCGCACCCCCTCACCCCGACCCTCTCCCCAAGGGGCTGTACAGACCGGAGACATAGCTGACAGGTGTTCGGAGACATGGTTGACACTTTCCCGGTCCCTGGCGGATTGGGGAAGGATTGGATCATGGTCTGGCGGGAGCGGTTGGTGATGGATCTGCGAGAGGAGTTTGTGGGTCTGGCGGGAAGCGCGGGGGCGAACCGGCGTGAGCTGTGCCGTCGGTTCGGGATCAGCGCCCAGACCGGCTACAAATGGCTGCGGCGGCACGCGGCCGAGGGGCGGGAGGGCTTGGCCGACCGCTCGCGGCGGCCGCGGACGAGCCCGGGGCGTGTGGCGCCGGTGCTCGAGGCGGCGGTGCTCGCGGTGCGGGCCGACAGCAACCAGGCGTGGGGCGGCCGCAAGATCCGGCGGCGGCTCCAGGACCTCGGCCACGCGGCGGTGCCGAGCGCCAGTACGATCACCGAGATCCTGCGCCGCCACGACAAGCTGGACGCGGCGGCGGCCGGGCCGGCGCGCTGGTGCCGGTTCGAGCGCGCCGGCCCGAACGAGCTGTGGCAGATGGACTTCAAGGGCCACTTCGCGACCGTGGCCGGGCGCTGCCATCCCTTGACGGTGCTCGACGACCACGCGCGCTACGCGCTCGGGCTCGCCGCCTGCGCCGACGAGCGCGCGGAGACGGTGCGCGAGCGGCTGAGCGCCATCTTCCGGCGCTACGGGCTGCCCGAGGCGATGCTGATGGACAACGGCGCGCCGTGGGGCGACGCCGGCGGCCAGCCCTACACCGTGCTCACCGTGTGGCTGATGCGGCTCGGCATCCGCATCGCCCACTGCCGCCCCTACCATCCCCAGACCCAAGGCAAGGACGAGCGCTTCCACCGCACATTGGCGGCCGAGGTCCTGGCCGGGCGCCGCTTCGCCGATCTCGGCGAGTGCCAGGGCGCATTCTCGCGCTGGCGCCACGTCTACAACCACCAGCGCCCGCACGAGGCCCTCGATCTCGACGTGCCGGCGCGCCGCTACCGCCCCAGCGCGGTCGCCTTCCCGGAGACGCCGCCCGAGATCGCATACGGTCCCGGCGATAGGGTGCGCAAGGTCCAGAGCGGCGGCATGGTCAGCTTCCAGGGCCGCCAGTTCCGCATCTCCAAGGCGTTCAAGGGACAGCCCATCGCCCTGCGCCCGAGCGCCGTCGACGGCGTGTTCACGGTGCGCTTCGGCGCCAACACCATCGCCCATATCGACTTCCGAAAAGCGCCCGCCGAGACACGAGCCGCCTGTGGATTTGATGGATATCGCTGGCGCGATACCCACAACCCCACAGGCACAACAACCGCAAAACAGGATTGATCTGGTATTGAAGTGCAGCATCCGAGGTGTCAACCATGTCCCCGAACACCCGTCAACCATGTCCCCGGTCTATACACCGGAGGGGAGAGAGGGACTCTTTCGTCGGGTTCGAACTACTAGACCGACGATACTGGATTGCGGATGGCGGGCGCGCTCAGCGCCCGCCGTTCGCGTTTTCCCTTCAGGCGACGCGGTCGGGCGGCTCGCGCCCGGCGAAGAAGGCGTCGAAGTTGTCCAGGCAGCGGAATCCCATGGCATTCCGCGCCTCGACGGTCCCGCTGCCCGTATGGGGCATCAGAAAGACGTTATCGAGCTCCCGGTAACCGGGATGGATAACGGGCTCGTCCTCGAACACGTCGAGCCCGGCGGCCGATACCTTGCCGGACCGGAGGGCGGCGATCAGCGCTTCGTCGTCGACGATCGACCCGCGCGCCGTATTGACGACGATGGCGCCGTCGGGCAGGCGCGCGATCCTCTCGGCATCGAGGAAGCGGTGGGTCTCCCGCGTCGCGGGGCAGTTGATGGAGAGGAAGTCGCTCTGTTCCAGGAGCGCTTCGGGTGACTCGTGGAAGATCGCGCCCGATTCCTGCTCCGGCGCGAGACGGGCACGGTTGGTGTAATGCACCGTCATGTCGAAACCGCGGGCGCACCGCGCGAGCGCCCGTCCGATACGCCCCATGCCGAGGATGCCGAGCCGCTTTCCCGTGACCTCTACGCCGAGCATCATCGTAGGCGTCCAGCCGAGCCACCGGTCCGAGCGCACCATCCGGTCGCCCTCGTAGGCCCTGCGCGCGGCGCACAGGATCAGCATCATGGCCAGCTCGGCCGTCGCATCGGTGAGGACGTCGGGGGTGTTGGTCACGGGGATGCCGCGCGCCCGCGCCGCCGCGAGATCGATATGCTCGAACCCGGCCGAGTAGGTTGCGATGATGCGAACGCTCGCCGGCAGCCTTTCGAAGACATTGGCGGTCATGCGCTCGGACGCGGTGACGAGGAGGGCGTCCCGCCCCGCCGCGGCGGCCAGGAGTCCGTCCGCATCGAATATGGTGTCGCTGGGATTGAGCCGCGGCGCGTAATCGCGCTCGAGGCGCGCCTCGACGGCCTCGGGCAGCTTGCGCGTGACGAGAGCGCCAGGCTTCCTCTCGCCCATTCGAGACCTCTTCATCGTGACAGGAATTCGTGGCGCGGATTGTATCCTGTCCGCCCGAACCGTGCCATAATGGCGTCGCCATGAAGAGAGAGAAAAGAGCGCCCGCGTGCGGCGCACGACGCATGCGCGGGCGCGGTTATGCCTGGCGGCTGGCCGCCGCCATGCTGTGCCTTATCGCCGTGGGCGGCGCCGCGTCCGGCGCCGGCGCGGAGGGCCTCGCGCCCCACCGCGCGGTCTATCTGCTGGATCTCGCGGCGGCCAATGCGTCGAGCGGCCTCGCCGACGCCGACGGCGTCATGGTTATCGCCTGGGAGTCGACCTGCGATGCCTGGACGGTCCAGCAGCGCATAAGGCTGAACATGCGGACCACGCACGGCGATACGCTGGAGACCGATACCGGCTTCACCAGCTGGGAGACGGTCGACGGCACGGAATACCGGTTCAGCGTCCGCACCTACCGCAATGGCCAGCTCGACGAGGAGTTGAAGGGAGATGCCCGGCTCGAGGAGAGCGGCGGCACCGGCGAGGCCATCTATTCGGAGCCCGAGGGCCTGCGTATCGCGCTGCCGACCGGTTCGGTCTTTCCCACGATCCACACGGTGGATCTGATCGCGGCGGCCCAGAGCGGGCAGAATATCTTCTTCCGCATTATTTTCGATGGCGCGACGCAGCAGGGCGCCGCCGAGGTCAACGCCGTCATCAGCCCCAAGATGGAAGCGCCACAGTCCGATCCCGCCGACCCTTTGCTGGACCGCGAGGGCTGGCCGATGCGCCTCGCCTACTTCAATCTGGGCGACCTGGCGGAGGAGCCCCATTACGAGCTCGGCATCGTGCTTCTGGACAATGGTGTGGCCACGGAGCTCAACATGGAGTACGGGGACTTCACCATCGCCGCGAACCTCGAGCATATCGAGGCGCTGCCCGCGCCGGACTGCTGATCGCCTCAGCGCACCACCGGGCCGCCGCGCCAGCGCGCGGCGAGCATGAGCGCCACGAGACCTCCCGCCGCCGATAGCCCCGCCATGGCAAGGAAGGCGCCGCCGCCAAAGGCGGCGTAAAGCCCGCCGGCGGCCCACATGGTGGCGCCGAAGACGATACCCATGCCCACCGCGGCATAGACGGTCTGGGCCGTCGCCGACAGCTCGGGCGGCGCCGCGCGCACGATGAAATGCATGGCTGCCAGATGCGCGGCCGCGAAAGTCAGCGCGTGCAGCGTCTGCGCCGCGAGGAGGACGCCGAGATCGGTCGACAGCGCCGTCGCCGTCCAGCGTACGACCCCGCCAACCGCGGCGAGCAGCAGCAGACCCGCTGGCCCGAGCCGGCGGACGAAGGCGCCGCTCGCCGCGAACAGCAGGATCTCCGCGACTACGCCCTCGGCCCACAAGGCGCCGATCACCGCCTCGTCCAGCCCCGCGGCCCGCCAATGGAGGGTGGCGAAGCCGTAATAGACCGCGTGGCTCGCCTGGAGGAGCCCCGTCGATGCCAGGAACAGGGCGAAGGTGGGGTTGCACACCAGCCGCCACGCGGGTCGGGTGCCATGGACCGCGGGCGTCAGGCGGACATCGGGCATGGCGATACAGGCGAGCAGGGTGGCGCCGAGCGCCGCCAGGATCAGCCACAGCACGATATCGGGCGCCCGCCCCTCGAGCAGGCGCCCGCCCAATGTGGCGGCGAGGATGAAGCCGATCGATCCCCACAGGCGGATGCGCCCGTAATCGAAGCCCCGCTCGTGGGCCGTTCGCATAGTCAGGCTTTCGCCCAAGGGCAGCAGGGCCGAGAAGAAGACGCCGGTGAGCACGCTCACGCCCAGGAGGGCCCAGAACCCGTCGGCCACGGCGAAGAGGGCGTAGCTCGCAAGGCAGGCGGCGGCGAGCGCGATCATGGGCCGCCGCCGGTCGCCACGCCGATCCACCAGGCCGCCGACGAGCGGGTTGGTGGCGACCTTCACCCAGAAGGCGGCGCCGAGCAGGATGCCGATCTCACCGGCGCCCATGCCCCGCGATTCGAGCCACAGGGGCCAGAAGGGCAGCATGACTCCCACGACGGTGAAGGCCGCCGCGTAGAACAGGCCGAGGCGGATGGCCGTCGTCAGCGCGCTACCTTTTCACGTGCCACGCCACCTCGGCGCGCGCCTACCAGTCCTTGGATTCCTGTGCGAGCACGGCGACCGTGTCGCCCTTCTCGACCATGCCGGGGCCGCGGCGGCTCCACAGCATGCCGTGTGTGCCGGGCGTCAACTCCATGGGCTCGTGGGACGGCGCCTCGGGGAAGTGGATCTGGCCCACCGGCTGGCCCGCCGGAACCTCGTCGCCGACCTCGAAGAACGGCTCGTAGAGGCCTTCGGCCATGGCCATCACGAAACATCCCGTGTCCGGCACCTCCATGACTCGGGACTCGGTCTTGCCGCGCCACTCGGGCGTCACCAGCTCGCCCTCCATCATGCCGTAATGCTTGAGGACGTTGCGGATTCCGGTCTCGGCGACGCGGACGCTGTCGGGCGTGAGCATGGCGCCGCCGCCAAGCTCCGTGCCGATGAAGACCTTGCCCATCTCCTCGACGGCCGTATCCAGCATGCCCTCGGTATCGAGCTCCTCGCCGATGATGCCGACGGGCGCGCGGAAGGCACGCATGGCCGCCACCGAGTCGGCCATCTGCTTCTCGTCCTCGAGGTAGTGAATCATCACGCTCGGCACCATGAGCATGGAATAGCCGCCCGAATGGAGGTCGAATGCGGCATCGATCAGGGGCAGGATCCGGTGGTAGACGTAGTGGGCGATGACTTCCGTGATGGTGCCGTCGTACTTGCCCGGGAAGATGCGGTTCATGTTCTTGCCATCGATGGGCGAGAGCCGCTTGCCGGCCAGGAAGGCGGGATAGTTGAGGCCCGGGATGACGATCACACGGCCCTGGATCTCGGCCGCCTCGAGCTCGCGGATGAGCTTCATGAGCGCGACCGGCCCCTCGTACTCGTCACCGTGGTTGCCGCCGCTGAAGAGAAGCGTCGGCCCCTCGCCGTTGCGGATCACGGTGATCGGCATGAGGAGCGTGCCCCAGCCCGAATTGTCCCGCGAGTTGGGTATCCGCAGGTAGGAATGCTGCTTGCCGTTCTTCTCGTAATCGATGTCGGTGGTGACCCTCGAGGTTTCGGTATCGGTCATCCCTCACTCCCCCTTCCGTGTTGTGGGTGGCGTTACGATTCGAGTGCGATCGCCTCGATCTCGACCATGAGGCCGGGCACCGAGAGCGTGTCGAGAGGCAGGCCGACCACCGCCGGTCCCGGCTTCTTGAAATAGCCCGCGCGCGTCGTCAGGTTCTCCAGGAACGCCTCGACCGTGCCCAGTTGGTAATAGGTGATGAGCTTGGCCACGTCCTGAAGCCCGAGGCCGAATTCCAGCAGGACGGCGACCATATAGTCCATGGCCATGCGGGTCTGCACGGTCGTCTGGCCCGGGTGAAGGACGGCTCCCGTGGTGTCGAGCGGCACCTGCCCACCGATGAAGATCTTGTCGCGGCACTTGACGCCGTGCTTGTAGGGCAGGTGGATGGGCCAGTCCCAGTGGCCCTCGGGCCAGGCGTATTCGCGCGCAAGACGCGCGCCGTCCTCGCCCAGCATGGCCCAGACCTCCATCAGCACGACGGCGCCCTCGGGCTGAAGGTAGGGCAGGGGGATGGCCGTGGTCGCCGGGCCTGGCTCCTTGAAATAGCCCGCGCGGACCCGCGCGCCGATCTCCCAATCCTCCCTGGTCGCCTCGCCCACGTACCAGATGTTGAAGCGCACCACGTCGTCGTGGTCGGCGCCGAACCCGCCGAGGATGCGGCCGATATTGTCGAGAACGACCTCGGTCTGGCGCACGATGTCGCCCGGGTGGAGGACCGCGCCCGCCTCGTCGAGTGCCATCTGCCCGCTCACGTAGATCATCTCGCCCATCCGTAGGCCCTGGGCGAAGGGTCCGGGCTGGGGTGCCAGGCCGACCGGGTTCGAAGTCGAGCGCGCGATCTTCCCGCCCGCCTGGGTGCGCATGGCGAAGGTGTCGATCTCCACCACGAGGTCGGGGTAGACGAGGCGCGGGAAGGGCAGGAAGGTGATGGTGGCGTCCTTAGCGCCCGAGAAGGCGCTGGCTACCTGCTGGCGGTAGGCCGCCTCGTCCACCGAGCCGTCGTTCACGTATTCGATCCGTAGGCTGGTGATATCGCCCGCTTCGGCGCCCGCCCGGTCGAGGACGGCGTGGATATGGGCGATCGTCTTCTCGGTCTGGCGCTCGAGGTCGTGGGGGTTGAGCACGCCGCCCGCGTCGTCGAAGTCCCCCTGGGCGTTCAGCACCATCATGTCGCCGGCATGGATGGCGGCCGTCCAGGGCACGTCGACCTCCAAGTTCCAGAACTCGTCGAGCGGGACGTTTCGGCGCGGCATCATGGCCTCCTTGCTCTGTCGAGGACTCGGACGGAATAGAGATCCAGGTCATATTCGAGCGGCGCGGCGCGCGCCGCAAGCTTTGCCTGATCCATGACCGCGAACGTGCGGCCGCCCTTCAAGCCTCGGCCAGTATCCGGCGGTAGGTCTCGGGGTCCACGTTGCCGCCCGAGCAGACGACCGCCACGGTCCGGCCCCGGCAATCGAGCTTGCCCGAGAGCGCGGCGGCGAGAGCCACGGCACCGCCCGGCTCGACGACGATCTTGAGGAAGCGGAAGGCCGCCGCCATGGCGCGGCCGACCTCGGCCTCGCCGACCACGAGCCCGCCCGCGAGGGTGCGGCGGTTGATCTCGAAGGTGATTTCGCCTGGGGTGGGGGCGAGGAGGGCATCGCAGAAGGAGCGCGCGGCCGGGTCGTTCGATTGGCGCGAGCCCGCGGCGAGCGAGCGGGTCGTATCGTCGAAGCCCTCGGGCTCGACCGCGTAGACGTCCGTCGCCGGGCTGCGCTCCTTCAACGCGAGCGAGGTGCCGGAGATCAGCCCACCGCCGCCGCAGGGCGAGAGCAGGGCATCCAGCGCGGCCCCCGCGTCCGCCGCCTGGGCCGCGATTTCGAGACCCACCGTGCCTTGGCCGGCAATGACGTAGGGGTCGTCGTAGGGCTTGACCAGGCTCGCCCCGGTCTCGGCCGCAATGCGCTGGCCGATCTCCTCCCGGCTCTCGGTCTCGCGGTCGTAAAGCACGACCTGGGCGCCGTAGGCCTTGGTGTTGGCGACCTTTATGGCGGGCGCGTCCGCGGGCATGACGATCGTGGCCGGCGCGCCGAGGAGTCGGGCCGCCGCCGCCACGCCCTGGGCGTGATTGCCCGAGGAATAGGCCACCACGCCCGCCGCCCGCGCGGCTGCGTCGAGCCGGCTGATCCGGTTATAGGCACCGCGGAACTTGAAGGAGCCCGTGTGCTGCAGCACTTCGGGCTTGACCAGGATGCGGCCGCCGACCGCCTCGTTGAGCAGCATGGATTCGAGGAGTGGCGTGCGCACCGCCTTGCCTTCGAGGCGCGCGGCCGCGTTTAGGATATCGGCGAATTCGGGCGGTCTTTCCACGGCCTCGGCTCCTCTTTTCCGCGCGACCTCCATAAGGCGTCGCGGCGGTGCCGTCAATCGATCCTCATGGGCGTTTTGCCGCGTGGGGGCATTTGCTATAACCCAGCCCGAAACAGCCCGGCGACCGCGCGCGCCCGAGGAAGGGGAACGACATGACCAAGACCATCAATCATTGGATCGGCGGCGCATCCGTCGCCGGCGGCAACGGCCGCTCGGGGGAGGTCTACAATCCGGCGACGGGCGAGCTTGCCGGCAATGTGCCGTTCGCCGGCGCGGACCTCATGGGCCGGGCCATAGCCGCGGCCGAGGTGGCCTTCCCCGACTGGGCCGCAACCCCGCCCATCCAGCGCGCCCGCGTCATGTTCCGCTTCAAGGACCTCCTGGAGCGGCACATGGAGGAGCTGGCGACTCTGGTCAGCGCCGAGCACGGCAAGACCATCCCCGACGCCAAGGGCTCGATCACACGCGGCATGGAGGTGGTCGAGTTCGCCTGCGGCATCCCGCACCTGCTCAAGGGCGAGTTCTCGGAGCAGGTGGGCACCAACGTGGACAGCTGGTCGATGCGCCAGCCAATCGGCGTTTGCGCCGGCATCACGCCCTTCAACTTCCCGGCCATGGTGCCCATGTGGATGTTTCCCATGGCCCTCGCCTGCGGCAACACCTTCATCCTCAAGCCCTCGGAGAAGGACCCGTCCTGTTCGGTCCGCCTGGCGGAGCTGTTGAAGGATGCGGGCCTGCCGGACGGCGTCTTCAACGTCGTTCATGGCGACAAGGAGGCGGTGGACGCTATCCTCACCGACCCCCGCATCCAGGCCGTGAGCTTCGTCGGCTCCACGCCCATCGCCGAATACGTCTATCACACCGGCACCGCCCACAATAAGCGGGTGCAGGCCCTGGGCGGGGCCAAGAACCATATGGTGGTCATGCCCGACGCCGACCTCGACCAGGCGACCGACGCGCTCATCGGCTCGGGCTACGGCTCGGCCGGGGAGCGCTGCATGGCCATCTCGGTCGCCGTCGCTGTGGGCCAGGCGGCCGATGCACTCATGGAACGGCTCGAGCCGCGCGTCGCCAGCCTCCGAATCGGCCCGGGCACCGACCTCGATGCCGAGATGGGACCGCTCGTCACCCGCCAGCACCTGGAGAAGGTGCGCTCCTATGTCGACCTCGGCGTCGAAGAGGGTGCGAAGCTCGTCGTCGACGGCCGCGACTTCGCCATGCAGGGCTACGAGGACGGCTATTTCATCGGCGGCTGCCTCTTCGACGAGGTCACGTCCGACATGCGGATTTACAGGGAGGAGATATTCGGCCCCGTGCTCTCCGTGGTGCGGGTGCCGGACTACGACGCGGCGCTCGGCCTCGTGAACGACCACGAGTTCGGCAACGGCACCGCCATCTTCACCCGCGACGGCGACGCGGCGCGCCATTTCACCACCAATGCCAAGATCGGCATGGTGGGGGTCAACGTGCCCATCCCGGTGCCGGTCGCCTATCACAGCTTCGGCGGCTGGAAGCGCTCCCTCTTCGGCGACATGTACGTGCACGGGGCCGAGGGCGTGCGCTTCTACACCAAGCTCAAGACCGTCACCTCGCGCTGGCCCACCGGCATCCGCGAGGGTGCCGAGTTCGTCATCCCGACCATGCGGTGAGGGGGGCTCGGTTGGGGCTTTCGTCGCCAGTCAGGCGGTCGCGAGATCGGTCAACGAGAAATCTCGGCCCTTGAACAGCAGGGGCACCCCCGCCGTTTTTGCGAGGCTGTAGGCGAAACAGTCGCCGAAGTTGAGTCGCGCCGGGTGATTTCCCCGACCGTAAGCGGCGTAGGCTTGGATCGCGGCACGACCCTGATCACCCGTGACCGGTTCGATGCTGATTCCAGCGATTTCCAAAAGCGCTTCCAACTCGCGCCCCGCTCCGGGCCTCGCCTGAATCGCAGGACGATTCCAGCTTCCGCGTAATTCGCCGCGGATATGAGCGGCGCATCGTCCTCCGCCAGTGCTTCGGCAAAGCGCTCAGCGTCGTCCTCCTCCAGAAGAATTGCGAGGATCGCCGACGTATCGACGGCGATCACTTTGGCATTCCTCGTTCGTCGTAGAGGATTTCATCAGCGCTCCGAGCATCGCGCTCCGGCAAGGCCGCGCAACGCCGGCCGATCGCCATGATCTCGTCCACAATCTTTCCCTTGTCGCGCCGCCGCGTCTCTCGGGCCAGCCGCTCGCGCAGTGCCTCGGTGACCGCCTTGGTCATGGTCTCACCGGTGAGCTTCGAAAGTATCGACGCAAGGCGATGGGCTTCCGGGTTCTTGATGTTCATGCTCATATCGGATCCTCGCGGTAGACTTACCTGAACAATTCTACCATAACTCATCATGGGCAATCCACGACCTGTCCCTTGGCCAAAATAAGTCTGCTCGTTCCACCTTGCACGGCAGCTTGCACAGTTTCAACATGGTGCCGCGAACAACAGGATCGAGGACTCTATATGACCCACCGCATCGGCGTTATCCATGCCACCCGCCATTCTCTCCAGCCCATCGCGGCGGCGTTCGAGGCGCTGTGGCCCGAGGCCGAGCCCATGAGCCTCCTGGACGAGACCCTGCTGGCGGACCGACGGGCGGCGGGCGAATTGACGCCGGCGCTCCACGACCGTATCGCCGCCCTTGCCCGCCACAGCGTGGAGAGCGGCGCCCGCTGCGTGCTGTATAGCTGCTCGGCCTTCGGCGCCGCCATCGAGGCGGCGAAGGGGCAGGTCGATGTGCCGGTCCTGCGGCCTTACGAGGCGATGATCGAGGCTGCCCTCGAGCGCGGTGAGCGCCTCGGCCTGCTGGCGACCTTCGGCGCCACCATCGAGGAGATGTCGGCGGAGATCGAGGCGGTGGCGGGCGCGCGCGGGGTGGCGGTCGCGCTGAAGGCTCGGCTCGCCGAAGGCGCTCTCGACGCCCTCACCCGGGGCGACCGGGCATCGCACGACCGCGCGATCGTGGCGGCGGCGGAGGCCCTCACCGACGTGGACGCCCTCCTCCTCGCACAGTATTCGATGGCACCAGCCGCCGCCCTCATCCCCGATGTACCAGGCCGGGACGTGCTCACCGCGCCCGAGTGCGCGGTCGAGAAGGTGAGGGCGCTGCTGGCGGGCTGAGAGCCGCCGCCGACACGAGCATCCATGGGGATCGGGGCTTGCCGCCCGCGCCGCGGCTCACGGCGTGACTCCTCCTCCTCCGCCGTCGCCGACGAGCGAGAAGGGTGCCCAGAACAGGGGGTGGGCGTAACTGAACAGGGTGCGGCCGGTGCCCGGCTCGACATAGCCCGGGCCATCGACCAACGCCATCATGGCCTGGCGCAGGGCCTCGGCGCGGCCGATCCCGGGATCGGCGGCCTGGCGGCGGAAGACCTCGGTGGTCAGCTCCATCGCCGCTCGCGAATGGACCGGCCAGTTGCTGACCAGGAGCGCCCGCGTGCCGGCGTAGAAGAAGGCGCGGCCCAGGCCCGAGACGGCCTCGGCCCCGGCCCCATCGCCCGAGCCCGTGTTGCAGGCCGAGAGCACCACCCAGTCGGCGTTGAGCTCGAGGGCCAGGATTTCGGAGAGGGTCAGGAGGCCGTCACCGCCGCCGCCCGCGACCGCGGGGGCCGAAAGGGCGAGGGCCGGCTCCGTGAGGCCGTCGAGGTCACCTGGCACGAGGCCGTGGGTGGCGAAGGCGAGCACGCGGTAGTCGGCGAGCGACATGGACTTGACCGTCGCCTCGCTGGCGTCCACCCCCAGGAAGAGGTCCGTTGCCGGGTCGGCCCCGAGCGCCAGCGCCATCCCGCGCAGCTCCTCCCGGGTATCGAAGAGGCGGGGCAGGCGGCTGAGATCGACACTCACATCGTCGTCCTCGGGCCGGCGCAGATCGCGCAGGACCAGGGTGGGCGAGCCGACGCCACGCACGCCCATATCGGCACCGCCCGCGGCGACCTCGGCCGCCTGGCTTGCCTGCACGAGGCTGAAATAGGGGTCGCCGAAACCGACGAAGGCCTTGCGTCCGGCGGCCCCGGGGGGCAGGCGGCGGAGCGCCCGGAGCGACGCGACCGAGGGGAGGACCGTGACGGCGTGCGTCCGGGCGAGCCACGGCACCTCCCGGTAGCTCGCGAAATAGGGCTCCATCTCGCGCAGGTCGGGGAAGGGCTCGGTCACCAGCACGGAGAAGGGCAGGAAGCCGAGCGGGCCGCCGGCCACGACGAGGAGGTTGCGGGCGTCCTTCCAGCCCGGCGCCACCGGCGCCAGCAGACGACTGTAGAGAGCGTGAGCCTCGACAAGGTCGAATGGCGGAACCTCGGCGATCGTCGTGGCATCGGGTTCGAGCGAGGCGCGCAGGAGGGCCACGCGGTCGGCGATCGCGCGGCGGCCGTCTGAAATTGTGGCGAAGACCGGTGCGCCTTGGGCCGGGATGGCCCAGAGGTAGCTTCGGTCCGGCCCCAGATAGGTGGCGATCAGCGCCTCGCCCGGCCTTAGGCTCGCCTGCGCCTCCGGGAGGCTGGCCGGCTTCGGGTTGACGAGCTGGGCATAGTCCGGGAAACGCGCCTCGATCTCCTCGACGAGCGTGGCGCGCTCGCTCCGCAGATCGTCGATACGAGTCCGCAGATCGAGGGTGGCGCCCGGGTCGCGCTGGTCGGCGGAGGCGGCCATGAGGTCGACGAGGAGGCCGTTGAGCGCGCCGATCCGTGTGAGCGCGTCTTGCTCCCGGCGGGCGAGTGCCGCCAGCGCCGGGTCGCTCGCCGCGGCGCGGGCCGCGTTGGCGGTGAGCGCCCGCTGGACCGACTGGCCCCGGGCCGTATCGGCCGCGCGGAACGCCTCGGCCGCGGCGTCGATGCCGAGCTTCGCCTCGAGGGCCGTGCCGCTCAGATCGGCGAGGAGACCGATATAGCCCTCCAGGATCTCCTTGCGGCGCATGGCGCGGGTGGCGCGGGTGACGTTCTCGTCCGACGAGCGCCGGGAGCGGGAGAGCAGGATGGGCAGGCTCTCGCTGAACTGCTGGAAAGCCGCGCGACGGTCGCCGCTGGCGGCCAATGCGATGGCGAGCACGCCCCGCGCCTCCGCCGCACTGTAATGCTTGGCGCCGACCCTGCCCTCCATATCCTCGGTGGCCCTGGCGGCGCGGGCGCGGGCGCTTTCGAATTCGCCCACACGCAGCTCGGCGAGCGCCCAATCGAGGTTGGTGCCGAAGGTGCGGTCGAAGAAGGCCGGGTCGCCCGACATGTCCGTCTCGATCGTCTGGTAGACGGCGAGCGCCTTACGCCATTTATCCTCGGCGATCAGAATGGTGGCGAGACGGTCGCGCGCGCGGGCCAGGGAGTAGGAATCGCGCCGCGCGCCCATGCTCTCGTAGATCTCCACATGGGCGCGGGCCAGCAGCTCCGCCTCCCTGATTCGCCCCTGTTCCAGCACGACCTCGGCGAGGCGCCCGACGAGGACGGCGGTATCCGGGGAATATCGGCCGACGCGCGCGAGCGTTCGCAGCAAGCCGTCGCGGACCTCGAGCTCGGCCGCCACCAAGCGGTTCTGGTAGAGCAGGTTGCGGCCCAGGACCGCTTGCAGATTGTCGAAGCGGAAATCCGCGTCGACGATGCGATCGTCGCTGCTCTCCTGGTTGAACCCGGCGAGGGATTCGAGGGCGGCGCGATAGGACAGCTCGGCCTCCTCGTGTTGCCCCCGCAGGTCCATGATCTCCCCGCGTGCATAAAAGAATGCCGCGCGCCAGTGAGGGCCGTGTCGCCCCCATCCCCGCCATTGCCGGGCTTCATCCAGCAACCCCTCGACCTTGGCGAGAACCTGGTCGGCCCGCTCGATATCGCCCGAGGCGGCGTAGAGCCGGGCGAGGGCGTTGTTCCAGACGATTATTCGCCCCCGATGGCCCCTGGGGATGCTTGCGATGGCCTGGAGCTTGTGGCCGATGGCGTCGGCCCAGTTGCCGTTCCGCAATTCGGCGTGGGACAGGTCGTAGAGCAGGCGGCTCTTGTCCGGGTAGTGACCCTCCAGGGCGAGGCGCACGGCCTCGGCGAGGTCGGCCATCTGCTGGCCCACGCGCCCGATGCGCCCGGCGGCGAGGCCCCGCAGGCGCAGGAAGTCGATTCGCTCGGCACCGTCGAGGCCCGCGGGGACCGACGCGTCGGCCGCCGCATCGTCGCGCTGGGCGCGCTCGGGGTCGGCCAGCTCGTACTCCTCCAGGATGGCCGTGATGTCGCCGATTCGGCGTGGCGGCAATGTTGCGGCCGGGTCGCCGGCCGACTCCATCTCGGAGCCGCTAACGGGGGCCGGGGCCGCCGTCGAGAAGGTGTCGTCGGGCCCGTCACGCCCCGCTATCGCCGACGGGAGCGCGAGCGCGGCCATGAGGGCCGCGGCAAGGACCGTGGACAGCGTCCGGGCCTTCGCCCGCGCCCGCGTGAATCCGTCGTTGATGCGCCCTTCGCCGTTGTCCGCCATGCCCCAGCCTTGAATGCGACGGCCTCAAGATGACATTATTTGCGTAAGGTTAAAATGCGAACAATTGGAGGCTCCACGATGCCGGCCGCCGAGAGCCTGTTCGATCCCGCGCGCTATGCCGACGTGCGCAAGCCGCTGCTCGAGGCCTCGACCCTGCCGGGCGCCTGCTACACCGCGCAAGCCTGGTATCGGCGCGAGGTCGAAGCCATGTTCATGAAGGACTGGCTGCTGGTTGGCCGCACCGACCAGATCCCCGAGCCGGGCGACTGGTTCACCGAGGAGATCGTGGGCGAGCGGGTGCTCGTCGTGCGCGGATCGGACGGGGTGGTGCGCGCCTTCTCGCCCTCCTGCCGGCATCGCGGCACGCTGGTGGCCGAGGGCAGGGGCAACTGCCGCGCTTTCGTCTGCCCCTACCATGAATGGACCTACGGCCTCGATGGCAAGCTCGTCGGCACGCCGCACGCGGCCAGCATCAAGGGACTGGACCGCGACGCCCATGGCCTCGTGCCCATCCGGCTCGAGGTCTGGGCCGGCTTCATGCACGTCAACTTCGACTCAGGCGCCCCGGACCTCATGACCTACCTCGGCGACCTGCCGGGGAAGCTGGCCCGCTACCGGCCGGAGGAGCTCGTCCATACCCGCAAGAAGACCTACCACCTAGCCTGCAACTGGAAGGTCTACACCGAGAACTCGATCGAGGTGTATCACCTCCAGGGCGTCCACGGCACCTCGATCCAGGAGATCGGGCCTTTCGACACTTGGAGCATCGAGCCGCCGGCGGAGAATTACCTGAACCTCTACGGCACCTTCCCAGGCTCGCTCGGCATCCTGGCGGGCGAATCGGGCTTCCCGCCCATCACGGGCCTGGGGACGGGGAGCACCGAGCGGCACGACCTGCCCTGGGTGCTGCCCAACAATCATTTCCTGTGCTCCGCCGACGTGTTCTGGTGGCTGACCATGTTCCCCGAGGGCCCCGGCCACACCCGTATCGAGGTCAATTCGAGCTTCCCGGCCGCGACCGTCGCGCGGGACGATTTCGAGGCGGTGGCGGGGCACTACTACGAGCGCCTGCGCGTCACCAACGGCGAGGACAACGCGATCGCGGAGACCCAGCAGATCGGCCTCGCCCAGCGCCTCAACCGCCCCGGCCGCTACACCGAGCACGAGCGGCTGGTCCATGCCTTCGTCAACCACGTCCTCGACCGGGTGCTGGGGGAGGGGGCGTAGGTCCCGGCCACTTGGTCGCGGCTCATCCCCCACCCCGAACAACCGATCTACTCAGCATCCTGGGCCATCATCTTCGCCAACATCCCGACTAGCTTTTGGATGCTCGGATTTTCCGGGTTTTCTTCTGTAATTCGCTTGAATTCTTCGAAATAAGGTTGTGCCCTGGCCGCTCCCTCGTTTCGACCATGGAACAGGGCGATCGCAAGTGCGGCCTTGGCCTGCTCTTCGCGCAAGGGGGGCTCGTCGGGATGGCTTTGGGCGAGGCCGGCGATGGCGTCGTAGAGTTCGCGGGCGGGCTCGATCTGCCCGGCGGCGCTGTAGTGGTTGAGGAGATTGAAGGCGGCATTGGCCTGCAGCTCGCGCAAGGCGGGCTCGTCGGGATGGCTTTGGGCGAGGCCGGCGATGGCGTCGTAGAGTTCGCGGGCGGGCTCAATCTGCCCAGCATTGCCGAAGTCTACGATGAGATTGAAGGCGGCCTTGGCCTGCTGCTCGCGCAAGGCGGGCTCGTCGGGATGGCTTTGGGCGAGGCCGGCGATGGCGTCGTAGAGTTCGCGGGCGGGCTCAATCTGCCCAGCATTGCCGAAGTCTACGATGAGATTGAAGGCGGCCTTGGCCTGCTGCTCGCGCAAGGCGGGCTCGTCGGGATGGCTTTGGGCGAGGCCGGCGATGGCGTCGTAGAGTTCGCGGGCGGGCTCGATCTGGCCGGCGGCGCTGTAGTGGTTGAGGAGATTGAAGGCGGCATTGGCCTGCTGCTCGCGCAAGGCGGGCTCGTCGGGATGGCTTTGGGCGAGGCCGGCGATGGCGTCGTAGAGTTCGCGGGCGGGCTCGATCTGCCCGGCGGTGCCCAGGTGTGCGACGAGTTTAGTAGCGGCATTGGCCTGCTGCTCGCGCAAGGCGGGCTCGTCGGGATGGCTTTGGGCGAGGCCGGCGATGGCGTCGTAGAGTTCGCGGGCGGGCTCGATCTGCCCGGCGGTGCCCAGGTGTGCGACGAGATTAGTAGCGGCCTTGGCCTGCGCCTCGCGCAAGGCGGGCTCGTCGGGATGGCTTTGGGCGAGGCCGGCGATGGCGTCGTAGAGTTCGCGGGCGGGCTCGATCTGTCCGGCGGCGCCAAGATGGGCGACGAGATTGACCCCAGCCATCGTCCAGACATATCTCGTCAAAGGCTCTTCCGTGGCCGGCCGCGACAGCAGAATGAGAGTCTCTTCGTTGGGGAAGTCCGCGGCCGCGCGACTGAGGAAGCTGAACATTCCAAACCCGTGCCTTAGATGCCAGGCAACTTGCCGAGCCCGTTCGGCACGCTCTGTGTCCCCGTGAAATGCCGGGCTCAGGTGGTTGAGGACGAAGACTTCTCCCAAAATATCTGGCTCAAGGGGAGCGAGACGTTCCTGAGCGGCTTGGCCGGACAAAAGCTGGTAGCGCTCTGGCGAGAAGTCCCCTCCGCGAAGCCTTTGCCGAATCGCTTCCGGTAACTCGTCGTCAGAGAGGTCGATCCCGCCGCCCATGGTTGCGATTGCGAGAAGATCCTTTTCCACCGTCGTGATGCCGGCCGGCTTCCAGCGTTTCTCCGCCTCACGGTCGAGCACGTCGTCCAGCAAGTCCTTTCTGGACCAGCCCGTGGCGCCTGGATTGGCGGCGATCGAATCCGCGAAAAACGCGGCGAAGAGGGGACGGCCTGATGGATCGATGCTCGCGAGGGCGGTCATCGCCTCCTGGCGGTTGGGAGGCGCGGCGCCGGCATCGCCGAGCAATAGCTCGATGGTGTGCCACAGGTCGCTTTCGCCCAAGCCTTCGAGGGGCACGTGTTCGCGCGCGTGACGCGCGTCATCGATTGCGAGTGCGTCTCCGCCCTTCCCGCGAAATTGCGAGAGCCATTGGCCGTCCGAATCACGCTCCAGCAGCAACAGGCGAACCGGGAAATCGAGCTCGTCTCGCCGGTCGTAGAGCCGCCGGGCGATCTGGCCGAGGATTTCGGCGCGGGCAGTAACGTAATCGGCGACAAGGAGTGTCGGCTGTGACGGTCGCCAGTTTCGGAAATCCTCGGGCTTGTAATCGTCCGGCAAGAAACCCGCACGCCAGACCATGCCTTGGCAAAGGCAGAGCTCGAGTGCGAGCAGGCTCTTGCCCAGGCCACCGGCGCCCGCCACCAGCCACCAGGCAAACCGCTTCGGCGTGTAAAGGAACGCCGAGAGTGCCGCGAGCTCCTTCTCCCGCCCCAGGAATGGAACTTTCTGCGTGCCGTAGAAAAATCTCCTGAAACCCGCATCGACATCCTCGAACAGGCGCAGTACCAGACCCGACTGAGGGTTGAGGGCTTCCACAATCTCGGCGAGTCCGCTCCGCACCTTGGCCGTCAACTCGTCGATCAATTCGATCTGCCGTAGGTGCGCTTGCAGATCGAGCGTCAGCTCCGAAGCGAATTCCGGGCTGTGCAACGGCCGCGGGCCAATAATGATGGCCTTCGCTTCGCCCTTTTGTCAATGGCGGAGCAAAAAGGTGTAGATAGCACACGATCTGTCCGTTCTATGTAGCACACGATCTGTCCGGTTTATTGAGCCTCCTGTTTGAAGGGGGTGGGATGAGACGGACAGATGTTTTGCAAGGTGTGCGCATGATGAGGTTTCGGGATGTTTTCGGTCGTTGTGAGGCGGGATCGTTGAGCCAGTTGGAGGCGGCGGAGGTGCTTGGGGTCGGCGAGCGCACGTTTCGGCGCTGGTGCCGTCGTTTCGAGTGTGAGGGCGATGCGGGGCTTCTGGACCGGCGTCTGGGCAAGCCGTCGCCCAAGCGGGTGCCGGTGGACGAGGCGATGCGGGTCGAAGCTCTTTACCGCGAGCGCTACGCGGGTTTCACGGTCAAGCACTTCCACGAGCACCTGGTGAAGGACCACGGCTTCCGCTGGGGTTACACCTGGACCAAGACGTTTCTCCACGGCCGCGGCCTGGCGGCGCCGGCGCCCAGGCGCGGGGCGCACCGGCGCAAGCGGCCGCGGCGGCCGCTCGTGGGCATGATGCTGCATCAGGACGGCTCGACGCACCGCTGGCTGCCGGGCCGCGACGAAGAGCAGGATATGATCGTCTCTCTGGACGATGCGAGCGGGGCGATCTACTCGGGCTTCCTGGTCGCCGAGGAGGGCACCATGTCGAGCTTCCAGGGGCTGGGCGAGGTGTTCGGCCGGCACGGGCTGCCGTGCGCGCTCTACACCGACCGCGCGAGCCACTACTTCCACACCCCCCAGGCGGGTGGCAAGGTGGACCGCGACAAGCCCTCCCAGCTCGGACGGGCCTTGGCCCAGCTCGGCATCGAGCACATCGCGGCCTATTCGCCGGAGGCGCGCGGGCGCTCCGAGCGCGCCTTCCGCACCTTGCAGGACCGGCTCCCCAAGGAGTTGGCATTGGCCGGCGTCTCGACGATCGAAGGGGCCAACCGCTTCCTCGCCGAGACCTTCATTCCCGACTACAATGCGCGCTTCGCGATCGCTCCCGAAGAGCCGGGCTCGGCCTTCGTCGCCGTGCCGGCGGAACAGTGGCGCGACGTGCTGTGCGTCCAGGAGACGCGCACCGTCGGCAACGACAACACCGTACGCTTCCACGGCATCGTCCTGCAGATCCCGCCGTCATCGCTGAGGCCGCACTACGTCAAGGCCAAGGTCCGCGTCCACCACTATCCGGACGCCACCTACGCCATATTCCACGGGCCGCGCCCGATCGCCCGCTACCGAGGCGATGGCGCGCTTCTGGAAGGAGACACCATGAAGAGGGCCGCGTGATGCCGCTCGACGCGACCCGCCTGTGGATAAGTGGACAGCTCGGCTACGCCGACCTGACCACTTCCCCACAGGCGCCACAACATCAACAGAGCGGTCAATCGATGTGCTACATAAACCGGCCAACTTAATTCGCTATCTACATGGCGGAGCAAAAAGGGACCACCTCGGCGGTGTAATACCAGTGAGCGCCTGAATTGACTCTCGGGATATTCATTGATGGCGGATGATGGCGGATTGTGATTCTATGGTCTCCCACCAGATGTGGGGGATGTCATGGGATCAGCACTCAAGATACGGGATGATTTGACGCCTTTGGAGCTTCGGCGCTGGGCTCGCGTGGAATCGTACGGTCGAGCGGCGGCGCGGGCCTATGGGATCGCGAATGCTTTGGAGGAGATGCCCCGGGCTGATGCCGCGCGGCTTGCGGGGATGGATCGCCAAACGCTTCGCGACGCGGTTGTTCGTTACAATGCAAAGGGATTGGAGGGGCTTCACGACCGTCCAAAGGGCTACTCGCCGCGGCGGCTGACGGCAGACGAGGAAGCGGCGCTGGCGGCGGTCATCATCGCCGGGCCGGAGCCTGAGCGCGACGGGGTTTGCGCCTGGACCCGGGCCGATCTGTGCCGCTGGCTGGAGGAGCGCTTCGCCAAGACCTACCACCCCTCGAGCATGACCCGGGTTCTACGGCGGATGGGATTTTCCCGCCAGAAGGCGCGCCCGAGCCACCCGCGAAGGGACGCCGAAGCGCAGGAGCGCTTCAAAAAAGGGCGCTTCGCGACATCCTGAAGGCGACCGCCGCGGCGCATCCCGACAAGCGCCTACAGCTGTGGTTTCAGGATGAAGCGCGCGTCGGCAACAAGGGCCGGGTGTGTCACCGGTGGTGGCGCAGGGGCGAGCGTGCCCCCGGGACGCGTCAAATCGGCTACCAGTGGGCCTACATCTTCTCCGCCGTGCGCCCGGACACCGGCGACGACGTCACCCTGGTGATGCCGAGCGTCAACGCCAAGGTCATGGACCTGTTTCTCGCACACTTCGCCGATACCCTGGACCAGGATGCGCACGCCGTCATGATGTGCGACGGCGCCGGTTGGCACGACGAGCGCGCCCTCACCGTCCCCGACAACGTCACCTTGGCGCTGTTGCCGCCTTACAGTCCCGAACTCAACCCCGTCGAGCGGGTTTGGCTCTACCTACGCGAACGCTTCCTATCGCTCCGCGTCCTCGACGACACCGAGGCCATCATCGACGCCTGTTGCCAAGCATGGATCGACCTCATCGCAGAACCGGATCGTATGCGAACCCTCTGCGCCTATCCATGGATCATGAAGGTGATTTCATAGGCTCACTGGTATGAGAAGGGACCGCTTGGCGGCTGCGGGCTTGTCCCCGTAGTCCACGGGAGGGCCCCGCGCGCGACGCGGTGTGCCCTCAACAGGCTGACGCGGCGGCGCGCGCGGGAGGGACCTGTGGGCCCACGGGGTCAAGCGTGGGCTGGGTGGTCGGTTCAGTTAGCAGTCGGGGTTTGACGCCTGCGGCTCTGGTTGAGCCTGTAGCTGTCACCGTTCATCTCGAGGATGTTGACGTGGTGGGTGAGGCGATCGAGGAGCGCGCCGGTGAGGCGCTCGGAGCCGAACACCTCGGTCCATTCGTCGAAGGGCAGATTGGTGGTGACCAGGGTCGAGCCCCGCTCGTAGCGTTGGCTGAACACCTCGAACAACAGCTCGGCGCCGGTCTTCGACAGCGGCACGAAGCCGAGTTCGTCGACGATCAGAAGCTTGTAGGTGGCGAGCTTCTTCTGGAACCTCAGCAGCTGCTTGTCATCGCGGGCCTCGATGAGTTCGTGGACCAGCGCGGCGGCGGTGATGAAGCCGACCGAGAGGCCCTTCTGGCAGGCCGCCAGGCCGAGACCGAGGGCGATGTGGGTCTTGCCGGTCCCACTGTTGCCGAGCGCGATGAGGTTCTCGCGGCGCTCGATGTACTCGCAGCGGGCCAGCTCCAGGACCAGCGCCTTGTTGAGCGAGGGGATGACCTTGAAGTCGAAGCTGTCGAGGCTCTTGACCACGGGGAAGCGCGCCGCCTTGATGCGCCGCTCGACCATGCGGCGCTCGCGGTCGATCAGCTCGAGCTCGGCGAGTCTCAACAGGTAGCGGACGTGATCGACGCCTTCCGAGGCGCACTGCCGGGCGATCTTGTCGTACTCGCGCAGGAAGGTCGGCAGCTTCAGCGTCTCGAGGTGGTGGGCGAGCAGCACTTGCGGTGTGTCGGTCATGCGCCGAGCCCCGACAGCAGGCTCATGTACGACTTGGCGGACGTCATCGCGACCCGGGCGCGCGGCAGATACGGATAGACGTCGAGGTTGAGCCTGGGCGGCCGCCGCTCGATGCGGCACAGTACCAGGTGCTTCACCGCATCAAAGCCGATTGCGCCGAGCCGCAGGGCGTCGCCGACCGCACCCTCGACCTCCTCGAGCCGGAAGGTCTCCAGTAGACGGAGCACCTGGACGTACTCGCGCTTGCCTGCCTTGCCCATACGAGCTTCGAGGAGCCGCCGCAGAGTGATGAAGGCCTCGGGCAGGTCCCAGCCCGCCAATGGCGCGGCCTGGTCGAGGGCGCCGATCTTCTGCTCGATCAAGGGCAGGTAATGCAGCGGGTCGAAGATCAGGTCCTCGCTGTCGTAGGACCGGCGGTGCCGGGCGATCACCTCGGCCCCGCAGCTGATCACCACCTCATCGACGTAGCCCCGGATGAGCACCTCACGGTGGCCGTAGGCCACGGGCACGGAATAGTCGTTGCTGCGGTAACGCACCAGCGACAGCGAACTCGCCCGTCCAGGGCGCTTATCGCAGGCATCATAGGGAGCAGGCGGCAATGGCAAGAGAACTTGACGATCCCGCTCGAGACGCTCGCCGATGGTCTCCTTGTGGCCCCGCAGCCGCGCCGCCTGGCGCCGGCGGCACTGTTCGGCGAGAGCATCGTTGAGGGCCGCGAAGCTCTCGGCACGCGGGACGGGGACCAGGAAGTTCCGCCGGATGAAGCCGACCAGTCCCTCGACCTTGCCCTTGTCGTTGCCCTTGCCCGGCCGGCCGAACCTGTCCTCGAACAGATAGTGGGACTGAAGCTCCGTGAAGACGCGCGTTCGCTGCCGCTTCCCATCGCCCAGGATCCGGGCAACCGCCAGCTTGGTGTTGTCGTACAGGATGGATCGGGGGACGCCGCCGAAGAAGGCAAACGCCGCGTTGTGGCCATCGCAGAATGCTTCGGTCGTCTCCGCCGGATAGGCCGCAACAAAGCAACCATCACTGTGGGGAAGGTCGAAGGCAAGGAAGTGGATCTTCCGTAACGCGCCGCCGATCACCGCCATCGCTTCGCCGAAGTCCGCCTGGGCGTGACCGGGGGAATGGGAGAGTGGCACGAACACCTCACGCGACCGAAGCCCCTGCTCACGAACGTAGTCCTTCACGATGGTGTAGCCGCCCGTGAAACCGTACTCGTCCCGGAGGCGGTCGAAGATGCGCTTCGCAGTGTGCCGTTGCTTGCGGTGGCTGGTCCGATCGTCTTCCAAGATCCGATCGATGATTCCCGTGAACGGACCCAGCTTTGGCCGCCTCGGCGGCGCGCTTCGGCGATACCCTGGCGGCACCGAGAACGACAGCATCTTACGGACCGTCTTGCGGTCTACACCAAACACCCGCGAGGCCTCGCGGGTGCTCATCCCCTCGACATGACACGCCCGCCGAACCCGTGCGTACAACTCCACCCGATACATCCCCCCCGCCTTCCAGTCAGAGCAACCCTGACAGAAGGCTATACGCGGTCCCATTTTGGTCCGCCGCAGCCGGATCGACCGGCCGCTTCAGTGGGGGATTATTGCTCTGCCGTTCTCACCCTTTGCCTTCAGAGATGTATCGAGGAACTGGACCAGTCTGTCCGACGCCTCACACAACGTCGAATAATAGGGCAGGCGCTTCAATAGGCCCCTGGATCGCTCCCACGCGACGCGGCCGAGCCAACCGCCGCCGCGCTCCGCGCCGGCCGCGACCAGGGTCGCCAGGGACTTGACCAGAAGTCGCCCCGCCGCCCTCGGGACGTTCAGCTCGTCATGGAGCCAGTTGACGACAAGGACCGCGAGGTCCACGTCGGTCAGATATTGGGCAAGTCCCTTCTCGGCCAGCGCCGCGATAGGAAGGCTTTCATTCGCCTGCGGTGGAGACTTGCCGATGTCGGCCATGGCCAGCGTTCCAGCAATTTGTGCTCGATCGGCGATCATTCGCCGCAACCGGCCGAGGGTCAAGCTCGCGGGATTGAGCGGCCAGCGTCTTGCCGATGGCGATACACACCAGAAAGGTGCGCCCCGTCACACCCCCAGATACCGGCGCTGCAGGGCCTCGTCGGCGCGCAGGCTCTCGGAATCACCCGTCCACACCACTTGGCCCTTCTCGATGATGTAGTGGCGGTCGGCGATGCGGGTCAGGGCGTCCACGTTCTTGTCGATGACGAGGATCGACTGGCCGGTGGCCTTGAGGTCCTCGAGGCAGCGCCAGATCTCGGCCCGCACCAGGGGGGCCAGGCCCTCGGTCGCCTCGTCGAGGATCAGGAGCTTGGGGTTCGTCATCAGCGCCCGGCCGATGGCCAGCATCTGCTGCTCGCCGCCCGAGAGCAGAGCGCCCATCGCACCTTGCCGCTCGGCGAGGGCCGGGAACAGCTCGAAGATGCGCGCCAGTGTCCACCAGGGCTCGCCGCCCGCGCGGCTCGCCGCCGTCGCCACCAGGTTCTCGCGCACGCTCAGGTTGGGGAACACCTGCCGGCCCTCGGGCACGAGGCCGAGCCCCGCCTGCGCCACCCTGTAGGAGGCGAGGCCGTGAACGGGGCGGCCCTCGAAGCGGATCGCGCCCGCCTGGATGGGGATGATGCCCATGACCGAATGGACGGTGGTGGTCTTGCCCATGCCGTTGCGGCCGAGCAAGGTCACCACCTCGCCGGTGCCGACCTCGATCGACATGCCGAACAGCACCTGGCTGGCGCCGTAGAAAGTCTCGATGCGGTCGACCTTGAGCATGGTGGCGCTCAATCCTCTCCCAGATAGGCTCGGCGGACCTCCGGGTTGGCGCGGATCTCCTCGGGCGCGCCGGTGGCGATGGCCTGGCCGTAGACGAGCACCGTGATGCGGTCGGCGAGCGCGAAGACCGCGTCCATGTCGTGCTCCACGAGCAGCATGGTGTAGTCGCCCTTCAAGGACGCGAGGTACGCGGTCATGCGCTCGGAATCCTCTCCGCCCATGCCCGCCATGGGCTCGTCGAGGAGCAGCGCCTTGGGCCGCGTGGCCAATACCATGGCGATCTCGAGCTGGCGCTGCTCGCCGTGGGCCAGGGTTCCGGCGACGACCGCGGACCGGTGGGCGAGGCCGACCCGCTCCAGCACCTCGAGCGCCGGTCGGCGCAGGCGCTCGTCGGCGCGCGCCGGCCGCCAGAATCGGTAGGAGTGCCCGTCATGGGCCTGGACGGCCAGGGCCACGTTGTCGAGAGTCGTCAAGTCCTGGAACACGCTCGTGATCTGGAACGACCGCGCGAGGCCGCGGGCCGAGCGCGCCGGGGCCGAGAGCTGGGTGACGTCTGCGCCGTCGAAGCGGATGGTGCCCTCGTCGGGCCGGAGCTGGCCCGCGAGCTGGGCCACGAGCGTCGTCTTGCCGGCGCCGTTGGGGCCGATGACGGCGTGGATCCCGCCCGCCCGCACGTCCATCTCGAGCGCGTTGGTGGCGATGATGCCGCCGAAGGACTTGGTCAGGCCGCGGACGCTGATGAGGGGCTCAGCCATTACCGTTCCCCGGCCGGCCGAAGAGACCATCGATGCCGCGGCGCGCGAACAGCACCACGAGGATGAGGAGCGGGCCGAAGGCGAGGTGCCAGTGCTCGGTGATGTTGGACATCATCTCCGTAAGCACGATGAAGACGATGGCGCCGGTCACCGGGCCGAACAGGCTGCCCATGCCGCCCAGCACCACCATGAAGATGAGCTCGCCCGAATGGGTCCAGTACATCATGTCGGGGCTGATGTAGCGCTCGAAGTTGGCGGTCAGGATGCCGGCCATGCCGCACATCAGGCCGGCGATCACGAAGGCGGCGAGCTTGTAGCGGTAGGTGGGAAAGCCGATCGCCTGCATCCGCGCTTCGTTGGATTTGGCACCCTGGATTACCATGCCGAAGCGCGAATGGACCATGCGGTGGGTGATATAGAGGCTCAGCAACAGGAAGGCGAAGACCAGGTAGTAGAAGGTGAGGCCGTCGCTCAAGTCGAGCTCGAGGGTGACGGAGTCGCCAAGGGCGATTTCGAACTCGCTGCGGCGGGCGATGGGCAGGCCGTCGTCGCTGCCGTATTCCTCGGCGCTCACCGCCAGGTAGTAGAACATCTGTGCGAAGGCGAGGGTGATCATGATGAAGTAGAGGCCCCGGGTGCGCAGGCAGATCGCACCCACCGCGAGCCCGGTGAGGCCCGAGAGCAGGAGGGCGAGCGGCCACTGGATGAAGCCGCTATCGACCTCGTGGTACGAGAGGATGCCCACCGTGTAGCCGCCGATGCCGAGGAACATGGCGTGGCCGAAGCTGACCATGCCGCCATAGCCGAGGATCAGGTTGAGGCTCACGGCGGCGATGGCCCAGATCATGGTGCGGCCGAAGACGTCGACGTAATAGGGCTCGCCCAGGGCCGGCGCGAGGAAGGGCATGAGGGCGCAAAGCGCCAGGACGATGGCGGTGAAGGCGCCGCGCGGGGTGGCGAGGGCCCGGGCCATCGCCATCTACCCGCTCTTCGGCGGGAAGAGGCCCTGGGGACGGAAGAACAGCACCGCCGCCATCAGGATGTAGATCAGCATCGAAGAGAGCGCGGGGCCCGCCGCCTCGGCCGCGTTGTCGGGCAGGACGACGAGCAGCAGCACGTCGAGGAACGACCGCCCCATGGTGTCGAGGAGGCCGGCGATGATGGCGGCGATGAAGGCGCCCCGGATCGAGCCGATGCCGCCGATGACGATGACCACGAAGGCGAGGATCAGGATCTGCTCGCCCATGCCGCTGGTGGCCGAAAGGATGGGTGCCATCATCATGCCGGCGAGGCCTGCGAGCGCCGCGCCCAGGCCGAAGACGAGGGTGAACAGGAGCTTGATGTTGACGCCGAGCGCGCCGGCCATGCGCCGGTTGCTGGCCCCGGCGCGGATCAGCATGCCGAGCCGGGTGCGGGCGACGAGGACGTAGAGCCCCGCCGCCACCAGGAGCCCGACGGCGATGATGAGGAGGCGGTAGGTCGAATAGTCGATGCCGAATCCCAGATCGACCGCGCCGTCTAGGTACTTGGGCAGCTCCACGGTGAGGCCGTCCAAGGGCCAGATCACCTGCACCAGCTCATTGAAGAAGATGATGAGGCCGAAGGTGGCCAGAACCTGGTCGAGGTGGTCGCGCGAATAGAGCGTCCGCAGGGCCACCATCTCGATGACGACGCCGACGACGAGGATGGCGGGCAGGCCGAGCAGCACGCCGAGCACGAACGAGTCCGTCCACAGGGCGAAGGTGGCGCCGAGGAAGGCGCCGAGCATGTAGAGCGAGCCGTGGGCCAGGTTGACGAGGTCCATGATGCCGAAGACCAGGGTCAGGCCGGCCGCGATCAGGAACAGGAGCACGCCGAACTGGAAGCCGTTGAGGAACTGCTCGGCGAGTAAGACCCAGTTCATGATCGGTGTGCGTTAATTGCGGTTCTCGGAAGGTTTCGAAACGCGAGCCCGGAACCTCGCCCTTCGACAGGCTCAGGGCGAGGTTCCTCGCACATCCCTAAAGCGGTTCCGCTTTGATCGGACCCACTCTAGCCCTTTTTGTCGCTCGCGGCAGCGGACCAAGAGGCCCGCGCCTGCGCGGGCGCGCCGGGCGACCGGCGGGCCGCCTTGCGGCCTGGAGCGATTCCAGTCGAACTGGAAACGCTCTAGCTTGCTCCTCATGCTGAGTCTGTCGAAGTATGAGGAGCAAGCGGGCCGAGGACCTATCAACCCCTCGACCCGCCTTCAACATAACGAAGCGGGGGTGCCCTCGCACCCCCGCCAGTTACTCATGACGTCGAGACCCGGCTACATCTTGCATTCGGCCGCGTAGGTGTCCTGGTGCATCTCGTAGACCGTGTCGCGTATTGCCGTGGTCCACTTGCCGTCGGCATCCACCACCGCTTCCCGCAAGTAGAAGTTCTGGATCGGGAAGTGGTTCGGCCCCATCTTGAAGTCGCCGCGAACCGAGGGGTACTCGGCCGCTTCGAGGGCGGCGCGCAGGCCGTCGATATCGTTGATATCGCCATCCACGGCCTCGACGGCGGACTTGATGTAGAAGATCGAATCGTAGGCCTGCGCCGCGTAGAAGGACGGGTAGCGGCCATACTTCTCCTTGAAGGAGGAGACGAACTTCTCGTTCTGCGGGGTGTCGAGGTCAGGCCCCCAGAACTGGGTCATGTAGCTGCCGAGCACGCCCTCCATGTTCGCCGCCTGCAGCTTGGGAAGGCTGATCGAATCGATGGTGTAGACCGTATAGAGCGGGATCTTTCCGTTGAGGCCGGCCTGCTGGTACTGCTTTATGAAGGCGCCGCCGTGCTTGCCCGGATAGAATACGAAGACGGCATCCGGATTGGCCGCCTTGACCTTCGAGAGCTCGGCGGACCAGTCGATCTGGTCGGGCCATTTGGTCATGTCCTTGCCGACCACCTCGCCGGCGAAGGTGCGCTCGACACCCGCGACCATGTTCTTCCCGGCCGCGTAGTTGGGCGACAGGACGTAGAGGGTCTTGACGCCGCGCTGGTTCAGCACCTCGCCGAGGGCCATCGGCGTCTGATCGTTCTGCCAGGAGATATTGAAGAAGTTCTCGTTGCAGCCCTCGCCGGCGAGCTGCGAGGGGCCGGCATTGGCGCTGATCAGGATCTTGCCGGCGTCGAGCACGGTCGCCGCCGAGGCCAGCAGCACGTGCGACCAGATGTAGCCGACCACGATGTCGACATCGTCGCTCTTGACCAGCTTCTCGGTCTTCTGCTTGCCCTTCTGGGGGTTGAACTCGTCGTCGCCGTATATCAGCTCGACCTCGAGCGGCCCCATCTTGTAGTCCATCTGCTCGAGCGCCAGATCGACGGCGTCGCGCATGTCGTTGCCGATCACGGCCGCCGGTGTCGAGAGGGTGGTGACGAAGCCGATCTTGATCTTGCCTTCGTCCGCCAATGCCGGCGCGGTGGCGAGCGCCGCCGCGGCGGCCAGTGCGAATATGGCTTTCCTCATTTTCTTCTCCCTGTGGGCGTCTCGCTTCTCGTCGAAGGGTGGGGCCTCAGTCCTCCAGGTGGCGAAGGTACTGGGCCACGAAGTCGAACTTGACGAAGTCCTTGTAAGCCTCGGTCAGTTTCCTGGTGATGGGGCCGGGGATCGAGCCGTCGCCGATCGCGTTCCCGTTCACGCTCTTCACCGGGCAGATACAGAGGCTCGTCGAGGTCAGGAACACCTCGTCGGCGGTGTAGGCGTCGTAGAGGTCGATGTCCTTCTCCTCGCACGGCACCCCGTGCTCGCGGGCGAGGTCGATGACGGTCTGCCGGCTCACCCCCGGCAGCACGAACTGGGCCTTGGGCGTCGCCATCACCCCATCGCGCACGCAGAAGAAATTGGAGCCCATGCCCTCGGCGATGTTGCCGTGATGGTCGAGCAGCACGGCCCATGCCTCGGGGTCGGCCGACTTGGCTTCGAGGTCGGCCATGATGAGGTTCAAGTAGTTGTGCGACTTGGTGCGCGGGCTGAAGTTCTCGGGCGGCGTCCGGCGCGTGGGCGGCACGACGACGGGAATGCCGTCGCGGAACTGCCTCGCCCGGGCCTTGAGCGGCAGCGGCGTGCATTCGACCACCACGGTGGGGCCGGCGTGCTCGGTGAACTCGCCGCCCGGCACCTCGACGCCGCGGGTCACGCGCTGGCCGACCCAGTAGTCCCCGCCCTCCTCCAGGAGGTGGAGGTTGCGCTCGGTCACCTCCTCGGTGATGCGCGCCATCTCGGTGGGTGAGATGTCGGGGTCGATGCGCACGTAGCGGAGCGACTTGTAAAGCCGGTCCACATGCTCCTTCAGCTTGAAGAGCTTGTGGTCGAAGGTGCGCGTCATGTCGAAGACGCCGTCGCCGTACTTGAAGCTGCGGTCCCGGAAGGAGACCAGGCAGCGGCTTTCCGGGACGATCTCGCCGTTGAGGTAGGCGACCCGTTCGTTCGCGAGCTGTGTCATTCGCTTATCCCTCGGTGCATGGCACCGGGCGGGCCGGCCGCCTATCCCGCGGTCCCGCGCCATCCCCCGGCCAGACGGTGATCATAAGCCGCCGGGGGGCGCGGCTCAACCGTGGAGGGGGCCTTCGCCCTTGTGTTCGAGACCTCGATTATCGGCCGCCTCGCCCGTCATCGGTCCGTCCTCGGCTCGCATCCTCTTCCTCACCCCGGGGCGGTGCCCGCAGCAGGAAGAGAAGGGGTATGACGACGATACCCACGATGGCGATCAGGTAGAAGCTGTTGTTGTAGGCGATCATGGTGGCCTGGCGGGTAATCTCGGCGTCGAGGGCGATGAGGCCGCTCGGCTCGGAGAGGTCCCAGGCCTCGGGCGAGAAGCGGTAGCGGAAGAGGTCATTGTATGGGTTCACGTGCGCGGCCATGACCTCGTGATTGATCTGGATGCCGCGGCTGAGCACGTTGAAGATCGCGGCGACGCCGACGGCCGTGCCCATGTTGAGCATCAGGTGGAGGAAGGCGAGCCCTTCGGTGCGCAGGCGCTCGGGCATGGTTGAGAAGGCGAGCACGCTGATGGGCACGAAGGTGACGCCGGCGCCGATGCCCTGGATGAAACCGGTCCAGATCACGTCCCAGGTGCGGATCTCCATGCTCCAGAGGGACATGCCCCAGCCCGAGACGACGAGGCTGAGGAACCCTGCACCGGCGAGGATGCGGGCGTCGACCCGCGCCATCAGGAGGCCGATCACGGCGAGGCCGAACAGCACCCCCAACCCGCGCGAGCCGAGGAGTGCGCCCACGCTCGTCATGCTGTAGCCGCCCAGGCCCTGGAGCAGGAGCGGCAGCAGGAAGACAGGCAGGTAGGTCAGGAGGCCGTACACGAAGATGAAAAAGAGGCTGATGGAGAAATTGGCGTTGCGGAATAGCCTCACCTCGAGGAAGGGGCGGTGGGTGGTCAGGCTGTGGGTGACGAGGAGGTAGAGGGCGAGCATGGCGAGCCCGGTCTCGATCAGGATTTCCGTCGAGCCGAACCAGCCCAGGCGCTCCCCCCGATTGAGCATCAACTGGGTCGCGATAATGGCCGCCATGATAGTGGCGAAGCCGAACCAGTCGAGCCGCCGCTCAGCATCCCGCGGCGTCTCTGGCACGAACGCGATGGCGCCGACGAGCGCCAGGAGCCCAATGGGCAGGTTGATGAAGAACACCCAGGGCCAGCTATAGGCCTCCACCAGATAGCCGCCGACATAGGGCCCGACGACCGAGCCCGAAACCGCGCCCATGCCCCAGAGCGCGGTGCCGAGGCCCTGCTTCTCGCGCGGGAAGGCGTCGATGGTGATGGCTTGGCCGAGCGGAATGAGCGGCGCGCCGAGCAGGCCCTGGAGGGTGCGCCAGATGACGATCTCGTCGAGCCCCGTGGCGAAGCCGCACATCACCGAGGAAATCGTGAAGCCGGCGATCGAGGCGACGAAGATCCGCTTGCGCCCGAATCGGGTGCTGAGCCAGCCCGAGGCGGCCGTCATGACGGCGGTGCCGATGATAAAAGAGGTGACGAGCCAGGCGAGCTGGTCCGGGGCGGCCGAGAAGGTACCCTGCATGTACGGCAATGCGACGCCGATGATGGTCAGCGTCACCACGTAGACGATCGTGCCCATCACGGCCGAGGCCACGGTCAGGAAACGGGCGAGGCCAGAGGGCGGGGCGCTCGTCGCGGCGTCCGTCATGCCTGCCCGGGGCCCTTCGGGCGCACCCACCGCAGCAGGAGGATCGGCACCATTCCGGCGAGGGCGATCGCCGAGATCAGGTAGAAGGTATTATTGTAGCTGATCATCCGCGCCTGGCGGGAGATTTCCGCGTCGATGGCGGCGATCCCGGATCCGGTCTCGCGGTCCCATATGCCGGCCGCTTCGCCACCGCGCAGGGCCTCGTTGAAGGGCGAGATGTTCTCGACCAGGATGGCGTGCGCCTCCTGCGCGCCCGTCGACCAGTAGGTCATGATGGTGGCGATACCGATGGAGGCCCCCAGGTTGAGGAGCAGGTAGAAGATCGGTACCGCCTCGGTCCTGAAGCGGGCCGCGAGAGTCGAGAAGGCCATCGTGTTGAGGGGCACGAAGACCAAGTTCGAGCCCACGCCCTGCAGGAACCCCGTCCACACCACGTCCCACGGCCCGACGTCGAGCGACCACTGGGCCATGAAGTAGGCCGAGATCGCGATGGTCGCGAACCCCGCGCAGGAGAGGATGCGGGGATCGACGCGCTTGGTCATCAGCCCCATGACGGCCGCGGTAATGACGACGCCGACGGCCCGCGGCGCCAGCAGCAGACCGATGGTGTCCACGGGATAGCCGGCGAGGTTCTTGAGGATGAGCGGGATGAGGATGGTCTGCAGGAAGACGAGCGCGCCGAACATGCTGATGGCCATGAGGCCGAAGCTGAAGTTCCAATCCCGGAACAGCTCGCGTTTGATCAGCGTCTCCCGCCCCGTGATGGCGTGGACGATGAAGATGTAGAGGAACACGCCGGCCACGGTCAGCTCGACGACGATCTCCGGCGAATCGAGCCAGTCGAGCCGGGCGCCGCGGTTGAGCATGAGCTGGAAGGCGCCGAGCCCGACAATCAGCGCCGTGAGGCCGAACCAGTCCAGGCGCTGGTCCCTTACGGCCGGAATCCGCGGCACCACGAAGATCGCGCCCAGGAGGGCGAGGGCGCCCACCGGCAAGTTGATATAGAATACGCTCGGCCAGCCGTAGAGCTCGGTGATGAAGCCGCCGATGGGTGGGGCGACGATGGGCCCCACCATCATGCCGATGGACCAGTAGCCGATGGCCCTGCCATGCTCGCCGCGCGGAAAGGCGTCGACCACGATGGCCTGGCTGAGCGGAATGAGCGGGGCGCCTGAGAAGCCCTGCAACAGGCGCCACAGCACTTCCTCCTCGAGGCTGCCGGCGTTGCCGCACATGAGCGAGGTGGCGACGAAGAACAGGATCGAGACGATATAGACGTTCTTACGCCCGAACCGGTTGCTGACCCAGCCCGTACCGATGGTCATGATCGTCATGCCGATGATGAAGGCGGTGATGACCCAGCTGATCTGGTCGGGCGTGGCCGAGAAGGTGCCCTGCATGTGGGGCAGCGAGATCGAGACGATGGTGAGGTTCATGGAATAGATCGCCCCACTCAGCATCGTGGTGGCGAGGATAAGGCGGCGGCGCTGGGCCGTGCCGCCTGTCCCGTCCGGGCCACTCGTCGCGACGGTCATGGCATCGACCCCCGCGGTTGCTCAATCATCCTCCGTCTCCTTGGCCTCGATGCGGCCGGGGCTGAACAGGTAGACGAGCGGCAGCGCCAGCAACGCCAGGATGGCGACGAGCCGGAAGTTGTTGAGGTAGCCGATCATGTTGGCCTGGCGCGTGATCTCGACCTCGAGGGCGGCGAGGCCGGCGCTCGAGGACGGGTCCCAGAAGTCGGGCACGAGCGGCCCGCGCAGGGCCTGATTGTAGGGTGTCACGTATTCCGTCAGGTTGGCCCGGTTGATGGTCGCCGAGCGGGTCAGCACATTGACGGCGACGGCGATGCCGGCGCCGATGCCGCTGAACAGCAGCAGGTTGAAGAGCGTAAGCCCCTCGGTGCGGAAGCGCCGCGCGAGGGTCGAGAAGGTCTTGGTGTTGAGCGGCACGAAGCTGAACCCGGTGCCGAACCCCTGTAGAGAACTGGTCCAGACGACCTCCCAGGCGCCCACCTGGAGGGTCCATTTCGACATCGCCCAGCCCGTCACCGCCAGGCACAGGAGGCCGAAGGCGATCATGTGGCGCGGGTCGAGGTAGCGCACCGCCCACCCGGCGAGGAACATGCCGGCCATGACGCCGAAGCCGCGGGGCGAGAGCAGGAGCCCGATGGTCGCGGCCGGGAAGCCGCGCAGCTCCTGCATCATGAGAGAGAGGAGGACGACGGTGCTGTGCAGCATGAAGCCCCAGATGACGACCAGGAAGAGGCCCGTGGCGGCGTTGCGGTCGCGGAACAGCGCCAGCTCGAAGAAGGGCGCCTTGGTGGTCATGCTGTGCACGACCAGAACGTAGAAGGCGCCGGCCGCCGCGGCCGCCTCGATGATGATCTCGGGCGATTCGAACCAGTCGAGGCGTTCGCCCCGGTTGATGATGAGCTGCGCGGCCACGAGGCCGATGACGAGCGCCGTGAAGCCGATGAGGTCGAAAGGCCGCTCGGGGCGGCTCTCCGTCTCGCGCACGAAGACCCAGCTACCGATGAGCGCGATCACCGCGAACGGCACGACGCCGAAAAAGATCCAGGGCCAGGTGAGGTGCTCGGTGATGTAGCCACCGATGGTCGGGCCCATGGCCGGGCCGACCATCACGCCGATGCCCCAGATCGCGTTTGCCATGCCCATCTGCCGGCGCGGGAAGGTGTCGAGCACGATGGCCTGGCTGAGCGGCATCAGCGCGCCGCCGAACGCCCCCAGGGCGAAGCGCCAGAACACCTCCTCGGCGAGGCCGGTGGCGAGGCCGCAGAACAGGGTCGCCACCGTGTAGCAGGCCGAGGCGACGAGGAACACGCGCTTGCGGCCGAACCGGTCCGCGGCCCAGCCCGAACAGGCGAAGCTGAGTGTCATGCCGACGAAGAACGAAGTCACGACCCAGCTGATCTGGTCGTGGGTGGCCGAGAAGGTGCCCTGCATGTGGGGCAGCACCACGGCCACGTTGGTCAGGTGGATCTCGAATACCGTGGCCGAGAGCACCACGAAGACGAGCGCCATCGCGCGCTGGAACGCGCTACTCGCGGGTTCAGCGACGGCGACGGTCATGGCAATTGTATGATCCCAGCGAGTCTGTTCTGACGCTTCGAACCCTCTCCCCTCGGAGCGAGAAGGGGACTTTTTGTTGGATTTTCTCCACTCGAGGGCATTTCATCATTGGTCGGCACCGGCCGGCGCCGAATCCGCGCGTGCGGAAAATACGCTAGCGCGCGCCAGCCGTGCGCTCAAGCGGTCTCGGTGCTGCCGAGTACCCACTTTCATAATTCCGTGTGCCATACGATCGCTTTTCCCGTCTCCTCGGTAGGAGGGGGTGCGCCGGCGATGCCGGGGCATCGTCAAGCGTCCTCGACGCCCCGAGGGGGCGGGAAAAGCGACCCGTAGGGCGGCGCCCCGAGGCCCCCGGACGTCGTCGTATGGCACACGGAATTATGAAAGTGGGTACTAGGCTTACCTTCCGCCGGAGTCAGACGATGCCGCCGTTGACGTGGATGACCTGGCCGGTCACGTAGCTCGCATCCGGGCTCGCGAGGAAGGCCACCATGGCGGCCACCTCGTCGGTGCGCCCGAGGCGGCCGAGCGGGACGTGGGCGACGAGTGGCGCGTAACCCGCCTCGTCGTAGAACTGAACGGTGTCGGCGTCCTTCTCGATGATGCCGGGGGCGACGCAGTTGGCCGTCACCCCGTGGGGCGCCATCTGGACCGCATAGGACCGGGTCAACGCCTCCAGCGCCGCTTTGGCGGCGGCGGAGGCGGGGTAGGTGGGATAGTTGGGCCGGTACATGTGGACGTTGAGGGTGCTGATGCTCACCACCCGCCCGTCCCGCGCCGCCTCGAGGTACGGCATGGCCCGGCTCGCCATCTGGAAGAAACCCGTGGCGATCACCTTGTAGGTGTTCTCGAAGCCTTCGCGGTCGATCTCGCCGAAGACCCGGAGCTCGGGGAAGCCGGCATTGGCGATCAGCACGTCGAGGCCGCCGAACGCCTCGGCCGTTCGGTCCACGATTCCCGCGGCGAAGTCCGGGTCAGAAAGGTCGCCGAGGGTGATCTCGGCCTCGGCACCCAACGCGCGTACCTCGCGCGCGGTGCGCTCACACCCCTCCCGGTTGGTGAGCGCGTGAACCATGATGCTCACGCCCGGCGCCGCCATGCGTCGCGCGATGGCCAACCCGATCCCGCTGCCCGAGCCGGTGACCAGCACCGACCGCGGCCTCTTGCCTTCCTCGCTCAACCTTGCCTCCCCCGGATGATTGAGCGGAGAGCTTAGCCCAGTGGCCTCCCCGGTGCCACGGCGTACCAAACTCGCGCCGGCGCGCTTCTTCGGCTACAAGCTCGTTGGGGCTGCGCCTGGAGGAGGGACCCTAATAATGCTCATCGACGGCCTGCAATACTGCAACTGGTCGCGCGCGATCTTCGAGGACATGCGCGCGGGCGGCGTCGATTGCGTCCACGTCACCGTGAGCTATTGGGAAGACTTCCGCGCCACGGCCGCGAGGATCGCCGACTGGCACCGCCGCTTCGAGCGCCATGCCGACCTCATCACCCAGGCCCGCACCGCCGAGGACGTGCGCCGCGCCGCGCGGGAAGGCAGGACAGCCATCGTCTTCGGCTTCCAGAACTGCTCGCCCATCGACGATGATTTCGGCCTCGTGCAGGTGCTGCACGAGCTGGGCGGCCGCTTCATGCAATTGAGCTACAACAACCAGAGTCCGCTCGCCACCGGCTGCTACGAGGCGGAGGATGCGGGCGTCACCCGCTTCGGCCGCCAGGTGATCGCCGAGATGAATCGCGTCGGCATGGTCGTCGACATGTCCCATAGCGCCGAGCGATCGACCCTCGATGCGATCGAGATCTCGACCCGGCCCATCGCCATCACCCACGCCAATTCAGCCGTGTGGGAGCCGGCCTTGCGCAACAAGTCCGACACGGTGCTCGCGGCCCTGGCCGGGAGCGGCGGCATGCTGGGCTTCAGCCTCTATCCGCACCACCTCGAGGGCAAGACGGACTGCCGGCTCGAGGATTTCTGCGCCATGGTGGCGCGAACGGCTGAGATCATGGGGACCGAGCGCATCGGCATCGGCTCGGACCTGGTCCAGGGGCATCCCGATTCGGTCGCGCACTGGATGCGCAACGGCCGCTGGAGCCGCGATACCGATTACGGCGAAGGCGACGAGTCGCGAGCCAGTTGGCCGGTGCAGCCCGAATGGTTCAAATCCAACCGCGATTTCGGCAACATCGCCCGCGGCCTCGCCGAGGTGGGCTTCGCGTCCGGCGAGGTCGATCGCATCATGGGCGAGAACTGGCTCGACTTCTTCGAGGCCTCGTTCGGGCCCGCGCCATGACGGCTGCCGCGGCGCCGGCGCCCAAGCCGGCGACAACGAGTAGGGGTCGTCCAGGCCGCCCTTTTCGGGCGGGCACCCAAATGCGCGGGTCGCGATCGGATCAGAGCGGCATGCGGACGATCGCGCGTAGGCCGCCGAGCGGTGATTCGACGAGCACGATCTCCCCGCCGTGAGCGCGCACGATGTCGCGCGCGATCGAGAGGCCCAGGCCCGTGCCGCCCGTCGCCGGATTGCGCGATTGATCGATCCGGTAGAAGGGACGGAACACCTCGTCGCGTTTGCCTTCGGGGATGCCCGGCCCGTCGTCGTCGACGGTGATCTCGATGGCGCCCCCTCGGTTGCCGGCCGCGATCGTGACCCGCTCCCCATAGCGGCAGGCGTTGGTCGCGAGGTTGGAAAGTGCCCGTTTGAGTGCGTTGGGCCGCACCATCACGATGAGCTCGCCTCGCGTCTCGATCTCGATGGGCGCGCCATGTCCCCGCGCGCCGTCCGCGACCTCCCCGAGGAGTGCGGCGAGATCGCTCTCGACCGGGCTCTCCGCGTCCTCGCCTCGGGCGAAGGCGAGGTAGTCCTCGATCATCCGCTCCATCTCGAGGATGTCGGACTTGAGCTCGGCGGCGGCGCCCGAGTCCTCGAGCATGGCGAGTTGGAGGCGCATGCGCGTGAGTGGCGTGCGCAGGTCGTGCGACACGCCCGACAGCATCGCCGTGCGTTGGCTCATCTGGCGCTGGATGCGATCGCGCATGTCGATGAAGGCGGCGGCGGCCTGGCGCACCTCTTTGGCGCCCTGGGGCCGGAACTCGGGGTGGTCACGCCCCTTGCCGAAATCGTCCGCCGCCACGGCGAGGCGACTTATGGGCCGGACCTGGTTGCGCATGAACAGGGTGGCAACGGCGAACAGGATGAGCGAGGTGCCGACCATCCACATGACGAAGATGTAGGTGGTGGAGCTGAACAGCCGCTTGCGCGGCGTGAACACCTGCAACACGCCGTCCGCGAGCTGGATGTTGACCTCGATCTGTTTGGCGTAGGAGGTGGTGTCGATCAGGAAGGGCCGCCGCACCCGTTCGCGGAGGGAATGGGCGAGGCTCGTGTCGAGGATGCCGCCGCCGTCCTTGGTGAGCCCGGTGTTGGGCAGGATCTCGCCCGGCTTGACGATGAGGCGCATGTCGAGGTTGGCGTGGGCGAGCTCCAGCACCGCGGCCTGGCCATCGGGCTCGGGATTCTCGTGCAGAAGGCGGATGACGGCGGCGATGTCGCCCGCGAAGGATCCCACGAGCCGCCGCGTCACCGTATCCCAGTGGCGGTCGTAGAAGATGAAGGTGCTGATCACCTGCAGCAGGATCAGTGGCGAGACGATGATCAGGAGCGACCGGCCCAGGAGGGAGCGCGGCAGGAAGCGCTTTATGTGCGAGGCCGGACCCATGACTTTAGCCAGGCCTCAGCAGATAGCCTTTGCCACGCACGGTCTGGAGGTAGCGCGGAATCTTCGGATCGGGCTCGATCTTGCGTCGGAGCCGCGTGACTTGGACATCGACGGCGCGGTCGCCGCCGCTGATGCCGCCGCCGCGCGCGAGGCTCTCGCGGCTCATGGCCGCGCCGGGGTTGAGTGCCAACAGCTTGAGGAGACGCGCCTCGCTGGCCGTCAGGCGGACCGGGTCGGCCCCGCGTGTAAGCTCCTGGCGCTCCAGATCGAACTCGAACTCACCCAGGGCGATGGCGCCCGGTGGGTCGGGCGGCGCCGGGACGCGGCGGAGCACGGTGCGGATGCGCAAGACCAGCTCGCGCGGCTCGAACGGCTTGGGCAGGTAGTCGTCGGCGCCACGCTCGAGCCCGGCGATGCGGTCCTCCGCCTCGCCCATGGCCGTCAGCATGATGATGGGCACGGTGCTCTCGCGCCTGAGCGAGGCGGTCAGCTCGAGCCCGTTCTCGCCCGGCATCATGAGGTCGAGAATGATGAGGTCGAAGGCGAGGCTGGCGAGGCGCGCCCGGGCCTCGGCCGCGTTGGCCGCCGTGGTGACCCAAAAGCCGTTTTCCGAGAGGTATTTGCGTAGCAGCTCGCGGAGGCGGGTGTCGTCGTCGACGACCAGGATGTGCGGCAGCTCGCCCGTCATGAGGCGGATTATACAGCTTCGCCCCGCCGGCTCTAGTGGTTCGCGTCTGACACTTGGAACCCTCTCCCCACTTCTTCCCTTGGGGGGAGAGGGAGGGACCCGCGAAGCGGGAGGGTGAGGGGTCAGGAAAGAGTCCCGCGAAGCGGGAGGGTGAGGGGTCTGGAAAGAGTCCCGCGAAGCGGGAGGGTGAGGGGTCAGGAAAGAGTCCCGCGAAGCGGGAGGGTGAGGGCTTGGCCGCCGGCAGGCGGCGGAAAGGCTCTTTTTAACGCGCCTACGCGCGTCCCCTCACCCCGACCCTCTCCCCAAGGGAGAGGGCGACTCTTTCGTCGGGTTCGAACCACTAGTGTCCTGGCCCGTCGATGAGCGCCTGCAGCACTTCTCGGAAGCCGAGGACGGCCGGCCCGCCCGCGGCGCGGTAGGCGGCGAGGATACGCGCGCGCTGGATGTCGAACAGCTCGCGCTCGACCACGGCGCCCTTGGGGGTCAGGGTCAGGAGCCGCTGGCGCCTATCGTGTGGACTCACGCGTTGGCTGACCAGTTCCGCGGCCAACAGCTCGCCCAGCACCCGCGACAGGCTCTGCTTGGTGATACGCAGGATACCGAGGAGTCCGCCGACGTTGATATCGGGGTTGCGGCCGATGAAATAGAGCGTGCGGTGGTGGGCGCGGCCGATGCGGTGGCGGTCGAGCGCCCCGCCCAGCGCGGCGGCGAGGTCGCGCTGGGCATAGAACATCAGCTCGACGCCGAGCCGCAGCTCCTCCTCACGCAGGTAGAGCAGCGTGGCGCCGGCCTGCATGTCCGCCATGTCGATCCCTCCGTTGACACCTCCAAACCCCAGTGATACGCAGGGTTTAGCGTAATTTGGCGAAGCTGGCCTCCATTTTCGCGGGATAGGTTTGTGATGTCGCTTCTACCATACGATGACCGTGACGGCGTGATCTGGTTCGACGGCGCGCTGATCCCCTGGCGCGACGCCAAGGTTCACGTGCTCACCCACGGCCTCCACTACGCGAGCTGCGTTTTCGAGGGCCAGCGGGTCTATAACGGCCGCACCTTCAAGCTGACGGAGCATACCGAGCGGCTGTTCCACTCCGCCGGTGTCCTCGGCTTCGAGCTCCCCTTCACGGTCGAGGAGATCGACCAGGCCTGCCGCGACGTCATCGAGGCCCAGGGCCTGGTCGACGCCTATCTGCGGCCCGTCGCCTGGCGCGGCAGCGAGATGATGGGCGTGTCCGCCCAGCAGAACGCGATCCACGTCGCCATCGCGTCCTGGGAATGGCCGGCCTACTTCTCGCCCGAGGCGCGCCTCAAGGGCATCCGCATGAAAATCTCCCCCTGGCGCCGCCCCGCGCCCGACACGGCACCCACCAACAGCAAGGCCGCCGGCCTCTACATGATCTGCACCCTCTCCAAGCACATGGCCGAGGCCGAGGGCTACAGCGACGCGCTCATGTTCGACTACCGCGGGCATGTTGCTGAAGCGACGGGGGCCAACATTTTCTTCGTCAAGGACGGCACCATCCATACGCCGACCCCCGACTGCTTCCTCGATGGCATCACCCGGCGCACGGTGATCGGCCTCGCCCGCGCGCGGGGGTACGATGTGGTGGAGCGCACCATCATGCCGGAAGAGCTGGCCGATTTCTCCGAATGTTTCCTCAGCGGCACGGCCGTCGAGGTGACGCCCGTGAGCGAGATCGACGACTACTCCTTCGCGGCCGGCGACATCACGCGGACCCTCATGCAGGACTACGACGCGGTCGTCCGCGAGGACCCGGCGGCAAAGAAGAACGCCGCCGAATAGGCTTTTACCGGCCGTGGGATCAGCAGAGGGCGGTGCCGTTCGCGGCAATCGGCGCCTCACTCCGCCGCTTCGGGGTCCGTCTTCCCCTCGGCCCAGCGCGCGGCGGCCCGGTCGTCGCTGGCCCGTGCATCGACCCATTTGGCACCCTCCGGCATATCCTCGAGCTTCCAGAAGGGCGCGCGCGTCTTGAGCCAGTCGATGAGGAACGCCGTCGCCTCCAGCGCCGCCTGACGGTGGGCCGAGGCGGTGGCCACGAGCACGATCCGGTCGCCGGGCTCGAGCCGGCCATGGCGGTGAACGATGAGGCTGGCCTCGAGCGCCCAGCGCTCGTTCGCCTCGGCTTCGATTCTCTCGAGCTCGCGCTCGGTCATGCCTGGGTAGTGCTCGAGGGTCATGGCGCCCACGGCCTCGCCGCCCGCCATGTCGCGCACCAGGCCGACGAAGGAGGCGAGGCCGCCGATGGCATGGTTGCCGCGTGTGAGCGCCGCGAGCTCCGCGCCGGGGTCGAAATCTTCAGTCTGGACTCTGATCATGCCGCGGAGCCTACCACGCCCGCGCCGCTGGATCAGCCATGCGGCGCGAATTTTCAGTTGGCCGGCAGCCCGGACCGTGGCAAGACTTGAGGCTCGAACTGGGAGGCATCTTGCCATGAAGCTCAGCCCGCAACAGCTCGATCGCCTGGCGGCGGACGGCTTCCTCATCTTCCCGGGCCTCTTCTCGGCAGACGAGGTGGACGTCCTGCGCCGGCCGCTCGAGCGCCTCTTCGCCGAGGATAGCCCGGCCAACTTCAAGGAAAAGGAGAGCGGCCTCGTCCGCGCCGCCATGAGCCTCCATCTGCGCGACGAAGCCTATGCCCGCATGGTGCGCCACCCGCGTCTCCTGGAGCCGGCCATGCAGGTGCTGGGGGACGAGCTCTACATCCAGCAGGTCAAGGTCAATGCCAAGCTCGCCTTCTCGGGCGAGGTCTGGCAGTGGCACTACGATTTCGCCACCCATCACAACGAGGACGGCGTGCCCGAGCCCCTGGCCCTCAACCTCCACGTCCTGCTCGACGACGTGAACGAGTTCAACGGCCCGCTCGTCTTCATCGCCGGCTCCCACAGGGGCGGCCCGGTGCCCGCTTCCCTCGATACGGTGACCACGAGCTATCCGCTCTGGTGTGTGGACAACGAGACCGTGGCCCGCCTGGTGGCCGAAGGCGCCATGGTCTCCGCCCACGGGCCGGCCGGCACGGCCATGATCTTCGGCGATGCCGTCGTCCACGGCTCGCCCGCCAACATGTCGCCGTGGAGCCGGCGCATTTACTCCCTCATCGTCAACCCGGTCGGCAACGCCTATACCAGACCGGACGGGCGGCCCGATCATCAACACCACAAGAACCTCTCGCCGGTAACGCCCCTCGGCGACGACTGCCTCCTGACCCGGGCGGCCTGAGCCACAGATGGGCACGGTGCACGCGGGCTATTTCACGGCTCCCCTCGCGGAGAGCGATCCCGAGCTTGCCGGCATGATCGGGCGCGAGCTCGCGCGCCAGCGCGACCAGATCGAGCTCATTGCGTCCGAGAACATCGTCAGCCGGGCGGTGCTTGAAGCCCAGGGCTCGGTGCTCACCAACAAGACGGTCGAGGGCTATCCCGGCAACCGCTACCACGGCGGTGCGGATCTCGCGGACGGAATCGAGGCGCTCGGCATCGCCCGGGCACGCGCCCTCTTCGGTTGCGGCTTCGCCAACCTCCAGCCCCATTCCGGCAGCCAGGCGAACCAGGTGGTCTATCTGGCGCTGCTGAAACCCGGCGATCGCATCCTGAGCATGGGCCTCGCGGCGGGTGGGCATCTGAGCCACGGCGCCCGGCCCAACCAGTCGGGCAAGTGGTTCGACGTGAGGCACTATGGCGTGCGCCGCCAGGACGGGCGTATCGACATGGAGGAGGTGGCCCGGGCCGCCGAGGAGCACCGGCCCAAGCTCATCATCGCCGGGGGCTCGGCCTATCCCCGAATCATCGATTTCGAGGGCTTCCGCGCAATCGCCGACGGAATCGGCGCCCACCTCCTGGTGGATATGGCCCACTTCGCCGGGCTGGTGGCCGGCGGCGCCCATCCGAGCCCCGTGCCCCACGCCCACATCACCACCACCACGACCTACAAGAGCCTGCGCGGCGCCCGCGGCGGCATGGTGCTGACCGACGACGGGGACCTCGCCAAGCGTATCGATTCGGCGCTCTTCCCCGGCGTCCAGGGTAGCCCGATGCTCCATGCCATGGCCGGCAAAGCCGCCTGCCTGGGGGAGGCGCTGAAGCCCGCGTTCAAGGACTACGCCGCCGCCGTCGTGGAGAATGCCCGCGCGCTCGCCGCGGCACTCATGGCGCGGGGCCACGACATCGTCTCTGGCGGCACCGATACGGCGCTCATGCTCGTGGACCTGCGCGCGAAGGGCCTCACTGGCGACGTGGCCGGCGCCCGGCTCGAGCAGGCGGGCTTCACCTGCAACAAAAACGCCGTGCCCTTCGATACCGAGAAGCCGACCGTGACCTCGGGCCTGCGCCTTTCGAGCTCCGCCGGCACCACGCGTGGCTTCGGCAGGGCTGAGTTCACCCGCGTGGGCGAACTGATCGCGGATGTGCTGGACGAGCTGGCCGCGGGTCGCGATGGCGCGGCCGTCGTCGGCGCCCGGGCGGCGGCGTCCGAGATATGCCGCCGCTTCCCGATCTACCCGGACGGCTGACCCGGGTCGGCGCCTTGTGAGCATACGGCTATCAGGCCGGCGGCGAGAAAGGAAAGCAGGCGTGAGATACGGCTTTATCGGATTGGGGATTCTGGGCTCGAAGCTCGCGGGCAGCCTGCTGCGCAACGGGTTCGCGGTGCGGGCCTTCGACCTCGATCCAGGCGCCGTCGAGCGGCTCGCCGGCGCGGGCGCGGAGCCGGCGGATTCGGCGGCCGCCGCGGCGCGCGGGGTCGATGGCCTGATCACCTGCCTGCCCTCTCCCGCGGCCTCGGCGGCGGCGCTGCTGGGAGAGGACGGCGCGCTCGCCGCCATGGAATCGGGCACCACCTGGATCGAGATGAGCACCACGAACGTGGCGGAGATCGAGCGCGTCGCCGGGATCGCGGCCGGGCACGGCATCGCCGCGCTCGAGGCCCCCGTCACCGGTGGCGTCCACCGCGCGGCGACGGGCGAGATCACGGTCCTGGTCGGCGGCCCCGGGGCGGTGCTGGCTGCCCACCGCCCAGCGCTCGAGGCCATGGGCGGCCCCATCTTCCATATGGGCGACCTCGGCGCCGCCTCGCTGCTCAAGGCGATCACCAACATGCTGGCCTTCATCGACCTGATCGCCGCGGGTGAGGCCCTGATGCTGGCCAAGCGCGGCGGCCTCGACCTCGCGCGATGCTACGAGGCCATATGCGCCAGCTCGGGCAACAGCCGGGAGTTCGAGGACTGGGCGCCGGCCATCCTCGGCGGCAGCTTCAACACCGGCTTCACCATGGCCCTGGGCTGCAAGGACCTCGGCTTCGTCGTGGATTTGGGCCGGGACCTCGGCGTTCCGCTGAAGCTCGCCGGCCTCGTGGAGCAGCTCTTCATCGAGGCCCGCGAGAAGTATGGCGGCGATGCCTGGACGCCCCATGTCATCAAGATGATGGAGGACGCGACGGGCACCGAGCTGCGCGCCACAGGCATACCCGAGGCGTTGGCGCCGCCGGGCGGCTGACGGTCCCCTTTTTCCCTGTCCCGCGGCTTGCGGCGGCTGGTCCGGCGCACGATATAGACATTGTATTACACCTCGAAGTATTACACCTCGAAGGGTCGCCGGCCTCGGCGTGTCCCGGTGATGGGCGCCGGAAGGCGGACCCAGGAAAGGAAATCGCTACATGCTCAAGAAATTGCTGATCGGCCTCGGCGTCGTGGTCGTCTTGCTGATTGCTGCCGTGTTCATCGTCCCCGCCCTGATACCGATGGAGACCTACAAGGGTGAGCTGACCGCGCGGGTAAAAGCCGCCACCGGCCGGGACCTGACCATAGAGGGCGATGTCACCCTCTCCCTCTTCCCCACTCTCGGACTCGAGGTCGGCAAGGTCGCATTCAGCAATGCCGCGGGTGCGGCCGAGCCGCAAATGGTCAGCCTCTCGGGGATGACGGTCGCGCTCAAGCTCATGCCGCTGCTCTCGAGCCGCATCGAGGTCGAGAAATTCATCCTCCTGGCCCCCGTCATCAACCTCGAGATCGACGAGGCCGGGCGGCCGAACTGGGACTTCGCCGGCATGGCGGGGCGGGCCGGGGCGGGGACGGTGGCCGGGACGACGGAAGCCGCCCAGGTCCAGGCCGAGGCCCAGGCGACGGGCGGATCCGGGATCGAAGGGCTTTCCCTCGGTGAGGTCCGGCTAGAGAACGGCACCGTGCGCTATAGCGACCGGCGGAGTGGCGAGGAGGTGGTGATCGGGGAGATCAACATGGATCTCGACCTGCCCAGCCTCCAAGCGCCCATGGTCGCTTCGGGTCGCGCCACCTGGAATGGGGAGGAGGTCTCGCTGACGCTGCGGGTCGAGAGCCCCGCGAACGCGATCGCCGGAGCGACCACGCCACTCTCCATCAGCGTCGATTCGAGCCCCCCGAAGCTCGCCTTCGACGGCAGCGTGACGAATGGCCAAACGGCCGCCGCGGGCGGCACCGTCGACCTCGACGTGCCGTCGGTGCGCGCGCTCGCGGCCTGGGCCGGCAGCCCGCTCGCGTTCGAGGGCGACGGCTTCGGCCCGCTCTCGATCAAGGGCACTCTCGCGCTCGATGGCTAGAAGGTCTCCTTCACCGACGCCGACATCGGTTTCGACGAGATCAAGGGCAAGGGCGAGGTCGTCTTCGATGGCGGCGGTGCCGTGCCCACCATCATGGCCAAGCTCGCCGTCGATCGCCTCGACCTCAACCCCTACTTGCCGCCACCCCCGCCCGAGTCCGAAGCCGCGACCGGAGATGCGGCCGCTTCCGGCTCCTCCGGCGAGGGCGAGGCCCAGCCCGGGACCTGGAGCGACGAGCCCATCGATGCGAGCGTGCTGGGGACGGTCAACGCGGACCTCGCCTTCAGCTCGGGCGAGATCCTCATGCAGAAAATCAAGATCGACGGCGGCGCCGTTGCCGTGAAGCTTCGCGACGGCAAGCTGAACCTCGATCTCACGGACCTCAAGCTCTATGGCGGTCAAGGCGGCGGACAGGTCGTGATCGACGCGAGCGGTGGCGCCCTCGCCATCGCGAACAGGATCGAGGTGTCCGGTATTCAGGCGCGACCCTTGCTCGACGATGCATCCGGCATGGATTGGCTGGAAGGCACGGGTGGCTTCGCCCTCGACATCACGGGCCGGGGCGCGAGCCAGAAGGAGATCGTCGCGAGCTTGGGCGGCAACGGCAGCTTCAAGTTCCTCGACGGCGCCCTCTACGGCATCAATATCGCCGAGATCATGCGCCGCGTCGGCTCGGGCGACATTACGGCCGTGTTCGACCCGGATTCGCTGGGGGAGGGGCAGAAGACCGATTTCGCCGAGCTTTCCGGGACATACGTCATCGAGGCCGGCGTGGTCCGGAACGACGACCTGAAGATGCTCTCGCCGCTCCTGCGCGTGACGGGCGCGGGCACGGCCGCCATGCCGCCGCGCACCATCGACTACCGCATCGAGCCCAAGCTCGTCGGCAGCATCGAGGGCCAAGGCGGCCAGGGCGACTTGAAGGGCCTGACCGTCCCCATGCTCATCAAGGGGCCGTGGCACGATTACGAGATCGAGCCCGACTTCGCGGCCATGTTGAAGAGCAACCCCGAGGCGTTCCTCCAGGGTCTGGCGGCGGGCGGCCTCACGCTGCCGGGGCTCGGCGAGGGCGGCGGGACCGATCCCGTATCGGCCGTCAAGAGCGCGATCGAGGGTCTGATCGGCGGCGGGGACTCGAGCCAGCCGTCCTCCGGCGATCAGCCGTCGGGCACGCCGAATCCGGTCGACGCCATCAAGAGCCTGTTCGACTAGAGCGTTTCCAGTTCGACTGGAATCGCTCCAGGCCGCAAGGCGGCCCGCCGGTCGCCCGGCGCGCCCGCGCAGGCGCGGACCTCTTGGTCCGCTGCCGCGAGCGACAAAAAGGGCTAGAGTGGGTCCGATCAAAGCGGAACCGCTCTAGTGTGCTGTCCCTAATCGTGTAGAGGCCGCCCGATGCTGAACCTCGAAGACCGATTCCCGCGCCATAAGCTCGCGTTCCTCCCCTCCGCCATCCACCCGTTGCCCCGCCTCTCAGAGGCGGTGGGCGCCGAAGTTTGGGCCAAGCGCGACGACGTCTCTTCGGGCCTCGCCTATGGCGGCAACAAGGTGCGCAAGCTCGAATGGCTGATCCCCGACGTCATCGCCCAAGGCTGCGACACCCTCGTCTCCATCGGCGGCGTGCAGTCGAACCATACCCGCCAGGTCGCCGCCGTCGCCGCCGCCACCGGCCTCAAATGCCGCCTCGTGCAGGAGGAATGGGCACCCTGGTCGGACCCGGTTTACGACAAGGTCGGGAACATCCTCCTCTCCCGCATCATGGGGGCGGAGACCGTGCTCGACGGTGAGGGCTATTCGACCGAGGAGAAGGAGACTTGGCGCAGGGCGCTCGAACGGGTGCGCGCCGATGGCGGTAAGCCCTACGCCATCCCGGCGGGTGCTTCGGACCACCCGCTCGGCGGGCTCGGTTATGCCAACTTCGCCGACGAAGTGGCGCGACAGGAGGCGGAGTTGGGCGTCTTTTTCGATACGATTCTGGTGGCGACCTGCACCGGCTCGACCCAGGCCGGCATGGTGGTGGGCTTCAAGGCGCAGGAGAGGCCGCGCCGCATCATCGGCGTCGATACGGCGGGCAAGCCCGAGATGACCCGTGCCGCGGTCACCAAGATCGCGCGGGCGACGGCGGAGAAGGTTGGCCTTGGCCGGGAGATCGGAAACGACGACATCGTCATCGACCCGCGCTTCAACGGCCCGGCCTACGGTATCCCCGACGAGGAGACGATCGCCGCCATCCGCATGGCAGGCAGCCTCGAGGGAATGCTGACCGACCCGGTCTACGAGGGGAAATCCATCGCCGGCCTGATCGCCATGGCGCGCAACGGCGAGTTCGAGAAGGGGGCGAAGGTGCTCTATGCCCATCTCGGCGGCGCCCCCGCCCTCGACGCCTACCACGCGGCCTTCTAGTACCCACTTTCATAATTCCGTGTGCGCATACGATCGCTTTCGAGCCAAATCCCGTCTCCTCGGTAGGAGGGGGCGCGCCGGCGATGCCGGGGCATCGTCAAGCATCCCCGACACCCCGAGGGGGCGGGAAAAGCAACCCGCGGGCGGCGCCCCGAGGCCCCCGGACGTCGTCGCGCGCCGCTTGTGATGCCCCGGCATCACGGCGCGCCACGCTCCTAATGAGGTGGACGGCCCCATCCAACGGCATCGATGTGCCAAAGTTGTGGTTGTCATGAACCACGAGGAAATGGGAGCCGTCCATGAACGAAGTTATCACGATCGGTCTTGATTTGGCGAAGAGCGTTTTTCAGGTCCACGGCATTGATGCCGAGAACAAGATGGTGATCCGCCGGCAACTCATACAAGTGAGCCTATGAAATCACCTTCATGATCCATGGATAGGCGCAGAGGGTTCGCATACGATCCGGTTCTGCGATGAGGTCGATCCATGCTTGGCAACAGGCGTCGATGATGGCCTCGGTGTCGTCGAGGACGCGGAGCGATAGGAAGCGTTCGCGTAGGTAGAGCCAAACCCGCTCGACGGGGTTGAGTTCGGGACTGTAAGGCGGCAACAGCGCCAAGGTGACGTTGTCGGGGACGGTGAGGGCGCGCTCGTCGTGCCAACCGGCGCCGTCGCACATCATGACGGCGTGCGCATCCTGGTCCAGGGTATCGGCGAAGTGTGCGAGAAACAGGTCCATGACCTTGGCGTTGACGCTCGGCATCACCAGGGTGACGTCGTCGCCGGTGTCCGGGCGCACGGCGGAGAAGATGTAGGCCCACTGGTAGCCGATTTGACGCGTCCCGGGGGCACGCTCGCCCCTGCGCCACCACCGGTGACACACCCGGCCCTTGTTGCCGACGCGCGCTTCATCCTGAAACCACAGCTGTAGGCGCTTGTCGGGATGCGCCGCGGCGGTCGCCTTCAGGATGTCGCGAAGCCCCCTTTTTTGAAGCGCTCCTGCGCTTCGGCGTCCCTTCGCGGGTGGCTCGGGCGCGCCTTCTGGCGGGAAAATCCCATCCGCCGTAGAACCCGGGTCATGCTCGAGGGGTGGTAGGTCTTGGCGAAGCGCTCCTCCAGCCAGCGGCACAGATCGGCCCGGGTCCAGGCGCAAACCCCGTCGCGCTCAGGCTCCGGCCCGGCGATGATGACCGCCGCCAGCGCCGCTTCCTCGTCTGCCGTCAGCCGCCGCGGCGAGTAGCCCTTTGGACGGTCGTGAAGCCCCTCCAATCCCTTTGCATTGTAACGAACAACCGCGTCGCGAAGCGTTTGGCGATCCATCCCCGCAAGCCGCGCGGCATCAGCCCGGGGCATCTCCTCCAAAGCATTCGCGATCCCATAGGCCCGCGCCGCCGCTCGACCGTACGATTCCACGCGAGCCCAGCGCCGAAGCTCCAAAGGCGTCAAATCATCCCGTATCTTGAGTGCTGATCCCATGACATCCCCCACATCTGGTGGGAGACCATAGAATCACAATCCGCCATCATCCGCCATCAATGAATATCCCGAGAGTCAATTCAGGCGCTCACTGGTATCAGACGGCGCCAGGTGATCCCCTTTTTTGGGAAGCTGTCGCCTTGTTTGGTTGGCGTAGAGGCGTGCGCGACATCGCATCACTGGGCTCGCGAGTTGCAAGCGCTCGGCCACACGGCGCGCATCATGCCGGCCAATTACGTGAAGCCCTATGTGAAGCGGAACAAGAACGACGCGGCCGATGCCGAAGCGATCTGCGAGGCGATGACGCGTCCCACCATGCGCTTTGTCGCGGTGAAGAGCGCGGAGCGGCAAGGCCTCATGATGTTGCACCGAACCCGCTCGCTGTTGGTCCGTCAGCGCACCATGCTTGTGAACGCGATGCGCGCGCATTTGGCCGAGTTCGGCATCGTGGCGCCTGTTGGCGTTCGGGGATTGAAGGCGCTGCTCGTCGTCATCGCCGATGCGGCGGATGAGCGCGTTCCTTCTGTCGCGCGGCGCTGTCTCGAGAGCTTGGCCGCTGCGCTGGCGACCGTGGAGCGGGAAGCGGCTTGCACTGAGCGCCGCATCCACGCCTGGCATCGCTCGGACGAGGCCAGCCGTCGTCTGGAGACCATTCCCGGTATCGGACCGATCATCGCCACCGCGCTCGTCGCCTCGGTGTCGGACCCTTCGGTTTTCAAATCCGGCCGCGAGCTGGCGGCCTGGATCGGTCTGGTCCCCAAGCAGAGCTCGACCGGCGGCAAGGAACGCATGGGGCGGATCTCCAAACAGGGCGATCAATATCTCCGATGGCTGCTGGTCGCCGGCGCCATGTCCGTGATCCGACAGGGACGCAAGACAAACTTCGAGAAGAACCCGTGGCTCGCCGATCTCGTGCGGCGCAAACCGGCGAAGGTCGCAGCCGTGGCATTGGCCAACAAGAACGCGCGAACCGCCTGGGCGCTGCTGGCGACCGGTGAAACCTATCGCCAGCCGGTGGTGGCCAAAGCGTGAGGCGGAGGATGTAACGACTTTGGCAGGGTGAACGTGAGGTAATGCAAGACCGGAAAGCGTGAGGCGGAGGATGTAACGACTTTGGCAGGGTGAACGTGAGGTAATGCAAGACCGGTCGAACACCGGGGATCGGGAAAACCCGCCTCGGCTAGAGGGCAACTGAGCTCATGCTTCTAGTTGGGACCCAATCCGCGGATCGCATTAGGGCCAGCGATCATCGTATCGCACAAACAGGCCGGACACATAGCTGCACCCGACCAACTTGTAGAACCGTCAATTCAAACCTTGCCAAATCGGGGCCGTCCACACATAGCCGGGAACCTCGGGGCGCCGTCGTATGGCACACGGAATTATGAAAGTGGGTACTAGCCCCCGACGCCCTCGATGGCGGGGCCGGTGCGCGGCAGCAGGAATGTGCTGGCGAGGATCAGGGCGGCCGCGGCCGCCAGCACCACGAAGAGGGTCGCGAAGCCCCAATCCGCGTGGATCCAGCCGATGAGCGGCAGGGCGGAGGCAGAGACCGAGAAGGTGATGATGTAGCGCAGCGCGTAAACCCGGCTGCGCCATTCCCCCCTGGTGATGCGCCCCACCAGCACATCGTTGATGGGAAGCTGGCCGAAGACGACGAGCATGAAACCGGTCGAGACGATCAGCGCCGCGAGCCCCGTCAATTGGTACATGACGGCGAAGAGGACCGTCTGCAGCGCGGCCACGAGGATGAAGATCGTGCGCGCCGAATGGCGGTCCACGAGATAGCCGACGGCGAGCTGCGCGAAGGCGCCGATCGAGAAGACGACGAAGGCGTACCAGCCGACGAGGGTGGCCGTACCGGCGAGGTCGCCCAACCGCTCCTCGAGGACCTTGGGTAGGGCGAAGGTCGTGCTCTGGAAGATGAGGCCGCCGATGGCGGTCGAGAAGAAGATGATCGCGAAGAGGCGGATCAGCAAGCGCCGCTCGATGCCCGGCATGCCGATCGCCGCGGCCCCGCCGCCGCTGGCGGCGCCTTCGGCCGTGGTCTCCGTCGTCCTGCCGCTCGCGACGAAGGCGGCGTAGGCGAGGCCGGTCAGAACCGAGAGAAGGCCTGGAAGGACGAAGGCCCAGCGCCAGCCCGTGAGGTCGATGAGGACCCCTGTCGCAAGGGCGGCGCTGGCGACGCCCAAATTGCCGAAGACGCCGTTGATGGCGATCGGCACACCCGTCCGCGCCCGCCCATGCACCACCATGGCGATGCCGACCGGGTGGTAGATCGCGGCGAAGACGCCGATGGCGAAGAGGCCAACGGCGATCTCCACCGGCGTGTCCGCGAATGCCGTCAGCATGGCGCTCAGGCCGATGCCGATGAAGAAGATCACCATCATCCCTTCCCGGCTCCATTTGTCGGCGATCCAGCCGGCCGGGATCGAGAAGGCGGCGAAGGCGACGAACCCAGGGGTGGCGTACGGAATCAGCTCACCATAGCCCATGCCCAGATCCCGGGCGAGGGTCAGCGCCGCCGCCGTGGCGAAGATGAGGAGTAGGAAATGGTCGTAGAAATGAGCGAGGTTGAGGAAGGCGAATTCGATGCGGCTTCGGCTCATGTCGGAGGTCCGGCCGGGATATGCGGCGCGTCAGCCGCCGGTCACGGGCGGGAAGAAGGCGACCTCGTCGCCTGCGCTGATGGGATGGTCGAGCCCGACATGGGCCTGGTTGACGGCGGCGCGAATAGCGCCCAGGTCGGCGAAGGCGTTCGCGTGGCCTTCGCCGCGGCCACTCAGCCAGGCGATAAGGCCGCGCACGTCGGTGACGGTCGCGGGTGGCGCCACCTCCTCCTCCGCCACGCCGGTGCGGGTCTTGAGCCAGGCGAAGTAGAGCACCCTCATCGGCTGACCTCGGCGAAGGGCAGGAAATCGACCAGGCCCCCGGCCTCGAGCCGGGTCACCTCCTCGCCGATCTCGACGAGTCCGTCGGCCTCGACCAGCGAGCTCAGGATTCCGGCGCCCTCGCGCGGGAACTTGCGCGCGATCGGCGCGCCATCGGTGTCGGCCTCGAGCCGCGCGCGCACCCACTCGCGCCGGCCGGCCTTCTTCTTGTGGGCGAAGCCGGCGCGGACCTGGAACAGGTTGGGTGTCAAGTCGGTCGCGCCGCCGAGGCCGAGCACGAGCGGCCTCGCGAAGCGCAGGAAGGTGACCATCATCGCCACCGGGTTGCCGGGCAGGCCGACGAAGGGCGTCTCGTCGATCTGGCCGAGGCCGACGGGCCGGCCGGGCTTGATGGCGAGGCGCCAGAAGTGGAGCGAGCCCCGGGCCTCGACGGCCGCGCGCACGTGGTCTTCCTCACCCGTCGACATGCCGCCCGAGGTGATGATGAGGTCGGCTTCCCGGGCGGCCCCGGCGAGGGTGTCGCGGATGGTCTCGAAGCGGTCCTCGACGATGCCGAGGTCGATGACCGCCGCCCCCAGATCCCGCAACAGGCCGGAGAGGGTGTAGCGGTTGGCGTCGTAGATGGCACCCGGTGGCGCCTCGGCACCCGGCTCGCGCAACTCGTCCCCGGTCGAGAAGACGGCGACGCGGAGCGGCGTATAAACCTCGACCTCCGTGCGGCCGACCGAGGCGGCGAGGCCCAGGTCCTGGGGCCGCAGGCGCCGCCCGGCATGGAGTATGGTGTTGCCCTGCACGATATCCTCGCCGGCCCGGCGGCGGTTCGCACCCTCTTTGATGCCGGGCGGGATGATGACATGGCCATCCGCTTCGGCGCAGTCTTCCTGCATGAGGACCGTATCCGGCCCGCCCGCCTCGCCGTCCGGCATGACCGCGCCGGTGAAGATGCGCACCGCCCCGCCCCGCGGCGCGGGATGGGGGAGGGGGTGGCCCGCGGCCGCCCGGCCGGCGACGGGGAGGCGCGTGTCGCCCTCGGCGCCCAAGTCGGCGAAATAGACGGCGTAGCCGTCGACGGCCGAATTGTCGTAAGGCGGCACGCTGCGGGGCGCGGTGACGTCGGCGGCCAGGACGCGGCCGAGCGCGGCGCCGACCGGCACGGCCTCGCGCGCCGTCACCGGCCGAATCGCGCGCGCCAGCTGGTCGAGCGCGTCGGCCGTGGTCATGAGCTCGCCCCCGAAGGCGAAACAGTCGTCGCTCAACTGTGCCATGGTCCCGTTCCGCGCTCCTCAGGCCGCCTCGAGCCGGCAATGGCCCATGATGAAATCGGCGATGGCCGCCGCGTCGTCGAGATCGAGGACCGGCAGGCGCACCTCGGGGAGGGGCGCATCGCTGGCCACGGCGATAATGCGCTTGTCCCGGGTATGAAGGAAGTCGCCGCCCCGGCCCGGGCGCCAGACTTCGAGCTTGTCGTGGTCGAAGGCCTTGAAGCCCTCGACCAGCAGCAGGTCGACGGGCGTCATGCGCCCGATCAATTCGTCGAGCTCGGGCTCGGGCGTCCCTCTATTCTCGTGGATGAGCGCCCAGCGCCTGGTCGAGCAAACCACCACCTCCTTGGCGCCCGCGTGCCTGTGCAGGTAGCTGTCCTTGCCGGGCTTGTCGATATCGAAGCCGTGGCGGGCATGCTTGATGGTCGAGACGGTGAGGCCGCGGCCGGTGAGCTCCGGCACCAGGCGCACCGCGAGCGTCGTCTTGCCGCTGCCGCTCCAGCCCACGATCCCGAACACTTTCATTTGTGGTATCTCGTCCGCGTCACGCTGGCGGGCAACCCCGTCAGCCCGTGCGCGTGACGGGCGGCGCGCCGTCGACCGCCTCGCCCTTGGGCCGCGCCGGCTCGCCCATGCGGCCCAGGGCCGAGCGGAAGTAGCCGTAGCCGGTGACGATGGTGAGCAGGGCCGCGATCGTGAGGCCGGCTTCCCCGATCAGGGTGACGGGCAGGGCCTCGGGGCCGCCATCGCCGAGGATGAGGAAGCCGATGGCCACCATCTGCACGGTCGTCTTCCATTTGGCGAGGCGGCTCACGGGCACGGAGATCGAGAAACCGGCCAGAAACTCGCGCAGGCCCGAGACCAGGATCTCGCGGCAGAGGATGATGAGCGCCGGGACGATCACCAGCCCGGTGACCCGGTCGAAGGCGACCAGCAGGAAGATCACCGACCCCACCAGAAGCTTGTCCGCGACCGGGTCGAGGAAGCGGCCGAACTGGGATTGCTGCTTGCGCGCCCGGGCCACGTAGCCGTCGAAGAAATCGGTCGCCGCGGCGAGCACGAATACGGCGAGGGTCAGGATGCGGCCGGTCTCGCTCTCGACATAGAACAGGGCGACCAGGACCGGGATCGCGCCGATCCGTGACAGGGTCAGGATATTGGGCAGGTTCGCCATCGGTCCGTCCATGGGCCCTCACGCCGGGGGGGGGCCCGCCGGCGCGGAGTGATGGAATTCTAGCCATCCTCGTGGAAATGATCATAAATTTTTTTCGCCACCGTGCCACTGATGCCCGCGACCGCCTCGAGGTCGCCGAGGCCCGCCTGCGCGACGCCGCGGGCCGAGCCGAAATGGTGCAACAGCGCCCGCTTGCGGCGCGCGCCAATGCCCGGGACTTCATCGAGGGTGGATCGCCCCAGCGCTTTCGAACGCCCCGCCCGGTGGGTGCCGATGGCGAAGCGGTGGGCCTCGTCGCGCAGCCGCTGCATGAAGTAGAGCACGGGGTCGCGCGGCTCCAGGCTCTTGGGTGGCCGGTCGGGGCGGAAAAAGCGCTCGCGCCCCGCGTTGCGCTCCGGCCCCTTGGCGATGGCCATCATCTCCACGTCCTCGACGCCCAGGTCCGCCAGCGCCTTGCGCGCGGCGTTGAGCTGGCCGAGGCCGCCATCGAGGACGATCAGGTCGGGCCACAGGCCGCGGTCGCGCTCGGGGTCCTCCTTGATGGCGCGCGCGAACCGGCGGCCCAGGACCTCGCGCATCATGGCATAGTCGTCGCCGGGTGCGATCGGCGCCACGGCCTCGCGCGCTTTTGCGCCCTTGATCGAGAATTTGCGGTAGGCGCTCTTCATCAGCCCGTCCGGCCCGGCGACGATCATGCCGCCATAGGGCTGGCTGCCGCCCGTATGGCTGTTGTCGTAGACCTCGATGCGCTGGGGTGCGGCCTCGAGGTCGAAGGCGTCGGCGACACCCTCGAGGAGGCGCCGCTGGGAGGCGCTCTCGGCCAGGCGGCGGCCGAGCGCCTCGCGCGCGTTCAGGAGGGCGTGGTCGATGATCTTGCGTTTCTCGCCGCGCTCGGGCCGGACGAGGCGGACCTTGCGCCCGGCGCGCACCGTGAGGGCCTCGGCCATCAGCCCCTGGTCCGGGACCCGGTCGCTCAGGAGGACGAGCTTCGGCGTCGGCTTGTTGTCGTAGAACTGGCCGATGAAGGCGCCCAGCACGTCCTCGAGGGCGTCGGCCCGGTCGTGGCGCGGGAAATAGGCCCGGTTTCCGTAATTGCGGCCCGAGCGGAAGAAAAACACCTGCACGCAGACCTGGCCGCCGTCCTGGTGGGCGGCGATGACGTCCGCCTCGTCGAGGCCGGCGGTGTTGATGTCCTGGCGCGCCTGGACGGCCGTCAGCGCCCGGATGCGGTCCCGAATGGCCGCCGCCGCCTCGAATTCGAGGGCGTCGCTCGCTGCCTGCATGCGCTCGGCCAGCGCGCGCTGGATGGCCTGGGTGCGGCCGCGCAGGAAATCCCGCGCCTGACCCACGAGAGCGGCGTAGGCGGCGGGCTCGATCCTGCCGACGCAGGGCCCGCTGCAGCGCTTGATCTGGTACAGGAGGCAGGGCCGGGTGCGGCTCGCGAACACGCTGTCCGAGCAGGACCGCAACAGGAAGGCGCGCTGGAGGGCCGTCAGGGTGCGGTTGACCGCGCCGGCCGAGGCGAAGGGCCCGAAATAGTCGCCGGGGGCCGAGCGCGCACCCCGGTACTTCATGAGCCTCGCCCAATCGCCGTCGCCGGCGATCAGGATGTAGGGGAAGGACTTGTCGTCGCGCAGGAGCACGTTGTAGCGCGGGCGCAGGCGCTTGATGAGGTTGCTTTCGAGCAGCAACGCCTCGACCTCGGTATGGGTCCGCACGACCTCGAGCGTAACCGTCTCGGCCACCATGCGCTGAAGACGGTGGGGCAGCTTCGAGGGCGTCGTGTAGCTCGTCACCCGTTTGCGCAGGCTCTTCGCCTTGCCGACGTAGAGCGCGTCGCCGCGGCGGTCGACCATGCGATAGACCCCGGGGCTGGTGGGCAGGGTCCTCAAGTGCCGCCGCAGCACGGCGATGCCGCGCGCAAGCGGCGCCACCCCCGCCTCCGACGGCCGCGGCGCCCCCGGATCGTCCTTGGCCAGGAGCTCCGGGGGCGCGATGTCCTTGTTTGCCTTCGCCATGGCGCCCAGTCTAGCGCGAATCCGCCTCCCGGCGTCGGGGGAATTCGGCACCGAGGAGCGGCTCAGCCCGGAACCGCGCCGCCGCGTCGTGGTATACGAGGGTCCGAAATCCCGTGCGGCAGCCGGTTTTCATCGCAAATCAACGATATCCACGATTCCTGTGGAAATCTCTGTGGAGAAGCGACTGCTGGCGACCGTCGCGCCAGAGAAACCAAGGTATCGACCTCATTGCATAAAAATTAGGCACATTTTCTATCTCTTTGATTTAACACGAACATTACGAAGTCAATATCTTGAAATGGCAGATAGATTATTAACGCCACCGGCCCTCGACGGTTTATGGCACTTTCATGGCGATTGTGAACAACTTGCGATGCGGCGCCGCCGGAAACCCGGGGAAGGCGCTGGAATCGCACGGTTTCGCAACTCAACCAGTATTGAACCGCTCGATCTCCACGCCGACGCTGGCGGCGTCCTCGAACACGTCGAGCTTCTCCACCCGTATGCGTGCGGTGCGCACCCGGCTGTCGGTCAGGCATTCGTCGGCGATGCGCTCGGCCAGGGTCTCGACCAGGTTGATATGACCCTCGGCGGCGATGCGCCGCGCCGCCTCCACGATGCCTTCGTAGGAGACCACGTTGGCGAGGTCGTCGCCGGTCGGCTGCTCGGCCTCCTTGACCGCAAGGTCGAGGTTGACGCGCACGCGCTGGGCCTTGCGCCGCTCGTGGCTGTGGACGCCGATGAGGCATGCGAGCTCCAGGTCGCGCACGAAGATGTGGCGGATGCCGCTGCGGCCATCGGCAACGGGGTGGGGATGGATGAGCTTCGGCTGGGTCATGGGTGCCGTCCGTTGACCGTCATTCCTCGACACCCGCGCCGGGCCGGGCCTGCGCCCAGCCCAGGTGCTGGCCGCCGTCGAGTGCGATCATTTGACCGGTCATGGCGGGCGCCGCAAGGATAAAGCGCACCGCCGCGCGGATTTCCTCGGGTGTGGTGCCGCGCCCGAGCGGTGTCTCCGCCCATTGCCGGTCGAACTGGGCCTGGGTCTGGCGGCTGCTCGGCAGCGTCGGACCGGGGCCGATCGCGTTGACCCGGATGCGCGGCGCCAGCGCCAGCGCCAGTGTACGGGTGAGCGTCCATAGCCCCGATTTCGCCACCGTATAGGAGAGAAAATGCGGGGTCAGGTTCCAAACCCGCTGGTCGATGAGGTTGATGACGTTGCCTTCAGCACCTTCGGGCAGGCCGGCGGCCAATGCCTGGGTGAGGACGAGCGGGGCGCGCAGGTTGGTCTCCATGTGGGCATCCCAGGATGCGCGCGTCGTCGTTGCGATCGAATCGGCCTCGAAGAGGGCCGCGTTGTTTACCAGGCAGGTGAGGGGCCCCAAGGCCGCCGCCGCCTGGGGCACGAGCCCGGCCACATCTTCCTCCCGCGTGAGGTCGGCGCGGATCGCCATCGCGCGACCACCGGCGCGCTCGATCTCCTCTACACAGTCACGCGCCGCGCCCTCGGAGTCCCGGTAATGCACCGCCATGGCCCAGCCCGCCGCCGCCAGGTCGCATGCGATGGCACGGCCGATGCGATGGGCCGCACCCGTCACCAGGGCGGCGCCTGCCGTCCGCGCCATCATGGCGCGGGGAAGGGGGTTCGGGGCCATACGGGCAAGGGGCGGCCTCAGGCGGCGCTCGGCACGACCAGCCCCTCGACGCCCAGGAACTGAACCGCGACATAACCGAGATAGAGGAGCGTGAGCGCGAGCGCCTCGACGCGACCGAGCCGCCGCCCGGTCATCAGGAGCGGCAGGACCAGGACACTCACCGCCAGCATGATCCAGACATCGAAATGGATGATCTGCTCGGGCACGCCCACCGGCGTCACCAGGGCGACCGCGCCCATGACCCCCAGGAGGTTGAACATGTTGGACCCCAGCACGTTGCCGAGCGCCACGTCGGGGTGGTTGCGCCAGGCGGCGACGGCGCAGGTGGCGAGCTCGGGCAACGAGGTGCCGAAAGCCACCAGGGTCAGGCCGATGACGGCTTCCGAGACGCCGTAAGCGCGGGCCACCGCCACCGCGCCGTCGACCAGGAGGTCGGCGCCCACGACGAGGATGGCGAGCCCCGCGACGGTGACGAGCGCCGCGAGCGGCAGCGAGAGGTGGTCGGTGACCATTCCGTCGACCTCCCGGGCGTGCTCGCGCGCCGCCGCCCCGTCCCGCCGGTCGCCCCAGTAGCGGAGGCCGAAGTAGCCGATCAGCAGGATCAGCAGCACGGCGCCGCTCCAGGCCCGGAACTCTCCCACCCATGCGAGGGCGATGAACACCACGCTCGCGAGCACCATGGCCACGCCGTCGCGCGCGATCGCACTCGGCTGGGTCACGATGGGCGTAATCATGGCGGCGACGCCGAGGATGAGGAGGACGTTGGCGATGTTGGAGCCGACGACATTGCCGACGGCGACGCCCGGTGCGCCCTCCAAGGCCGCCTGCAGCGCCACCACCAGCTCCGGGGCGCTCGTTCCCAGCGCCACGACGGTCAGTGAGATGACGAGTTTCGAGACGCCGAGCCTGCTCGCGAGCGAGACAGCCCCCCGCACCAGCGCCTCGCCGCCCAGAAACAGGAGCACGAGGCCTCCAACGATCGAAATATGGGCGATCATGCGGCTCGCCGGGCTGGGTCGTGACAGGCGTGTCTGATTTCCAAGGGCCTACCGACTCGCGCTGTGTCCAGCCGCGGGATTCCCTGTCGATCTGGCCTCGCGCGGTCGGCGAGACAGAACAGCATTAGGATGCGCGATGCAAGGCTCCATAGCGAGTCGGGGCCGGTTCCGGCATATCGGATCGTACGATAGTGGTTCGCGCCTGACACTTGGAACCCTCTCCCCACTTCTTCCCTTGGGGGGAGAGGGAGGGATCCGCGAAGCGGGAGGGTGAGGGCTTGGCCGCCGGTAGGCGGCGGAAAGACTCTTTTTAACGCGCCGACGCGCGTCCCCTCACCCCGACCCTCTCCCCCTTTGTATAGACCGGGGAGAGGGGGACTCTTTCGTCGGCTTCAAACCACTAGAGCCTCACGTCGTCGAAGTTGATGTGGCCCCAGCCGCCACTCGAATCGTCGACGAGCCGGATCCTCGCGGGTCGCCCCCTGAACGCCGTCACGTCCCACTCGGCGCGCTGCATGGTTTCGTGGCATTGCCCCGTCGTCTCATGGACGACCTGCCCATCGACCAGCAACTCCGCCCGCACGGAGCCGGCGTCGCAACCGCCGCCGATGAGGAAGCTGATGGTGGCCCCCTCGATCGTGAAGGCCGGCGAGGTGAGCGTGCCCTTCGGGCCGTCGCCGACGATCGCCCCCGCCGGGACCGACGCGGAGCGGGACGTAACCCTCGTTCGCCGGACCGGTAAGTCGCTAGTACCCACTTTCATAATTCCGTGTGCCATACGACGACGTCCGGGGGCCTCGGGGCGCCGCCCTACGGGTCGCTTTTCCCGCCCCCTCGGGGCGTCGGGGATGCTTGACGATGCCCCGGCATCGCCGGCGCACCCCCTCCTACCGAGGAGATGGGAAAAGCGATCGTATGGCACACGGAATTATGAAAGTGGGTACTAGCTTCAGGAACCGCGGGTTGGGCCGTATACTCTACCGACAGCTCTAGGAGGTGCCTTATGTCCATGACCCTGCATTCCAGCATGGCCGGCGGCGTGCTCGACCACAGTGCGCTCGCGGCTCTCGAGCGGGAGCTGGCATTCCCGCTCGACGAATACCGGGAACGACTCGCCAAGACGCGCTCGGCCATGGCGGACGCCGGCGTCGACGTGCTGCTCGTGAGTAGCCCCGGAAACGTCCTGTATTTCTCCGGCTACCAGACCTTCTCCGTGCTGGCGGGCGAGACGTTCGTGGTTCCTATGGACGGCGATCCGGTCCTGATAGTGCCGCCGCCCGAGCTCGGCACCGCGCTGCTACACACCTGGTTGGAGGAGGCGGTGGGATTTACGCCCGATCGAGATCGCGGCGAGGACCTGGCATCGGTGCTGTGCGATCGCGGGCTCGCTCGGTCCCGAGTCGGCGTCGACAAGATTAGTGCCGGTCTCACGCCACAGTGCCTCGCGCGGCTCGAGGCGGCGCTGCCGGGCGCGCGGATGGTCGAAGCGAGCGGACTGGTGGAGGCGGTGAAATCGGTCAAGTCACCGCGCGAGATCGCGCACATGCGAGCCGCCGCGCCGATGACGGATGCCGGCATGGCGGCCGCGATCGCCGAGATCGGCGTGGGACGGCACGACAGCGACGTCGCCGCGGCCGCGGCGTATGCCATGGTGGGCTTGGGCAGCGAGTACATGTGTACCTCGCCGATCGTCACCACCGGCCGGCGTTCGGGCATACTCCACACCACTCACAAGCGGGTTGCGATCCAACCCGGCGACCCGGTCTGCATCGAGATCGGCGCCTGCTATCAGCGCTACACGACCCCGCTGATGCGTACCGCGGTTGTCGGCAAGCTTCAGTCGCGGCCGCGGCGCCTCGCCGACGCCTGCCTCGCGGCGCTCGACGCCGTGGTGTCGGCCTTGCGCCCCGGCGCGAGCTGCCACGAGGTGGCGGAAGCGGGCTGGGACGCTATCGGCCGGGCCGGCGATGATCTCGTCTTTCACGGCACATTCGGATACGGCGTTGGTGGGGGCTTCCCACCAAACTGGGGGGACGGCTCTGGGCTCCTGGTGCGGGGCTGCACGGACGTGATCGTCCCCGGGATGGTGTTCCATCACCCGGTGGCGCTGCGGCGCCTCGGTGAGCACGGCGTGATGTTCAGCGAGACCACGGTGGTGACGGAGACCGGTTGCGAGGTTCTCGGCCGGACCGAGCGGAAGCTGTTCGAGCTCCCGTTGACGGAGTGAGCCGCCCGGCCATGATCGAGAGCATCAGCGCCGTCACGCTCGTTACCCGCGACATGCGCCGGGCGGTCCGATTTTACGAAACGCTCGGCTTCCGCCTGAAGCACGGCGGTCCAGAGGCGGCGTTCACCAGCTTTGAGGCCGGCACTGGCTTCCTCAATTTGATCACCCGGCCGCCCGGCCAGCGTTTGGCCTGGTGGGGTCGGGTCATATTCCATGTCGCCGACGTCGACGCGCTCTACGATCGGGCGCTCACGGCTGGTCTTGGTCCCGAGGCCGCACCGCGCGACGCGGAATGGGGCGAGCGCTACTTTCACATTACCGACCCTGACGGCCACGAGGTCAGCTTCGCCCGGCCGCTAACAGGCGGGCGGTGACGAAATGGATGGTGGGGGCGCCGTCGGCTTGTCGGATGCTCAGGGCCGCAATGGCACTGTTCGCCGCCACGATAGCGCTTGGCGTAAGACGCCGGTCATCGGCAAGGGCGCCTACACAACCACCACCCAGCTCGCCAAAGGACAACACGCCCGAGAACCTCTCGCTGCTGCGCCGCCTGCCCTCGATATCATCAAGCGCAACATCGGCAAGAGCTCAAACCGCATCAAATTCAAACGCGCCGGCTGGGATAAGCACCTTCACTGTTACGATGTCATCGACGTGTCAGTCCAAGATTACTCTCGCAGCTGAGTTTCCGATGGCGATCTACGAAATTAGGGGGCCAACGGATAACCCGGTAGTCGTGAGCATCTTAAAGTGCAAATAGTCAGATCACACAAGAGGTCCAGATCACACAAGGGGTCAGGCCTTGAATTGTGAATTTCAAGACATATAACCAGTTTACTTAATGCAACCTCTGTTGCGACATAATTGGCGCGCGAGACTCGGGTGAGCCCATAGGGGCCGATGGCCCGACCGCCGCGCGGCGCCGCCATGAGCGATCGGGGGCATCCCTCGGGTCTCGCGCGCGGGGCGGCCACGCGGGAAATGAGAATTCATTCTTGACTCGTTCTGGCTCCGCACCAATATATCAATGGCCGGGGCGGCGCGAATTCCAAGAGTGTCAAGGTTTGTCAAGGTTCACCCTCGTTTCTGATAACCAATTGTAATCATTATTATACTATCGGTCACACCTTGACAAAACTTGACGATCGCGAGCCGTTTCCGCGTCGAAATCGCGTTGGCAAGGGGCCTTGGGCCGCCCGTTCCCGATTCCGGCGGGCCCTCACCGCCGCCGTCGCCCTCTCATACCAGCCCGCCCCGAGCGGGATTCACACTTGGGATTCCCCTGCGGGCAAAAGCTCCGATCGATGGGGCGACCGGCGGCCGAGGCTCGCCATGGGGGCAGCGATAGCTTTGCGGGAGGATTTTGATGGTCCCGGCTTGCGGCGGCGCGCCAAGCCCACGAAGGATGGAGCGCTAGAGCCTCACGTCGTCGAAGTTGATGTGGCCCCAGCCGCCACTCGAATCGTCGACGAGCCGGATCCTCGCGGGTCGCCCCCTGAACGCCGTCACGTCCCACTCGGCGCGCTGCATGGTTTCGTGGCATTGCCCCGTCGTCTCATGGACGACCTGCCCATCGACCAGCAACTCCGCCCGCACGGAGCCGGCGTCGCAACCGCCGCCGATGAGGAAGCTGATGGTGGGCCCCTCGATCGTGAAGGCCGGCGAGGTGAGCGTGCCCTTCGGGCCGTCGCCGACGATCGCCCCCGCCGGGTCCGAGGCGCGCGGGCGCTTCTCGTAGGTCCCGATCCAGTAGTCGCCCTGGTGGTTGGACGGCTGGCCACGCCCGCGGGCCGTGGGATTGTCCCCATAGGTCGGCTGGTGGGTGAAGGCATCGCCCGTGCTCTCCCACCCGGTGAGGCCGCCGGTCTCGAAGTCCCAGGTGACGGCCGCGGGGACGACCGGTGCGGGAACTGGGGCCGTGGCCCCGAGGGCCGCTTCCAGCAGGGCGATCACCTCCTCATAGTCCAGCTTCTTGTTCCTCTTCGCCCAGTAGAGGGCGGATTGGCCCGTGGCGGTGACGGCGGCCGGGTCGGCGCCGGCACCCAACAGCTGGGCGACTATTTCGGCATGGCCCTCGCTCGCGGCGCCGACCAGGGCCGTCCAGCCAGCGCCGTCGCCCTTGGCGTTGCCGTGGGCGTGGTCGTTGACGACCGCCCCGGCCTCGAGCAACAGCTGCACGATCTCACCCTGGCCATCGAACGCGGCGACCATCAGGGGGGTGGCGCCGTATTCGCGGTCGCCGGTGTTCAGGTCGGCGCCAGCGTCCAGCAGGCCCCGGACGCTCTCGATCGCCCCGTCCTCGACCGCCGCCACCAGGGGCGTGAGGCCCTCTTCATCCAGGCCGTCGATATCCACGCCGTGCGCGGTGAGCAGCCGGACGTGGTCCCAGCGCCCGTCCTTGGCCGCCGCGGCCAACTCGGCCGAGAAGACGGCTCGTGCCGCGTCCCGCGCGCTCTCGGGGCTGCGCAGGATGTGGGCGATGTCGTCGTACCCTTCCCTGGCCGCGAGGTCGCCCGCCGTCTCTCCCTCGTTGTTTCCAGCACTCACATCGGCGCCGGCGAGGACCATGGCGAGGGCGACCCTCTCGCCGCCGCTCGCGGCGGCGAGCATGAGGGCGCTGGCGCCGCCCTGGGGCGGCGGGTTGAGGGCGGAGGCGCGCGCGTCGAGGTCGGCGCCGGCGTCGATCAGAAGCCAGATCAGCTCGGCCGAATCGGTGTGCGCCGCCGCCATGAGGGGGGTGATGCCCTTGGTGTCCCCGGCCGCGGCGTTCGCGCCGGCACCGATCAGGGCGCACACGGCCTCCAGGTGCCCCTCGCGCGCGGCCCAACCGATGGGCGTGTCTCCGTTCTCGTCTACGGCGTCGACATCGGCGCCGGCCTCGATGGCCTGTTGCAATTGGGCCAGATCGCCGCTTTGGGCCGCCTCGAACATCTGCATCTCGAAGCCGAGCTGGGTCGGAACCCGCTCCGTGGCGATGCCGTGGATGACCCGCTGCTCGTCGGTGCCCGGTATGTCCATGACCCAGAAGCGCAGCGCGACCGAGGCGGTCTTGCGCTCCTCCCTGTCCGCCCGCTCCTGCAGGGTCAGCGTGAGCTGGAGCTCGTAGATGCCTGAATCGATGGTCAGCGGGATGTTGTTGACCAGGGGGAGCAGCCCGCCGAAGGAATCGGGGCGGCGGAAGGTGCTGTGGATATCGCGCGAATCGCCGACTTGCCACGCGACCAGGTCGAGCCGGGAGGATTCCCCGACCATGACCCGCTCCACCGTCTCCTTGCGCAGCCCCGCCTTGATACGCGGGAAGCCAGATTCGCCGAATCCCTCGATTGAGCCGCTCTCGCCCCGGAGGTCCGCGAGGTCGTCGACGCGCCACACGCCGATCTCGAGCTCTTCGCCGAGCTCGCCGCCGATCTCGAGCAATCGCCGGATGTCGAGTTGCTGGCGCACCGGGTCGACCGGCGGCCCGAAGCCGTTCGCGGCGCTCGTATCCAGGATCTCGGTCACGTCCTCGGCAATCCACAGGTCGACGTAGAGGCTGACCGATTCCCGGGCCAGAAACGGCCCGATCTCCAACGGCCCGTCCTTCCGGTCCTCCATGGTGACGAAGCCGAGGCCCGTCTCCTTGTCCAGGGTCCAGCCCATATAGACGGTCTTGTCCTCGTCGAAAATCCCTGACTGGGAGCCGGCGAAAATGAGCACTTCATTCTCGAAGCCCGGCTCCCCGCCGATATCGTCCGCGTCCTCGTCGAAGAACAGCTTCCCTTCCCAGTTGAGCGGCAGATTGTCGTGCTCGTTGAATTCGCCGTTGAACCACAGGCCATCGATCTTCCGCGTCGTCTGGAACTCCCGTTGCTGGTCCGCGTCCATGCGCCCGGCGAGGAAGGTGTGGAACTGGGCCGAGAGCTGATCGGCGCGCAACTCGAAATGGGTGATGATTGGCACCCAGCGGGTGCGCTCGAGCAGGTTGTCCTGCCGCACCTCGCCCGAGCGGTCTTCGTACCTCAAGGATGCGACCGCCTTCTGGCCGATCGACTCGTCCCTCTCCGCGAGGGGCTCGAACCGCGCGGCGACGATCCGTGGCGGGTGGCCACCCTCGGCCGGCTCGACCCTGACCTCGTACCAGCCGTCCCCGTCCGGATCGCTGAGCGCGGTGACCCCGTCGTCTTCCAGCAGCGCCAGGTTCTCTCCGCCCATGCCCAGCTTGATTTCGAGCTCGTAGGGCTGGTCGGGCAGCATCTCCTCCGATTCGACGTCGATCTCCAGCACCAGTGTTTCCTGGGTGTGCAGGTCGGCGAGGCGGCGTGTGAACACGCCCAGGTCCTCGAGCGCCCGCCACGAATCGGTCTCGGGGTCCCAGATCCTGACCGCCATGGTCGGGGGATTGGCTTCCTCGAGGATGCCCAGGCGACGCGCCTCGTTGATGAAGAAATGCCAGCGGCGCCGGGATTGCTCGACCGCGTCGCCCGGATCCTCCAGGTCCCGGTCGAAGATCATGTTGAGGGAGATGTCGGCGACCAGGAGGACGAACCAGATCCGGTTATCGTCGGGCATGAGATAGATATCCGCGCCGGTCGCGGCATCGCCGCCGGAACGGAAGGGGCCGAAATTGGTGTTCACGAACTCGACCGTCGTCTCGACCTCGTCCAGGTAGGCGACCTGGAAGCTCCAGACGAAGCGCTCGCCGTTTTCCTCGGCGACCGCCTGGGTCCGGTAGCCGACGCCCTTGGAGGTCGAGCCCGCCCGCCGGTACTGGGCGATCAGCTCGGGCGACGGCGGGTTCGCCTCCTGGGCCATATGGACGGTGTTGTAGATCAGTTGCGCCGAGCGCTCCTCCCGGTCGCTGTCGTGCTCCGTGCCCGATGCCGTGGGTGGCAGCGAGATCGCCAGGACGAAAGCCAGCGGCACCAGCCAGGACGCTTTCTCGACGTACCGCATGATCCTCATCCTCGCTGCTTGGATCGTCGCGCCTGCCCGGGCGAAATGGCGCCCCCATGCCTTTCGCGGCTCACAGGGCCGCGCGCAGGCCTCCCATCCATTGTGCAAGACTTGTCGCACCGCCCAATCGCCCGCCATGATGTACGTCAAGGACGCGTCCACGGAGTTTAGACGGTTTCCCGCCGAGTTTCCCGGGTTTTGAGTGGCTTGCGCGGGATATGTCGACGGAACCGATTAAGCTTTCATCCCGCCTTCTGCTGGGGCGCCGATTTCTGTTACATTGTGGCCGAGCTCCCGGGGCACCTGGGAAATGTCGGATAGTATGTCTTCGGGCTCGTGCGAATTGGGGGCGGTGCGTATGGATGATTTCATCGGCGTCCGCGGCGTGATGAAGGCGCGCCGGCTCAGGGAGCTCGGCAAGCGCTCCGACCTCAAGGGCTTGGTCCAGCTCGCCAGCCATTACGGCGCCATCGCGGCGAACACGGCGGCCCTGGCCCTCACCTGGGGTGGCTGGTGGGGCGTGCCCTTCTTCGTCTTTCAGGGAATTTTGATCAACCAGCTTTACGCCCCGGAGCACGAATGCGACCACGGCACCGTCTTCCGGACCCGCTGGCTCAATGTGTGGGTGGCGCGATTCTCCGGCTTCTGGATCCTCCACCCGAGCGACTACCACAAGTGGAGCCACTTCACCCACCACCGCCACACCCAGGATTGGGACAAGGATCCGGAGCTTCTGGGCCGTAAGCCCTTCGACGGCGCCTGGCCGTATCTTTGGCGCTTCTTCGGCCCGTCCTTCCATTTTCACCGGGCCAAAGCCGTCCTGCGGCAGGCCTTCGGCCATGCGCCCGAGCCATTCCTCACGGGCCGCCAGCGGCGGCTGGTCATTCTCGCGGCGCGCTGGCATCTCGTTGGGTACGCGGCGATCGCGTCAAGCGCGGTCGCGCTCGAATCCTGGTGGCCGGTCATCTACTGGCTGGGCCCGATCCTGTGCACCAAGTGGTTCTACTGGTTCCAGGGGGTGGGCGAGCATACCGGGCTCACCCACCGGCCCAATACGCTCCTGAATACGCGCACGTTCAAGACCAACTGGTTCATGCGCTGGATCAATTGGAACATGACCTACCACACGGTCCATCACACCTTCCCCAACATACCGTTTCACGCCCTGCCCCGGTTGCATGAGGAGGTGACGGCGATCTATCCGCTTCCCTTGCCCGTGGAGGGCTATCTCGGATGCCACTGGCGAATCCTGCGCGAGCTTCTGCGCGGACGCACCGAGCATGACATCGTGGCCGACGCCGACGCCCGCCTCGCCCGGGCCGCGGCGGCGGAATAGTCTCTGCGCACATACCGCAACGGCGGCGGCTGAAAGACACTCGACGGCTTGCGGCGAAAGGCCCTACGCCCCGGTCCGATTCCGCTTGCGCCGCTGACCGCGTCCGGGCTTGGCCTTGTATTTGCGCCCCTTCTTCCAGGCCTCGGCCATCTTGATGCGTTCGGCCAGCGCACCGCGGTCGGACATGCCGAGGTCGCGCTCCTGGAGGCGGTGGATCTGGTCGCGCAAGCCGGCCGCCTCCTCGAACTCGAGGTTGGCGGCGTGCTCGCGCATGCGCGCCTCGAGCTCGGCGATGTAGGTGTTGAGGTCCTTGCCGACGAGGTGGCGCGTCTCCTCGTCGCCCGTCTCGACCGTGTAGTGGTCGCGCTCGTAGACGCTCTGCAGGATGTCGGTGATGCCCCGTCGCACGCTCTCGGGCGTGATGCCGTGCGCGGCGTTGTACGCTTCCTGCTTCTCCCGCCGCCGGTTGGTCTCGGCCATCGCCTGCGCCATCGAATTCGTGACGGTTTCGGCATAGAGGATAGCCTTGCCGTCGAGGTTGCGCGCCGCCCGCCCCATAGTCTGGATAAGCGAGGTCTTGGAGCGCAGATAGCCTTCCTTGTCGGCGTCGAGAATGGCGACGAGGGTGCATTCGGGGATATCGAGCCCCTCGCGCAGGAGATTGATGCCGACCAGCACGTCGAAGGCGCCCAGGCGCAAATCGCGGATGATCTCGATGCGCTCCAGCGTATCCACGTCGGAATGGACGTAGCGCACCTTGAGGCCCGCCTCCATCAGGTATTCGGTCAGGTCCTCGGCCATGCGCTTGGTGAGCGTCGTGACCAGCACGCGCTGGCCCTTGGCCGCGCGGTCCTGGCATTCGGCGAGCAGGTCGTCCACCTGGGTCTCCGCCCCGCGCACCTCGATCACCGGTTCGATGAGGCCCGTGGGCCGGATCACCTGGTCGACGAAGACGCCGCCCGTGCGCTCGAGCTCCCACGGGCCCGGCGTCGCCGAGACGAACATGGTCTCGGGCCGCATGGCATCCCATTCCTCGAACTTCAGGGGGCGGTTGTCGATGCAGGACGGCAGGCGGAAGCCGAACTCGGCCAGGGTCGATTTGCGCGCGTAGTCGCCCTTGTACATGCCGTTCAGCTGCGGCACCGTGATGTGGCTCTCGTCGACGACCAGAAGCGCGTTCTTGGGCAGATATTCGAAAAGGGTGGGCGGCGGCTCGCCCGGGCGCCGGCCGGTCAGGTAGCGCGAGTAGTTCTCGATCCCGGCGCAGGCGCCCGTGGCCTCGATCATCTCCAAGTCGAAGCCCGTGCGCTGCTCCAGGCGCTGGGCCTCGAGCAACTTGCCCTCGGAGGTCAGCTCCTCGAGCCGTGCCTTGAGCTCGACCCTGATCTGGCGCGCGGCCTGGGCGAGGGTGGGCTTGGGCACCACATAGTGGCTGGCGGCGTAGACTTTCACGTGGTCGAGGCTCGCGTCCTTCTCGCCGGTCAGCGGATCGAACTCGATGATGGATTCGACCTCGTCGCCGAACATGGAGAGGCGCCAGGCCCGGTCCTCGAGATGGACCGGGAAGATTTCCACCACGTCGCCTCGCACCCGGAAGGTGCCGCGGTGGAAGTTCGAATCGTTGCGCCGGTAGTGCAGCTCCACGAACTTCTTGAGCAACACCGTGCGATTGATGATCTGGCCGAGCTTGAGGGTGAAGGCCGTGCCCGTGTAGGCCTCGGCCGCGCCGATGCCGTAAATGCAGGAGACGCTGGCCACGATCACCACGTCGTCGCGCTCCATCAGGGCGCGAGTCGCGGCGTGGCGCATGCGGTCGATCTGCTCGTTGACCGTCGCCTCCTTCTCGATGAAGGTGTCCGAGCGGGCCACGTAGGCCTCGGGCTGGTAGTAGTCGTAGTAGGAGACGAAGTACTCGACCGCGTTGTTGGGGAAGAAGCTCTTCATCTCGCCGTAGAGCTGGGCCGCGAGGGTCTTGTTGGGCGCGAGGATGAGGGTCGGGCGCTGCACCCGGCTGATGACGTGGGCCGCCGTGAAGGTTTTGCCCGAGCCCGTGACGCCGAGGAGCACCTGGTCGCGCTCGCCCTCGCGCAGGGCCGCGAGCAACGCCTCGATAGCCGCGGGCTGGTCGCCGGCGGGCTCGTAGTCCGAGACCAGCTCGAAGGGCTTGCCGGCTTCCGGGCGCTCCTCGGGGAGCGGCGTCGCGGCGCGTTCGGCGAGTTCGAGGCTCATGCCTCTAATATGGCCCATGGTGCACCTGTTGTCAGGGGTGTCGGTTCGATTGACGGGGCGGCGCATTTCCGACAGGTTTTCCACCCCTTGGGGCAGGGCGGCGGGAATGACGGCCATCTCCTATCTTCTGGTCGGGCTCGGCAGCGCGTTGGGTGGCATGGCGCGGTACGCTGCGGCGGGCCTCTTCGCGCGCCTCTTCGGCGACGCCTTTCCGTGGGGCACCCTCTTCGTCAACGTGTCTGGCAGCTTCATCATCGGCCTGGTGGCGACGCTCACCATGGCCGACGGCCGCATGCTGCTCGGCGATAGCGGGCGCCAGCTCGTCATGATCGGTATCCTCGGCGGCTACACCACCTTCTCGGCCTTCAGCCTGCAGACCCTGGCCCTGTTCCACGAGGGCGACTGGCTGCGCGGGGGTGCGAACGTCGTCGCCTCGCTCGTCCTGTGCCTGCTCGCCGTCTGGCTCGGCTACGCCGCCGCCCAGGGCCTCGACCAGCTCCGCGCGGCGTGAGGCCGGGGCGGCTCCTGCAGCGGGAGGATTAGTTGATCCGCGCCGCGCAAGCCTCGGTGTGGTGGTCGATCATGTCGTATAGGTTGTTGAGGGCGATGGGCTTGGCGATGTATCCCTGGCAGCCGCAGTTGCGCGCCAGCTCGGCGTCGCCGTGGGCCGCGAAGGCGGTGACCATGATGATGGGGATCTCGCGCAAGCCCTCGACGGCCTTGAGCATCCGGGTCACGTCCATGCCCGAGATGTCGGGGAGCTGGAGGTCCATCAGAATGAGGTCCGGCTTGCGGTCGAAGGCGACGCGGATTGCCGCGATCCCGTCCCTGGCTTCGATGCAGTCGAAGCCGCGGGCGCTCAGCATCTCGCGAAAGACCTTCATGTTGAGGTCGTCGTCCTCGACGACGAGGATGGTCTTGGGCATGGCTGTCGCGCACTCCTCCATGGCCTGGGCGCGCCGTCGCCGCGCGGCCGGTGTCTTCGGTCCTCCCTACATGGGTGCTGCGCTGATGGGCCGATGGCCCGTCGTCCCGTGGACCGCTCAGGGTGGTCCGGCGAGAGGCGGGAGGGGGACTCCCAGAAGCTCTCGCCGCCGGTATGGTCGTAAGGATGCCAGTCCTCGCCAAATTGCGCAGTGATGCATATCACACGCACCTGAACGCGGAATCATGGTGGAAATGACATCGCGGTACGAAGCACGCTATGCTCTTGCCCGAGGGTCCGACCCATGCCCGGAGAGAGCGCCATGACACCCGAACAGATTCTCAGCCATCCCCCGATCGTCCTGGACCAGGACCAGCGTGAGCGCTTCTTCGAGCAGGGCTATCTGGTTCTCGAGGGGTTCCTCCCCGAGGCTTGGCGCGAGCGCTTGCGCGCCGCCATGGAGGAATTGCGCGAGCGCGCGAAGCAGCCCGAGGACCCGAGCTCGGACTTCGAGCTCGAGGACGACCCGGGCGGCGGACCGCCCCGCCTGCGCCAGGTGCTGTGCGCGCCCGACTATCACGACGACCTCTGGGCTTATGCCTCGCAGCCGCCCCAGATCGACATCGTTGCCGACCTCGTCGGGCCGGACGTGAAGTTCCGCGAAGCCAACGTCGCCTACAAGCCGGCCCGGGGCGGCGGCTTCAAGTGGCACCAGGACGTGGCCTTCTTCCCCCATTCGAACATGGCGCTCCTCATGGTGCTGACTTTCCTCGACGAGGTGACGCCCGATCAGGGCCCGACCATGGTCGTGCCGGGCAGCCATCTGGGGGAGGTCTACGACCATTACGACGCCGACGGGCAATGGCTCGGCGTCCTCGCCGACGGGGAGAAAGCGCGCGCGCCCATCGCGAAGGCCGTCGATCTGACCGGCCCGGCCGGGACCCTCGTCATCACCCACTGCGGCATCCTCCACGGCGCCCGCCGCAACGAATCCAGCCGCGGCCGGCCGGTGGTGATCAACGGCTACTCGGCGGCCGACGCGGTGCCCTACGCGCCCATCCCCTACTATTCCCGCTATCGCTGGAAGATCGTGCGCGGCCAGTCGGCCCGCTACGTCCATTCCGAGGACCTGCGCCTCAAGATGCCGCCCGACTGGTCGGTCCACGACCGCTACTACGAATCCCGCATGGACAACGCCCTGGCCAAGGCCGCCTCCTGATCGTCGCGATTCTCTTGGGAGTAGAATGATGACCCGGACCGATTGGCGCCTCGAAGGCCAATGGATCAAGAACTGCAACTGCGATTTCGGCTGCCCATGCGACTTCAACGCGCCGCCCACCCATGGCAATTGCAAAGGTGTGGCCGGCATGCATATCGAGGAAGGCAGCTTCGGCGGCGTGAAGCTCGACGGGCTCAACTTCCTGGTGACCGTCCACTTCCCAGGCCCACTGCACGAGGGCAACGGCACCATGCAGCTTTTTGTGGACGAGCGCGCCGAGGAGGCTCAGCGCGACGCCCTGTTCGAGATTCTTTCAGGACGGAACTCGGACGAGGGCACGATGTTTCACATCTTCAGCCTCATCGTGACCGAGATGCTGACGCCCCAGTTCGTGCCCATCGAGTTCGACTTCGATCTCGATGCGCGGCGGGGCAGGGCGGTGGTACCGGGCCTGCTGGAGACCGAGGTCGAGCCGATCCGCAACCCTGTAACCGGCGCCGAGCACCGCATCCAGGTGGTGATGCCCGAGGGCTTCGAGCATCACGGCGCCGAGGTTGCCTGCGCGCGCATCTCCAGCACCGGCGGCATTCCATTCGAGGTGACAGACGGGCACAGCTCGATCGCTCATGTGGAGCAGACGCCAAGCGGCGTCCACCGCGCCTAGCGCCAGCGTTCACGTGAGCATGTCTCGCGCCTCACCCCCTCACCCCGGCCCTCTCCCCCTCGAAGGGGGAGAGGGAGAACAACGGTCGATGCGCCGTCCTGAACCCTCTCCCCTCCGGTGTATAGACCGGGGACATGGTTGACGGGTGTTCGGGGACATGGTTGACACCTCGGATGCTGCACTTCAATACCAGATCAATCCTGTTTTGCGGTTGTTGTGCCTGTGGGGTTGTGGGTATCGCGCCAGCGATATCCATCAAATCCACAGGCGGCTCGTGTCTCGGCGGGCGCTTTTCGGAAGTCGATATGGGCGATGGTGTTGGCGCCGAAGCGCACCGTGAACACGCCGTCGACGGCGCTCGGGCGCAGGGCGATGGGCTGTCCCTTGAACGCCTTGGAGATGCGGAACTGGCGGCCCTGGAAGCTGACCATGCCGCCGCTCTGGACCTTGCGCACCCTATCGCCGGGACCGTATGCGATCTCGGGCGGCGTCTCCGGGAAGGCGACCGCGCTGGGGCGGTAGCGGCGCGCCGGCACGTCGAGATCGAGGGCCTCGTGCGGGCGCTGGTGGTTGTAGACGTGGCGCCAGCGCGAGAATGCGCCCTGGCACTCGCCGAGATCGGCGAAGCGGCGCCCGGCCAGGACCTCGGCCGCCAATGTGCGGTGGAAGCGCTCGTCCTTGCCTTGGGTCTGGGGATGGTAGGGGCGGCAGTGGGCGATGCGGATGCCGAGCCGCATCAGCCACACGGTGAGCACGGTGTAGGGCTGGCCGCCGGCGTCGCCCCACGGCGCGCCGTTGTCCATCAGCATCGCCTCGGGCAGCCCGTAGCGCCGGAAGATGGCGCTCAGCCGCTCGCGCACCGTCTCCGCGCGCTCGTCGGCGCAGGCGGCGAGCCCGAGCGCGTAGCGCGCGTGGTCGTCGAGCACCGTCAAGGGATGGCAGCGCCCGGCCACGGTCGCGAAGTGGCCCTTGAAGTCCATCTGCCACAGCTCGTTCGGGCCGGCGCGCTCGAACCGGCACCAGCGCGCCGGCCCGGCCGCCGCCGCGTCCAGCTTGTCGTGGCGGCGCAGGATCTCGGTGATCGTACTGGCGCTCGGCACCGCCGCGTGGCCGAAGTCCTGGAGCCGCCGCCGGATCTTGCGGCCGCCCCACGCCTGGTTGCTGTCGGCCCGCACCGCGAGCACCGCCGCCTCGAGCACCGGCGCCACACGCCCCGGGCTCGTCCGCGGCCGCCGCGAGCGGTCGGCCAAGCCCTCCCGCCCCTCGGCCGCGTGCCGCCGCAGCCATTTGTAGCCGGTCTGGGCGCTGATCCCGAACCGACGGCACAGCTCACGCCGGTTCGCCCCCGCGCTTCCCGCCAGACCCACAAACTCCTCTCGCAGATCCATCACCAACCGCTCCCGCCAGACCATGATCCAATCCTTCCCCAATCCGCCAGGGACCGGGAAAGTGTCAACCATGTCTCCGAACACCTGTCAGCTATGTCTCCGGTCTGTACAGCGCGGGGGGGGGGGGGGGAGGGCGGGGCGAGGGGGGTACGCGAAACCAAGAGCCCGAATTCGAGCGGCGTGTCCGGCCGGCTTTATTCCCGCCGCCGGCCGTGAGCGACTACTCGCCCCTCGAACGGGTGCTGCGCCGCGACCGCTTGGTGGTCCTGGGCGGCCTCGGCGGCGTAATCGCGCTCTCCTGGGCCTATGTCCTCATGGGTGCGGGTATGGAGATGGACGCGGACATGGTTGCCTCAGCCATGACCGGCGTCGCGGCCAAGAGCTGGACGGCCGGATACTTCGCTCTGATGTTCGTCATGTGGGCGGTGATGATGGTGGCCATGATGCTGCCGAGTGCTGCGCCCATGGTCCTCCTCTTCGCCACCGTTGGCCGCAAGCGGCGGGAGAAGGGCGGCACCTTCGTGCGGACCGGCATCTTCGCCCTCGGCTACCTGGTGGTATGGGGCGCCTTCAGCGTCGTGGCCACGGCCCTGCAATGGGGGCTCGAGAGCCTGGCCCTGCTCTCGCCCATGATGGCGACGACGAGCGCCACTCTCGGCGGGCTCATCCTGGTGGCGGCCGGGGTCTATCAGCTCACCCCGCTCAAGCACGCCTGCCTGCGCCATTGCCGCACGCCATTCCAATTCGTCATGCAGGGCTGGCGCCCGGGGCGGATGGGCGCATTCCGCATGGGCATGGAGCACGGCGCCTTCTGCTTGGGCTGCTGCTGGGTGCTGATGGCGCTCCTGTTCATGGGCGGCGTCATGAGCCTGCTCTGGATCGCCGCCATCGCCGCCTTCGTGCTGCTCGAGAAGACGGTGCCGGCGGGGCACTGGCTCGGCGGCGCCGCCGGCGTGGGGCTCGTCGTCTGGGGCGGGATCACCCTCAGGGCCGCATTGGGGTGAGCCCGATCCGGGCTCGGGAGTCGGCGGGCTCAGAAATCGTAAGTGTAGGTGAGCAGCGTGCCGATGGCGTTCGATTCGATCTGCGCGACTTCGGCCAGCCGCCAGGCCAACTGGACGCCGATGCCGAAATCGAAGGTATATCCGGCCGAGGCCTGGAACAGGCTGTCGTCGGGTGCGGTGTCGCCGTTGTCGCGGCCGGTGTAGGACAGAGCGGCGCCCCAGCACCCGCCACGCCACTGGCCCTGGAGGGAGAGGGTCAGGTCGACGAGCTCCGTACTGTCGACGCCCCCCGCACCCGTCAGCCGCATCCACTCCACGAAGGGCGTGAAGGTCAGCTCCCCACCAACCTCGACCGGGAAGCTGATACCGGCCACATAACCCCGCTCGTCCGCCGTATCGCCGACGCCACTCTCCTGGTAAATGAAGCCGGCGTGATAGGTCATCCCGGCAATGCCCATGGCGTCGGAGCTGTCGAGGGCGACCGACCAATTGGAGAAGCTCTCGGTGTTTCCCGGCCCGCCATCGCTCAGCACCAGCGTTCCCCGGGTACTGGGGTAGGCACCGCTGAACACGCTGGTGTCCGAGAAGAAGCTGCTGGCCGAGACCGTATGGGTGCCGAGCACGCCGGTCCCCGTGTTGGCCGTGGCGGCGAAGCCGATGCGCTCGTCGAACTGGTAGTCGTCTTCCGCGAAATCGGCGCCGTAAATGCCCGGGGCCACGTCCCAGGCGCGGCCGAAATTCACCTCGAACTTGCCGCCCAGGATCGAGAACCGCTCGTCCGCGTATTGCAGATACAGATGTTCCATGAAGATCCCGTGCCGGGCGAAGAAGCCGTTCCGTCCCGGCGGCGGGAGGCTCGACTGCTCGAGCGTGGCGTGGGCCAGCGCCGAGAGGCCCTCGGTCAGGTGGAGGACGACCACGGGCTCGGTATCGGTGGTGAGGTTGTCGATTTCGGCCGTGGGATCCTCCGAATGGTAGAAGCCATCGTTCTGGACCTCGATGTCGACCTCGCCAGTGATGTAGGGATAAGACCGCTGATCGTCGGCCGCCGTGGCCGGTGCTCCGAGCGCCAGCATGCCGACCGCGGCCATGCCCGCCGACCGTCCGGCGGCTGCGCCAAATCGTCCCACCTGGATCCTCCCCATCCGTCGTACCGCCGCTTGTTGCCTTGCGGCTAGTCCTGTCAGTCTACACCGAATCAGGGGGAGCGGTACTGGCGTCATGCCGTGCCACGGCGTTCGCCGCCGGCCTTGCACGTGCCCTGGGCGGCGCATAGGTTGGCGGAAGATTTTCGGGCAATCACCGCATAAATAAAGGGACGCGCCGCCATGTCGTTCATCGCCGCCAGCCTGGGCCGGGTCAAGCAGTCCGCCACCATCATCATCACCCAGAAGGCGCGCGATATGCGCGCGGCCGGCCGCGATGTCATCAGCCTGAGCGCGGGCGAGCCCGACTTCGACACGCCCGAGAACATCAAGGCGGCCGGCATCCGCGCGATCCAGGAGGGCGAGACCAAATACACGCCCGTGGACGGCATACCCGAGCTCAAGATCGCCATCCGCGACAAGCTCGAGCGCGAGAACGGCCTCGACTACGAGCCGAACCAAGTCACGGTCAGCACCGGCGGCAAGCAGGTCATCTACAACGCGCTCATGGCCACCCTCGACCCGGGCGACGAGGTGGTCATCCCAGCCCCCTACTGGGTGTCCTACCCCGACATGGTGCTCATCTGCGGCGGCGAACCGGTGTTCGTGAACTGCCCCCAGAACAACAACTTCAAGATGCTGCCCCAGGACCTCGAGGAGGCGATCACCCCGCGCACCAAGTGGCTCATCCTCAATTCACCGTCCAACCCCACGGGGGCCGCCTATACGGCGTCTGACTTCGCGGCCCTCGGCGAGGTGCTGGAGCGCCACCCCCACGTCCACGTGCTCACGGACGACATGTACGAGCACTTGGTTTATGACGGTTTCGAGTTCGCCACCCTGGCCCAGGCGGTGCCCGGGCTCTACGACCGCACGCTCACCATGAACGGTGTCTCCAAGGCCTACTGCATGACCGGGTGGCGCATCGGCTATGCCGCGGGCCCCGCGTCCCTCATCAAGGCCATGGCCAAGGTCCAGGGCCAGTGCACCTCGAACCCCTCCTCGATCGGCCAATGGGCGGCGGTCGAGGCGCTGAGCGGCCCCCAGGACTACATCGCCGCCCATAACGAGGTCTACAAGGCGCGCCGCGACATGGTGGTGGATATGCTGGACAAAGCCGAGGGCATCGTCTGTCACCGGCCCGAGGGTGCCTTCTACGTCTACCCCTCGATCGCCGGCGTCATCGGCAAATCGACGCCCGAGGGCAAGCGCATCGAGACTGACGAGGACTTCGTCACCCACATCCTGGAGAGCGAGAGCGTGGCCGCCGTCCACGGCGCCGCCTTCGGCCTCTCGCCTCATTTCCGCGTCTCCTACGCCACCTCGACCGAGCTCCTGGAGGACGCCTGCCGGCGCATCCAGCGCGCCTGCGCCAAGCTGGCCTAGTGTGCGTCTCACACCGCCGGCCCTCATACCTCGTCCTTCGGCATGCGCTCAGGATGAGGAGGCTCAGCATGAGGGCCTCGCTCCAAGCCTCCTCACCCTAAGCCTCCTCACCCAGAGCCTCCTCACCCTGAGCCTCCTCACCCTGAGCCTCCTCACCCAGAGCCTCCTCACCCTGAGCCTGTCGAAGGGTGACGGCCGCGGCGGGGATTGCCCATCCTCCATCACAAATCGGCGCTAAGGGGCCACCGGATTCAGCCATGCGCATTGCCATCATGGGTGCCGGCGGCGTTGGCGGCTATTACGGCGCGCGCCTCGCGGCGGCGGGGGAGGAGGTGCACCTGATCGCCCGCGGCGCGCACTTGGCGGCCATACGCGAGGGCGGGCTCCACCTCGACTGCCACGACGGCGCGGTCCATGCCCGGCCCGCGAGCGCCACCGACGATGCGGCCGAGGTCGGCCCCGTCGATCTGGTGATCTTTGCCGTCAAGCTTTGGGATACGGAGGAAGCGGCACTCGCCTGCCGGCCGCTGATCGGCCCCGGGACGGCCGTCGTCTCGGGCCAGAACGGCATCACGGCGGAGGATATGCTGGCCCGCATCCTCGGCCCCGAGCACGTCATGGGCGGGGTCAGCTTCATCTTCGCCGCCATCGAGGCGCCGGGCCGCATCCGTCAGACCGGCCCCTCCCACACCCTCATCTTCGGCGAGATGGACGGGACGCGCTCGCCCCGGGCCGAGGCCATCGCGGGCGTCTGCCGCCGCGCCGGCCTCGACCACGAGCTCAGTACCGAGATCGAGCGCGAGATGTGGAAGAAGTTCGTCTATCTCGTCGGCCTCTCGGGCGTGACGGCATTGACGCGGAGCCCCGTCGGCCCCGTCCGCGCGGACCCCGACACCCGCGCGCTGCTCGCCGCGGCGATGGCGGAGACGGCGGCCGTGGGCCGTGCCCGCGGCGCCCCGGTACCGGATGACGTGGTCGAGAGCCGCATGACCGTGGCCGACGGCCTGCCGCCCGATTCCCGCTCCTCCATGCTCAACGATTTGGAGCGCGGCAACCGGCTGGAGCTGCCCTGGCTCGGCGGCACGGTCGCGCGCCTGGGCGCCGAGCTCGGTGTCGAGACCCCGGTCAACCGCTTCGTCGCCGCCGCCCTCGCACTCCAGGTCATGGGTCGGCCGGGCTGATCGCCGGGCTGGCGAGTTATCCCCAAACACCCGTTTTTTCTTGCCTTCGGGGAGGCGTGCTGGAAACATGGCTGGCCCTCCCCGGTCGTCCCAGATGGCCGGAGGAAGGGTCCGCCAGCACCGCCCGCGGCGCTGGTGAGGATGGGAACACACATGTGATGGAGGCGCTCAGTGATTGAGAGGAAGCCGTCCGGGCCGCGCTGCGCCGCGCTGGTCGGACCCTATCTCAGCGGCAAATCGACCCTGCTCGAAAGCATGCTGATGGCCACCGGGGCGATCCACCGCAGGGGCACGGCAAAAGACGGCACCCTGACGGGCGACAGCGCCCCCGAGGCCAAGGCCCGCCAGATGAGCGTCGAGGTCAGCGCCGCGAACATGGATTACCTGGGCGAGCAGTGGACCTTGCTCGATTGCCCTGGCTCGGTCGAGTTGATCCAGGACGCCTACAACGCGCTCCTGGTGACCGACGTGGCCGTGGTCGTGGTCGAGCCGCTGGCCGAGCGCGCCCTCGCCGTCGCCCCTCTGTTCCACTATCTCGATGCGCATGAGATCCCGCACATAGTCTATATAAACAAGATGGACCATGCCCACGTCCCCGTGCGCGACGTGATGGAGGCGCTGCAGGCCGTCTCCGACCGGCCGCTGGTGCTGCGCCAGGTGCCGATCCACGAGGGCGATGATATCGGTGGCTACGTCGATCTGGTGAGCGAGCGGGCCTACAAATACAAGCCCGGCGAGGCGTCCGATCTGATCGCCATCCCCGAATCCGAGCAGGATGGCGAACAGGTGGCGCGCCAGGAGATGCTGGAATCGCTCGCCGATTTCGACGACACGCTCCTGGAGCAGCTTCTCGAGGACATCGTCCCGCCCACGGAAGAAATATACGCGCAACTCTCCAAGACCCTCCAGGCCGACAGCATCGTGCCGGTCTTCCTCGGCGCGGCCGAGCGCGATCACGGCGTGCGCCGGCTCCTGAAGGCGTTGCGCCACGAGGTGCCGGACGTGGGGGCGCGCGCGGTCGCGCGCGGCATCGAGCCCGCGGGCGGGGAGGCGGTGGCGCAGGTATTCAAGACCTACCACATGCCCCATACCGGCAAGCTGGCGCTGGCCCGCGTCATGCGCGGCGAGATCAGCGATGGGGCCAGCCTCAATGGCGAGCGCGTGAGCGGCGTGTTCCACATGCTGGGCCATGACCAGACCAAGGTGGCCAAGGCCGGCGCCGGCGAGGTGGTGGCCTTGGGGCGCATGGACGCGGTCAAGACCGGCCACTTGCTGACGCCGTCCGGCAAGGCGCCCGAGGGTGCGGCGCCCTGGCCGGCGCCGCTCGTCCCGCTCTTCGCCGTCTCCCTCAAGGCCGAGGACCGCGGCGACGAAGTCAAGCTGAGCGGCGCGGTCGGCCGCCTGGTGGAGGAGGACACCTCCCTCTCTCTCGAGCAGAACGCGGAGACGCGCGAGCTGTTGCTGTGGGGCCAGGGTGAGGTCCAGCTCCTGATCGCCGCCGATCGGCTCACCAACCGCTACAACCTGGCCGTCGCCACGGCCTGCCCCCAGGTGCCCTACAAGGAGACCATCCGCAAGACCGCCTCCCAGCACTCCCGCCACAAGAAGCAGTCGGGCGGCCACGGCCAGTTCGGCGACGTCCATATCGACATCAAGCCCCTGCCGCGCGGCTCGGGCTTCGTCTTCGAGAACTCGGTGACCGGCGGCGCCGTGCCGCGCCAGTACATCCCCTCGGTCGAGAACGGCGTGAAGGAATACCTCGCGCGCGGCCCGCTCGGTTTCCAGGTGGTCGACGTGTCCGTTACCCTGACCGACGGCCAGCATCATTCGGTCGACAGCTCCGACATGGCGTTCAAGACCGCGGGCCGCCTCGCCATGTCTGAAGGCATGCCCAAGTGCGGCCCGGTGCTGCTCGAGCCCATCCTCGAGGTCAAGGTCTCGACGCCGAGCAACTACACCGCCAACGTCCAGCGCCTGATCAGCGGCCGGCGCGGCCAGATTCTCGGCTTCGAGCCCAAGGAAGGCTGGAAGGGCTGGGACGAGGTCTCCGCCCGCCTGCCCCAGAACGAGGTCCACGACATGATCGTGGAGCTACGCTCGCTGACGAGCGGGGTCGGCAGCTTCGAGTGGAAGTTCGACCACTTGCAGGAACTGACCGGGCGCGACGCCGACAACATCGTCGCCGCCCACGCCGAAGCCGCCTACTAGAGCGCTTCCAGCTCGACCGGAATCGCCCCGGGCCGCAAGGCGGCCCACCCGTCGTCCGGCGCGGGCGCGGGCCGAAATACCAGCGGCCGATGAGCTTGACTCATCGACCGCTGGCAAGCGCGCCCGAGCTTATGCGAGGTAAGCCAAGGGCGCGGATGCGCCCGCCCGGCGCTTGAGGTAACATACAACGGGTCATTCTTATGGGCCGTTGGTTGTCTAATTCCGGTTCGTTGGTCAAGCCCTTCCGGACCCTTGTCTCCGCCGGGAACACGGTTGTCTGCGAAGTCTTCCCCGGCGGGTCCGCCGGGTCGCTTCATGATAGTGCCCTTTGGCTTCGGCCTCCCAAGGTATTAGACGCAATCGCGAACGGCTGTCCGCTTAGCAACCAGGCGGGCGGGATCGCCTCGGCCATCGTCCCGGCGGGGACGGGTCTTCCGCTTCTCGCGGAACTCTCTCTTCTCCTTATCCAGCTATGCCGTGGCGCTCGCCTCCTTTTCCGGCCAGCGGAAGGCTTCGCCGGTGATCAGCATCCGGTGCAGGATCACCGCCAGCCGGCGCGCCAGCGCCACGCAGGCCTTCTTGTGGCTGGTCCGCCTCTTGATCCGGCGTGCCCAGTCCTTCAGCGGATGGGCCCGGCGCACCACCGTCAGCAGGCTGTTGGCGGCCTCGTAGAGCAGCGCCCGCAGCATGGCGTCGCCGTGTTTCGAGATGCGCCCCGAATAGTCCATCCCACCCGACTGCCAGCGCCGCGACGTGAGCCCCACATAGGCGCCCACCGTGCGCGATTTGGCGAACCGCTCCGCTTCGCCAATCCTTATCCAGCTATGCCGTGGGCGCTCGCCTCCTTTTCCGGCCAGCGGAAGGCTTCGCCGGTGATCAGCATCCGGTGCAGGATCACCGCCAGCCGGCGCGCCAGCGCCACGCAGGCCTTCTTGTGGCTGGTCCGCCTCTTGATCCGGCGTGCCCAGTCCTTCAGCGGATGGGCCCGGCGCACCACCGTCAGCAGGCTGTTGGCGGCCTCGTAGAGTTTGGCGAGCGCCCGCAGCATGGCGTCGCCGTGTTCGAGATGCGCCCCGAATAGTCCATCCCACCCGACTGCCAGCGCCGCGACGTGAGCCCCACATAGGCGCTTGGAAGAAATGTCCACCGTGCGCGATTTGGCGAACCGCTCCGCTTCGCCAATGGTCGCCACATAGGCCAGCGCCGTCACCGGCCCCACCCCCGGCGTGCTCATCAGCAAACGGCAGGCCGGAGAGCCTTTCGCCCGCGCCACGACCGCCTCGTCCAGCCGCCCGATCTCGCGGCCCAGCGCCGCCGCCGCGGACAGAAGCGGCTCGATCATCACCTTCAGCTCGGGACGCCCCTCCAACGCCTCGCGGACGCGTCCGGCCAGCTTGCCCGATCCCTTGGGAAAGCGAAGGCCCAACGACCCCAACAGGCCACGGATCGCGTTCTCCGTATCGCGCCGCTGGCGCACCAGATGACAGCGCGCCTTGAGAAGTGCCCGCGCCTCCTGCGCCACCTCGCTCTTCACCGCCACAGGGCGGCAGAACCCCGTGCGCGCGATCTCCGCCAAGAGCTCGGCGTCGTTCGCATCCGTCTTGTTGTGCTGAAGGCGCATCACCGCGTTCGCATGGCGCGCGTCGATCACATCGACCGAGACCCCCAGCCGGCCCAGATCCCGCGCCAGCCAGCCACTCAGCGTACCCGTCTCCAGAACGATACGGCCAGGGCACGGACAATGCTCCCGCAAAGCTGCGAACAGCGCCCTCGGATCGGTCGCAACCTTGCCCCGCGCCAATATCTTTCCCGCCACGTCCTTCACGCAAAACGCCGTCTCTTCCTTCGATACGTCAAACCCAACATACTCCGTCATGGTCACTCTCCTTGGTTTGCCCACTGGGGCGCGTCCTCGCGACCCCGAATCATAGGCCCGGGAGAGTGACCACCGGAATTACGCTATGTATAAGGTCCGCTGCCGCAAGCGGCAAAGATGCTGGAGCGGGTGCAATCCAAGCGGAACCAGGACACTCGTGGATTGAACGCGACAAAAGAATCCCCCTCTCCCCTTGGGGAGAGGGTCGGGGTGAGGGGGCGCGCGTCGGCGCGTTTTAAAGTCTTTGGGCCGCCTTCCGGCGGCCACGCCCTCACCCGGCGCGCCCCGCGCGCCACCCTCTCCCCGGTTGGGAGAGGGTTCAAAGCGTCAGACTCGAACCACTAGACGCCTCCCTCGGCCTCAGGACCACACGCCTCGCCATCAATTGCCCCGGCGGTGCAGGCTGATGCGTTCGTACATCCCTTCGATGTTGAGGGGCAGCCAGCTCTCGTATTGGGCCCAGTCCTTGTAGGCGTCGAGCTTGATGCTTGCCTTCATCTCATCGAGGGACTGACCCGCCCGCGCCGCCGCGAGCACGGCGTCGTAGAGCGCCTGCATGTAGCCGCGGAAGGCGGCGACATGGGCTTTTCCGCCGAGGGGGCCGTGGCTTGGGATCAGGATGTCGAAGTCCATGGCCTCGACCCGGCGCAGGGACTCGATCCAGTCCGGGACGTAGCCATCGGGCAGGGTCTTGAAGGCCACGGACTCGATCGGGATAAAATCGACGGCCAAGAGCGCCCGTTCCGCCGGGAAGCGTATGACGATCATATTGTCGGAGTGGTTGCGGCCGACGTAGGAGAGCTCCACCACCTGGCCGCCCAACTCGATGGTCATGGCGTCCGAGAAGGTGATGTCCGGCACCGCCGTGGGGCGATTCTCGCCAACGATCGTGCGCTTGGCATTCTCGTGGGCGACCACGATGGCCGTATCGGCGAAGACCTCGCCGCCCGAGCTGTGGTCCGCGTGATCGTGGCTGAGGATGAGGTACTTGACGGGCTGGGCGAACCGCGCCGCGAGCTCTGCCTCGAGCCATTTGGCTGCCTCTGCGTTGATGGGGTCGGTGGCGATGATGCCGTCGCCCGTCACCAGGAAGACCGAATAGTGAAAGTTGTTCTGGAAGCGGTAGAGGTTGCCCTCGATCCGCGTGATCTCCCGCTTCACGTCCTGGGCGGCCGACGGGACGGCCAACGCGGCGCCGAGGACCAGCATCGTTCCTGCTAAGAGGCCAATTCGCGATACGAACATCGATTCCTCCCTCGTTCATGTGGGCGCGGCGTGGGCCGGCCTCTCTCCCCGCTCGATGATGGGGTCAATGTGCCCCTTTCTGTGCGGAAATCCAACCCGCGGCCCGGATCATCGGCGCCAGCCCACTCTCAATAGGTCGACCGGCCGCCCGTCGCGTCGAAGACGGCGCCGGTGGTGAAGCCACAGTCCTCCGAGGCGAGCCAGGCGGCCATGGCGGCGATCTCCTCGGCGCGGCCGAAGCGGCCCATGGGCACGCGCGCGAGGGTGTAGTCCTTGACGGCGCGGGTCACATCGCGCCCCAAATCGGTATCCACCATGGTGGGCGTGATGCAGTTGACGCGCACGCCCGTCTTCGCGAATTCGCGCCCCAGGGCCCGCGTCAGGCCGATGACCCCCGCCTTGGCCGCGCTGTAGGCGGGCATGCGGGGCGCGCCCTCCTTGCCCGCGTCCGAGGAGATGTTGACGATGCGCCCGTAATCCTGCGCGACCATGCCGGCGATCGCGGCGCGGCAGCAGAGGAAGGTGCCGGTCAGGTGCACCTCGATGACGCGGTGCCATTCGTCCTCGGGATAGCCGGCGAAGTCGGCGATGGGGCCCAATATGCCGGCGCTGTTGACGAGGATATCGATTCGGCCCCAGTGGTCGCGGGCATCGGCCGCGGCCCCCTCCACGTCGTCGGCGTTGGTCACGTCGAGCACCGTGGCGTGGACCGGGCCGATCTTTTCCAGCTCCCCCGCCACCTTGGCGAGCTGGCGCCCGTCCCGGTCCCACAGGTCGACCCGCGCGCCCGAGCGCAACAGGCGCTCGGCGATGGCATGGCCCACGCCGCGCGCGGCCCCGGTGACGATGGCCTGGCGATCCTCGAGGTCGATCTTGTTCAACGTCCCAATCCCGCTCCCGAGTGATTCCAGTTCACCGGGAATTGCTCGAGGCCGCAAGGTGGCCCGCCGGCACTCCGGCGCGCCCGCGCGGGCGCGGGCCATTTGGTCCGCTGCCGCGAGCGATAAAAAACTGGATCGGGTCCGTTCATAGTGGAGCCGGTCTAGTGGCTCGAGCGCCCG
>CAXXKO010000027.1:0-60766 GCA_963666705.2 Alphaproteobacteria bacterium | reverse complement strand
TGATTGGAATCAACTTCAAAGCTGCTTCGAGGCGCGATAGGTCGACCCCGAGGTCGTTCGATGGCGGATTGGCGCGGGGAGGCCCGTACGGATAAATCCCGCACTTATACCAGCAGCCGATGAGCTTGACTCATCGACCGCTGGCAAGCGCGACCGGACGTCCGAGCTTATGCGAGGTAAGCCAAGGGCGCGGATGCGCCCGCCCGGCGCTTGAGGGAACATACAACGGGTCATTCCCATGGGCCGTTGGTATTACGTGTCTCTAGAATATGTTTCGCGCAAGCTATTGTTTCAAAGCCCGTTTGGCAGGCTATTAAGAACTTCCTGGAACCTTCCGCGAGAAGGAGCCCCGTCATGTCCGAGCTGTTCCCCCACCTCTTCCAGCCTCTCGAGCTGCGCCATAAGACCCTCAAGAACCGGCTCGTGTTCGGTGCCCATCTCGCGAACATGAGCGAGGGGCGCCTCCCCAGCGAGCGGCACCTCGGCTACTACACCGAGAGGGCGCGGGGCGGGGCCGCCATGATCGTGGTCGAAGGGATGCCGGTGCACCCCACGGGCGTGCTCACGCGCGGCAACTTCCTGCCCGGCGACGACGCGGTCATCGCGCCCTTCCGCCGCGTCACCGACTCGTGCCACGAGCACGGCACGGTGATGATCAACCAGCTCATCCACATCGGCCAGCACGGCGACGCCGACAATTCCTTCGAGCCCAACTGGTCGCCCTCGGCCATGCCCTCCTACCACGATTCCGATGGCAGCCACGCCATGACCGGGGCCGAGATCGAGGAGATCGTCGAGAGCTATGCCGAAGCCGCGCGCCGGGCGAAGGAATCGGGCTTCGACGGGGTCGAGGTGCTGGCCGCCTACCACACCATCATCGACCAGTTCTGGACCCCGTGGTCGAACCGGCGCGACGACCGCTGGGGCGGCTCCTTCGAGAACCGGATGCGCTTCTCGGTGGCGATCCTCGAGCGCATCCGCAAGCGCGAGGGCGAGGACTTCATCGTCGGCATCACCGTCAATCTCGACCCGGACGTGGATATCACCCTCTCGATCGAGGCCCTGCAGGAGATCGTCGCCCACCACGACGAGCGCGGGCTGATCGACTACGTCACCTGCGGCACGGGCAGCTATTTCGACTTCTACAAGATCATCCCCACGGTCTTCTACGAGGACCGGCTGGGCGCGCCCTGGGCCGAGGCCCTGAAGCGCGTGGTCAAGCACGCCAAGGTGCAGACCGAGAGCCATGTGCGCACGCCCGAGAACGCCGACCAGGTGATCGGCGCGGGCCAGGCCGACATGGTCAGCAACGTGCGCGGCCAGATCGCCGATCCCCACCTCGCGCGCAAGGCCATGGAAGGCCGGCCCGAGGACATCCGCCCCTGCCTCTCCTGCAACCAGATGTGCTGGGGCCGGCGCGCCCGCGACTACTGGATCTCATGCCTCGTCAACCCGTCGGCCGGGCGGGAGTTCGAGTGGGGCGGCGACACCTTCACGACGGCCGAGCGGCCGCGCCGCGTGCTCGTGGTGGGCGGCGGGCCGGCGGGCCTCGAATGCGCCCGGGTCGCGGCCGAGCGCGGCCATCATGTGACCCTGGCCGAGGCGTCGGGGGAATTGGGCGGGCAGTTCCGCCTCGCCGGCATGCAGCCGCGGCGCGCCCAGATCCTCGACCTCATCGACTGGTACGAGGGCCAGCTCGAGAAGTTCCAGGTCGCGGTCCGCCTCAACACACCCATGGAGGCCGGGGAGATCGAGGCGTTTGGCGCCGACGTGGTGGTGCTCGCCACCGGCTCGCTGCCCACCGGCACCGGCTTCCAGCGTGCCCTGCCGGCGCTCGACACTCTGCCCGGCATCGAGAGGGGCAATGCCTGGTCCGTCGAAGAGGTCATGGGCCGCGCCGCTCGGCCCGGCAAGCGTGTCCTGCTGCTCGACGACGGCGGCCATTGGCGCGGGACGGGGACCGCCTGGCACATGGCCGAACAGGGCCATGAGGTGACGCTTCTGACGGCCCAGCCGATGGTCGCGTGGGAGCTGGTGCGGACGGCCACCGACCTGCCGCTGCGCAAGAAGCTGGCTGCGGGCGGGGTGCGCTCGATCACCGATTCGGCCGTCGAGGAATGGCACGGCGACGGTGCCACGATTCTCAACCTGGTGGACGGCTCGACCCAGCGCCTCGAATTCGACGGCCTGATCCTCTCGACGCCCAACGCGTCCGAGGCCACCCTCCAGCACGACCTCGCCGACAGCAGCCTCGAGGTCCACGCCATCGGCGACTGTGTGGCCCCCCGCCTGGCGGCCCTCGCGACCTACGAGGGCCGGCGCCTCGCCCTGTCTCTGTGAGGGCGCGCAAGCGTGCGATCGGCCCCCATACTTCGACAAGCTCAGCATGAGGGCCTCGCCTGGGGTCCGTGTGAAGCCTCGCCCAGGATGTGTGTACAGCCTCACCCTGAGCCTCCTCATCCTGAGCCTGTCGAAGGACGAAGGGGGAGGCCGGTGGCACGGCCCCGCGAGAGCTCTAACGCGCCGACCCGGCCTCGAACGCCCGCGCCTCGGCCATGATCCAGTCGCGGAAGGCCGCGACCTTGGGGTCGTCGGCCCGCGCCCTGGGGCAGACGACGCAATAGCCGCGCTCGACCGGCAGGCTCAGGTGGAAGAGCCGCACCAGGCGCCGAGCGGCCAGGTCGTCGGCCGCCAGCACGGTCGAGCCGAGGGCCACGCCGCGGCCCTCGATGGCGGCCTGGAGGGCCACGCTCGCGCGCGGGTAGCGGGGGCCGTGCATGGAGTCGATGCCGGTGATGCCGGCGGCCTTGAGCCACACCGTCCAATCGGGCAGCGACGGGTCGGGCTGGCCCGCCGCGACATGGAGGAGGGGGTAGCGGCCCAGGTCCTCGGGCACGTGAAGCGGCAGGTTGGCCTTGGGCAGGCGCGGGCTGCACACCGGGAAGGCCTCGCCGCGCAGCAGCGCGTCGACGCGCATGTCGGCTTGCGAGCCGCTGTGGGGCAGGATCGCGAGGTCGACCGGCTCGTGCGCGAAATCGACCGATGCGGGCGCCGATTCGATGCGCATCGCGATATCCGGGTGGGCCAGGTGGAAGCGGTCGAGGCGCGGCCCCAGCCACTTGACCGCGAGCGATGGCGCGACGCGCACGGTCAGGTAGTCGCGCCCGCCGAGCGCCATGACCCGCCGGTTCGCGTCCGCCAGGCGGTCGAATCCGTCGCGCAGGGCCGGCACATAGGCCTCGCCCGCGTCCGTCAGCTTGATGCCGTTGCTCATGCGCCGGAAAAGCTTGACGCCGAGGCTCGCCTCGAGCCCCTTGATATGGTGACTCACGGCGGCCGGGGTGACGGACAGCTCCTCCGCCGCGCGGCTGAAGCTCAAATGCCGCGACGCCGCCTCGAAGGCGCGCATGGCATTGAGGGATGGTAGCTCTCGACCCATGGGCTGGACCCCGAGTATTTCTCGGTCAGACTAAGGATATTCGGTTAGCCCAGCAAGGATGAGTGGAGAAAACCTCATATGACCGCGACGTGGCGCCGGGGACCGGGCCGCCGCCGTCTCGACGCAAGCGGATATTTCCTAATACAGCCAGGCCCCGGTGTCCTCCAGCGTCCAGACCTCGGTCTCCGGGCCCTCCATCGCGCGGGTGATGCGCACGCGGCCGTTGAGGATTCGGGTGATCTGCCGGGGGAAGGCGAAGAAGGCCTGGCGCACGCATTCCTCGGCGTTCGCCTCGAAGGGCTTGTAGCTGCGCATGGTGATGGCGGCACGGGTGTCGCCGAGCGTCTCCAGGGTCGCATCGTCCTCGCGTGCCTCCAGAAGGCGGTGGAGGAGGGCGGCGATCGCATGCACGTCGCGGCCCTCTACGCCGGTCTCGTCCGTCAGGATCTGGGCATACTGCATGCCGATCGCGCTGAGGGTCAGCTCGATCATGTAGGCGCCCGGCTTCTCGCCGAAGACGTTGAGCAGGGATTCGGCGGCCGTGCGAACGTAAGAGCCGGCGTATTTCCGCTTGGCGCGGAGCTGGCGCGCCTCGGGCCAGATCGCCGGGTCGAGCTTGGGCGCCTTGTCCGCGTCGTATTCCGGGGAGCGGGACACATGCTCGTAACGCACCGCGTTATGGGGCGCGACCGGCTCGTCGTACTCGATGAAATAGCCTTCGTCGTAGGGCGCGCCGTCCTGGAATATCTTGGTGCAGACGTAGCCCAGGTTGGGGCATTTCATGTACTTGGCGTTGTGCGCGTGCCAGGCGGCGAAGACCGCGCGCTGGACCGCGGCGGGGATCGCGAGGACGCCCATGCCGGCATAGAAGACATTCGGCGGCGTATAGCGAATCCAGGCCTTCTTGGGTGATTCCTCGATATATTCCAGGTTCACCCCGCCGATCCTGTTGGACAGGTAATGGTACTTGGCGGCGGCCACGGCCGGCGTGTCGTTGTCGATGCCGAGCTTCTTCAGCCCTTGGAGGTAGTAGCCTTCCTGTTGGCTGCCGAGGACCTTCAGCTTGAACTGCACGAGGGCATCCACGCCCTTCTCGCGCAGCACGATCATCTGCAGGCCGCCCATCTGCTTGGACCAGGTATTCCAGGACAAACCCACGTCCGCGCGCAGCTTGCCGACATCCACGTTGGTCCTCGCATCCATCTCCGGTCTCCCTGGCCATTGCAAATCCACGGCGGCTAAGCTACGTCGCGGGGGTGCGAGACGCAAAGCCCCAAGCGCCGGGCCGCCTGGGCCGCCGCCAGCCGCGGGAAGAAGACCGGGCCGCCCGGCCCACCGTCACTCACGGGAAGAAGTGATGAGCGAAGACCATCCCCTGACGCCGTTGCTCGCACCCCGAAATATCGCCTTCCTCGGCGCCTCGGCGAGCGCGCCCAGCTTCGGCCACGGCATGATGGCGGCGATTTGCGAGGCGGGCTTCGACGGCGCCGTCTACGCCGTCAACCCCAAGTACGACGAGGTGCTGGGCTACCCCTGTTTCCCCTCGATCGCCGATCTGCCGGAGCCCGTGGACCTGGCCGTCCTCGCCGTCAAGAGCGCGCGCCTCGAAGGCGTGCTTGCCGGGGTGATCGAGCACGGCGCCCGCGCCGCCACCATCTTCGATAGCTGCTACCTCGAAGGCGACCGCGACCCGCCCCTGGCCGAGCGTCTGGGCGCCATGGCGCGCGAGGCCGGCATGCCGATCTGCGGCGGCAACTGCATGGGCTACAACAACCTCGATTCGAAGTGCTACGTCACCGGTTACCCGACGCCTTACAAGACCGCCCACGGCGGCATCGCCTTCATCACCCATTCCGGCACCGCCTACGGCAGCATCCCCCAGGCCGACCCGCGCCTCGCCTTCAACCTGGTGGTCTCCAGCGGGCGCGAGATGGCCACCACCATGGCCGACTATATGCACTACGCGCTGGCGCAGGACTCGACGCGGGTGATCGCCCTCTTCCTCGAGACCGTGCGCGACCCCGAGGGCTTCGTCGCCGCGCTCGAGCGCGCGCGCGAGCGCCGTGTGCCGGTCGTGGTGCTCAAGGTCGGCCGCACGGCGGTGAGTGCGCGCATGGCCGCAACCCACTCGGGCGCCATCGCCGGTAACGACGCCGCCTATCAGGCCGTGTTCGAGCGCTATGGCGTCGTCCGCGTGACCGACCTCTACGAGATGGCGTCCACCTTGGCGCTGCTCTCGAGCCCACGCCAGCCGGGGCCGGGCGGGCTCGCCGTCGTTGGCGATTCGGGTGGCGAGCGCGGCATGCTCGTGGACCTGGCGAGCGATTTGGGCGTGCCCTTAGCCGACATTGGCGCGGAGACCAGGGCCAAGCTGCGCGCCCGCCTGTCGCCGGAGCTGGAGCCCGTCAACCCGACCGACGCCTGGGGCACCCGGCACGATTACGAGGGCGTCTTCCGCGACTGCTTCCAGGCCCTCGTGGACGACCCGGACACGGCCGTCGCCGTCATGCTGCGTGATTTGCGCACGGGCGAGGAGCTGAGCGAGAACCTGACGCGGGTGGTGGGCGAGACGCTTGGGCACACGGAGAAGCCCGTCGCTCTCGCCACCAATTTCAGCGGCGTCGCCCACCGCGACATCGTCATCAAGGCGACGGAAGCCGGCGTGCCGGTCCTCGACGGCACGCGCCAGATGCTGCGCGCCGTCAAGCACGCGTTCGACTACCGGGATTTCCGCGCCCGCCTGGCGGAGCTGACGCCGGCGCCGCCCGTGGGCGCGGCCGCGCATTGGCGCGCCGAGCTTTCGGCGGGTGGGGCCATGGACGAGGCGGGGAGCCTGGCCCTGCTCTCGGACTTCGGCGTGCCCACGCTTCCGCGCCGGGTGGTGGAGGATTTGGCGGCGGCGCTGGCCGCGGCCGGAGAGCTCGGCTACCCCGCCGTCCTCAAGACGGCCATGCCGGGTGTCCTGCACAAGTCGGACGTGGGCGGTGTCAAGCTCGGCCTCACGGATGCGCGCGCCCTCGCCGACGCCTACGACGACCTCGCCGCGCGGCTCGGCCCGCGCGTCCTCGTCGCCCCCATGGCCGCGCGGGGGGTGGAGCTGGCCTTCGGCATGATCCAGGACGCCCAGTTCGGCCCCCTCGTCGTGGTCGGTGCGGGCGGCGTGTTGATCGAGCTGTTGCGCGACCGCGCCTTCGCCCTGCTGCCCTTCGGCGTGGCGACGGCGCGCCGCCTCATCGATGCGCTGGCCATCCGCCCGTTGCTCGATGGCGTGCGGGGCGCGCCCGCGGCCGATTTGGGCGCGCTCGCCCACGCCCTCTCGTGCTTCTCCGTCATGGCGGCGGCGCTGTCGGAGCACCTGGGCGAGGTGGACGTGAACCCGGTGATCGCCGGCCCCCACGGGGTAACGGCGCTCGACGGTTTGGTAGTACCGCGCAGCGGCATGGTGGGCATCGTCGCCCACGGCTGATGAATTATACCGGGCGGCGATGAGCTCGGCTCATCACCGTCTGGCAAGCGCGACCGCGCGCCCGAGCTTATGCGAGGAAGCCAAGGCCGCGGATGCGGCCGCCCGGCGTTTGAGGGATCATACGATCGGTCTCCCTTAAGGCCGATCGGTATTAAGGAAGGAGTGGCTTCAAATGGACTTCACGCTCGACCGTGAGGATCGGGAAATCCAGGCGCGCGCCCGCGCCTTCGCCGAGGAGGTGCTGTTCCCCCTCGAGCTCGAATGCGAGGAGAGCGAGGGCCTTCCCGACGACACTCTGGCCCAGGTCTCGCGTGAGGTCCTGGCTCGCGGCCTCAACGCCTACAATCAGGCTGAGGATGTCGGCGGGCAGGGCTATACGGTGCTCCAGCAGATGCTGGCGCAGGAGGAGCTGGGCAAGGCCACGGGCTGCCTGTGGGCGCTGGTCTGGCGCCCGGCCTCCTGCCTGCGCTTGGGCTCGCCCGAGCAGATCGAGGACTACCTCAAGCCGAGCTGCGCCGGGCAGCGGCGCGGCTGCTTCGCCATTACCGAGCCCGGCGCCGGCTCCGACCCGCGCCAGGTGCGCACCACGGCAATCCGGCGCGGCGACAAGTACGTCATCAACGGCGAGAAGTGGTTCGTCACCTCCTATGACGCCTGCGACTACATGATCGTCCACACCCATGTGGACGGTGACCCCGACAAGCCGACCCTCTTTCTTGTGGACAAGGCCGAGGGCGGCGTGCGCGCCAAGCGCTATCCCAAGTTCACCCACACTTACGTCTTCGAGCATGCCGAGGTGCTGTTCGAGGATGTCGAGGTGGGTGAGGGCCGCATGCTGGGCGGCATCGGCGAGGGCTTCGAGCTGACCAAGGACTGGTTCATCGAGGCGCGGCTCGAGATCGCGGCGCGCTGCATCGGCGCCGCCACCCGCGCGGCCCAGGTGGCCAGCGACTGGGCGGCGGAGCGCGAGCAGTTCGGCCGCCCCATCCGCGAATACCAGGGTGTCGAGTTCATGCTCGCCGACATGGCCGTCGATATCATGGCGTCGAAGAGCCTGCTCTACCGCGTCGCCTGGGAGGCGGACCGGGAGGTGGATGCGAAGCTCGTCCACGCCCGCGCCAGCGCCGTGAAGCTCCAGGCCTCAGAGATGGCGGGGCGCGTGGTCGACCGGGCCGTCCAAGTGCTGGGCGGCCGCGGCTACATGCGCGAGAACCCGGTCGAGCGCCTCTATCGCGAGATGCGCGTCGAGCGCATCTGGGAAGGCACCTCGGAGATCCAGCGCGCCATCATCGGCGGCCAGATCAAGAAACGCGGCCTCGACGTCTACACCGGCTGGGTGTCGGGGCACGGGAACTGAAGGCCTGAAATGAGCGGCGGGTCCGACCGCGTCCCATCGGTCGCCCGCTCCACATTCAAGCACTAGCGAAGCGCGAGTGTCTCGGTCGGGTTGCGACCCGCCGCCCGAGAGAGTTACGATTGACGGTCCGTGAGACACGGAGGTCTAGAGCATGTCCTACCGATGGTATGCGCGTCTCCCATTTGCGCCGAGAGGCGAGGATTATATCTACTACCCATTCGGTCGTACCAAGGGATATATTGACCCCCATTTCCCAAGTGAACTCGATATTCCATGCCCCGTGATGGGAATTCTGCTATAAGAATCAATATGTTGATGCATTGATGGAGCAGCAGGTATGGGACACCCGATGGGTGAATCGAAACGGGACAGTTTACGGGTCGATTTTGACCGTCGCTTGAAGCTTGAATTCCATGGTTCCAAGATTACTTCTGACGCCGGGTTGCTCGCCTACCGGGAGCTTGACGATGCCCTCGGCCTGACTGAGATGGCCGAGGGTGTTTTCCAGGATAGCCGTACCGGCAAGAACGGATGGCACGGCAAGACGGGTCAGTTTCGCCAGTCCGTTTTCGGGCGCCTTGGCGGCTATGACGATGTGAACGACGCCGACCGTCTGGGACGCGATCCCGCCATGCGCTGGATTGTTGGCGGCAAGGCCATCGAAAGACAGGCCGCTTCCACCAGCCAGATGGGACGCTTCGAGACGGAGCTATTGGCCACCGACGAGAACGTTGAAGCCTTGGTCGACATGAACGGGGTGTGGATCGACAAGGTTCATGACCGCCATCCGCCGAAGATGATCATTCTCGACATGGACAGCAGCGTCAGCCCGACCCATGGCGAACAAGAGGGAACAGCGTACAATGGTCACTTCGGCTGTACCTGCTACCATCCGCTATTCCTGTTCAACCAGTTCGGCGACTTGGAGAGATGTTCCCTGCGCCCCGGTAATGTTCACAGTGCCGACGGATGGCGGAATGTTCTGGAGCCGGTGGTGATGCGCTATAAGGAAAGGAAGGTGCGGCTGTATTTTCGTGGCGATGCCGCCTTCGCCTCACCGGAGATATACGAATATCTCGAAGCCGAGGGATTACTCTACGTCATCCGCCTCAAAGCGAACGCGATTCTCCAGCGGAACATTGCCCATCTGCTTACGCGACCTGTCGGTCGCCCGCCCGACCATGTTCGCCGTTTCCACGCCAGCTTCAGCTATCAGGCCGGATCGTGGAACAAGAAGCGCCGTGTCGTGGCCAAAGTGGAGTGGCACCCCGGCGAGCTGGTTCCTCGCGTCGGTTTCATCGTCACTAATCTGTCGCGCCCTACCAAGCGGGTGGTGGCGTTCTATAATCACCGTGGCACGGCGGAGCAGCACATCAAGGAAGGCAAGAACGCCATCAACTGGACCCGTCTGTCATGTCGCAAGTTCCGCAACAATGCCGTTCGGCTCCAGCTTCACGCCCTGGCCTACAATCTGGGCAACTTCATGAGGACACTGGCTTTGCCGAAGGAGGTGGAGCACTGGTCGATGACGACGTTGCGCGACAAGCTGGTGAAGATCGGGGCCAAGGTTGTCCGACTGTCTGACGTCAGCGCCTTTGGGACGAATTGAGGTAATTGCATAACGGAGGATTTCTGGCTCATCGTAGTGACCGAAGGGAACGAAGATGAGACAGAAATCAATGAGCAAGAACGACCCGGCGGAAAGAACGGTTCGGGATATTCGCCGCAAGACACGCAAGCAGTATACGGCTGAGGAGAAGATCCGGATCGTGGTGTCGGGCCTGCGCGGCGAGGAGAGCATCGCCGCCTTGTGCCGCCGCGAGGGCATCGCCGAGGGTCTGTATTACAGCTGGTCGAAAGAGTTTTTGGAAGCGGGCAAGAAGCGGCTCGCCGGCGACACCGGGCGCCAAGCGACCTCGGGCGAGGTTAAAGGCCTGCGCCAGGAGATGCGCGACTTGAAGGAGTTGGTCGCCGAACTTTCGCTGGAGAACCGTCTTCTTAAAAAAAACATGATCGGGCATGGGGGAGGCGAGGAATGAGGTGCCCCGCATCCGAGAAGCTGGAGATCATCCGCCTGGTCGAGCAGTCCCACCTGGGCGTCGGGTCCACTTTGGACGAGCTGGGCATTCCGAAGACCACCTTTTATCGCTGGTACGATCGCTTTCTGGCCTTTGGCGACGCCGGTCTTGAGGATCGCAACAGCAGCCCAGGCCGGGTGTGGAACCGTATCCCGGATGATGTCCGGGGGCAGATCATCGATCTTGCCCTGGAGGAGACGCAACTGTCGCCCCGGGAACTGGCCGTCAGGTTTACGGACACCAGGGGCTACTTTGTCTCGGAAGCCTCGGTTTACCGACTTCTCAAGGCCCACGACCTGATCACCAGCCCCGCTTTCGTGGTCATCAAGGCAGCCGATGAGTTCCGCGACAAGACCACGGCGCCGAACCAGCTGTGGCAGACCGACTTCACCTATCTCAAGGTCATCGGCTGGGGCTGGTTTTACCTGTCGACCATCCTCGACGACTATTCCCGCTACATCATTGCTTGGAAGCTCTGCACCACTATGAAGGCGGATGATGTGACGGCAACATTCAAACTGGCGTTGAAGGTATCAGGCTGCGACCAAGCCAAGGTCATCCACAAACCCAGGCTGCTCAGCGACAATGGCTCGTCTTATATCTCCGGTGATCTCGCGGAATGGCTCGAAGACCAAGGTATCAATCATGTCCGTGGGGCTCCCTATCATCCCCAGACCCAGGGCAAGATCGAGCGTTGGCATCAAACCCTGAAAAACCGCGTCCTGCTGGAAAACTATTATCTACCAGGCGATCTCGAAAACCAGATCGGCGCTTTCGTCGATCACTACAACAACCGCCGCTACCACGAGAGCCTAGCGAATGTAACCCCCGCCGATGCCTACTTCGGGCGCGATACCGCCATCATTGAAAGGAGGAACAGGATCAAAAAACTGACTATCCAACACCGCCGCTTGAACCATCAACAACAAGCGGCTTAACATCAATCCAAGATGAGCCAGATCCTCCGTTATAAAACAGGCTCAACAGTCCCAAATGTTTTGACGACGGACAATCGGGGGAGGGGAACTGAAGATGCACGCGCTCGGGAATCCAAGCCATGGCGCGGCGTGGGCCGGGCTCAGAAGACGAGCCGCACATTGCCCTGAATAGTGTGTCGCGTGAAGTCTTCGCGCCCGACGGCGGTCGAAAACGACAGGTCGCCGACCAGCCCCTCCGTGAATGTCACCGCGACTCCGGCCCCGATCACGCCACCCGTCCGATCGTCCGTGGCGACGGCACCGTTGAAGATGGGTTTTCCAGGCGACATGAACTCATGCTCGACGCGGCCTTCGACGAACGGCGTGACGAATTCCATGGGATACTTGACGACCAGTTCCAGCCGTCCCTGGCCGATATCGGACTGGTCGTCGCCGACCGGCGTTCCGCTGCTCAAGGTATAGCCGGTCGTGGAATCGTGAATTTGCCGGTAGCCGATCCGGCCGATCAGCGATACGGACCTCCAGTCGTACAGGTAGGCCCCGCTCAAATCGCCCGAGACGCTCATGCTGTCGAACTCGCCACTGGCGCCGGCGCTATTCACGGAAACCTTGTTGTCGAACCAGGAGGCGCCGCCGCGGAACGCGATCAGAACCGAATCGGCAACCCGCCACGCCCCGTAGGGCATGACGCCGATGCCGTTGATCTTTCGTTCGGAGACCTGTCGCTCGATGTCGAAATTGCCGAACTCGTATGGAAACGCGACGCCGAGCATGAGGCTGTCGAACGGGCGAAAGTCGATGCCCGGTATCAAAGCACCGAGCTTACCGTCGTAGACATCGAGCGCTCGATCGCTGTCGATGAAGGAGACGGCGCCATTGACCCAAAGGGTCACGGGGCCGAGCGAGCCATCGCCGAGGCGGGCCTCGTGTCGAAGGGGTGTCTGCGCCAATTGAAAGACGAAGTTGGGGTCGGCGGAGGCCAACTGGATCGGGGGCGCGCCGTTGCCCGAGACGCCCTGTGCATCGAAGACTGTTCCACCCTTCGCACTCCCGCCTCCCGATCCCGAAAAGAAGGAATCGAAGTGGGAATCGAACAGGCCGCCCAGGACGCTGCCGAATGAGCCCGCGACGTCGCCGTTGACGGATTCACCCCCGCCCGGCCCCTCGTCGTTGATGACAACGGGCACAACCGGATTGCCGGCCAGGGCGGCCGACATCGGCCCCGCGAGAACAAATGCCGCGAGCGCAACAGCCAAGTTGGCGAATAACAAGGTTATTTTGCGCAAAGCCGTGCCCCAGGCCACAATATACTGTAGCAAACTATACTGGCGGTCCAAAAATCCGGCAAGCAGAATCATGTGTCTTGTCGGTAACACGCGGTATGACCGGTCTATGTGACAAATGATCTGTCCGGCTTTAGAGCTCTTCCGAAATTGGGAGGGTTTGGATGCGCCGGGTGGGCGGGCGGAGGTCTCGGCATTCGTGAGCGGATCTCTTGCCGATGACGAAGCGCATTGCATGACTGGTCGTTCGCGGTGACTGGCCGGTCTGGCATGGAGAGGGCGTGATAGGCCTGGACAACTGGATTATCGCCGCGGTGGCGATGGCCATCGTGGTGGAAGCGCTGTTGCCGCCCCTCGTCGGCTGGCGCGTGCACTATCGGCCGCGGCATACGGCCGCGAGCACCGTCGTCGCCGTGGGCTTCGTCGCGGCGACGGCCTTCGCGGGCGTGGTCCTTGCGGGCTTGTTCACGGAAGTGCACCGTCTGCGCGCGTTCGATGTGCCGCCGGCGTGGTGGGGCTATCTCCTGGGCTTCGTGGTCTGGGATTTCCTGCGCTACTGGCGTCACCGGGCCGACCACGCGCTGCGCTGGCTATGGGCGACACACGTGGTGCACCACAGCACGAAGGAGCTGAACTTCCTGGCCTCGTTCCGCCAGGGCTGGACCGATCTCGTTTCGGGCGGCTGGATCGTCGCTATTCCGTTCGTATGGATTGGGTTCGACCCGAAGGTCATCGGTGTCGTCATCACGTCTCAGTTCCTCTACGATATTTGGCTGCACGGCGAATGGATTCCGAAGCTCGGGCCCCTCGAGGCGGTGCTCGTCACGCCGTCCAATCACCGCGTCCATCACGGCGTCAACGATCGCTATTTCAACCGGAAGTTCGGCACCGTTTTCATCGTGTGGGACCGCGTTTTTGGCACCTACGCCCGCGAGGATCGGTCCGATCCGCCGCAATACGGCCTGCGCGGCCCGGATCCGGGCTATGACCCCCTGCGCATCGCCTTTCACGAGTGGGCCGCGATGTTTCGCGATATGTGGCGCGCGGGCACTATCGCAGCTAGCCTTCGCGCCCTGGCCGTGGTTCCCGGGGACCCAGGTTCCCGGCGTGACGCCAAAAGAAAGGAACCGGTGCGACGACGGAAGGCGCGATAGCCCAGAGTCTGGCCGCGCTCCACCGCACCATTGAACGCCGCCCGACCCAGCCGTAAGCTCGCGGCCGGCCAACCGGGGCGAACAGGGGAGGGGGCGATGGCGGAGATGAGTGCGGAGAAGCAGCAGCTTCTCGATTGGATCGAGGCGGACAGGGACCAACTGGTCGCGTTCTTCAGCGGTTTCGTGGCCGCGGCCTCGCCCAATCCGCCAGGGGATACGACGGTCGCCGTCAAGCACATCACCGATTTCCTCGACCGCGAGGCGTTGCCCTACCGAATTATCGACCCCCAGCCCACCATGGCCAATGTGGTGGGCACCTTCGAGGGCGCGGCCCCCGGGCGCCACCTGGTGCTGAACGGCCATATCGACTGCTTCCCCGTCGAGGAGGGCGACGACCGCTGGACCCACGGGCCGTGGAGCGGCGCCGTGGCCGACGGCAAGGTCTGGGGCCGCGGCAGCTCGGACATGAAGTGCGGCACCACGGCCTCGATCTTCACCTTCCGCTACCTCCACCGCATCAAGGAGAAGCTCAGCGGCCGCCTCACCCTCACATGCGTCTCCGACGAGGAGACCTTCGGCCCCTGGGGGGCGCGCTACCTGCACGAGCACCACCCCGAGGTCCACGGCGACTGCTGTCTCAACGGCGAGCCCTCGAGCCCCTACACCATCCGCTTCGGCGAGAAGGGCCCCCTGTGGCTCGAGCTCGACGTCCGCACCAGGGGTGCGCACGGCGCCTACCCGCACCTGACCGAGAGCGCGTCCAAGGTCGCCGCCGCCCTGATGCAGGACCTGGAGGCCGTGACCGGGATCGAGCCCGACATGCCGGACAACGTGTTCCGCGCGCTCGATCAGGTACATGCGGAGATGGACCGCGCCATGGGTGCCGGGGCCGCCGATATCGTGCCCCGCGTGACCCTCAACATCGGCATGATCCAGGGCGGGCTCAAGGTCAACATGGTGCCCGACCATGTGCGCATCGAAGCCGACATCCGCCTGCCCGTGGGGGTGGAGAAGGAACAGGTCATGGCCGTGGTCGACCGGGTGCTCGAGGGCTACCCCCAGGCGACGCTCAGGGAGATCAATTACAACCCGCCGAGCTGGTGCGAGCCCTATCACGAGATGGTCGAGCACCTGCAGAAGAACGCCAACGCGGTGGGCGGCTACGAGCCCGTGCCCATCGTCAGCCTGGGCGGCACCGACGCGCGCCTGTGGCGCTACCGCAACGTGCCGGCCTATGTCTACGGCCCGCCGCCGACGGGCATGGGCTCCTACGACGAGTACGTGGAGATCGAAACCTTCTTCCACGTCGTCCGCTGCCACGTCTTGAGCGCCTACGACTATATGAGCCGCGCGGGATGAGGCCGGAGCGGGGGCGGCCGTCGCCATGACGGCGCCCATGCCGCGGGCCTACTGGCGCGAAATGACGGCGGCCGAGGTGGCGGCGCTCGACGCCGTTGCCGTCGTCGCCATCCTGCCCCTCGCGGCGATCGAACAGCACGGCCCCCACCTCCCGCTCTCGACAGACGCCGATATCGTCGAGGGCATCCTCGCCCGCGCGCTCGCGGATCGGCCGGACGGGTTGCCGGCGACGGCCCTGCCCCCCGTCCTGGTCGGCAGAAGCGACGAGCATGACGGCTTCGCCGGCACCCTCACCCTGCGGGCGGAGACACTGGGCGCCGTCCTCACCGAGATCGGGGCGGGGGTGGCGGCTGCCGGCGTGCGGCGGCTCGTGCTCCTCAACAGCCACGGCGGCAACCCGCCGGTGATGGAGATCGCGGCGGGCGCGCTGCGCCGGCGCCACGGCATGATGGTGGTGCCAGCCAACACCTACCACCTCTACGACCCGGCCGAAGCGTTCGCGGCAGAGGAGGTGCGCCTCGGCATCCACGCGGGCGCTATCGAGACCTCGATCATGCTGCACCTGAAGCCGGACCTTGTGCATATGGCGGAAGCGCGCGACTTCGAATCCCTGACCGGGCGCATGGCGCGGGAATACCGCCACCTCTCGCCCCAGGGCCGCTTCGGCTTCGCCTGGAAGGCGGGCGACCTCAACCCCGCCGGCGCCGTGGGCGACGCCGCCGCCGCCGATGCCGCGCGGGGCAAGGCGCTCGTCGAACAGGCGGCGGCGCGGCTGCTCGAGCTGCTCGCCGAGATGCATCGCGCACCCCTCGACATGCTGAAGTGAGGGCCGCAAGGAGGGCCACACCACGGAGGACGGCGCGATGGCGATCCTGTTCCAATGCCTGATGGACGACCCCGAGCCCTGGCGCAAGGCTCTGGCCGAGCACCTGGCGGACATGGAATTCAGGGTCTGGCCCGATGTGGGCGACGTGGCGGACATCGAATACGCCATCGTCTGGCGCTCCCGGCCCGGCGACCTGCGGCGCTACCCCAACCTCAAGGTCATCCTCTCCCAGGGGGCCGGCGTCGATCACATCTTCCTCGACCCCGATTTGCCCGAGGGCGTGCCAATCGCGCGCATCGTCGATCCCGACCTCGCCGCGCAGTTGAGCGAATACGTGCTCTACACGGTCCTTCACTTCCACCGCGACATGCCGGGCTACGCGGCCCTGCGGCGGGAGCGGCGCTGGGACGTGATCGCCAAGCCCGAGACCCGGCACCGCCGGGTGGGCGTCATGGGCCTCGGCGTCATCGGCGGTGACGCTGCGCGCAAGCTCGTCGCCCTCGGCTTCGACGTCCTCGGCTGGTGCATGCCGCCGGGTGGGTGCGAAGGCGTCCGCGTCTTCCACGGCGCCGAAGGGCTCGGGCCGTTCCTCTCCGAGGCCGAGATCCTGGTCTGCGTCCTGCCGCTGACCGACGCGACACGCGGCATCGTCAACAAGGATACGCTCGCGGCGCTCCCGCCCGGCGCCGCCGTGATCAACGTGGCGCGCGGCGGCCATGTGGTGGACGCCGATCTGCTCGCGGCGCTCGACAGCGGCCATATCGCGGGGGCCGCGCTCGATGTCTTCAACGAGGAGCCCCTGCCGTCGGGCCACCCCTACTGGGGGCACCCCAAGGTGCTCATGACGCCCCACGTGGCGGGCCAGCCCCGCGCCAATATCCTGACCGTGCAGATCGTCGAGAACATCCGCCGCGCGCGCGACGGATTGCCGTTGCTGAACCGCGTCGATCCAGCCGTCGGCTTCTAGAAAAACGACCAGCGCCGAGCGCCCCTCCAACGGGCCTCGACGGGCCCGCGAGGCCAAGTGTCGCCTCGGCTTCAGCCCTTCTGGCGCATGCCCCCGGCGCTGCCCGAGCCGGGTTGCGTGCCACAGGGGACTATGTTAGAGAACGCCAGCTTTTGCGCGGGCGGAGACCCGCGAGAGGGGGTTGGTTGGTGCCCCCCTCAGGCGTTTCAGGCGCTTTCCGGGGCACATTCAGGGATCGTCTTCGTTGGCATCCGAGTCGACAGAATTATCGGGTATTGCCGACCGCTATGCTGGTGCGCTCTACGAGCTGGCGGAGGCGGAAAAGGCGCTCGACGAGACGGCGGAGGACCTGCGTGGCCTCGCCGCCATGATCGATGAAAACGACGATCTGCGGCGCCTCGTCCGCAGCCCGGTGATCCGGCGCGAGGACCAGGCGAGGGCTTTCGAGGCGGTGGTCGAGAAGGCTGGCGTCAGCGCCTTGGTGCGCCGCTTCGTGGGCGTCGTCGCGCGCAACCGGCGCCTGTTCGTGCTCGGCGCCATGGCCAAGTCCTACCTCGCCCTGCTGGCCGCGCGCCGGGGCGAGGTGCCGGTCGAGGTGACGTCGGCCAAGGCGCTCGGCACGGCCCAAGTTGACGCGCTCACCGAGGCGCTCGAGGGCACGGTGGGCAACCGCATTTCGCTCGACCTCAAGATCGACCCCGCCATCATCGGCGGCCTCGTCGTCCGAGTCGGCTCGCGCATGGTCGATTCATCCCTGCGCACCAAGCTGCAACGGCTGCAACTCGCCATGAAAGGGGTTGGTTGATGGAGATTCGGGCCGCGGAGATTTCCGCGATTCTGAAAGAGCAGATCGCCAATTTCGGCACCGAGGCCGACGTCTCCGAGGTCGGGCAGGTCCTGTCCGTCGGCGACGGGGTCGCCCGCATTCATGGGCTCGACCAGGTCCAGGCCGGTGAGCTGGTCGAGTTCCCCGGCGGCGTCCGGGGCATGGCGCTCAACCTCGAGGTCGACAATGTCGGCGTCGTCATCTTCGGCGACGACCGCGACATCCGGGAGGGCGACACCGTCAAGCGCACCGGTGCCATCGTCGACGTGCCCGTGGGACGCGGCCTTCTCGGGCGCGTGGTCGACGCTCTCGGCAACCCGATCGACGGCAAGGGCGCGTTGGTGGACGTGACGCGCACCCAGGCCGAGGTCAAGGCCCCCGGCATCATCGCCCGCCAGCCGGTGCACGAGCCCATGCAGTCGGGCCTCAAGGCCATCGACAGCCTGGTCCCGGTCGGGCGCGGTCAGCGCGAGCTCATCATCGGCGACCGCCAGACCGGCAAGACGGCCGTGGCCATCGACGCCATCATCAATCAGAAGCGGTTCTTCGACGGCGACGACGAATCGAAAAGGCTCTTCTGCGTCTACGTGGCGATCGGCCAGAAGCGGTCCACCGTGGCGCGCATCGTCAAGGAGCTCGAGGATTTCGGCGCCCTCGAATACACCATCATCGTCGCCGCGACCGCGTCGGAGCCCGCACCCCTCCAGTTCCTCGCCCCCTATACGGGCTGCGCCATGGGCGAGTTCTTCCGCGACAACGGCATGCACGCCCTCATCATCTACGACGACCTTTCCAAGCAGGCCGTCGCCTATCGCCAGATGTCGCTGCTGCTGCGCCGCCCGCCGGGGCGCGAGGCCTATCCGGGCGACATCTTCTACCTCCATTCGCGCCTGCTCGAGCGCGCGGCCAAGATGAGCGCCGAGGAGGGGGGCGGCTCGCTTACGGCCCTGCCCGTCATCGAGACCCAGGCCAACGACGTCTCCGCCTACATCCCGACCAACGTCATTTCCATCACCGACGGCCAGATCTTCCTCGAGACGGACCTCTTCTATCAAGGCATCCGGCCGGCCATCAACGTCGGCCTGTCGGTGAGCCGGGTGGGCTCCGCGGCCCAGATCAAGGCCATGAAGCAGGTTGCGGGCAGCATCAAGCTCGAGCTCGCGCAATATCGCGAGATGGCCGCCTTCGCCCAGTTCGCGTCCGACCTCGACGCCGCGACCCAGCGCCTGCTGGCCCGGGGCGAGCGCCTGACCGAGGTGCTCAAGCAGGACCAGTACAAGCCGCTCCCGGTCGAGGAGCAGGTGGTGTCCATCTTCGCCGGCACCCAAGGCTACCTCGACGGCGTCGCGGTTGCGGACATAACCCGCTTCCTCGAGGACTTCATGGGCGAGGTCCGCGCAAACGGCCAGGACATGCTGGCCGCCATCCGCGAAGAGCAGGAAGTCTCGGCGGAGACGGACAAGAAGCTCCGGGCCTTCATCGACGGCTTCGCCAAGACCTTCGCCTGAGCCCCGCCGAGCCTGGAAGCGCTGAATGGCCAGCCTCAAGGACCTCAGGGTCCGAATCAGCAGCGTCACCTCGACGCAGAAGATCACCGCGGCCATGAAGATGGTCGCGGCGGCGAAGCTGCGTCGGGCCCAGGAGGCGGCCGAGGCCGCGCGGCCCTACGCCGACCGCATGGAGCGGATGCTGACTGCCATCGCCACCAGCATGGTGGACCATCCGGGCGCGCCCGAGCTGCTCGTAGGGACCGGGCGCGACGCGGTTCACCTGGTGGTCGTGGCGACGGGCGACCGTGGGCTCTGTGGCGGCTTCAACTCCTCGATCGTGCGCGATGCGCGCCGCCTCATCACCCAGCTTCAGTCCGAGGGCAAGGAGGTCAAGCTCCTGACCATCGGCCGCAAGGCGCGGGACCAGCTGCGCCGGCAATATGCAGGCTCGATTCTCGAGAGCTACCAGGAGATGGACAAGCCGAGCCTCGACTACGTCAAGGCGGCGGCGGTGGCGCGGCGCATAGCCGAGCTGTTCGAGGTGGGCGAGTTCGATGTCTGCACCATGATCTACAACCGCTTCCAATCGGCCATGAGCCAGGTCCTGACGCGCCAGCAGCTCGTGCCCTTCGAGATCGGCGCCGAAGCGCCGGCGGCGGAAGAGGACGGTGGAGATGCCGGGCGCGCCGCCTACGAGGCCGAGCCGTCTGAGGAGGAAATCCTGGCGGCGCTCCTGCCCCGCAACCTGGGCGTCCAGATCTTCCGGGCGCTCCTGGAGAACTACGCCAGCGAGCAGGGTGCCCGCATGACGGCCATGGACAGCGCCACGCGCAATGCGGGCGAGATGATCGACGACCTGACGCTCACCTACAACCGCACCCGACAGGCGGCTATCACCAAGGAACTGATCGAAATCATCAGCGGCGCCGAAGCGATTTAGTGGCGGCCGGTCGCCCCGATACGGCCGGTCGCCCCGATACGGAAGGACGAGGAACAGGCATCATGGCAACCAACACCACCGGGACCGTCACGCAGGTGACGGGCGCCGTCGTCGACGTCCATTTCGATGGCGAGCTGCCGCGGATCCTGACCGCGCTCAACGTCGACAACCACGGCAACCGCGTGGTGCTCGAGGTGGCCCAGCATCTCGGCGATTCGATGGTCCGCACCGTGGCCATGGACGGCACCGAGGGCCTGGTCCGCGGCCAGGAGGTGGTCGATACGGGCGAGCCCATCATGGTCCCCGTCGGGCCGGAGACCCTGGGCCGCATCATGAACGTCATCGGCGAGCCCATCGACGAGCGCGGCCCCATCAACACCAAGAAGAGAAGCCCGATCCACAGGCCCGCCCCCGTCTTCACCGACCAGTCGACCGAGACGGAAATGCTGGTCACCGGCATCAAGGTGGTCGACCTCCTCGCCCCTTATTCCCGCGGCGGCAAGATCGGCCTGTTCGGCGGCGCCGGCGTGGGCAAGACCGTGATCATCATGGAGCTCATCAACAACATCGCCAAGGCGCATGGCGGCTATTCCGTCTTCGCCGGGGTGGGCGAGCGCACCCGCGAGGGCAACGACCTCTACCGCGAGATGATCGAATCGGGCGTCATCGATCTCGAGGGTGACACCTCGAAGGCGGCGCTGGTCTACGGCCAGATGAACGAGCCGCCGGGGGCGCGCGCCCGCGTCGGCCTCTCGGGCCTCGCCGTGGCGGAATATTTCCGCGACGAGGAAGGGCAGGACGTGCTGCTCTTCATCGACAACATCTTCCGCTTCACCCAGGCGGGCTCGGAGGTCTCCGCCCTCCTCGGCCGCATCCCCAGCGCCGTCGGCTACCAGCCCACGCTCTCGACCGACATGGGAACCTTGCAGGAGCGCATCACCACCACCAACAAGGGCTCGATCACCTCGGTCCAAGCCATCTACGTGCCGGCCGACGACCTGACCGACCCCGCACCGGCAACCTCCTTCGCCCATCTCGACGCGACCACGGTGCTGAGCCGCCAGATCGCCGAGCTCGGCATCTATCCCGCCGTCGATCCGCTCGATTCGACCTCGCGCATCCTCGATCCGCGCGTCGTCGGCGACCACCACTACCAGGTGGCGCGCGAGGTCCAGGTGGTCTTGCAGACATACAAGTCGCTCCAGGATATCATCGCCATCCTGGGCATGGACGAGCTGAGCGAGGATGACCGGCAGACCGTGTCCCGGGCGCGCAAGATTCAGCGCTTCCTCTCCCAGCCCTTCTTCGTGGCCGAAGTGTTTACCGGCTCGCCAGGTGTGCTCGTCGACCTCGAGGACACCATCAAGGGCTTCAAGATGATCGTCGATGGGGAGTGCGACTACCTGCCCGAGGCGGCCTTCTACATGGTCGGCACCATCGAGGAGGCATACGAGAAGGCCAAAAAGATGGCGGTCGAGGCGGCCTGAAGTAGGAAGGGATCGTAACGGCATGGCCGACAAGGTCGAGTTCGAGCTGGTATCGCCCACGCGGCTCCTGATTTCGGAGTCGGTCGATATGGTCGTGGTACCGGGGACCGAGGGCAATTTCGGCGTCCTGCCCGGGCACGCGCCTTTCATCTCCGCCGTCCGCGCCGACGTGATCGAGGTCTACGAGGGACGCGCGGTGCGCGAGCGGATCTTCGTCGCCGGCGGCTTCGTCGAGGCGACGCCCGCCCGCTGCACGGTCCTCGCGGAGGAGGCCGTGCCGGTGGCGGAGCTCGACCGCGCGGCGGTGGACGCCGATATCCGCCGCCTCGAGGAAGACGTGCGCGACGCGGACGACGAGGCGGCGCTTGGCATCGCCCAGGCCAAGCTCGCGGTGCTCGACCGCTTGGGCTGACGGAGGATCACACGGGCACTCGCGCGAGGCTTGGTTAATTTGCTACTATGGGCTCCGTTGTCATGGTGAGTATGTGTCAAGGCCGGCCATGAAGCACTGGACTCTCGACGACATCCCCTGGGATCGGTTCGATCCGGCCAAGGTGGATCCGGAGATGCTCAAGGTCGTCAAGGCGGCGGCCATGGTTGAGCGCAACGCCGACGACTACGCCCGCTACCTTGCCGAAGTGTTCGATGACGATCCCGATTTCGTGGAGGCCGCCCGCGGCTGGGCCAGAGAGGAGGTCCAGCACGGCAAGGCGCTCGCCCGTTGGGCCGCGATAGCCGATCCCTCGTTCGATTTCGACGCCCGCTTCGCGCACTTCGTCGAGACCATAACCCTGCCGCGGAACCCCGAGGTCTCGGTGCGCGGCTCACGCTGTAGCGAGCTCGTCGCCCGCTGCCTGGTCGAGGTGGGTACGAGCTCCAATTACAGCGCCCTCGGCTCCGCCGCCCAGGAGCCCGTGCTGAAGGATATCTGCCGGCGCATCGCCGCCGACGAGATGCGGCACTACGCCCTCTTCTACAAGCACATGAAGCGCTACCGCGAGCAGGAGGGGCTCGGCTTCTGGCGCGGGCTCCTGGTGGTGCTCGGACGCATCCGCGAGTCCGAGGGCGACGACGAGCTGCCCTACGCCTACTACGCCGCCAACCACGCGGACGATGGGCCCTACGACCGCAAGCGCCACGGCCATGCCTACGCCTGCCGGACCTACAGCTATTTCCGCCGGCCCCATGTGGAGCGCGGCATTGCCATGATCCTGAAGGCAATTGGCATCAAGCCGCGTGACCGCCTGACGATCGGCCTGGCCGGCCTGGTGCACCGCTTCATTCGCTTCCGCGCGAACCGCCTGGCGCGGGCGGAGGCGTAGCGCCCCTTCACCCGCGCACGACCGTCACCCACTCGGGGGATTTCGGTTTGCGTCGTGGACGGCCCTCCTTATCGCGGGGCTGAATTCCATGCGCCGCGGCCCGCCCCGCCAGCACGCCGCGCGGGGCCGTCAATCGGCGCCCCCGCCCGTCGCCAGCACGACCGTGGCCGCCAGCATCAGCTTGCGGGAGATCGCGAAGTCCCCGCCGCCGCCCGGGCCCACCATCTCGTAGGCGGCCTCGGCCCGCATGGATTGCATCCGCGGCGCCGGGACCGTGCCTTCGGGCGCCACGTCGATGCGGTGAATGCGGTAGTCGCGGTCGGGCCATTGGGCGCGCACGCGCGCAAGCTCGGCCGCCGCCGCCCCATAGAGCTCCTGGCGCAAGGCGGAGAGCGCCGCCTCCATCTCGGCCATCGTCGGCGTGAAGTCGATTCCGGCGATGCGAACCTTGCGGCCCGGCCGGCTCAGTGCCCGCGCGGTCTCGTTGAGGTTGCCGAGCGCCGCCTCGGGCAGCCGGGTCTCGGCCTCGACGCGCCATTGCTCGAGGCCCGAGGGGTCCTGCGCGCGGCTGAAACCGGTGATGTGCCACTGGGCCTCGGGCGCAAGCTCCTGGAGCACCCGGCGCAGCCCGGCCCGCGCCTCCCCGACCTGCTCGGCGGGGAGGGAGGCGTCGATCACGGCGACGAGCCGCGCCGTCGTCGTCTCGACCCAGCCCTCGGCCTTGATGTCCAGGCCGATCTCGTCCTGGGCGCCGCCGCGGCGGTGATGGTCCGATTCCGCGAGGGCCCCGCCGATGCCGGCCGTCCAGAGGAAGGCCAGGGCGCTGGCCAGAGTGAGGATTCGCATCTTCCGTCTCCGATCGTTGGTGTTTGGGCGTTGGTGTCTGGTCCGGCGCGAGGATGGCCGGGGATTGCGGCCGAAACAGGGCGGCTCGCCCTACCTGTCCGCGGCCTCCAGGCAGGGCTTGAACTCGTCGAGGAGCGCTTCATAGAGCGCCCGCTTGAAGGGGATGACGAGCGCCGGCAGGAGCCTCGGCTCGAGCCAGCGCCAATCGGAGAACTCGGGCGAGTGGTGGCGGGCGAGGTCGATGTCGGCGTCGACGCCGGTAAAGCGCAGGAGGAACCATTTGTGGCATTGGCCCCGGTATTTGCCGCCCCATACCCGGCCCGCGATATCCGACGGCAGGTCGTAGCTCAGCCATCGCCCGGCCTCGGCCAGGACATGGGCCTTGGCGGTGCCGGCCTCCTCCTCGAGCTCGCGCAGGGCCGCCGCGCGCGGCGCCTCGCCCTCGTCTATTCCGCCCTGGGGCATTTGCCAGAAATCGGCCGATTCGCCGAGGCGGCGGCCGACGAAAGCCCGTCCCTCGACGTTCAGCAGCATCATGCCCACGCCGCGGCGATAGGGGCGGCCGTCGTGCCCGCCGCCCGCCATCAGCGCCGCTCGGTCGTGATGATGGCCGAGACGGGCGCCAGGACGAAGCCGCGCGCCTCCAGGCCCGCCGCCCAGACGGCGACGCGCTCGATGGTCACGGGATAGGAAAACCCCATGGCCAGGGCCTCCCCGTTGCGTCGCGCCAGGGCCTCGACTTCCTTGAGCCGCTGGTCGATCGCCTGGCGCGCCGCCATCTCGTCGATGAACCGGTCGTTGCCGGCGCGCGGCAGGCCGACCTGGGCCGCGACCTCCAGGGCCATGCTGCGGTCGGCCGAACGGCTGTCGACGAAGAGAAGGCCGCGCCCCGCCAGCTCCGCGAGGATGGGCCGCAGGGATTGGGTCGAGGTCGTGAAGCGCGAGCCCATATGGTCGGTCACGCCGACATACCCCGTGAACCGGCTCAGGATCCAGGCCAGACGCTCGAGGTTCTGGGACGGCGTCAGGGTCGTGAGCAGCGTGTGCGGCCCAGGATCGTCGAGCGGATAGCTCGACGGCTCCATGGGCAGGTCGAGCATGACCTCGTGGCCGGCCGCGCGGGCGAGGTCGATCCACCCGGTCACCTCGGCCCCGGCATAGGGCGAGAAGGCCAGGGTGATGCCGCCGGGAAGCTGCTGGATGGCGGCCTCCGTGGCCGCGTCGCTGAGGCCGAGGTTGCCGAGTATCACCGCGATTCGGGGCCGCGGGTCGTCGTGGTCGAAGGGCCGGGCATAGGCCTGCCAGGCCACGCGCCCGTCGGGTCCCGTGCGCGGCAATGGCCCATGTGGCCCGGGCTCCAGCAGCGCCGGGTCGGCGGCCGGGATCGAGGCCACTTGGGCCGATGGCGCCGGCGCCGGCGCGGGCGCCTCGACCGCTGCCGCCTCGGCCGGCGCTTCGGCCTCGACGATCTCCGCTTCGGCCTCGACGATCTCCGCTTCGGCCTCCGCTTCCCCGACGGCGGCCGGCCCGGCGATCGCCGCCTCGGCGGGCGCCGGCGCGGGCGCAGCGGGCTCGTCCTCCCGGGCGCTCCCAAAGGATGCGGTCACGGCCGGGGGCAGAATTATGACGACACCGGCTTGCGCCGATACGCCGTCCACGCCAGCCGGCGCCGGGCCGGTATCGGCGCCGCCCAGCACCAGCTCGACGCTCACGCTAGGCGGCGGGCGGTTGAATTCGACCCATGCCACCAAGCCGCCGAGCAGAACGGCGAGGGCGAGGGCCGCGGCTATCAAGATGCAAATGGCACGGCGCTCCCACTCGCCCGTTGTGGCGGTCGCCGGCGCGGCCCGGCCATACCGCCCCCCTCGGCGCGATCAATTGAGGGTCCGCGTCCTGTATAGCGCGATGCCCCGCAGCAAATCGATGGCCCGGGCGAGCTGATAATCGACCTCCTCCTCCGGCGCCGCCTCGGCGCCATCGCCTTCGGTCTCCGACGTGTCCTCGGTTTCGATCCCGTCGTTTTCGAGGGCGCCGCGAAGGTCGGCCTCGCTGCGTCGCTCGGGCGTATCGAGCGCCTCGATGCGCGCCTGCTCGACGATGATGTCGGGCGTGATGCCCGTGGCCTGGATCGAGCCGCCCGAGGGCGTGTAGTAACGCGACGTGGTGAGGCGGATGGCGCCGTGGCCGGCCAGCGGAATGATGGTCTGCACGGACCCCTTGCCGAAGCTCTGGGTGCCCATGATGATGGCGCGGCCGTGATCCTGGAGGGCGCCCGCGACGATCTCCGACGCGGAGGCCGAGCCGCCATTGATCAGCACCACGATCGGCAGGCCGTTGGCCAGGTCGCCGTCGCGCGCGTTGAAGCGCTGCCCGTCGTCCGTATTGCGGCCGCGGGTCGAGACGATCTCGCCCTGGTCGAGGAAGGCGTCCGATATGCCGATGGCCTGCTCGAGGAGGCCGCCTGGATTGTTGCGCAGATCCACCACGACGCCTTTCAGATCGGGGCCGAGCTCGTCCTCGAACTTCTCCATGGCCGATTCGACGCCCGATGTGGTCTGCTCGTTGAAGGCGGTGATGCGGACGTAGCCGATATCGCCCTCGAGGTGCGAGCGCACCGACCGGATTTGGATGATGTCGCGGGTGATGGTGATGTCGAACGGCGGCTCGCCCGCGCGCCGGACCGTGACCCGGAGGTCCGTATCGACGGGCCCCCTCATTTTCTCGACCGCCTGGGCCAGGGTCAGGCCCTGAACGTGCTCGCCATCGAGATGGGTGATGAGGTCGCCCGCCTTCACGCCCGCGCGGTCGGCCGGTGTGTCGTCGATGGGCGAGACGACCTTCACGTACCCGCCCTCCATGGTGACCTCGATGCCGAGGCCGCCGAACTCGCCCCGCGTGTTGACCTGCATGTCGCGGTAACTGCGGGCGTCGAGATAGCTCGAATGGGGATCGAGGTTGGCCAGCATGCCGTCGATGGCGTATTCGATCAGCTGCTCGTCGGTCACGTCCTCGACATAATCGGCGCGCACGCGCTCGAACACGTCGCCGAACAGCTTGAGCTGACGGTAGGTTTCCGAGCTCGTGTCCTGGGCCGTCGCCGCCATGGGGGCGGTCAGCAGGGCCACCACCAGGGCCGCGGTCGCGATTTTTCCACGCATCATCGATCCACCTTACCTCTAACCTGCGGCCGGACCCCCCATGCGGGACCCATGTCCCACGGCGCCGTTCCACAAAATACCCGTTCCACAAAATACCAATATGCTAATCCCTTTCGGCGGATAGCCACGGAAGCGGGTTGATGGGCTGTCCGTTCCGACGCAATTCCACGTATAGCTCGGGCTCGCCGTTGCCAGGGCTTCCCATCACGCCAATGGGCTCGCCCGCCAACACCCATTGGCCCGCGATGCCGTCGATCCGCGCCAAGCCCGCCACCAGGCTATGATATCCTCCGCCGTGTTCGATTATCAAGATTTGCCCGTAACGCCGGAACGGCCCCGCGAAGACGATCTGGCCGTCGAAGGGGGCGACGACCTGGGCGCCGGGCCGGGTATTGATGATGATGCCCCGGGCGGCGACGCCGAACTCGTCGCTCTCGCCGTACTGGCTCGCGAGCGCGCCCCGCGCCGGCTGGATGATCTGGCCCTTGGCCTCGCCGAAATCCCGTAGCCCGGGCGGCCGCGTCAGGCGAGCCGCCGACAGACCGAGTGAGGGCAGGGTCGCGACCTGCCCGCCCGCGTCCTGACCGCTTCCCGCGCCGGTTTCTTCGGCTGGCGCGGGCGCCGTCGGCGCGGCCGCCTCGGCCGTCAGCTTGGCCATCAGCTCGCGCAGGCTCTCGGCCTCCGCGACCAGCCGGGCGGCGCGCTCGGCCGCCTGGGCGCGCTCCGCCTCGGTCTGGCGGAAGAGGCCCTTCTTGCGCTCGATCAGGCCCTCGAGCTGGTTGCGTTCCGCCTCCAGCGCCGAGGCCGCGACCGACAGGGCCTGCTGGCGGAGCTGGATGTCCGTGCCGATGCGGGCGAGGGCGTCGAGCTCCTCGCGCAAGACCGCCGCCCGCGACTCGATCGCCGGCACGGCCGCGCGCAGGAGGATGGCGCCGCGCACCAGATCCGCGGGATCGTCCGACCGGACGAGGAAGGCCTCGGGCGGATTGAGGGCGATGCGCTGAAGTGCCGCGATCGTCTCGACGAGCTGGCCGTGGCGGGCGCCGAGCGCGGCCATCTTTCCCGCTTGCGCCTGGTCGAGCAGTGCGAGTTGCTCTTCGAGGTGGGTCATCACCCCCTCCCGATCCTGCAGGGACTGCGCTGAATAGACCATGCGCACGCGCAGCGCACCGATTTCCTCGCGCAGCTTCGCGGCCTCCCGTTCGAGCGCCGATTGGGCCGTCCGGGCATCCTCGAGCTCGCGCTCGACCGCCCCGAGCTTGTCGTCGGCTTCCTGTGCCGCGGCCGGGAAGGCCGCGAGGGCCGCGGCGGCGAGGATCGCCGGGCCGATACGGCGCCGGAAGGGGGGCCGGCTCAGGCGAACGCCTCGCTGGCCCAGCCAACCTCGGGAAGGCCCGCGCCCCACATCTTCTCCAAATTATAGAATGCCCGCACTTCGGGCCGGAACAGGTGGACGATGACATCGCCGGCATCCACCAGGACCCAGTCGCAGCGGGCCACGCCCTCGACGGGGATCGAGCGCATCCCGCCTGCCTTCAACGTCTGTACCAGATGCTCGGCGAGCGTGGCGACGTGCCGGCTCGAGCGCCCACTGGCCACCACCATGTAATCGGCGATGGTCGACTTGCCGGCGAGGTGGATCAACGCGACCGCCTCGGCCTGGCCGTCATCGAGCGAAGTGAGGATGATGTCTCTCATTTGGGCGCCGCCCGGCCCCCCTTGGGATGATCGCTTTATGCCCGCCCCCTCTCGTCTGCCATGTTTGGGCCCGGCCCCTTTCGATCCCGTTACCGTTCGGGCCGCGCACGCCGCTCCCGAATCTCCGTCGCCGAGGTGTCGTCGAGCGGGGTGCGGAAAAAGGCCCAAGCCGGCGGCCTCCGATAGGGAAGGCTCGCCGATTCCGCCGGCCCCACTTGCCAGCGTGCGAATTCGCGCGCCGCGACGCCCGATAGCGCCCGCGTAGCATAGGAAGGCCGGTCGAAAATCGCAACGGGGCTTTGAGCGAGGATTTCGCGCCACCGCCGCCAGCGCGGGAGCTGCACCAGGTTGTCCGCGCCCATGAGCCAGACCAGCCGCAGGTCGGGGAAGGCGGCTTTGATGGCACTGAGGGTGTCGATGGTGTAGCGGGTGCCGAGACGCCGTTCGAGGTCGGTGACGCGGATGCGCGGATCGCGGGCGAGCGTCCGCGCCCCCGCCAGCCGCCGCTCGAGCGGCGCCATGCCGGTGCTGGGCTTGAGCGGGTTCTGCGGCGAGACCAGCCACCACACCTCGTGCAGGCGCAGCGTCGCGATGGCGAGGCGGCTGATATGGAGGTGCCCGTTGTGGGCCGGGTTGAACGAGCCGCCGAGCACGCCGATACGGTGCGCGCCCACGCGCCCCGGCAGGGCCGCCCGCGCCGCCGCGATGGCGTCCGGGCCCACGGGGCGCAAGTCCTCGGGCGGCGGGTTGGCGGTCATCGTCTCGGCGGTCTCCGACTTGCTTCCGGGCGCGGTGAGCTTAGAGTCTATCCTGAGCCCGCGAAACCGAACAGGACGAGTGCCCATGACGACCGAGACCAATCCCACCAGGGCGCGCGCCCTCGGCATCAACCACGTGGCGCTCGAGGTCGGCGACCTCGATGCCGCGATCGAATTCTACGGCCGCATCTTCGCGTTCGAGCTGCGCGGCCGCTCCGAGAACCAGGCCTTCATCGATCTCGGCGACCAGTTCCTGGCCCTGCAGGAGACCGAAGGCGCCGGCCCGGACCGGGGCCACCATTTCGGCCTCGTGGTCGACGACCGGGCGCCCGTGCGCGCGGCCCTCGAAGCCGCCGGCGTCGAGCCCATTGCCATGCGCGGGCTCAACTTCCGCGACCCCTGGGGCAACCGCATCGAGGTGGTGCCCTATGTGGACGTCCAGTTCTCGAAGACGCCCGAGTTGCTCGCCGCCATGGGCCTCGCGGGCCTCGAGAAGACCGACGCCGCCCGCGCCGAGTTGGTCGCGAAGGGGGTCGAGGCGGCCTGACGGCGTACAGAATACCAACGCCTCGAGCTCGGTGATTCGAACCCTCGCCCCTTGGGGGAGAGGGTGGCGCGCATAGCGCGCCGGGTGAGGGGTTGGCCGCCGGCAGGCGGCCGAGAGACTCCTTGTGTCGCGCTGACGCGCGCTCCCCCTCACCCCGGCCCTCTCCCCGAGGGGAGAGGGGGTTTCACTTCGTGTTTCTCGCCTAATCCTTCACGAACAGCTTGCGCTCGACCTCGGCGAAGGTCTCCGGGGCGCCGTCGTCGGTGACCCGGAAGGTCTCGCTCAACACATAGCCCCACCCCTCCATCCACATGCCCAGGATCATGTGGAAGCACATGTTGGGCTCGAGCACGGTCATGTCCCCCTGGCGCAGGCTCGCCGTGTGCTCGCCCCAGTTGGGCGGGTAGTTGACGCCGATCGAGTAGCCGATGCGCGAGCGCTTCTCGTGGCCCGCCTTGGTGATCACGGCGCGCCAGGCGGCCTCCACGTCCTGGCAGGTGACGCCCGCCCGGGCGGCGTCGAGCGCCGCCTCCAGGCCGTCCGCGGTCACGGCTGCCACGTCCGTCATCGCGGGCGGCGGCGCGCCGAGGTAGATGGTGCGGGCGAGGGAGCTGTGATAGCGCTGGTGGCACCCGCCCAGCTCCAGATAGGTCACGCTGTCCGCTTGGTAGGGATCGCCGGTCCAGGTCAGGTGCGCCGCCGCGGTCTTGGCGCCCGTCGGCGTCTGGGGCACGGCGGCGGTGTAGTCGCCCCAGAACTCGGGCGTGCCGCTGATCTGGGCGTGGTAGACCTTGGCGATGGCGTCGCACTCCCGCACCCCCGGCTCGATGACCTCGATGCCCGTGTGCATGGCGTGGGACACGATCTTGCCGGCGGCGCGCATGAACGCGATTTCCGCCGGCGACTTCACGATACGCACCCAGTTGACCAGCGGATAGCCGTCGACGATGTTGGCGTCCGGCAGCTTGGCCACCAGCTCCAGATATCCCCGGGCGGTGAAATAGTAGGCGTCCATCTCGACGCCGATGTTGCCCCGGTCCCAGCCCCGCTCCTTGAGCACGTCTGCCATGTAGTGCATGCAGTGCTTGTCGGTGGCGTCGACATAGTCGTCGGCGTAGGCGTGGACGTTCTCGCGCTGGAGGAACGTGGTCAGCCAGGCGCCGGCCTCGTCCACCCCGCGCCCGATCCAGATCGGCTCCTCCGCGTCCTGCGCCACGACCACGCATTGGTGGACGTAGAACGACCAGCCGTCGTAGCCGGTGAGGTAGTTCATGTTCGCGGGATGGGTGGCGATCAGGACATCGATGCCCTTCTCGGCCATGCGCGCCTTCACCTTGGCGATACGCTCGAGATATTCCGCTTTCTCGAATACAGGCATGTCTCCCTCCAGGTCCAGTTGCCCGCGGTGGTCAGCCTTGCATGAGCCCCGCGGCCGTCTTGCGGTAGATCTCCACGGCACGGTCGTAGACATCGCGCTTCCATGCGTCGTCGTCGCCATAGAAGGCGTCGCGGATGGCGGCCTTGATCTTAGCACCCACGGGCGAATCGACCGCGCCGTGGATGTAGAGCCAGTTGTCGGCGCGCACGGCCTCGATCACCTGGGTGAAAGGCAGGGTGCCGTATTCGAGCCCCATGACCGTGACTTCGGCATTGGGCGCGCCTTCGTACATGGCGAGGCCCATATGCCCCGAGACCACGGGCGAGCTCGCGTCGCCCGCCACGGCAGAGGCGACCTCGCCGTCGTACCACTCCTGCGCCCGCAGGTATTCGGCCGAATCGGGCATGCCCTCGTACTGCAGCTCACCATAGCCCCTGGGCCCGAGCCCGGTGTGGAAGTCGATGAAGCCGATGCGCCGCGCGCGCGAGAGTTGGTCGGCGATGACCGCGCGGAAGGTCCGGTTCGACCAGGTGGGCGCCCGGCCGCCGTAGAAGACGCCGTCGGCATGGTCGTACTGGCCCAGGCAGACTACCGCCTGATAGGTGTCCGCGCCGTGCTCGGCGATATAGCCGGCGATGGCCGCCTCGGCCTCGGCCCGCGCCGGCCCGTCCCAGTCGGCCGGCACCACCAGATGGTGGATGGCGTCGTATTTGGCGTTCGCGGGGCGCGCGGCGCCGTGATCGACGAAGTTCCGGTTGAGGTCGACATTGTCCTCGTTGACCCGGCGCAAGTGGGCAAAGCCGTGCGGATTGATGGCGTGCACCAGCACCACGGCCAGGCCGGCCGGCAGGTCGCGCAAGTGCCCGTCGCGCAGCAGCCCGGTCATGGCGCCCGCGCCGCAGAAGCCCTCGACCCCGTGGGTGGACGAGGTGGCGACGAGCACGGCCTCGGCATCGGCCGGGCCGGCGCGGACGACGTCGGTGAAGAGCGCCTCGCCCCCGGGTCCGGGTGCTGGGCACTGGTACGCCGTGGGGGTCAGCCCCGCGCCCGCCGCGGCGTCGAGGAACTTGCCCCGCGCCTCGGCGTAGCTGGCGGCGAAATGGTCGGCCGCGGACATGGGCCTAACAGGCCGCCGTGGCCATGATCTCGACCTTGAGGTCGGGCCGCGCCAGCGCGGTTGTCTGGACGCAGGCGCGGGCCGGTGGGTTCGCGGGGTCGATCCAGGCATCCCACACGGCGTTCATCGCCGCGAACTCCGCCATGTCCGTGATCCAGATGGTGCAGGCCAGCACGCTCGACTTGTCGGTGCCGGCGAGGGCCAGGCGCTCGTCGATCTGGTCGAGGCAGGACTGGGTCTGGTCCGCCATGGACGCGCTACCATTCGCGCCGACCGCGCCGGCCAGATAGACCGTGTTGCCGTGGATGACGATGCCGCTCATGCGCGGCCCGCTCTGCATACGCTTGACGCTCATGGACTCCTCCTTTTTTGAACATGCGGCATCCGCCGCTGATCCGGCGGCAGCATACGCGATTCCGCGCCGCCGCAACCCTCATTTCCCGACTTGGCTTGTGTGGTTGGCGTCATGCCTCCCGGGCACGCGCGATGATGGCCTGGGCCTCCTCCGTGCGCCACAGCTTCTTCACCGCCGCCACGCCCTCGCCCATGATCGCGCCCTCGTCGGCCAGGAGGAAGCGGCCCCCTTCGACCAGCAGGCGGCCATCCACCATCAGGGCCGTGATGTCGGTGCCATGGCCGTTCCAGACCAGGGTGCGGATGGGGTCGCTGATCGGCTGCAGGTGCGGCTTGGCGAGGTCCACGACCAGGAGGTCGGCGCGCGCGCCGGGTGCGATGCGGCCCAGATCGTCGCGGCGAATCGCCTCGGCGGCATCGAGGGTGACGGCGCGCACCAGGTCCCAGGCCGTGGCCGCGTCGGAGCGCCCGGAATGGAGCTTCGAGATCATGCCGGCGGCGCCCAGCTCCGTCACCATGTCCATGCAGTAGCCGTCGGTGGCGACGAGGGTGCGCAATCCCCGGCTTTGGAAGCGCTCGAAGGGCGCCCACACGCCGCCGCGCGAGAAGGTGCGCGGGCAGTTGACCACCGTGGCCCCGTGGCGCTTCAGGCGGCCCAGGTCGTCGTCGCTCGCGAAGATGCAGTGGGCCACCAGGAGGTCGGGGCCGAGGAGGCCGGCGTCCTCGAAGCATTCCGCCGGCGACTTGCCGTAACGCTCGTCGAGCAGCGCGATCTCCGCCCGGCTCTGGGCCATGTGGGTGTTGATGGGGCAGCCCAGCTCGTCGGCGGCCTCGCGCACCGCGCGCAGGAGGTCGGGCGTGCAGGAATCCGGGCCGTGGGGGCCGAGCGCCACCCGGATGCGGTCCTCGGCCGTGCCGTCATGGCGCCTGAAGAGCTCCAGGCAACGCTCGAGGTCCGAGATGTTGGTGCCGCCGCTCTCATAGACGGGCACGCCGTCGGGGCCGAGATCGAGGCGGCTGGTCGAGAACATGTAGGGCGCCGCGTAGAAGCGCAGGCCCATGGCCTCGGCCACTTCGATATTCACCGTCTGGCTGTTGCGGAACATATCCATCAGGGTGGTCGTCCCGCCCTTGACGAGCTCGAGCAGGCCGAGCCGGAATATGGCGCCGACCTCGGCCTCGCTCAGGGTCTCGCTCAAGAGATCGCCGAAGGGCATGAGCAACCCGTAGACCAGCTCGCTCGCGAAGGCCTCCGTCGGCATGTCCTCGGTCAGGCCGCGGAAGGGCACGGCCGACATGGTGTGGTTGTGCAGGTTGAGGAAGCCGGGCAGGACCAGCATCTCGGTCCCCTCGATCACGTGGTCGGCGCCGGCCGGGCGGTCCGTCGCGATGGCGGCGATTCTGTCCCCCTCGACCACGACCCAGCGGTCGCGCAGCATCTCGGGCCCATCCGCGCCCAGGGCCAGCACCCACTCGCCGCGAATCGCCGTCGTCCCACCGTCAGCCATCATCGTCTCCCGTCATGTCCGAGTGCGCCAACCGCGCGCCGAGAAGGTTCGTAAGCCGGGTGTGGAGCTGGTGCAGATCGGCGCGCGAGACGCGCCGGGAGACGACGACCGACTCCGAGATGGCGACGGCGACCGAATAGCCCTCGTCGCTCTCGGAGATCAGGATCGGAAGCTCGTAGGGTTTCATGGGCGGGCCGTCTCGCTGGTTGGTCGCCCCGATTATCGGCCCTGCCGCCCGTGAATGCGAGCCTGGTTGGGCCTGGCCGATAGCGCCGGTCTATTGTTCCTTGAAGCTCAGCTCGCGGCTCATGGTCGCGCCGGCCTCGACCTCGATGAGTTGGCTGATTGCCTCGCCCTTGTACTCGCCGACCAGGAGATAACGCCCGGCGGCAATCAGGAACCTGGTCTCGCGCCTGACTTCGCGGGCCAGCGGCCGGCCCTTGCCACCGCTGTCGGGTGGATAGAGCGACCAGGACACATGCCCCTTGGTCGCCAAGCCGCCATTGCCGCGGCCGGTCACCAGGACAATCCCAGCCTGCAGAACGACCGTCTGGTCGTTGGTCACGCCACCCGATATTTCGAGGTCGAAGGGGATGTCGATATCCTCGCCCTGTACCAGGCCCCGATAGCGGCCCGGCATCAGGGTGAAACTGACGGCGTCGCCCGACTCCGTCGCGACGACCTCGCCCCCCGGGAGTGCTATGTCCCATTCCAGAATTCGGTCATAGGGCGGCAGGCCTTCCGCGAGGGCGGCGGTAAGGTTGACCGTGCCGGTGGCGAAGACGAGCTCGACAAGCGCGTTTTCTCCGTCCGCGACATCGAAGCTTTTCTCGACCACGACATCGCCGAGCGAGGCGACCACCCCGTAGCGCCCCGCCGGGAGTGCGAACTGCGCCTGGGGTGCGATCCGGTTGCCCACCAAGTCTGCTCCACTTTCGGCATAGATCGCCCACTGCACGTCCCGGTCCAGGAGGTCGCCATTGCCGTCGAGACCACGCAACGTCACGTTGCGCGGCCCCGTCTCACCCTCGACATCTTGAGCCAGGGCAGCCGCCAGCTCGCCCGCGTCGCTGGCATCGCGATAGCTGCCTCCGGTCACGTCAGCCAGGCAGCGAAGCGGCGACACGTCCTGGCCAGTCATATCGAAACCGATAATGTGAACCGCGAGACCCACGCCCTGTGCCGCCAGCTCCGCGCCCAGCCGGCATGGGTCGCCCTTGCAAGTCTCGATCCCGTCGGTCAGCAGGACGATGCGGCCTGTCGCGCTACTACGCGCGAACAAAGTGACCGCATGCCTGACGGCGGCGGTCAGGGGCGTCTTGCCCCGTGGCGTGACGCCGGAAACGGCACTTCGGGCCACCTCGCCATCAAACGGGCCGAGTGCGACCAAAGTCTCGATATCGCCGCAATCGCCTTCTTCGCGGTGCCCATAGGCGACCAGCCCGAACGCGGTTTCCGACTGCCAGCCGTCGAGCATGGAGGCCAGCACCTCCTTGGCGATGGCAATCTTGGCAACGCCCTCGATCTGGCCCCACATGCTGTTCGAGCCGTCGAGGATCAGAACGACGTTTTCGTCAGCCTGTTGGGCGCCGAGAGGAAAGGAAAAAACAGCTAATCCGAGGAGGGCCGCGAGAACCATTTTATACATCGTCACACTAGTGTCCGGTTAACTGCGGCGGTTTTCCGGTTAGTGGGTTGTGGTTAAACGTTCTTTCGGGATATTCGCGTGTCACCGACTTGAACTCCCGGTGTTAAGCCAGACATGCTCCTGCCTTCCCGGTCAGGAGCATGGCTCATGTATGCAGGCAAGATCGTTTTCGCCCAGGTGATCGACCATCTGCCCGTGCACAGCTTGCGCCGTTGCGTCCACCGCTACGGCGGCGATCGCAGGCTGCGAAGCTTCTCCTGCCTCGATCGGTATCTGTGCATGGCCTTCGCGCAGCTGACCTATCGCGAGAGCCTGCGCGACATCGAGGCCTGCCTGCGCGCCCAGCACACCAAGCTCTACCACATGGGCATCCGCGGGCGCGTCGCCCGCGCCACCTTGGCCGACGCCAACGAGAGGCGCGACTGGCGCATCCATGCCGACTTCGCCCAGGCGCTGATCCGCATCGCCCGGCCGCTCTATGCCCAAGACAGCTTCGGCCTCGAGCTCGACCACACCGTCTATGCCCTCGACTCGACCACCATCGACCTCTGCCTCGCGGTCTTCCCCTGGGCCCCGTTCCAGCGCACCAAGGCCGCCATCAAGCTCCACACCCTCTTGGATCTGCGCGGCAATATCCCAACTTTCATCCATATCAGCGACGGCCGATGGCACGACGTGAGGGTGCTCGACGAGCTGGTCCCCGAGCCCGGCGCCTTCTACGTCCTGGACCGCGGATACATCCATTTCGCCCGCCTCCATCGCCTGAGCCAGGGCGCCGCCTTCTTCGTCGTCCGGGCACGGGCCAAGTTCCAGTTCCGCAGGATCGCGTCCCGCGCAATCGACAAGACCACCGGCCTGCGCTGCGACCAGACCATCCGCACCGCCGGCCAGCACACCGCCACCGACTACCCGGACAGGCTCCGCCGCGTCCGATACCGCGACCCCGAGAGCGGCAAGGCCTTCACCTTCCTGACCAACAACTTCACCCTGCCGGCGCTGACCATCGCCCAGCTCTACAAATGCCGCTGGCAGGTCGAGCTGTTCTTCAAATGGATCAAGCAGCACCTGCGCATCAAGCGCTTCTACGGCACCTCCGAGAACGCCGTCAAATCCCAGATCTGGATCGCCGTCTCCGTCTATGTGTTGATCGCCATCGTCAAGAAGCGCTTGGCTATCAACGCCAGCCTCTACACAATCCTCCAGGTCCTCAGCCTCACCGTCTTCGAAAAAACACCGCTCCTTCAATTGCTTACAAATCCAGAAACCACGACACCAATCCACCCCCATGCTAACCAATTGAATCTATTCGACTATTAACCGGACACTAGTGACATCGTCAACAAGCTCCCCTGGTGGCGGCGGCCGCTGTTGCAGGCTCACTGCTGCCGACGGCAGCGTCCAATTCGGGTCATCGCCCTGCATCCTATAACGGACTTCGGTCCACGACCGTAATTCTGGGGAGCGCGGCGCGCCGCTCCTTGACTCAGATCAAGTTTACGCCGCGGCAGCGGCGTTACCAGGCCACCCGAGAATCCCGTGAGTCCTCGAACCGGTTTGGCGCTAGGATCGTGGCCGCGTCATGGCCGGCGGGCCAACCAGGAAGGAGCCCACAGGCGATGACTTCGGAACGCTTCCCCCACCTCTTCTCCCCCCTCACCATCCGCGGGGTCACGTTTAAGAACCGCATCCTGTCCACGGGGCACGAGACGGCGCTCGTGGACCGCGGCCGGCTCGGCGACGCCTTCGTCGCCTACCACGAGGCCCGCGCCCGGGGCGGGGCCGGCCTCATCATCTCCGAGGTGGCGAGCGTGCACCCGAGCGGCATCTTCGTGCGCGACCCGATCCCCGTCTTCACCGACGACTGCATCCCCGATTACCGCCGCCTGGCGAAGGTCCTGCACGGCCACGGCGCGGCCTTCTTCGCCCAGCTCTTCCATCCGGGCCGCGAGATCATCGAGACCCATGACGGCAGCGCGCCGGTCTCCTACGCCCCCTCGGCCAGCCCCAACGAGCGCTTCCACGTCATGCCCCGGCCCATGCCCGTGGACCTGATCGAGGCGGTGATCGCGGGCTATGTCGCCGCCGCCGGGCGCATGGAGGAGGCCGGGGCCGACGGCGTCGAGATCGTGGCCAGCCACGGCTACCTGCCGGCCCAGTTCCTCAACCCCCGCGTCAACCTGCGCGCGGACGCCTATGGCGGCAGCCTCGAGAACCGCTTGCGCTTCCTGAGCGCGGCGGCGAACGGCATCCGCGCCCGCGTCGGCGACGGCTTCGTCGTCGGCCTGCGCATCTCGGCTGACGAAAGCAGCCACGACGGCCTCGGCCAGGACGAGGTGATGGCGGCCTGCGCGATGCTGGAACGGGAGGGGTCGCTCGACTATTACAGCGTCGTCGCCGGCTCCTCCGCCTCCCTGCTGGGCTCGACCCACATCGTCCCGCCGATGAACTACGAGGCCGGCTACACCGCCCCCTTCGGCGCCGCCATGCGGGCGCGGGTGACCAAGCCCATCTTCGTCACCGGCCGCATCAACCAGCCCCAGATCGCCGAGCGGATCCTCAGCCGGGGCCAGGCCGACGTCTGCGGCATGACCCGGGCCATGATCTGCGACCCCGAGATGGCCAACAAGGCGCGGGAAGGCCGGGCCGACGACATCCGCGCCTGCATCGGCTGCAACCAGGCCTGCGTCGGCCATTTCCTCGCCGGCTACCCCATCTCCTGCATCCAGCACCCGGAGACCGGGCGCGAGCTCGAGTTCGGCACCCGGACGCAGGCCGCGCGCGCGAAGCGGGTGATGGTCGTGGGCGGCGGCCCGGCGGGCATGAAGGCGGCGGCCGTCGCGGCCGAGCGCGGCCACGACGTGACCCTCCACGAGGCCGGGGCGCAACTGGGCGGCCAGGTGCTGCTGGCCCAACTCCTCCCAACCCGGGCCGAGTTCGGCGGCATCGTCACCAACCTCGTGCGGGAGATGGCGCTCGCCGGCGTCGAGGTCGTGCGCAACGCCCGCGTGGACCGGGCGGCGATCGAGCGCGCGGCGCCCGACGCCGTGATCCTCGCGACCGGCGCGCTTCCCCGCCGCCCGGCCTTCGAGGGCGAGGACACGGCCCATGTGGTCGACGCGTGGCAGGTCTTGCGCAACGAGGCCAACGTGGGCGCCTCGGTGGTGGTGGCCGACTGGCGCTGCGACTGGGTCGGCATCGGCATCGCCGAAAAGCTGGCGGCGGAGGGCTGCCGCGTGCGCCTCGCCTGCAACGGCACCGTCCCGGGCCAGGTGATCCAGCAATATATCCGTGACATGGGCGTGGGCCGCCTGCACAAGCTCGGCGTCGAGGTCATCCCCTACACCCGGCTCTACGGCGCGGACGAGGATACGGTCTACCTCCAGCACACCACCAGCGGCGAGCCGGTGATCTGCGAAGAGGTCGAGACCCTGGTCCTGTGCCAGGGCCACATGGCCGAAGCACCCCTCGAGGACGACCTGCGCGCGCTCGGTCTCGAGTTCCACATGGCCGGCGACTGCTTGGCACCCCGCACCGCCGAGGAAGCCGTCCTCGAAGGACTCAAGGCCGGCGTGGCCGTGTGACTTGGCGCTTCACTCGGCGGCCCTTGATGCCGGGCGGCCGGTGCGACTACTGTTCCGCCGGGTACGGGGCGGGCCACAGGGCCCCGCAATAGAGGGAAGGGGAGAGCCGGCGTGAAATACCTCCACACCATGGTCAGGGTCACGGACCTTGAGAAGTCGCTCGATTTCTTTTGCAACAAGCTCGGCCTCCAGGAGATCCGGCGCTCGGACGTGGAGGCGGGGCGCTTCACCCTCGTCTTCCTGGGTGCGCCCGGGAACCCCGATTCCCAGGTCGAGCTCACTCACAACTGGGACCCCGAGGAATACGGCGAGGGGCGCAACTTCGGCCACCTGGCATACGAGGTGGATGACATCTACGCCGCCTGCCAGCGCCTGATGGATGGCGGCGTCACCATCAACCGGCCGCCGCGCGACGGCTGGATGGCCTTCGTCCGCTCGCCCGACAATGTCTCGGTCGAGCTCTTGCAGAAGGGCGACCCCCTCGAGCCCCGGGAGCCCTGGGCCTCCATGGCCAACACCGGCCACTGGTAGGGGCCCCCTGGGAACCCTCTCCCCCGATTGGGGGGAGAGGGCAGGGTGAGGGGGATAGCGCCGCGTAGCGACGCCGGGCGGCCCGTCCCACCCTACTCCGCCGCCGCGCCCTCGGCCGGCAGCTCGCGGAACCCGCTGACCTCCTCGTGCACGCGCCCGCTGACGATGCGCTCGACGGCGTCGCGGGTATAGGCGATGACGGCGGCCCGGTCCTCCTCCTCCGTGGCCCCCTTGGCCAGGGGGACGACGATGCTGTTGGCGTAGGTGCGCACCGGCGCGCCCGCCTCGCGGACCAGGCCCTTGGGGTCGCGGCCCTCGCGCACGTCGCGGATGCCCTGGCGGATGAGGCGCCGCAGCATCACGACGCCCTTGTCGGAGGTGGCCAGGTTGTCGCGGCCGCGATGGCTGATGGGCCCCTGGCTGACCCAGGCGTCCCAGTCGCCGGGGGCCTGCTGGCGCTCCGCGTAGGGCCGGTCGCCGTCCTGGCCGACCTCGAACATGGTGGGCTCGACGCCAGCCCGCGCCTGGCGGTCGATGAGGCCGTTGCGCGCCGGGTCGGGCAGGTGCTCCTCGATCTCGAAGGTCTTGAACTCGTAGCTGTCGGTGTCGTCGATGGGCACGCACCAGGCCATCATGCCGCCGCGGCGGTCGAAGAAGCTCTCGCCCTCGGCGTCCTCGAGGGCCGAGAGGCGCCCCAGGTTGGGCCAGATGAAGTCGGTGCAGCGGATGAAGATATTGCCCTTCCAGCGCCGGGCCGAGACGCTGAGGATGCCGATCGGCGTCTCCACCCACTCGCAATAGGGCTCGGCCCAGTAGCACGCGGTCACCTGCACGCCGTGGACGTCCGTGTGCAGGTACTTGCCGTGGGCCGTATCGAGGTCGTTCTCGCGGATTTGGAACCAGTTGCACGGGCTGTGCAGCTTGTAGCTCATGAGGCGATAACCGCGGCGCTCGAGGCCGTCATAGAGCGGCAGGGGCGGCCTGGCCGCGGGCGGCCCCATATAGGCGAAGACGAAGCCGTAGCGCTCCTCGACCGGGTAGGCGCCCTGGTGGAGGCGGCCTTCGAGGCTGTTGCCGCGGGGCTCGGCCGGGGCCTCGATCAATCGCCCGTCCACGTCGAAGTGCCAGCCGTGGTAGCAGCACTGGATGCCGCGGTCCTTGATCTTGCCGAACTCGAGCGAGGCGCCGCGGTGGCAGCAGCGTCGGTCGAGGAGGCCGACCCGGCCGCCGCAATCGCGGAAGACGACCATGTCCTCGCCCAGGATGCGGATGGCGAGCGGCCGGTCGCCGAGCTCGGCGGCGACACAGACCGGCTGCCAGAAGCGGCGCAGGTATTCGCCGCACTGTGTCCCGTGCCCGACCCGCACGAGGTCGTCGTCGATGTCCGTGGACCGGCTGGCGTGATAGCCGCCGTACGCCTGGGTGAGGAAGCTCGATTCCCGTCCGTCCGCCATGGCCGCCTCCCCGCTTGCCCTCGCTCCCAACTCGTTGCTATCCCCGGTTCGCCCGGTGTGTCAACAGGCGGGCGGCCGGTGCTTTGGCGCGAGCGCGCTCGCAACTCCATGATACCCTGCAATAGGCCAGGGAATTGCCTTGTCGGCGATTTCGCATCACGCTCAGGCCGCTGGGAGGCCCCGCATGGGGAATCACGATTCAAGGGAGCTCAGCATGTCTCTGCACAATTCGAAGGAATGCCGCATCTCGGCCTGCCTCTGCCATGGGCCGTCCGCGGCCGGCGAGCCTGGCGGGATGCGCGATGCGAACGCGATGCGCTGGTCGCGGCGGGGCTTGCTGCGCGCGACCCTGACGGGCGCCGCGGCCGGCGTGCTCGCCGGCACCGGGCTGGGAGGCCTCCTCGCGCCGACCGCCGCCCGCGCCCAGAGCGCGCTCACCCCCGAGGCGGCGCTGCGGGCGCTCATGGACGGCAACAAGCGCTTCATCGAGCGCAAGCTGGGCTTCCTCGACGAGGATCTGGCGATCCTGCAACAGAACACGGTGGAATTGCAGGAGCCCTTCGCCTCGGTGCTCTCCTGCGCCGATTCCCGCGTTCCGGTCGAGCTGCTGTTCGACCAGAGCATTGGCCATGTCTTCGTCAATCGCGTCGCCGGCAACATCGCCACGTCCGAGATCATCGCCAGCATCGAATATGGCGTCGCCGTGCTGGGGACACGGGTGCTCATGGTGCTGGGCCACTCCGGCTGCGGCGCGGTCTCGGCGTCGATTTCGGCTGGTTCCGTGCCCGGCCAGATCAGCGCGCTGTACCCCTACATCCGGCCCGCCGTCGACGAGGCGGGCGGCGATCTCGTGGGAAGCATCAAGGCCAATGCGAGGATCCAGGCCAGGCTGCTGCGCGAGTCCTCGCCCGTCATCGCGGCCGCTCTGAAGGGTGGCACGCTCGAGGTCGTCGCCGCCTACTACGACCTCGCCAGCGGGAAGGTCTCGCTGCTCGGCTGAGCTCACCGCCGACGTGTGGGGGAGGGGCCTCGCCGCCTCAGAGCCTGTGAATCTTTCCCGGCGCTGTTTGCGATGTTGGAAAGTATCGGCGCGTTGTGACGAGATGTGGTAGTTTCATGGCGGTTTGTCTCCAGATATGGTGAGCACCATGGATCCAGCATTGTTCGCGGAGCTTCCCGATCAGGCTGCGCCCGATCGGTTGGGCGGCGCTCTGCCCCGGCTGCGCACGGCGGAACGCCGCCAGGTCGAGTTGCGGGCGGTGAGCCTGGAGGCGTTGGTTGCGGCCGATCACCGGGTGCGTCTGGTGTGGCGCTTCGTGGAGGGGCTGGACCTTTCGCCGCTCTACGCGGGCATCAAGGCGGTCGAAGGCCGACCCGGGCATCCGCCGGCCGACCCGCGCATTCTGGTGGCGCTGTGGCTGTACGCGACGGTGGCGGGAATCGGCAGCGCCCGCGCGCTGGCCCGTCTGTGCGTGGAGCATCTTGCCTTCCAGTGGCTGTGCGGCGGGGTCGGCATGAACCACAAGACGCTGGCCGATTTCCGCGTCGGCCACGGGCCGGTGCTCGAGGGTCTGCTGGTCGACAGCTTTGCCGCGCTGTTGAAGACCGGGGTGGCGAGCCTGGATCGCGTGGCCCAGGACGGCATGCGGGTGCGGGCCTCGGCCGGCGCGGCGTCGTTCCGCCGACACTCAAGCTTGCAGGCGTGCCATCGGCGGGCCAAGGCGGATGTCGAGCGGCTGCGCCGCGAGCTCGACGCCGATCCCGGAGCAGGCGGCCGGCGACGGGCGGCGGCGCGCAAGCGGGCGGCCGAGGACCGCGAGCGCCGGGTCGCGGACGCCCTGGCGATCGCCCAAGCATTGCACGCGGAGCAACAGGAACGGGCACGCAAGCGGGCCGAGCGCGCCGCCAAGAAGGGCGCGGCGGACGGCGGCGAGACCTCCGCCAAGGCGCCCGAGCCGGAGAAAGAGCCGCGGGTTTCGACCACCGATGCCGAGGCCCGGGTGATGAAGATGGCCGACGGCGGCTTCCGGCCGGCCTACAATGTCCAGTTCGCCGCCGACACCAAGAGCGGGGCGGTGGCCGGTCTGTCGGTGGACAACCTCGGCTCGGACATGGGCAAGATGGCGCCGATGAGCGACGCCCTGGCCACCGCGTATGGCACGTGGCCGCCCCAGCATCTGGCCGACGGCGGCTTCGCCAAGCTGAAGGACATCGAGGCCCTGACCCGGGCCGGGGTGGTGACTTACGTGCCGGTGCCGGCGCCCCGCGACGAAAGCCGCGACCGCCACGCGCCCCGCCCGGACGACCCGCCGGAAGTGGCGGGGTGGCGACGACGCATGGCGACCGCGGCGGCCAAGGCCATCTACAAGGAGCGAGCGGCGACGGCGGAATGGGTCAACGCCCAGGCCCGCAACCGCGGCCTCACCAAGTTCATCGTGCGCGGCATCGACCGGGTCGAAGCGGTGGCCGCCTGGCATGCCCTGGCCCACAACATGGCCTGCACTTGGCGTCTGGCATCCGCCTGATCCGGCACCGCCCGAGCCCCCGGCACGGCCGGCACCGGCCAGAGATCGAAACCCCGTTCCCCCCACCGAACACCAATCCGCCGCGCCGCACCCTCATAACCCAAGCCCCGCCGACATCATCCGCCAACCAGCCAAAGCCGCTTCCCGCGCCGCCACATCCCCCGTCGTCAGCCGCAAGCCAATTCATTGCCAGGCTCTCAGGCGTCGAAACCCGTTCCCGCCTTGCGGTATTCCTCACGGCGGGCTGAAGATATCGAGGATCACGGCACCCTCGGAGCCGACGCGGAATCCGTGGGGCACAACTTGGACTTTGCGCTCGGTTGAGTGGTTATTTCGCGCCCTACCTCCGAGCTTCATAAAGATAAACACTCCACGCGGCTTCCAGCGTCTCATACCTCACGCCGAAAGGTCGTGTCCGATAGTTGGTGGAAATTGGTTTTTGGCGTAGCTCCCGATCACGATCGGTTGCTCAATCAGGCGGCGAGGTCAATCGGCTTCTTGACCGGCGCTTGGTCGAGTGTTTGCCAGCCACCGACGCGGCGCATGGTGATCTGCCCCGAGGCCATCAAGGCCCAGAACAGCATGGCCGCCGTTTCCGCGTTGGGTAGTGCGCATTGGGTCTTCACCCGGCGCTTGAATTCCCCGTGCAGGCGTTCGATGGCGTTGGTGGTCCGCAAGGACTTCCATTGCTGCGGCGGATAGCGCAGGAAGGTGAACAGCCGCTCCCCCGCCTCTTCCAGGCTGTCCGCCACGCCCCGGCAGCGGAGCCGCCACTTGGCCAGGAAGGCCTTGCGCTTCTTGCGCACTTGCTCGGCGTTTTCGGCGTACATCATGTCGGTGTAGTCGGCCTTGACCTCGTCGTGCAACGCCTTCGGCGCATGGGCGAGGAGGTTGCGCTCCTTGTGCACCGTGCAGCGCTGCACCGGAATATCGCTCCACAGGCTGGCCAGCGCCGCCTCCAGGCCCTTGCCGCCGTCTACGATCAGAAGCTCCGGCGCCTTCAGGCCACGGCCGAGAAGGTCCTCCAGGACATGGCGCCAGGCCGCCTCGGTCTCCCCGCCCATGTTCTTGACCGCGAGCAGAACCTTCTGGCCGTCCCGCCGCACCCCAAGCACGACCAGCAGCGGGATTGACAGCACTCGCCCATCAAGGCGCGCCTTGACGCCGGTGCCATCCAGGATCAGCCGGACAATGTCCTCGCCCGACAAGTCCCGAGCCTGCCAGCTCTCCCAGTCGGTCTTTACCTTGCGCCAGGCGCGGCTCACCGCGTCCTTGCCGACCTTGCCCCCGAACAGGCCGGCCAGCGCTCGGCGGACACGGCGCGTGTTGGTGCCGGCAAGGTACGTATTGGCGATAATCGCCTCGGCCCGTTTGGTCAGCCGCTTGTAGGCCTGGATGGTCTGGCTCCGCCATTCCTTCTCACCGCCATCCCCATCGAGCAGGCGGACGCGGGGGAGCGAAACCGTCAGCGCTCCGAAGGTGCCGACAAGCTGCCGATGCCGGTGGCCGTTGCGATAACCCTTGGGCGCGCCGCTGCGTTGATAGCGCGCACGGCCGCCCAGCGCCGCTTGCGCTTCCTCCGCCACCACAGCCTCGATGAAGGCGCGGACGCGAAAGCGGATCGCATCCTCCAGGGGATCGAACCAATTCTCACCGGAAAATGGACTGGGCGACGTCGATGCCGTAAGATGTTTCATGGCGTAAGCTCCTTTCGGCGGCTGCACACCGCCTTTCTGAATGTTTTACAATCAGGAGTTTACGCCAGTTCTCCAATTTTCCACCAACCTTGCGACACCACCCGCCGAAAATTACCTCGTGATTGTTCGGATGACGTTCACTGTCGAATTGCTTGAGGATGGCTTGCTCCATTTGAAATGCGGAACGAGCTGTTTTCCAAAAATGCTGTAGGCGAGTTTGATAGCGCAACCCGTCAAGCTGAGGCAGGGCATCACTAGTGTCCGGTTAAAAATCGAATAAATTCAATTGGTTGGTTATTTGCGAAGCGTTGCATCTGTTTTCGTCTCCCGCAAGTGCTTGATGTATGGGCATTTTCTCGAAGAGGGTCACCGAGAGGATCTGTAACAAAGTGTAGAGCGAGGCGTCCAGGTCGAGGCGCTTCTTGACGATGGCGACGAGGACGTAGACCGAGACGGCAATCCAGATCTGCGTCTTCACCGCGTTCTCCGACGTGCCGTAGAACTGCTTGATCCGAAGATGCTGCTTGATCCACTTGAAGAAGAGTTCCACCTGCCAGCGGCTTTTGTAGAGCGCGCAGATGGTGGCGGCCGGAAGCGAGAAGTTGTTGGTGATGAAGACCAGCGTCTTGCCGGACTCGGGGTCCTTGAAGCGGATGCGCCGCAGAAGTTCGGGGTAATCCTGACGGGTGTAGAAGCCGTCCAGGGAGATGGTCTGGTCGCAAATGATGCCGGTCGAGCGATCCGTCGGCGCCGAATAGACGCGATGAGCATCGATGTTCGACTTGGCACGCGTGACGAAGAAGGCCCCGGCTTGGTGCAACACATAAAGGCGGGCAAAGTCGACGTAGCCACGATCCACGACGTAGATGGCTCCGGCTTCCGGCAAGAGCATATCGAGGGCATGAACGTCGTGCAGCTTGCCATCCGAGATGTGGATAAAACTCGGAATGTTGCCCCGCAGGTCGAGCAGCGTGTGCATCTTCACCGCCGCCTTGGTGGTGCGGAAGTGCGCCCACGGAAAGACCGACAGGCACAGAGCGATGGTCGTCGAGTCCAGGGCGTAGACGGTATTGGTCAGGTCCAACCCCAGTTCTTCGTCGACGTACAGCGTCCTCGCCTGGGTGATGAGCCGCTGGGCCAACGCCGCATGGATACGCCAGTCGCGCCTTTCGTTGGCATCGGCCAGCGTCGAGCGCCGGACCGGCTGGCGGAAGCCCATGTGATAGAGTTTCGATGCGTGGACCGAGAGGCAGGTCTCGATGTCGCGCAGGCTTTCCCGGTAGGTCAGCTGGGCGAAGGCCATGGACCGGTATTGCTCGGCGCAGGAAAGCGTCCGGACCCGGTGATCGCCGCCATACCGGTCGACGATCCGCGTGAAAGTAGTCCATGGCAGGAAGTCCATGAGCTGAGCGAACAGGGTCTTGCCGGTGTTCATGAGCATCTCCTCGGAGAAACTCCGAAAAGTGCTCCATCCAATTCAAATCGACACCATGCATTTTCGCTTCAAACCCCGCAGAAATCCTGGCTCTCAAAGCCAGCACCGCTCAGTTAACCGGACAGCAGTGGCAGGGCATACAAATTGAATTGCCGTTGCCTTATCCGAAAGTCGAACGCCCAACCGATCTTAAACGCCACCCGAGATGCACCTTCTATCGCCATAGCGTAGGTGTACGCTGGCGCGCGCCGAAGATGCATGACTCCCGTTCTCGTAGTGGTCGGGGGAGGTGCAACCCGGCGGCGCGCCGCCTCGTAGCCTTCAATTCGGGCGCGCGCGCGAATCGGCTGAAGAATCTCTATTTCTTCCCGATGCAACCGCATCACCTTGGCGGCCTCTTCGTCGGTAAGAGGAACGATGCCACTTGCCGCATCCATATTGAACGCGCGTGTCGAAACTTCCTCTAGCAGGTGACGCGCCGAGATTTTCCATGCCCGCCTATTAAGCAAGCAATATGGCCATCGGTATTCGTCCGCATCGTTGAAATGGACTTTGTGGCTCGGCAGATCGAAGTCCATTGACAGCACGATTTTCGTGGTCGGCTCCACCATTCCGAGGACTCGACCTCGGTCAACTTTATCCGTCTGTTCACCCTTAGTTCCGACCAGTATCACAAGATCGCCAGGTTCCAACAATGCACGCGCCCGATCTCGCCATCCCTCCATGCTGAACTGAAGCGGGCCGCACGGCTCGTCAAAGCCTCATACCTTCGTCAGAAATACGGTCATTCGGGCGTCTCCAGATAGCCTCGGAGCTGTTCGCGTTGGTTAATCGTCAGTGAAGATCAATTCGATTTTCCCTATAATACACACCATGAGCGATGATAAGCCCCGTCAACGCAATCGGCCCGGGCCAGACGAGGCCGCAGACCTAGTAATCGTTGAGGAAATAATTCAGTCCTATGGGCTGACGCCACAGCGCTTCACCAAGGCTGAGATTGGAACCGGTCGAACCCCCGACTATCGAGTGTTACGCGGCGATGATTTGGTGGCTTACTGCGAGGTGAAATCTCCGCGTGACGATTGGCTTGACGAACAGCTTGAGGAAGCCGCGCCGGGCGAGATCGTTGGGGGGCTTCGTAACGATCCCGTGTTCAATCGTTTGTCAGGAATGATCGAAAAGGCCGCGTCACAGCTTGACGCCGTGAATCCCGACCGAGCCGTTCCAAACATCATGTTCTTGGTCAACCACGATGATGCGTCCGATTATGGCGACCTCCGAGAGACACTGACGGGTATGTTCTTCGTCCCTATCCGGTTAATGCAGGTAGCGACCGAGTGTTCTTTATATGTTCGCTCTAAGGGTGTACTGTTCCCGCCTCTGAGGATTGGTCGGGAGACAGGGCATGAGCGGCTTGTTGACGTTCCAAGAGCGCTACCGAGACGAGGAATCGTGCATCCTGGCCTTGGCGGATCGACGCTGGCCGTCTGGGTTTGCGTGCGCCCGCTGCGGGCACCGGCGGGGCTATCGGCACAAGGCGCGGGCGCGCGTCTTCGAATGCGCGGCTTGCGGTCGTCAAGAGTCGGTGACGGCGGGAACCATCTTCCACCGCACCCGCACACCGTTGCCCAAATGGTTCCTGGCGGCGTGGTTGATGGGGCGGGACAAGCGCGGGGTCTCGGCCCTGTTCCTGGCGCGCGAGCTGGGGCTTCGCTATGAGACCGCATGGCTGATGGCTCACAAGCTGCGCCATGGCTTGGCGGAGCGGCCGGATGCGTTGCTGGACGGCATGGTCGAGGTCGATGAGAGCTACTACGGCGGGCGCGGCAAGCCCGAGAGCCGGGGCCGCGGGATGGCCAATGCCAACAAGAGCCTGCTCGTGCTGGCGGTGGAGAAGGTGGCGGTGGCGCCGGGCAAGGGGGTCGAGGCCAGCGGCTTCGTCGCCGGCCGGGCGCGACTTGCCATCCTGCCCCGGGCCAATGCCGAGCAGCTCGGCGGCTTCGTGCGGGCCGCCGTGACGCCGGGCGCGCGCCTGCTGACCGACGATTTCAAGGGCTATGCCGGGCTCGGCGCCGTCTACCGGCACCAGCCCACCGTCCAAGGCCAAGGCAAGAACGCCGAGACGCAGATGCCGATCATCCACGTCCTGTTCAGCAACCTCAAGACCTGGCTCAACGGCACTTACCATGGCGTCAGCGCCAAGCACTTGCCGCGCTATGGCCGGGAATGGGCCTATCGCTTCAACCGCCGCCGGCGGATCGACGACCTCGGCGACTTCGTCCTGAGCCGCGCCATGGCCCGGCCAACCATCACATACCGCCAGTTGATCCACGGCTTGCAACCCCAGGGCGCACGACCTGCCTTAACCGGATAGGGACGATGTTCTTTGCCGATGATGGTTCGCGACATCCCATGGTCAAGCATGTTTCGGAAGGGAAAATCAAGGAAGTCAAGTTTTGGATCGACGCATATGTGTGGTTTGATCGCGGGACTCGTCGAATCCAAGGATGGATGCTCAGTGAGTCGATCCCGGAACACGTTGACGCGATCTGTTCGATGTTCGGAATAGATAAGGCGAAAATCGCCCGATGATTTTAGGAACAATTCTAGAGTTAAAGACAGCCCCGCCGGAATGGTTTGACCGGTGGTGGACACCAGCCGAATTCGCAATGGCGGTGAACGCCCACAAAGAAACCATTTCGGCGTCGGATTTCATGTGTCGATCGGAGGCCAAACCGATTCGCGAGGCTTGGGCGGCCGCGAGGTACGCAATCATCCTTTCGCAGGACCGGCCAGTGTCGATTCAGCTTGAGCCGGACCGCTTCCCAGATTTCAATTTGCGAGTTCGCGACGAACTCCAACCATTCGAAATGTGTGAAGCGGGTCGGGTCGGACGGCGGCGCTCCGACGAATACCGCCGTGCGGCTGAACGCGAGGCGGCTGGATCGCCTCGCGGAATAGAGCACTTCGATTCATGGGAGGAGGAGCGAGCCGCGATCCCAGCCATAGTGCGCGCTATCAAGGCCAAGGCCGGAAAACGCTACCGACCCGTCCCGCACCTACTAATCTATGTCAACTTCGAGCTGGACGGAGAACCGCCGAAAGAAATTTTCGAGGCGGCACGAGTCGCAAAACGACATTGCGATAGATTCGTCGCAGTTTGGCTATCGTCCCTATCCGGTTAATGCAGGTAGCGACCGAGTGTTCTTTATATGTTCGCTCTAAGGGTGTACTGTTCCCGCCTCTGAGGATTGGTCGGGAGACAGGGCATGAGCGGCTTGTTGACGTTCCAAGAGCGCTACCGAGACGAGGAATCGTGCATCCTGGCCTTGGCGGATCGACGCTGGCCGTCTGGGTTTGCGTGCGCCCGCTGCGGGCACCGGCGGGGCTATCGGCACAAGGCGCGGGCGCGCGTCTTCGAATGCGCGGCTTGCGGTCGTCAAGAGTCGGTGACGGCGGGAACCATCTTCCACCGCACCCGCACACCGTTGCCCAAATGGTTCCTGGCGGCGTGGTTGATGGGGCGGGACAAGCGCGGGGTCTCGGCCCTGTTCCTGGCGCGCGAGCTGGGGCTTCGCTATGAGACCGCATGGCTGATGGCTCACAAGCTGCGCCATGGCTTGGCGGAGCGGCCGGATGCGTTGCTGGACGGCATGGTCGAGGTCGATGAGAGCTACTACGGCGGGCGCGGCAAGCCCGAGAGCCGGGGCCGCGGGATGGCCAATGCCAACAAGAGCCTGCTCGTGCTGGCGGTGGAGAAGGTGGCGGTGGCGCCGGGCAAGGGGGTCGAGGGCAGCGGCTTCGTCGCCGGCCGGGCGCGGCTTGCCATCCTGCCCCGGGCCAATGCCGAGCAGCTCGGCGGCTTCGTGCGGGCCGCCGTGACGCCGGGCGCGCGCCTGCTGACCGACGATTTCAAGGGCTATGCCGGGCTCGGCGCCGTCTACCGGCACCAGCCCACCGTCCAAGGCCAAGGCAAGAACGCCGAGACGCAGATGCCGATCATCCACGTCCTGTTCAGCAACCTCAAGACCTGGCTCAACGGCACCTACCATGGCGTCAGCGCCAAGCACTTGCCGCGCTATGGCCGGGAATGGGCCTATCGCTTCAACCGCCGCCGGCGGATCGACGACCTCGGCGACTTCGTCCTGAGCCGCGCCATGGCCCGGCCAACCATCACATACCGCCAGTTGATCCACGGTCTGCAACCCAACGACGCGCTACCTGCATTAACCGGATAGGGACGTTGGCTATTGTGGGGAAGCTTCATAATCCGGCTATGGCCACGGCCCGCCAAAATCAGAGAGCGACGAGACGAGGCATAGTGCCATTTAAAACGGTTTCTATAACGAACAAATGTGTCGGGCACTTCTTCACGGTAATCGACGGCGGTAGGGACCAAGGAAAAATCGGGAGGGGAGAATGGCCGGAATAACGGGCGACTACTTCGAGGTCTTCAAGAAGAATGGGCATTGGTATTGGCGTCTGCACGGGAGTCATCATCCGCCACCAGTTATAGCTTGTAGCGCTCGAAGCTACCAATCAAAGGCCGCAGCCAAGAAAGCGATCATGTCCGCCTACAGAGCCATGTGCGGCGCGGTCATCGATAAGAAAAAGCACACTCTGCGGATTGCGGAGTGAGTGTCCAAATTTATTATCCTGAGTGTCCGAAATAGGAGAGCACCGGGAGGCGGCGGCTGGGCGGCGCTCCCAAGATGACTCCCGGCCGGGTTACCCGCCGAAGCCCGATCCCGCCTTGTGGTATTCCTCGCGCGGCGGGCTGAAGATGTCGAGGATCACCGTGCCCTCGGGGCCGGCGCGGAAGCCGTGGGCCACGCCGCCGGGTGTGCGCCAGAAATCACCGGCCGCGACCGGATGCTCGATGCCGTCCTGGATGCGCGTCCCGCCGCCTTCGAGAAGCACGCCCCACTGCTCCTGCGGGTGGCTGTGGATCCGGCCGGCGCTCTCGGGGTCGGCCCGCACGACGGAGATCATGGCGCTTTCGCCCGCGAAGATGCGCGTCTCGATCCCCGCGGCGAGCGTCCGGCGGGTGCCCTGGCTCGGGTCGTCGAGATTGAAGATGAGCTGCTCCGGCATCGGGATCTCTCGCTTTCCATGGTGGGGTGGGCGCGGCCGCTCTCACGAAGCTCGCCGGCCACTTGACGATCTGGGATACTATACCCATATAGGTGAGCACCGCAAGCCGTGCGGGCCAAAAGTGTCAAGGTTTGTCAAGGTTCGGGCCCATGGCTTGATTATGGAAAATGATCTGACTATTAGATACTTTTATCAATGCATTATGTCAGAATCCAACCTTGACATTTCGGTCGGTTTTCGCGCGTTTCGGCGCGATTCCGGCCCTCCGCCCCCTCAGGGCCGCACCTGGCCCGCGCCGCGGACCAGGTACTTGTAGCTGGTGAGCTGCTCGGCGCCCACCGGGCCGCGGGCGTGGAGCTTGCCGGTGGAGATGCCGATCTCGGCCCCCATGCCGAACTCGCCGCCATCGGCGAACTGGGTCGAGGTGTTGTGCATGACGATGCCGGCATCCACCGCCGCCATGAAGCGCGCCGCCGCCGCCCCATCCGCCGTGAGGATCGATTCCGTGTGGTGGGAACCGTGGCGGTTCACGTGCTGAATCGCCGCCTCGAGCCCATCCACCACACGGACCGAGATCACGGGTGCGAGGTACTCGGTGTCCCAGTCATCGGCGTCGGCCGGCGCCGCGCGGGGCTCGAGGGCGCGGGCCTCCGCGTCGCCGCGCACGGCGCAGCCCGCGGCAATGAGGTCGTCGAGGATGGCGGGCAGGTGGCTCGCCGCGACCGATCGGTCGACAAGCAGGGTCTCGGTGGCGCCGCAGATGCCGGGCCGGCGCATCTTGGCGTTGACCACCACCGCGCGCGCCATGGCCGGGTCGGCCGCCGCGTGGACGTAGGTGTGGCAGATGCCGTCCAGGTGCTTGATGACGGGGATGCGGCTCTCGGCCGCCACCCGCTCGGTCAGCGCCCGGCCGCCGCGCGGAATGATGACGTCGATATGATCGGACATGGCGAGCATATGGCCGACGGCCGCCCGGTCGGTGGTGGGCACGCGCTGGATGGCCGCCGCCGGGAGCCCCGCCTCGGCGAGGCCGGCCTGGAGCGCCGCGAGGATGGCGCCCGACGAATGGAAGCTCTCCGAGCCGCCGCGCAGGATGGCGGCGTTACCGGACTTGAGGCACAGGCCGCCTGCGTCGGCGGTCACGTTGGGCCGGCTCTCATAGATTATGCCAATGACGCCCAAGGGCACCGAGACGCGGGCGATGCGGAGGCCGTTGGGCCGGTCCCATTCGGCGAGGGTGCGGCCGAGCGGATCGGGCAGGGCGGCGATGCCCTCGAGGCCAGCGGCCATGGCCTCGACGCGGGCGGTGTCGAGCGCCAGGCGGTCGCGCATGGCGGGGGAGAGGCCCCGTGCCGTGGCGAGGTCGGCGCCATTCGCCGCCAGGATGTCTTCGCTTGCCGCCCGCAGTGCCTGGGCGCCGGCGTGGAGCGCCCGGTCCCTCGCGGCGCCGTCCGAGGTGGCCAGCGCCGCCGCCGCCTCGCGCGCGGCCGTGCCCAGCGCGGTCATCTCCGCATCCAGATCGGGGGCCGCATCCGCTCTCGCCTCGCTCATGCCCCGTCCTCCACGGTCAGCACCAGGTCGTCCCGGTGGATCATCTCGTCCCGCCCCTGGTAGCCGAGCAGGGCCTCGATCTCCCGGCTCCGGCGGCCCATGATACGGCGCGCGTCGCCCGCTTCATAGGCGATGAGGCCGCGCGCCACCTCGCGGCCCTCGGGGTCGCGTACGACCACCGCGTCGCCGCGCCGGAACTGGCCGTCGACTCCCGTCACGCCGGCGGGCAGCAGGCTCTTGCCGGCCTTGAGCGCGGCGATGGCGCCCCCGTCCACGATGATGGTGCCGCTCGATTTGAGGGCGCCGGCGAGCCAGCCCTTGAACGCGGTGCGGGGCTCGCCCCGGGCCGCGAACCAGGTGCAGGCGGCACCCGCCTCGAGCGCCGCCAGTGGGTGCGCGCGGCGGCCGTCGGCGATGGCCATGCGGCAGCCGGCGGCGGTGGCGATGCGCGCGGCCGCGAGCTTGGTGATCATGCCGCCCGAGCTGTGGCCCACGGGCGCCGCCCCCGCCATGGCTTCGATTCCGGGTGTGATCTCCGCGACCTCGGGCACCAGGGTCGCGTCCGGGTCGCGCCGCGGGTCGGCCGTATAGAGGCCGTCGATGTCGGAGAGCAGCACCAGCGCCTCGGCCCGCGTCATGGCGGCGACGCGCGCGGCCAGGCGGTCGTTGTCGCCGAAACGGATCTCCTCGGTCGCCACCGTGTCGTTCTCGTTGATGACCGGGACCGCACCCAGGCGCAAGAGGGTCTCGATCGTGTTGCGGGCGTTCAAGTGCCGGCGCCGCTCCTCCGTATCGTCGAGGGTGAGGAGGATTTGGGCCACGGAGATGCCGTGGCGTCGCAGGGTCTCCTCATAGGCGTGGGCGAGGCGGATCTGGCCGACGGCGGCGGCGGCCTGCTTCTCCTCGATGCGGATGGTGGCGCGGTCGAGCCCGAGCTGGCCGCGGCCCACGGCGATGGCGCCCGAGGACACCAGCATGACCTGGCGGCCGCGGGCGTGCAGCGCCGCCACGTCGTCGGCCAGGGCGTCGAGCCAATGGTGGCGGATGGCGCCCGTCTCCTGGTCCACCAGCAGGGCCGAGCCGATCTTCACCACCAGACGCCGGGCGGTGGCCAGCCGATCTCGCGCGCCCGCGCCGCTCACGGGTGCCAGCCCTCGGCCACCGCGGCGGGCGCCGCCGCGGCGAGGCGCCCCGCGCGCGCCGCACGGACGTGGCCGAAGAGGATGTGGAGCGCGGCCTCGATGCCCGTTCCCGCCGCGCCGGAGATGGCCATCACCCGGCAACCCGCCTCGGCCTCGAGGCTCGCGACCCGTTCGGCCACCACCGCCGGGGTCAACGCATCGATTTTGTTGAGAGCCAGGATCTCGGCCTTCTCCGTCAAGCCGTGGCCGTAGGCATCGAGCTCTTCCCGCACCGCGCGGTAGGCGCCGGCTGTGTCCGCCCCCGTCCCGTCCACCAGATGCAGGAGCACGCCGCAGCGCTCGATATGGCCGAGGAAGCGGTCGCCCAGGCCTGCGCCCTCGTGCGCGCCCTCGATGAGGCCCGGCAGGTCGGCGAGCACGAATTCGTCGCCCTCCACATAGACCACGCCGAGCTGGGGATGGAGGGTGGTGAAGGGGTAGCCGGAGATGCGCGGCCGCGCGCGCGAGACGTGGGCGAGGAAGGTGGACTTGCCGGCGTTGGGCAGGCCGACGAGGCCCGCGTCGGCCAGCAGCTTGAGCCGCAGCCAGAGGTCGCGCTCCTCCCCCTCTTGGCCCGGATCCGCCCGCCGGGGGGCGCGGTTGACCGAGCTCTTGTAGTGGCTGTTGCCGTAGCCGCCGGTGCCGCCACGCGCCAGGACGACGCGCTGGCCCGGTTCGACCAGGTCGGCGATCAGGGTGTCTTCGTGCTGCCGCGGCAGATCGGGGTCGGCCTCGAACACCTGGGTGCCGACGGGAAGCTGGATGATCCTGTCGGCCCCGCCGGCGCCGGTGCGGTTCGAGCCCTCGCCGCCGCGCCCGTGTTTGGCCCGCAGGTGCTGCTGGTAGCGGAAATCGATGAGGGTGTTGAGGGCCTCGACCGCGACCGCGACGACATCGCCCCCGCGCCCGCCGTTACCGCCTGCGGGGCCGCCGAGCTCCACGTACTTCTCGCGCCGGAAGGCAACGCATCCGTTGCCGCCGTTGCCGCCGCGCACATGGATCTTGGCCTGGTCGAGGAACTTCATGGCTCACCCTCGCCCTTGCGTCGGTTCGCCCGCCCCGAACGCGAAACCGGGGGAAATGGCACCCCATCCCCCTCGGTTTCCAATTCGAGGCGGACGAGAGCTAGACCGACGGCTCCACGTCGATGAAGGTGCGGGGGCCGGAATGGCGGAAGGCCACGCGCCCCGGGACCGTGGCGAAAACGGTGTGGTCCTTGCCCATGCCGACGCCGTTGCCGGGATGGAACTTGGTGCCGCGCTGGCGCACGATGATGTTGCCCGGGATGACGGCTTGGCCGCCGTATTTCTTGACGCCCAGGCGCCGGCCCGCGGTATCGCGGCCGTTGCGTGAGCTGCCGCCGGCTTTCTTGTGGGCCATGGCTCAGGTCTCCTCGCTCGTCTCGTCGGTGGCCTTCTTGGCGGCGGGCTTCTTCTTGGGCGCCGCCTTCTTCTTCGGCGCGTCCGCGGCCGTCCCGGTGGCTGCCTTCTTCGGCGCCGCCTTCCTCTTGGGCGCGGCTTCCTTGGCCTCGACAGCCGCTTCCGCCGACGCGGCCACTTCCGTTATCTCCGCGGCCGCCGCCTCGGCCTCTTCCGCCTGTGTCGCCGTCTCTATCGCCGCCGCCTTGCTCTTGGCGCCCGTGGGCAGGATGTCGGTCACGCGCAGGACGGTCAGGTGCTGGCGATGGCCCTGCATGCGCTTGTAGCGCTTGCGGCGCCTCTTCTTGAACACCAGAATTTTCTCGCCGCGCGTCTGCTCGAGGACGGTTGCCGTGACGGCCGCGCCCTCGACGAGGGGCTTGCCCACGGTCTGGCCGGCACCGTCGCCCACCATCAGGACGTCGTCGAAGCGCACGAGGGCCCCAGCATCGCCGTCGAGCTTCTCGACGAAGATGACGTCGTCCTTGGCGACCTTGTACTGCTTTCCGCCGGTCTTGATGACTGCGAACATGTCTCGGTCCGATTGGGTTTGCTGGCACGCCCGCCGGCTCCGCGGGGAGCCGTGCCTCACAGGCCGCGGGACTATAGCGTCACACGCTTTCCTGTCAACGGATTTGGCCCCGGTTCCCGGGCGCCGTCCGGGTGCTCGAAGACCCGCGTCGCGGGGCCGCCACCCTCATGGCCCTGGAGCCGGCGCTGGCCCCGCGCGGCGCTCATGATTGCGGCGCTGCGCGTCGTCGGGTTGCGGGCGGGCGGTGCCAGCCAATCGAAGCCCGGCCCAGCCCCCGCCGCCTCGTGGCGCGCCGCCGGATGGGCGCGCCGGGCGCCATCGCCGTCATGTCGCCGACGAAGCCCGGCTCCGGTCTCATCTGTTCCGACGCTCACGCCCGCATCCGACCTCGAGGCCGCCCTCCAGCCGCTGGGACGTGAGGCCCGGACCCCACCTTTGCAAGCCCCGCGGCCGGGCTGTGGCTTGCGGTTTGTGGGAGCCTTGCGCTAGGGTCTCGGCCGCCTGTGGAGGGGTGCCGGAGTGGTCGAACGGGGCGGTCTCGAAAACCGTTGTGCGCTATGCGTACCGTGGGTTCGAATCCCACCCCCTCCGCCAAATATATGTCCCGCACATTCCCGGGAATGCTCTACAACGGGCTTTATAGAAGGTTTTATTTGTTCCAGAAAGTGTTGCGCGGTCGCGCGCGGTATCATAAATTCCTGCTTGGATTGATGGGCAAATTGATGGGCAAGGACCATGATGGCACTCACGGCGGCAAAGGTGAAGGCGCTCACCAAACCGGGCATGCACCATGACGGCAGGGGCCTGTATCTTAAGAGTCGCGCCTGGCGGCTCGAAAGGCTGGATGCTTCGGGCAACGATTGACGGGCGGCGTCGCGACATAGGGCTGGGCGGCTATTCGTCCGTTTCGCTGGCCAGGGCGAGGCAGCTTGCCGACGGGCACCGGCTCGCGGTCGCGGAAGGGCGCGATCCGCTGGCCGAGAAGCGCCGGGCGAAGATGCCCACCTTCCGCGAAGCAGCCGAGACGGTCCATGCGGCAAACCTGCCCCGCTGGCGCAATGGCAAGCACACCGACCAATGGATCAACACTCTGCGGACCTACGCCTTTCCGGGCATCGGCAACTTGCGCCTCGACCGGATCACGCGCCGCGACGTGCTGGCGGCGCTCACGCCGATATGGACCACCAAGCCGGAGACCGCTCGGCGCGTCCGGCAGCGTATCCGCACCGTGCTCAAGTGGGCCATGGCGCATGAGTTTGTCGAGCACAACGCGGCAGGCGAAGGTATCGACGGCGCGTTGCCGGCAATGCGCCGGTTCAAGTCGCACCATCGCGCCCTACCCTATGCCGAGGTGCCGGCCGCGCTCGAAACTATAGACGCCTCGACCGCCGGCATGGCCGCCAAGCTCTGCCTACGCTTCCTGATCCTGACTGCCGCCCGCTCCAGCGAGGCGCGCGGCGCAACATGGTCCGAGATGGACCTCGACAACCGCCTCTGGACCATCCCGGCCGAGCGGATGAAAGGCGGCGCGGAACACCGCGTCCCGTTGTCCGACGCAGCCTTGGCCGTGCTACATGAAGCCCTGCCATTGTGCGACGATAGCGGGCTGGTCTTCCCGTCGCCTCGTAAGCGCGGCTCCCCGCTCTCCGACATGGCGTTCACAGAATGCTTGCGCAGGGTCGGGCTCGCCGATTGGGCGACAGCGCACGGCTTCCGGTCTACCTTCCGAGACTGGGCAGCCGAGAGCACCAACGCGCCCCATGCCGTCATGGAGCGGGCCTTGGCGCATACGGTCGCGGATGCGGTCGAGGCGGCATACGCGCGCTCCGACCTGCTAGAACGGCGCCGGGCGCTGATGGCCGAATGGGGCCACTTTGTGACAGGGAACACAGGCGCGAAGGTCGTTTCCTTGCGAGGCCGCTATGGCCGGTAGGGACCCATACGCGGAAGGGCGTAGCGCCAGCTTCAGAGTGAATGACAGAGTTGACAAGCCGTTGTCGATACCGCTCACCCCTGAATACGTGCGCGAGCTGGTCGATGACCCTTATTGCGAGACGGCCTTGCTCGATAGGGCCGAACGCACGATGGAGCGGGGGGAAACGCCCCCGGACTGGCTGATTCGAGAGATAATCAAAATGGCACGAATGGGCCGAGCCCCGCGAGACGTAAAGCACGAGCGGACGCAGATTTGGGCCCGTGCGGTGGGCACTCTCAAGAGCCGTTTCGGTTTGACCGAGAACGCCGCAATCAATCTGGTCGCATGCGACGGCGCCATAGAGACAAACTTTGAGGCGGTGAAGAGAGCGATGCAGCGGCTGAGGCCGTGAAAAGAACCATGCAACGGCTTTAGTCTGGGAAATGAATCCGGGAACATTTGGTACTCCGGTGTCCCTATAAACACATGCAACCAAGTGTCACCTTGCGGGAAGAACAACCGCAAGGAGGACGCCATGAGCGACCGCGACCGACTGCTCACGCGCGCTGAAGTGGAAAGCCGCGTCGGGCTTACGAAGACCTCGATTTACCGAATGATGCGGGCGGGCCAATTCCCGGAACCGTTGCGGATCAGCACACGCGCCGTTCGATGGTCAGCGTCCGAGATTGAGGCATGGCTTGCCGACCGCCCACGGGCGAGCGGCGAAGCGCAAGCCGCCTGAAAATGCCCGACAGGGCTTTCAACGGCTGGCACCCGGACCCGGAGACATTCCTCGCCGCGCTTCGACCTTGGGGCTTGAAGCAGACCGGCAAGGACGAATACCGGGCGCGCTGCCCGGCGCATGACGGCGGCGACTCGAATCTCGCCCTACGCCGCGACGGCGACAAGGTCTTGGCGCACTGCCATTCACACGGCTGCACCTTCGAGGCGATCCGGCTGGCGCTTGGGTTGGAGCGTGACCCGCCGCGAGCGGGCGACAGCCAGCGCAAGCCCGATGATCGTTTCGTGTATCGGGACCGTCGATTGCCTGGTGACCGGTTTCGTCCTAATCCCGTCGCCCGGGACGAGTCCGCCATCGCTAATCGGATCAGGTTTGCGATCAACATCTGGTGCGCATCGAAACCCGCTATGGGAACGCCGGTAGAAGCCTATTTGCATTCACGGGGCCTCACGCTGCGCCCGCCGGACACCTTACGCTTCCATGGAAGTCTGAAACACCCGTCGGGCGGCGTTTGGCCGGCGATGGTTGCTCTTGTGACGCGTGGTACCGACGATGTGCCGCTCGCCATCCACCGCACTTTCCTCGCCCATGACGGCGTCGGAAAGGCGCCGGTTGCTCCCTCGAAAATGATGCTAGGCCCCTGCCGTGGCGGCGCGGTGCGGCTGGGTGACCCGGGCGATGCATTTATGGTCGGCGAGGGCATCGAGACCTGCCTTGCCGCTATGCAGGCCACGGGACGGGCGGCCTGGGCGGCACTTTCGACCTCTGGCTTGCGAACGCTCGATCTTCCCGAAGGCATCCGGACCGTGACGGTTCTCGCCGATGGCGACGACCCCGGTGAGGCGGCAGCCTTCGAATGCGCCCGGAGATGGAAGCGGGAGCGTCGGCGCGTAAGTATTGCCCGCCCTCCGCAGGGACTGGATTTCAACGATCTTCTGATGGGCAGGGTCCTCGACATCGGGGAGGCCATCGGATGACCAGCGATCGCGAGGCAATGATCATCGATGCTATCGCCAATGCTGAAGACATCGAAGCTCCCGTCGCCGATGGACAGCCTGGCCAGAAGCCGCGGCTTCTGATCGAAAACTGCGACCCGGACCGAACGGTCGCCGGGCTGCGTGATATCCTCTCTCACGCTGGCGGGCTTTATGACCGGGGCGTGCCTG